>NZ_JAGGPB010000040.1 GCF_018614055.1 Streptomyces sp. ISL-98
GAGGTTATCGGCAAGCGCAGGGTCCGGCCGGTGGTTTTCGGCCGACGCGCAAGGTCCGTACGGCCGGACCGGAGGTGGCAGGGGGAGGCCGGTCCTCTGCCAGGAGTAGGTCCAGTTCCGCAGCGCGGGTGACGGCCGCGTTCCTAGCAGCCGGGGAGCCGCCGATCAGACAGAGCGGCTCGCCCAGGGCGCGGGCTGGAGTCCGCCATGGCTGAGCAGGTCGGTGCGAGCGCGGACACCCTCGCCCTCGCGTCCTACGCCCGAGTGGTTGTGGCGTGTCTCTTCGCTGCCCTGCTCATCGCTTGTGGCATGAAGGCCCGAACGGCGGGTCAGCCCCGAGGCGGGCGGCGGTCCACGATGTAGGCGACGAGTACGCCAGCGAGCATCGACCACGCCACTGCCGCATAGCCCATCGACTGCCATCCCATGACACCGAGGAGAACCGCGGCTGTCAGACCCGCTGTCAGGGCTGATCCGTTGGTGGCGAAGGCCCACTCCCGGCGTGCGCTGCCCGGCTCCCGCAGTTCGAGCACGGCGGTCTTGATGACCAGGGCGGCGAAGATGATCGCCACCGTCAGCACGGAGGGGTCCATGGCGCCTGCCCTATTCGTCAGTGCTCGCCGGTACCGGTCCGCTTGTGCGCTGGTAGATGTCGGGGATGCCGTCGTGGTCGTCGTCCCGGTTCTCCTCCTCGTCCAGACGGCGGTAGATCCCGTTGCGGCGCTTGATAAGCAGTGCGGCCAGGCCCGCCGCGATCAGTGATCCGATCAGGACTGCGGCTTTGATGTGTTCGGCTGCGGTCGGGTCGGGGAAGGCGAGCTCACCGATCAGCAGGGCGACGGTGAATCCGATCCCGGCCAGCACAGCGAGCGCGAGGACGTCGGCCCAGGCCAGGTCCGGGTTCAGCTGGGCTCGGGTGTAGCGGGCAGCCAGGTAGGTGCCGGCGAAGATCCCCAGGGTCTTGCCGACGACCAGTCCCAGCACCACCCCGAGCGGCTCCGGCTGGGTGAACACCTCTCCGAGCGACACGGCGGAGACACCGACGCCTGCGGCGAAGAGAGCGAACAGAGGCACGGCGACTCCCGCCGATACCGGGTGCAGCAGGTGGGAGGTTCGCTCGGCGGGTGTGGAGGTCTCACCCTTGTCGCGGGTGGTGCGCAGGATCAGGCCCATGGCGACGCCGGCGACGGTGGCGTGGACGCCGCCGTTGTACATCAGGGCCCAGGTGGTGATGCCGAGCGGGACGTACCACCACCAGCCCCGGACGCGGTAGCGCTGGAGAAGATAGAAGACGACCAGGCCGGCCAGGGCTCCGCCGAGGGCAATGAAGTTCAGGTCGCTGGTGAAGAAGATCGCGATGATGAGGATCGCGCCCAGGTCGTCGACGACGGCGAGGGTGAGCAGGAAGGCGCGGAGTGCGGCCGGCAGGTGGGTGCTGAGGATGGCCAGGACTGCGAGTGCGAAGGCGATGTCGGTGGCCATGGGCACTGCCCAGCCTTCGAGGCTGCCTCCGCCGGACATGACCGTGGCGGCGTACAAGGCGGCCGGCACGACCATGCCGCACAGTGCTGCGACGACCGGCAGAGCTGCCGTGGCGGGGGTGCGCAGTTCTCCGACGACGAATTCGCGTTTCAGTTCGATGCCCGCGACGAGGAAGAAGATGGTGAGGAGTCCGTCGGCGGTCCAGTGCTGCACCGAGAGGTCCAGGCCGATGGCTGGTATGCCGAAGTGGAAGTCGCGTATCTGCTCGTACGCCTCGCTCCACGGGGTGTTCGCCCAGATCAGCGCCACTACGGCTGCGGCCAGGAGCACCAGCCCGCCGACCGTTTCCGTCCTCAGTGCTTGGGTTACGGCTGTGCGCTCAGGCAGCGGCAGCAGGCCGAGAAAAGGGGAACGCTCGCGTGGGGCGGCAGCCATCAGGGAATCCTCCGGGGCATCGGCACAGGGCATGCAGCCCCTAGGACGCCGACCAGACTTCCCGGCACACCGCGCGTCCGATGCAGCCGCCGTGGGCAGGCCGTTGACGCGTTCTTTACACCCTAACCGCCCTCCCCTGATCTCACCAGAGCCCATTTCACCTGCTGAAACGCACAGCGAGCGGGTCCGTACACACCAAGGCGCGAGATGTGTACGGACCCGCTCAGGAGCCGGGCCGCAGGGCGGTCAGACGGTGGTCTTCACCGACTCCTGGTCTTCGTCGGCCTCGCCCGCCTCACCGGCGTTGCGGGCGCGGACGAACTCCAGGAAGGAGTTCAGTTCGCGCTTGACGACCGGGGCGAGCAGGTACAGGCCGATGATGTTGATGACGGCGAGCATGAACAGCACCGCGTCGGCCATGTCGATCAGGGTCTGCAGCGTCAGCAGCGAACCGGCGATCGCGAACAAGGTGTAGACGACCTTGTACGTCAGCTCGCTGGCCCTGCTGCGGCCGAAGAGGTACGTCCACGCCTTGAGGCCGTAGTAACCCCACGTCAGCACGGTGGAGATGGCGAACAGCATCACCGCGATGGTGAGGATGTACGGGAACCAGGGCATCACGGTGCCGAAGGCGTCGGAGGTGATCGTGACTCCGCCGATCGCCCCCTCCTGCTTGCGCGCCTCGGCCCAGCTGGCGGGGTTGGCGACGACGATGGTCAGCGCGGTCATGGTGCAGATGACGACGGTGTCGATGAACGGCTCGAGCAGGGCGACCAGGCCCTCGCTGGCGGGGTGCTTGGTCTTGACCGCGGAGTGGGCGATCGGGGCGGAGCCGAGACCGGCCTCGTTGGAGAACGCGGCCCGCTTGAAGCCGATGATCAGCGCGCCGAGCACACCGCCGGCGACACCCTCGGGGTCGAAGGCGCCGTCGATGATCGTGCCGATCGCGGCGGGGACGGCGGTGATGTTCACCAGGATGGCGACCAGGCAGGCGGCGATGTAGAGGCCGGCCATGGCGGGCACGAGCCTGCTGGTGACGCTGGCGATCGAGCGGATGCCGCCGAGCAGCACGATGCCGACGAGGGCGGCGATCAGGATGCCGAAGAACAGGGCGCCGGCGGAGGAGCCCATCAGGCCGTCCTCACCGCCGGTGACGGAGACCAGCTGCGCGTAGGACTGGTTGACCTGGAAGAGGTTGCCGCCGAAGAGGCCGAAGAAGAGGATCATGAAGGAGGCGAGGACCGCGAGGACCTTGCCGAGGGTCTTGCCGTTCTTCCCGAAACGCTCGGCCAGGCCCTTGGGCAGGTAGTGCATGGGGCCGCCGGAGACGGTGCCGTCGGCGTGCACCTCGCGGTACTTCACGCCGAGGGTGACCTCGACGAACTTGGTGGCCATGGCGAGCAGGCCGCACAGGATCATCCAGAACGTGGCTCCGGGGCCGCCGATGGAGACGGCGACGGCCACACCGGCGATGTTTCCGAGGCCGACCGTGCCGGAGACGGCGGCGGTCAGTGCCTGGAAGTGGTTGACCTCGCCGGCCGACCCCTTCTCGTCGTACTTGCCGCGCACCACGTCGATGGCAAGGCGGAACTTGCGGACCTGTACGAAGCCGAACCAGCCGGTGAAGACCAGACCGGCGATCACAAGCCAGGCGACGATGAGGGGCAGGTCCGTCCCGCCGACGGGCACGGAATAGAAGACGACTTCGCCGAGCCAGGTGGCTATGGGCTCGAAGAATCCGCTGACGGCTTCGTCGACGGACTTGGTGATGGAGTCGAGAGACACTATGGCTACCTCTGTGGCGCAGGGCCGGGGCACGGGAGGAGTGCGCCGGTTGATGTGCGGGCATTGAGCGAACGCCGTTGTCCGATCGGCGACCGTTGGGTGAGACGTCCGCGGACTCGGACGGTGATCACCCTGGTCGTGCTGCCGGTGCGTGCCGGCACTCCGCATCGTGGCGAGGGGGGTGCCACCTGCGGAGTTGCGCAGTTCTATCACGCCTTTACGAGGTCTTTAGTGACTCAAGTCACATAACCATCAGTGATGTTGAGAAATCCCAGCGAGCGAAATCAGACCGTTACGCGGTGACCGAAGTCCGTTCATCGGACACTTATGCCTCGACGGACGGGCAGGCCGGGCGATTCCCGTGCGATCCGTGCACCGAGCGAGGCACTCTACGCAGGTGCCTTCACTTCCCCCTCAGCACTCTTCCGACAGCCCGTCGGCCGGACACATGATCGTGTGCGGTGACGATGCCGTGGCCCATCGACTGGCCGCGGAGCTCCGCGATGTCTACCGGGAGCGGGTCATGCTGGTCCGTCCGGGCGGCGGGCCGGCGCTCGGCCCCCAGCTTTCCGTACCGGGGCAGGGCCGGGCCTCCGCCTACGGCGAGGCCCTTGCCCGGCGGCGACCTCTCACACGGGGCGTTCAAGAAGTTCGCCCAGCGCTCGGCGAAAGCCCACGGCTGCCAACCACCGAAGTCGGCCACGAGCGAGGCCAGATGAACCAAGAGGACCGCGCCCCGTGGCGCGACGGGCCAATCGTCCGAATGCCGGCCGACCCCATTGATGTCGTCAGGGTGATGCGCGCGGTTTCCGACGCCCCCTCGGCTTACGCCGTGTTGCGCGCTGCGCAAACCCATGAATGCGCGGTTCGTCTCGCAGGCGTACCCGCAAAGGCCACCGGAGACCCTTTGAGGGCACCGGCCCGCGACTGTGCCTCGGCCTCGGCTGCGTCGACGGCATCGCAGACGACATACCGAAAGCCGAACGCCAGGCATGGCAAGCAGATGTCCTCGACAGCCTCGCAAAAGACACGGCCAAACCGCCCAACTACCGTGACGACGCGGTGAAGCACCTCACCGCCAGCTGGCGCCAAGGCCTCGCAAGCTGCAAGCCGTCTGAGACCTGGTTCCTCAGAGAGCAGATCACCGAGATTGTGCACACATGGGCTGTCGGTAGAGGCATGAACCCTGACTGCGATGAGGTGGACAACCTGCAGGAAGACGCCCTGAACGATGCCTCCACGCGCCTGGGCGAGACGGAAGAGACCATGAAGTGCACACGCAAGCCCGAAGAACAGCCGTGTCCCTGAACGCAGGCCCCTTCCTCTGGGCGCGGCGTCAGCGCGGATCCGGTTCGGCTATTGAGGATGCGTTGGTGTGTCGATCTATAAGAGCAACAGTGACCGCACTCGCGTGCGGAGGTGGTGTGCTGAGCGTCTCGACGCCTGGGGCGTCGATCACGCTCGCCGGGAGCTGACAACGTCAGCGGGCATCACCAGTGGAGCGCCAAGCATCGTGCTGTTGCCGGGCACCAACATGAATGCGGCGGTATCCCTGGCGGCCGTCACCGTGCTGTCCGCGGACTGGCACACGGTCGTGCTGGATGTTCCGGGCCAGCCGGGGCTGAGCGGGGACTGGAGGCCGCGTCGCGGACGCATATCCTGGTACGGGAACTGGCTGAGCGAGGCCCTGGAGCGTGCCGTGCCGGGACCGGCCCTGGTGGTCGGTCACTCCCTGGATGGAGCCATCGCCCTGGCCTGTTCATCTTTGAGAATTACCGGCCGTGTCCTGGTCTCGCCCGCCGGTCTCACTCGCCTCAGGGTCAGTCCTTCGGTGGTGGCGGCCACGGTTCCTTGGCTCGTAAGCCCGTCGGTACGACGCGCAAGGCGGCTGCTGAACCACATGGTGGCACCGGGCAGGCTGGTTCCCGGTGCACTCGCCACCTGGATGGACATGGTCGCCACCTGTTGCCACAGCAGTCTGGCCCCCGCGCCGCTGCCTGCGGTGGTTCTGAAAGGTCGGCGGTCCACGTCCTGCGCGGTGGTGACGGGCCGTCATGACGTCTTTCTCCCACCGCAGGCACTTGGGCCGGCGGCGCGCCGCGGCCTCGGTGTTGACGTGCAGGTCGTGGAAGGTGCGGGGCATCTGCTCTTGGAGGAGGAGCCGGAGGCGGTAGCGGCGATCGTGCGTGGTCTCGATGCGGGGAGGTGAGGGGCCCGTCAGCATTGCAGTGGTTCGGTGCCGCCGTCCCGGTGGGGTGTACGGTCCTCCGCGGCCGCCGGGCCGCCGGTATGGCCTGAATGGTCAGAGCGGCTGGTCCGGCCAGTCCAGCAGGCGGGCACCGACCACCGCCGTTTGCAGGGTGTAGCGATCGACGGGGTCGCCGGGGTCGGCGCCCGTCAGCTGGTGGATCCGCTCCAGCCGGTACGTCATTGCCCTGACGCTCAAGGAGAGTTGCCGGGCGGCCTCGGCGGCCACACACCCGGTGTCGAAGTACGCGTTGAGGGTGTCGATGAGCGGTTGCGCTCCGCCGCGGGCCTGCTGGAGCGGGCCCAGCACGCTGCGCACGAGGTCGGCCATCGCCTGTCGGTCGCGGGTGAGGACCGGGTAGACCAGTAGGTCCGCGGCGTGCAGCACCGGATCTTTCAGGTGCATGCGCGCGGCCAGGTCTAGGGCGTTGAGCGCCTCCTCGTAGGAGTGGACTACGCCGCCGACGCCCGGGTGGGGGCGGCCGAGGGCCACCCGGCCGCCGTCGGTCGCGGCGTACGCCTGCTTGGCGAAGAAACTGAGGACGTCGGCCTCGTCACCTGGCGCGATGCAGATGAGCCGGCCGTTCTTTGTGGTGAGCAGTATCCGGCGGTTCCCGAAGCGGGCCGCGAGGGATGCCTCGATGCCGCGGGTGACCGAGTAGCCGTCTTCGTACGGCTCGGCGCCCTGGGCCACAGCGACCGCGTGCGCGTGGGACAGCAACAGTCCGAAACGCTCGGCTCGTTCGGCGAGACGCCCGGCATCGCTGCGCCCGTGAAGCAGGTCGTCAATGAACTCCCGCCGGGCGGCCTCCTGCTGGCGGATCGCTAGCCGTTGCGCCCGCTCATGTCCCTCGGCGAAGGCGTCCACGGCCTGTTCCACTGCCGCGAGGAGGTGGTCAGCGGTCGCGCCCCGCAGGCTCGCCTGTACGTCCTGGGCGGCGGACAGGTGGGCGCGCACCAGGAAGCGCAGTCCGAGGCCGGCCTCGGCGGCCCGCTCCCCCTGTGCCCGCAGTGCCGCCAGCTCGTCCCGGGTCAGCCGTCTGCCCGTGGCGCAGGCGTCGGCCAGGATCTGGGCGTACCCCTCCAGATACTTCTCTGCTGCGTCCCGATCCGCCATGTCCACTCCCCGTTCTTGACGCGCCGATGACGCCTTCCTGACGCGTGGACGTCAAGGGTGGCACGCGTGCGCCGAGGGGCGGCCACCGGCATCAAGGGGCCGTAAAGATTGCCGGTGGACGGCAATGCGAACACGCGGGCCGTCCTGTCAGCATGAGCCCACCGGGGCCGGGCGCTCGAGATCAATGCCGGAGCCCGGAAAGCAGCACGCCGCAGCACGGAGCAAGGGGGAAGAGGAATGGACGAGTTCCTGCATGCCACGGCCACGTTCCCCACCGTGCTGTTCTCCGCGGCCCTCGTGGTCGTTGTCGGCTTCTGGCTGCTGGTGCTGCTCGGCGCCGCCGACCACGACAGCTTCGACGCGGACGTGGACACGGACGCCCTCAGCCTCGATGGAGTCCCTGTCTCGGTGTCGGCCTCGCTTCTGATCGCCCTGTCCTGGTTCTTCAGCTTCACCGGGTCCCTCCTTCTCGCCCGTACGGACTGGTC
The DNA here is from genome assembly GCF_018614055.1 of Streptomyces sp. ISL-98. GTDB lineage: Bacteria > Actinomycetota > Actinomycetes > Streptomycetales > Streptomycetaceae > Streptomyces > Streptomyces spiramyceticus. The sequence continues at coordinate 7,555 of NZ_JAGGPB010000040.1, forward strand.
CGATGCGCTGCTTCATCTGCTCGGCGTCGTGCTGCTGTTCGCCTCCCTGATCGGCTCATGGCGGCTGACGCGAGCGCTCGTACGGCCGCTGGCCAAGCTCTTCCCCGACGAACCCGGGCCGTCCCGGCAGGACTTCGTCGGCCTGACCTGCACCATCCGCACGGGGCGGGTGGACGCGGACTTCGGCCAGGCGGAGGTTGCCGCCCGGGACGGCTCCACCGCCGTCGTCCAGGTCCGCCAGAACGACGATGGTCTGCTGACGCTCGGAAGCACAGGGTTGCTGTACGGGTACGACGACACTGGCGAGTTTTTCTGGGTCGCGCCGTTCGACGCGGCGCTGGACCCTCGCGGCTGACCCCGCCGCTCCTCAGCTCCCATCTCTCACTTGGGGATTCCTCATGGATGCCATCACCCTGGGCATCGGCGTGCTCATTGCCGTTGTCCTGCTCATCGTCATCGCCATGCTGTTCGTGATCAGTCGGCTGTTCCGCAAGGTGGAGCAGGGCAAGGCGCTGATCGTCTCCAAGATGCGGAAAGTCGACGTCACCTTTACCGGGCAGGTCGTCCTGCCGGTCCTGCACAAGGCCGAGGTCATGGACATCTCGGTGAAGACCATCGACATCACCAGGACCGGGCGGGACGGCCTGATCTGCCGGGACAACATCCGCGCCGACATCCGGATTTCGTTCTTCGTACGGGTCAACAAGACCGTCGAGGACGTCATCAAGGTCGCCCAGGCCATCGGCACGGCCCGGGCGAGCGACAAGGAGACGCTGCAGGAGCTGTTCAACGCCAAGTTCTCCGAGGCGCTCAAGACGGTCGGCAAGCAGCTCGACTTCACCGACCTCTACACCAAACGCGCGGAGCTCCGGGACCAGATCATCCAGGTCATCGGGACCGATCTGAACGGCTACAGCCTCGAAGACGCAGCGATCGACTACCTGGAGCAGACCCCGCTCGCGCAGCTGGACGCCTCCAACATCCTCGACGCCCAGGGCATCCGGAAGATCACCGAACTGACGGCCGTCGAGCACGTGCGGACCAACGAGTTCCAGCGCACGGAGGAGAAGGAGATCACCCGGCAGAACGTCGACGCCCGCGAGGCGATCCTGGAGCTGGAGCGCCGTCAGACCGACGCGGAGACCAAGCAGAGGCGGGAGATCGAGACCGTACGGGCCAGGGAGGAGGCGGAGACCGCCCGCGTCGTCGAGGAGGAGCGGCTGCGGGCGCAGAGCGCCTTCCTGAAGACCGAGGAGCAGCTCGGCATCCAGCGCGAGAACCAGGCCCGCGAGGTAGCCGTCGCGCAGAAGAACCGCGAGCGGGTCATCGCCATCGAGAACGAGCGCATCGAGAAGGACCGCCTGCTCGAAGTCATCGCCCGGGACCGGGAGACCGAACTCAGCCGCATCTCCGCCGAGAAGGAGGTAGAGACCGAGCGCCGCGACATCGCCGAGGTCATTCGCGAGCGGGTCGCGGTGGACCGCACGGTCGCGGAGCAGGAGGAGTCCATCAAGAAGCTCCGCGCGATCGAGGAGGCCGAGCGCAGGCGCCAGACGGTGGTCATCGCCGCCGAGGCGGAGGCCCAGGAACTGCTGGTCAAGGACATCAAGGCCGCCGAGGCCGCCGAGCAGGCCGCAGTCCACCGGGCAGCGGAGGAGCTGACGCTGGCCGAGGCCCGCAACAAGGCCGCCGACATGGACGCCCGCGCCAAGGTCCGGCTCGCCGAGGGCATTCAGGCGGAGGCCGCGGCTGAGGGCCTGGCGGCTGTCCAGGTACGGGAGAAGGAGGCGGACGCCATCGAGAAGGCGGGGCGTGCCGAGGCCGGGGCGACCGAGGCCCGGCTGCGCGCCGAGGCGGTAGGCACCCGCGAAAAGGCCCTGGCCGAGGCCACTGCCATCGGCGAGAAGCTCAAGGCCGAGGCAGCAGGTCTCACCGAGAAGGCCGCCGCGATGGCCGCGCTGGACGAGGCGTCCCGTACGCACGAGGAGTTCCGGCTGCGCCTGGAGGCGGAGAAGGACATCCGGCTCGCCGGTCTCGACGTACAGCGCCACGTCGCCGAGGCGCAGGCCACGGTGCTCGCCACCGGCCTGGAGAACGCCGACATCAACATCGTCGGAGGCGAGTCCGCCTTCTTCGACCGGATCGTCGGCGCCATCTCGCTCGGCAAGAGCGTCGACGGCTTCTTCCAGCACTCCCAGACCGCCCAGGCGCTCGCCGGGCCCTGGCTGGACGGCTCCGCGTCCTTCACCGAGGACCTGACGAAGGTGCTGGGCTCGGTCTCCACCGCCGACGTGCAGAACCTGACCGTGTCGGCCCTGCTGATGAAGCTCATGCCGGCCGGCTCGGGACAGCTGGACGAACTCATCGGCAAGGCACGGCAACTGGGCCTGGCCGACATGCCGGTGGCCGAACTCGCCGGGCTGAACGGCACCGCCAAGGGCTGACCGCCCGGTTCTACAGCTTCCGGAGCTGCCGCGCGGGGGGCGGCAGCTCCGGAATTCATCCACCGACATGAGGGAGCTGGACAGTGACTGGGACCGGGACGGGAAGCGGCCTGGACGCGGGTTCGTACGAGGTGCTGCGCGACCGCCTCGGTGCTCAGGCCGGCGAGCTGGCCCGGCGCGCCGACGCACTCAACACCGCCCGCATCGCGGCTTTCGGCTCCACCGAGCTGGCTCTCGTCGGCACCGAGCGCATCCGTACGGAGCGGAACATCGTCCCCCGCGACATCGTCGCTGTCGGCGACTCGCTGCTCGTCGGCTACGAGGCCCCGGCCGCCGACGTCTTCGCCCTCTACGACCGCGACCTGAACCGTCTCCCGGACGAGGCGGTGCCCGCCCTGCTCGATGACCCCGACTTCATACGGGAGTTTGACGCGCTGCACCGCTACTTCCAGGGGGCGCGCCTCCTCCAGCTCCGCCATGTCGACGGCACGCTGCTGGCCGTGTTCCGGACCGGCGAGCAGGCCGACGACATCCGCGTCCTGCGCTGGTCCCTGTCCTCGTCCGGCGAGGTGCGGTTCCTGGACGCCCGTGGGGAGCGCGACCATGTCTTCCCCGCGTCGCACGACTTCCCCTGGGTCGAGACGACCCGGGACGATCACGTCCTGGGGCGCCACCCGCACATCGCCATCGCCGGTGGCACGGTCTTCGTAGCGACGGTCGGCGGCACGGTCACCGTGAAGACCCAGGATGACACGGAGACCGGCGAGGGCGTCCACAGCGAGCCGGTCGACGAACCCCTGCAGTCACTTGCCGACGCCGAGGTGGCGTACGCGGTCGTCGGCGCCCTGATCCTGCTGCGCGTCCGGCCCTACAAGGAAGAGACCTGGCGGCACCTGGTCTTCAACACGATCACCAAGTCCGTGGTCCGGCTCGACGGCATCGGGCAGTCCTGCCGCCGACTGCCCGACGACCAGGGCATCGTCTTCCCCGGCGGCTACTGCCTCGCCACGGGGGCGGTGAAGACCTTCGACACGGCGGACACCTCCGGCCTGGAGTTCGAGCGCGCCGTCCGCTCACCCAACGGCGAGGACGTGCTGTTCGCCTTCCACGCCCGGGCCGAGGGCCGCACCCTTCTGCTCTCCTACAACCTCATCCGCAAGGAGGTCGCAGCCCCGCTCTCCTGCCACGGCTACGCCCTCTTCGACGACGGCAGTCTCACCGTGCTGCGCACGGAATCCGGCGAGCTCGCACGCGCGCACCCGATCCAGATATGGCGGACGCCGTACGTCTCCGACGCCCACGCCGCACCTGTGGACACCGGCCCCCTCGCCCGCATCGGCAACGCCGACGTCGTACGCGGCATCTCCGACTGCCTCGCCATCGCCCGGCAGGCCGCCGAGACCACCGCCACCAGCGAGTTGTACGAAGCGCTGGTCGCCGCCTGTACGCGGGCCGCCGACCGGTTCCACTGGCTGGGCGACGCGGATGCCGGGGACCTGCGCACCCCGCTGGACGAAGTGCGGGCCACGGCCGAGCAGGTGCTGGCGGAGTTCGAGTCCGTACAGTCCCTGGCCCGGCAGGCCACCGCGGCACTCACCGAGTCGTCGGAGCACTTTCAGCGCCTGGTCAGGCGGATCCGCGGTGAGGCTCCCGCCACCGCCGAGGAGTGGATCGCGCGCATCTCCGAACTACGCCGGGCCCAGGGCCGCCTGGTGACTCTGAAGGAGATGCGGTACGCGGACACCGGGGCCATCGAGGCGCTTGCCGAGGACGCCGAGGCCCACATCGTCTCCACCGCGCAGCGGGCGGTGGCCTTCCTCCAGCGCGACGACGCCTTCGCCGCCCACCACGCGGACGTGGAAGGCCTCTGCGCCGACGCGGAGACCATCACCACGGCCGCCGAGGCCGCTCCGGTCACCGAGCGCCTGAACGAGCAGGTCTTCGGCCTCCAGACCCTTACCGAGGTGGTCGCCGGACTGGACATCGGTGACGCGACCGTGCGCACCACCATCCTGGAGCGGATCGCCGAGGTACTGGGCGGCCTGAACCGCGCCCGTGCCACCCTCGCCGCCCGGCGCCGCGAACTCCTCGACCAGGAAGGGCAGGCGGCGTTCGCGGCCGAGTTCGCCCTGCTCGCCCAGTCGGTCACCGGCGCGCTGGCAGCGGCGGACACACCGGAGACCTGCGACGCGCAGCTCGCCCGGCTGCTGCTCCAGTTGGACACACTGGAGTCGCGCTTCGCCGACCACGACGGATTCCTCACCGAGATCGCCGACAAGCGCGCCGAGGTCCATGACGCCTTCTCGGGCCGCAAGCACACGCTCCAGGACGCCCGCGCCCGGCGCGGGGAGCGCCTCGCCGCGTCGGCCGGCCGCGTCCTGGAGACGATCGCCCGCCGGGCGGCGACCCTGGACAGCCTCGACGCGGTCAACACGTACTTCGCCTCCGACCCCATGGCTGCCAAGGTCCGCCGCACCGCCGACGAGCTGCGCGAGCTCGGAGACCAGGTGCGGGCGGAGGAGCTGGAGGGGCGGCTGAAGGCCGCCCGCCAGGAGGCCGGCCGGGCACTGCGGGACCGTACCGAGCTGTACGCGGACGGCGGCGACACCATCCGCCTGGGCGCGCACCGGTTCGCCGTCAACACCCAGGCCTCTGAGCTCACGCTCGTGCCGCACGCGGACGGAGGCATGGCCTTCGCGCTGACCGGTACGGACTACCGGCGCCCGGTCACCGACCCGCAGTTCGCGGACACGCGCGCCTACTGGGACCAGCTCCTGCCGTCCGAGAACGCGGACGTCTACCGGTCGGAGTACCTGGCGGCGCGACTGCTGGCCGAGCACGGCGCCGAGGACCTGGCCGCAGCCGACCTGGAGGGGCTGATCCGGGAGGCCGCCGAGGCGTCGTACGACGAGGGGTACGAGCGCGGCGTCCACGACCACGACGCGGCGGCCATCCTCTCCGTACTGCTGGGGCTGTACGAGCAGGCCGGGCTTCTGCGCTACCCCGCCGCCGCCCGCGCCGCCGGCCAGCTGTTCTGGGCCCACGGGACGATGCCAGAGGCGCGCAAGGCATGGACGCGCGAGGCAGCATCCCTGGTGCGGGCTCGGGAAACGTTCGGGACGGCCCCGGCACTGGAGTCGCTGCGTGCCGACCTCGCCGATGCGGGGGCGCTCTCCGCCCTCGCCGCCGAGTATCTCGTCGAGGAGCTGTCGACCGGCGAGTCGTTCGCGACGAGTCCGCAGGCCCGCACGTTCCTCGACAAGTTCCGCCGGGCGGTGGGCTCGTCGCCGTACGACAAGGACGTGCGCGACCGGCTCGCCGACGGGAACCAGGCCGCCGCGCAGCGGCTGGTGGAGGGCTGGCTCGTCTCGTACGCCGCCTCCTGCGGCGAGGACGTCGACGCCGGCGACCTCGCCGAAGCCGTGGCCATCGAGGTCTGTCCGGGCCTCGCGCGCCACGATGTGGCAGGCTCCCTGAACGCCAAGGCAAAGGGCTTGCTGGGTACCCACCCAAGGATCGACCGGCACCGTACCCTGACTCTGCGCCTCGATGAATTCCTGGCCAGGACCGGCGACTTCGCCCAGCGGGTGGTGCCCGGGTTCCGCGCCTACCAGCAGCGCAGGAGCGCCCTCGTCGCCGCCGAGCGGAATCGGCTGCGCCTGGACGAGTACCGGCCGCGCGTCATGTCCTCCTTCGTACGCAACCGCCTCGTCGACGAGGTGTACCTGCCCCTCATCGGCAACAACCTCGCCAAGCAGCTCGGCGCCGCCGGTGACGGCAAGCGGACCGACAACAGCGGACTGCTGCTGCTCGTCTCGCCGCCCGGCTACGGTAAGACGACCCTCATGGAGTACGTCTCCGACCGCCTCGGCCTGCTCCTGGTGAAGGTCGACGGACCGGCCCTTGGGCACAGCGTCACCTCGCTCGACCCGGCTGAGGCACCGAACGCCACCGCCTGCAAGGAGATAGAGAAGGTCAACCTCGCGCTGTCGGCAGGCAACAACGTCCTGCTCTACTTGGACGACATCCAGCACACCTCATCGGAGCTGCTGCAGAAGTTCATCCCGCTGTGCGACGCCACCCGCACCCTGAACGGCCACGATCTGCGGGGTAAGCGCTTCGCGGTCTGCATGGCGGGCAACCCCTACACCGAGTCCGGTCAGCGTTTCCGCATCCCCGACATGCTCGCCAACCGCGCCGACGTCTGGAATCTCGGCGACGTTTTGACCGGCAAGGACGCTGTCTTCGCGCTCAGCTTCGTCGAGAACGCCCTCACCTCCCATCCGGTCCTCGCTCCCCTCGCCGGGCGTGAACGTTCCGACCTGGACCTGCTGGTGCGTCTGGCTGCCGGGGACCCGAGCGCCCGCCGCGACCGGCTTATCCACCCGTACCCGCCGGCCGAACTCGACGCCATCCTCGCGGTCCTGCACCACCTGCTCACCGCCCGCGAGACGGTCCTCGCGGTCAACGAGGCGTACATCGCCTCCGCCGCCCAGTCCGACGCCACCCGCACCGAACCGGCCTTCCAGCTCCAGGGTTCGTACCGCAACATGAGCAAGATCGCGGCCCGCATCTCCCCTGTCATGAACGACGACGAGCTGGCCGCCGTGATCGACGACCACTACACGGGCGAGGCCCAGACCCTCACCACCGGAGCCGAGACCAACCTGCTCAAGCTGGCAGCCCTGCGCGGCACGCTCACCGAGGAACAGGCGGCTCGCTGGACCCACATCACGTCGGCGTATGTACGCGCCCAAGCACTCGGCGGTTCCGGAGACGACGCCCTCGGACGGGCGGTGGCCGCGCTCGGCCTGCTCGCCGACCGGGTCGCAGCCGTCGAAACGGCCATCACGCGCGCCACGGACCCCCGCCACCTGCTGAGCCGCCCGCCCGGCCGACACGCTGCCCGCTCGGGAAGCGGCCCGGACCGATGACCCATAAGCTGCCGTCAGGTGCGCCGGGAAGTCTGGTCGGCAAGTGGACATTCCCTGCCCTGGAGCCGCCCGATGCTGCGTTTGCCGCCCCCGCGCAGGCCGCATCGTCCGGGCACGGTCGTCGTGAGGCTGCGAGGCCAGATCGACGCGTGCAGCGTCGAACCCACGAGCCGCACCCTCCTGGATGCCCTGGGCACTTCCCCGACCATTCTGGACGTCGACCTGTCGGGCGTGGAGCACCTGAGCGCCGACGGCACCGGTGCCTTCTTCGCGGGGCTCAAGGCGGCTCGTTCGCGTGGGACGCGGCTGACCGTGACCCACGCACCTCCGCAGGTGGCCAAGATGCTCAACCGAGTCGGACTGCTGAGGCTCCTGAGCCCCGACGAAGGGCACGACACCACAGACTCATGACGCTCCGGGAATCGGTCCCGCAGCTTTCCGGGGGAGGAAAACCGTGGCCAAGCCGGTGAACGCCGCTATAGGGGAGACGTGGATCTGCTGTCTCATCTGCCAGAGCGAGCAATTCCGGGTGCGCGAGGTGAAGCTCAACAGCTTCGGCCTCGAGTTTCTGAAGATGGCGTGGGCGGACGAGTCGGCGACCGGCTTGATCTGCTCGCAGTGTGGTTACGTCCATCTGTTCGTGAACCGGAAGATCCAGCTGTACCGAGTCAAGACTTGATGCCGAGCGGGGAGATTTCGCTGGTGTAGGCGATGGTCTGGTGGTTCAGCTCACCAGCCGGAGGTTGATCAGCCGGAACCCCATCGCTGAACTGCTGGCCGTGAACACCTCGGCAAGCTGGGTGGTGCATCGATCGGGTCCTGCCGACAAGCTCGCGGCGATGGCGTTCGCTTCGATCGTTGATCTTCGCCGACCACGTCGGCCGCTTCTACGCACGCCAGTACGGCTTCCCGCCAATGGCTGGACGTTTGCTGGGGTATCTGTTCGTCTGCGATCCGCCGCAGCAGTCGATCGATGAGTTGAGTGAAGCGCTGTTGGCGAGCCGGAGCGCCATCACTGGTGCGGTGAAGCTGCTCGAGAACTATCGAATGGCGCGGCGGACGCGTGTCGCTGGCGAGCGGGTGGACAGGGTGAGTCTGAATCCGGTGAGCCAGCAGCCGCAGAACTTCGATTCCGCCATCCATGAGGAGCATGCGGCGCTGTTTCGGGAGGGGCTGGCGTTGCTGGCCGATGCTCCGCCGGAGCGTCGTGGACCGCTCGAGGAGATGGTCGCGCTGGCCGAGTTCCTCGGCAGCGACTGCCCGCGCTGCTGGACGAGTGGCATACAAATCGCGATGAGCTCCGAGCATCGGGAAAGCTGCCCATTCCGGGCGGATAACGGAGAGACGCCCTACGGGGAGACGCAAGCCCCGGGCTGACCGAAGACTATTGGGAGGTCGTCCATTATGACTGACTCTGACGTGTCCGTCCTGCGGGAACGGGCTGAGAACGGCGACGAGACTGCGGTCGACGAGCTGATCGAACTCGCCACTGAGCTTGGCGATATGGGCGAACTGCGACGCCTCGCCGACAAGGGGAACACCACCGCCACCGACCAGCTCATGGAACTCACCGCGGAGTGACTGCCTGCTGTCGATCCTCGACAGTGATGCCGTCCTGAATCTGCGGCACGTGCCTTCAGGCATGGATGATCTTGCGGCTGCGGCCTGGCACGGGATGTGCCGACACCTTGTAGTGGAGTCTTACGGCTCAAGACGCAATCCAGGTCGCCTGTAATGTGCGCTGGCTCAGTGGCACATACATGACAGCAGGCTGGCCGACGGCAAGGGGCCTCGGACAGGGGATGAACCTGGGCACTGCCTACCCTCGCGACCAGTCGAGCGCTGCCCGGGCCGCGTGCCTCAAGGCGATGCGGCGCCACCTGTAACTCACTTGTGTGGGTGGGGCGATGCCGACAAGGAGCGGGACGGCTACGTCAGCTACCTTGATCCCGGCAGGTTGTCGGTTCGATACCGCTGCTGCGCGAGCCGGAGTGCGCTGCCCAGTCATGGCGGAAGTACTCGGGCCGTGTGGTTCCCCTTCGCAGGTGACGGTGATGACACGCCCCGCTGTGCCTATCCGGTCGGGGTCGAAGGAGGCCGTGACCGCACCGATCACCAGCAGGGTGACGAGGGACGCCGCCTGCAGACGAAGCAGGGGCGCCATACGGGGCGGCACGTGGGCTCGGACCAGGCGCGGGGCGAGACTCGCGGTGCGTACCGCTTCCTGGGGACGCAGGGTCAGGGCGTCGCCGAGCAAGACACCGCCCACCGCGCACAGGCCGAAAGCGGTGATGGCGAACACGAGGGGCATCGTGATGTCGCCGCTCTCCATCGTGACCAACTGCTGTGCGGCCACGATGCCGATGGCCAGACCGGACCAGCGGGCTAGTGGTCGGCGTGGTCGAGGAACCGGGACTGGAGCGGGACCGTGTCGAGCATATGGAGATCCCCTCAGATCATCTTGTATCGAGCGTTTGACACAAGATGCCCTGGTCGGGATCTTGTGTCAAACGCTCGATACAAGGCGATACATGAGGGAGACGGCTTGTGGCACAAGGGAGATCTCTCCGGCGCAAGGAGGGGACGCCCTCCGGCCCAAGGGCGCACCGTTGGCCGGCTCAGCCCACGGTGACGACGTGGGATTCCGCATCGCGCGTTCCCTCGCGTGCTGATCCACGTTGCGTGCATGACCGCTTCCCGCGCGTCGTACCAGATCACCTGAGACCAGAGGCGAATCGGACCAGATCACTTGAGACGCAGACCGTATCGACGGAGACGGGACAGCTGCCGTTCCCATTGCCCGTCCGCAGCGGCTGGGCTATAGGATCCGCGACCACAACAGGAGCAAGGAGAAACAGCAGGTCACAGCATTCCGTCGGCTGCCCAGAGATCTACGCCGTGCGGCCGTGGCGCGACTCGATGCTGGCCGGAGGCTGGTGAACCGGTTGAGCGTGAGTCATGATCTCTCCACCCCCCACCGTCACGATGGAAGGGGGCTTCCATGGCCCAGCACAGCACGACCGTGGCGACCGTGATCCGCGCCGGCGACACGACCGCGCTCGTATCGCTGCCGGAGTGGTGCGGCGGGGTGATCCTCGTTCACGTCCCGACGCGGATGCTGACCGCGGAGACCTGTGTAGGGTCCGCGACTCGATGCGCAATGTCGGAGCCTGATGCGCAGTGGTTGCGCACATCCGGGCTTCAGTGCGCAATGGCTCCGGACGGTAGCTGCCGGTTGACGCTACTGGCCGATCAGCGGCAGTACGGGAAAGGTGTGGTCCTGCCAGATCAGGCGTGAGGTTTCCTCCGGGTAAGCGGTGACGGCCGGCCGGGTATCGAAGAGCTGCACGAGGCGTTGCTCGGTGTCGTACGCGGGCCAGCCGGGGTCGCCGTGGGTGGCGAACGCCGTCCACGCGGCGCGCATGCGTGCGGACAGCGCCTCTGCCTCCGGGGAAGGGCTTTCGCCGATCAGCATGGCGGGCTGGCCGCGGTCCAGGTTGCCGAAGGTGAGCGGCACGTCGAGGCCGTGACAGGCGCCGAGGGCGCCGCCCATGCCCGGGGCGGTCCAGGTCAGCTCGTAGACGTGGGCACGGCCGCCGGCGGCGGTCTGGGCCTGGGCAAGGTGGAGGCTCGGCATGCGGAACAGCCAGTCGGAGTGGACCAGTTCGTACAGCTCGTCCGGGCCCGCGGCCGGAAAGCCGTCACGGTAACGGCGTGCGCCGTCCTGGCCGGGGCCGAAGACGTGCAGGGCGGTCGCCGCCTGCTCCTGTGTCACCTGGCCGAGCAGGCCGTCGAGCGCGGTGAGCAGCCGCTGCTCGTCGCGAGTGTGGCCGACGAGGAGTTCGATGTCCCGGCCGGCGCCGTCGGCCAGGGCCTGCCATGGAGAGACCGGCAGAGCATCACCCTCGACGACCGGCGAGAACGGGATCGACCTGTGCGCGGCCTGACCCCAGCGTTCCGCCCACTGGGCCATCTTGGCGCCGACCGCATCACCGGCGGCGGACAGCTGGGCCGGGGCCACCGTGGACAGGTCGGCCACCGTGGGCCGCAGCCCCAGCTCGGCGGCGCAGGAGGTGGCGATGTCGGCGGCGAGCTCCGGCGAGAAGAACGTGCCCTGCACACTCTGCGCGACGGCCCGGCCGAAGAGCCCGGCCGCACGCGGCATCGCCAGCAGCGCGGCGACCGATCCGGCGCCCGCCGACTGGCCGAAGACCGTGACGCGGTCCGGGTCGCCGCCGAAGGCACGGATGTTGTCACGCACCCACTCCAAAGCGGTGACCTGGTCAAGCAGACCCCGGTTGGCGGGCGCGCCCTCGATCTGCCCGAAACCCTCAAGTCCCACACGGTAGTTGAACGTCACCACGACGACGCCGCCGTCACGCGCCAGGCGGCCTCCGTCGTACTCGGGAAGAGCGGACATGCCGATCGTGTAGGCACCGCCCTGGATCCACACCATCACCGGCAGCCCTGCGCCCGGGCCCGGCTCGGGCGACCAGACGTTGACCGTCAGCCAGTCGTCGCCCATCGCATCCTGCGACAGCGCGGCCATGCCCAGAGCGCCGCCCTGAGGGGGCGGCGGTCCGTACGACACCGCCGTCCGCACCCCGTCCCATGCCCGTACCGGCCGCGGCGCGGCGAAACGCAGCGAGCCGACCGGCGGCTCGGCGAACGGGATCCCACGGAAGACCGCCACACCCGCCTCCCGGCTGCCGCGCAACGCCCCGGCCGCCGCGCGGACTTCGGGCTGGGACCCGGCCGGCTCGGACGCGTCAACGGTCATCACAACTCCCTCGCCGGGCAGGTGGAGCGCGATCACAGGGTTTCGCGTCGACCCGGACACTCGGATCATCCCGCTGCATCGAGATGCGCGCCATCCATTTACGGATGGCCCGGACATTTAGCGCCGTATAGGTCCCGAGTCTCGTCGATGTCCATCATCATGGCCTCGTCCCAGCGCCCGTTGTCGATCAGCTCGCGCTGTGTCGCCCGCCACTCAACCGACTCCGCTCCGGACCCGGTGCTTGTCACCGCGCGGTGGTCGTCGTACTCCATCCGGAGTGATCAACGCCAGCACCGCGGATCCGTCGCTCCTGCACGCCGTCCTGGTCCTCGCGCGCGCCGACCTGGTCCGGGTGCAGTCCCGCCAGGGCACGGACCTGACCCCCGCGTTCCCGGACATCGCCCAGGCCGCGGCACAGCTCGATGAGGACCTCGTCCTGGACGGCGAGCTCATCGTGGCACACGAGGGGAGGCTGCACTTCGGCGAGTTGCAACGCCGTGCCCGCCGCCGCGGCCGCAGCGCGGTCCAGGCCGCCGCCGAGCGCCCTGCCTACCTGGTCGTGTTCGATGTCCTGGAGGCCTCCGGCACCGAACTCGTGGCCCGGCTGTACCGCAAGCGCCGCGCGATACTCGAGGACCTCTTCGCCCGTGACACGCTCACCGCCCCGTTCACACTGTGCCCCGCCACAGCGGACCGGACGATCGCCCAGGACTGGCTGGACCCGGCCTGGGGCACGGCCGGTATCGAGGGCGTGTTGTACGCACAGTTTGGAGCTGACCGATTGACCACCGTGACACCGGTTCCAACGGAGGGGGTGGGCGGGTGACGTGGTCACTCTCCGATCCCATGCTCATGGTGCCGGTGGGCAGTCCAGATCTACCGGACGGGTGGGCGGCGGAGCCGAAATGGGACGGTTCTCCAGACACTCAGATGTGTCTCACCTACTGGTGCCGTCGTTTCAGGAGCCTGTGCGCGAGGGTGGCCACGGGAGTTTGGGCGCGTTCTTCGTCGTACACATGACGATGTACGACCCGTTCCAGGTGAAGGCGATCGGTACGTTGCGCAGGGTTCCGTCCTTGCGACGTAGGCCAGGCGGGTCACGTCACGGGCCAGCAGCTCCTGGCTGATCGGGCGGTTCAGAACCTCGATGATCTCCTTCGGCTGCATGGTTCGGTCCCTCCTTCTCAGCGCAGTTGCTCGGCCAGTCCGACGATGATGCCCTCCGGGCCGCGGACGTAGCAGAGCAGATAGCTGTCCTCGAACCGGGCGATCTCGCCGACGAGTTCGGCGCCGTGAGGGCCCAGGCGGGCAACGGTGTCCTCAAGGTCGTCGACGGCGAACATGACGCGGTGCGTGCCCAGAATGTTGTGCGGCCGGTTGCGCGGCCCGGCGCTGATCACCGCGGGACTGCGGTACTTCGCCAGCTCGAGCCGGCTGTGACCGTCCGGGGTCCGGACCATCGCGATGTCACAGCGGACGCCGTCGAGTCCGGTGCACTGGTCGGCGAAGAGGCCCTCGACCTCCGCCCTGCCCTCCAGCTCCATACCGAGTTCCACGAAGAACGCGATGGCGGCATCCATGTCCTCGACCACGATGCCGACGTTGTCCATCCGCTGAATCGCCATGCTGGTTTCTCCTTCTTCCTCGTGCGGCCGGTGGTGGCCGCTGATGTCCCTGGGACGGAGCCGGTGGCACGTTCTCGACATCCTCAGACCGCCGAACTCCGAAAAATCTGGATCGCGCCTCAGCACCGCTACAGCAGACCCGCGAGCCAGGCGCCACCACCGAGGGTGAGTGCGGCGCAGGTGGCCGCTCCCATGAAGACGATCAGCCGCAGCGTGCCGTCCCCGCTTTTCAATGCTTCCTCGACGATTCGCAGCGTGCGCGCTTGAGCATTGCGCTTCCCCAATTAGTTCACGGTGCCGGGTCACCCTTGGCGGGTGGAGTTCCCCGTGCCGCTCGCCCTCGCCGCACCCGTCCGGGCCCCGCCGCGCGGCGCCGGCGCGAGCTGGGGGCCGCGCTGACCCCCGGCGGGCCCGAGCATCCGTGGACGGGAATGCAGATCAGCGCTGGATGGGGCTCTGGGAACAAGCTCCGGTACGTCACCGTCCAGCCGTACCTCGTCGCCGAGGTACGCGCTGACACAGCGGTAGACCGCGGCCGGCACCGGCACCCAGTGCGCTACCTGCGTATTCGGTCGGCCATGGCGAACTTCCCCTCCAACCGGTTCGGGCCAGGTGGTCAGATCCGCCAGGAGCGGATGCGGTCGGCGGCGTCGTACGCGTCGGCCCGCCCGGCGTCGACGTCGCGGGCGAGATCGATCAGCGCGCCGTACGGCGCATCGAGGCCTTCGCCGGCTGCGTTCATGTACGCCACGACGATGCCCGCGCCGAACAGCGCGTTACGGGCCGGGAGCGGGCGCAGCCGGATGACGGCGTGCATCAGCGCGGCCGCGCGCCAGGAGTTGTCGACGGTGGCGCCGACGCGTGGGGTGTTGACGCGGTGCCGGGCGACCGCGGCCACGAGATTCGAGAAGTCGTGGATGTGGGGGTGCTTGGGGAGGACCTCCGCTTGGCGCTCAAGCAGCCACCGGATGTCGACGTAGAGCTCCACGTCAGGCGGCCCGTCCCGGTGCATCCAGCCGGGCGGGGGCGTCTTCGGGGAAGGCCGCGTCGAACGCGTCCGCGTTGTCGTTGATGAAGGCGCGGAAGACTTCGGCGGCACCTTCGAGGCGGGGGTCACGGACCGCATCGTGCGCGGCCTGCGTAATGAGCGCGGTCACCGTGGTGCCCTCGGCTTCGGCGCGTTCCTTGAGCAGCGCGTGGAGCTGCTCCTCGACCCGGATCGTCACTGGTTTCGATGCCATACCCCGACCGTACAGCAGGCCGTACAGCACGGGTGCGGATTCGCCGGAATCCCTCCGGCCGCCAGTCCGGCGCCGGTCACACTGCACATATCGCCCCATGGGTACCCGGGGTGAATCTGCGCGTGTCACGCTCCGGCCCGGAGCCAACCGCGTGTCGAGGCTGCTGCCGCTCCCTGGTGCTGCCGACTGCTGACGTTCCCGAGCCGCCCGACATGCTCCGGCGGGAGCGCGGCTCGCTCAGCGGCGGGGAGGGTTGAGCTGGAGTGGTCCACCACGAAGCCTGCGCCCGCGTCGCCGCTGCGTCGGCTGTCGTCGGATTGCTGGGCTGTGTGCAAATCCGGGAAGGTCAGCCCGGCGATGAGCTCGGGAGCCGCCCGGCCTCCGCGTACTGTAAGGGCGCCGACTGCGCGGCCCAGGTGTCGCGGATGAGTACGTGCGAGCGCAAGAAAGAAGGGCAGTGGCCGTTAGACGGCAGGCTCGTCCTGGTCACTCACCCCTGCGGGCACGCGCGGCGGCCCGAACGCTCTGCTCCAGCGCGGCCATGAGATCGACCACCGGAGCCGCTTCTGCGGGCTCGGCGAGCTCGCCGCCGCTGACCTTCGCCGTGACGAGCTGCTCCAGGGCGTGGGCGTACTCATCGTGGACTTCGCTCACGTCGATGCCGGTGAGTGCCTTGATCAGTACTTCGGCCAGCTCCAGCTCCCGGTCGGTGACGGGCGTGGACGGTGCGAGGTCGCCAGGGTCACGCAGCTCGTCTTCCCACAGGAGGGTCTGGAGGACGAGCAGGCCGTGGTGAGGTCGCAGCAGCGCCAGGCGCTCCCGGCTACGCAGGGCGACCTTCGCGACGGCGACGTAGCCAGTGCGGGCTAGCGCCTCGACCAGCAGCGCGTACGGGCGGTCTGCACCGGGTCCGCCGGGGCCCGCGTAGTACGGCCGGCCGTAGCTGATCGGGTCGATGTCCTGGCCAGGCACGAAGCCGAGGACCTCCACGGTGCGCTTGGTGCGCAGCGGCAAGTGCGCCAGGTCTTCCTCCGTCAGCGGCACCATGCGCCCGTCCGGCAGAGGGAAGCCTCTGCCAACTTCCTCGTACGGGATTTCCCGGCCCTCCGCTCGGCAAAAGCCGCGGTGCTCGACGCGGCTGCCGTCGGCGGTATGGATCTCGTGCAGGCGCACCGAGTGCTCCTCGGTGGCCGCGTACAGCCGGATGAGCAGCGCGACCAGCCCGAACTGGAGCGTCCCGGACCACGTGGCCCTCATGCCTCCAGCGTCATCCGCCAGCCGCGAGCGCGCATCCCCGGAGTCGTCGTACGGCCCGCAGGCCGTCCCCTGCTCAGCTCGCGGTTGCCGGGCCGCCTTCCCTCACCCGCCTTGAAGGCGGTTGGTCGATGTGAGAGGCGATGGAGTCGAGGTGCGACGCCCGGGGGCACCGTAGCGCTGGGGGAGGTGTCGGCCACGGGTCCCCGGATGCCCCGGGAGGCCGCGGCAGCGATGAGTGGAACACTCAGCTTCAGCGAGGCAGGCTGTACCCATGCGGACGCTCTTCCGCCTAGCCCCTCCGCCCGGAGCCGGCGGTCATAGCCGGGCCCTTTTCCGAGTCGCGCAGTGCATGCCGTTCGTGATCATACTGCTCGGGCTGGGGATCGAGCTCTCGCCTGCGCACGATATCTACACCGGCCCTCTCCTCGTCGCAATGCCGGCACTGGCTTCGCTGACGATGGGCCCGAAAGGCACCCTCTCGGCAGCGGCTGGAGCCCTGGCCGTCAGCCTGGCCACCACCACCCTGCACGAGGCGTGGGGCGGCCTGCTGATCTACAGCAACCTCCTGGGCCTCCTCGTGGTGACCGTGGCCAGTGTCATCACGAGTAAAGCTGTGCGCACGCGCAGGCAGAGCGAGCTCAACCAGGTTCGCCGGGTCGCCGTGGCAGCACAAAGAGTCCTGCTGCGGCCCGTACCGGCCCGGCTGGGTCCGGTGCGGGCGGCCAGCATGTATCTCGCGGCTGAGACGGGAGCGCAGATCGGCGGCGATCTGTACGAGGCCGTACAGACCCGGTACGGGGTCCGGATGATCGTGGGGGACGTCCGCGGCAAAGGGCTGCCTGCTGTGGGTTTGGCCGCAGCCGTGCTGAGCGCCTTCCGGGAGGCCGTGCACTATGAGGACGACCTAGTAGAGGTGGTGAACCACTGCGCGGCTGCGCTGCACCGGGAGCGAGCCGCGCCGGGTGCGGTCGACCAGGACGAGAGGGAAGACCAGGCGGAGGATTTCGTCACTGCGCTCGTGGCTCAGGTGACCGACGGCTTCGAGGTCCAGGTTGTCAATCGCGGCCATCCGCCTCCGCTGCTGCTGCGCCAGGGCAAGGTTCACGCCCTGATGCCCAGCTCATCACTGCCACCCCTGGGCCTGGACGACTTCATCACCGGTCCTCCCGCCAAGGCGGAGAGCTATCCGCTCGCACCCGGTGACCGTCTGCTGCTGCACACCGACGGCGTGATCGAAGCCCGCAATCCTGACAGCGTTTTCTTCGCCTTGACCGAGGCCATGGAAGCGGTGCCCACCTGCACCCCGTCGCAGTTCCTGGAACAACTGCACCAGGCATTGATCCGTCACACCGGGGGCCACCTGGCGGACGATGCGGCGATGCTCGTCGTTGACCGGCTCGACGAAGAAGCAGGCAAATAAGCAGTCGGCAGCTGGCGAATGTGCGCTTGAGTTGGCGGGTGAGCGCTTCGTTTGGCGAGAAGGCGCTCATCGATGCAGGCGACAAGCCCTGAGGGGTGCTCCTTCAGGAGTGCATTCAGGAGAGGAAGACCTGGCGGCGGCTCTTGCCTGTGCCTGCGGGCCGAGACGGCTGCCTCCTGGCGTTGGGGGGAACCGGCACGGTCGCCTGGTAGAGGTCGCCACCCCCCGCGTACTCGGCCGCCATGCCCAGCATCATCGTCAGGCTGTTCAGCGTTTCGCCCTCGCCGCCGTCCTTCGCCAGCCGTTCGGAGAGGACGCAGTGCGCCTGGTCCAGGACCTTGCGCCATCCGCCGTCGTTTACGTGCTGTGCAAGAGCGTGAGCTGGAGGGACGTTCCGGCAGAGCAGGTCGGCTGCAATCACTTTCGGATTTCTCGAAATGACCGGTCCCTGCCGGAACTTCGTGCGGTCGCCGCCTCGCTCGCCGCTACGAAAGACGCGAGCGTGCGTCTTAAGACCGACCGGCATTAGGCGTCGGAGAGGTGGGGCGGGCACCAGCGGGCATGGGTCCGCGTGATCATTGAGTTCTCTACGCTCAGTCGTCAACTACAACCACGGGCGCGCTTCGTACAGGCACGCCGTCGACGCCTTGTCGCCCTTCCTGCAGTTCGTCGGGATGGCGCGGTCTGATCAGCCCAGCCCGGGTCTCGGCAACGTTGGTCAGGACCTCGCCATGCACAGACTTAGCGAGGGACAGGACGGTGAGGGGGTGGGGACAGCCCCCGTATCAACCCGGGCGTCAGCAGGATGGGCGACTGGTGCGGCGGCCCGGCACGCTGGGGCAGGAACGGCACAGGCAACAGAAACAGGAGCAATCGGTGAATGCACGTGCAGGGGCCGCAGCACTGTGGGCGGGGATTTGCGCGGTGGCGGTATCAGGGGTCTTCCCGGCGGCCGCGGCGGAGCGGGCGTCGGCCTCGCCGCCCGCCGGCCTTAAGGCGGCCATCGAGCAGACGGTCGCGGACGGATTCCCGGGTGTCGTGGCGTATGCCAGGCACGGCGAGCGGGAGTCACGGATGGCGGCCGGGCTCGCGGACACGGCGAGCGGCGAGCGAGCCCGGCCGGACCAGCGGTTCCGGATTGCCAGTAACACCAAGTCATTTGTGTCGACGGTGCTTCTGCAGCTGGAGGGCGAAGGACGGCTCTCGCTCGACGACAGCGTGGAGAAATGGCTGCCCGGCGTGGTCCAGGGAAACGGCAACGTCGGCAGGGCCATCACCATTCGGCAACTGCTCAACCACACCTCGGGCATCTACGACCCCACCACCGAGCCGGAGTTCTTCGCCCCCTACTTGGAGCGCCACGAATGGGGCTACGTTTACACCCCTCGGGAGGTGATCGCCCGCGCCGTCCGGCACAAGCCGCTCTTCGCGCCCGGCGGCGGCTGGTCGTACTCCAATACCAACTACCTACTCGCCGGTCTGGTGATCGAGGCAGTCACACTTCACAGCGCGCCCTCCGAAATTCATCGGCGGATTCTCGCCCCGCTCGGCCTGAAGGACACCTCCTTCCCGCTGACCGACCCGGCCATTCACGGCCCTCATCTGCACGGTTACGACCTCACGGGACGCGATGTGACCCGATTCAGCCCGTCGTACGACTGGACCGCCGGCGCCATGATCTCCACGGTCAACGACCTGGCCCGTTTCCACCGGGCCCTGTTCACCGGCAAGCTGCTGCGCCCCGCCCAGCAGCGCGAACTCCTGACCACGGTGCAGTTCCCCGACGCGCCGGCGTACGGACTCGGCGTGCAGCGCATGGACGTGCCATGCGGCTCGGAGCCGGACACCAAGCCGATCAGTGTCTGGGAGACCGACGGCGGCGGACCCGGCTTCACCAGCGTGTCCCTCACCACCGCCGACGGTGAGCGACAGCTGGTCCTGGCCGTCAATGTCTACGACCTCG
>NZ_JAGGPB010000041.1 GCF_018614055.1 Streptomyces sp. ISL-98
TGAACGTGCTCCCGTCACAACTTTGCTGCGAGCGCGTGCGCGAGCCGTTGAGAGATGGCTGTCTCGGTCGGGTAGTTGGGGACGTGACTGTTTTGCCGGTGTCCTTGGCACTACGATCTCGCTCCCACCGGGCGGGGCGAGCTGCGGACGGCCCGCTGCGTCAGTGGCCGGCGGGAACGCGGCGTAGACCAGGTGGCCGCCGTCAAATTCGTGAACATGCATGCGGGCTGGCGTCCCGTCAGGCAGCTTGGGCGGGCGTAACGGCTACGGACGATGTCGGGAGCCCGCTCGGAGGGTCCCCTGTCTCGGGTCTCGTATGTCGAAGTGGGCCGACAACTTCACCGCCACGGCGACGCCCACTCCCGTTGGGCGACCGCAGCACACTAGTCCCCAACAACCTCTTCAGTACGTCCTCTACGCCCGCCCGCCAGACCCCGCGTCAGACGGACTTGAAGTTGTTCGCCCTGGCGCCGGCCCCGGCGTCGTGCTGGGACGTGAGCGCCGCGTACTTCGCGTCCTCTTCGAGCTCGTGCTTCTCGTGGCGCACGCCCATCGCGGTGAACTTCATGCCCATGCCCGCGATCCGCTTCGCGAGGCTGGGCATCGAGTCCCTCATGCCGTCGCGCAGACCTTCGTAGACAACGCCGAAGTTCTCGCCCATCTCTTCATCGCCCCAGGGCGGCGTTTTGCCTGATTTCTTCTCGATGGCGTCCAGTCCCTCGAACAGCGCCTTCGCAGCTGTGGCGAAGTCCTGCCCCACCTCGAACATGTGGAAGCCCTCGTCCTTGAGGACCGACGCATCCGTCCTCATCGTGTCGTTTGCCGCCACAACTGCCCCCTGTAATCCGCCCGTTTGTTGCAGCGTCAGCCTATCGCCCGAGTCGCACTCCTTCCAAGGGAACGTGTGAGGGGCGGCGCCCCAGCAGGCGCCGCCCCTCACATCACGCTCGTACGGCCGCAGAGGCAGCCGGATCAGACCGGATCAGATCAGTACCGAGGCGGCAGCCACCCCGTCTGAATCATCTGCCCACTCCGGCGCCGCGTGTGGAAGTGCCCACGCCCGGGCGGCAGTTGCGTCGGAGAGATGTTGCCGAGCAGCGCACCCTCCGTACGGTCGCCGGACAGCACCAGACCCTGCGCCCCGAGCTCACGCAGGCGCTGCATCACCGGCTCGTACAGCGACCGACTTGCACCGCCCGATGCGCGCGCGATGATGACGCGCAGGCCGACGTCGCGGGCGAAGGGCAGGTACTCCAGGAGCGGGGACAGCGGGTTCATGCCCGTCGCCACCAGGTCGTAGTCGTCGACGATGACGAACGCGTCCGGGCTGTTGTACCAACTGCGGTTGCGCAGCTGCTCGGGCGTGACGTCCGGCCCCGGCATACGACGGCTGAGCGAACCCGCCAGACCCTCCAGGGTCTCCGTCAGCGCCGGCGCCGATGCGCAGTAGCGCGACAGGTGCGACTCCGGTACGCCCTCCAGGTGCGCGCGCCGGTAGTCGCCCATGACGATCTTCGCCTGGTCGGGCGTGTAGCGCTCCGTGATCTGCTTGATGAGCAGCCGCAGCACAGCCGACTTACCGGACTCGCTCTCGCCGAAGACGATGAAGTGCGGGTCCGCCTCGAAGTCGACGAAGACCGGTGCGAGCGCCGACTCGTCGATACCGAACGCGACACCGCGCTCCGGGTGCTCGAACCCCTTCGGCAGCCGGTCCGCCTCCATGACGGTGGGCAGCAGCCGCACCGTAGGAGCGGGGCTGCCCTGCCAGTTCTCGTTGATGCCCCGGATGAGCACGCCCGTCGCGTCCGCCAGGTCCTCCGTCTCCGAAGAGCCGTCGACCCGCGGCAGCGCGGTCATGAAGTGCAGCTTGTCCGTGGTCAGACCACGACCGGGGACGGACGCGGGGACGTTCTGCGCCACCTTGCGGTCGATCTCGGACTCCGTCGGGTCACCGAGCCGCAGCTCGATGCGGTTCTGCAGCATGTCCTTGAGCGCGGGCCGCACTTCCGTGTAGCGGCTCGCGGTCAGGATCACGTGCACACCGAAGCCGAGACCGCGCATCGCCATGTCGGTGATGCTGGCTTCGAGCATCTCGTAGTCCGTCTTGAACGTCGCCCAGCCGTCGACGATCAGGAAGACGTCGCCCCAGTGCTGGTCGGGCAGCAGCCCGGCCGCCCTGCGCTGCCGGAAGGTCTGGATCGAGTCGACGTTGTTCGCGCGGAAGTACTCCTCGCGGGCGTTGAGGATGCCCTCGACCTCGCTGACCGTACGGCGTACCTTCTCGGCGTCCAGACGGTTGGCGACGCCACCGACGTGCGCCAGGTCCTCCATGGCGATGAGACCGCCACCGCCGAAGTCCAGGCAGTAGAACTGCACTTCGCTCGGCGTATGCGTGAAGGCGAACGACGAGATGAGCGTACGCAGCAGAGTGGACTTGCCGGACTGCGGACCACCGATGAACAGACCGTGACCGGCCCCGCCCGAGAAGTCCCGGTACAGCACGTCGCGCCGCTGCTCGAACGGCTTGTCCACCAGGCCGACCGGCACATTGAGCCGGCCGAGCGCCGTGTACTCGGGCGCGGTCAGGCCGCGCTCCGGAGTGACCGCCAGCGCCGGCAGCAGCTGCTCCAGCGAGGGCGCCTCCTCCAGCGGCGGCAGCCACACCTGGTGGGCGGGCGGCCCCTGGTTCTCCATCTTGCTGACGATGACGTCCAGGACGGTGTCCGCGAGAGCGTCGTCGATACGGTTGTTGGCCTCGGGCTCCTCGATCACCGGCTGCGGCGGCAGCGCCACATGCTGCGCCGTGAACAGCGCGGGCCGCAGCTGAGTCGAACGGTGCACCCGGGACGGGCCCTCGCCGTGGTACGCGCCCGACACGTACGCCGCCTTGAAGCGGACCATGGTGTCGGTGTCGTACCGCAGATAGCCGGAGCCGGGGATGGACGGCAGGTGGTAGGCGTCCGGCACACCGATCGCCGTACGCGACTCGGCGGCGGAGAACGTACGCAGACCGATCCGGTACGACAGATACGTGTCCAGACCGCGCAGCTTGCCCTCTTCGAGGCGCTGCGAGGCGAGCAGCAGATGTACACCGAGCGACCGGCCGATACGGCCGATCTGGATGAACATGTCGATGAAGTCCGGCTTGGCCGTGAGGAGTTCGGAGAACTCGTCGAGCACGATCACCAGAGAAGCCAACGGCTCGAGTGCCGCGCCGGCCGCGCGCGCCTTCTCGTAGTCGTGGATGTTTGCGTAATTGCCGGCCGTACGCAGCAGCTCCTGGCGGCGCTGCATCTCACCCATGATCGAGTCACGCATACGGTCGACGAGCGTGAGGTCGTCCGCCAGGTTGGTGATGACGGCCGCAGTGTGCGGCATGTCCACCATGCCGGCGAAGGTCGCACCGCCCTTGAAGTCCGCGAGGATGAAGTTCAGCGTCTCCGAGGAGTGCGTCACCGCGAGACCGAGCACCAGCGTACGCAGCACCTCGGACTTGCCGGAGCCGGTCGCGCCGACACACAGGCCGTGCGGGCCCATGCCCTCCTGCGAGGCCTCCTTGAGGTCCAGCATGACCGGCTCGCCGTTCTCGCCGACGCCGATCGGCACGCGCAGCCGCTCGTGCAGCGTGCGCGGACGCCAGGTGCGCGAGACGTCGACGGCGCCGGCGTCACCGATACCCATGAGGTCCGTGAAGTCCAGGTTGGAGAGGAGGGGTTCGCCTTCCTCCGCCGTACCGACACGGAAGGCGGCGAGCTGCCTCGCCAGCGACTCCGCCTGCTCCAGGCTCAGCTCGTCGGGCTTGCCGGTGTACGCCGACTCGTGGCCCACGTACAGCTTCATGCGGTTCGGCTTCAGATGCGCCGTCAGACCGCCGCGCAGCTCGTCCTCCAGCTCCCCGGGGGCGATCTCCAGGAAGGTGACGCCCTGAAGCCCTTCCGCGCCGGCGAGTCCGGAGTCCGGCGGTACGGTCCCGCCGTCGAGTACCACGATCAGGTGCGGCTGGTCGTAGACCGGGTTCGCGTCCCGGTTCCAGCGCGGCCGGTCGGCCAGCTGGTCCTCCAGCGCCTCCTCCAGCTCACCGAGGTCGTCGAACAGGAGCCGGGACGAGCCCGCCCCGTCCTTGGCCTTCGGATGCTGGGTGTGCGGCAGCCACTTGATCCAGTCCCAGTCCGTGGCGGCGGCGGGATGCGCGACCACGGCAATCATCAGGTCTTCCGGGGAGTGCAGCGTCACGAGCTGGGCGATCGCCGCACGGGCGTTGCCGTACACCGTGTCGGTGTCTCCGGACAGTGCCACGTGGTAGAAGGCGCGCAGCGAGACGGCGACCGGCAGGTCGGCCAGACTGCCGTGCGCGTCGAGGAAGGCCTTCATGGCCGCCGCGGTCAGCGGTTCCAGCTCCTCCTTGGGTGCGGTCTCCGGCGCGGCGAGCGGAGTCGCCAGCTGCTGGTTGCCGAGCCCCATGCGTACGGAGGCGAAGTCGGCGTCGGTCGGGCGCCGTTCCCACAGCCGCTTGCCGTCGGCGGCCACTGCCCACAGCTGGTCCGGGTCGGGATGCTGGAACAGCTGCGTGCGCCGCTGCAGATCCGCGGTCTTGTGCACGTCCTTGCGGACCTGCTCCAGATAGCGGAAGTAGTCGCGCCGGTCCTGCGCCATCCCCGCGCCGCCGCCCTGCCGGGACTTGGCGAACTGGGCAATGGCCATGGCGAGGGTCGAAGCGAGCATCAGGCCGCCCACCACTCGCATGTAGGAGGGCAGGTTCGGCATGAAGAAGAAACCGACAGAACCCAGCATGCCGAACATAGGCAGCAGGTTCATCAGAACGCTGTCATCGCCCTCCCGCGGAATCTCGGGCGGCGTCTCCAACTTGACCTCGCCGTCCGGGACAGCAGGCAGCTGTATCCGCGGCTGCCGTTTGATGATGACGACGCTCACCGATGCACTCATCCTTCGCGATTGCTGTGTCTTCCCGGGTGCAACCCCCGGACCCCCGGCCCGAAGAGCAGGCACGCGTAGGCGTTGATCCTACTGTTACGCCCATGCGCGAAGAGAGGCGGGAGCGAGGCAGGAGCGTGGAGATGCGGGGGAGGGCGAGGAGGAATGAGGGAGGCGGGGCCTTTGCCCCCTGGAGCAACCGATATGGTGGCGCTCCGCGTCGTACGAGCGGCGTAAGGAAAGCTTGTCTAGCAGGGGGAACTACCAGGTGAGCACGGGCACATCGACGGGTTTCTGCCGAGTCACCGTCGCAGCACCGGACAGCCGAATCGATGTGGCGCTGCCGGAGGACCTGCCGATCCAGGACATCTACCCGGAGATCATCAGGCTCTCTGGGATGGCGCAGTCCGACAACAGCCTTGCCGGCTACCACCTCGTACGCCGCGACGGCCATGTGCTCGACGCCAGCCGTTCGTTGCTGGAGCACCGGGTCCGGGACGGCGAGGTGCTGTTGCTGCGCACATTCGCCGATTCGCTGCCGCCGGCCGTACATGACGACGTGGTCGACGCCGTCGCCACCGCCGTCAAGCAGGACCTCCGCAGCTGGAACGACAACCTGATGCGGGTGGCCGGCCTGGTCTCCGGCGTGCTGCTGCTGACGATGCTCGGCTTCGTGTTCTGGTTCGCGGACCCGCTCCGGCACGACATGCACGGCCTCCAGGGCATAGTCGCCGGTGTGGTCGCACTGGCCCTGACGGCACTCGCAGGCGTACGTGCCCGGGTGTACGAGGACCGGGGATCGGCCGTCGCACTGGGCATCGCCGCACTGCCGCACGCACTCATCGCCGGCTCCGGCGTCATTCCGCAGGACGCGGGCGAAGGCCCCGGCAGGCTCCAGTTCCTCGTCGGCTGCGTCGCCGTACTGCTCTTCTCCGTCGTACTGATCATGCTGCTGCCGCAGGGAGACGCACCGTTCGTCGCCGCGGCGCTGGCCGCCACGATCGGCACACTCGCCGCGTTCTGCGGAGTACTCACCGAGGCGCAGCCCCGCGAGATCGCGGCCGGCACCTCGGTCGTCGCCCTGGCGGTCGTCGGCTTCCTGCCGGGCTGGTCGGCCCGCTTCGCCAAGCTGCCGATCGGTTTCCGTAATCCGGAAGACCTCGCCAGGGCCCGTCGCGAGGGCCAGGAGGGCAGCCTCGAAGCCGTCGACGTCCAGCGCATCGTCGCCCAGACCAGCCGTGGCCACGAGCTGCTCCTCGGCCTGGTCGGCGGCTGCGCCGTCGTCATCGTCGGCGCCGGCGGCGCGGTACTCGGCTTCAGCGACAGCGGCTGGGCCCAGCTCATGGCCCTGGTCACCGCGCTCGCCGCGCTCCTTCGGGCACGCCTGTTCCGCTACACCGCCCAGGTCGCCTGCCTGCTGGTGGCCGGTGTCCTCACGACCGGCCTGCTGGTGCTCGGCCTCGCGATCTCGCCCCCGCTGGAGATCATCAAGGACCTGGCCCTGGGCAACTCCGCGGGCATCGACGTACGGACCCTGTGGCTCGGCGCCTCGGTCGCCGTCGGCGCGCTGCTCCTGATCGCGATCGCCCTGATCGTTCCGCAGAAGGGCCTCTCGCCCTTCTGGGGCCGCATGCTGGACCTCGCGGATTCGCTGGTGCTGCTCTCCTTGATCCCGATCTGCCTGGCCGTCCTCGACGTGTACGCCAAGGTCCGCGGCGGCGTCTGACCCCCACAGGCGGCCGTCAGGGGCACTCGCATCTGCTGGTAAGCTGCATGACGGCCGCTTGTGTATGCGCCCCCGGACATCCGGAGGCTGCGCCCAGCGGATCCCCGCCTCCCGAGTAACGGAAGCTCCCCAGAGAATTCGACCTGGGGCACTCGATGGCAATACGAAGACCAAGAGGAGTACGCGTGCCGCTCGACGCCGCTACGAAGAAGCAGATCATGACCGAGTTCGCTCAGAAGGAAGGCGACACCGGCTCCCCCGAGGTCCAGGTCGCCATGCTTTCGCGCCGGATCTCGGACCTCACCGAGCACCTCAAGACGCACAAGCACGACCACCACTCCCGCCGTGGTCTGCTGATCCTGGTCGGCCAGCGTCGCCGCCTGCTGCAGTACCTGGCCAAGAAGGACATCCAGCGCTTCCGTGCCCTGGTCGACCGCCTCGGCATCCGCCGTGGCGCGGCCGGCGGCGCCAAGTAAGACGGACGTCGTGAAGGGAGCGGTTCCCCACTTCTAGGGGACCGCTCCCTTTGCTGTACGTGCGAGTCGTACCGGACGCTAAGTAGTCTGGTCGTACACGAACACAGAACGAGCGAGAAGCGGCTTCCCCGCCGCCGGTCCTCGGTAGTGGCCCCCGGAGCACATACTCCCCCGGGAGCTTCGATCGAAGACCGGCCCGCAGCTGAAGCGCTTCTCCGCCACCGTCCCCCGCCACACGGGCTCGGGGACGAAAGACGAAACGTAACGGAGATAACGCTAGTGGAGAACGAGACCCACTACGCCGAGGCCGTCATTGACAACGGCACCTTCGGCACCCGCACCATCCGCTTCGAGACGGGCCGCCTGGCCAAGCAGGCCGCCGGCTCCGCCGTGGCGTACCTGGACGACGACACCATGGTGCTGTCGGCCACCACCGCTTCCAAGAAGCCCAAGGACCAGCTCGACTTCTTCCCCCTGACGGTGGACGTCGAGGAGCGGATGTACTCGGCCGGAAAGATTCCCGGCTCCTTCTTCCGTCGTGAGGGCCGGCCCTCCGAGGACGCCGTCCTCACCTGCCGCCTGATCGACCGCCCGCTGCGCCCCTCCTTCAAGAAGGGCCTGCGCAACGAGATCCAGATCGTCGAGACGATCATGGCTCTCAACCCCGACCACCTGTACGACGTGGTCGCGATCAACGCCGCCTCCTGCTCCACGCAGCTGGCCGGCCTGCCCTTCTCCGGCCCGATCGGCGGCACCCGTGTCGCCCTGATCAAGGGCCAGTGGGTCGCGTTCCCGACGCACACCGAGCTCGAGGACGCCGTCTTCGACATGGTGGTCGCGGGCCGCGTCCTGGAGGACGGCGACGTCGCGATCATGATGGTCGAGGCCGAGGCCACCGAGAAGACGGTGCAGCTCGTCAAGGACGGTGCCGAGGCCCCGACCGAGGAGATCGTCGCCGCCGGTCTCGAGGCCGCGAAGCCGTTCATCAAGGTCCTCTGCAAGGCCCAGTCGGACCTCGCCGCCAAGGCTGCCAAGCCCACCGGCGACTTCCCGGTCTTCCTCGAGTACCAGGACGACGTGCTGGAGGCGCTGACCGCCGCCGTCAAGTCCGAGCTCACGCAGGCGCTCACCATCGCCGGCAAGCAGGACCGCGAGACCGAGCTCGACCGCATCAAGGAGATCGCCGCCGAGAAGCTGCTCCCGCAGTTCGAGGGTCGCGAGAAGGAGATCTCCGGTGCCTACCGCGCGCTGACCAAGTCCCTGGTCCGCGAGCGCGTCATCAAGGACAAGGTCCGCATCGACGGCCGTGGCGTCACGGACATCCGTACGCTCGCCGCCGAGGTCGAGGCCATCCCGCGCGTGCACGGTTCGGCGCTGTTCGAGCGTGGCGAGACCCAGATCCTGGGCGTCACCACCCTGAACATGCTCCGTATGGAGCAGCAGCTGGACACTCTCTCCCCGGTGACCCGCAAGCGCTACATGCACAACTACAACTTCCCGCCGTACTCCGTCGGTGAGACCGGCCGCGTGGGCTCGCCCAAGCGCCGCGAGATCGGCCACGGTGCGCTCGCCGAGCGTGCCATCGTGCCGGTGCTGCCGACGCGCGAGGAGTTCCCGTACGCGATCCGTCAGGTCTCCGAGGCGCTGGGCTCCAACGGCTCGACGTCCATGGGCTCGGTCTGCGCCTCCACCATGTCGCTGCTGAACGCCGGTGTGCCGCTCAAGGCCCCCGTCGCCGGTATCGCCATGGGCCTGATCTCGCAGGAGATCGACGGCAAGACCCACTACGTCGCCCTCACCGACATCCTCGGTGCGGAGGACGCGTTCGGTGACATGGACTTCAAGGTCGCCGGTACGAAGGAATTCGTCACCGCCCTCCAGCTCGACACCAAGCTGGACGGCATCCCGGCCTCCGTCCTGGCCGCGGCCCTCAAGCAGGCCCGCGACGCCCGCCTCCACATCCTCGACGTGATGATGGAAGCGATCGACACGCCGGACGAGATGTCCCCGAACGCCCCGCGGATCATCACCGTCAAGATCCCCGTGGACAAGATCGGCGAGGTCATCGGCCCCAAGGGCAAGATGATCAACCAGATCCAGGAGGACACGGGCGCGGACATCACGATCGAGGACGACGGCACCATCTACATCGGTGCCCAGGTCGGCTCGCAGGCCGAGGCGGCCCGCGCGACGATCAACGCGATCGCGAACCCGACCATGCCGGAGGTCGGCGAGCGTTACCTGGGTACGGTCGTCAAGACCACCACCTTCGGTGCCTTCGTCTCCCTGATGCCCGGCAAGGACGGTCTGCTGCACATCTCGCAGATCCGTAAGCTCGCCGGCGGCAAGCGCGTGGAGAACGTCGAGGACGTGCTCGGTGTGGGCCAGAAGGTCCAGGTCGAGATCGCCGAGATCGACTCCCGCGGCAAGCTCTCCCTCGTCCCCGTGATCGAGGGCGAAGAGGGCTCCGAGGCCGACCAGAAGGCCGACGCCGACCAGTGACATCCCGTAGTTCCGTGACGACGGCCCGCACCTCCTCGGAGGCGCGGGCCGTCGCCCGTACCCAAACACTGCTCAAGGGCAAGGACGGAATCGGTACGGTCCGCAGGACCACCCTCCCCGGGGGCCTGCGCGTCGTCACCGAGACCCTGCCCGCCGTCCGCTCCGCAACCTTCGGCATCTGGGCGCACGTCGGCTCCCGTGACGAGACGCCGTCCCTGAACGGCGCCACGCACTACCTGGAGCACCTCCTCTTCAAGGGCACCAAGAAGCGCAGTGCTCTCGACATCTCGTCCGCGATCGACGCGGTCGGCGGCGAGATGAACGCCTTCACGACGAAGGAGTACACCTGCTACTACGCACGTGTGCTGGACACCGATCTCCCCCTCGCCATCGACATCGTCTGCGACATGCTGACGGGGTCGCTCATCGAGGCCGCGGACGTCGACGCCGAGCGCGGCGTCATCCTCGAAGAGATCGCGATGACCGAGGACGACCCGGGCGACTGCGTGCACGACCTGTTCGCGCACACCATGCTCGGCGACACCCCCCTCGGCCGCCCGGTCCTCGGCACCGTGGACACCGTCAACGCCCTGACGGCCGACCGGATCCGCCGCTTCTACAAGAAGCACTACGACCCGACGCACCTCGTCGTCGCGGCCGCAGGCAACGTGGATCACGCCACCGTCGTACGCCAGGTCCGCAAGGCCTTCGAACGGGCCGGCGCCCTGTCCCGTACGGACGCGGAACCGCTCGCCCCGCGCGACGGTTCCCGCACCATCCGCACCGCGGGCCGCGTAGAGCTGCTGAACCGCAAGACCGAACAGGCCCACGTGGTCCTCGGCATGCCCGGCATCGCCCGCACCGACGACCGCCGCTGGGCACTCGGCGTACTCAACACCGCCCTCGGCGGCGGCATGAGCTCGCGCCTCTTCCAGGAGGTACGGGAGAAGCGCGGCCTGGCCTACAGCGTGTACTCGTACACCTCCAGCTTCGCCGACTGCGGACTCTTCGGCGTCTACGCCGGGTGCCGGCCCAGCCAGGTCCACGACGTGCTCAAGATCTGCCGGGACGAGCTCGAAAAGGTCGCCTCGGACGGTCTGCCGGACGAGGAGATCTCCCGCGCCGTCGGCCAGCTGTCGGGCTCCACCGTCCTCGGCCTGGAGGACACCGGTGCGCTGATGAACCGTATCGGCAAGAGCGAACTGGCCTGGGGCGAGCACATCTCCGTCGACGACATGCTCGCCGGCATGGCGGCGGTCACCCCCGACGAGGTACGAGCCGTGGCCGCCGACATCCTGGGCCACCGGCCCTCGCTCTCGGTCATCGGCCCGCTGAAGGACAAGCAGGCCGACCGCCTGCACGAATCAGTCGCCTAGAGACGTCAGAAAGAAGCAAAGCAATGAGCAAGCTGCGCGTGGCCGTTCTCGGTGCCAAGGGCCGTATCGGCGCCGAGGCCGTACGAGCCGTCGAGGCCGCGGACGACATGGAACTGGTGGCGACGCTGAGCCGGGGCGACAAACTGGAAGCCCTGGTGGAAGCCGAAGCCCAGGTCGCGGTCGAGCTGACCACCCCTGCCTCGGTGATGGGCAACCTCGACTTCTGCGTACGCCATGGCATCCACGCCGTCGTCGGCACCACCGGCTGGACCGACGAACGCCTCGCGCAGCTGCGCAGCTGGCTCGACGCCTTCCCGCAGACGGGTGTGCTCATCGCGCCCAACTTCTCCATCGGCGCCGTCCTGACCATGAAGTTCGCCCAGCAGGCGGCCCCGTACTTCGAATCCGTCGAGGTCGTCGAGCTGCACCACCCGAACAAGGCCGACGCCCCGTCCGGCACAGCGACCCGCACCGCCCAGCTCATCGCGGCCGCGCGCGCCGAGGCCGGCAGCGCCCCCCAGCCCGACGCCACCACGACGGCGCTGGACGGCGCCCGCGGCGCGGACGTGGACGGCGTACCCGTACACGCCATCCGCCTCCGCGGGCTCCTCGCACACCAGGAAGTCCTCCTCGGCGGCGAGGGCGAGACCCTCACCATCCGGCACGACTCCCTGCACCACAGCAGCTTCATGCCGGGCATCCTGCTCGGCGTGCGCCGCGTGGTGACCACTCCCGGCCTCACGTTCGGCCTGGAAAACTTCCTCGATCTGAACTGACGGCACGAACAGCCATGCGCGCAAAGATCACGTACTTCGTCCTGGTCGCCGTCCTGGTCGTCTACTTCGTCCTGGCCGGCAGCCGCGGCTACTTCCTCATCCGGGAAGGCACCGCCCTCACCGTCACCTTCGGCATCGCGGTGCTGATCCTGCCGGCCATCGGCATCTGGTTCCTCTGGCACACCACGCAGTTCGCCCGCAAGGCGGACCTGCTGTCGGCGAAGCTGGAAGCCGAAGGCGGCCTGCCCGTCGACGAGTTGGTACGTACACCCGGCGGACGCATCGACCGTGACTCCGCCGACGAGGTCTTCGCCAGGCGCCGCGCGGAGACCGAGGACACCCCGGACGACTGGCGTTCCTGGTTCCGGCTCGCCATCGCCTACTACGACGCACGGGACACTCCGCGCGCCCGCAAGGCGATGCAGCACGCGATCGCGCTGCACGACGGCAAGTGAGGACATGTGAGAGGGGGCGTCCGGCCGGACGCCCCCTCTCACATGTCACATGTCCTCACGCACGGATCACGCGCGTCGGTACTCGTCCCCCCAGGCTTCGACCGTGTCGGCAGCCCGGTCGAAGGCTTCCGCCCTGGACAGGAAATCCGCGTTGTGATCGGTGAGCAGCGTCAGCTGCTCACCGCCCTGCCACGCCAGTACGAGCGCCTGCCCCTGTACGGTGCGCGGCAGCCCGAGCCACCGCACCGGCTGCTGGACCGTCCGCACCGTCGTTGCCCGGTCCCAGGCCACCGTGGTCGTCACGAAGAAGCCCACGCGCCGCAGCCCGTGCTTGCTGACCCAGGCGCCGACGCGCAGCAGCCGCAGGGCGGCGGCGATCACCAGGACGGCGATGCCGAGACAGAGACCGGCCCCCGGCAGCGCACCGGCGAAGGCGATGACCATGGTCGCCAGCAGGATGAACGACGCCAGCAGCAGAAGCAGCGCCGAGGCCCCGACGCGCCACGGACCGGGGCGGTAGGGCCGCCGCCATTGATCGTGGTCGTCGAAGGGCAGCGCGACATCGTCGGAGGTCTCACCGGACGCTTCAAAAGCACGGTCGGCCGTCAGGAAGGGCAGGGGCACGACTGATCCTCACTCACCAGCACGCTCGATTGGGCTGTGCCCGGTGAGGCTACCGAGGAGGCCTCCGGCGGGCCACCTCAGGGGTCCATGGGGGTGCCCCCACGCCCGTTCAGGGCAATGGGGGAGAGTCACGCTCCGAGGGCGGGAAGCCCGAAGAGCAACGATCCGGCCAGTCCGGCGACGATGGTGAGGCCCATCAGCGTACGGCCGACGAGCTCGGACGCACTGGGACGTTCGCGAGGCGGCGGGGTGACATTACTGCGGAATCGGTCGGCCTCGGCAACGAATGCGAAGGGGACGGACTCTCGCCGGCGCAGCATAGGGCAGCACTCCTTGTGATTTTTTGTGGGACTCAGGGCTTCTACAGAGACAGACGTTCAAAACCGTCCGTCGGTGCCCGATTTCCCGGAATTGACCAAAGCATGTCTGCCGCACTCCGTCCGGCCCTCGCTGTCAGTCCTCCGTCGTAGAGTGTGGGGCGCCCGAGCGATGTACATGGAAGGACCCCGCCGGTGTCTGTTACCCCTGATGGCACGCCCATCGAGACCGCCAAGCCCAGCTTCCGCAGCGAAGTGACCGTCGAGCTGGTGAAGCACACCGCCGGCGACTCCGACGTGCTGTGGGCCGCCCGTGTCTCCACCGCCGGCGAGCAGTCCCTGGAGGAGCTCAGCAAGGACCCCGAGCGCTCCAAGGGCCTCATCAATTACCTGATGCGGGACCGCCACGGCAGCCCCTTCGAGCACAACTCGATGACCTTCTTCATCAGCGCGCCGATTTTCGTCTTCCGTGAGTTCATGCGGCACCGCGTCGGTTGGTCGTACAACGAAGAGTCGGGCCGCTACAGGGAGCTGGAGCCGGTCTTCTACGTTCCGGGTGAGTCCCGCAAGCTCGTCCAGCAGGGCCGTCCCGGCAAGTACGAATTCGTCGAGGGCACCCCGGAGCAGCAGCAGCTCACCACCCGCGCGATGCAGGACTCGTACCGTCAGGCGTACGAGGCGTACCAGGAGATGCTCGCAGCGGGCGTCGCCCGCGAGGTGGCCCGCGCGGTGCTCCCCGTCGGCCTCTACTCCTCGATGTACGCGACATGCAACGCCCGCTCGCTGATGCACTTCCTCGGCCTGCGCACCCAGCACGAGCTTGCGAAAGTGCCGTCCTTCCCGCAGCGCGAGATCGAGATGGTGGGGGAGCAGATGGAGGCGCACTGGGCGAAGCTCATGCCCCTCACGTACGCGGCCTTCAACGCGAATGGCCGAATCGCCCCGTAACGCCTGAGCACAGATGTACGGATCAGCCGTCCGAAGTGTTCGGATTGCCGCAGTTCGAGAATTTCATCTAGGCTGATCAAACGGACCCGGCACTGCTTGAACCCCCGAGCAGGCAGTGCCGGGTTCCACTTCTTCCACCGCCTCTCCCCTCCCCCGAGGGGACACCCCGCGTTGAGCAGCGAGTAGCGTGTTACCCATGGCTCCGATCTCCACTCCGCAGACCCCCTTCGGGCGGGTCCTCACCGCCATGATCACGCCCTTCACGGCGGACGGCGCACTCGACCTCGACGGCGCCCAGCGTCTTGCCGCCCACCTGGTGGACGCAGGCAACGACGGGCTGATCGTCAACGGCACCACCGGCGAGTCGCCGACCACCAGCGACGCGGAGAAAAACGACCTGGTGCGGGCTGTACTGGAAGCGGTCGGAGACCGGGCCCATGTCGTGGCCGGAATCGGTACCAACGACACCCGCCACAGCATCGAGCTGGCCCGCACCGCCGAGCAGACCGGCGCCCACGGCCTCCTCGCCGTGACGCCGTACTACAACAAGCCCCCGCAAGAGGGGCTGTTCCAGCACTTCACGGCCATTGCGGACAGCACCGGCCTCCCGGTCATGCTCTACGACATCCCCGGCCGCAGCGGCGTCCCGATCAACACCGAGACGATCGTCCGGCTCGCCGAGCACCCGCGGATCGTGGCCAACAAGGACGCCAAGGGCGACCTCGGCCGCTCCAGCTGGGCCATCGCCCAGAGCGGCCTGGCCTGGTACTCCGGCGACGACATGCTCAACCTGCCGCTCCTTTCCGTCGGCGCGGTCGGCTTCGTCTCCGTCGTGGGCCACGTCGTCACGCCCGAGCTGCGCGCACTCCTCGAGGCCCACCTCTCCGGCGACGTACGCAAGGCGACCGAGATCCACCAGCGGCTGCTCCCGGTCTACACCGGCATGTTCCGTACCCAGGGCGTCATCACCACCAAGGCCGCCCTCACCCTGCAGGGCCTGCCCGCCGGCCCGCTGCGCCTGCCCCTCGTGGAGCTCACGCCGGAGGAATCCGCGCAGCTCAAGAGGGACCTCACGGCCGGTGGCGTACAGATCTAGCCAAAGACTTCACAACTGAATAAGCACGAATCCCATAGACAACAGCAAGTGCACGAATGACACACGCGCCACGTGCCTCAGCGGTACGTGGCGCGCGTGGTGAGGAGAGTCTTTTGAGTCATCCGCATCCTGAACTCGGTACGCCGCCGAAGCTCCCGAAGGGCGGCCTGCGCGTAACCCCGCTCGGCGGTCTCGGCGAGATCGGCCGGAACATGACGGTCTTCGAGTACGGCGGCCGCCTGCTCATCGTCGACTGCGGTGTGCTCTTCCCCGAGGAGGAGCAGCCCGGAATCGACCTGATCCTGCCGGACTTCACGTCCATCAAGGACCGTCTCGACGACATCGAAGGCATCGTGCTCACGCACGGCCACGAGGACCACATCGGTGGCGTCCCCTACCTGCTCCGCCTGAAGCAGGACATCCCGCTGATCGGCTCCAAGCTGACCCTCGCGCTGATCGAGGCGAAGCTCCAGGAGCACCGCATCCGCCCGTACACCCTTGAGGTCAGCGAGGGCCACCGCGAGCGTGTCGGCCCCTTCGACTGCGAATTCGTGGCGGTCAACCACTCCATCCCGGACGCGCTGGCCGTTGCCATCCGCACCCCGGCGGGCATGGTCGTCCACACCGGCGACTTCAAGATGGACCAGCTCCCGCTGGACCGCCGCCTGACCGACCTCCCGACCTTCGCCAAGCTCGGCGAGGAAGGCATCGACCTCCTCCTCTCCGACTCGACGAACGCAGAGGTCCCGGGCTTCGTACCGCCCGAGCGCGACATCTCGAACGTCCTGCGTACGGTCTTCGCGAACGCCCAGAAGCGCATCATCGTGGCCAGCTTCGCCAGCCACGTGCACCGCATCCAGCAGATCCTCGACGCCGCCCATGAGTACGGGCGCCGCGTCGCCTTCGTGGGCCGCTCGATGGTCAGGAACATGGGCATCGCCCGCGACCTGGGCTATCTCAAGGTCCCGGCCGGTCTCGTCGTCGACGTAAAGACCCTCGACGACCTTCCCGACCACGAGGTAGTCCTCGTCTGCACCGGCTCCCAGGGCGAGCCGATGGCCGCGCTCTCCCGCATGGCCAATCGCGACCACCAGATCCGCATCGTCCAGGGCGACACCGTCATCCTGGCGTCGTCGCTCATCCCGGGCAACGAGAACGCGGTCTACCGGGTCATCAACGGTCTGACCCGCTGGGGCGCCAACGTCATCCACAAGGGCAACGCCAAGGTCCACGTCTCCGGCCACGCCTCCGCCGGCGAGCTGTTGTACTTCTACAACATCTGCAAGCCGAAGAACCTGATGCCGGTCCACGGCGAATGGCGCCACCTCCGCGCCAACGCCGAGCTGGGTGCCCTGACGGGTGTCCCTAAGGACCACATCGTCATCGCCGAGGACGGCGTGGTGGTCGACCTCATCGACGGCCGCGCGAAGATCGTCGGCAAGGTCCAGGCGGGCTATGTGTACGTCGACGGCCTTTCGGTCGGCGATGTCACCGAGACCCACCTCAAGGACCGCCGCATCCTCGGCGAGGAAGGCTTCGTCTCGGTCTTCGTCGTGGTGGACACCGCCACAGGCAAGATCGTGGGCGGCCCGAACTTCCACGCCCGCGGCTCCGGCATCGAGGACTCGGCCTTCTCGGCCGTCGCCCCCCGGATCGAAGACGCCATTGCCAAGTCGGCCTCCGACGGCGTCATCGAGCCGCACCAGATCCAGCAGCTCATCCGCCGCACGGTCGGCAAGTGGGTCTCCGACACCTACCGTCGGCGCCCGATGATCCTGCCTGTTGTAGTAGAGGTCTGACACAGCCTCAGGAGCGGAGCCCCTCGATTTGCATCGGGGCGCTCCGCTCCAGTACGTTTACGGCTCCGCCTGAACGGGAAGCCCCGGGCACACTCGTGCGCCTGGATGACCCGAACGGGGCGGGAATTCCGACTCAGAACTTCTGATAAAGTCGGAGTCGCCGGAAAGGGAAACGCGAAAGCGGAAACCTGAAAGGCGCCGAGGAAGTCGGACACGAAAGAGTCTGATAGAGTCGGAAACACGAAATACCGAACGAAAGCCCGGAGGAAAGCCCGCGAGGGTGAGTACAAAGGAAGCGTCCGTTTG
>NZ_JAGGPB010000042.1 GCF_018614055.1 Streptomyces sp. ISL-98
GCGTTAGAGCGATAGTCCGGCGTGTGCGGCGGAGACGGGAGACGACGGCCGCGCACAGTGGATCGGGGCCGGCCGCGGCCCTCCAGGGAACGGAGACGCCGATGATGGCCACGGACGACATGACGGGCGAGGAGCTCGCCGACAGCCTGCTGCGCGACGTGGGCAACGAACGGATGCGGGCGGCGACCAGGCTCCTGGGCGCTCACCGCGACGGCTTCTGGCTGCGGCGCTTCCTCGACGACCAGGAACTCTCGGACGCTGCCGGGAACCCGCTGATCGACAGCTCGGGCACCCACCCCTCGGTCGACTGGACCGCGCTCGGGCGGCTCATGCTCACCCTCGGCTGGTCGCGCCGGTCCTCCAGCAGCGAGGTCGCCGTGCCGGAGTTCGCCGCCTCCCTCGTGGGCTCCGGCGCCGTACAACTCCAGCAAGTCATCCAAGCCGTCGACGAAGGCGAGTTCCGGCTCCTCGTACGGGCGCTGGAGGAAGCCGCGTACGGCGAAAGGCGCTGAATCCACGTCGGCGGGCGGGTGATGACGCACGGCCCGGGTGCTTCACCCGGTGCCGCGTAATCCGGCTGAGCCTGTGGCGTCAGGCGGGAGTCGGCGGCGTGGGTGTTGACGCGGGGCGTGTCCTGCCGGGCCTGGTGGGCGTTGGGCGGGTGACGCGGGCACGGGTCGAACCGACCCCACGGGGCTCGTGCTCGTCAGCCGTCCCCGGGCATCCAGCGCTCTGGCGTCCGGGGACGCAGCACGGTCCACCCCTCCGGACCGGACGTGAAGGCCCTGGTGTCCACCCGGACACCAGGGCCTCCGTGGTCTTGCATGGTGTCGCTGGTCAGGCCGCTGACGGGAAGAGTTCGAGGAGGCGTTCCTTCTGGCGGGCGCCGAGGCCCTGGACGCGGCGGCGCTCGGAGATGTCGAGGTCGGCCAGGAGCTGGAGGGCGCGGACCTTGCCGATGCCGGGCAGCGACTCCAGCAGGCGGCGGACGTACACCTTGCCGACGACGGAGTCCTCGCGCTCCAGCACCTCCTTCAAGGTGACCTTGTTCGTCTTGAGGGCTTCGAGGACCGCGCCGCGCTCCTTGCGGACGGCGGCGGCCTTCTTCAGCGCCTCGGCGCGGGCCTCGGGTGTGAGCGGGGGCAGAGCCATGATGGGGGCGGTCCTTACGTCGTACGACACGGAACGCCCCCATCATGGCCCCACACAAAGGGCTTTGACCAGCAGTAATGCGGCTCCGGACACCTCAGCGCCCTTGAGGGCACTGTCCAGCCCCACACTGAGCAGTCGGGCGGCCCGTCACCAGCCGCAACCAACTGGGGAATTACGTGGAGCCGAAGGTGCCTCCGATGGGGAATTGCATGAACGCTCACAAGGCGCGCCCCTCATGGCTCGGCGGTCTGGCTGGAGTTGCTGTGTCTCCTTCAGATGAGGTGGCGCCCGGAGAGGAACCCACGCCACTCGTTCACAGCTTCTTCGGTGATCTCCAAGACGTCGTGCTCCTTGCCACCGGACGCAGTGTAGAAGCGGTGCGCTGAGGTGCCCGTGCCGACGAATACGACGACGTCGTTCCGCGCGATTGTCGTGGAGTGGTACCGGTCTGCGTGCGATGCTGCGGGTCCAGTTTGAAGTGCTTCGAGCCGTTGGCGAGATCTGCACAGAGCTGGAGAGCCGGGCTGCCATCGATCAGGGTGTGCACCTCAGCCGTCGTCACTCCGCTCGCCGGATCGTTGGTGAGCCAGTCCTTCAGGTGGTGCACGGTTTCGAAGAACGGCAGAACCGCGTCGATTGCAGCGTCAGTGCCGCCCGGCGCGCCTTTGTAGACGGCCCGCACATCCTCAAGACGGCGGCCTACCCGCTCCCACTGGGACAACCAACCTTGACCAAGCATGGAACGAGTGTGGCAGCAGGAGGAGCCCGCACTAGACATTTGATCGTCAGCGACCCGGGTGCACCGCTAGGTTCGAAGACGGTTGCTCAGCCAGCGCCGTGGACGACGCCGCCGTTCCGCACGATCGTGAAGCCTCCCCCGAAGACCTCGCGGCCGCCGCCCAGATGAAGGAAGAGCCCGGCCACTCCATGCGCCGCGGCTCCATCCAGGCCCTGCTCGACGCCGGCAACCCGCCCGGGGCCGTCGCCCAGCACTCCCGCCAGGGACGGGGTTGTGGGCTCGGTTCGGGATCGGCTACCCGGCCACGGGGTCGCCGGACAGCTGGCCGGGAACGGTCGCGGCCCGGGCTGTCCCGACGGACGGCCCGGGCGTGGGCAACCGGGGCGTGAACGTGGACCCGCGGCCCTTCGACATCTCCACCAACACGGCCCTGGCTGCAGCGCAGTCGCCGGCCGCGCGGTGCCCGCCCCGAGCGGGAGCCACCGGATGGAGCCGACCCAGGCGGCGTAGTGTGCGGCCCAGCACTCCCGAAGCTGTTGCGAAGTGACAAATAGCTCTGTGTAATCGACATTCTGGTCCTCATCCAGCAGCGTCCAGACGTCGAGGCGACCCCTCTGTACCGGTCAGGCGGACTGGAGCACCTCGCCCGGCTCCGTGAAAGCGGCGTGCTCGGTTCCCCGAAGCCGTCCGCGGTGTTCACTGAGGTCAACACGAAGTAAAATTCCGCGCATTGATCCGCTTAGCCTAGGAGGAATCGTGCTGCCAGAGACTCTGACCGCGGTGGCCTCGATGGCAGGGACCGCAGTAGTACGGGCTGCTGGTACCGACGCCTGGACCAACTTCCGAGGCCGATTCAGCCGGACGCTGGGGCGAGGCGAGGAGCAGGCCGCGAACGGCGAGCTCGCACGGCTTGACCGAACGGCTGCTGAGCTTGCCTCTGCCGATCCGGCGGAGGCCGACGCAGTGAGGGCGTATCAGGCTGGAGTGTGGTGCACCCGGGTAGAGCTGGCGTTGGAGAACCTCGAAGAGTCGCAGCGAGAGACGTTCGCAGCCGAGCTGCGTGCCGCCGCGGAAGAGGTCGTTGGCAATGACTCGAATCGGCAGGTCGGGAACAGCACCGTCAGCACAGACGGCCGCACGACCGGCGGTGAGGACGCTTCCAGTGTGGCAACGAAAGTAGGAATGTGGATCGGTATCGCGGTGTCGCTCCTTGCGGTGCTGGCGTTTTTCGGCATTAACGGTGTTGGCGACCTTGATTTCAGGACAAAGAAGGTCTCCGAGCTCAAAGCCTGCGAGCTGGCCAATGACGTCTGGACAGAGTATTTTCCGGCTCGGGATGCTGATCCGGAGGAATTTCGCACTTACGCTGACAAGCTTGCGAAGGTGAAGGAAAGAACCGACGGCGACTCGTGGTTGCATTGGTTTCTGGAGAGCGATATTGAGTATCAAAATGGCTGGGCTAGCAGTGCGGAAGACTATCCTGAGGGGATAGAGGGGGATCCAGATCCTCCTGATTCGAGTTCCTGGATAGAACACTGCGAGGAGATAGCCGAGAACAAGTAGCTCTGTGTAATCGACATTCTGGCTTCCTCCAGCAGCATCCAGACCTCGATCAAGTCCTCCGGTTCCCACTCACGAGGCACGCCCAGCTCCTTCCCTCGATCACCACTACGCGACCAAGGTGATGCGAGCACAACAGAGGCAGGGCCAGAGTGCTGGATGAGGACCAGAATGTCGATTACACAGAGCTACTTGTCACTTCGCGACAGCTTCGGGAGTGCAGTGCAGGAGTCCATCAGGCAGTACCAGTTGTCCCAGGGCTCGAGGTGCATCGGCTGCTTGCCGGCCCGCCGGGTGTCGCCGAGGACGATGTTGCGGTCGAAGGAACTGTTGTACGCACAGATGACACGGTCGCGGGTCACCTTGCAGAGCCGGGGCAGCACGTTCTCCCACGGCCGCCCCCCCCAACGTCCTCGTCGGACAGGCCGTGCACCCAACTGGAGATCCGACGGGTTCCCGTACAGCCCTCGCGTGTACATACACGCTGTTCGTGCTGGTTGTGGCTCTGCGGGGCCGGTCCACACGAACGTGTGAGGTTCTCGCGGTTACTGGCAGATTCCTGGAGATCGGCCCGTAATTTGCTGGCTCGTGGCGGATTCCGGGACTCGTCGCTTCTCGCTCATCACGGGCGCGAGCGGTACGGGCGTACAGGACGAGGCCCGGCCGGAGGCCGGGCTTGCCGACGTGTTCACGCTTCAGCGGAAGGCGGCCGAGACCTCCACGCCGGCGGACGAGCGGGCCCTGTTCCAGGACACGCTCGCCGAGTACTGCTGGGCGAGGGACGTGGCGGGGTTGTCCGCGAAGACGCTCCAGGCCCTGGTGGCGCCGGTGCTCGAACTCTGCTCGTTCTACGACGTCGTCCCGTGGCGACTGACCTCGCGTGACCTGGACCGGTACTTCGCCGGCCCGGGCAAGCCGGGTCGGCATACGACGCTGCGATCCAAGCTGACGAAGATCGACGGCTACTTCGCCTTCCTCGAACAGCGCTACGCGGGCGAGATCCTGCGGCGGTTCGGGGCGGCGGTGGAGTCGCCCATCGACCCGTTCAACCGGCCGCGGCACCGCGGCGACTTCGGGTTGAGGATCCCGCCGTCCGCGCGGGCCCTGAAGGAGTTCTTCGGCTCCTGGCGGGACGCGCTGCCGACCGAGCGGAAGTATCCGGTGGCCGCCCGGAACTACGTGATGTCCAAGCTGACCTACATCTCCGGGGTTCGGGCCGCCGAGCTCTGCGCGGTGCGGATGGGAGACGTTCACTGGGAGAACGGCCAGTGGGGCCGCTTCCTCGTCTTCGGCAAGGGAGCCCGCGGCTCCGGACCACGCGAGCGCGAGGCGTTTCTGTTCCAGGAGGGCCGTGATCTTCTGTGGTGGTACATCGAGGAGATCCGCGGCGAGTTCCGCGACGACGCGAGCGATCCGCACGCACCGCTGTTCCCCTCCGAGCGGCTGCCGAAGGCGATCGCGGCGCTGAACATGCCGATCGCCCCGGCGGTGCTGCCAGACACCTTCCGGAGGGCCCTGAAGGCCGCTTCCAAGCAGTACTTGACAGACATCCCATGAGCTGGAGTGTCAAGCGGCGAGTGCGTGGGCTCGGTGGGACCAAGCTGTCGCCTCGTCGTACGGTGTGCCGGTTTTGAGGCAGCCGTGCAGGATGCCGACGAGCCGGTTGGCGAGTTGGCGCAGGGCGGCGTTGAATTCGATGCCGCGAGCTCGTTGCCGTTCGTAGTAGGCCCTGGCTCCGGCGGAGACTCGCAGCGCGGAGAAGGCCTGGGCGATCAGGGAGTCGATGAGCCGGTCGTTGCGAACAAAGCGGGCGGTCACGACTTTCTTCTTGCCGGAGGCGCGGGTGATGGGGCTGGTGCCGGCGTAGTTCTTGCGGGCCTTGGCGCTGGCGTAGCGGTGCGGGTCGTCGCCGAACTCTGCGAGGACCCGGGCGCTGAGCATCGGGCCCAGTCCGGGCTGGGAGCGGATGATCTCAGCGTTCGGGTGCCGGCCGAAGTAGTCCTCGACCTGCCCGTGCACGAAGTTGACCTGCTCGTTCAAGGTGACCAGCAGCGCGACGAGCGCGCGTACCGAGTCGGCGTAGGCCGCAGTCACAGCGGCGGGCTGACCCAGGTGCTTGGCGCGCAGCACGGCCTGGATCCTGGTGGCCTTGTCGGCGATGTTGCGCCGGCGGGCGCGCTTGAGGGCCGCGCTGATCTGCGTGGTCGTCAGCTTTGCCGCGGCCGCCGGATCAGGTGCCTTGGCCAGCAGCTCCAGGACGTCGGGCGCGTCCAGGTCCTCGAACGCCTCCAGGGCGGCGGGGAAGTAGTCGAGCAGGGCGTGCCGCAGCCGCTGCGTGGTGCGGGTCCGTTCCCAGATCAGGGTCTTGTGGATGCGCGTCACCACCTTGACCGCTTCGGCGTCGGCGGTGTCCCCGGAGATCGGGCGGAGCTGGTGGGAGTCGGTGCGCACCATGTCGGCGAGCACGTGCGCGTCGGCCGCGTCGCTCTTGGCCCCTGACACCGCCAAGCGTTCCCGGTACCGGGAGGCCTGCAGCGGGTTGACCGCATACACCGTGTAGCCGGCAACGATCAGCGCCTGCACCCACGGGCCCCGATCGGTCTCGATCCCGATCACCACCTCGTCCTTGCTGTCCTCACCGAGCTCGGCACCGATCATCGCGTGCAACCGTTCGATTCCCGCCACGCCCTCCGGCAGCCGAGCCTTGGATAACCGGCGTCCTGCGGCGTCCATCAACTCGACGTCGTGGTGGTCCTGGGCCCAGTCGTCCCCAACGAACAGCAACTCGTCCTCCGTCATCGACCTCGATCGGCAGTAGCCCGCAGGAGAACCATCAGCGACCTAATAAGGCTGTGCTCACTCCGCAACCGGGCGGGCACGACATCCCATCAGCGATTTCACTCCTGGCTGACCGGCAGGGGCACGATCTGTCAACAGGACTCGATGTCCAGGGAACAAAGGGTGCTCACCTGCCGGTGGCTACCGGGCACCGAGTCTGCCGGATGGAGCCTCGGTAGGTCTTATTAGGGAACGGCGACCACATGGGCCACCCCCTGTACTGCGGGCTCACCCTGGAGAACTTCACCGACCGGCGGAAGGCCGAACGCGCCTCGACCGCCGGGCAACTCCACATGCGCGACGCCGCTGCACGCGTCCTCCGCATTCGCGCATCGGACTTCGACCACCTGGTTCGTGCCGGACTCCTGACCCACGCGGCCACCGCCCGCTCCGGCTGGAACAAGCACGACGTCGTCCTGCTCTACCGCCAGGCCGACCTGGACCGGCTCGCCCGAAGCCGCCGTATCGACTGGGATGCCGTCCGCGTGACCCCCGAGGGCCATCGGTCCCCGCTTGCCGCGCTCCCCACCCAGCAGGCGGCCGGGCGATGACGGCGACTGAGCCGGGCACGGACTGGTACGCCGAAGTCGCGGCGGGCTGGGCGGCGCTGCAACGTGCCGAGGACGAGAAGTGGTGTATCCCTGAGGGCGGGCTGTTCCGCACCCACTGCGGGCGGTGGGTCGACGGTGCCGGCCGGGACTGCCCCCGGGTGATCGCACACTCCGGGCCGTGCGGGCTTCCGCCGGACAGCGAGGACGACGGTTGCCGCCGCGACTGCCCCGAGGGCGAGTGCTACTGCCCGATCCCCGGGGAAAGCCCGATCAACCCGGCCTGCGGGACCTCCAGTCGTCGGTGTGCGACTACGGGTGCGGCTGCTGCACCCTGTGCGTCGGATGCCACTGCTGGGAGTAGCCCCGTCCTGAGACCTCGCCTTCGCGGCCCCGGCGCCGCTGACCATGTCCTGCTGTGTGTGTCTTTGGCCATCGGTTCCGGCCCCGGTCGCGGAGCGGTAGGGTGCGGGCAGGTCGACGCATCGGCCCAAGCCCGCACCCCGGCCCATGACCGGGCGCGCCACGGCGAAGGTGCCCGCGGACTCTCACACGAGGTTCCGGTCTGTGCAGCATCAGTGCGAGGTGTACGTCAACTCCCGGCGGCCACACAGCCGTTGGGCCTTCCGCATGCTGCTCTTCATCGCGCGCATCGGGTCATGGGGCCGGAGCGCGGAAATGAGAGAGCCGTATGACCAAGAGCCGCGGCCGCAAGAGCCGGGCGAGGAACAAGAGCCGCAACCGGGGCGCCGCGTACGCCGCCGCCAACGCCGCACCCTCCACCAGCACGACAGCGGTCCGACGGACAAGGACCTCCAGCTGGCCGAC
Organism: Streptomyces sp. ISL-98; assembly: GCF_018614055.1. GTDB lineage: Bacteria > Actinomycetota > Actinomycetes > Streptomycetales > Streptomycetaceae > Streptomyces > Streptomyces spiramyceticus. Next base: position 7,666 of record NZ_JAGGPB010000042.1, read on the forward strand.
CCCAGCCGGTGGGGGGTCGAGACCGTGCCGGACATGCGGACGGCGTCCGCGCTGATCGGCGCATGCGTCGAGCGGTGCGCACCGTGCCAGCAGTCCCTTGCCGCGAAGCTCCTCGATGAGGACCCGATCGTGCTGGCGGTGACGGCCGGATCCGTCTACAGTCTGCACGCCGCTCACGAGCCGGGTGCGGGGAGCCTCGCCTCCCGGCCAACCCAGGTGTTCTTCCGCCTCGTTCAGCAGGCCCGCGACCACGGCGGCGACGCCCGGATGATGCGCGCCGGGGTCGAGATGATGAACCGCGGCGACCGTGCGGCGCTCCTGGAGGACGCGCTGGACCTGTGGACGTTCTACGGCCACAAGTTCCCCGGCCTGATGCGCGGCCAGGACGCCGGCCCGGAGAACCTGGCGGACATCACCATCACCGTGCCGGGCAGCGAGCCGCAGGACGCCGGCCCGGGCACGGTGGTCGATGTCTCCGGTCTCATCCACCCTGCCACGTACGGCGCCCGGGCCGATATGACGGTGACCGGCTTCGGCCGCGTCGCCTCGGTCGCGCTGTTCCCGCACCCCCAGACACCCGAGGCCGGATACGACGACCTGCGCGAGCGCTGCGCCTGGGAGCCCCTCATTCCCCAGGGTCTGCCCGAGGAGGATCCGGCCTGGGTAGTGAAGGTCGACCAGGCGAGTGGCGCCCTGCTCGGCATCGTCCGGCTGCTGGATGCCACCCTGCTGCCCGACCAGCCGCACTGGGAGTGGCGCAGCGACGTCTACGACGTCATCTTGTGGCGGGCCCCGGTGCTGAAGCCGGTATCCGCCACCTGGCTTGAGGCCGCCCGCGACCGGGGCTCTGCCCTGCTGTACGGACCGCTCGATGCGACCGGCGCGACGCCCGCCGACCCGGCCCGCCTGCTGTCCGTGCACGCGCGCTGCCACTTCACCGACCGCCTGTAACTCACACCCGCGCCAAGGAGAACCCGGATCAGCATGAGCGAGAACACCGACAACACCGAGACCGTCGAGCAGCAGGCGGAGGGCGCGGCGCGCTCCCTGGTCGAGCTCGTCAGCGCCCTTGAGAACGGCGGGCTTCAGTACCCGCTGGAGGCGTACCGCATCTACAGCTACTTCACCCGCGCCGCCGCGGAGATGGGCAACGCCCTCGATCTCATCGGCGCCTGCGTCCAGGGCCTGCACGAGAAGGGACGCCTGATGTCCGACTACCGGGGCGAGCCCCTCGACGAGGTGCTCGAGCGCTTCACCCAGTCGTCCGGGAAGGCGCGGGACCTCGCGGGCGAACTGCACGGCAGCTTGAGCAAGGCCCACGCCGCGGTCGGACGCATCGCGTACGACGACGCACCCGAGGTCGGGCGCCGGTAAGAATCCGGTCAGGAGCCGCAAACGGCGGTGAGAGGGCCTTGTCAGTCGGTATGCCGGAGGGCTTTGAGGACCAGGGGGCGGGACATCGCGCCGCGGACGCGCTCGGCGAGTTCGTTGGCACTGGCGCCGGTCTTTGCCTGCTCGGCTCGCAGTGCGACGCCGAGCCAGGGCACGGGCCTTGTCGACCTTGTCGAGTGCGTCCAGGACGGAGTCGACCGCGTCGGTGATGCTGGGCGGTGGCTCGGTGGTCAACGCCTTGACCGCTTCGACGGCGGGCTCGGACCCCCCTGGGTCCTCTTCCGGTTCGACCTGGGGGTGGTCAACGGGTTGACCACCCGTGGCGGGTGCACCTGGGTACCGGCGGCTGGAGAGGTCGAGGACCTCCCGCTGCCACGGGGCGGGTTCGGGGTAGCCGATGGACCTACCTTGCCGCAACCGGCCGGCAAGTGACCAACGCGAGCCCAGGTCGTTGAACTTGGCGCACGGAGAGTGAACGGACAAGCCCCGGGTCCTCGTGGTCCCGGGGCTTTGTGCTGTTCCTCGAACCGGGGGACAGCCGGCCAGCGACAGCTCCCAGTCGCTCCCTGTTCCGAGACCGCGCGGGGGTGGCCTGGCCCCCGTCGGCGCACCGGGGGGGGTGCCTCTATGTCTTTCGTCAAGCCCGCGCTGTCGTTCTTGGGGGCGTTTGTCCAGTTCATGCGGCAACGGTTTCGGCGGGGGTTCGGGGTTCGTAGAAGGTGCCGTCGCGGAGCATGGCGAACAGGACGCTGATGCGCTGGCGGGCGAGGCGGAGGAGGGCCTGGGTGTGGGTTTTTCCGCGGGCTCGGTGCTTGTCGTAGTAGGCGCGGGAGGCGGGATCGGCGTTCATGCAGGCGAAGGCGGAGAGGAACATGGCGCGCTTGAGCTGCCGGTTGCCGCCTCGGGGTGCGTGTTCGCCGTGGATAGAGGTGCCCGACGACTTGGTGGTGGGGGCGAGTCCGGCGTAGGAGGCGAGGTGGGCGGCGGTGGGGAAACTGGTGCCGTCGCCGACGGTGGTCAGCAGGACGGCGGCGGTCCTGACGCCGACTCCCGGCATCGAGGTCAGGACCGGGGAAAGAGGGTGGGCCTCCAGCAGGGTGTTGATCTGGGCTTCCAGGGCCCGGCGTTGAGTGTGGACGGCGGCAAGCGAGCGGGCCAGGGAGGGCACGACGATGTCGAGGGTGCCGGTGCCGGGGACGATCACGGTCTGCTCGTCGAGGGCGTCGAAGATGTCGTCGATCAGCCGGGTGGCCATGCGCGGGGCCTTGGGCCGGATGAGCTCGACGAGTCTGCGGCGGCCGGCCTTTCGCAGGGCGGCCGGGGATCCGTGGCGTTCCAGCAGCCAGGTGACAGCCTGGTGATCGAGACGCGGGCCCAGGACGCGCTCCAGGCTGGGGTGGAACTGGGTGAGCAGGCCGCGTATCCGGTTGCTGGTGCGGGTGGCTTCGGCGGCGAGGTCCTGGTCGAAGCCGGTCAGGACCGTGAGTTCGGCGGTGATCTCGTCGGTGAGCTCCAGGGAGCGCAGGGTGTGGGGCATGGTGCGGGCGGCGTCCGCGATCACCGCCGCGTCCTTCGCGTCGGTCTTCGCCTCGCCGGGATACAGGTCAGCGATGCGGCGCATCGCCAGGCCGGGCAGGTAGGCGACCTGGCAGCCCGCGTCGCGGGCGACGGTCAGCGGGAGGGCGCCGATGGAGGCGGGCTGGTCCACGATCACCAGGACGGTGCCGAACTTCGCGGTCAGCTTGTCGAAGACGGCCCGCAGCTTCGGCTCACTGTTGGGCATCGGCTTGTCGAAGACCTTCTTCCTGGCCGGGGTCAGGCCGTGGCCGTGATGAGCGGTCTTGCCGACGTCCATGCCAAGGAAGACGCCCACGTCGCTGGTGTCGAACATCGCACCCTTCCAGGGGAGTTGACCGGGCTGGCCTCGGCGATGGTGTCGTACGCGCGCATCCACGTTATGCAGACCTGCCGCCCGCGAGCTGTCCGGCATTGCGCCGGACCGGACGGTGGCCGGACCTCTCATCAGCGTCTCCGACGGCACCTCCCGGGCCCGGTGACACCACCCCCCAGGTCATGCCTTCGACAGGGGGACACAGTCATGCCGGGCCCGGAGGCCAGCGGCCCTCTTGCAGGACCGCGAAAAACATAACGCGGAGGGTCAGAAGGGGCGCGGGGTGCCGATGCGGTAGAAGACTCGGTTGCGACACTGCGTGGCGAGGCGGCTGTTGCCGTAAAAGCGGGCCTGGTCCCGGACGACAACCGGTACCCAGGAGAACGGGAACTCGGCAAGGTCGGCGTTGTACTCGATGCCCACCTGGTAGGGCGAGTGGAACTTAAGTGGGCTGGAGTTCTCGTCAGCGAACCAGAGGGTGCCGAAGTCGAACAGCCCGGAACCGTGGAAGTAGTACCAGTCGCCGTCCGTACCAGGGGCGATCGCACCGCCGGTGAGGTGGCTGCCGTCCCAATCGTACTTGTACTGCCAGTGGTGCCAGGCCTCGTGGACCATGACCGCGGCCCGGTTCGCCGGGTCGTCCGAGGGACCGTTGGCGTGGAAGACCGGGCAGTGGAAGTTGGTGCGGTCCCGGGCTGCGACGCGGCCGGTCTCGGCTGCGGCCTCGCCGCTGTCGCGGTTGAGGAAGCGGGTGTAGAAGGGGCCGTGATACTTGCTGTCGATGGCCCGCGCCACGGCCAGGTAGTCGCCGCGGGCGTGCCACTGCGGGATGTACTCGTCGCGCAGTGCGTAGGCCAGCAGGTAGGTCGAGTTGATCATCTTTCCGTAGGGCAGGATGCTGCTCCACGCGTCCAAGCGGCCCGCGCCGTTCCAGGAGTCGTCGTTGATGGCGAAGGCGTCGTCGGCCCAGGAGTAGTACTCCGGCCACTGCGAGGGCGCAGGGATGAGGCGGCGGACCGCCAGTTCGGTCAGGGTCATGCCGTCAAGACACATCGCCGTCTCCCTTAGGTCGGTCAAGGTGGCCGGGCAGGTCCACCACGGAGCCGAACTCCGCCTGCTGGCGCTCGACGGCCCGGTCGAAGGCCTCCGCGTCGAACCCCCCGGTGTCCGGGTCGGCGGCCCGCCGGGGAAGGCTGACCGCCCACTGGTCCTCCTCGCGGGCCAGAGCCCGGAGCCGGTCGAGTTCGCCTGGGTCGTCGTCGGCGGCGTACGCGCAGGCGTCCAGGGTGGCCATCCGCACTTGCTGGGTGGGGTGGTCGGTGAGAATGCGTCGGATGGCGTGGGAGCCGGCGCCCTGCAGCACCCAGACGAACATCTCGGCGGCCCTGGCCTGCAGGGCGCCTGCGGCGGAGAACACGCAGCCGGGGCCGGTGACCGGGGTGGCCAGCAGCTCCCCGTCGTCGAGCCAGAGGAACCGTTCCAGCGGCTCGACGGAGGACAGCTCGCGCAGCTCGCCGGTCAGGGACAGCAGCATCAGGTGTCGGCCGAAGTCGCGGACCGGCAGTTCGAAGAGGGCCTCGTGAAGCAGGGCGGCCACCCGCTCGCGATCACCGAACTCGGCGATCGTGGCGATGATCAGGCGTCGTTCGCCGGTCGGGGTAGTGGCCACGGCGCGGACCAGTAGTTCGAGCTCGTCTCGGTCGCGCGGGGGCGGCAGCGGCAGGGTGGGCGACTCGATCTCCTCGCCGGGCGGGGCCGGGTCGTCGGGCGAGCGGAAGCGCAGTTCGGGAACGTCAAGCAGGGGTTGGTCTCTGTGATCCATGACGCCCTCCGTCGGGTAGGCGCACAGCGGTGTCGCGGTTATGGCGGCAGAGCAGGCCGCAAGCAACTCCCAGCGTCTCTTCCCAGCGTCTCTCCGGCTTCCACCGGGCGCATCCCCGGCATCAGGAGAGGTCAGGCGCCCCGCGCGACGAGGCGGTGGCAGCGGCCCGCAGCTCCAGCGCTCCGGGCGTGTGGCACCTGGTGGAAGGCCCGATACATGAATACCGGCCCAGCAGGTGGATGTGGTGCCGAACGACCGCGTAACCAGCAATTGGCTGGCCGGATCGGTGACACGATCGTTGACGGCACTCGGCTGTCCGATGAACGGCCCCGACCTGGTGGCGAGCGCGGAGCCCGGGCGGCGGCCGGAGTGATGAGCTGCATGGGGTCGACGAACGGGTGGTCGGGGCAGGGTGCCTGACGGCCTTCAGGAGTCGAGCGTGTGCCCTGTCGTCGCGTCCACATGGGCCGGGATCTCGTCGTGGCGATCGCCGACCGTCGGTGTCCCGGTGGGCTCGAACATGAGGATCGCGGTGCCGGACGGAGCGTAGGGCTTGTGCTCCGTACCGCGGGGGACAGAGAAGACCGCCCCCTGGGGGAGCACGACCGTGCGCTCCCCCGCAGGCTCGCGCAGGGAGATGTGCAGCTCGCCGTCGAGCACCAGGAAGAACTCATCGGTTTCGTCGTGGGCGTGCCAGATGTGTTCGCCCTCGACCTTGGCGATGCGTACGTCGTAGTTGTTGACACGCGTGACGATGCGGGGGCTCCACAGGGCGTCGAAGGAGGCCAGGGCCTTGCTGAGGGCGATGGGTTCGTTGATCACGGGCTCATCCTTCCCCGTGACGCGCGATCGGCGTGAGTGCTAGAAATAGCGCATGCCGCAAGAATCCTCGCACGCAGTCCATGCAGCCGGCCCGCATCGCGTCGTCGTCATCGTGGATGAGAACTCGAACCCCTTCGAGCTCGGTTGCGCGACCGAGATCTTCGGCCTGCGCAGGCCCGAGATCGGCCGTGATCTCTACGACTTCAGGCTCTGCTCGCCCGATCCCCGCACGCTGATGCGGGACGGATTCTTCACACTCACCGGAGTCGCAGATCTGCAAGCGGCCGACTCGGCGGACACCTTGATCGTCCCCAACCGGCCCGACACCGAGGTACCTCGCCGCCCGGCCGTGCTCGACGCCGTCCGACGGGCGCACACACGCGGTGCGCGCCTGGTCGGCTTCTGCAGCGGTGCCTTCACACTGGCCGAAGCCGGGGTCCTCGACGGGCGCCGGGCCACTGCGCACTGGCAGTGGGCGGACTCCTTTCGAGCCCGTTTCCCTGCCGTACAGCTCGAATCGGATGTGCTGTTCGTGGACGACGGCGACATCCTCACCGCTGCGGGGAGCGCGGCCGCACTTGACCTGGGGCTGCACGTGGTCCGTCGCGACCACGGTGCGGAGGTCGCCAACTCGGTGAGCCGGCGGCTGGTCTTTGCGGCGCACCGGGACGGTGGGCAGCGGCAGTTCGTGGAGCGGCCCATGCCCGACCTGCTGGACGAATCCCTTGGGCCGCTCCTGGCCTGGGCCCAGGAGCGGCTGGACTCACCACTCGCGGTGTCCGAGTTGGCGGCGCATGCGACGGTCAGTTCAGCGACGCTGCATCGCCGCTTCCGGACGCAACTGGGCACGACGCCGCTGGCCTGGCTCACGGGGGAACGGCTCTCCCTGGCCTGCCGGTTGATCGAGCGGGGGGAGCCCCGCTTCGACGTGGTCGCTCGGCGCAGTGGGCTTGGCACCGCTGCTAATTTGCGCGCTCTGATGCGCCGCGAAACAGGGCTCAGTCCGATGGAGTACCGGCGACGGTTCGGGCCAACGGCGGGTTAAGGACCGGGCATCCTCTTCTGGCGAACTACCGGCTGTGACTCAGCACCTGCTGTCGCTGGGGGCGAGAAGGCTGGTGACCGGGGCGATGGCTTCCGGAGAGGGCTTGAAGTAGCGGCGCACGTTCTCCGGCTTCTTGTGCCTCGACTTGGCCATCAGCATCCCTGACAGGATTCTTACCAGCACCCCGAGGTGCAGAAGGAGCAGGAGCCGACAGCGCGGAGCTGACCTCGCGCTCGGGTGTGATCGTTTGCGGACGGAGTGAGTTGAAGGCCGGGGCCGAAGTAAGAGCCCCGGCCTTCAACGTTGCCCGACTGCTGTCGGAGCCGATAGAGCCGCACTCCAAGCCGTCAACCCACACCGAACAGCTCACAAATGAGTGAAGTGCCAAAAAAACATAGTGACTTGAGTCCAAATAATGGGTGGGATCTGATATCATGATGGGGAGTTGAGTGTTCTAGGAGGGTGAGTGAGTCAGTCGCCACGGGCGCAGTCCGCGATGAACGCGACCGCAGCCCGGACCGCCCTGTACGCCTTGGTGAAGAAAGCCGAGGAGGAGGGGATCGCGACGCGGGTCCACAAGCGGCAGGATCACGCCCTGTTGGCGCCGCTGGACCGCCTCCCCGCGGCCCGGAAGCCGGACGGCCTGCCCTCCCACTCCCTGAGTGCTGCGCAACGGGAGTTCGGCGACCTCATCACGCGTGCGGCCCAGGGTCACCCGCAGGTACTCCTGCGCGGCACCGCGCCGGTCGCCGTGCTGCTGCCCGTCGACGCCGACTCCGGTGTCCTCTCATCCGATACGGCCACGCACACGGGTGCGGCTCCCGCAGGAGGTGCGGTGAACAGCCCACGCAATCCGGACCGCGACAGTGCGCCGCGCAGGCTCGCCACACTGGGCGACGCGATCGGCGCCGAACTCACCTCCGGCCCGGCCGGAAGCCTCTCGTTCGGACTGCCCGGCCTGGACGCCGCGACGGGCGGTCTGCAGTCCGGCCGGCTAACCCTCGTAGCGGCGCCCCCGAACGTCGGCGGAAGCCTGCTGGGACTGGCCGCCGCCAGGAAGACCGCACTGGCCGACAACCGCAAGGTCCTGTACGCGGCGTCGGGACCCAACCGGGCCGACATCTTCCGCCGGATCCTCGCCGCGGAGAGCGGCGGCGACTACCCGCGCCTGAAGCAGGGCCGCCTCACCGAGCACGAGCAGCAGGTCGCCCAGCAGCTCCGCCAGCAGGCCTCCGTGCTACTCATCGACGACGGCAGCGACCTGACGGCCGAAGCCATCGCGGACACCGCCCCGCACGTCGAGGACCTGGCGCTCGTAGTCGTGGACCGCCTCCAGGCCGCCCACAACCCCCGCCTGCCGCTATCCGGCGACCGCCTGCCGGACGCCTCCCAGGTCCTGGCCAGCCTCGCGCGCACCCTGCACGTACCGGTACTCGCCGTCGTGGACAGCGACGATCCGACACTCCTGGGTCTCCTGGACTCCGACGTCCTGGTGACGCTCGCTGTGACCGCGGACCCTTCCAAGATTCAGGTGACGGTCGCGGAGCGGGACTTCGGCACCATCGGCTCGGCCTACCTGCAGCCCGACCTACTCCACGCCCGCTTCGCCGATGCCCCCGCGAGCCGCGCGGCGGAGCTGGCGGAGGCGGCGCTTCCCTACACGTCCGGCGCCCACCAGGGACTCCCCGCCGACGCCACTCGCCTACTGGCCGCACTGCGCACCGCGGTAGGCGACGGCGACGACGCAGCCGTGGAGAACCTCAGCTCCTATCTGGTCCCCGCCTTCACGTCGGTGACGCAGCTGCCGGACACCGCCGAGGGCCTTCGCCTGGCCAATGCGCTGTGCGCTTACCACCCGGCTCTGCGCGCCGACGACACCGAGGCCGCAGCCGCCGGCACCACCGAGCAGCAGGCGCCCACGGAACACCCGGCTGCGACGCCTGCCCCGTCGGCTGAGGACGCCGGGCAGACCCCGGACGACGTCGACGAGGAAGACACCGGGGACGGTCTGGTACCGGGGGATGAGGAGGACGAGCCCGAGGGGGCTCCCTTCCCCGCCCTCGTGATCCTCAAGGACGCGGTCGGCCGCTCGAAGATGCACCCGATCAAGGTGATCCGCAACGAGGAACGCGACAGCGGTCCGTGGCCGCTGATCAGTGAGGACATGGACGGCGAGCCCCGCTGGGTCCACCCCGACGTCACCAGCACCCGCGTCGCCCACACGAAGGCGAACGGAAAGCGCGTGAGGCGCGACCAGCTCCTCGTGCCCGACTCATTCGGCGACGGCGTGATGTGCCTGATCGACCGCAACGGCAGTTATCCTTCCGCCTGTTCGGCCGTCCCCCTCGCGCCGAACAAGCTGCTGCACACCGGCCCCCTCGACGCGTTCGACAAGACGAAGGCCGGCATCTACCTCATCGACATCCCGCAGTGGAACCGCTCGGACATGCCGCACCCCCTGGGGCGGATCATCGAGCGGCCCGACGACGAGGGCCGCGTGTGGGTCACCACCCCGCACATCAAGCAGCTGGAGAAGCTCGTCCGCGAAGGCCACCTCGACGCCATGCCCACCATCCACGACTCGTGGACAGGGAAGGCGAACGAGTCGCTCTTCAAGCCCTTCTACGCCGCGGCCCGGCAAGCGCGCATCGAGCTCGTGCAGACCGGCGGAGAACCCTACAAGGCGTACAAGACCCGGCTGTCCATCGCGCTGCGCCTGCTGTGGCCCAAGCGCCAGGAACAGCGGTCCCCGTTCTGGCGGCCCGACTGGCGCATGAGCATGGTCGCCGAGGCATCCGTCCGCCACTGGACCATGGCCTTCAAGGCCGTCCAGGAAGGCCACAAGCTCATCGCCCTGCGCAACGTCGACGCGGCCGTCTTCTGGACGCCCCCAGGCACGCCCCCCGCCACGTACCGGATCGGGACCGGCTTCGGCGAAGTGAAGGCCAAGTTCGTCCAGCGCGGCGAGATCCTCCCCGAGGGTGACGACTGATGGCCGGGCCCACCGGCCACGGAGGATCCCTGGGCGCCGCCCTCAACGCCCTCCTGCGCTCCCAGGTCACCCCCCGCCACCGGCTGTCGTCGTACAACGCCAAGCACTGGCACGCCCAGCTCAGCCAGCTCACCGCAACCCACCGCGGATACCAGGCCCTGGAAGAGGCCGGACTCCACGTGACCACCAAGACCCTGGTCAACTGGCTGTCCGACCCCGAGTACAACATCCGCCGCAGCTACCGCGACCTCATCCACACCGCCTACGAAAACGTCGCCGTCGTCCCCGCCGACCCGATCCCCGACCACGTCAAGAACGGCCAGTTCGAGATCAGCGGTGTCGTCCGAACGGGAGATGACGAACGCACGCGCGGCACACGCGAGGCCGCGCCCTTGCGCATCGACGGGCGCAGGGGCAACTGGGACGAGATCGAGGAACTCTGGCTCGCCGGTGAGCTCACCGACGACGAGTTCGAGGATCACTTCGTCGACGACGTCATCGTGGAAGACATCGGCGAAGGCACCGACGGATGGGACTTCCCCGGAGGTTCCTACTCCATCGAACTCAGGTGACACCGCTGTCCACAGCGGCACCCGCCCGAGACTCGGCCCGCCCACGACCGCCGTAGCCGCAAAGGAACCGCAAATGAACCACCGCACAGAACAGCCGAAGTTACCGCTGATCGCCGTGCACCCGCAGACCGCGGCGAACGCCCAACTCCGTCTGGGCTCGCTGCTCGCCTCGGCGGGAGCGAGCGCCGGCGAGGTGCAGTACCTGGTCGCGGCGATCCAGGCCGGGGCCGTGGAAGCCGCCCAGGGCGAGGCCATCGAGTTGGACACCCCACCAGGTGGGCGTGGTGAGCAGTTCGAGGAAGGCTGGCTCGCCGCGGTCCAAGCCGTCACGAGCAGGCTCGCCCACATTGCCGACCGAACCCTCCAACAGGCGCCGGCCGACACGCCGGATCCACCGCACCGGACCAGCACCAGGAGTAGGCGCAAGCCCTCCGGCGAGCTCGCGCTCACACACGGTAGAGCCCCCGACCGCGCGACGAATCCAGGGAGCGGGCCCTGGTGTCTGCGGTCGGTGCCCGCTGGCGTATAGCCACAATGGCACGGCTCCCGTAGCCGACGCCATGCCGACTCCGCACAGGGCTCAACGCGGAAGGAGTGTGCGTGAGCCGTTCCCCGGCGCGCGGAGGTCTGTGGCCACTACGGTGGCACGGTGAGCAGCATGGTTCCCAAGATTGCCCAACTGCCCGCCGATCCGTCCCTGATCAGTCTTGCCTACCACTATGAACACCCCGTCCAGGTCTATGAGTTCGAGGACACGCTGGAGGTGTGGACGGTGACGGCTCGGATCGACGCGGACGTCCTGGCCGAGGACATGGCCGCGTACAGCGACATGGATGATGAGGCGTTGGACGCGGTGCAGGACGTGACCGTGGGCCGGATGTCGTTCGCGCGGGTACGGATGTTCGGCCCCGACCATCCCTTCGAGGCGATGGACTCCTACACCGGGGATGTCGCCCGTATCGGCGAGGTGGTCCTGGACGTCGGCGCCGACGGATGGGAGCCGGCCTTCGAGGCTGCCCTCGCGCACCCGGTCGGTGATCTGCTGGTCATGGATCGGATCATCCTGGAGCCCGAATGGCGAGGTCATGGCCTGGGGCCGGTGCTGGCGGGAGCGGCGATCCGCCGTCTGTCCCAGGGCTGCGTCGCGGTGGCCTGTGAGCCCGGTTCAGCCGACGGCCGCGAGCTGAGCGAGGACCAGCACCGCGACGCAGCCGCCACACTGGGACGCGTGTGGGAACGAATCGGCTTCGAACCCTTCCAGGACGGCGTGCACATCCTGGACTGCCACCTCCAGCAGCCCCAGGACCTCCTGGCCGAACGCCAGGAGGAGTTCGGCCCGCGCTGTGCCGCGCCTGGCAGGCGCACCACCGGCCGTAGGCTCACGGGCGGGTTCGTAGCTGATGCGCCCCGCCCACGCCGAGGGCATCACCGATCGGCAAGCCCGCGGCGTCCCCTCGACGCGACGCCGCGTTCAACGAGCAATCGCCCGAGTCGGCACGCTAATCGCAGACATATCTTCATGCCTCGGATTTCGGTTTCAGTAGCGAGTACTTACTAGCCTCGCCATTTCGGCTGGGGTGAGGCGGCGTCGCTGGTCACGAACTGTTGGGTGGCCGAGGTGATTTCGGTGCTTGGGCATGGTGGAGTCCCGGCGCGGTGGTCGGGTTCTCCGGGGTCCTTCGGGTCGTGGGCGGGCGGGAGTTTGCCGGTCAGCCGGCGGGTCGGGGCAGTGCGGCGAGGCGATGGAAGGCCGTGGCCAGTTCGTGTCTCCAGGGCCAGGTCGCCGAGATCCGCAAGCGCAGGCGGCGGCCGCCGCAGGTGAGGCGGGCGGCGACGTGCAGCAGCCGGTAGCGGAGCTTCTTCGGCTCGGCAGTGGCGAGTTCGCCGTCCAGCAGCAGGACACGGGTCCAGGCCAGCAGATCGATCGCTGCGAGGCTGAGTTCGAGCCAGACGGTGATGACGCGGAAGTCGCGGGAGGGGAAGCGGCCGAAGCCGGTGGTCTTGCCCATCCGGATGTGGTCCTCGACGGTGGCATGCCCGCGGTGGCGGACCTCCAGGAACTGGGCGGAGCCGCCGCCGGAGGACGGGGTGTCGGTGAGGAACACCTGATGACGCAGACCCTCGTCCTGATCAAACAGGGACAGTTGGGCTCCGGGGTGCGGCCGCTCTCGGCGCACGATTATGCGGGTGCCGGTCGGACAGCCGTCCGGATCGACCATGCCGGTCAGCTCGGCGACCTCGGCGCCATCACGCAGAGTCCCGTCCTGGTCCAGGGCGGGATGCCAGAGGTGGTCGGGCATGGCCCGGACAGCGCGGCGGACCGGCTCGGTGATGGCGTATCCGACCGAGAAGAAGGTACGGATTCCTCGTTCCCGCGCGTCGCGGACGTGGGCAAGGAATGCTTTCGCGGATCCGGCACTGTCGGTGCGGACGAGGATGTCGGTGCCGTGCCGGTGCGCGTCGGGGATCTGCGCGAGCGCCTGGCCGAGCACCGTGATGTGGTCGACGGCGGTGTTGGCACTGGCGTTCCCGGGCCGCAGCCGGCCGGAGAGTGCCTCGCCGGTGTTGGCCAGGAAGCACAGCAGCGGGTGGAAACCGAAGCCGCCCTTGTAGGTGGGTGCAGCCTGCTCCTTCTCGGAGTGGCAGGTGATCAGCGTGGCGTCGAGGTCCAGGACCAGCCCGGGCAGAATGCGTCCCGCGGCGCGGGCTGGGGGAATGCCCTCGCCTTGCTCGGCGGCCTGCAGCCAGGCGACTTCCCGGGCCTGCGCACGGGCCGAGCGCAGAGAGGACAGTGCCCTCTCATCGGTGTCGGCGAGCAGCCGCCAGGCCGTCGGTGTCGAGGCGACCGAACCGAACACCCCTGCCTGGTCCCGCAGCACGGCCAGATCCGCAATGGCCTCGCCGCCGTCGGCGAGCATCACCGCCAGATCGGTGGCGATCCGGCCCGGATCATGCCCGGTCCCGCGCGGCCGAAGCGGTCTGAGAGCGGTGGAGTACGCGGCGGTGAGCCCGGTGGCATCAGCGAGATCAGCCAGCAGCCGTGCCCCGGCATGACCGACCACCCCCGAACCATCGGTACTGACCTGGACCTTGGGACGCAACCCGATAGCCTGCACGTAGAAAGTGCCCTCCGCCTGGACCGACAGAACCCCTCAGCAAGGTTCATCGTCCCAGGTCAGGAAGGCACTTTCGCGTTTCCGCCCCATAGTCAGCCGTCCCCAAGTGAAACGGCGAGGCTAGTGCGGAAAGTCCTTCCAGAAGGCGACGCTCGCCTGCGGGTTCCAGGGGGCGTCCTCATCGACCTCGCTGCATTCGTGAATCGATGTAATCGGCCAGGTCGTGGCCGTAACAGATGATGTAGGCCCCAAATCGACAGGACGGGGTGCCCATGAGCGCCGCGTCCGGTAGCACGAACTGGTGCCCGTACACCGGAACCAGCGTCGGCGCCCGGGCCAGCATGAGTCTGGCCACTTCGAGGTCAGGTCGACTCCTCCCAGCGACTTCGGTGAGAGAGCCCGACAGGGGTGACGTGTGAGTCCATGCTGGGTTTTGCACTGCGCTTTGCGCAGCAACTTCCCGGTGGTGTACGAGAGTCCCATGTCAGAGCGAAACGTGGAGCTTGGGCAGCTAACAGCCTTGTTCCTGTGGTTAGTTGGCTGTTTGGGAGCTCTCTAATACCCGACGCCCGATAAGTCAGCTGTTGGGATCATTGTGGAGTGAATGGGCGGGCGTTCCTTCTGCAACCGGTCGAGGCGGCTACGGGGGCTGCTCTTGACTGGTCTTTACCACCGAACCATATTTGGCGGACTTGTGTAAGAGTCGTGTAAGAGTCGGGGCGGGCCTGTGAGTGGTGGGGTGTGGCGCAGAGCGCGTCACAGAGTGTGTGTGCTGATAGTGGCGTCAGTTGTTTTCGGAGGGCTTCCCGCGCTTGAACAGCCGGCTGCGGCGCATCCGTCAGCGGCTGCTGCCAGCGAGCCAGTTTCGCCCGAGACGCAGGCTGCGCTGCGTGCAGTCGATTCGGGTGAACGCGTGGAGGTGGCAGCGCAGCGCACTGAGCTCTCTCAGGTGTTCGCTAATCCCGATGGCACGTTCACGCAGGAAATGAACGCTGCTCCTGTGCGGGCCCGCCAGGATGACGGGACGTGGGCTCCGATCGACACCACGCTGCGGCGTGATGCAGATGGTCGGGTCCGCGCGAAGTCGACCACCACCCACGTTGAGTTCTCTGGCGGCGGGGCTGGAAGCATGGTCAAGCTCGCCGCGGACGACAAATCTCTAACGCTTGGGTGGCCTACAGAGCTTCCTGCCCCGCAGTTGGAGGGCAAGTCCGCAACGTACGCGGACGTGCTTCCCGATGTGGATCTGAAGCTGTCTGCGACAGGGACCGGATTTACTCAGGTCCTCATAGTGAAGTCCGCTGAGGCCGCAGAGAATCCACAGCTGAACAAGCTGAGACTTTCTGTCGGGGCCAGGGGAGTGGATGTCCTCCCAGGCGTGGATGGTGGGCTCCGGTTCGTAGACGAGAACGGAGCGAAAGTCTTCGAAGGCCCCGGCGCACGCATGTGGGACTCCGCAGGTGATCAGCCTCAGGCCGCGCCGTCTGGGGCGCGAGTTTCGCGGGCCGCCGCAATGCGGGGCGCAGAGCCAGACGATGGGGGAGGGGATGATCCGGCTGCCGCGCCCACTGCCGGCGATGCGACAGCAGCTGTTGCCGTGGAGATCCATGGCGATGCGCTGGAGATCGTGCCTGACCTGAAACTGCTGCGCGGCGAGGACACTGTCTTCCCTGTCTTCATTGATCCGCCGACTACGGGACTCACCCGCACGGACTGGACGGCGTTGTCTTCCGACGGTGACCGGTTCTGGGAGTGGGACGGCGAGAAGGGGGTGGGGTACTGCAAGGACTACGCGGGCTACCTGTGCTCCTACACCCCGTACACGCAGCGCCTGTATTTCGAGTACCCGCTCACGAAGCTGCACGGCAAGAAGATCCTGGATGCAACAGTCGAGGTCTACCAGGCGTGGACTTTCACCTGCGATCCGCACTGGTACGACCTGAGCCTGGTCGACCGCGGGATCTCATCCTCGACATCCTGGTCGTCGAGGCCTGTCGCCAAGGACCTGATGGGGGACAGGAATGTCGCCTACGGACGCGGCGGCCTCTGTAGCCCCTCCCAGCCCGCTGACTGGGTCCGCTTCTCAGACAACACGGGGGAGGAGACGAATGAGAATCTGACCCCCACCCTGCAGTCGCATGCCGACGATCAGAAGTCGCAGATCACCTTCTCCTTGACCGCGCACGACGAGTCTTCCACCGCCTCGTGGGCGCGTTTCCGGGACGACGCGAAGCTTTCGGTCACCTACATTTCCAGGCCCTCGGTGCCCACCTCCGTCGGCGTACGCCAGGGGACGACTGGGAATGCGTGTGAACACTGGTCGGAGCCGTTCGCGACCAGTGACAGGACGCCGAAGGTCAACGCCACTGTCCAGTCGAGCGACGGAACAAATTCTCAGCTCCGCGCCCAGTTCGAGGTCTGGAAGGAAGGCGCTACGGCCAAGGCGTGGGGCATCAACGACCCCAGCAGCGCTTGGGCGACGGACAATTCGAGACGGGATGCTGATGTCGCCAGCAGCACTGGTGCTGCCGTCTTGACTCCGAACGTCCAGTATCGGGTGCGTGCACGCACCCAGGCTTATTACAAGACAGACCGTGGCGCCACCGGAGTCTTGGATTCCGCCTGGTCTGGGTGGTGTTACTTCCGCGTCGACACCGATAGCCCGCCGCCTCCGACGGTCAAAAGCGCGGACTGGAAGTACCCGCCTGCCGACACGTATCCGGCCTCTGGAGGGGTAGGAGAGAGCGGGATGTTCGTCTTCACGCCCGGGGATGCTAATCCTTCCACCCCGGACATCGACTCGGACGTCACTTCCTATCGCTACCGCCTCAACAGCGGAAAGCTTTCCCCATCGCTGCCGGTTCCGATCGGAAGGGCGAAGGTGGTGTTCATCAAGCCCGACCAGCCCGGAGAGAACACCATCCGGGTGTGGGGGTACGACGCCGCAGGCCATAGCTCACTCACCGGCTACTACAGCTTCAATGTCAAGGGCGCGGAGCCCCCCTCAGGCCAATGGCACCTCGACACCAGCGGTGCCGACACCACTGCCGGAACGCAGCACCCGCTGACCACCGGAGGTTCGGCTACCTACACCACGCTGGAGCGCGCCGGCACGCACGCCCTCAAAACCAATGGCACCACCGCCTACGCTGCCAGCAGCACCGCTCCGATCGACACCTCGAAGTCCTACACGGTGTCGGCCTGGGCCCGCCTGGCCCCGGGAGGCACAGGTAATCAGACCGTCCTGGGTGTCAGCGGCTCCTTCTACAGCGGCTTCTATCTCTCGTACCAGGACTCCGAGAAGACCTGGACGATGCGGTCCTCCTCCAAGGACGATGAGACGGGCAACCTGTCTGATCAGCTCGTGGTGGCCAAGCAGCCGGCAGTGCGCGGTGTGTGGACACATCTCGCAGCGTCCTACGATGCCGCCGATCAGCAGATCCGCCTCTACGTCAACGGCCACCTCCAGGGAACGGACACCGCTCCCACTGCCTGGAAGGCGACGGGCGGCCTTCAGGTCGGCCGCGCGCTCTGGCACTCCTCCTACACCGATCACTTCAACGGGTCCATCGATGAGGTGCGAACCTGGTCCCGTTCCCTCGCGGACGCGGAAGTCCTGCAGGACGCCCGGCTGGAGGACGAGGATGCCAGCGACGGTACGTCGGGCGACCCCATCGTCTCGAAGGTCGGTCACTGGGACGCCACCAAAGCCTCCGGCACCAGCCTCACCGACGACTCCGGCTACAGCCGGACGATGACGCTGACGGGAGCCACGCTCGGCGCGGATCCGGCCGACGCAGAGAACGCCGACCTCGGGTTGCCCGTCAGGCAGGTGATGACCTTGAACGGCACCAGCTCCTACGCTGCTTCAACCGGCCCTGTGGTCGATGAAACAGGATCGTTCACCGCCACTACTTGGGCGCGCCTGGACAGCAGCAAGCTGGCCGACACATCCAAGAGCTACGCCGTTGAGGTACTCGGCCAGGCTGGCACCACCCAATCGTCATGGGGTATCTGGTACGAGCAGCCTGCCGGATCGACCGTCGGCAAGTGGAAGTTCGGCCGCCCTAGCAAGGACGGCACCGGAGTTACCTGGACCTCTGCTCAGTCCGCCGTGGCGGAGAAGGACAAGTGGGTGCGTCTGACCGCGGTCTACGACGCCCAGCAGGAAACAGAGGAAGACGGCCAGACGAGCGTCGGCGCCCTGTTCCTCTACGTTGACACCGCCCAGATGAACGGGCCGACGGGCGTCATGTTCACGGCGCCTTGGCAGGGATCAGGAAAGCTCGAGACCGGCCGCGCCCTGGTCAACGGGAGCCCGGCGCGGTACTTCCCCGGCCACATAGCCGATGTGCGGGTCTGGGCCGGTGCCATGGACGGGTCCGTAGTCGGAGACCTGTACAGCGCTGAGCAATAGCCCGTCAATTGCCGCGTCTTGGTGGCCGGTGTCGTGCCGGCCGCCAAGACGCATCTTTCGGACCGCTCTCTCGCTCGGGCGGATTCCCACCACTCTCGAGGATGGAACAACAGTGACCTCCGCATCCCGTGGCGGCCGGCCCCACGCCGCGCTACGCCGCTGGCTCGGACGCGGTGCGCTAGCAGTCTCGCTCGCACTCGTCCCGCAACTCATCGTGCCCACCGGGTACGACTTCACCTCCATAGCCGAAGCCGCAACCCGGGAATTCCCCGACCCGCCCAAACCGAAGATCGACCGGGTTCTGCCGTTCACCGCGAAGAAGCACGCCACCCCTAAGGATCAGGCCGCGCCGGCCGCCCGTAAGACCCGGGAGAGACTGGACAAGACCCGCTGGCCCAAGGCAGGAAGCACGTCGCTCAGCCTGGGCACCGCCAAGCAGGCCAGGCATCAGGCCGGCGGTCTGCCCGTCACCCTGATGCCCACACCTGTATCGCGCCGTACCGCTGCGAAAGCGTCCGACAGCGCCACAGCGGTCGAGGGAGCGGTGAAGGTCCGTCTGCATGACCGCAAAACCGCCCAGAAGACCGGTGTCAACGGCGTCCTCCTCACCCTGTCCCCTGAAGAGAGGCTGAGTACCGGCGGGAAGCTGCGCTTCTCCCTGAACTACAGCTCCTTCTCCGATGCCTATGGCGGCTCCTTCGGTACCCGTCTCAAGCTGATACAGCTTCCGGCCTGTGCACTTACCACACCGAACAAGCCGTCCTGCACCACGCAGAAGCCCCTGGCCTCCACCAACAACCCCGTCAAGCAGACCCTGACCGTGGACCTGCAGCCCGCTGCGCTGGCTTCCGCGCAACCCATGCTGCTCGCCGCAGCAGCGAGTGCTTCAGGTGGCGGCGGAGACTTCGGCGCCACACCACTGGGCCCGTCCGCGACGTGGGAGGCCGGTGGCAGCACTGGTGACTTCACCTGGAATTATCCGCTGCGGATGCCGCCCAGCAACGGCCCGGCGCCGAGCCTGGCCCTGTCCTACAACTCGGCGAGCGTTGACGGCCGCACCGCGGCCGAGAACAACCAGACTTCCACCGTCGGTGAGGGCTTCTCCTTCACCGAGTCTTACATCGAGCGCAAGTACGCCGTCTGCAAGGACGATAGCGAGGCCGGCAAGAGCGACCTGTGCTGGAAGTACGCCAACGCCACCCTCGTCCTCAACGGCAAAGCCACCGAACTTGTCAACGATTGCGACACCACCGCAGCCTGCACCGCCGCCGCGAAATCCGAGGACACCGGAGGAACCTGGCGGCTGAAGAACGACGACGCCTCCAAGGTCGAGCACCTGGTCGGCGCGTCCAACGGTGACAACAACGGCGAGTACTGGAAGGTCACCACCCCGGACGGCACGCAGTACTACTTCGGCAAGCACAAGCTGCCCGGCTGGAGCGACAACGGCACTGCTACCGACGACCCGGTCACCGACTCGGCATGGACGGTGCCGGTATTCGGCAACAACACGGGCGAGCCCTGCCACGGCACCGACTTCAACGCCTCCGGTTGCACCCAGGCATGGAAGTGGAACCTCGACTACGTCGTCGACACCCACGGCAACGCCATGAGCCACTGGTACGGCAAGGAGACCAACAACTACGCCAAGTCCGGCGTTGCCGACCCCGGTACTAAGTACGTTCGCGGCGGATACCTCAAGCGCGTCGATTACGGCCAGCGCGACGGCCACCTCTTCGACCAGAAGGCTGCTCAGCGCGTCACCCTTAACTACGCCCAACGCTGCATCGTCACGGACGGCTGCACCAGCCTCACCGAGGCCACCAAACAGAACTGGCCAGACGTCCCCTTCGACCAGATCTGCGGCGACGGCAAAGCCTGCACCGGCCTTATCGGGCCCTCCTTCTTCACGCGCTACCGCATGGCCTCCATGAACACCTACGTGTGGGACACCGGAAACGCCGCCTACCGCAACATCGACAACTGGACCTTCAACCACTCCTTCCCCGACACCGGCGACGCCTCCTCACCGAGCCTGTGGCTGACCTCGATCACCGCCAAGGGGAAGGCCGGCGCGGACGTCGACGACCTCGCCATGCCCTCGGTCACCTTCGGCAGCGTCCAAATGCCCAACCACGTCGAGGGCGGTGACACCCTGCGCTACATCAAGCACAGGATCCGCACCATCGCCTCCGAGACCGGCGCGAAGATCGAGGTCAACTACTCCGACCCCCAGTGCATCCGCGGCACCAAGATGCCCACCGCCGCAGACGACAACAGCCTGCGCTGCTTCCCCGTCTACTACTCCCAGTCCGGCGCCACCCCGGAACTGGACTGGTTCCACAAGTACGTCACCACATCGGTCACGCAGTACGACACCACAGGCGCCGGGGAGCCTCAGGAGAGCTACTACACATACGACGGCGGAGCAGGCTGGGCCTACTCCGACGACGAAGGACTGAGCAAAGAGAAGTACCGCACCTGGTCCCAGTGGCGCGGCTACCCCAAGGTCACCACCACCATCGGTGACACCACCGGGCCGCGAGGCAAAACCGTCTCCCGCTACATGCGCGGCCTGGACGGCGACAAGAAACTCACAGCTGGCACCACCCGCGACGAGAAGGTCACCGACTCCACCGGCACGACCATCGAGGACTCCCGCCAGTACGCTGGCTTCGTCCGCGAGACCATCACTTACAACGGCAACGACGAGGTCGGCGGCACCATCCACGACCCGTGGTCACACAGCACAGCCAAGCACCCCTACAACTGGGGCACTACCGAAGCCTTCTTCGTGCAGTCCGGAACCGTCCGCGCCCGGCAGACCACTGCCAGCGGCACCCGCACATTGAAAACGACTACCGAGTACGACACCACCTACGGCATGCCTACCAGGGTCAACGAGCATGGCGACGTCGACAAGACCGGTGACGAGACCTGCAACACCACCAGCTACGCCCGCAACACCAAGGCGTGGATCGTCGACACCCCCTCCCGCGTGGAGTCCTACGCGGCGGCCTGCGGAACCACGCCCAGCTTGCCCAAGGACTCTCTCGCCGACACCACCATCGCCTACGACAACCAGGCCGTCGGCACCATTCCCACCAAGGGCGACGCGACCGCCACATACCGCGTCTCCGGCTACACGCTCGGCAAGCCGGACTATCAGAAAGCCAGCGCCACCGCCTTCGACGCCCTCGGCCGGAGCACGGCCACCACGGACGCCGTCGGCCGCACCACCAAGACCGCCTTCACCCCGAATGACACTGGTTACGGACCGCTGACAAAAACGGTCGTCACCGATCCCAAGGGCTTCATCACCACCACCGAGAGCGATCCCGCGTGGGGGGCTGCTACCAAGTCCATCGACCCCAACGGCAAGACCACCGAGTGGGCATATGACTCTCTCGGCCGCGTCACCTCGGTCTGGAAGCCCAACCGCTCCCGCACCCTCCAGGACACCGCCAGCATCCGCTACGCCTACAGCATCACCAAGGACAAGGCATCCTGGGTTCGCACCGACGCCCTCAATGCCGACGGCACCAGCTACAACAGCGCCTACCAGATTTACGACGCCATGCTGCGGCCCCGCCAGCAGCAAACCCCCGCGGCCAACGGCGGCCGGGTGATCTCCGAGACGCTCTACGACGACCGCGGACTCGGCTACCTCACCAACGCCGACATCCACGACACCACTGCCCCCACCGGCGCCCTGGCCAACACCCTGCCCGGCTCCACCCCGGCATCCACTGAGACCGTCTACGACGGCGCCGGACGCGCCACCTCATCAGTCTTCAAGGTCTACGACCAGGAGAAATGGCGCACCAGCACTGCTCACCAGGGCGACAGGGTCGCGAACACCGCAGCCCCCGGCGGCATGGGCACCATGACCATCGCCAATGCGCAGGGCAAGACGATCGAGCGCCGTGAGTACGCCGGCCCAGACCCGACCGGCAGCAACTACACCACCACCAAGTACACCTACACCCCGCGCGGCGAGATCGACACCATCACCGGTCCCGACAACGCCAAGTGGACCTACACCTACGACCTGCGCGGCCGTGCCATCGAGACCACCGACCCCGACAAGGGCAAGACAACCTCGGCCTTCAACCACGCCGACCAGGTCCTCAGCACCACGACCACGGTGGACGGCCAGCCCAAGACGCTCCTCTACGACTACGACGAACTCGGCCGCACCACAGCCACCTGGGACGGCACCAAGGACAACGCCCACCAGCTGACCAAGCACACCTACGACACTGTCGCCAAGGGTCTGCCGAGTTCTTCGATCCGCTACGTCGGCGGCACCACCGGGAAGATCTACGCCAGCCAGATCACCGGCTACGACGCCCTTTACAAGCCGACCTCCGTCAAGACCGTGCTTGCCGCCACCGACCCGCTGGTCGAAGAAGCCAAGGCACCGCAGACGTTCACCACCTCCACCGCGTACAACTGGGACGGCACCGTCCAGAACACGGCCCTGCCCGCCGTCGGCGGCCTGCCCGCCGAAACGGTCGCCTACAGCTACAACCCACTCGGCATGCCCACAGGCGTCCAGGGCTCCATGGACTACGTCCGATCAGTCGGCTACTCCCCACTCGGCGAAGTCGAAGAAACCCTTCTGGGCACATCGACCACCGCCAAGCAGCTGCAAATCCTCAACCGCTACGAAGACGGCACCCGCCGCCTGACCAACACCCACACCCTCGACCAAACCAACGCCGGCTACACCAGCGACACCGACTACGCCTACGACCCCAGCGGCAACGTCACCTCAGTCACCAACAAGGCCGGCGACGACGACACCCAGTGCTTCAACTACGACGGCCACCGCCGCCTCACCGAAGCCTGGACCCCCGCCTCCGGCGACTGCGCCCAGACCCGCTCCACGACCCAACTCGGTGGCCCCGCCCCTTACTGGAACAGCTGGACCTATAAGACCGGCGGACTGCGCGCCACCCAGACCGTCCACACCACCAGCGACACGACCACCACCAACTACGCCTACCCTCCGGTCAACGCCACTGGCGGCGGACAGCCCCACACCCTCACCAGCACCACCGCCGGCACCAAGACCAGCAGCTACGAGTACGACGAACTCGGCCGCACCATTGAGCGCCCCGGCCCCACCGCAGCCCAAACCCTCACCTACAACGCTGAGGGCAAGCTCGCCAAGACCACAGAAGGCGCCACCACCACCGACTACCTGTACGACGCCAACGGCAGCGTCCTCATCCGCCGCGGCACCAACAACACCGTCCTTTACCTCCCTGGAGGACAGGAACTCCACTACGACGCGGCGACCAAAAAGTTCAGCGGACAGCGCTACTACAGCGCCGGTGACGGCACCGCCCTTCGCACCAACACCGGTCTCAACTGGGTCATCGATGACCACCACGGCACCGCCTCAATGACCGTCGACGCCACCACCCAGAAAATCACCCGCCGCTACACCAAGCCCTTCGGCGAAAACCGCGGCACCAACCCCATCGCCTGGCCCGACGACAAGGGATTCCTCGGCAAACCCGCCGACACCACCACCGGCCTCACCCACATCGGCGCCCGCGAATACGACCCCGCCATTGGACGCTTCCTCACCGTCGACCCCATCCTGGCCCCCGAAGACCACGAATCCCTCAACGGCTACGCCTACGCCAACAACACCCCCGTCACTCTCTCCGATCCCACCGGCCTGCGTCCCGACGGTGCCTGCGGCGGCTCGGGCAGCTGCGTCGTCGGAAAAACGAAGAAGGGAGAACCGAAGTACGAAACCTGGACCTACGAGGGCAACGGCGGCTGGTCATGGGGCTGGTACACCCACACGCAGGACACCTTCACCTATCAGCACCGGTCCTACACCGTCTCCGGAACCGTCACCTATAACCGCAAGCGCGGATACACGGCCACAGCAGAACGACCTGTGCTGAAAGCCGGACCCAAGCGGCCGGCCGCGGTCTTCCACGGCTACGCCATGGGCACGAACCCCAACTACGATCCTTCCGTTGCCGACGAGACCGCGCGCCCGCCGCTTTCCACTCTGCAGAAAGTGCTCCTTGGTGTCGTAACCGCCGTCGGCCTCGTAGTCGCCGTTGGTCCCGTAATCGGACTAGCTACACCCCCCTGCCTCGCAGCCCCCTACGTCTGCGCCACAATCGGAGCGGAGGCTCTGACGGGTGGCGCAGGAACAGCTGGTGGCGTTGCAGCAGGCTCCAAAGCGGTCAAGGGACTACAGGGAGCTCAAAGTGCTGACAATGTCGTAAATGGACAGCGACTGGCCAGGCAGCTCGCGCAAGAGCGAGCTGGTTCGATCTTCACCAAGGATGGTTCGCTCACTCCGGAAGCCCTGCAGCAATCCAGGAAAATTATCGGCGGCGAGGAAATCGGCAACGCAGCAGTCCAGGCGGAGTTCGCCAAGAGGGGGGGTGCGCACCAGTGGGGTAAGTGGACAACCGCTAGGTACCCCAGCCCGCACGGGATGGACTTCGAAGTGCACTTCTATCGTAATCATGTCACTGGAGAAGTGCTCCAATATGATTACAAGGTGAAGCTTCCGAAGTCTATCCAGGAGTAGCGAACCAAATGAAAGTAGCATTCCTTGGGTGCGGGGATTCCCCCGAACGTGTCACGCGAGGCACGGCCGGGCTCGAGATCGGGCATGAGTACGACGTCCTCGAGCTGTACGGGCAAGCTGATGGTGCCAACTACCTCAGGGTGGAGGTTGCTGTGGGCGAGCTTCCCGCTATGTTCGACGCCAGGCTCTTTCGCGTCGTGGCGTCGAGCATGCACCCGTTGTGGGAAGCGCGTATTACAGAGTCAGGTACTCTCAAGATCGGACCCGCATCCTGGATGCGCACCGGTTTTTGGGAAGCCGTTATGGACGGCGAAGAATGGGCTGTACGCGCTTACAGCAAAGCGAGAGACGAAATCCTGAAAAATAGGTAACGCCTACTTCGTCTCGCCTGAAGCCGTGGGGTCGCTCTCGTCAGGCGACCCCACGGCTTTTGGATGGCGAGCCAGGGTTTCTGCGGACTTCGCCAAGGCACCACCCCGCGCCACCCGGTGGGGGCCCGTGGCCGTCTGTGTCGAGCTGGGCGATTTCGCGATCGGAACGCACCTCGCGCCGGAAACGGGCGCGCGGAACTCTTCGTCACCGGCCTGCGCTGGGTGTACGACCTTTACGGCCAGGCGCAGCCCGGATCCGTCCACCGCGGCATTGACGGTGCCCATGCCACCTGCTCCCACGCGCCCGACCACACGGTAAGGCCCAATGCGGCGCGGGTCACCCGGCTGCACCGCCTGGATCGGGTTGGGCACGCTGCTCCTCGATACGTCATCGCCCTGCACTGCACGCCTCGTTGCGGCGCTGAATGCTACTGAACTTGATTGGGTGATGTCGGGCTGTTCGCCTGACGGCGTCCGGGTCGGGTCGGTAGTTGTGGGCTGTGAGATACGAGCAGGGTGGTGGGCTGACCGATGCTGAGAGGGTCGGGCGGGAGCGGATTCGGCTGGAGGCGGTCGGCCGCTTCGAGGGCGGGGAGAAGAACAGGGAGATCGCTGCCGCGCTGCGGGTGAGCGAGCGGTCGGTGGAACGCTGGCGCCGTCAGTGGCGGGAGTGTGGTCAAGGCGGTGTCCGCTCGAAGGGTTCGCCCGGGCGTCCGCGACTGAGTGACGCTCAAATAACAAGACTCGAGCGGGAGTTGGAGCGTGGTCCGCTCGCTCATGGATGGGCGGACCAGCGTTGGACGCTCGCTCGTGTGAAGACGTTGATCGGGCGGATGTTCCATGTCAGTTACACGGTGGAGGGCACGTGGCGGCTGCTGAAGCGTCATGGCTGGTCATGGCAGCAGCCGGCCCGTAGGGCGATCGAGCGGGACGATGAGGCGGTCGAGTTGTGGAAGAAGGAGGTGTGGCCGCGGGTAAAAGCACCGCGGCGGCCCGCGGGGCCTGGATCGTCTGCGAGGACGAGGCCAGTCAGTCGCTGAGGCCGCCACGGGCCAGGACCTGGGGCCGGGTCGGCCAGACGCCAGTGGTCCGGGTACGGGGCCGGGGTTCCGGACGCGTCTCCATGGCCGGAATGACCTGTTTCAAGAACGGAGAGCGTTCACGGCTCATCTACAGCTTCCGCGTCCATCGGGGACGCAAGGGCGAGCCCAAGGGCTTCACCTGGCAGGACTACCGCGACCTGATCGTGCGGGCACATAACCAGCTCAGTGGCCCGATCGTCCTGGTCTGGGACAACCTGCGGACTCATCTGATGCCACAGATGAAGGCTTTCATCGCCGAGAACGACGCCTGGCTGACGGTGTTCCACTTCCCCGCCTACGCACCGGACCTCAACGCGCAGGAAGGCATCTGGTCACTGGTGAAACGCACCATCGGCAACCTCGCTGCCGCGAACCTCGACCAGCTGGCCACCGCTGTGAAACGCAGCCTCAAAAAGGTCCAGTACCGTCCACACCTGATCAACGGCTGCCTCACGGGCACCGGCCTGACCATGGAAACCTGACCACAATCAGACCGACATCACGCATTCAAGTTCAGTAGCGCGGTGGTTCACCGCACGGAGGCAGAGGCGCTGCATACCCTCTGACGACGCCGCACTGGCTCAGAGCGGTTCGCCGGTTACACTCTGCGGCTCGGGACTGACACGAAAATGACCCCTTGAATCGGCGGATCAGACCATGATCGGCTCGAAGCGGACGGTGAGTCCGAGGCTGTTGGCTTCCTTGACCATCCGTCGCATGGCGCGTTCGGGATCGCGGCGGGTGAAGTGGTCCGCTCCGAGCTCTCGGTAGGGGGCTTTGTCGTGCAGGACGTGCCAGATGGCGATGGCGAGTTTGTGCATCACGGCGACGAGGGCCCGTTTGCCTCCTCGTCTGGCTGCCAGCCGTCGGAAGAAGACACCGAGGTAGGAGTCCTTCTTCCTGATGGCGACCATCGCTGCGATCCCGAGCAGGCGTTTGAGGTTCTTGTTCCCGGGCCGGGTGCGTCCGGACCGGTTGACCCCGGCCGATTCGTTCTGTCCGGGACAGACCCCGATCCAGGAAGCGAGCCGGTGTGCTGAAGGGAACTGGGCCATGTCACCACCGGTCTCGGCGACAATGATCTCCCCGGCGAGACGTCCGATACCAGGGATGGTGGCCAGGTTGGCGAGGTCCCTCTCCCGCTCCGTCAGCAGGGTGGCGACCCGGGTATCGAAGGTCTCGATGATGGTCTTCCAGCGGTCGATCTCATCCAGATAGTGCCGGACCATGAACGCGTGATGACCCGTGAACTCCCCGTCCAGGGCTTCGATGAGTTCGGGAATCTTGTTCCGGGCCCGGCCGACCGCCAGGTCAGCGAGCCGGGCGGGGTCCCGTTCCCCGTCGATGAGGGCTCCCAGGATGGCCCGGCCACTGGCGCCGGTCACGTCGCTGAGGACGGAGGAGAGTTTCATCCCCGTGTCCTCGAGCTCCTTCTCAAGGCGCTGGGCTTCCCACCCCGCGGCCCTCGCCAGTTCTGTGCGACGGCGAGTGAGATCCCGTAGCTCACGGATGTCGCGTCTCGGCACGAACGAGGCCATCACCATCCCGGAGGCACCGGCCCGGGCAAGGAAGGCGGCATCGCTGGGATCGGTCTTGCGGCCCCGAATCCCCTTGAGATGCGCCGGGTTGACCAGCATCAGGTTCAGATGTGGCTGCAGCAGGTAGTAGACCGGACGCCAGTAGTCCGAAGTCGCCTCCATCACCACCACCTCGACCTGCCGCTCCACCAGCCAGGCCAGCAACCGCCGGACTTCGGCCGTGGTAGTACCGAACCGTTCGGTCTCCAACGACCAGCTGCCGGCCCGTTTCGTACTCGGCGCCCGTACACACGCGAGCAGGAACCGCTTGCCCAGATCCACTCCCGCGGACCTCAGATGAATTACCTCGTCCTTCGCGTCCTGGAGCCGGGCCATCCTGTTCTCCCTCCCGCCCGATGCCTCCATACTCAGCAGACGCCCCGGAGGGGCCAAGGGAGTAGCGGAATCTGACACGCGTGCTCCAGGTGGCAGACGACACCACCATGGCAACAATCCGTGGTCCCCTGGTCGGCCCCCATCGCCATCCTGTAAAACGAGCTTGCCAGCATCGCAGGCCCATCGGCTGACCGGGACATCCGACCCCATTTTCCCGTACCCGAGGTGATCAGCGCAGCCAATCTCGCCCACCTGTAAAACGTTCGGCTCTGTTCCGTAGTCGGTGGTGACGGTGAGTGCTCGTCAGTGGAGCAGGATGCGGTGGCGGAGGAGGTCGAAGCTCGCGCGACCGTGCATCTGCCGCATGATCTTCTTCGTGCAGGTGTTGATGCCTTCGGTGCGGCCGTTGTGGTGGGGCAGGGTCAGGCCGGCGTTGACTGCGGCGCGGTCGAGTTCCAGGCCGTTGCAGAAGCTGTGCAGGTGGGGCAGGTTGGTGGCGCGGACATCGGCGATCCACTGGGTGAGCTTGTTGTCGTTGGCCTGGGCCGGGGTCAGGAGGGCGGCGAACTCGCCGGTGAGTCGGGCGAGTGCGGTCATCTCCGGGCAGGCGGCTGTGAGGATGCCGAGCAGGTCGGTGTCCTTGGTCCACAGGTGCTCGGGGTGGGTGAGCAGGAGCCGGGTGAGGCGGCGTGGGGTTGTCACTGGGCGGTCGCCTTCGGCGCGGCCCTGGTTGAGGTAGCGGACCAGCAGGTTGGCACTGCCGGTGTAGCCCTGTTCCCTGATCTCGTGCAGGAGGTGGGTGACGGGGACGGCGGGGTCGGCGGCCCGGCGGGTGCGCAGGTGGTCGCGGTAGGGGTCGACCAGGGTGGACCGGTAGCGGGGGGCGATACGATCCGCGGGCGGTTCGGGGATGCGGGCGTAGCGCTTGACGGTGTTCAGGGCGAGGTTCAGTCTGCGGGAGCAGTCGAGCAGGCCGACGCCGGAGTCGAGGAGGGCGTGGACTTTGTGCCAGCGCTCGCGGGTGGTCTGCTCACGGACGCCGCCGGGGCGGGGCGGGTTGACGGTGGCCCAGCAGGGGGCGTGGGCCCGGACCTCGGCCAAGACCTTGTCGCACAGGTTCCGCCACAGATGCCAGCGGTCGCTGACCTGCACCGCGTCGGGCAGGGCCCGGCGGATCGCCTCGGCGTAGGTGGCCGAGCCGTCCCGGCACACGACTTCGATCTCCTTCTTCCCGCGCAGCCATGCCTCCAGGGTGGCAGCCTCGCGGTCGGGCAGGACGTCGACGCGTTCCCCGGTCTCGGCGTCGATGACGATCGTGGCATAGCGGTGGCGGCGGCGCAGGGCGAAGTCGTCGACCCCGACCACCCGCGGGATCCGCACCGTCGGTACGGGGATGCGTCGCAGCACCCGCAAGGCGGTGGCGAACGATACGGGTACGGCCAGCGACCGGGTGAGCCGGGCGGCCGCCCGGCCGCATAACTCCTTGACTACCGCCGAGACCTCGCCGCTCAGACGCGTGGTGCGGCGCTGGAGGCGCTCCAGCAGCCCAGGGACTTGCTCGCGGAAGGTCTGCCGCTGACAGCCCAGGACTGGGCAGACCAGACGTCGCACCTGGACGTTGACCACGACCCGGCGCCCATCCACCGGCACGTCCGCAACTGTTCGGCCGTGGTACCCGTGCACCTTCCCCGTCGGGATCCCGCACATCGGGCAGGGAAAGGGAACATCCCGCGTCCGGGCCAAGACCCGGATCACCTCGCCGTCGTCCGCAACGTCATCGATGACCAGCGCCGAGAGCCCAGAAAACACTGTTGCCACAAGGGAGTTGACATCTTGCATATGACGTCAACGACGGCCGTCACCTGCCGTCACCACCGACTACGGAACAGAGCCAGGTTTGTGGTGCGGGTTCCCGGCGCTTGGCCGGGTCGTTGATCCAGGCCGTCTGGGGTATCTCGGGTGGGCGGGGGCGGCGGCCGAAGCGTTCGGGGTGGCGGGTGTATGCCTCGGCGAGGGTGACCGCGCGCTGGTCGCGGACTTCCTCGGCGGTTCCGAAGCGGACGGAGGCGGGGGTGTGCCAGCCGACGCCTGAGTGCCGGTGCTCGTGGTTGTAATACGCGATGAACGCGTCGAACCACTCGCGGGCGTGGGCCAGCGAATCGAACCGCTCGGGGTAGTCCGCCATGTACTTCGTGGTCTTGAACTGGGCTTCGCTGTAAGGATTGTCGTTGGAGACCTTCGGCCTCGAGTGCGACCGCGTCACGCCCAGATCGATCAGCAGCTGGGAGACCTTCTTAGAGGTCATCGAGGTGCCGCGGTCGGCGTGCACGGTTTCGGGGACGATGCCGTTGCGGGCTATGGTCTCGCGGATCAACTCCTCGGCCCGCGAGGCCGATTCGGCCCGCTCGACGGTGTGGCCGACGATGTACCGGCTGAAGATGTCGAGGATGACGTAGGCGTGATACCAGACGCCCTTGACCGGTCCGGCCGCCTTGGTGATGTCCCAGGTGAACACCTGCGAGGGCTCCGTGGCGACCAGTTCGGGCACCGCCTTGGCGGGGTGGGTGGCCTGCCGTCGGCGCTCGCCGGACTGATCCTGCTCGCGCAGGATCCGGTACATCGTCGAGACGGAGCAGTGATAGCGCCCGGCATCCAGCTCCCGGGCCCAGATCTGCGCGGGCGCCAGCTCGGCGTACTCGTCGCCGTTCATCAACTCCAGCACCGCAGCCCGCTCTTCGGCCGTCAGGGCCGACGGCTGCACCTGCGGGGCACGTGCTTTGTGTGGTGGCGGGGGCCGGAGCCGGCGGTAGTGGGTGGCGCGGGAGCGGCCGGTCAGCCGACAGGCGGCGGTGATGCCCAGCTCAGCCTCGACGCCGGTGAACGCCTCGTCCACGACGGGGTCGGCGGCAGGCTTCAGTCCGCGCTCTCGGAGAGCATGTCCAAGAGCGCGGAAGCTTTTCCCATGACTTCCAGCGCGGCCTTGTTCCGGGCCAGTTCCTTCTGAAGCCGTTCCACCTGGCGGCGCAGCTGCTCGTTCTCCGCCTCGGCGGCCGACTTCTTCGGCCGGGCCGGGCTGGTGCGCTTGTCGACCAGCTTTTCCAGGGCCCCAGCGTCCCGCGCGGCCCGCCATTCCTTGACGTGCGAGTGGTACAGGCGCTCGCGGCGCAGGACCGCGCCCTTCTCGTTCTTCGGCGCGGCGTCGTACTCGGCGACGATCCGCAGCTTGTACTCCGGGCTGAAGGAGCGGCGCTTCGGCCGGGGGGCCGGGTCGGATCCGGCGGGCTTGGTGCTGGTCATGAGGGGGTGGTTCTCCTGTCGTGCCCTCTCAGGCTAACCCGCCGAAGCGGAACGTCTCACCCAAGGCTGACAGAGAGGGTTTGGACCAGGAAGCGTGACTCGCTTGCCTCCCGGGCTGCCGCAGTGCGAGCAGACCGATCTTGTGTTCGCCCAACTTTTATGGGCGGCGAGACGGCTCCGGAGTTGCCTCTCTGAGGGATTCATCACCGGACCTCCCTACCTGTCTGTTGCCTCGCATGTGACCACCCGCTCTGGCTGTCCGCCCGGAGAACGTCAACCAATCCCTCGATCGGGTGGACAGCGACGAGCAGCGGCATAGAAGCCATGAAGAAGCAGCTACGAACCCTTGATGAAGATTCCGGCGATGCGTGAGCGACGCGTGAGCGGATGAGGTGGCACAGGATGGATTGAGTGGCACCGGTGCGCGGGGAAACCGTCTCTGATCTGCGAAGACGGGATCATGCGTGATCACCCGGCACTACCCATCACGATCTTGCAGGCCCTCGTAATGCGTAGGTCTCGGGTTCGAATCCCGAAGGCGGCTCGGTTGAAACCCCAGGTCAGGCTTCTGACCTGGGGTTTCTTGGTGCTCGTGCTGGCTGGTCCAGGCGTGAACAAGGTTTCTGACCTCCGCAACGTGATGCGTAGGTCAGAGGTTCTGTCGCCTGGGATCAGCTGCACGGAAAGTGTATGAATGCGCCCTGGCCTGCTGGTCTTTCGGATTTCCTGACAGGGGTGGCTGGTGTCGGGGTGCGCGAGGGGAGCGCATCGGTGCGGAAGAGGTGCAGCGTGCCGAGTGTGCGATGGCCGGGTGCGTGGATCTGTCGGCCTTCTCCGGCGTTGTCGTTATCCTGCAGAGAAAGCCGGGGCTCGTTCGGACGTCCCCAGCCTGGGACGGACGGCCGGCGTGATCATGAGGCCGCGTCGGTTTCGGAGCCGTTCCGCGGCGAGGGGAAGGATCTGGACGGGCGCGTAGTTTACCTGCGCCAATGGATTCGTTGAGCGGGTTTTCCCAGCCTGGTGTCCGGGCGGCAGACTGGGGTCAGGTCCGGCTCTGTCCCGCCGGTTCTGTCCCGTCGTACGAGGAAGCCGCTGACGCCCGTGAGTGACGATTCCCTGGCCCCGCCCCCGGCTGTGCCGGCAGGCTCCGTGCCCCCGGGCTCCGTGCCTCCGGGCCCGACGCCCCCGGAGCACGGAGACGAGGATGCTTTCGGGATCGATGCCTTCA
Organism: Streptomyces sp. ISL-98; assembly: GCF_018614055.1. Lineage (GTDB taxonomy): Bacteria > Actinomycetota > Actinomycetes > Streptomycetales > Streptomycetaceae > Streptomyces > Streptomyces spiramyceticus. Next base: position 40,200 of record NZ_JAGGPB010000042.1, read on the forward strand.
CCCTCGACGACAGGCTGCGGCTCTTTCACTTCGCGGCTGCCGAGAAGCGTCACGAGTACCTGTGGCTGCTGCGTGCCTTCGAGAGGGGCCGGGCCAACTACCAGGTGCTGCTGCACGCTTCCGACGCAGCCGCCCTGGTGGGCAGGCTGGTCGCGGACCATCCAGGGGCGGCCGTGGGCGACGTACAGCCGCTGCTGGACGCGCTCGCCGAGTGGCGGGTCCTGGACCGCAGTTACGACGGGACGCGGGCGGCGAACCTGGCGGAGTACCGCAACCGGCACTACGTGTACCAGTTCACCCAGGCCGGATACCGGGCCTACCGGGCGGTGGAGGACGTGCTCGGTGCCGCCCTGGAGGACGCGCAGCTCTCCCGGCTCGTCTTCCCCGACATCCTCGCCGACCTGGCCGCGCTTGCCGAGGCGAACGCCGCGGGCGACGCCGAGGAGGTCTATCGGAAGCTGGGCCGCCTGGACTCCGTGCTGAACGAGATGGCGCAGCGGGCTGCCCGCTTCTATCTGATGCTCGGCGACCTGGCGCGCACCAACGACACCCGGCCCGAGGTGTTCCTCGCGCACAAGGACGCGCTGCTCGCGCACATGCGGGAGTTCACCGCCGAACTCGGGCGTTACGCCCCGCTGCTCGCCGAGGCGGTGGAGAAGGCCGCTGCCAGCGGCGTGGACCGGATGGTCGAGTACGCCGCGGAAGCCGACGAGCGGCTCTTCCGGACCCCGGCCGCCCGTCTGGATGACTGGCGGCAGCGGTGGGGCGGCATCGTGCACTGGTTCGGGGAGCGTGAGCACAGCGAGGCCGAGCGGCTGCAGGACGCCACGGTCACCGCGATCCGCTCGGTCCTCGCGCTGCTGCGGCGGGTCACCGAAGCGCGGCGCGGCGGAGTCAGCCGGGAGAGCCAGCTGCGCCACCTCGCCCAGTGGTTCACCTCATGTGTCAGCGACGACGACGCGCATACCCTGTTCCAGGCGGTGTTCGGGCTCGGTGCGCCCCGGCACATCGCCGTCCCCTATCCGGACCCCGAGCTGATTCCCGGACGTACCTCGTGGTGGGAGGCCGAGCCGGTGGAGCTGGCCCGCACCCTGGTGCAGTCCGGCCGCACCCCTGCCCTCAAGGGGCCGGGACGGATCGAGCGCAACGACGCCGAGCGGGCCCGGCTGCGGGCCGCGCAGATCAAGGAGCAGGCCGAGCGCCGGGGGGCGGCTGTCTCGCTGGCCCGCGACGGCGCGTACGGCAGGGTCCTGGACGAGGCCGAGACCCGCGCGCTGCTCTCCCTGATGGACGTGGCGCTGGCCGCGCGGGTGCCGGTCACCCGGGGTATCGCGGGGCCGACGGCCTCCGGCTCGGCGCATGGGGTGCGGCTTACCCTCCTCCCGACGGGGCCCGGCGAGGCGTTCACCACGGTGCGCACCGTGCGTGGCGACCTGCACCTGGACGGACTGCGCCTGGAGGTCACCGGATGAGCACCCGCGTCGCCGAGAACGTATCGGCCCTGGAACTGGCCGATTACCAGAAGGCCGTACGTCTCGTGCTGCGGCATCCGCTGATCACGCCGGTGTACCCGGATGGCGGCGCGCTGGCGACCGTGCGGCGCTGGGCCGAGCAGTTGCGCACCGATCTGATGGAGGTGCTCGGCTACCGGCTGATCACCACCGCCGACACCGCCCGCCTCCAGCGCGCCCAGGACCAGCTGGACCCCACCCGGCCCGCGCTCAGCCGGTCCGGTCGCCCCTTCGACCGGCGCCGCTACGCCTACCTCGCCCTCACGCTGGCCGCGCTGGGGCGGCACGGCGCGCAGGTCGCGCTCGGCGAACTCGCCGACGCCGTCGCCGCCGACGCCGCCCGCATCGACGGGCTCGGCCTGGACACCGGCCGCAAGCACGACCGGGACGCCTTCGTCGACGCCGTCAGCTGGCTCACCGAACGTGGCGCACTGCGCCTGGCCGACGGCTCGGCCACCTCCTGGGCCTCCGATCCGGAGCGGGCCGAGGCGCTGTACGACATCGACCGGGAGGTGCTCACCGCCGTCCACCAGCCCACCCGCGTCCTCCAGCACGTCACGTCGGTGACCGCGCTCCTTGACTCGGCGGGTGCGCGGAGTCTGTCCGAGGGGCGCCGGGCCCAGCGGCTTTCCGCGTCCCGGCGGGCGAGGCGCCTGGTCCTGGAGCACCCGGTCGCCTACTACGCCGACGCCGACCCCGAGCTGACCGGCCAGTTGCGTGCCCCCGCGCTCGCCGAGGACCTCACCCGCCTCACCGGCCTCACCGTGGAGCGGCGTGCGGAGGGCATCGCCCTGGTGGACACCTCGGGACGCCTCTCCGATACGCGGTTCCCCGGCGGCGGCACCGTCGCGCAGGCCGCCCTGCTGCTCGGCGCGCGGATCAGCGAGGCCGCGGCGCGCACCGGCCGGCACGCGCCCGAGCTGCTGCCCGCGCCGAGTGCCGCCGAGCGCCTCGCGGACCGGGCCGGCCGGATCGACCTCGTTCTCCCCGCACAGGGTGTGTTCGAACAGGCCACGGCAGACCGGGAGGACACGGAGGAAGGGGCAGAGGGGGAGAACGAGGCGCCCGCCGCCCCGGAGGTCCGCTACCCCTTCGTCACCACCTCCTGGCTGCGCGCCCGGACCAAGGAGATCACCGAGCAGTACGGTGCCGGGTTCGCCGCCGACCTGCGCGGCGACCCCGACCGGCTCCTCGACCAGGCCCTGGACCTGCTGGCCGCCATGTCGCTCGTCGTGCGGGTGGTGGGCGGGGTTCTCGCGCTGCCGCTGCTGGCCCGCTACCGCGGGGTGACGGCTGAGGTGAAGGCGCGCCCCCGCGTTCGTACCACCCAAAGCCCCGAAGGCCCCGGGAGCCCCGAAGCAGGGGCCCCCGACGCCCTGTTCCCCGCAGACGACATGAAGGACCCCGTCCAGTGAGCACCCCGCCCACCGACCTCCAGCCCCGGTTCGTGCCCACCCGCGCCGGGATCGTCAACCTGTGGGACTACCGCGACGAGGAGTTCTCCTTCGCCGGCGGTTGGCTGGTGCTGCGCGGCCCCAACGGATCCGGCAAGACCAAGGCCCTCGAGGTGCTCTTCCCGTTCGTTCTGGACGGGCGGATCGACCCCAAGCGGCTCAACCCGTTCGCCGCCGAGGACCGCACCATGAAGTCCAACCTGCTCTTTCGCGGGCAGGAGGGCGCGCTCGGCTACGTATGGATCGAGTTCACCCACCGCACCACCGGGCAGGCCGTCACCTGCGGCATCGGCCTGCACGCCCAGAAGCACCGGGACACCCCCGCCCGCTGGCACTTCGTCGCCGACGGCCGTATCGGCGAGGACTTCTCACTGCTCACCGACGACGACCGGCCGCTGACGAAGAAGCAGCTGGCAGCCGGACTCGCCCCGCTGAGCGCCGAGGTGATCGCCTCGGCCACGGACTACCGCACCGCCGTCGACCAGCGCCTGTTCGGCCTCGGCCGGGAGCGCTACGAACAGCTGCTCACCCTCATCCTCACGCTGCGCCGCCCGCAGCTCGCCAAGAACCTCGACCCGGCCAAACTCTCCGACACGCTCACCGAAGGCCTGCGCCCGCTGGACGAGGACCTGATCGGTGAGGCCGCCCGCTCCTTCGACGACATGGAGTCCGTGCAGCGCACCTTGGAGGGCCTGGTCGCCGCCGACGAGGCCACCCGGTCCTTCCTCGCCGCGTACTCGACGTACCTGCGGGTCAACGCCCGCGTCGCCGCCGACAGGCTCAGCGCCCGGCGGGCCGAGAGCGGCGAGCGCGAACGCGCCCACGCCGGGTCGGAAACAGAGCTCGACGAGGCCCGCGAGCAGCGCGAGGCGGCCGGAGCACGGGCCGACGAGGCCGAGGCCGCGCTCGCCGCGCTGCGCGCCCGCCTGGAGCAGCTGCGCTCCTCGGCCGCCTACCAGGCCGTCGAGCAACTCGCCGACCTGGAACGCCTGGTGCGCACCTGCGAACAGACCGCCCGGCAGGCCACCGCCGAGCGCGAACGCCGCACCGCCGCCACCGGCCGGGCCCGCGGCGAGGCCGAACGCGCCGGGCAGCTGGCCGCCGAACTCGCCACCGCCGTCAGCTCCTCGGCCGCCGCCCTCGCCGACCACGCGCACCGCGCCGGCATCGTCTGGATCGCCGCCGACGCCGCACCCTCCGCTCTCGCCGACCGCGCCTCGGCCCGCGCCGCCGCCCGCCACGAAGGCGTACGGGCGGTACGGGCCGCCGCGGCACACCTGCGGGACACCGAGCGCAGCCGGGACGCGGCCCGCGCCGGACAGGAGCGAGCCCAGGAGGCTGCCCGGGCCGCCGAGACGGAGGAGCGAGCGGCCCAGGACGCGCTCAGCGCCGCCCACACGCGGGCCCGGGAGGAACTCGGGCGATGGCAGGACCAGTACGGGCAGCTGCTGCCCGAAGGCGCCGCCGAGCCGCTCGCGCAGGCCCTCGACGCCGCCGCCGAACCGGACGGCCCGGAAGCCGGCACCCCCGCACTCACCGACCTGTTCACCGAGGCCGCCGCCCCCGCTGTCCAGGGCCTGCGCGACCGGCTCGCCGCCCTGCGCGGCGAGCGCGGCGCGCTGGAGGCCCGCCGGGCCGAGACCGAGGCCGAACGGACACGGATCGCCGCCGAACACGACGACGCACCGCCCGCCGCCCGCGGTCGCACCGCCGACCGTGACAGCCTGGAAGGCGCTCTCCCGCTGTGGCAGCTGGTCGACTTCGCCGACGGCCTCGACGACACGGAACGCGCGGGCGTGGAGGCGGCCCTGGAGGCGTCCGGCCTGCTCGACGCGCTCGTCACCGCCGATGAGCCCCCCACCGGTGACGGCGACGGATACCTGCGCGCCACCGCCCCCGTCGGCGGGCCTAGCCTCGCCGACCTGCTGCGCCCCGAGACCGGTACGGCCATCCCGGCCGCCCGGATCACCGCCGTACTCAGGTCGGTCGCCGTCGCCGATACGGCGGGCGCGGCCACCGCCGTCTGCCCGGACGGCCGCTACGCCGCCGGAATCCTCATCGGCTCCCACAGCAAACCTCACGCCGAGTACGTCGGCGCCACCGCCCGGATGCGCCGCCGCGCCGCACGCATCGCCGCCTGCGACGCCCTCCTGTCCGAACTGGCCGTCCAGCTTGAAGAGTTGGCGCAGGCCAGGTCCCGCTGCGAGCAGAGTCTTCAGGAGTACGACACCGCCCGCGCCGCCCTGCCCCGCACCGCTGCCCTCGCCCCGCACCTGCGCGCCCTGGACCGCGCCGTCGCCGCCCTGTGCGCCACCCGCACAGCCGCCGATGCCGCCCAGTCCGTCTACGACGAGACGCAGGCCGCCTGCGCGGTCGCCGCACGCGCCCTGCACCGCGCCGAGTCCGAGCATGGCGTCACCGCCCAGGACGCAGACGACACCGAGTCCGCCACTCGTGCCTTCGAACGGGAGGCTGGCGAACTGGCCACCCGGCGTCGAGAGCACACCAGGCAGACCGAGACCGCCACCGCCGCCGCGGACCGGCTCACGGCCGCCGCCGAGGACGAGGAGGCCGCCGCCGGGGTCGAACGCGCCGCCCGCCGCCGCCACGCGGAGGAGGCCGCCGGGCTCCAGGCGCTGCGCGAGGCCGTCGGCGCCGAGGCGCAGCAGGTCATGGCCCGCGTCGAGGAGACCGAGAACAGCCTGGAGACCGCCGCGCGGGAGACGGACGCCGCCCGCAGCGCCAAGGATGAGGCGATCGGCCGCCTGGCCGCCGCCGAGGCTCGCCGCACCGCCGCCGCCGAAGCGCTGCAGGTCGCCGTCGCCGAGGAGAAGGACACCGCCCGCGGCCTCGCCCCGTACGCGGCCCGCGAACTCCTCGACCTGCTGCGCTGCCCGCCCGGCCTGGCCTGGCCCGCCCAGGAGGCCGACTGGACGGGCGAGAGCCTGCCGCCCGCCGCCGTCACCGTCCACGAGGCGATCCTGACCGCCACCCGTGAACTCGCGCCCACCGAGTCCAGCGTCAAGCAGTCCGTCACCCGCCTCACCACGGCCCTGGAGGACCTGCACGCCCATCTCGCCGCCGCCGGGCAGGACTACCAGCCCGCCTGGGACAGCTCCAGCGGCGTCATCACCGTCACTGTCGCTGACGAACAGGGCCCGCTGCCCATCGCCTCCTTCGCAGAGAAGATCGCCTCCCACCGCCGCGACCAGGCCGAACTCCTCTCCGACTCCGAGCAGCGCATCCTCGAGGACGCCCTGCTCACTCGCCTCGCCCAGCAGATCCACGACCGCACCGTCGACGCCCGCGACCTGATCCGCCGCATGAACACCGACATGCGCGAGCGCCGCATGTCCTCGGGCACCACGGTCGGCGTCAGCTGGCTGCTCGCCGACGGCCTCGACGACGAACAGCGCGCCGTCTGCGCCCTCCTGGACGCCGACGCCGCCCGCCTCGGCCCCGAGAAGCTCGCCCGCATGCGCACCCACTTCGCCGCGCAGATCAAGAACGCCCGCGCCCGGCAGCGCGAGACCCCCTACCGGCAGCTGCTCGCCGAGGTCCTGGACTACCGGCGCTGGCGCCAGTTCGCCTTCCAGCTGGTACGCCCAGGCGGCGCCGAGGAACGCCTCACCCGCGCCCGGCACAGCCGCCTTTCCGGCGGCGAGCAGTCCGTCTCCCTGCACCTGCCGCTGTTCGCCGCCGCCCACGCCATGCTCAACTCCGCGCACCCCGACGCCCCGCGTCTGCTCGCCCTCGACGAGGCGTTCGCCGGCGTCGACGACACCGGGCGCGGAGAACTCATGTCACTGGCCGCCCAGTTCGAACTCGACCTGTTCATGACCGGGTACGACCTGTGGGCCGTGCACAGCGCGGTGCGTGCCGCCGCCCACTACGACCTCGCGCACTCCGCCGTCGACCACACCGTCTCCGCGCTCTTGCTCCTGTGGGACGGCGAACGCCTGCACGCCGACGACACCGGCACCCTGAGCGGCATGCTCGGCTCACCGGGCAGCCGCTCCGTACGCAGGCAGGACCGTCAGGTCCAGGAGGCCCAGCTTGTCGACTGACCAGCCGGCCCCGTCGTCGTACGCCGAACTCCACGAAGAAGGCTGGCGGCGCCTGCTCGCCGCCGCCCGCCGCTGCCTGGAGCGCACCGGCGGGGCCCTCGACGGCGACATCGGCCTCACTTCCCCCACCGAGGCCGAACGCCGCACCGTCATCGGCATCACCGGCCGCTACCGCCCCGAGACTGCCAAACGCCTCACCGTCCCCTTGGCCGACCTCGACGCCTACCTGCACACCCGCTACGGAACCGGCCTGCTCCAGACCCTGGGCCGCCTGCACGGGCCGCTGCGCGACCGCCCCGCCGAGCGCGCCGACGAGGCGTCCGCCAGTGCCCGGGCCCTCGCGGCCGCCGAGGCCTCGCCTCTCGCCGGCCAGGACTGGTACCCGGCCTGGCTGGAGCGGATCGCCGCCGACGGCACCCTCACTCGCCTCCTGCGGCGCGGCGACGCGGCCCTGCTCCAGGCCGCAGTCCGGGTCCTGGAGACACTTCCCGAGGTACGGGGCGACGGGGGCCGAAGCCCCCTGCCCCTGCCGGTCCTCGCCGAGTGGGCCACGGGCGACACCAAGGCGCTGCTGCCGGGCGGCCCGCTCGAACAGCTCGTCCTGCGCGCGCTCGCCCAGCGCACCGCCGCGGGCGACGGGCAGCCGGCCCGGGCCGTCCCCCGTGACCGGGAGGGGCGCCGCGCCCTGTGGGAGAGCGCCGGAGCCGTCGCCGACGACCTCGCCAGCCAGGTACTCGTCCTCAACATCGGTGCCCGGGGCGACGACGTGGTGTGCGACTGGCTCCGCGACGCCTCCGGCTTCGGCATCCCCTTCCGCCTTACCCTCCACCAGCTGACGGCCGCGGACGTCGTCCCCGCCGCCCGCGAGATCCACGTCTGCGAGAACCCGGCCGTGTTGCGTGCGGCCGCCGCCGAACTCGAAGACCGCGCCGCTCCCCTGGTCTGCACCGAAGGCATCCCGTCGGCCGCCTGCCACAAGCTGCTCGCCGCCGCCGCCCGGTCCGGGGCCCGCCTGCACTGGCGCGCCGACTTCGACTGGACCGGCCTGCGTATCACCGCCGCCGCCGTGGAGCGCCACGGCGCCCGGCCCTGGCGCATGACCACCGCCGACTACCGCAGCGCCCTGGCGGGAGGCGAGTCCACTCCGCTGACCGGACCGCCCGCCGCCAGCCCCTGGGACCCCGCCCTCGCTTCCGCCCTGAGCGAGTCGGGCCAGGCGGTCATGGAGGAACGACTGCTGCCCGAACTCCTCTCGGACCTCGGCTGATGCGCTTGGTACCGGCGGCGTGCCGACAAAGCCGGGCCCCGGACGTGACAGGCAGCGGTTGGCGCTGTCGCGAGTCTCCTGTGCACGGGGGTGCGGCGTGGGTCAGATTTTGATCACGCGGATGCCGGGGCCGCACAGAATGAGGAGATCCTCAGGGGCCGACGTCAGGACGGTCACGGGGGCGGGAGAGGTGAGGGCGGTGGCTGCGACGATTGCGTCGAGGGCGTATTTGTGGCCGTGCAGGCCTTGCGCTTGCCGATAACCTCATCCGCCCTGGTCGGAGCTGGTGTGCGGGGTGTATGGGATGTCGAGCGTGGTCGGTCGAGTCTGCGCCGTCGCGCGGCCGTCGATCAACGCGGCATGATGATCCACCATGCTGCTGCGACTGGCCTACCTGGGTGTGGCGAACGCGTTCACCCTGCTGCGCCTGTTGCCGATGAGCGATCGGGACAAGGTCGTCGAGATCCTCGCGTTGCGTCATCAGATCACGGTGCTGGAGCGCCAACTCGGCAAGGAGAAGGTGCGGTTCACCCCGAGCGACCGGGCGTTCCTGGCAGCGCTGCTGCACCGGCTGCCGCGGGACGTGCTGTGCAGGCTGCGGCTGCTGGTGCGCCCGGACACGGTGCTGCGCTGGCACCGGGCACTTCTCGCCCGCCGCCACGCGGCCGCCTCCCGGCCGAAGCGCCCGGGTCGGCCCCGCACCGTGCGCTCCATCCGCGTTCTGGTGCTGCGCCTGGCGCAGGAGAATCCCTGCTGGGGCTACCGACGGGTGCACGGCGAGCTGCTCGTGCTGGGCGTGAAGGTGGCCCCCTCCACGGCATGGGAGATCCTGCGGGAGGCCGAGATCGATCCGTCACCCCAGCGGAACTCCAGTACCTGGGCGGACTTCCTGCGCTCGCAGGCCGACGCCCTGCTGGCGTGCGACTTTTTGGAGACGGTCACCTTGTCCGGGGCACGGATGTACGTGCTTGCAGTGATCGAGCACGGCAGTCGGCGGATCCGGATTCTGGGCGCCACGGCCCACCCGACCGCCTCGTGGGTGGCGCAAGCCGCGAAGAATCTCGTCATGGACCTCGAGGACGCGGGCTGCCGGGCGCGGTTCCTGATCCGGGACCGGGACGGGAAGTTCCCTGCCCTGTTCGACGCGATCCTCAAGGATGCGGGGATCGAGATTGTGTTCAGTGGCGTCCGGATGCCGAGAATGAACTCGATTATGGAGAGATGGGTGCAGACCTGCCGGCGCGAGCTGCTGGACCGCACGTTGATCTGGAATCAGCGGCATCTGCTTCACGCCTTGCGCGAGTTCGAACAGTTCTACAACTCCCATAGGTCTCATCAGGGCATCGCGAACACCCGCCCACTACGACCGCTCCCCGGGCCCATCACCGATCCCGGGCAGATCGCCCACCTCGACATACGCCGACACGACCGCCTCGGCGGCATCCTGCACGAGTACCAGCATGTTGCTTGACCTGCGCGGACGAGGTTTTCGGCAGGCGCAGGGTGGTTGGCCGCCGGCGGTTCCATGGGGCCGGTGGTAGTTGTAGTGGATGTTCCAGATTCCGAGTGCTGCTGCGCGTTCATCTTCTGAGGTCCATTCGCGGGGGTAGAGGAACTCCTCCGCCAGGATCCGGTTGTATCTCTCCACCGTGCCGTTGGCCCGAACTGTCAAATGCCCCTGATCCGCATGGTGCGGAGCGACTTGTGACGGTCACGCACCCGTTCCATCCGTGGCATGGCCGGTCGTACGAGTTCGTCGTCCGGCGCAAGAACTGGGGCGAGGACCGCGTGTACTTCCGCGACGAGGCGGGAGAGGTGCTGTCCGCACCGACGGCGTGGACCGATGCGGGCGGCGAGGACCCTTTCGTGGTTCTCGCGGCGGGCCGCAGCCCGTTCCGCGTCGAGGATCTGCTGGCACTGGCCGGCCTGATCGACTACCTGGACGGTCGCGGCGGCGGTGCCCAGGAGATGGCGCCGTGACCGCCTTGGGATTCACGCCGCAGCGGTGGGGGCGTGTCCGGCGCACGGTGATCGAGACAGCGCACGCCATGCCGACTGGCCTGCACAGATCCCTGGTCCGGTGCCTCTGCGCGCTCTTGGCTGTGACCGGCCATGACGCAATTCTTGAGGCATCCAGTGGGCGAGGGAGGCGGCATGGCCGGCAACGCGACGAGCGACCCGAAGGAAGCCGCCCTGCGGGCGACGCGGACGCTGAACCCCCGGCCGGAGGCCGTGGTCGACGCGGTGTTCACCGCATCGCCGTTCTGCGATCCGCGGGATCTGGTGCAGGTGAAGTACGAGATGGTGCGGCGGGTGCGGGTGGACAAAGTTCCCGCGGCCCGGGCGGTGCGGGAGTTCGGGTTCTCTCGGCAGGTCTACTACGACGCTGCGGCCGCGCTCGACGCGGGCGGTCCGGCCGCCCTGGTGCCGGGCAAACCGGGCCCGAAAGGGCCGCGCAAGCTCACCGATGCGGTCATGGAGTACATCGAGACACGGCTGGTCGCCGAGCCGTCCCTGCGCTCCAGGGACCTGGCCGACGCCGTCGCCGTCGAGTACGGCCTCAGCGTCCATCCGCGCTCCATCGAGCGGGCGCTGGCCCGTCGCGAGATCTCACGCACCCAGGAGTCACCCAAAAGCCGCAGCTGACAGCCCTGCTGGAGCGAGATCCCCAGAGCCGGATGCAGTGGTGGCCCGCTATGAGGAACTACGGACGGCGGTCGTCGACGGCACGGGCGAGGGCTGGCGGCTGGGCCGGGGTGTGCTCGCGGCCAAGGGCATGGCCGCCTGGGCGGCGGCCTGGCGGTCTCTGCCCGGACCGTCGGCCCGGCCCGCCCCTGGGCGGCAGCCGCCACTCGGCCGCTCGGGTGACAGCGACGAACTCGTACGGGTCCTGGCCGCGATGGCCCTGGCCCATCTCCACCCGCCCGAAGAACTGGCGGAGCGAACCACCCAAGAAATAGAGGGAGTTGATGTCATCCATGGACGCGATGGCAGCAGCGGGCAAGGTGACCCGCGAACATCTGCAGCGTGACGCATACCTCTATATCCGGCAGTCCACCCTCAAACAGGTGATCAACAACACTGAGTCCACCCAGCGGCAGTACGCCCTGCGCGGCCGCGCCATCGCGCTGGGCTGGGACCACTCCCAGATCATCGTCATCGACACCGACCAAGGCCAGTCCGGCGCCTCCGCCGAGGGCCGGGACGGCTTCCAGCGACTGGTCGCCGAGGTCGGCATGGGACAGGCCGGGATCGTGCTGGGCCTGGAAGTCTCCCGCCTCGCCCGCAACAACACCGACTGGCACAGGCTCCTTGAAATCTGCGCGCTGGCCGGCACCCTGATCCTGGACGAGGACGGTCTCTATGACCCCGGGAACTTCAACGACAGGCTTCTCCTGGGTCTCAAAGGGACCATGTCGGAAGCGGAGTTGCACCTGCTCAAGGCCCGTCTTCGGGGCGGGGTGCTGTCCAAGGCGAGACGCGGAGAGCTGGTCCAGCCGCTGCCCGTCGGCCTCGTCTATGACCACGCCGAGCGGGTGGTTCTGGACCCGGACGCCTCGGTCCAGCAGGCCATCCGGCATCTGCTGGCCACGTTCGCCGCGACCGGCTCCGCCTACGCCGTCGTCAAGGCGTTCGCCGACGCGGGCCTGAAGTTCCCCCGCCGGATCCGCACCGGCCCCAACAAGGGCGAGCTGACCTGGGGCATCCTGCAACATCATCGGGTCCTGCAGATCCTGCACAACCCACGCTATGCCGGCGCGTTCTTCTACGGACGCCGACATGAACGCCGCGGTCCGGGCGGCAAGACCACCAGCCACGTCCTGCCGCGCGAGGAGTGGACGGTGCTGATTACCGACGCCCATCCGGGCTATCTGACCTGGCCGGAGTTCGAGGCCAACCAGACCCGGCTCGCGGAACTCGCCGCCGCCCACGGCACCGACCGCAAAGCCTCCCCGCCCCGCGAGGGCGCCGCGCTGCTGCAGGGCGTGGTCTCCTGCGGCAAGTGCGGCCGCAGGATGACCGTGCGCTACCAGCACTACAAAGGCACCGGCAAACCGATCTACCTCTGCCAGTTCGACGGGATCCGCAACGCGGTCCCGATCTGCCAGACCATGATCGGCGACCAGATCGACGCCGCCGTCAGCGAGCTGCTGCTGGCCACCCTCACCCCGCTCACACTGGAGGTCGCCCTGCGGGTGAGTGACGAGCTGGCCGCCCGCGCCGAGGAAGCCGACCGGCTCCGCGCCGCCTGCGTCGAACGCGCCCGTTACCGCGCCGACCTCGCCCGGCGCCGCTATCTGGCCGTCGATCCCTCCAACAGGCTGGTCGCCGACACCCTGGAGGCCGACTGGAACGACGCGCTGCGCGAACTCGCCGAGGCCACCGAGGAGTACGAGCGCGCGAAAAACACCGCCACCGGCCCGCTCTCGCCCGAGACCCGCGCAAAGATCACCGCGCTGGCCGCCGACTTCCCCCGGCTCTGGAACGACCCGGTCACCCCGATGCGGGAACGCAAACGCATGATCCGGCTCCTGGTCACCGATGTCACCCTCACCAAGACCGACCACATCACCGTCGGCGTCGTCCTGCGCGGCGGCCAGAGCCACCAGCTCACCCTGCCCCGCCCGCAAACCGCCTGGGAACTCCGCCAGACCGACCCCGCTGTCGTCGCAGCCCTCGACGAACTCCTCGACGATCACACCGACGCCCAGAGCGCCGACATCCTCAACGAACGCGGCCTGCCCAGCGGCATGGGCCGACCATTCACCCGCGGCATGATCATCCACCTGCGCAATGCCTACCAGCTACGCAGCCACCGCCAACGCCTGCTCGACGCGGGCCTGCTGACCGTCTCCGAACTCGCCCGCCACCTCGGCGTCCACTTCCAGACCGTCAAGCACTGGCGCCGGGACGGAATCATCACCGGCATCCTGGCCAACGACAAGGGCGAGTACGTCTACCCCCTGCCCGGCCCCGACCTGGTCCGGCCCATCATCGGCAGACCCCGCAGCAGCGTCCTGGACCCCGAACACTCCGCAACGACCCGATGAGGTGCAGTGTGATGACAAAGGTTTATGCCGGGGGGTGTACGGCGTGATCTGCTGGTGCCGCGTCCCGAGTAGCGCCTGAGTGAATGCCTTCCCGCGGTAGCAGGCGCCGTTGTCGGTGACGATCCGGTCGATGTGGGTGATGCCATGGGCCGCGAACCACGCGCGCGCACGGCACATGAATGCCATCGCCGTTACGGCCTTCTCATCGGAAAGCGCTTCGGTGTAGGCGATTCGGGAGTAGCCGTCGATGGCCGAGTGGAGGTAGACGTAGCCGCCTCGCTCGGCCTTTTTCTTCCGTCGAGCGACCTGGCGCGCCTGTCCGCTGTCCTTGCCGTGGATCCGCCAGCCGCCGCCGTCGGGGACTCGGCCGACTTTTTTCACGTCGACGTGGACCATGTGACCGGGCCAGCGGGCGAGGATTTTCTGCGGTTCGTGGTTGGAGTCGCCGTTGGGGTCGATGAACCGTCTTTGGCTGAGACCGAGTGACGCGAGCTGCCGTGTCACTGTGCGTCGGCTGATCGAAGTCCCCTCGGCCTGAAGTTCGAACGCGATCCGAGCAGCCGACCACTTGTTGGTGCGACGCATCTGCTCGATTTGTGCGACCACATCTCCGCTGGTCGCGCGTGGCTGATGCTTCGGAGTCGAGGCCCGATCAAGTAGCCCGAGCTCGCCGTAGCGTCGCCACCGGTTGACCCACTTTGAGCTTGTTCCGCTTTGACGGACACCATCGGTGTGTTGGTCAGGCTGCGAGTGCGGTCTCGTAATCTGCGGGACTGCGGTAGCCGAGGCTGCTGTGCAGACGGTGCAAGTTGTACCAGCCCTCGATGAAATCGAAGATCGCGGTACGGGCGGCGGCCCGGCTGGGCCAGGAGCTCGTGTCGAGCAACTCCCGTTTGATGGTGGCGAAGAACGACTCGGCGAGCGCGTTGTCCCAGCACTGTCCGGTGCGGCCGACCGACAGCCGGACTCCCAACTGATCGGCCAGAGTGGCGAATTGGTGGCTGGTGTACTGGCAGCCGCGATCCGAGTGGAAGATCACCGGACCGGTGGGGCGACGTTGCCTGCAGGCGGCCTCGAGGGCATCGGCGACCAGATCGGTTCGCAGATGGTCGGCCGTCGCCCAGCCGACCACGCGACGGGAGGCGATGTCGATGACGGTGGCCAGATACAGCCAGCCCTCGTCCGTTGCGACGTAAGTGATGTCGCCGCACCAGCGGGAATCCAGCGAACTGGCGTCGGGCTGGAAGTCCCGGACGATGAGATCGGGCCGCAGGGCAGCCCGTGGATCGGGGACCGTCGTCAGGTGCCGCCGTCTGCGATGCCGGCCCTGCAGGCCGGCGGCCCGCATCAGCCGCGCGACACGGCGCCGCCCGCACCCGGCGCCTGCCCGCTTGAGCACGGCATGGATGCGTGGAGCACCGTAGGTTCCCCGCGATCTCGTATGGACGTTGGTGATCTGTTCCGCCAGTTCGGCGTCGCGGACCGGTACGGAGATCCGGACCGCGATCCGAAGGCGTTGCTGAAGCTGTTCGAGGACTGGGAGACCGAGACCATGCACGCCCACGGCTGGGCGCGCGCCCCGCAACCCGAAGCGCGGCCCAGCCCACCGGCGCACCTGAGCCTCGTACCGCGCGGACAAGGCTGACGGGGGGAACGACGAAGCCTCCGGGACCAACCGGCCCTGGAGGCTGACACGAGCTGGTTGACCGCGCGGTGCATCGGCTCGGGCATCGGGGTGTATTCCATGGCCGCCCGCTTTTTCGCCTCTTTGGCGATTCCGGTAGTGCGGCCTGCCCCCGCTGCGGCATCGTCGGCCCCAGCGCAGCGCGTCTCCGTTCCGAGGCCGCGCTGGGGAACGGGCGGAACGAACAAAGGGGCGGCTATGGGTACGGGTGAGCGGGAGACGTGGACGACGGAAGAGTTCGGCCCCTCTCACGAGGGAGCGGTCGGCGTGCTCCTGGACGACGGCACCGTCCCGCCTCCGGTCTTCTTCGGGATGAACTCCGGTCCGGGCGGACAATCGGTGTCACAGTGGAGCGTCTACGACGGCCGTGACGCGTACGGACCCCGGGCGGCCGCACTGCGCGCCGTGTGTTCCTGCGGCTGGACCGGCCCCGAGCGCCAGCTGGACTGGGACGAGATCGGCGACCGGAAGCTGACCGAGGCGGCCGGAGACATGGCTGGCACTTGCACCCTGGACTGGGACGAGCACACTGCCGAGGTGGAGCAGTCGGCCATCCCCCTACCGGAGACGGTCACCTCTCTGCTGACCCAGCTACAAGAAGAAATTGAGAAGTTGGCGAAGGACTCGCCGTTGGCGGCCTTGCGGGCGGCCCGCCGCCTGGAGGTGGCCGCCGTGGAAGTCGGGTACTGGTCGGCCCACGACGCCCGGAAGGGCGCGACCCCCGAACAGGCCGCTACCGCCTTGGGGTTGAACGAAGACGCCGCACGGAAGCTGATGGCCCGCTTCGGCCGCTGGAGCCCATACCGGTAGGCGCCCTCCGTTCCTACTCGGTCCGGACGCAGTGAAGAAGATCCTCGGAGGCGTCGCCGGTCGGTGTGGCGCAGCTGCGCAGCCGGGGATACGGCACAGGGCATGGCCAAGCCAGCACACGCAGCGATGCATATCCGCCGCAGCGGTCTTCGCGGCATGCCGCTCCCCCGGGATCAGGGTGCCGACGCAATCCCACGAGACCCGGTTCGCAGTGCTGCGAACCGGCATGCGCTGCTTCCATGCCGAAGGAATCTCGCGAGGCCAAGCGGGTACGGAAGGCGGCGGCCAAAGCAGCCGCGAGGGCCCGTGCCGCTCGCATCCTGGCCGGTGAGATCCCCGACTACCTACAACAGTCGGTCCCGGCTGTTCGACAGCCTCAGCCGCCCAAGCACAAGGTGGTCCAGGCCCCGACCGAGCCGCCCGCCAGGGCGCTCATTCCCCCGAACAACACCCCGCTTCAACCGCGGGACCGGGAACAGTACGCGGACAATGCGCCGCCGGTGTGGGTGAGAGGTTGCTCCTGTGCCAAAGATGACTAGGCCGTTTCTTTCGGATCAGTCAGTGGACCAGGCCTGAGGTGAGAGGGGCGGGCTAGGGCCGGAATTAACGGGGGAACCTCTTAGCGGCTCCGGGCGTCTGATCATGAGAAAGCGGTCACGGGGCGTATACGGGGGTAGTGGGTATGGCGATCACACTGGCCGAGGAGATCATGCTGCTGTCTCTGGACGATGAGTCCGGGTCGGCGAAGCAGCGGCAAGCCGCTGGGTGGGCGGTGTCGGGAGGGATCCTGCTCGAACTGGTCCTGGCCGGGCGAGTGTCGGTTGCAGGCAAGCACCTCGAACTGACAGACACGACGCCGACCGGGGACCAGTTGCTCGACAGCCGGACGGCACTGATCGAGACGTGGCTGCGCGGTCGCAAGAAGCGACGGGTGACGGAGTGGCTGACGAAGGACCAAGCCAAGGCCGTCGGTGCGGCTCTGGAGAGCTTGTGCAAGCGCGGAGTGGTCGTGGAGGAGCAGCACAAGGCACTCGGCGTGTTCCCGATACGCCGCTATCCCGAGGCCGATGGCGCCATTGAGGTTGAGTTGCGGGAACGGCTCCGCGCCGTCGTACTGGGCGGCGCCGAGCCGGACACACGGACGGCGGGCCTGATCGCGCTGATCCACTCTGCCAAGCTGCACCGCCTGGCCTTTCCCGACAGCCCGCGCAAGCAGGTCGCCGTGCGGATGGCGGAGGTGGCCGCTGGGCAATGGGCGGCCGAGAGCGTCCGTGCTGCAATCCGCGACATGCAGGCGGCGATGGTCGCGGTCACCGTGGTCACGGCCGCCACGGCCGGGAGTTAGACCATTCCTTTCGGATCATCGGGCGGACCAGATGAGGATGCCTGCGATGTGGAGTCCGGCGAGGTAGCTGGTCGCGGTCTTCTCGTAGCGGGTGGCGATGCCGCGCCATTGCTTCAAGCGGTTGATACACCGCTCGACGGTGTTGCGCTGTTTGTATGCCTCGCGGTCGAAGGCGGGTGGTCTGCCGCCTCGGTTGCCTCGCCGTAGGCGGTGGGCCCGCTGGTTGGCCGGGACGGGGATGACCGCGCGGATACCGCGCTTGCGCAGGTGCTCGCGGATGGTGCGTGAGGAATAGGCCTTGTCGGCCAGGACCACATCGGGTCGGGTGCGGGGCCGCCCGCGCTGGCGGGGAACCCGCAGTCGGGTCATCACCTCCCCGAAGGCGGGCGCGTCACCGGCCTGTCCGGCGGTCAGAACGAAGGCCAGAGGCCGGCAACGGGCGTCGGCTGCGAGGTGGATCTTCGTACTCAGACCGCCGCGGGACCGGCCGATGGCATGGTCGTCCGGCTCGCCGGCCGGGGCCCCCTTTTGCGGGTTCCGGCCGCGTGCTGATGGGCGCGCACGATTGTGGAGTCCACCGAGACCGCCCAGTTCAGATCCTCATCGGCGTCGGCCTGTGCCATCAGCGCGGTGAAGACACGCTCCCACGTGCTGTCGACGGCCCACATCCGCAAGCGGTTGTAAACGCCTCTCCAGTTGCCGTACTTCTCCGGCAGGTGAACCCACTGCGACCCGGTCTGGAATTTCCAGGCGATCGCATCGATCACCTCACGGTGGTCACGCCACCGGCCACCACGCCTCGGCGTCCGGTCTGGCAACAACGGCTCAATCCGCGCCCACTGCGCATCAGTCAACGGCACACCCAGACCAACGATCAGATGATCCAAACGAAACGGCCTAGGGCCTGTCCGAGGGGTCAGGTCACGTGCCCACCGGCAGATCGTTCCGTTCAGCGAGGAGCGGGGCGACCTCAGCGCTGGCGCCTCCTGTGTCACGATCACTAAATGACATGAGATGACACGGACCAGCCCGGTCCTACGCGAGGACCGGACCGCTCCGAGCCCTGCCGACTTAGCCGCGCAGGAAGCCGTCTCCGTGGGTATTGATGTGTGCCTCAAGCGCGTTGAGGGCGTCCTGGGTGGCCTGTGGGGAGCCGCTGCCGCGGCGCTCGGCGTAGTAGGCCGCTCCCAGCTTCTTGAGGAGGTCATTGCCGGCCCGCTGTTGCTGCACGTCGTCGACCTTCGCCTTTCCCTGGTTCAGCGCGCTCTGCGCCTGCTCCTTCGCGCGGTCGAGGAACCCTGCCATGTGCTGCCTCCCGTGAACGTGGGCGTCGTACCCCGACCGGCGGTCGGGACATCGCATACCTTCCCACCGCCGAGGCAGCCCTACGCGGCAGACATCCTCTCGTCGGTCACCCGACCCATCGGACAGGCCCTAGCAGGCCCTTCCATGATGTCCGCGCCCCACGTTGCCTCCCGTGGGAGCCGACGGCCTCGCCCGCCGCGTTTGGCTACCGCACCCGTGAGTCGGCTCAGGGACCCGGAGGGGCAGCGCATTCAGTCCCTCCGTAAGTTTCAGTCCCTCTGTAAAAAACCAGGTCAGCGGCTTGCACCCCAGTACTTCCGAGCCCGCTGTGCCCAACCCTGCGACAACCGACGAGCCGTACGCGGCCTAGCCCCATCTGAGCCGGGACTCACCGCGAGCGCGCAGGTCAGCCCACCGGATCACCTGAGCCTCGTGCCGCGCGGGCAGGGCTGAGGCAGGGACGACGAAGCCTCCGGGGCCAACAGACCTCGGAGGCTTGTCCCGATGGCTGCCCTCCCTGAGCAATACCGAGCCCAGATGGGGGCCTCCGGCCGGGCTCGGCGTGCAGGTGGACACTCGCCCGCCTAGCGTGTTGGCCGAACGGAAGAAACCACGCAGCCTGGCGTGCCACCGGTCCAGACGGGCTTCAGCCATGTGGGCGTCGGCACGGGCAGTGCCGGAGCGCGCCGCGGCTGCCCGGTGCGCGCCCTTCAGCATCACCACACCCTCCGGGAGTTCGGCATGGCCCGTATCACCATCAACGGCGTGACGGTGGACCCACTGGTCCAGTCCGAGGAGATGGCCACCGCATCGCTGGTGTCCGAGGACGCCTCCGCGTCCAACTATCTGCTCGTGCAGACCACACACCCACCCACAGCCGAGGAGAAGGAACAACTCTCGGCGCTCGGGGTAGTGGTCCACGAATACGTTCCGGACGACTCCTATCTGTGCGGCTACCGGCCGAGCGATCTGGACGCCGTACGCGCACTGCCCTTCGTGGCCTGGGCGGACGTGTACCTAAACGGCTTCAAGATCGGCCAGTCGCTCCGGTCGACCCGGCTGCGCACGGGCGTCGCCGAACTGGCCGAGCCCCTGGACGGTGCGGGTCCCCGACCCCGCACCGTCGAGATTGTCCTGCACGAGGACGTCGACATGAGCGCGGACGGACTGCGGGACCGGATCGCGGCGGCGGCCGGAGTCAGCCCCGGCGACGTACAGCCCGACCACGACAAGGTCCGCATCACGATCCGTGAGGGGGACCTGCCCACCCTGGCCTCGCTCGACGAGGTGAAGGAGATCGAGGAGGTCCCCGAGCGGGTCCTGTACAACACCCTCGCGGGCACCGTGATGAACGCCCACGTGTCCCTGAACGGCACGAAGTTCCGGGGCGAGGGCCAGATCGTGTGCGTCGCCGACACCGGCTTCGACAAGGGCTCGACCACCAATGTGCACCCCGCCTTCACCGGCCGGGTCAAGCGGCTGGTCGCCCTGGGCCGTACCAGCCCCCCGCGGACGGACGACCCCGACGGGCACGGCACCCATGTGGCGGGCTCGGTCCTCGGCGACGGGACGTCGGCGTCGATGGGCGAGCCCGTCACCGGCACGGCTCCCGAGGCGAGACTGGTCCTGCAGTCCGTGATGGACGAGGACGGCTTTCTCACCGGCATCCCGCGCCACCTTCGCGACCTGTTCGAACCGCCCTTCCTGGACGACGGGGCGCGGATCCACACCAATTCGTGGGGCCCGGTCGACCCGGGGCTGCCCTACAACCCGGCCGCGAAAGAGGCCGATCAGATGGTCTGGGACAACCAGGACTTCGTCATCCTCTTCGCCGCGGGCAACGACGGCGCGGACCGGGACGGGGACGGACGCATCAACCTGAGGGCCGTCAGCGGCGAGACCGCGGCCAAGAACGTCATCACCGTGGGAGCCAGCGAGGGCAACCGGCCCGGGATCTCCAAGACGTACGGTCAGTTGAAGGGCGGAACGGTCCGGTGGCCAGTCCCGCCGATCCGCGATGACAGGATGGCGGACAACCCCGCCGGGATGGCGGCCTTCAGCAGCCGCGGCCCGTCCCAGGAGGGACGCTTCAAGCCCGATGTCGTCGCCCCCGGTACGGCGATCCTGTCCACCCGCTCGCGGCTGGCACCGGACCTCCAGAACTTCGGTGTCTCCACGGACCCCGCGTTCATGTTCGTAAGCGGTACCAGCATGGCCACCCCGCTGGTGGCCGGCTGTGTGGCGGTGCTGCGCGAGACGCTCGTGAAGAACGGCACCCCGAAGCCCAGCGCCGCGCTCATCAAGGCCATGCTGATCAACGGCGCCGACGAACTGCCCGGCCAGTACGTCCCCAGCGAGGCGGGCCCCTCGCCGAACAACAACTCCGGCTTCGGCCTCGTCAACCTCCAACGTGCCGTCGTCCTGCCGACCGACGCCGGCCGGGCGGGCTTCACCGACGCCAAGGAACTGGACCAGGGGGAGGAGCGCGCCTTCCTCATCACCGTTCCCGAGGGAGTGGCCCGCACTCTGAAGGTGACCCTCGTCTGGACGGACCCCGCCGGGGCAGCCCTGCAGAACGACCTCGACCTGGTCGTCCGCGCGGGCGGTCAGGAACGCCACGGCAACATGGGCACGGGTCCCGGTTTCGACCGCGTCAACAACGTCGAGCAGGTCCACTGGCGAGACATCCCCGCCGGGGAGGCCGAGGTCGTCGTCAGCGCTCACCGGATCACCCGGTTCGCTCAGCCTTACGCCGTCGCCTGGCGCATTCTCTGACGCATATACGGGCAATGTCCCGGCCCGTTCGGTCGGGCCGGGACGGCGGTCATGGGTCGGGCGGCATCCGACCTCCAGGACGAGGCGTCGGCTCCCGACGCACACGGCGAGGGTGATCCGCTGCCGGATGTCCGCCAGGCGGGCACCAACTGCAGCGGACTCCACCCGTCACGCTCTCGCCCCGTCACCGACACGTCGGCGAGTAGGACTTGTCCGGTCGATCATGCGGTTGGCGCGAGTGCTTGGCTGCTACGCCTCGGGAACGATGGCCAGCTGAAGCCGGTTGATGTCGCCGTAGTGCTCTGTTTGGATCTCGATCGGTTCGTCCTGGTGTTCCGGCGCTGTGGCTCCCTTTGAGGCGGAGGTTCGGCGGTGTGCTGTTCGGAGCCTGTCGACACGCCGTGGTCCATCCGTGCCCGCACCCTTTTCTCGCACGGTCTGGCCGGAGTCGTGGGGCAGGCGCGGCCGGGGACAGCAGTGTTTACGGTCTGTCACTGCCTTACACTCCGTGATGTACGGAAAGTCATCTTCTGATCCATTGGGTGCTTATGGGGTGACTGTGGCTTTTTGCCGCAGTGGCCGGGCACCCCCGCTCCCCGTGGTCCGAAGGACCTTGCGAGCGTTTCGCACGCCCACCCGGCCCGGGAGGGCCCAGCGGCGCCACCCCAGGTCGGCACGTGCCCGTACACCTTCGTGAAGGGATCATCCATGGTCGTCAAGAAGAAGACTGCGACGTCGAAGACCGCACGCGAACAGGACAAGCTCGTCGAGTCCCTCCGGCAGTTCATCCGGGCCAAGGGTCCGAACTACCTCACCGACCCGAATGTGACCAGCGTCGGTATCGGCTACCGGAAGAGGGGAGGCAAGCAGACCAAGGAGCTCACGCTCCAGTTCACAGTAGGTGTGAAAGCGGACGGGCACGAGCTGGAAGCGCTGGATACCACGCCGATTCCGGACACCATCAGGGTCGACGGGGTCGACGTGCCGACCGATGTCCTGCAGCGCAGCTACAAGCCTCAGTTCCTTGTAGTGCCCGAGGCAGAGACCCCGGGCCGCAAACGGCGCCTGGACCCCATCGTCCCGGGTGTGAGCGTCGGGCACGTGAAGGTGTCGGCCGGCACGATCGGCGCAATCGTCTTCGACAAGAACGACGGCACCCGTTTCGTGCTGAGCAACTGGCACGTGTTGCACGGCCCGGACGGCGAGCTGGGTGACGTGGTTGTGCAGCCTGGCGCGCACGACGACAACCGGATCGCCCAGAACCGTCTCGGCATCCTGAAGCGCTCGCACCTCGGTATGGCCGGCGACTGCGCGGTCGCCACCATCGAGGACCGGGACGCCGACCAGAGCATCTTCGAGCTCGACGTGATGCCGGAAGAGCTGGGCGAGCCGGAACTCGGCGATAAGGTCGTCAAGAGCGGCCGTACCACCGGCGTCACCCACGGTGTCGTGCGGCGCATCGAAACCCTCGCACAGCTTGACTACGGCGACGGTGTCGGGCTGCAGAACATCGGTTGCTTCGAGATCGAACCCGACCCGGCCACCCCGCCCGCCAACGGCGAGGTCAGCCAGGGCGGCGACTCCGGCGCCCTGTGGATGTTCAAAACAGGCAACGGCCGGCCGGGCAAAGTGGTGGCTGGGCTCCACTTCGGCGGCGAGGGGAAATTCAGCCCTGACGAGCATGCTCTCGCCTGCCTGCCCCGCTCGGTCTTCGAAAAGCTCGATATCAGCCTGCAGCAGCCCTCCAGCGAAGAAGCCGTAGTCGTCCAGGGATACGATCCTGCCTTCCTCGGCACCCGCATCGACACCCCGCGCCTTACGGCCGCGGTCAAGGACGATGCCGTCCAGCTCAACGACACCGACGTCATTCCCTACACCCACTTCTCCCTAGCGCTCAACGGCGTAAGGGGATTCGCGTTCTGGGTCGCCTGGAACATCGACGGCACCTCCCTCAAAAAGCTGCCTCGCAAGGGAATCAAGTTCGTCAAGGACCCGCGCCTGCCCGACGACGCCCAGATCGGCAACGAGCTGTATGAGGACAATCCTCTCGACCGCGGGCACCTGGCCCGCCGCGCCGACCTTCTGTGGGGAGCACCGCTGGAGGCCAAAAAGGCCAACAAGGACTCCTTCCACTACACCAACATCACCCCCCAGATGGAGGACTTCAACCAGTCCAGCAAGCGCGGCCTGTGGGGGCAGCTCGAAGACGCACTCTTCGCCGAAGTCGAGGTCGACGACCTCAAGGTGAGCGCCTTCGGCGGACCGGTCTTCCAGGACGACGACCGCCTCTACCGCGACCGCCAGATCTCCCGCGAATTCTGGAAGGTCCTCGCCTTCGTCGAGCAGGGACAGCTCAAGGCCAAGGCCTTCCTGCTCACCCAGAACCTGAACCAGCTCGAAGCCCTCGAACTCGATGAGTTCCGCGTCTTCCAGGTCGCACTCAGCGAGGTCGAAAGTCGCGGCCGCTTCCGCTTTCCCACCGCCCTGCGCAACGCCGACACCCTGACCGTGCCCGAATCACTCGCAGCCCGCACACCGCTGGAGGACCTGAGAGACATCGACTGGCGCTGACAGGCCGCACCACGCCCAGGAGGCCGGGGCCCGGCAGGCTCCGGCCACTTGGGGCTCGTGCGTAGACCTGGCACCAGCCGGGGACCAGGACCTTGCAGCCGTCATCGGCTACAGCTACATCCACTCCGCTGTCGACGACCACTCCCGCATGGCCTACAGCGAGATCCTGACCGACGAACGCAAGGAGACCGCCGCCGCGTTCTGGCGCGTGCCCACGCCTTCTTCGCCGACCACGGCATCACCGTCGAACGCGTGCTGACCGACAATGGCTCCTGCTACAAGTCCTTGGCGGTTACCTGACTTCGGCTTGTCAGGGTGGGGCTGATGTCTCGAGGGTCAGGCCGGTGCCGGCTATGAAGCCGTCGAGGGTGTGGGGCCGGTATTGAAGGCGTTTGAGGCGGTTGCGGACAAGGACTTCGAGCTGGTCGAGTGCCGTGACGGCGAGGTTGGTGAGGCTGCGTTTGACGTGGGCCCACACGCCTTCGACGGGGTTCAGGTCGGGTGAGTAGGCGGGCAACAGGAACACTGTCAGCCACTCACGCTCGGCCACGAGTTCCCGCACCACACCTGATCCTCCACCCAGCCATGCGCAGCCGGACCCTGCTCCAGGTATGCGGCCAGCTTCTCCAGGGACCGCGCGGACAGGCGGCACCGCGACCCGCTCGGACCGCGGGAGGCCAACGCCTGAGCACCGCCCTCCCTCCACAACTGGTGCCACTGGTAAGCCGACTTCACGCGCACCCGCAGCCGCCGTGCGGCCTCCGACGGCTTGATCTCCTGCTCGAACAGTTCAGCCGCCTGCATCCGTACCGACTCCCGGCGCCGGCGTCCCGTAGGAGTCAGCCCGCTCCCATCCGCATATCTCACACACCACGGATACAGCCACCCACCCACGCCCATCAGACACTTCTCAACGATTCACCCCAACGAGCTGAAGTCAGTAAGAGCGCGTCGGGGTAGGGGGGCCGGTATGCGGCGTAGCGATCGGCGCTACGGTCGAGGGCACGAGCACGCGAGTCGGTCGTCATCGCTCCATGATGGCGACCCCTCTCGCCCCGGCACCAGATCGTCTCCTGCCGCCCGCCGGGTCAGTGCGGCCACCCGTTCCGGCGGCGCCAGAACGGGTGCTCCGGCCACCGTCGCTCCTCGGCGTAGGACTGGGCGTGATGGTGGTGGTAGGCGTCCGCGACGCGGTCCAGGAAGGCGGCGTAGGACGCGAGGGCGCCCGTGTCGCCGGCCAGGCACCGGTCGACGGCCCGGCCGGCGCGGGCCCCGGTGTGCAGGGCCGTGAGGATGCCCTGGGAGGACAGGGGGTCGAAGGCGATCGCGGCGTCCCCGGCGGCGACCCATCCGGGGCCGGCCGGCGGGGACAGCCGCTGTCCGTGGGCGGCCGTCCAGTGCGGCGCGGGGGAGTCGGCCGGGTCGTAGCCGCTCAGGCGGTCCCGTACGTGCCGGGTGCGCGCCGCCGCGTACCGGAATCCGCCGGCGGTGCGTAGCCGGGCAGCGGCGAGGTCGGCGTCGGTGAGATGGGCGACCACCCGCCCGGCGGGGACCCTGGCGGTGTACCACCAGCCCTCGGGCACCGCCTCGACGAGGGTACGCAGCTCCAGGTCCCCGGCGTGGCCGCCCGCCCCGCGCGCGCCGAGCAGCGTGAACGCGGCCACGAGCCGATCCTGCCGGCGGCGCAGGGCCCGGCGGCGGCCGATGAGGGCGCGGCGGCCGGTCGCGTCCACGACCCAGCCGGAGCACAGCTCCTGTACGGCGCCGCCCCGCTCCCGCACCAGCAGGTGCTGCTCCTTGGCCTCGCTGCGGTGGCCGACCACGACGGCCCGCCGGATCAGGGCGCCCGCGGCCACCGCGGCCTCGCGCAGGAAGGCGTCGAACCGGTTGCGGTCGAGGTGCCAGCCGTGGCCGTGCGGGTCGAGCAGGTGGCTGTGGCCGTGCAACTGCGCCGATCCCCAGGACGCGTAGGTGCCTGGGCAGCTCAGGTGCGCGTCGGCGGCGAAGGCGGCCCACAGCCCCAGGTCGTGCAGCAGCGGCCGGGCCGCGGGCGGCAGGGTCTCCCCGACCGTGAAGGCGGCGGAGGGCGCGCCCGGCGGGCCCCCGTCCACCAGCAGGACGCGCCGGCCAGCCCGCGCCAGGACCAGAGCGGCGACGGCCCCGGCCGGGCCGCCCCCGGCCACGACGGCCTCGAAACGCCGGGCGAGGGGAACCGGGCCGGTCCGAGCGGTCACGGTGTCTCCGGGAAGCGGGCGACCTTCTCGAAGTACCCCGCCAGCACCTCCTCGTCGGGCCGGTCGGCCGCGGCGATGGCGGCGGCCACCGCTTTCTCCCGCACCGCGGGATCGGCGGCCTCGGGCAGGTGCAGACACAGCAGGTTCCGCAGCGGCGGCGGAGCCTGTTCGGGATGGAAGCCCACCTCTGACTCCACCAGCATGGTTGCGGGGAGATTCACCGCGTCACCGGGATCGGTACCGGAGCCGGAGCCGGCGGCGGGGCTCTCCCGCCGTGCGACGATGCCGAGCTTGCCGAAGTCCTTGACCATGGCGTTCATCTGGGCGATGCGGTCGGAGGGCAGCCATCTGTCCCACACTGCCCTGTCCTCGAAGGCGGTGCGACGCTCCTCGGGGTCGGCGGCGGGGTCGACGGCCGTCCGGTAGTTCTCCTCCGTCAACACGTGGTTGGGCACCCGCGCCGGCCAGAAGGTGGGCAGGTACGGGTCGTACCGCGGCCCGAAGCCCAGGTAGTACCCGGAGCGGCAGCGGGCGGTGTCGGTCTGCCAGGGCACGGCCATCCAGCGGGTCAGACCGCCCGGCTCCTGGGCGTACAGCGGACCATCGACGGCGAGCGCCGTCTGCGGGGTGAGCGTGGAGCCGTAACCGGGTTCCGGCCTGGCGGGGTCGCGGTGGCGCACCCGGAAGGGCGCGGAGTACAAGGTGGCGTGACGCATCGGCCAGGAGAGCTCACAGCCGGGGTGGAAGGCGTCGGCCAGGCAGTACGACAGGGCGGCCCGGTCGAGGGTCGCCGGGCGCTGCGCGAGCGGCAGGCCGTCGAGCGCCGTGGGCGGCGAGGCCTGGGGATGGTAGTCGGCGTCGAAGTCCCCGGCGGCCCAGCGGGCCAGCATGCCGTACTGCAACGGGGAGAGCGCCAGGTGCTGCCGCGCGGAGACCGGTCGCACGCTCATCGAGTCGCCGTAGATCGGCGGCCAGGGCACGGGGGAGAGCCCGTCGCGGTCGGGATCCCGCATCATCGCCCAGATCTGCTGGCGCAGTTCGTCGCGCCGGGTGCCGTGGCTGGCCAGCTCCGCCAGCCGCTCGGGGGTCAGGAAGTGCTCGCTCCCGCCGTGACCGAACAGGGCCGCGATGCCGCGGTTGACCCACTGCAGATCGCACAGGCGGCGCAGCACCGGCAGCACGTCGTGGGTGAACGAGACCCGCTCCGGGGGCGCCTGCATGCCCGCGGCCACGAAGGTGTCGCACATCAGGTCGTACATCGTGCGCACCGACTTCAGCTCCGGTGCGAAGTTTGGGGGAGCCACCACCACCCAGGCCGGATCGACCGGGACGTTCCTGCCGTCGATGCGGACCTGCGTGGTGACCGGGCCGTCGCAGATGTCGTCGTGCCAGCCGTCGTTGTTGGCGAAGTGCGTCGCCTGGGCGGTGGGGTATGAGGCGGACACCCCGCGCCCGCCGAGGAAGAGCAGGCGGCCGGCGCCGTCGGTGCGCAGCTCGCCCAGGTAGACGGGCCGCCCCAGGAACGTCCCCGTGTCGAATGCGTACTCGGGCTTCCCCACGCGTTCGCGGCCCCGGATCGAGCGGGGCCCGGGGTCGATGACCAGCCGGTCGCGCTCCCCGGCGGGCACCGTGGTGGAGTTGCGCAGCGTGGTCGCGGGTGCCTGTGCCGCCTCGGGGATGTCCAGGGCCAGCTGGAACTGGTACCAGGCGGCTTTCTTGTTGGCCACATGCACGGTCCAGTGCAGGTCGGCGTTGTCCGCCGTCAGCTCGGCCACCGCCTCACCGGCGGCGTTGTAGCCGTACACCCGAAACCGGACGGCCTGCCGCTTGAGCGCGCCCGTCGCGTCCTTGTACGTGCCGGTGGCCGGCGGGGGAGCCCCGTCGACCTCCGGGGCGAGGAAGAACTCCTCCGCGCTGTCGCCGACCCGGGCCACCCCGATCGCCGGGTGCACCGCGGCCCGTACGATCCGGGTGTCGCGTCCGTGCGGTTCGGCGGCCGTCGGCCGCGCGGGACCGGGCTCCGCCGCCGGAATGCCGTTGGCGTCGCGCCGCCGGGCCGCCGACGCGCGGTAGACGACCTTGCGGGCCTCGGCGATGCTGCCGACGGGCTCGTGCTCGGACAGGCTGTGCCAGGGGTTGAAGGCGAGGTTGTCCCCGTACTCCTCCTGACCCCGTGCGGTCGTGTCCTGCTGATGCAGAGTCAGCCTCGCCACCTTCACGGGCGCGCTCTCGCTCTCCTCCCAGCGCACGGTGGCCCGGTCCAGCGGCATGCGGTCCGGGTCCGTTCGGAACTGGAGCAGCAGGTCGAAGACGGCCGGGCCGGCGGCCAGGCGGTGGCGCAGGTCCCCGCGCAGGAAGGAGGGGGCCTCGTCCGGCGGCGCCGCCCGGGGGTCACCGTCCGCGCAGCCGACCGGGGCGAGCTTGTACTTCACGTGCCGGTCCGGCCCGAAGGAGTACGGCAACACGCCCCAGTACGTGGACGTGAGCGTGCTCTCGACGGGCTTGCGCATGTCCGCGAGGATCTGCCGGGTGAGGGGGTGCTGCTGCTGGTACGCCGCCGGGTCCAGCTGGAACTCGCACATGTCCCGGGCCGTGTCGACGAAGAAGACGTCGTGGTTCTGCAGCACGAGATCCTGTGTGTCGGCACGGGTGTCGTCCTGAAGCAGCTTCGGCCCCGGCACGCCGAACAGCTTGATGCCCCACCCGACGGTCCTGCGCAGATCCGGCCGCTCCGGCAGGGTGTCGCTGGAGATTCGCACCCAGGCGGTCAGGCCGCCGCTCTGCTCCGCCGCGGCCTTAAGGAAACCGATGCGGAGCTCGGGCGGCAGATCGGGGGCGACGGTCAGCACGCCGCGGGCCGCCCCGTGGAACTTGACGAAGACCGGGCGCAGGACGGGATCCTGCCCCTGGGCGATGCGGTCCCCCATCCGCTCGCCCACGAACTCGGCCATGATCCCGGCGATCGGCTCGTTGACGCAGTCGCGCGGGGGCGGCTGCGTGGGGCTTTCGGACACGTCGGGGTTCTCCGCCATGGCTCTGCTCCTGCCCGTCGAGTGTCGGCCGAGGCCGACCGTGTGCTGACGCTCACTGGCGGGAACCAGCCTGCCCCACAAAACGCTGGATAGGGGACAACCTGCGCAGTCGGGTCGTCTCGACGCGGCGGACCCGCGGCGCCTCCGGTGAGGAACTCGTACAGGTCGTACGCCACCATGGCCAGGCGCCCGGGGTCCGCGGTCCAGCCGAGGGCGGAGCCGAGCGGGCTGGTGACCTCCTGATAGCCGGTGATCCGCAGCTCGGGGCCGGCCGTGCCCATCCACAGCTCCCCCTCCTCCGTCGAGGAAAACCAGACCCGGCCCGGCCACGCGTGGCAGCCCCCCGAGGAAGTCCGGACCTGTATCCGTCGTCGGCGCGGACGGCGGGGCGTCTGGTTTTCGGCGGTGGGTGTTGTAGTGGTGATCTGGTGTGCTTCCCGCCTCGGGGGAACGCGCACGTGGGACGTGGTGAGAGCCCGGACCCGCGCAGGCCGCCGCTCCCTGCTCGCCTCTCTGATCCCGGCCGTCGAGGGCGCGGTCGTGGTGGCGTTGGCGGAGGTGGGCCGAGCCGTGGTGGTGAACTGGCGGCGCAGGCACCCGGACTTCCCCGCTCCGGTGCCCGGTGCTGGGACGTGGGAGAGTCCGCGGTTCGAGCGAGCCGCGGTGGTCGCGCGGGTTGCTGGCGCACGGCAAGCTCGGCGTCCCCAGCATGCAGCCAGCGCCCCCGCTGGTGGTGTCCGGCGAGGGAGGGCGTACGCGGACGGTTCGGCTGGACGGTCCCTCGCTGGTCCTGGCGGATGACGCCGAGGGGACGGACCGGGTGGGCGGCTGGTGCACGCAGGACGACGCCGACGTGCTGGGGGAGATGGGGGCGGCGGCCGGTCGTCATGGGCCGGGACCGGCGGCCTCGATCTCAACACCATCGGCTTCGTCGTCGTCGGCCTGTTCTTCGTCACCTGATTCCTCGCGCTGGCGATGTGGAAGTACCGCCGCATCGAAGAGAAGTGGACCGCCCACCTGCAACCTGCCGGAGAGACAGGCCGGCAGGGGGAGGCCGAATAGGCATAGGACGTTCCACCCTGGGCTTGCTCCGAGTCGTCGACTGCACCCGATCGGGACGGTCGGCCCGGATTTGTGCGGGTCACGCACCGGTTCCACCCCTGGTTCGGGAAGGAGTTCGCGTTCGTGGACCGGCGGCATACCTGGGACGAGGACCGGGTCTCGATGGTCGGTGAGGACGGGGCGGTGACCTCGCTGCCTGCGGCGTGGACCGATATTGACCCTGTCGATCCGTTCGTAGTGATGGCGGCGGGACGCTGCCCGTTCCGCATCACGGACCTGCTCGCCGTCGCGGACCATCTGGATGCCCTCAAGGTCCGGGATGTCGGCGGATCGGCGCCGTGAGCGTCGTCTGATCCACGCCGCCGTCGGCCTCAACCTGGTCGCGGGGCGCGCGGAATCTGTCGGCGGGAGCACGTTCCACCTGCTGGTTTGCCTCCGTGCGCCCCGTCGGCGGCCTTGGCCGCCGACGGGGCCGGCGCGAACCTGATGACAGGGATCTCGGGCAGAGAGGCGACTGATGACGACGGTGATGGCTGATCCGAAGGTGGCGGCGCTGGTGGCGACCCGGTCGCTGAACCCGCACCCGGAGAAGGTGACCGACGTGGTGTTCCTGGCCTCGCGGTTCTGCGACGCCAGGGACGTGGTGCAGGTCAAGTACGAGATGGTGCGCCGAGTGCGGATCGACAAGGTGCCCGTCACGCAGGCGGCCCGTGCCTTCGGCTACTGCCGTCAGGCGTTCTATGAGGTCGCCGCGGCCCTGGACGCCGGCGGCCCGAGCGCCCTGGCCGCCGGGAAGCCGGGCCCCAAGGGTCCGATCAAGCTCACCGAGGCGGTGATGGTGCAGGTCGAGGGCTGGCTGGCAGACGAGCCGGCCCTGAAATCCCGGGAGCTGGCCGAGCGGGTGGAGACCGTCTTCGGCTTTCCGGTCCATCCCCGTTCGGTGGAACGTGCACTGGCTCGTCGGCGGGAGGCCAGCGACCCGGAGGAGCCCATAGTCCGCTCCTGAACCGGAAGTTGCCGCAGGCGTTGAGAACTACGAGCGTCTGCGCGGGGCGTCCGTCGGGCCGCGGCACGGGCTCGCGGTGCTGGCTGCCAAAGGTCTGGTCACGTTCCTGCGGGTGACCGCCACCCTGGCGAGTGCCGCCCCGCGACGGCTTCCGGTCTCGGCGGCGCCACCGAGCCTGTTGGGACCGGTGGACCCGGAAATCATTCGTGTCTGGTCCCGGATGGTCCTGGCGCATGCTCCTTGACCTGCGCGATTCACGTACTGGAGTGGGCGATGAATGAGCAGCTGTTCGGGCCCGCACTCAAGGTGACTGCTGATCATCTCGCCCGCAACGCGTATCTCTATGTCCGTCAGAGTTCGATCAAGCAGGTCCTGCACAACACCGAGTCGACGGTGCGGCAGTACGGGCTCAAGAGCCGGGCGGTCGCGCTGGGCTGGCCCGCCGACCGGATCATCGTCATTGACACCGACCAAGGCCAGTCCGGCGCCACCGCCACCGACCGGGAGGGCTTCCAGCGTCTGGTCACCGAGGTCGGCATGGGCCACGCCGGAATCGTGCTCGGCCTGGAGGTATCCCGCCTCGCACGCAACAACACCGACTGGCACAGGCTCCTCGAAATCTGCGCCATGTCCGGGACGCTGATCCTGGACGAGGACGGCCTATACGACCCCCGCGATTTCAACGACCGGTTGCTGCTGGGTCTCAAAGGATCAATGTCAGAAGCGGAGTTGCACCTGCTCAAGGCACGTCTTCGGGGCGGACAACTATCCAAGGCCCGGCGCGGGGACCTGATCAGTCCCATTCCGATCGGCTTGGTCTACGACCCCTCGGGCAAGGTCGTACTCGACCCCGATGCCGCGATCGTCGCCGCGATCCGCGCGGTCTTCGACTACTTCGACGCCACCGGCTCGGCCACCGCTGTGGTGAAGGCGTTCAACCACGACGGCCTGCGACTGCCCCGGCGCCTGAAGCACGGCCCGGACAAAGGGAAGGTCGTCTGGGCGCCGGCCGCGCATTCACGGATTCTGAAGATCCTGCACAATCCGCGCTATGCCGGAGCGTTCTTCTACGGCCGCTACCAGCACAAACCCAGCCCCGGCAGCGGGAAGAACGGGCCACAGCTGCGACCACGCGAGGAGTGGATCGCGCTCTTCCCAAACCACCACCCCGGCTTCATCACCTTCGAAAAATACGAGGCCAACGAGGCCAAACTCGTCGCCAACGCCACCGCTCACGGGAAAGACCGCCGGCACGGCCCGCCGCGCGAGGGCCCCGCCCTGCTGCAGGGCATCACGGTCTGCGGGATCTGCGGACGCCGCATGACCGTGCGCTACCACCAGCGCAAAGACCGCGTCGAGCCCGAGTACGTCTGCCAGGCCAGAGGCATCGAGCACGGCAACCCCGTCTGCCAGCGCGTCCACGGCGCCGGCGTCGACGCCGCCGTCGGACATCTGCTGGTACAGGCACTGACCCCACTCGCGCTGGAGGCCGCCCTGGCGGTCGCCGAAGAACTGGCCAACCGAGCCGACGACGCCGACCGGCTGCGGGCCGCCACAGTCGAACGCGCCCGCTACCAAGCAGACCTGGCCCGGCGCCGCTATCTCGCAGTCGACCCGGACAACCGCCTGGTCGCCACCAGCCTGGAAGCCGACTGGAACGCCTCCTTGCGTGAACTCGCCGAGGCCACCGATACCTACGAGAAGACGAAAGCCTCCGGCATCGATGCCCTGGACGACACCCAGCGGGCCCGGATCACCGCCCTGGCCAGCGACTTCCCGAAACTGTGGAACGACCCGGCCACCCCGGTGCGGGAACGCAAACGCCTAGTCAGACTACTGATCACCGACGTCACCCTGGCCCGCGCCGAGCAGATCACCGCGCACGTCCGTCTCCGCGGCGGCCAGGAATACACCCTGACGATGCCCGTTCCGCTGGCGCCCTGGCAGATCCGCCAGACCCCGCCCGAAGTCGTCACCGCCATCGATCAGCTCCTGGACGACCACACCGACGGCCAGATCGCCAAGATTCTCACCGATCGCGGCCACCTCAGCGGCAGCGGACACCCCCTTCAGGCCCGGATCATCCAGCACATCCGCACCGCCCACCGCCTCCTCAGCCACCCCCAACGGCTCGCTGACCAGGGCATGGTCAGCCTGCGCGAGATCTCCCGCCGCCTGGAAGTGCACCCCAAGACCGTCAAGAAGTGGCGCGACGACGGACTACTGAGCGGCCGCCTGGCCAACGACAAGGGCGAGTACTCTACCACCTGCCCGGCCCCGACTTCACCCGCCCCCGCATCGGCCGCCCACCGGCCTACGAGCTGGTCGACAACCCAACACCCGCCGCATCAACCGAAAGAAGCGCAGTATGAACCCCGAGGTTTGTCTTTTGGCTTCAGAGCGCGAGCTGGATCTACCAACGCCCCAACCACCCCCTTCGTACAAAGCGCCCCTTCAGCGGTTCACCCGCCCACGCATCCGCAGGGCCCTGCGGCGCCGGCCCACGCCGATCATCTCGCGCGACCTGGCAGCCCACCCGGCGGCGGTACTCGACTACGTCCGACGCACCTGCGAAAGCGTGCTGCGCTCCGACGAAATCGACACCCTGCTGGCCTTCGACAGCGATTACGACCGAGCGGGCGCCCGCACCTTCGCATGCCTGCTCTACACCTTGGACCGCTGCGAAAGCGCCCTGTACTGGTGGCGGTTCGCCGCAGGAGCAGGTGACCCACTCGCCGCCCACCTGCTCGCCGCACACCACGCCGGCGCCGACTGCGTACGAGACGCCCGCCTGTGGCGCACCTTCGCCCGAATGCTCGGCTACACCCCCGACCGGCACCGCCCACAGCCTGTCCAGGGCAGGGCCACCATCGCCGAAGGTCTCGCCCGCCAAGCGCCGTGGAACACCGAGCTGCGCAACTTCATGACGTTCGAACAGCTCCCCGACGCTCTCGTCAGGCGCTGACTCACTTCTGCGGCCGCGCTGGTGCCCCAGGGCAGAGGTGTCAGCGCGGCGCGGCAACGGCCACGTCGCCACCCAGCCTGAAGACCGGACCGACACATCAGCCCCCGGATAACGCCCAGGCCGACCGGGGGCTGCCGACCCATGCGTATAAGGAGCTACCCGATGCCCTCCATCCCAGCCCGTCCTGCTCCTCGCCCTGGTCCGCTGACCCGGTTCGTGCGCTGGGCTGCCAGCCGTCGGCGTACTGCCCTCATGCACCTGCTGCGCGGAGTCTGTTACGGCACCGGAACCGCCCTGGCTGGAGTCCTCGGCGTGTGGATCCAGAGCCGTCTGTAAACGTCCGCCGGACTGGCGAAGGGTACGGGTACGTACCCGTACCCTTGAGGG
This sequence comes from Streptomyces sp. ISL-98, assembly GCF_018614055.1. GTDB lineage: Bacteria > Actinomycetota > Actinomycetes > Streptomycetales > Streptomycetaceae > Streptomyces > Streptomyces spiramyceticus. Next base: position 74,726 of record NZ_JAGGPB010000042.1, read on the forward strand.
ATGGGAAGGAGTACGACGATGTCTGATGCCAATGTCCGTATCCCCGAGGAAGCCAAGGACCGGCTGGCCGCCATCGCGGCCGCCGAGGGCCTGTCGCTGCGCGCCTACCTGGCCCGCCTCGCCGAAACCCTGCTGACTCCACAAGAGCGCGCCGAGCGCGCAGAGCAGGCCCGAGCGGCACTGAAGAAGTGGAACGGCTACGCCCCGTCCACGGCTGAAGAACACGACTTGGACAGTGAGCTGGACCGGCGCCTTGCCGAGGTGAAGAGCCGGTGACTGAGCACATGCACATCGTGCTGGACGAGACGGCGATGGCCGCCGCCGGCCAGGGCAACATCCTCGCTTCCCGGCTCATCCACCGGGCTCACGCCGAATCCGGCTGGTTCCTGTATGCCCCGGCGTGCGCACTGGTCGAGGCAGAACGTGCCCGGCCGGGAACAGCCGAGCATCTGGCCGCCTTACCGGGCATCACGGTCGTCGACCTGGACCTGGCCGCCGCCTTGACTGTGGCACGCGAGGAAACATGGGCGGCGGCACACAGCCAGTACGCGGCGCAGCCCACGCCCGACCGGCCGGACGGCGCGATCGTCGCCACCACCGTCCCGAAGCGGTGGGAGGGCGAACCAGTCCGCGTCCTGGACTTGAACCCCTGAACCGGTCCCGCGCCGGCGCGGTGGCGTTCCGAGGTGATGTCAGACCTGCGGCCTAGGATCCGGCCGATGGCAATCGAACTGATTGACGAGCTCATCGAGCTCGAACGGGCTGCGTGGGCCGAGCAGCAGGCGAACGCATTGACGGCGGAGGCTGCTGCACGGGTGCAGATGGCGATCACCGCGCATGCCCGGGCGACAGAGCAGAACCGGTATGAGGTGGAGAAGGAGCTCAAGCGGGTTGTCCGGCATCCTGCCGCGGAGTAACCCACGGAACACGCGAGCCCCGGCCTCCTTCGAGGTCGGGGCTCTGGCGTGCTCGGCCTCCGCCGCCCCTCCCGACTGGGTGATCCATCAGAGGCGCCAGCTGCGGATCTTCTGGGCGCAGGCGAACGCGTCGGCCCCGGCCCGTACGTCCCTGGCGAGGTCGATGAAGCCGCCGTACGGCTCGGTGAGTCCTTCACCGGAAGCCTGCATGTAGGAGATCGCGATGAGCGCGGCGAAGGTCGGGTTGCGCGCGGGCAGTGGTCGGACGCTCACGATCTCGTGGAAGAGCGCGGCCGCCCGCCACGAGGCGTCAGGCAGATAGCCGAGCTTGGGGGTGTTGACCTTGTGACGTGCTACCGCGGCGACCAGCCCGGAGAAGTCACTGACCTCCAGGGCCTTGGGCAGGAACTCGGTCTGCTGTTCGAGGAGCCACGCTACGTCGATGTACAGCTCAGGCGGCTCTACCGTTTTCACCGGGTTGGTCCTCCCGTTCGTATGGTGGGGGCACCCAGAGGTGCCGGGTGTGGCTCTCAGGCGGCTGCCGCTTTGTGGCTTCCGATGCTTCGCCGCCCGGCACCTCACGACGACTCGGCCGCCGATTAGGAAGTGCGAATCAGTCGCTGTGTAGAGCAATGCCGGCGAGGTCGTCCGTGGTACGAACTGCACGCACACGTACGTCAGGAGCACGATGAGCCGGATATGGGCGGGGGTCGACAGCGGGAAGGGCCACCATCACGGACTCGCGCTGGACGCCGAGGGCAAGACGTTGTTGTCGCGGAGGGTGGCCAACGATGAGCCCGAGCTGCTGACACTGATCGGAGATGTCCTCGGCCTGGCCGACGGTCGCCCGGTCACCTGGGCCATTGACATGACCGGCGGGGAGCCCGCGCTGCTGCTGGCTCTGCTGATCAACCACGGCCAGGAAGTGCTTTACATCCCCGGCCGTCTGGTGAACCGGGCCTCCGACGGCTACCGCGGCGAGGGCAAGACCGATGCCCGCGACGCCTACGTGATTGCCGACCAGGCCAGAATGCGCCGCGACCTGCGGGCCATCCGCCCCGGCGACGAAGCCGCCATCGAACTCAAGCTGCTGACCGGACGCCGATCCGACCTGGTCGAGGACCGCACCCGCTCCGTGAACCGGCTGCGCGGCACCCTGCTGAGCATGTTCCCGGCCCTGGAACGGGCCCTGGACGTGACCAACACCGGCCCGCTCAAGCTGCTGACGGGCTACCAGACTCCTGCGGCCATCCGACGTGCTGGGGTCTCGCGGCTGGCGAAGTGGCTGGCCAACCGCAAGGTTCGAAATGCGCGAGCCCTGGCCGAATCGGCCGTCGGGGCCGCTGAACGTCAGCACACCGCCATTCCCGGGGAGAAGACCATCGCGAAGCTGGTCCGCACCCTGGCCGAGGAGGTGATGGCCCTCAACGAGCAGATCTCCGAGATGGACAAGCTCATCGAGGGCCGGTTTCGCGAGCACGAACTCGCCGACATAGTCCAAAGCGTCCCGGGCATCGGCGCGATCCTCGGCGCCGAGTTCCTCGCCGCCGTCGGCGGCGGCCTGGACGACTTCGACTCCCCGGACGCCCTGGCGGCCTTCGCCGGCGTCGCCCCCGCACCACGCGACTCCGGCAAGGTCAGCGGCAACCTCCACCGGCCAACCGTCTACCACCGCAGACTCCAACGCGTCTTCTACACCTCCGCGTTGGTCAGCGTCCGCTGCGATGCCAACTCCCGCCGCTTCTACGACAGGAAGCGCGCCGAGGGGAAGAAGCACGTCCAAGCCGTGCTCGCCCTCGCCCGTCGACGCGTCAACGTCCTGTGGGCCCTGATCCGTGACCGACGGTGCTACCAAGTCACACCACCAGTGACTACAGCCGCTTGACAACAGCATTAGGAAGCATCGGTCAGGCGGCCCTCGTGCCGGAACGGTCGGAGGCGTCGGGCTCCTCGTTGGGGAACGCGGCAGCGAACTCCTCGATCAGGCCCGACTTCTTCAGCTCACGGAAACGGGCCGCCGCCAGCTCCAGCCGGGGGTCTCGCTCGGCGGCCTCCGTGAGCAGCGCGGTCACCGTCGTCTTCTCTGCCTCGGCGCGCAGCTTGAGCCGCTCTGCCGTCTCCGGACTGATCCGGATGGTGATCTTTTCCGTCTTCTCGCCCATACCGAGCACTGTACAGCGCTTGCCATACAATGGGCAGGGATCCCTTGAACGGCGTCGAGGCGGCAGCCCGGCGCGCCTACAGCAGTCCTCCCAGCGGCCAGACCCGCTCGGTGAGCCGCCCGCGCAGCCTTCCTGCGGCGGTGTCGGCTTCGGCGAGCCAGTCGGCAGCGATCAGCAGTTCGGCGTGCTCGGGGATCTCCTCGGGCGGCAGGGTGCAGAACGCGGCGGCCTGGTCCAGGTCGATTCCGCCGTCCTCGGCACGTCCGAGGCGGCCGTCGGGGCGGGTGTGCGCGGCGGTGTACAGCGCGAGCAGCCGGGTGGCGGGCAGCAGTTTCTTCTTGCGCAACTTCCGGTCGCCCACCGCCTTCTGGGCCCAGCCGGAGATCCTCGAACGGGTGGTCTTGCCGAAGCCGAACGGGCGGGGCTGGTCGGGTAGCAGCGTGGGGACGGTGATCTCGGTGGGATCCTCGGGCCGGGCGGCCAGCGCTTCGGCGACTGTGCCGGGCAGGCGCAGCCAGCCGGCCGCGACCAGCTGCTCCAGCACCCGCTCGGCATCGCCTTGCAGCCAGCCGGTGAGGTCTTGTCCGGTGATGTTCCCGGTGCCGGCGCGCGCGGCCCGCAGGGTGAGCATGAGCACCGCGAGACGTACCCCGGCCTCGGGATGTGGGGCGTTGGCCTGGACGTAGTCCAGCACGGTACGGGCGTGCACGGCCTGGCTCCGGGTCAGCAGCCGTTCCACCACCGGCCCGTCGTCCCCGCTCACCGTGTCGCCGACTCGGTTCTCGTGCATCTCGCGGGTGGTCTGCGCGGCCTTCTGGGCCCGGTGAGCCTCGTGGCGCAGGGATCCCTCACCGGTGACCTCGGCCCACAGGCTGAACGCGCGGGCCTTGCGCTCGTGGAGTTCGGCGAGGAGAACGAGGTCGGGCTCGGCGCGCTCCTGGTAGGCGCGGAACGCATCCCCGAGCTCGATGAGTTCCACACGCAGGACGTCGGGCTGAAGGTCGTGCGGCACGGTCCGCTGCGCGATCTTCCCCCGCCGCTTCGCCCGCCGGGACACTCCTCCACCCGGCGAGGCGATGCGGGCACCGGGCACCGAAGCAGGTCCGGCGACCGGGGAGGAAGAAGCGTCGGCAGGAGGGGAGTTGAGGGAGGGGGCGTGGTCGGAGAACACCGCCGCACCCCCGCCCGCCGGCTCCTGGTCCGCCCCGGCCGGAACCGGGGTGGAGCGGCGAGGCGGGGGCGGGGCGGTGTCCAGGACACGGCAGTCAGAGGTGGCGGCCGCGCAGCGCGCGCACGTTTCCGCGATCCGCCACAACCTTCCGGCGCGGTCCGCGTGCACGGTGAGGACCACCAGGCCCCCGCACCGCACCGCCTCCGCCGCCGGCCGCGCCCCACCGCGCCTTCCCTCGAGGACGTCGGGGGTGTGCCACGCGCAGTCGGCGGCACGGCAGCCGCACCACGCCTCGCTGCGCGGCCCGCCGCCCGCGCGGATGCGGGCCAGGTGCAGGTTGACGTGTTCGACCGCGGCCTTGCGCCCCGCCGCGGCGCTGGGGAAACGCTGATCGGCGCAGGCCGGGCGGGAGCAGGAGAGCCGGACCGTGCCTGCGGACGGACGGCCATAGGGGTCCAGGCGTACTGTCCACACCCGCCCTGTGACGCGCTCCTGCTGCGTGTCGGCCTCCACCGCCATGTGCTACTCCCAGCGTTGCTTGGTCCGTCGCCTTGGGTAGTCCCCATCATCGGGGAAGCCCCGAGGAACGGAAGTTCCGGCCGACGTGTGTCTGCTCGCACGTGAAGCCGATGCGCCCGGCATGGCCCCTCCGGCCGCAGAGCGCGCCGTCTTCATCCTCCAAGCCGTGGAAGCCACCCGCCGTATTCGGCTGATCCTGTCCGGTCGGCGCAGACTGCCCCCAGGCCGGACATGGGGTGCGCGCCCTGCCGCGCCCAGGCATGGCCGGATCGGATCCTGCCCGGTGATCGACTCCTGACGGATTGTCAGTGCCGGGTGCTGTTCTCAGTGGTGTGCACGGAGCACACCAGTCCGAAGGGGGAATGGCGATCACGGCAGTGAAGGTCACCGAGCACACACGGGGCGGGCATCCGGTACGGGAACACACCCGCTCGCATCCCGGGTCGGCCCGGCAGCTCACGATCTTCGGGATCGTGGCCATCGTGGTCTGGGGACTGGCCCAGGGCCAGGTGACGTTCTCCGGCGACGGGGTGACGGCGCCGCCGGGCACCCTGCCCGCCTCGGTCGCCCCGGCGCGTCCGGGGAGCGGCCGGTGACCAGGAGGGAGGCGGTCTTGTCAGCGGGCCGGGGTTCTTCCGACACTGCGGTGCATCGGGATGACACGGAACGGGGGCACGATGGCAGCACGGCGGCGCCGGCGCTCGAAGGGCCGGGCGCGTACAAACTGGCGGGGCTGGTCCGGGCTCTCAGCGGCGGGGTTCGTCGTCTGGGTCGCGGTGAACTGGGCGGCGCTGTGGCCGTACGTCCTCACCATCGTCGCCCTGGCCGTGCTCGGCACCACCGCCTGGCTGCTCACCCGAGCTCACCAGCGGGCCGTGAGCGCGGACCGTACATGGCGGGCGGGGGAGGAACGCAGGGCCCCGCGAACTGTCCATGACCGCCGTCGACGCCCTGACGTGGCAGGAGTTCGAGCAGTACGTCGCCGAGCTGTGCCGCCGGGACGGCTGCACCAAGGTCTTCGTGAGCGGGAAGAAGGGTGACCTGGGCGCTGACGTGGTGGGCTACCTCGCCGACGGCAGGAAACTTGTCGTGCAGTGTAAAAAATATGCGGTCGACCGGTCGGTGTCCTCACACGACATGCAGAAGTTCGTCGGTACCGCCCGGCCCGAACACGGCGGGGACGTCGCCCTGTTCGTCACCACCTGCCGCGCCTTCACCAAGGACGCCCTCGGTCTGGCCGTCCGGCAGGACATCATCGCCCTGCACCGCGATCTTCTCGGTGCCTGGGTGAAGGGAGCTCACCTGGAGACGCTGCTGCCGCTGAACGGCTCTGGCGGCGGTACATGCCGTCGGCCGTCGGCCTGACCAGCAGACACCACAGCTTCCTGTACGACGGCGCCTTCGCGGCGGACCAGGCCTGGCGCCAGGCAGTCTCCCGGCACGGGTTCGTGATCCTGATCACCGGGAAGAGCGTCATCGGCACGGAGACCGAGGTCTGCTTCGACACCCGCGAGTGCCGCTTCCTGTGCGTGGCCTGCCGCATCGGGTGATCACGTTCAGGACGTACTGCGGCGCCGCCCCACGGGGGGGAGGGCGGCGCCGCAGTACGTCCAGTCACCGTAGCCGTCGGCTTTTCGGGCGCGCAGGGCATGTTCGCGGCCTGGCTGGATTCCAACCGGGCTGCTCGGCGGGAAGCGTGAGGCCGGCCATGAAGTGCGCGATGTCGATGTAGTACGCGAAATCGCCGCCCCGGGTCAGTTCGCGCAGGCGGGAGATCGTGGCGGTCAGCGCGTCGAGGTCGTCCAAGACGGCCTGGTGGAAGGCGAGGGCCAGCTCGAGGGTGGGTGTCACGGAGGTGAGGCCCGCGACGTCGAGCTCGGTACGCAGCGCCTGGACGCGGTCTTCGAGCGCGAGGTTGCCGGCGTCGCGAATGAGAGCGGCGATGGCCGCGTTGATCCTGGACGCACGCAGGTCGAGGTGCGCGAGGAGCTGTTCAACCAGGTCGACCTCGTCGTCGGCCTGGTGGGGGTCGATGAAGGCGACGGCGAGGGCGCGCAGGGCCTGATTGTGCGCGGCCTCGCCGGACTTCGCATGCTGTTCGGCTTCGAGACGCCCGGCCAGGTAGGCGGCCGCCGCGCGTGCCGGCTCTCCCTGCACCCACCACACATCACCCAAGACCCGCTGGTGACGCCCTTCCCAGCCCAGAGTTTGCGCGGCGGCGAACGTGGTGGGGAAGTCCCCGGCGAGGCGCGCAGCTTGGGCCAGGCGACCGCCGCCGTCGACGACCTGCTGGTAGCCGCGGCGGGAGTCCGCGCTGTGTCCGATGTCGCGGTGTGGTCGGGTAGCCGGGGTCCAGCAATGGACTCCGGCTACCCGACCTCACCCGTCCCGCCAACTGCCCTGCGGGGACCGTTCTGGCATGTCGCTGGGGAAGGTGAGTTGCTTGTTGGCCGCCTTGGCCAGCCAGTCCGCCACTGGCCAGCTGAGTTCGGTACGCAGGTCACGCGTGTCCATAGTGCGTCCGCGGCGCGACCCGCCCTCCGTGAAGCGAACCGTCCACGACCCCGGCCTTTTCGTGTTGTTCGAGGCCAGACCGGCCGGCCTGCTGATGCACCAGCTGGTCCGCGCCAGCGGCCTCTCCTCCAGTCAGGTGAGGTCTGGCCGCGCTACGGGACGAGGCCGCGTCCAAGGGCTGGCCGCACGGCATGCGGTGCGGGGCGGCGCTGCGGTTCTGGCGGGTCGCGGGGTGCTGGGGCGGCAGGTGGGGGTGTGGTTAGAGGGCTTCGGCGAGTTCTTCGATTTGGTTGGCGAGGTGGGGGTCGGGGTGGGGGACGCTGCCGAATTCTTCGTCTTGGTCGGTTGTGAGGCGTTCCACGAGGGCGCGCAGGGCTGGGTTGGGTGCGCGGTGGTGGCGGGTGGTGTGG
>NZ_JAGGPB010000043.1 GCF_018614055.1 Streptomyces sp. ISL-98
CATTTGTCAGACACTGCCTAGGGCGTGTCCGGCGGATCAGGCCTGGGCCGCGGGGTCTGGCACGCACATCTGCGGCGAGAACGCGCCGCACCCTGAAGCCGGCCTGATCCGCCGGGCACGCCCTAGCGGTTCTCCTCGTTGTCGACGTCTTCGGCGATCGACTTGGAGGAGAGGATGCCGTCCGTGAAGCACAGCCGGTAGACGGGTGTCGCGTCGTACCGGGCGACACGGAAGTACTCGCAGTCGTCGGCCCCGGCAGGTTCGGGGCCGACGCCGTCCGGTGCGCCGTCCAGGGAGTGGCGCGGCAGGCGGGTCATGACGTCGGTACGGGTGTCGCCGACGCGGATGCGGTCGTAGTCGTCCCGGTCCAGGACCGCGCGGGACTGGCTGTAGAGGGCGAAGAGGCCCATCAGTATCCCGAGGGCGACGACGGCTGCCAGCGGTGCCAGGATCGCGTGCATCAGACCGCGCCGTACACGCTGCCTGGCCCGGTCCAACTCACGGGCGGAGGTGGGAGCTTCGGGCGCGGCCGCAGAGGGCGTCGGGGTGGCGGAAGGGGCCAGCGACAGCCAGGCGGTCACTGCGAAGCCGCCGGCCGGGGTGGGGCCGTGGGCGAGGGAGCCGCCGGCCAGGCGTACGCGCTCGTCGAGGCTCACGAGTCCCGTACCGCTGCCGGGGGCGGGGCACGGGAGCGGGCCGCCGGGGCGGGGAGCGTTGGCGACGGAGACGGTGACGGATGCACCGCCCGTGCGCCCGTCCGCGTTCCTGCCGCATGCGTTGTCCGGGTCCCGTTCCCGTGCGCCGTCCGGGTCACGGTCCCGCGCGTTGTCCGGGTTCCTGTACGGGTCCCGACAGCGTGCGTTGTCCGCGGTCCTGTGCGCGTTGCTGTCGCCGTTGCTGTCCGGGGCCCCGTCCCCTCCGCTCTCCGCGTCCCCGTCCCGACCGCTGTCGCCGCCCTCGCCACCGTCCCGCGTCAGCCGCACCGTGACATGCGCGCCCGGTGCGTGCTTCGCCGCGTTGGTCAGGGCCTCCTGGACGACGCGATGCACCGCCCGGTCGGTCATCGGGGGGAGGACCGCAGGCCCCTCGTCGGTGAAGTCCACCGCCATCCCCGAGTCCCGCGCCCGCTCCACCACCGCCCCCACCGACTCGCCCGTCGGCGCGGTCGGTGCCGCCTCGCCGTCCGCCCGCAGTACGCCGATGATGTCCCGCAGCCGGGCCGTCGCCGACGCCGTGGCCTCGCGCAGCTCACCGGCCGCCGCCTGCTCCCGTTCGCCGAGCGCCGGGGCGACCTCCAGGGCGGCCGCCCGTACCGCGATCAGCGCCAGATCGTGGCCCAGCGAGTCGTGCATGTCACCGGCGATACGGGACCGTTCGCGCAGCCGCTCCCGGTCGGCGACCGCGCGCTGCTCGCGCTCCATACGGTCGGCGAGCTGCCAGCCCGCACTGACCAACTCCGCGTACTGGCGGACGTACCGGCCGAAAAGGTAGGGCACGACGGCGGCGAAGAGCAGTGTGACGACAAGCGTGAACCACTCCCAGAGAGTGCCGCCGACAGCGAGTACGAGCGCCAGACCGGCCGTCGCGATGGCGGCGAAGGTGAGGAGGGCGGGCCGGGCGAGTGCCGTGCGACGGCCGCTCAGATAGCCGAAAACGACCAGCGCGAGGAGATGGCCCGCGGTGAACAGCTCCACATTCAGGGCCAGGCTGAACGCCGCCGCGATACCGAGCGAGATCAGCGGACGGTCGCGGCAGAGCAGCACGGCCACCCCGAGCGCGACCACGCCCGCGCCGACCATGGGCCAGGAGCCGCCGTCGGTGTCGTGCGACATCATCAGCCCCGGCAGGCACAGCGCCACCCAGAGCACCAGGTCGACGAGGTGGTCCCGGCTGCTCCGCCGCCGCAAGAATGGCCCGCCGCGCACCCCTGGCCCTCCTAGCCCTTTTCGCCGACGCCGGCCACGAGCCCCGCTTCGTACGCCAGAATCGCCAGCTGCACGCGGTTCTTGAGCCCGAGGCGTCCGAGGACCGCGCTGACGTGTGCCTTGACGGTGCCCTCGACGACGTACAACTTCGCCGCGATCTCCGCGTTGGAGAGCCCGCCGCCGACCAGCGCTACGACCTCCCGCTCCCGCACCGTCAGCGGTTCCAGCTGCTCCTTCGCCCCGGCGGCCCGCGTGAGCCGCCCGGCGCCGAGGTGCGCGATGACGCGCTGCGCGACCTCGGGGGAGAGGAAGGCAGCGCCCCCCGCGACGGCCTGGACGCCCGCGATCAGCTCGCGCGGATCGCCGGTCTTGAGCAGGAAGCCGGCGGCGCCGGAGCCGAGCGCCCGCGCGATGTACTCGTCCTCGGCGAAGGTGGTGAGCATGACGACGGCGGTCTCTGGCGCCGTGCGCCGCAGCTCCTCGGCGGCCCGCAGACCGTCCAGCCGGGGCATCCGGATGTCGAGCAGCGCGACGTCCGGCCGGTGCTTGAGGGCGAGCTCGACCGCCTCGCGCCCGTCGTCCGCCTCGGCGACGACCTCGATGCCGGGGTCGGTGCTGAGGATGGCTCGTACGCCTGCGCGGAGCATCGCTTCGTCGTCTGCCAGCAGCACCTTGATCATGCGGTCACGATACGTCGAACGGCCCGGGGGGAACGGAAGTTCCCCCCGGGCCGTCGGCTCAACTACGCGTCGTGCTCAGTGCTTTACGGGAAGGTGAGCTTGAAGCTGTTGATGTAGCCGGTGTCCTGCGCGGCCACGTCCTGGACCTTGAGCTTCCAGACGCCGTTCGCGGTCTCGGAGGACGCGTTGACGGTGTACGTCTCGACGACGTTGTCCGCCGAGTCGGACCCGCTGGAGTTCTTCAGCCGGTAGGCAGTGCCGTCCGGGGCGATCAGGTCGATCACCAGGTCACCGCGCCACGTGTGGACGATGTCCACGGAGGCCTTCAGAGTGCTGGGCGCAGCGCCCGTCTTGGTGGAGGTGACCGAAGAGGTGACCGCGGCGCCGTTGTCCGGAATGGCGACGTCCGTGGTGTTCTCGAACGACGTGCCGGTCTCGCCGCCGGGACGCGTCCCGACGTTGATGCCGGCCCAGGCGTTGGCGACGGCCTTGTACTCGGCGCTGCTGGTGCCGTACAGCTCACCGGCGACCGCGAGCGTGCCGGTGCGGGCACCCGCGTAGTTGGTCGTCGAGTTGAACTTGGTGGTGAGCGCCTTGAACCAGATCTGCGCGGCCTTCTCGCGGCCGATGCCGGTCACCGGCAGGCCGTCCGAGGTCGGGGAGTCGTAGTTGACGCCGTTGATGGTCTTGGCGCCGCTGCCCTCGGAGAGCATGTAGAACCAGTGGTTCGCCGGGCCCGAGGAGTAGTGGACGTCGATGTTGCCGATGCCGGAGTACCACGCGTCCTTGGACGAGCCGTCCTTGCTCGGCTTGTCCATGTAGCGCAGCGGCGTGCCGTTGCCCCGGATGTCGATCTTCTCGCCGACCAGGTAGTCGCCGACGTCCTTGGGGTTGTTGGCGTTGAACTCGACCGCGGCGGCGAAGATGTCGGACGTCGCCTCGTTGAGGCCGCCGGACTCGCCGCTGTAGATCAGGCCCGCGGTGTTGGAGGTGACGCCGTGCGTCATCTCGTGCGCGGCGACGTCGATCGACGTGAGCGGCTTGGTGTTGTTCGCACCGTCGCCGTACGTCATGCAGAAGCAGGAGTCCGACCAGAAGGCGTTGACGTACGCATTGCCGTAGTGGACCCGGGAGTACGCGCCGACACCGTCACCGCGGATACCGCTGCGGCCGTGCACGTTCTTGTAGTAGTCCCAGGTCAGGCCCGCTCCGTAGGCGGCGTCCGCGCCCGCGGTCTCGGCGTTCTGCGGAGTGCCGTCGCCCCAGATGTCGTCCGGTCCCTGGAAGAGGGTGCCGGTGCCGGAGGTGCCGCGGTTGAGGTTGTACGTCTTGTGGTTGCCGCGCCCGGTGTCGGTCAGGGTGTACGAGGGCGAGGTGCCCAGCGTCACCTGGCCGCTGTACTGGGTGTTGCCGGTGCCCGTCTCGATGGCCTCGCGCTCGAAGAGCTTCTTGCCGGTGGTGGCGTCGGTGACGACGTGCAGCTCGCTCGGCGTGCCGTCGTGCTGGATCCCGCCGACCACGGTCTCGTACGCGAGCGTGGGCTTGCCCTGCGCCAGCCAGATGACCTTGCGGGGCGCGCGCTCCGCCTCGGTCTTCTTCGAACCCTCGGCCCTCGCGGCGCCGAGTGCCTGCTTCTCGGCGGTGGCGGGGGCGACGTCGGCGCTCGTGTCGACGTTTTTGAGCTGCGCCTTGGAGGCCTTGATGACGTTCTCGGTCTTGCCGGCCTTCGTCTCGGCGACGATCAGGTCGCCGCCGAGGACGGGGAGTCCGTCGTAAGTGCGCTCGTACCGCGTGTGGGTGGTTCCGTCGCGGTCCTGGACGACGTCGCGGACCCGGAGCTTCTCCTTGGCACCCAGACCGAGCTCCTTGGCGGTGGCCGCCTTGGTCGCGTTGGCCTCGCGTATGAGCTCGGCGCGCTGGGCGGGGGAGAGCTTGGCGGGCAGAGCGCCCGGGTTGGGCTTCGTGGCGTTCGAGGACTTGGCCTTGGGCGAAACGGTCCAGGGATCGTCGGCCGATGCTGTGCCGGCCTGTACGCCGACGGTGAGAAGTGCTGCGGCGGTGAGCAGCGCGCCTGTCGCGGTGGCACGACGTCTGGGCGTGGATCTCACGCGAACTCCTTCTGCGAGGGGGGTGGCGGGCAGCTGGGTATGCCGCCCGGGCAGAGCCGGCGGAGCAAGGTGGAGCGCGGAACGGGGGAAGAGTCCCAGGAGTTACGGGGTCCTGTCAGGAGCGCGTCAACAAGTTGGCCAGAAATCGTCCGTTGCCCGAACGGTCATGTTCGTTGAGCGGACGGTCGCTTGCGTGCCTCGCGCTGTTCTCCCCCGGGCGGGGGAGACGGATCCCACCGGCGGGGGACGCTGACGGCAGGGGCGGCATCCAGACTTGAATTCCGGCTGGGGGGAGGGGAATTCGGGTGGAGCGAGAGCATGTGGCGCCAGGTGGGCGAGGTGAACCAGGTGAACGAGGTGAACTGGGGCAGCCGTCGCGGGATCGGTGGGAGCGGGTCGGCCGGGTGGCGGCGTACGGGGCGGCGCTGGCACTGACGCCGTATCTGCTGATCAAAGTGTCGTGGGTGATCGGGGCGCTGCTCGGGCTGGTGCCGCTGAGCTCCGAGTTCGACATGGCGGGGTGGGTGGTGCTCAACGTCGCGACGATCGGGATGGCGGCGACCGGGATCGTGACGGCGCTCGCGCTGGTGCGGCCGTGGGGGATGCGGACACCGGGCGCGGCGGTGGCGTTCTGCACGTGGGTGGGGACGGGGTTCCTCGTACCGCTGCTGCCGTTCATGATCCTCGGTTCTCTGCTGGGTCCGGAAGGTGGGGGTGAGGCCGGTGGCGGCGAGGAGCAGAGCGGCGGCGGGGGTGACGACGGGGCGGCGATGCCGGTCTGGGAGGGGTGGCTGATCGAGTTCGGCTTCGTGGGGATGGGGCTCTGCCTGGCCCTCGCGCTGCCCGTCTACCTGCGGCGGCGGTGGCCGGATGCGTTCGCCGGGCGCGTCGGGGAACGGGAGGGCGGCACGCCGTCGGGGCCGCCGTGGGTCGTCTTCGTCGGCGCCGCGCTCGGTGCGGTCTGGCTGTACTGGGCGGTGGGCGGCACGGCGGGCGTGGCGCAGCCGGCGGCACGGTACACCAACTGGCACCTGCTCACCGGCACCGCAGGGGTCTGTGCGCTCGCGTCGGCCGCCGCCGTCTGGGCCCTCACCCGCGCACGGCCGGCCGGGCTGCCCCGCTGGATCCCCATGGCGCTCGGCTGGCTCGGATCGGGCTCGCTCTTCGCGTGGAGTGGCTGGAAACTGCCGTACACGCTCGTCCTGGCGGCGGTGCGCCCGGACGACGTCACCCTGCCGGAGAACCTCGGCGTCGCGGCGGCCTTGCACATCGCCGCGGTGGTGGCGGGCGCGGCGATGCTGCGGGCACTTGTCCGCCCTTTGCGGCAAGGGGCGCTCGCCGTGCCGTGAGCGCCGGAGCGAGGCGCACGCGCCGCCAGCGAGTACGACGCGCGCCAAGGCCAGTGGCTGCGCCTGCAAACCGTCGATGCGGTGTCCGCCCGTACGAGCTCGGCGTCCAGCCCGCCCGGCAGTTCGTCGACCCGGTCGGTGCCTACGGCGGCAACACCCACCAGCAAGGGCAGTTACGCAAGGCTGTCCCGCCACGCCCGGTGCAGGTCGGCGAAATGGCCTGCTCCGCCGATCAGTTCGGCAGGGGTGCCGTCCTCGACGATGCGGCCGTGTTCCATGACCAGTACCCGGTCGGCGATCTCCACCGTCGACAGCCGGTGGGCAATCACTACGGCGGTACGGCCGCGCAGCACCGTACGCATCGCGCGCTGCACCGCCTGTTCGCCCGGAATGTCCAGGGACGACGTCGCCTCGTCCAGGATCAGCACCGCCGGGTCGGCGAGCAGCGCGCGGGCGAACGCCACCAACTGGCGCTGCCCCGCCGAGATCCGTCCGCCCCGCTTTCGTACGTCCGTGTCGTAGCCGTCCGGCAGAGAGGTGATGAATTCGTGCGCGCCGATCGCCTTCGCAGCCCGCTCGATGTCCTCGCGGGTGGCGTCCGGGCGGCCGATGGCAATGTTCTCGGCGACCGTGCCGGAGAACAGGAATGCCTCCTGGGTCACCATCACCACCCCGCGCCGCAGTTCGGGAATGGCGAGATCTCGCAGGTCCGTGCCGTCGAGCAGCACCCGGCCCTCCGTCGGGTCGTAGAAGCGAGCCAGCAGCTTGGCGAGCGTGGACTTGCCCGCGCCCGTCGAGCCGACGACGGCGACCGTCTGCCCGGCCGGGAGGGTCAGGCCGAAGCGCGGCAGGACCTCGCCGCCGGTGCGGTAGCCGAAGCTGACGCCGTCGAAGACGACCTCGCGGCCGGGGTGACCGCTGTCGTGGGCGGGCAGCCGGCGCGGCTCCGCGGGCTCGGGGACGGTCGGCGCCTGCGCGAGCAGGCCCGCGATCTTCTCCAGTGAAGCGGCCGCCGACTGGTACGAGTTGAGGAACATCCCGAGCCGGTCGATCGGGTCGTACAGCCGCCGCAGATAGAGCACGGAAGCCGCCAGCACACCGAGCGCGAGGCTGCCGTCGGCGACCTGATAGGCGCCCCACAGCACGATTCCGGCGACAGCGGTGTTGGCGACCAGCCGTGAGCCGACGACGTACCGGGCCATCTCCAGCAGGCCGTCGCCGTTCGTCCGCTCGTGCCGGTGGTTGAGCGCGCGGAACTCCGCGTCGTTCGTCCCCTCGCGCCGGAATGCCCGCACCGGGCGGATGCCGTTCATCGTCTCCGCGAACTTCACGATGACGGCGGCGATCGCCGTGGACCGCTTGCTGAAGACGACGGCGACACGGGTCCGGTAGCGGCGGATGAGCAGATACAGCGGCGCGAAGGACAGCACCGCGAGCCCTCCGAGGCCCACATCGAGATACAGCAGCAGGGCGCAGATGTAGACGGACGACAGGATGACGCCGATCAGCTCGTGCAGGCCGTCGCTGAGCAGCTCCCGCAGCGACGCCACATCGGTCGTCGATCGCGAGATCAGCCGGCCTGACGTGTACCGCTCGTGGAAGTCGACGCTCAGCGCCTGCGCATGGCGGAAGATCCTGCCGCGCAGATCGAGGAGTACGTCCTGATTGACGCGGGCGGACACGCGGATGAAGGCGTACTGGAGGAGACCGGCGCCCAGCGAGCACGCCAGATAGCCGGCCGCGACAATGATCAGCGGCCCCATGTCGTCCTGCCGCAGCGCCGGTACGCCGCGGTCGATGGCGTACGCGACGAGCAGCGGGCCCGCCTGCACCGCGGCCTGCTGGAGCAGCAGGATCAGCGTGGCGAACGCGACCCTGCCCCGGCGCGGCCCCAGCAGCGAACGCAGCAGCGCACCGGTCGCGCCTTTGGGCGCGGGCAGCGCATCGCGGTCGAAGGGATCACCGCCGGGCGCCTCTCCCGCTTCCGGTTCGGCGTCGTCGGCCACCCGCCCGTCCACGGTCGTGGTCATGCGTCATCCCCCTCACTGGTGGCCCCGGACATCAGCCAGGCGTACTCGTCGCTGCTGCGCAGCAGTTCCTGGTGGGTGCCGACGGCGGTGATCCGGCCGCCGGAGAGCAGCGCGACCCGGTCGGCGAGCATCACGGTGGACGGCCGGTGTGCGACGACGAGCGCGGTCGTGTCCTCCAGTACGCGCCGCAGCGCCGCCTCCACCAGCGCCTCCGTATGCACGTCGAGCGCCGAGAGCGGATCGTCGAGCACCAGGAACCGAGGTCTGCCCACCACGGCTCTGGCCAGCGCGAGCCGCTGCCGCTGCCCGCCGGACAGGCTCAGCCCCTGCTCGCCCACCTGGGTGTCGCTGCCCTCGGGCAGTTCGTTCACGAATCGGGCCTGCGCGGTGTCGAGGGCACGCCGCAGGTCCGCCTCGTCCGCAACGCTGCCGGCGCCCATCAGTACGTTCTCCCCGACGCTTGCCGAAAAGAGCGTGGGCTCCTCGAAGGCGACGGACACCAACTCCCGCAGCCGCTCCCGGGGCATGGCGGTGATGTCCTGGCCGTCGAGCGTGATGCGCCCGGCGCTCACTTCGTGCAGTCGTGGTACGAGCGCGGTGAGCGTCGTCTTGCCGCTGCCGGTGGCGCCGACGAGGGCCAGGGTCTCGCCGGGCCGAATGTGCAGGTCGATGGACGCGAGCACGGGCCGAGTCCCGTCGGCGGCATCGGGATACCGGAACTCGACCCCGTCGAACACGATGCCGCCGGCACGAAGCCCTCCTCGCCCGGCGTCCCCAGGGTCTTTCCCGGGCGGCCGGTCCATCGCCTCACCCACCCCGGAGCCGCCCGCACCGCCAACCCCAGTCGCCCCGTCCGCCTCCTCCTGCGCGTCCATCACCTCGAAGTACCGCTCCGTCGCCGTCGCCGCGTCCTGGCTGATCGCCAGCAGGAAGCCGATCGAGTCCACCGGCCAGCGCAGCGCCAGCGCCGTCGACAGGAACGCCACCAGCGTGCCTGCCGACAGGGCGCCGTCCGCAACCTGGACCGTGCCGAGAACCAGCGCCGCGCCGATGGCCAGTTCCGGGAGGGTCGTGATCAGGCCCCAAATGCCCGCCAGCAGCCTTGCCTTGACCAGCTCCGTGCCGCGAAGTTTCAGCGAGAGCTCGCGGAAGGCGAGGGCCTGGCTGCGGTGCCGGCCGAAGCCCTTGATGATGCGGATGCCGAGCACGCTCTCCTCGACCACGGTCGTCAGATCGCCGACCTGGTCCTGGGAACGCCGCGTCACCAGCGCGTACTTCGACTCGAAGACCGAGCACAGCACCACCAGCGGAATCACGGGCCCGAGCAGCACCAGTCCCAGCGCCCACTGCTGCTGAATCAAAATCACGAAGCCCACCAGGATCGTGACCCCGTTGACCAGCAGGAACGTCAGCGGAAACGCCAGGAACATCCGCAGCAGCATCAGATCCGTGGTCCCGCGTGACAGCAACTGGCCGGACGGCCACCGGTCATGGAAGGCGATCGGTAGCCGCTGCAGATGCCGGTACAGATCGGCCCGCATCGCCGCCTCCACCCCCGCCAGCGGCCGCGCCACCAGCCACCGCCGCAAGCCGAAGAGCGCCGCCTCGACGAGCCCGAGCAGCAGCAGGTACAGCGCGCCCAGCCAGACCCCGCCCGGGTCGCCGTCCGCGACCGGACCGTCGACGATCCACTTCAGGACGAGCGGGATGACGAGGCTGAGGCAGGAGGCCAGCACCGCGACAAATGCGGCGCTGACCAGGCGTATTCGTACCGGCCGTACGTACGGCCACAGACGCAGCAGCGAACGTACGGCCGATCGGTCCTTGGTGAGTGCAGGGGATCCGGTCATCAGGATCGAGCGTACGGTTCACCACTGACAGCGCTACCGGTTAAAAGTCGCCGCCTTCACGTCACGTCCCGACCTTCAGCAGCAGCACCGACCTCGCCGGGACCGTGATCACCTCACCCCCCGGATGCACCCTGCCCGGAGCGGCGTCCTGTCCCTCCTCCGACGTGTCGACGACCACCTCGTACGCCTCCGCCCACGGCGGCCCCGGCAGCACGAAGCTCGAAGGTTGGTCCCCCGCGTGCAGGATGGCCAGGAAGCTGTCGTCCGTCACCTTCGCTCCACGCGCGTCGCGTCCCGGGATGTCGCGCCCCGACAGATACATGCCCAGCGTCGCCGTCGGCGCGTACCAGTCCTGCTCCGTCATCTCCTCGCCGCGCGCCGTGAACCAGGCCAGGTCCCGCAGCCCGTCCGCCGCCTGCGCCCGGCCCGAGAAAAAGGCGCGGCGCCGCAGCACCGGGTGCTCGTGGCGCAGGGCCAGCAGCCGGGACGTCAGCTCGAACAGACTCATCCGGCCCGGATCGTCGAGCAGCGACCAGTCGATCCAGCTGATCTCGTTGTCCTGGCAGTACGCGTTGTTGTTGCCGCCCTGCGTACGCCCCATCTCGTCGCCCGCCACCAGCATCGGCACGCCCGTCGACAACAGCAGCGTCGTCAGCAAGTTGCGCAGCTGCTGCCGGCGCAGTGTGTTCACCCGGTCGTCGTCGGTCTTACCCTCCGCACCGCAGTTCCACGACCGGTTGTCGTTCGTCCCGTCCCGGTTGGCCTCCCCGTTCGCCTCGTTGTGCTTGTGCTCGTACGACACGAGGTCGCGCAGTGTGAAGCCGTCGTGCGCGGTGACGAAGTTGACGGAGGCGTACGGCCGCCGCCCGCCCCATGCGTACAGATCGCTCGAACCGGACAGGCGGTACCCCAGGTCCCGTACGTCCGGCAGAGCACCCCGCCAGAAGTCCCGTACAGCGTCCCGGTAGCGGTCGTTCCACTCCGTCCAGAGGGGTGGAAACGCGCCCACCTGATAGCCGCCGTTTCCCACGTCCCACGGCTCGGCGATCAGCTTCACGCGCCGCAGCACAGGGTCCTGTGCGATCACCGCCAGGAACGGTGACAGCATGTCGACGTCGTGCATGGAACGGGCCAGGGCCGCCGCCAGGTCGAAGCGGAAGCCGTCCACGCCCATCTCGGTCACCCAGTACCTGAGCGAGTCCGTGATCAGCCGCAGGACGTTCGGCTGTACGACGTGCAGAGTGTTGCCGCAGCCCGTGTAGTCGGCGTACCGGCGGGCGTCCGCCTGGAGGCGGTAGTAGCCGCGATTGTCGATGCCGCGCAGCGACAGCATGGGCCCCAGCTCGCCCGCCTCCGCCGTGTGGTTGTAGACGACGTCGAGGATGACCTCGATGCCGGCCGAGTGCAGGGCCCGCACCATCCGCTTGAACTCCCCGACCTGCTCGCCGCGCGTGCCGCCGGAGGAGTAGCCGGCGTGCGGCGCGAAGTAGCCGATGGAGTTGTAGCCCCAGTAGTTGCGCAGGTCGCGGCGCAGGAGATGGTCCTCGTGGGCAAACTGGTGCACCGGCAGCAGCTCGACAGCCGTCACCCCCAGCCGTACGAGATGCTCGATCGCCGCCGGATGCGCGAGCCCCGCATACGTACCGCGCAACGGCTCCGGGATCTCCGGGTGCAGCTTCGTGAAGCCGCGCACATGCAGCTCGTAGATGACCGAATCCGCCCACGGCGTCTTGGGCCGCCGGTCGTCCACCCAGTCGTCGTCCGGCGCGTCGTCGTGGACCACGACCCCCTTGGGGACGTACGGCGCGGAGTCACGGTCGTCGCGCACCGTGTCGGCGACATGCTGCTGCGGCCAGTCCCTGACGTGCCCGTACACCTCGGCGGGCAGTGTGAAGTCGCCGTCCACTGCCCGTGCGTACGGATCGAGGAGCAGCTTCGCGTGGTTCCAGCGGGCCCCGGTCCAGGGGTCCCAGCGGCCGTGCACGCGGTAGCCGTATCGCTGTCCCGCGCGGACGCCCGGCACGAAGCCGTGCCAGATCTCGTGCGTCAGTTCGGTCAGCGGGCAGCGCGTCTCCGCGCCGTTGTCGTCGAAGAGGCACAGCTCGACCGCCTCCGCCCCGCCCGCCCACAGGGCGAAGTTGGTGCCCGCGACCCCGTCGGGACCGACGCGAAAGCGCGCCCCCAGGGGGGTGGGTGCCCCGGGCCATACGGGCGGCCTGCCCGCGTCGGGCCAGGGGCGGTGCCCGTTGACTCCGGACGCGGCGGGCCGCTTGTCCCGCACGGCCTCCCGCACCGCATCCTGTACTGCCTCCTGCTCGGGTGCGCTGGACACCTGTAAGCCTCCCGCGGCTCGACTGGACCGGCGGATCCTTGAGGCCGTACGGCGTCCCGGCCGCGGTTCCCCTCGCGTGGTCCTTCCCACCTGTTCTGCCCGGAACAGGGGTCGTACTCACGTTTCCCCTGGAGGGGGGCGGTCGTTGGGCCGGTCGTGAGAGACGCAGCGAGACGTGCGAGGGCGGCCCTTGCCGCCGCACTGGTTGGGGCAGGACTGATCGCCGGACTGACCGGCTGCACGGTCGGTGGCAGCGGTGCGGCGTGGTCCGGCGGGAAGCCGCGATCGCCCCGGGAGGCGATCCGGGTGGTCCCCGAGGACGGGGCGAGGGGGGTCAGGGCCGACAGCCGTGTCGAGGTAACGGTGGCGGACGGGCGGCTGGAACGGGTCACGGTGGTACGCGTCGAGGACGCGGAACAGCAGGAGGTCGAGGGCCGGATTTCGGCGGACGGCCGGTCCTGGGAGCCGCAGGGGGGCGGGCCGCTGCAACTGGCCGCCAAATACTCGGTCGACGCGGTGGCCGTGGACGGCCGGGGCCACCGCTCGGCCCGGCACACCTCGTTCACGACGGACGTCCCCCAGCATCGCTTCATCGGCTACTTCAAGCCCGAGAACCGGTCCACCGTCGGCACCGGCATGATCGTCTCGTTCAGCTTCAACCGTGCGGTCGCCGACCGTGCCGCCGTCGAACGCGCCATCAGGGTCAGCTCGGAGCCGCCCGTGGAGGTGGCGGGCCACTGGTTCGGCAACCAGCGCCTCGATTTCCGGCCACGCGAATACTGGACGCCCGGCACCGGCGTCAGCATCGATCTGCGACTGCGCGACGTCGAGGCTGCCCCCGGTGTGTACGGCATCCAGCAGAAGACCGTCGGTTTCACGGTCGGCCGCTCCCAGGTCTCCACGGTGGACGCGGAGGCGCACACCATGGAGGTACGGCGCGACGGCAGGGTACTGGCGAAGGTGCCGGTCAGCGCCGGGGCGCCGAAGACCACGACGTACAACGGAAAGATGGTCGTCACCGAGCTGTACGACGTCACGCGGATGGACGGGAGAACGGTCGGCTTCGGCGGTGAGTACGACATTCCGGATGTGCCGCACGCGATGCGGCTGACGGCGTCCGGGACCTTCCTGCACGGCAACTACTGGGCACCCTCGGACACGTTCGGCACGGTCAACACCAGTCACGGCTGCATCGGCCTGCGCGACGAGAAGGGCGGCAGCCCGGACGCCCCGGCCGGCTGGTTCTTCGACCGCACACTCATCGGCGACGTGGTCGAAGTGGTCAACTCCCATGACCGAAAGGTCGCTCCCGACAACGGCCTCGGCGGCTGGAACATGGACTGGAACCGCTGGAAGGCCGGTTCCGCCCTCTCGTAGCTCTCCCGCTGACCTGCATGGCCCGCACAAGTCCCGGATGGACCGGATGGACCGGATGAACCACTTGGGACCGAACGGTGACATTCATGGGGAGGCCCCGACACGCCCGGTGTGATTATCTATCGCCAGGCGCGCGGTAGCTGCGCGTGGGGGTGCGGGCCATGGCCAGGGCCAGGCCGTGCGAGGGGAGCAACACATTGAACAGGCAGCCGATATCGGGGGCATCGGCCAGATCGCGGCAAGGACGTCGGCGAGGGCTTGGGGGCCCCGCGCTTCCGGCTCTGCTGGCCGCGATGATGGTGCTGGCGACGGCCTGCGGCGGAAGCGATGACTCCGGCTCAGGCGACGGCAAGGGCAAGGGCGGCGCCGGGAACGGCGGCGACACCAAGGCATCGCAGGCCGTGGTGACGATCGCACCCAAGGACGACGCGAAGAACGTCGCCACCAGCGGGGCACTGAAGATCACCGCCGACAAGGGCAAGCTGACGTCCGTCACGGTCGAGGACACCAAGGGCAACGACGTCGAGGGCAAGATCACCGACGGCGGCACCGCCTGGAAGCCGTCGCACCACCTCGGCTCTGCGACCAAGTACAAGGTCCACGCGGTCGCGAAGGACTCCGAGGGCCGCGAGTCCGCGAAGGACACCACCTTCACCACACTCGTCCCGCAGAACACGTTCGTCAGTTACTTCACGCCCGAGGACGGTTCGAAGGTCGGCGTCGGAATGCCGGTCTCGCTCCGCTTCAGCCGCGGCATCACCGAGCCCGAGGATGTCGAGAAGGCCGTCAAGGTGACCGCCGAGCCGTCCGTCCCGATCGAGGGCCACTGGTTCGGAAACGACCGCCTCGACTTCCGTCCCGAGAAGTACTGGGCCGCGGGCACCAAGGTGACGCTGAAGCTCAACCTCGACGGCGTCGAGGGCCGCCCCGGGGTGTACGGCAAGCAGACCAAGACCGTGAAGTTCACCGTCGGCCGCAGCCAGGTCAGCGTCGTGGACGCAAGGGCCCACACGATGACCGTCAAGCGCGACGGCAAGGTCCTCAAGACCATCCCGATCACCGCGGGCGCCCCGTCGACCACGACGTACAACGGCCAGATGGTGATCAGCGAGAAGTACAAGGTGACGCGGATGAACGGCGCCACCGTCGGCTTCGGCGGCGAGTACGACATCAAGGACGTACCGCACGCGATGCGCCTGTCGAACTCGGGCACATTCATCCACGGCAACTACTGGGCCGGCGCCGGGACGTTCGGCTCGGCGAATGTCAGCCACGGGTGCGTGGGCCTGCGCGATGTGCGCGGTGCGTACGACAGCAAGGTCCCCGCGGCCTGGTTCTTCGACAACTCGATCCTCGGTGACGTGGTCGTCGTGAAGAACTCCAACGACAAGCAGATCCAGCCGGACAACGGCCTCAACGGCTGGAACATGTCCTGGTCGGAGTGGAAGAAGTAATACCTGCCGTACGTAAACGGGCCCGTGCTGTTGTTCACAGCGGCGGGCCCGTTGTCGTTAGCGCCGGTTAACCTGCTGGGCATGACTGTGAATCTCGAAGTCTCCGAGGGCGTCGGCACCATCCGCCTGGCACGCCCGCCGATGAACGCACTGGACATCGCCACCCAGGACCGGCTGCGCGAGCTCGCCGAGGAGGCGACCCGGCGCGACGACGTACGCGCCGTGGTCATCTACGGCGGCGAGAAGGTGTTCGCGGCGGGCGCGGACATCAAGGAGATGCAGGCGATGGACCACGCGGCGATGGTCGTACGGTCGAAGGCCCTCCAGGATTCCTTCACCGCCGTGGCCCGCATCCCCAAGCCCGTCGTCGCCGCGATCACCGGCTATGCCCTGGGCGGCGGTTGCGAGCTGGCCCTGTGCGCCGACTTCCGTATCGCCGGGGAAAACGCCAAGCTCGGCCAGCCCGAGGTCCTGCTCGGCCTGATCCCGGGCGCGGGCGGCACCCAGCGGCTCTCGCGTCTGGTCGGCCCGTCCAAGGCCAAGGACCTCATCTTCACCGGTCGCCATGTGCGGGCCGACGAGGCCCTGACGATCGGCCTCGTCGACCGGGTCGTACCGGCCGACGAGGTGTACGAGCAGGCGCACGCGTGGGCCGCGAAGCTCGCGCACGGGCCCGCGATGGCGCTGCGTGCGGCCAAGGAGTCCATCGACGCGGGTCTGGAGACCGACGTGGACACCGGGCTCACCATCGAACGCAACTGGTTCGCCGGGCTGTTCGCGACCGAGGACCGGGAGCGCGGCATGCGCAGTTTCGTCGAAGAGGGACCCGGCAAGGCCAAGTTCCTCTGAGCGCGGGTCAGTTGAGGCGCCCGGGCGTACTCCTCCCGGGGCGGATTAACTGAGCCTTAAGCCAGCCTGAAGGCAGCCTTGCCCCGAACGCTTGGTGATCATGCGTGAGCGGTGGGTCACCGCAGGTCAGGCGGCCGACAGAGGGGGTGCGCTGCCCCCGGCATATGCCAAACAGCACCCCCGGACGGGGCGGTTCTGGGGGAGCGAATCCCCCGGAACGGCCCCGGAGGGGGTTCTGGGCGGCCATGATGGGGGACATGGCGGGGCTGGATGGTGTGGAACAGCCGCGGCCGCGCGGGAGCGCGACCGCCGCGCGATGGTCACCGGCCGTCGAGGACGAACAAGCGTTCAAGGCGCTGGAGTTGTTCGGAAATCCGACGGATGAAGAAGTCCGGCTGCCCTCCCGCCCCGAGTCCGCCGCCACCGCCCGTCGGCTCACGCACTGCGTGGTGCTCCGGCAGTGGGGCCTCTCCCCGCAGACTGCCGAGCATGCCGTGCTGCTCGTGTCGGAGCTCGTCGGCAACGCCGTGCGGCACACCGGCGCCCGCGTCTTCGGGCTGCGCATGCTGAGGCGGAGGGGCTGGATGAGGATCGAGGTGCGTGATCCCTCGCGGGGCCTGCCCTGTCTGATGCCCGTACATGAGATGGACACCAGCGGCCGGGGCCTCTTCCTCGTCGACAAACTGTCGGACCGATGGGGTGTGGACCTGCTCCCGCGCGGCAAGACGACGTGGTTCGAGATGCGCGTGTCGGAGCGCACCGCCGAGCACTGAGCGCTTGAACGGCCATGCATGCACGAAAGCCCCCTGCGTGCCTGGTGCGGCACTTCGGGGGCTTTTGTGGAGCGCCGTGGCATGGGGGTGTATCCACGGTCGCTTGTAATGACGACCTGGCCCGGGTCAATGGGGGTCGTGGGACCGACTATGGCAGACAGGTGAGCACGGCGCCAAAAGTCCTTAGCCATACAAATCTGTACATAATGCGTACTTCGGATCTGAATCGTAGGTGAGCTGGGCCACTCACCTGTCAAAGGCTGCATAAATATGAGACTTGGCGAGTGATTCATTGATCGCCGGGCCCGTCCGGCGGCCCGGCCCGACGACCCGTAGAGCATCAAATTGGGTCAATCATTACCTTCTGCTCCTATTCCCCCTTAAATAGGCGCGTGACATCGACAAGCCGCCGCAGCGCGCTGCGCGCGGGAGCAGGAGCGCTGGGGGCGGCCGTCGCGGACACGCTCGCCACCGGATGCGGCGCACCCGGAAGGACCGGGGGCGCCGCACCCCCCGCCCCGGCGAAACGGCCCGCAGCGCCCGCGGCCCCCCGTCGGGCCCCCGCTCCCCACCGCTTTCCCGGGCTGCCCGTCCAGATCACCAACGGCCCCCGCGACCGCCCACGGGTCGCCCTCACCTTCCACGGCCAGGGCGACCCGGCCACCGCCAAGGCCGTACTCGCCGAGGCCGAGCGGGCCGGCGCCCGCCTCACCGTCCTCGCGGTCGGCGGCTGGCTCGACACATATCCGCGGCTCGCGCGCCGCATCCTCGACGGCGGCCACGACCTCGGCAACCACACCCAGCGCCACCTCACCATCTCCGCCATGGGCGAGCGGGAGGCGTACGCCGAGATCACCGGCTGCGCCGACCGCCTGCGCCGGCTCACCGGCTCCATCGGCACCTGGTTCCGCCCGTCGCGCACCCAGTACGCCACCCCGCTCGTCCAGAAGCTGGCACGCCGGGCCGGCTACCCGCACGTCCTCTCGTACGACGTCGACTCCCTCGACTTCACCTCACCCGGTGCCCCGGCCGTCACCCGCAAGATCACCGGGGAGATCCGCAACGGATCCGTGGTGAGCCTGCACTTCGGCTACGCCGACACGGTCGCCGCCCTGCCCGCCCTCCTCGACGCACTCGACCGCCGCGGCCTGCGCGCGGTGACCACCACGGAGCTGCTGACCCGATGACCACGATCACTCGCCGTACGATCGCGCTGCTCGCCGGCGCCCTCCTCGCCGCCCTCGGGGGCTGCGCCGACCCCGCACCGAAGGGCCGGGCCGACGCGCTCGGCACCAACGGGGCCGCACCGCCCGCCAAGGTGAGAAAGGCCGTCCCGGCCGCACCGCCAGGACTGCCCGGCATGCCACCGGTGCTCGACCCGGACGACGTGTATGCGGCGGACCGGCCCAATCAGCTGTCGCCCGTCGTCAAGGACTTCCCGTCCCGGGTCTACGTCCCCAACACCAACTCCAACACGGTGTCGGTGATCGACCCCAGGACGTACAAGGTCATCAAGACCATCCCGGTCGGCGTCCAGCCCCAGCACGTCGTTCCCTCCTGGGACATGAAGACCCTGTGGGTCAACAACAACCGGGGCCACACCCTCACCCCGATCAACCCGGCCACCGGCGCCGTGGGCAAGCCCGTCGAGGTGCACGACCCGTACAACCTCTACTTCACGCCCAACGGCAAGCACGCCGTCGTCATGGCGTCGATGGACCGCGAGCTGGTCTTCCGCGACCCGCACACGATGAACCGGGTCAAGACCGAACCCGTCACCTGCGCGGGCGTCAATCACGCGGACTTCTCGGCCGACGGCCGGTACTTCATCGTCTCCTGCGAGTTCTCCGGCGAACTGCTCAAGGTCGACACCGAGAAGATGAAGGTCGTCGGGCAGCAGAAACTTCCGTTCCAGGGCGCGATGCCCCAGGACGTGAAGATCTCGCCCGACGGCAAGACGTTCTACATCGCCGACATGATGGCGCACGGCATGTGGGTCCTGGACGGGAAGAAGTTCACCACCCCGAGGCTGCTGCCCACGGGCAAGGGCTGCCACGGCCTCTACGTCAGCCGCGATTCCAAGGAGATGTACGTCTCCAACCGGGGCGAGGGCTCCATCTCCCTCTTCGACTTCAAGAAGAAAAGGCTGACCCAGAAGTGGCACCTGCCCGAGGGCGGCAGCCCCGACATGGGCGGGGTCTCGGCCGACGGCAAGGTGCTGTGGCTGTCGGGGCGTTACGACGACGAGGTGTACGCGATCGACACCACCACCGGCAAGCAGCTGGCCCGTATCCCGGTCGGCGGCGGCCCGCACGGCCTGGCCGTCTACCCGCAGCCGGGCCGCTACTCGCTCGGCCACACGGGCATCTTCCGCTGACCGGGCCCCGGAGCCGGAGGAGCTGACGGACCAGCCCCTCCGGCTCCGGGCGACCGGCTACCACATCACGGGCAGCCGCTCCGGCAGGCGTTTGATGAAGCCCGTACGCCACACCAGTTGCTCCGCCGGAACCGCCAGCCTCAGCCCCGGCAGCCGCTCCACGAGCACCGCCAGCGCCGCCTCGGCGTGAGCCCGGCCCAGGGCGGACGCCGGACAGAAGTGGCGGCCGCCGCCGAAGGCGAGGTGCGGGTTGTGCTCGCGGTCCAGGTTCAGGTTCTCGGGGTCCTCGAAGACCGCCGGGTCGAAGTTGGCGCCCTCGACCAGCACCAGGACCAGCTCACCCTTGCGGACGAGTACGTCGCCGAGCTGTACGTCGTCGAGAGCGATCCGGGGCAGCCCGTCGCCGATCGACAGGTTCCAGCGCAGCAACTCGTCGACCGCGCGCCCCATCCGGTCCGGATGATCCCGCAGATAGCCGATCAGCTCGGGACGCTGGAGCAGTGCGAGAACGGCGAGCACCAGAAAGGCGGACGTCGAGACCGCGCCCGCGCCGAACAGCGAGACGGCGACCGTGCCCAGGACCTCGTCCGTCAGGTGCTCAGAGCCCTCCTCGTCGCGCAGCGCCGCCAGCTGCCCGAGCAGGCCCGAGCGTTCGGCGACGGGCGCGTTGAGCCGCTGCACCATGTAGTCGACGTCCTTGTACCAGTTGAGCTGCGAGCCCTCGAAGGCGTGCGCACTGGTCATGAACGCGATGTCCAGGCTCGACATCAGCCGTGGCCAGTCCTCGAACGGCACCCCGAGCACCTTGCAGTGCAGCGCCGCCGAGAAGGGATCGGCGAAGCCCGCCCGGAGGTCGACCGGTGGCCCCCAGGCCAGCAGGTCGTCGATCAGCTTGTCGGCCGTGATGCCCAGCCAGTAGTGCAGCCCTTCGCCCGCACGCGGGTTGAGCGCCTTCATCACCGCCCCGCGCAGCCCGGCGCTGTTGATGTTCCCCATGTTGTTGACGACCTCGGGCGGGATGGTCAGCGCGTACTGGCGCGGCACACCGGGGGCTGCCGTGTCCTTGAGGCTGAACCGCTCGTCCTCCAGGACCTGTTTGGCCAGCGGATAACTGCTCACCAGCCACGCGCTGTCGCCGGTGAGCGTGCGCACCCGGGCCACCGGCTGCTGCTCGCGCAGCCAGGAACACTCCTCGGGGAGTACGTCGCCCCGCCGGGAGAACGGGAATTCAAGCAGCTCGTCGGAGATCATCCGCAGTCCTTCCGAAGGAGTCGGGCTTTACAACGGCATATGCCTGGTTACGGGCCGCCCGCAGACCGCCGCCCTTCGCGTAGAGGAGTTCTGTCAGCGGCAGCAGCAGGTGATAGCAGGAAACGGAGGTGGGCACGCCGAGAATTCCGGGAGTGTCCAGGAAGAAGGGAAGCTCCGCGGCGATGTAGTCCAGGCAGGCGGACCGCTGCTCGGCGGTCATGGATTGCCCGTCGGGAAGCTTCGTCGCCAGGAAGTGCTCCACCATCGCATCGCAGCTCTTGCTGAATTCGTCGTCCGTGGCGAGGAAGTGCCGGACGCGACGGTGCAGCAGTTCGTACACGGTATTGCCGGAGAACTCCGACAGCGCCCGCACACGGACGGTACTGCCCGGTGGTCCTGCCGCGTCGACCCCGCTCAGGACGCGTCGGCGGACCGCCTTGAGATCCTTGGCCGCGCGCCGGGCGGCATGTTCGCGGGTGTGACCGAGAGATGCGAACATCTCGGCGACGTGCAGATCGGCATAGACGAAATCCACTGCGGTGAATCGCTCGGTGGCCCACCGGGTGAGTTCCGTGATGCGCTTGGCGTTGAAATAACTGTTGCCCGGGGAAACCCCGATGAGGGCGTGATCGCCCTCGGCGCAGATGATTCGGCATTGGGGGGTGTAGGGCTGGATCGTGAATGCGTCGGTTGTGATCGTCACGTTTGGAAACGCCCTTGGCCGCCGCTAGTCCCGACGGAGCCCTGTGCTCCGGGTGTGGCGACGACGCCATGAAGTTATCGTCCGGCGGCGGAGAGTCACGAAGCCGACCCCCGTGTTTGGCGTGAACTAGGCGTACCTGGGCGCAAAATGAACTGTCGGGCGGCTGATAAAGGTTTACGGCAACACTATTTCAGTGGGCCACCATCAGCGCTTCCGAGCCCACGGGCCGGTAACCCGCCCGCTGGAAGGTGCGCACGCTACGGGCGTTGCCCGGCGGCTGCTGCGCCCAGACGACCGTGTCCGGCGTCAAGTGGCGTGCCGCCAGGGCGAGTCGGCCGCCGATGCCCCGGCCGCGTACCGCCTCGTCCACCTCGATCGCCGCCTCCCAGCGGCCGGCGATGCCCCGGCCCAGTATCAGCACGCCGCCGTCGGCGGACCACACCCGCACGTCGTGCCGGAACTTCATGGCCCGGGCCACGCGCGGGTGATCAGGGTCCTGGATTTCGAGCAGGTCGATGTCCGGGGCGCCCGGCAGGGCGTGCGCGCACGTCAGCAGGTCGATGGTGTCGTTCATCCGGCGGCCCGTGCGCTGCATCAGGGCCATCAGGAACGCCGGATTCATCGAAGCCGCCAGCGGGTCGCAGCGGGTGGCGGCCAGCGTGAACCGTACCCATTCGGGGTCCTCGTCCGTGAAGATCACCGAGTGGGCGGTGAAGGCCAGCACCCCGGCGTCCCGGCGGTTCGGCTGCGGGATCACGGTCGTGGAGCCGTCCGGCGCCGGGAAGTCGCCGTGCGCCGCCGCTGCCAGGATCGCTGCCAGTGCGTCGTCCGTCGCGTCAGTCATGTGTGCCATGCAGAGATCCAAGCATCCCGGCCCGGGCGCGTACCAGACACGATGGCCGGGCCGATAATCTGTTCGCGTACTGACAGCATCAGAAGGGGTGGATCCAGTGGCGGACATCGAGTCGGCGCGCAAGGCTTTCGCACGGTACGACGTCAACGGGGACGGGCTGATCTCTGCGGCCGAGTACAAGAGCGTCATGGCGCAGCTTGGTGACCCCTACGTCACCGAGACGGTGGCCCAGGCCGTGATCAACTCCCACGACAGCAACGGCGACGGCAAGCTCACCTTCGACGAGTTCTGGGCGATCCAGAACAAGGGCTGAACCAGGGCTGACGCTCTCGTCGCCTCCCGCGACGTACGGGTCCGGAACTCACCCGGCGGTGGTGGGCTCCGGACCCGTTCGCGTACTCGCCCTGCCCGCCGCCATGTCCGCGAGCTCCACCTGCGCCGCTTCGAGCCAGCCGATCCGGAACTTCTCCAGATCGATTCCGGCGCGCAGGACGAGATGGCGCAAACGGTCGCTCTCGCTGTCCCTGCCGTCGCCGAAGTCGCGCTCCTCGATCGCCGTGTACTCCGCCAACTGCGCCCGGTGCAGCGCCAGATGGCGGCGTACCTCCTCCTCGAGTCCCCGCGCGCCCACCACGCCCGCCGCGCGCAGGCGCAGCGCGAGTGCGTCACGGACGGGCTTGGGGTCCTCGCTCTTCGCCACCCACTCGGCCAGCTCGGCGCGGCCCGCGGGCAGCACCTCGTACTCCTTCTTCTGGCCCCGCGTGGGCTGCTGCTGGGGCAGGGCGCGGATGGCACCGGACTGCTCCAGCTTGCCCAGCTCGCGGTAGATCTGCTGATGCGTGGACGGCCAGAAGTAGCCGATGGACTTGTCGAACCTGCGGGTCAGTTCCAGCCCCGACGACGGCTTTTCGAGCAGGGCGGTGAGGATCGCGTACGGGAGGGACATGACCGCATCCTAGGTAGTCACAGTGCCGCGGCGAGTTCCGTTCCCTGCCGGATCGCGCGCTTGGCGTCCAGCTCGGCGGCGACATCGGCGCCGCCGATCAGGTGCACCGGCTGCCCGGCGGCGACCAGCGCGTCGTACAGCTCGCGGCGCGGCTCCTGCCCGGTGCACAGGACGACCGTGTCGACGGGGATGAGCTGCTGCTCGCCGTCGACCGTGACATGCAGTCCCGCGTCGTCGATACGGTCGTACGCCGCGCCCGCGACCGTGGTGACACCGCGGTGCTTGAGCTCGGTGCGGTGGATCCAGCCGGTGGTCTTGCCGAGGCCGGCGCCGACCTTGGTCGCCTTGCGCTGGAGCAGGTGGACGGTACGCGGCGGCGCGGAGCGGTCGGGCTTGCGGAGACCGCCGGGGGAGCGGTAGTCGGTGTCGACGCCCCACTGGCGGAAGTACACCTCGGGGTTCTGGCTCGCGCCCTCGCCCTCGTCGGTCAGGAACTCCGCGACGTCGAAGCCGATACCGCCCGCGCCGATGATCGCGACGCGCTCGCCGACGGGTGCGCCGTCGCGCAGGACGTCGAGGTAGCTGAGCACGCTGGGGTGGTCGATGCCGGGGATGTCCGGGGTGCGCGGGGTGACTCCGGTGGCCAGCACGATCTCGTCGTACCCGCCCGCCGAGAGCTCGTCGGCCGTGACCGGGGTGTTCAGCCGGACGTCCACGCCGTGCGCTTCGAGCTGCGTACGGAAGTAGCGGATCGTCTCGTCGAACTCCTCCTTGCCGGGGATCCGGCGGGCCACATTGAGCTGACCGCCGATCGCGTCGGCGGCGTCGAAGAGTGTGACCTCGTGCCCGCGCCCGGCGGCCGAGACGGCGAAGGCGAGCCCGGCCGGGCCCGCGCCGACCACGGCGATGCGACGGCGCAGGCGGGTGGGGGAGAGGAGCAGCTCGGTCTCGTGGCACGCGCGCGGGTTCACCAGGCAGGAGGTGATCTTGCCGCTGAAGGTGTGGTCCAGGCAGGCCTGGTTGCAGCCGATGCAGGTGTTGATCGTGTCGCTGCGGCCCGCCTGCGTCTTGGCGACGAAGTCCGGGTCGGCGAGGAACGGCCGGGCCATCGACACCATGTCCGCGCGGCCCTCGGCGAGCAACTGCTCGGCGACCTCGGGGGTGTTGATGCGGTTGCTGGTGATCAGCGGCACGGAGACCGAGCCCATGACCTTCTTGGTCACCCAGCTGTACGCGCCGCGCGGCACCGACGTCGCGATGGTGGGGATGCGGGCCTCGTGCCAGCCGATGCCGGTGTTGATGATCGTCGCGCCGGCCGCCTCGATCTGCTTGGCGAGCGAGACGACCTCTTCCAGCGACGATCCGCCCGGGACCAGGTCGAGCATCGAGAGCCGGTAGATCAGGATGAAGTCGGGGCCGACCCGCTCGCGCACCCGGCGGACGATCTCCAGCGGGAAGCGGGTGCGGTTCTCGTACGTGCCGCCCCACCGGTCGTCGCGGTGGTTGGTCGCGCTCGCGATGAACTCATTGATCAGGTAGCCCTCGGAGCCCATGATCTCCACGCCGTCGTACCCGGCGAGCTTCGCGAGACCCGCCGCCCGTACGAAGTCCTCGACGGTCTGCTCGACCTGGGCGTCGGTGAGGGCGTTGGGCACGAAGGGGCTGATCGGCGCCTGGATCGCGCTGGGTGCGACCAGGTCCTTGTGGTACGCGTACCGGCCGAAGTGCAGGATCTGCATCGCGATCCGACCGCCCGCCGCGTGCACGGCGTCGGTGACGGTGCGGTGCTGCGCGGCCTCAGCCTCGGTGGTGAGCTTGGCCCCGCCCTCGTACGGCCGGCCCTCGTCGTTGGGGGCGATGCCGCCGGTGACGATGAGGCCCACGCCGCCGCGGGCGCGCTCGGCGTAGAACGCGGCCATGCGCTCGAAGCCGCGCTCGGCCTCTTCGAGCCCGACGTGCATCGATCCCATCAGCACGCGGTTGGGGAGGGTCGTGAAGCCGAGGTCGAGGGGGCTCAGCAGATGGGGGTACGCACTCTTCGGGCTCATGGAGGCATTTCTAGACCACCGGAGATGGCTTATGCAACAAGTTGCATAACGGAGAGAGGGGCATCACAGCGGCCGTGTCATCGCGGCGTCACAGCGCGCTGTAGACGGCCTCGACCAGCGCCATCTTGCGCGGGTCGTCGGCGATGTTCGGCCCCATGCGGTTCATGACGTATCCCATGCTGATGTCCGCCTCCGGGTCGGCGAGCCCGCAGGAGCCGCCGTAACCGTCGTGCCCGAAGGCGCGCGGGTTGGGGCCGTACGAGCCGTTCGGCCCGCTCAGCCACAGGCCGAGCCCGAGCTCTGTGTCATGACCGAAGCCCACGCCCAGCACCAGGTCGCGGCAGCTGCCCTGGCCCTCCCGGATTCGCTCGGTGGCCTCGGGGGACAGGACGCGGTGCTCGCCGGAGCGGCCCTGTCGGGCGAAGATCCCGTACAGGGCGGCGACGGCGCGGGCGGTGCCGTGGCCGTTGGCGGCGGGGATCTGGGCGGCCCGCCAGGCGGGGGTGTTGGCCTCGGTGACGCCGGGGCCCGGGTTGAGGAGCGAGGCGAGCGCGAGCGGGGTCAGCTGGGCGAAGAGCGCCGCCTGTTCGCTGGTCGGCGTGGTAGGCGGATGCACCAGCTCGGCGGCCCGCCCCGCGTCCTTCACTGGCAGCCCGATGGTGAAGTCGATGCCGAGCGGCCCCGTGACCTCCTGGTGCAGGAACTCGCCGGGGAGCAGACCCGTGATGCGCCGGACCACCTCGCCGACCAGGAAGCCGTACGTGATCGTGTGATAGCCGGACTGCGTGCCCGGTTCCCACCAGGGCTCGGTCGCCGCCAGCCGTGCGCATGTCAGCTCCCAGTCGTACAGCTCGGCGAGGGTGTGCGGCTCGCGCAGCCCGGCCAGGCCCGCGCGGTGCGAGAGGAGATGGCGTACGGGAATGGCCGCCTTGCCGGCCTCGGCGAACTCCGGCCAGTACGCCGCGACCGGGGCGTCGAGGTCGAGCAGGCCCCGGTCGGCGAGCAGATGCGCGCACAGCGCCGTCGGCCCCTTGGTCGTCGACCAGACATTGACCAGGGTTTCCCGCTCCCACGGGCGGCTGCGGGCCTCGTCGGCCCAGCCGCCCCACAGGTCGACCACGGTCTCCCCGCCGGCCAGCACGGTCACGGCCGCGCCCAGTTCGCCGCGTTGCCGGAAGTTTTCCTTGAAGGCGGCGCGGACCGCGGAGAACCGGTCGTCGCAGTGGCCGTGGATCACGGGGCCCTCCAGGCGGCAGCAGTCGGTACGGTTGCCAGGAACGTACCGACTGGTCGGACTGGGCGGAAGACGCCATGCGCGGCCAACCGGGCTGTCCGTGCCGGAAACCCGGCACGGACAGCTCAGCGGCGTATCAAACGGCTCCTCGGACGCCTACTGAGACGGTTCTCAGATGTTGACGCCGAAGTCCGTCGCGATGCCGCGCAGGCCAGAGGCATAGCCCTGGCCGACGGCGCGGAACTTCCACTCGGGGCCATTGCGGTAGAGCTCGCCGAAGACCATGGCCGTCTCGGTCGAGGCGTCCTCGGAGAGGTCGTATCGCGCGAGCTCGTTGCTGTCCGCCTGGTTGATCACGCGGATGAAGGCGTTGCGGACCTGGCCGAAGCTCTGGCCGCGGCTGTCACCCTCGTGGATCGAGACCGGGAAGACGATCTTGTCGACCTCGGCGGGCACCGTCGAGAGGCTGACCTTGATCTGCTCGTCGTCACCCTCGCCCGCACCGGTGAGGTTGTCACCGGTGTGCTCGACCGACCCGTCGGGGCTCTTGAGGTTGTTGAAGAAAACGAAGTGCTGGTCGGACACGACCTTGCTGTTGACATCGAGCAGCAGGGCGCTGGCATCGAGGTCGAAGTCGGTCCCGGTAGTGCTGCGTACGTCCCAGCCGAGGCCCACCGTGACGGCGGTCAGGCCGGGGGCTTCCTTGGAGAGCGAGACGTTGCCGCCCTTGGAGAGACTGACACCCATGAAGATCCCTGCTCAATCCGGCGCGGGCCGCGCCCTTTGACATCTCTTTGCCCAACCCGCCAACGGTTGCGCGGCCCGCTCAGTTCCCGGGAATCGTCCGAATGGCCCCTTTGGGCTTCCCCCTGGACCTCCCGCGCAGACCGATGCTCAGGTGGCGACCGGGATGAAGAGTTCCGGGCGGTCCCACATCACGGCGGGCGGATGGGCGGGCACGGTCCCCGTCCGCTCGGCGCCGACGCTGCGGTAGAAGCCCTCGGCGGGCGGGTGCGAGACCACGCGCACGCCGGTCAGCCCGGCCGCCGCCGCCTCGCCCAGCATGTGCTCGACGAGGAGGCGGCCGATGCCGAGGCCCTGGGCGGAGTCGG
This sequence comes from Streptomyces sp. ISL-98, assembly GCF_018614055.1. Lineage (GTDB taxonomy): Bacteria > Actinomycetota > Actinomycetes > Streptomycetales > Streptomycetaceae > Streptomyces > Streptomyces spiramyceticus. The sequence continues at coordinate 27,252 of NZ_JAGGPB010000043.1, forward strand.
CGACGAACAGCAGGTCGAGCTCCGGCGGGTCGAGCATCAGGGCGTAGAAGCCGAGCAGCCGGCCGTCCTGGCCCACGGCCGCGAAGACCCGGTGCGTCTCGATGTAGTCGGGCCCCACGCGGTAGGCCGCGACCATCGGGGCGTACGGGCCCTCGTATGCACGGGAGTTACGCACGAGCTTGGTGAGCCGCTTCGCGTCCCGGGCGGTCGCCCGCCGGATCAGCGTCTCCGTAATGTGCGCAGTCATGCAGAGAGTATTACTCAGGTGCGTGGGGGTCGCCAGCGGGCCTGGTTCCGACGACGACGGTCGCGTACAGCTCGTCGGAGGTGACCACCCGCGGGATCAGCCCGTTCCCGGCGAACGTTTCGACGGTCACCGGCGCCTGGCGCTCGCTCGTCTCGACCAGCAGGTGCCCGCCTGGCGCAAGCCACTGCGCCGCCGCCGCGGCCACCCGCCGCTGCACGTCCAGCCCGTCCAAGCCGCCGTCGAGTGCCACCCGCGCCTCGTGGATGCGGGCCTCCGCGGGCAGCAGGCCGATCTCCTCGGTGGGAACGTACGGCGTATTGGCGAGGAGTACGTCGACGCGGCCCCGCAGCGCGTCGGGCAGCGGCTCGTAGAGGTCGCCCTCGTACACCTGGCCGTCGACCGCGCCGACATTGCGGCGGGCGCACCGCACCGCTGCCGGGTCGATGTCGGCGGCGTGCAGCTCGGCCCCTTCCAGGGCCGTGGCCAGCGCGGCGCCCAATGCGCCCGAGCCGCAGCACAGGTCGACGACGACAGCCCCGGGACGGGCGAGGGCGGCCGCTTCGGCGACGAGGAACTCGGTGCGGCGGCGAGGCACGAACACCCCGGCGTCCACGGCGATCCGCAGGCCGCAGAACTCGGCCCAGCCGATGACGTGCTCAAGCGGCAGGCCGACGACGCGGCGCTCCACCATGGCGGCGAGGGCGTCCGGGCTCTGAGCTGCGGAGATGAGCAACTCCGCCTCGTCCTCGGCGAATACACAGCCGGCGGCCCTGAGCCTGGTGACGACAGTGGACGGAGACAGAGCAGAGGAAAGGGAAGAACACACAGAACGAGATGACGGTGAGACTGACACGGGAGCCTTTCGGGACACCTGTGGGGCTCCCTCGGTCACCTACGTCCAGTGGACCGTACGGCCGTGAAGGGGGAGCACCCGACCTGATACAGCGGTAATCGGTCCCACCTCCTCCGGTATGCGTCCCCTGCTGAGGACGACCGCAACATTACATGATCATGATGATCGAAAGTTAGGGATGCGGCTGCTCTTTGTGCACTGCGCCGTTCAACAAGCCGCTTCTACGGTCCTTCCATGCTCTCGGCTACCGCCGCGTCAACGGCCACCACCAGCTCGTACGTCACTTCCATCGCAGACTCCCAGGAGCAGATACGGGCCGCACAGCGGCTCCGGTACCTGGTCTTCGGCGAGGAGATGGGCGCCACCCTCGACTCGCCCCTGCCCGGTCACGACATCGACGCCTTCGACGACCTCGTGGACCACCTGATCGTCACCGACACCACGACCGGCGACGTGGTCGGCACCTACCGGCTGCTTCCGCCGGGGCGGGCCGAAAAGTCCTACTCCGACAGCGAATTCGACCTGCGGTCACTCGACGGGCTCCGGCCGTCCATGATCGAGGCGGGGCGTTCCTGCGTACACCCGGACCACCGCTCGGGCGCGGTGATCAACCTCATGTGGTCCGCGCTCGCCCGCTACGTCCTGCTCTCCGGCCACCGCTACCTGGCCGGCTGCGCCTCCGTACCCCTGTCCGACGGCGGCAGGGCGGCCTCCAGCGCCTGGCTCCTCGGTACGTCGAAGCACGCATCGCCGCCCGAGCTGCGGGTGCACCCGCGCAGGCCCTGGATGCCCGCCGAGCTGACGACGGAACGCCCCAGTTACGCCGACCTGCCTCCGCTGCTGCGCGGGTACCTCCGGCTCGGCGCGTGGATGTGCGGTGCGCCCACCCACGACCCGGAATTCGACGTCGCCGACTTCTTCGTACTCCTGGACATGGACCGCCTCGGCGACCGCTACCGCCGCTACTTCCTCGGCGAGACGGCGGGGGAGACGCCCGGAGGGACGCGGTGAACCCCTGGGCCGTGGACGAGGGGTGCACGCCCGTCTGCGCCACTCATGCGCTGCCGCCGGTTTCGCCGGCCGAAGCCGCGCGCCGGTGCGCCGCGCTGACGTATGTGATCGCGCGGGGCATGTCGAAGGGGCGGCGCATCGCCGAGCCCCGGGAACTGCGCGCCCAGGCCCTGGGCATGCTCGACGCCCTGGGCGTACGGCTGGAAACGGGCGCGGGGGAAGGGCCCGGGCCGCTGAGTGTGAACGGCTTCGGCACCCTGGTCGTCGCCAACCACATCTCCTGGCTCGACGTCGTGGCCCTCCTGGCCGTGGAGCCGGTCCTGCCCCTGGCCAAGCGGGAAGTGGCGCGGTGGCCGGTCATCGGCACGCTGGCACGGCGCGTCGGTGCGCCCTTCATCGACCGCGAGCGGATGCGACAGCTCCCGTACGCCGTAGCGGACTTGGCGGCCACCTTGCGCTCCGGCCGCTCCGTGCTCGTCTTCCCTCAGGCGACGACCTGGTGCTCCGCGCCCGGCGGCCGTTTCAGGCGGGCCACCTTCCAGGCCGCGGCCGACGCGGGGGCGCCCGTACGGCCGGTCACGGTCGGCTACTACCAAGGCGGCGCCCCCAGTACGGTCGCCGCCTTCCTCGGCGACGAGGACTTCACCACCTCGCTGCGCCGCGTGGCCTCCGCGCGTGACCTGACCGTACGGGTCACCGCTTACCCCGCCCTGTGGGGCTCCGACCGGCGGCAACTGGCCGCCGACGCACGGGCGGCCGTCTGCGCGTCGGGGCCGCCCGCCCATGTCCGGGCGGCCGTCACGCGGTACGCGTCGTCGCGCGACGCCACGCCGTCTCGCGCAGCAGGCGCAGGCCGTTGAGGCCGACGATGACGGTGGAGCCCTCGTGGCCCGCCACACCCAACGGCAGAGGCAGGTGACCCGCCAGGTCCCAGATCACCAGACCGGTGATGAACACCGAGGCGATGACCAGGTTCTGTACGACGAGCCGCCGGGCGTCGCGCGAGAGCCGGATCGCGGCCGGAACGGTGGCCAGTTCGTCGCGTACGACCACCGCGTCGGCCGTCTCCAGGGCGAGGTCGGAACCGGCGCGGCCCATGGCGATGCCGGTGTGGGCCGAGGCCAGGGCGGGCGCGTCATTGACGCCGTCGCCGACCACCAGGACCTTGCGTCCGGCCCGTTGCAGCTCCTGCACGGCTGCGGCCTTGTCCTGGGGGAGCAGCCCGGCGCGTACATCCGTGATGCCCACCTTGGCGGCCAGGGCCGCCGCGGAGCGCGGATTGTCGCCGGTGATCAGCAGGGGTGCGCTGCCCGTCAGCTCGGTGAGCGCACGAAGCGTGGCGGCGGCGTCGGGGCGCAGCCGGTCGGCGATGCCGAGTACGCCCACGGGTACGCCGTCGCTGACGACGAGCACGGCGGTGCGCCCGGCGTCCTCCAGCTCGGCGACCAGTGAGATCAGTGCGACCAGTTCTGCCGGTGATACGGCCTGCGGGTCGTCGTACCCCTCCAGCAGCCGGGCCGGGCTTCCGACCGCTACGCGTGCGCCCCCGACGGTGGCGGTGACTCCGGTGCCCGGCGCGGACGCGAAGTCCTGTGCGTCGGCGAGGTGCAGGCCCCGGGTGCGGGCGGCGTCCCCGACGGCGCGCGCGAGGGGATGTTCGCTGGGGTGCTCGGCGGATGCGGCGAGCGTGAGCAGCGCGTCCTCGGTGAGTCCGGACGCGGGCAGCGCGCGGATGTCGGTGACATGGGGGGTGCCCTGGGTCAGGGTGCCTGTCTTGTCGAGGGCGACGGTGTCGACCTGGCCGAGCCGGTCCATGACCACGGCGGATTTGACGAGTACGCCGTGGCGGCCCGCGTTGGCCATGGCGGACAACAGTGGCGGCATGGTGGCGAGGACGATCGCGCACGGCGAGGCCACGATCATGAAGGTCATGGCCCGCAGCAGGCTGTCGGTGATGCCGGAGCCGAAGGCAAGGGGTACGGCGAAGACGGCGAGTGTGGCGGCGACCATGCCCACCGAGTAGCGCTGTTCGACCTTCTCGATGAACAGCTGGGTCGGCGCCTTGGTCTCGGACGCTTCCTCGACCATGGCGACGATACGGGCGATGACCGAGTCGGACGCGTCGCGCTCCACCCGGACCCGCAGGGCGCCGGTGCCGTTGAGCGTCCCGGCGAAGACCTCGTCGCCGCTCTCCTTCGGTACGGGCAGGGGCTCGCCGGTGATGGTGGCCTGGTCGACCTCGCTTGTCCCGTCCAGCACCCGGCCGTCGGCGCCGACGCGTTCGCCGGGGCGTACGAGGATCGTGTCGCCCACGACGAGGCTGCCGGCGGGCACCGTCTCCTCGACCGCATCGCCGCCTTCGCCGCGCACCAGGGTCGCGGTCTCCGGCGCGAGGTCGAGCAGTCCGCGTACGGAGTCGGCCGTACGGGCGGTGGCCAGCGCCTCCAGGGCGCCGGAACCGGCGAAGATCACGATCAGCAGCGCGCCGTCCATCACCTGGCCGATCGAGGCCGCGCCCAGGGCGGCGACGATCATCAGCAGATCGACGTCGAGGGTCTTTTCGCGCAGGGCCTGAAGCCCGGCCCAGGCCGGCTCCCAGCCGCCGCTGACGTACGCGGCGGCGTACACCGCACCCCACGCCCAGGCGGGAATGCCGGACAGCTGAAGCGTCAGCGCAAGAAGGAAGAGTCCGAGGGCGGCGGCGGCCCAGCGGGCCTCGGCCAGTGCGAAGACACGCGTCCGTCGTACGGGCACGGCGGCGCCGCGGCCCGCCTGTTCGGAGACGGACCGCTCGGTGAGGAGGGAAGACATGCCGGACACCATACAGGAATGAATGAACAGATCTTCATGCTTCGTCGGTAGGATGGCGGACATGGGCCACGGAGTCGACGACAAGAGCACCGCCACCACCCGCGAACGCCTCGACGCCGTGGGCATGTCCGACGTCGCCGCGACCCTCCAGGCGCTGGCCACCCCCTCGCGGCTGAGGATCCTCGCCCGCCTCCAGGAAGGCCCGTGCGCGGCCGGCGAACTGGCCGAAGCCGTCGGCATGGAACAGTCCGCCTGCTCCCACCAGTTGCGCCTGCTCCGCAATCTCGGCCTGGTCGCCGGAGAGCGGCGCGGCCGCTCGATCGTCTACGCCCTGTACGACCACCACGTCGCCGAACTGCTCGACCAGGCCCTGTTCCACGTCGAGCACCTGAGGCTCGGCCTGAGTGACGCCCCACCGGCTGACTCGCCTCGCGCGCTCTGAATCGCCTTGCGCACTCGCCTCGCGCACCACGCGCGCGCACACTTGAAAAAGGGGTCCGTCCAGCCCGTACGGCAGCAGACGGAAGGAGACTGCGCATGCATCCCGTCGCTCTCGCCGGTGCCGCAGCAGGACGTCTCGCCCACTACGCGGTGTCCGGAGTAGTGGGCGGCCTGATCATCCGAGGGGCCTCCAAGCGCCTCCCCGAAGCGAAACCGGCCGCACGCAAAGCGCTCGTCGGCGGCATAGCCGGCGGAATCGTCGCGGGCCGCTGGCTGGCCTCGGCCGCCGAAGAGGCCCGGCTCAAGGCGGGTGACATGCTCGCCGAGGCCCGGACCACACTGGGTGAAGAGGCGCCGCCGCCCTCCGCCGTCAGCGTCGACGACCACGGACACGAGCACTGATCATGTCCGGCGGCGTGGTCGTACGCTCCGTTGCGTCAGGCCGGGCCAGGCTCACCGTTCCCTGGGTACGGGCCCGCCCCGGCACCGCCGGACTGGTCGACGAACGACTGGCCGGCATCGGCGGCTTCCGTGCGCTGCGGATCTTTCCCCGTACCGGAAGCGTCGTCATCTGGGCGGATCCGGACCTCCTGGACGTCGACCGGCTGATCGCCGCGCTGGAGGAAGCCCCGCCCGCATCCGCGCCCGCCAAGGAAACCAAGTCCACGCCCGACTCCTCCACCGGCGAGCTCGCCCGGCTCGTGGTCGGCGGGGCGGTCCTCGCGGTGGTGGCGCTGCGCCGGCTGCTGCGCAGGCCCCGGATCACCCTCGGCTCCACCGGATTCCTCGGCGCGGTCACGCTCTTCACCGGCCTGCCGTTCTTCCGGGGCGCATTGCGCTCGCTGCGCGGCCGCAGCAGCCCGGGGACGGACACCCTGGTCTCCGCGGCGACCCTCATCTCGCTGCTGCTGCGCGAGAACGTCGTGGCCCTCACCGTGCTGTGGCTGCTGAACATCGGCGAGTTCCTCCAGACCCTGACCCTGCGCCGCACCCGCCGCGCCATCGAGGAGCTGCTCACCATCGGCGAGGAGCGCGTCTGGCTCGTGGACGAGGGCGGCGTCGAGACCGAGGTGCCGCTCGAAGACGTCGAGCCGTTCGACGTGGTCGCCGTGTACGAGCACCACCGCATCCCGGTCGACGGACACGTCGTCTCCGGCGACGCCCTGGTCGACCAGGCCGCCGTCACCGGAGAGGCCCTGCCGGTGTACGCCCGTACCGGTTCCCACGTCTACGCGGGCACCATCGTCACCTCCGGGTCGGTCCACGTCAGGGCCACCTACGTCGGGCGCGACACCACGGTGGGCCGCATCATCAGCCGCGTCGAGGAGGCCCAGGCGGACCGGGCGCCGATCCAGACGGTGGCCACCCGCTTCACCCAGCGCTTCGTCCCGGTCTCCTTCGCCCTGGCCGCCCTGACGTACGTCTTCACACGCGACGCCCGCCGTGCCATGACGATGCTGCTGATCGCCTGCCCCTGCGCGGCCGGCCTGGCCACACCGACCGCCATCAGCGCCGCCATCGGCAACGGAGCGCGCCGCGGCACGCTCATCAAGGGAGGCACCCACCTGGAGGGCGTGGGCCGCGTCACCGCCGTCGTCTTCGACAAGACCGGCACCCTCACCTTCGGGCGGCCGCTCGTCACCAGCGTGGTCAGCCTCAGCGACAGCTTCAGCGCCGACGACGTACTGAGCCTGGCCGCCTCCGGGGAACTGCACGCCCGCCACCCCCTGGCCCAGGCCATCGTCGCCCGTACCGAGGAGCAGCACCTTCACGTACCCATCCACCAGGCCTGTGAGGTCGTCCTCGGCATGGGCATGCGCGCCGAACTGGACGGAACCCGCCTGCTGGTCGGCAGCCCGGCCCTCCTGCGCCGGCACGGCGTCGAACTCACCGACGACGCCCAGGGCTGGACCGAACGGCTGCGCGGCGGCGGCGAGACCGTCATCTGCCTCGCCCACGACGATGACCTGATCGGCATGCTCGGCGTCTCCGACGCCGTACGCGCCGGAGCCGAGACCGTCATCGGCCAGCTGCGCGACCTCGGTGTGTCCCGCCTGGTGCTGCTCACCGGCGACGCGCCGGAGACCGCGCAGGTCGTCGCCGACGCGCTCGGCATCACCGAGGTGCACGCGCACGCCCTGCCCGAGGGCAAACTCCAGCTGATCCGGGATCTGCAGGCCGAGGGCCACACGGTGGCGATGGTCGGCGACGGCACCAACGACGCCCCGGCCCTGGCCCTGGCCGACGTCGGGATCAGCATGGGCGAGCACTCCTCGCACGTGGCGCTGGAGACCGCCGACATCGCCCTCGCGGGCAACGACCTGCGCCAGGTCGCCGCCGTCGTCGAACTCAGCCGCCACACCCTGCGCGTCGTACGCCAGAACTACGGCCTCGCCATCGGCGTCAACCTGCTCGGCCTGCTGGCCGGCGCCGGGGGCTCCATCAACCCGGTCCTCGCCGCCCTGCTGCACAACACCAGCAGCATCGCGGTCGTAGGCAACTCGGCCCGTCTGGTCAGCCACACACCGCATCTGCCCCGGGTGGCCGACGACGTACTGACGCGGGCCCCGCTGGAGGACCGGCGGGTGCGCTGACCGGGATCTCGACGTGAACGGTCCGCATCGCGGCCGGGGAGCCGCAGGAGCGCCTCAGCACTCGATAATGTTGACCGCCAGACCGCCGCGCGCCGTCTCCTTGTACTTCACCGACATGTCCGCGCCGGTCTCCTTCATGGTCTTGATGACCTTGTCGAGGGACACCTTGTGGCTGCCGTCGCCGCGCATCGCCATCTTCGCCGCCGTGACCGCCTTGACCGCCGCCATGCCGTTGCGCTCGATGCACGGGATCTGCACGAGGCCGCCGACCGGGTCGCAGGTCAGGCCCAGGTTGTGCTCCATGCCGATCTCGGCCGCATTCTCGACCTGCTCGGGGCTGCCGCCGAGGACCTCGGCCAGCGCGCCGGCCGCCATGGAGCAGGCGGAGCCGACCTCGCCCTGGCAGCCGACCTCGGCGCCGGAGATGGAGGCGTTCTCCTTGAAGAGCATGCCGATCGCGCCCGCGGAGAGCATGAAGCGGACCACGCCCTCCTCGTCGGCGCCCGGCACGAAGTTCATGTAGTAGTGCAGGACTGCCGGGATGATGCCGGCGGCGCCGTTCGTCGGGGCGGTGACGACGCGGCCGCCCGCGGCGTTCTCCTCGTTGACCGCCATCGCGTACAGCGTGATCCACTCCATGGCGAGGGCCTGCGGGTCGCCCTCGGAGCGCAGCTTGCGGGCGGTGTTCGCGGCGCGTCTGCGGACCTTCAGGCCGCCGGGCAGGATGCCCTCGCGGGACATGCCGCGCGCGACGCAGGCCTGCATGACGCCCCAGATTTCGAGGAGGCCCTCGCGGATCTCGGCCTCGGTACGCCAGGCCTTCTCGTTCTCCAGCATCAGGGCGGAGATCGAAAGGCCGGTCTCCTTGGCCAGGCGCAGCAGCTCGTCGCCGGTGCGGAAGGGGTACTTCAGCACGGTGTCGTCGAGCTTGATCCGGTCCTCGCCGACCGCGTCCTCGTCCACGACGAAGCCGCCGCCCACGGAGTAGTACGTCTTCTCCAGCAGCGGTGCGCCCTCGGCGTCGTACGCCCACAGGGTCATGCCGTTCGCGTGGTACGGCAGGGCCTTGCGGCGGTGCAGGATCAGGTCCTTGTCGAAGTCGAAGCCGATCTCGTGCACGCCGAGCAGGTTGATGCGCTTGTCCGTCTTGATGCGCTCGAATTGCTCGTCGGCGGTCTCGACGTCGACCGTGCGCGGGGAGTTCCCCTCCAGGCCGAGCAGTACGGCCTTCGGGGTGCCGTGGCCGTGACCCGTCGCACCGAGCGAGCCGAAGAGCTCGGCGCGTATAGCGGCGGTGTGGGCGACGAGGCCGTCGTTCTTGAGCCGGCCGGCGAACAGCCGGGCGGCGCGCATGGGGCCGACCGTATGGGAGCTGGACGGGCCGATGCCGATCGAGAACAGGTCGAAGACCGAGATGGCCACGGGGGTACTCCTAAGGGGTTGGTAGACGCCGCTGTCTGCCGGGGGTGGTGCAGATGATCAATGGCGGGTACAAGAGCCGGGGCACCGCACTCACTGTCCAGTGTGCGCGGTGCCCCGATATTGAGTCTGTTGCGTACGGAACTACTTCAGACCAGGGTAAAGCGGGTGCTTGTCGGCGAGCGCCGTGACGCGTGCCGCCAGGGCGTCGGCGTTGTACGACGGCTTCAGGGCCTCGGCGATGATGTCCGCGACCTCGGTGAAGTCCTCGGCCTGGAAACCGCGGGTGGCCAGCGCGGGCGTACCGATCCGCAGACCCGAGGTGACCATCGGAGGCCGGGGGTCGTTCGGGATGGCGTTGCGGTTGACCGTGATGCCGAGCCCGTGGAGACGGTCCTCGGCCTGCTGGCCGTCGAGCTCGGAGTTCCGCAGGTCGACGAGGACCAGGTGGACGTCCGTGCCGCCGGTGAGGACGGACACGCCGTGCTCGGTGACGTCGGGCTGCACCAGGCGCTCGGCCAGGATGCGGGCGCCGTCCAGGGTGCGCTGCTGGCGCTCCTTGAACTCCTCCGACGCGGCCACCTTGAAGGAGACGGCCTTCGCGGCGATGACGTGCTCCAGCGGGCCGCCCTGCTGACCGGGGAAGACCGCCGAGTTGATCTTCTTGGCGAGCTCCTGCGTGGACAGGATCACACCGCCGCGCGGACCGCCGAGGGTCTTGTGCGTGGTGGTCGTGACGACGTGGGCGTGCGGCACCGGGTTGGGGTGCAGGCCCGCGGCGACCAGACCGGCGAAGTGCGCCATGTCGACCATCAGGTACGCGCCGACCTCGTCCGCGATGCGGCGGAAGGCGGCGAAGTCCAGCTGACGCGGGTACGCGGACCAGCCGGCCACGATCAGCTTCGGCTTGGACTCCTTGGCGAGGCGCTCGACCTCGGCCATGTCGACCTCGCCGGTGGCGTCGTCGACGTGGTACGGAACCACGTTGTAGAGCTTGCCGGAGAAGTTGATCTTCATGCCGTGGGTCAGGTGCCCGCCGTGGGCGAGGTTCAGACCCATGATCGTGTCGCCGGGCTTGAGCAGCGCGAACATCGCGGCCGCGTTGGCCTGGGCGCCCGAGTGTGGCTGTACGTTCGCGTGCTCGGCGCCGAAGAGCGCCTTGATGCGGTCGATGGCGATCTGCTCGACGACATCGACGTGCTCGCAGCCGCCGTAGTAACGGCGGCCCGGGTAGCCCTCGGCGTACTTGTTGGTAAGGACGGAGCCCTGGGCCTCCATGACGGCGACCGGAGCGAAGTTCTCCGAGGCGATCATTTCGAGGGTGGACTGCTGGCGGTGCAGCTCGGCGTCGACGGCGGCGGCGACGTCCGGGTCGAGCTCATGCAGGGGAGTGTTGAGAAGCGTCATCACGGTCCCGATCGAGGTCTCAGTTGCCGGAGGTGAGGGCGATGTACTCGTCGGAGGAGAGCAGGTCGGCCGGCTCCTCCGCGACGCGTACCTTGAACAGCCAGCCGCCCTCGAACGGGGCGGAGTTCACCAGCGACGGGTCGTCCACGACGTCCTGGTTGGACTCGACGACCTCGCCGGAGACGGGCGAGTACAGGTCGCTGACCGACTTGGTCGACTCCAGTTCGCCGCAGGTCTCGCCCGCGGTCACCGTGTCGCCGACCTCCGGGAGCTGGGCGTAGACGACGTCACCGAGCGCGTTGGCCGCGAACTCCGTGATGCCGACCGTCGCGACGCCGTCCTCGGCGGTCGACAGCCACTCGTGCTCCTTGCTGTAACGCAGCTGCTGGGGGTTGCTCATGACCTGAATTCTCCTGTACGCGGGGGAGTGCTGGTGAACGGGCAGGTTGTGCGTGGGGTCACTTCTGGCGCTTGTAGAACGGCAGCGCGACGACCTCGTACGGCTCATGCGTACCGCGAATGTCGATGCCGACACCGGAGGTGCCGGGCGCCGCGTGCGCGGCGTCGACGTATGCCATGGCGATCGGCTTGCCCAGCGTCGGGGACGGGGCGCCGGAGGTGACCTCGCCGATGACCTTGCCGTCCGCCACGACGGAAAAACCGGCGCGCGGGACGCGACGGCCCTCGGCGATCAGGCCGACCAGCTTGCGCGGCGGCGCGGTCTCGGCGCGTTCGGCGGCGGCCTCCAGGGCGGCGCGGCCGACGAAGTCGCCTTCCTTCTCGAACTTGACGACCCTGCCCAGGCCCGCGTCGAAGGGGGTGAGCGCGGTGGTCAGCTCGTGCCCGTACAGCGGCATGCCCGCTTCCAGGCGCAGGGTGTCGCGGCAGGAGAGCCCGGCGGGGACGAGACCGACGTCCTTGCCCGCCTCGGTCAGTGCCTGCCACAGCTTCTCGGCGTCGGCCGGAGCCACGAAGAGCTCGAAGCCGTCCTCGCCGGTGTAGCCGGTACGGGCGATGAGGGCGGGGACGCCGGCGACGGTGCCGGGCAGGCCGGCGTAGTACTTCAGCCCGTCCAGGTCGGCGTCGGTGACGGACTTCAGGATGCCGGGGGACTCGGGGCCCTGGACGGCGATCAGGGCGTACGCGTCACGGTCGTCCCGTACCTCGGCGTCGAAGCCGGCGCCGCGCTCGGTGATCGCGTCGAGGACGATCTGCGCGTTCCCGGCATTGGCGACAACCATGTACTCGGTTTCGGCCAGGCGGTAGACGATCAGGTCGTCGAGGATCCCGCCGTCCTCCCGGCAGATCATCGTGTAGCGGGCGCGGCCGGGGCCGACGGTGCCGATGTTGCCGACGAGTGCGTAATTCAGCAGGTCGACGGCCTGGGGACCGGTGACGGTGATCTCGCCCATGTGGGAGAGGTCGAAGAGGCCGGCGCGGGTCCGTACGGCGTTGTGCTCGTCGCGCTCACTGCCGTACCGGAGCGGCATGTCCCAGCCCGCGAAGTCGGTCATGGTCGCGCCCAGCGAGCGATGCAGCGCATCGAGGGCGGTGTGACGGGGGACATTGCTCATGTGCGGGGCTCCCAGGGCATGACAGGCGAGGACAATCCTCCCCATCTGTCATCGGAACCTGAGAGGTTCACCGAGAGCTCGGAAAAGAGCCCCGGCTTGCACCTTGGGTGGAGCCGCACGACGGCGGCTCGCTTTTCAGATCTGCCTCGCCCGCGCGGTACGGGGCCTGAGAGATTCAAGGGAGGAACTTGCTCCTTCGGCGTCCTGGGCACTGCGTACTACTGGAGTACAACTGGGTGCTTCGGACTCTCCCGCGCGGATTCAAGCGGCCGGTATGCAGTTGGCGCGCACATCATTGCACGCATCGTCCGGGAGCGGGACGCTCGGGCTGCACCCCGCAAATCGCTTGTGGCTCATTACCTTTTCTTTACACTTCTTGGGCAAGGGTGGATGACACCCGACTGGGGGAGGACGATGACGTTGCAGCAGCCTGGCGCGTACGCGGCCACGGCAGGGACCGTGCACGGCGCGGTGCCCGCACAGCACGGCGCACCGGCGAGGCAGGCCACGCGCCGGCCCGCGCCGACCGTCCGCGACCTGCGCGCACGCGCGGGCCGCAGCCCGCGCGTTCTGGGCTTCGCGGCGGGGGACGTCGTGGTCGTCTCCGGCCTGCCCGGCAGTGGCAAGAGCACGCTGATCCGGCGTACGTCCAGTGCACAGCGCCGCATCGATTCGCAGGATGTACGGGAGCGGTGGGCGGCGCGGATGCCGAGGCTGCTGCCGTACGCGCTCTACCGCCCCCTCGTCCGGGCCGCCCACTACGCGGGGCTGCGGCGCGCGCTGCGCTCCGGCGACAGCGTCGTGGTCCACGACTGCGGCACGCTCGCCTGGGTACGCCGCTGGCTGGCGCGTGACGCCCGCCGCCGGGGCGTCGCCCTGCACCTGGTGCTGCTCGACGTGACGCCGGAGGTGGCGCGGGCCGGGCAGGAGGAACGTGGCCGAGGCGTCTCCGGCTACGCCTTCGCACGGCACCGGCGGGCGGTGGCACGGCTCGTACGGGATGCGGAGCGGGGCAGGGTTCCGGTGGGGTGTGCGTCTGCGGTGCTGCTGGACCGGGATGCGGCGGGCGCGCTGACGGTGATCGACTTCCCGCCGGAGCGGTAGGGGAACAGCCCCGCAGGGCATGCCCGGGCACCGGCGTTAAGGTCGTACCCGTGGATTACCCAGACTTTCCGGCACCCGCCCATCCGCACGGCGGCGGCGGCTGGCCGGGCAACGAACTCGAAGAGGTCCTGGCCGCCTCCTTGGGCAACCCCGCCGCAGGCGCCCGCATAGTCGAGGTGCTCGGCCGCAGCCAGGTATGGGTGCCGCTGCCGTCCGGCGGCGGCCCCGACTCACCGGACCTGGATCTGCCGACCGTGGAGATCCAGGGCGCGGCGTACGTCCCCGTCTTCAGCTCCGAGCAGCAGCTCCGCCAGTGCGCCGGACCCCACATGTCCTTCGCCGTCGCCCCCGCCCGTGAGTTCGCCCGCGGCCTGCCCCCGCAGCTGGGCATCGCCGTGAACCCCGACGGAGCGGTCGGCGTGCCGCTGCCGCCGGCCGCCGTCGCCGAGCTGTGCCGGGCCGGCCGTACGCCGCTGGACGGACCGGCCGGCGGAGCCAGGGTGCGGCTCTTCGAGCCGGACTGGCAGGAAGAGCCGGTCGACTTCCTCGCCGCCGCCGCGGGGGAGTTCGAGGAGAGCCGGGTCGTGGTCACCGCCCGCAGGGTGCTCGCCAGCATCGAGGGCGAGTCCCCGACGCTCTTCGTCGGCGTAGAACTGTCGTCCTGGGAGGCCGCCGACGGCAATGCCCCGATGGACGCGCTCGGCCGGGCGCTCGGCCGGGTCCAGGTGCCCTGGCCCGTCAACCTGCTCCTGCTGGACGTCGCCAAGGACCCGGTCGCCGACTGGATGCTGGAAAGGGTGCGGCCCTTCTACACCCGCGCCTGACACCCGAGGACTCCTGCGGACTGCCAGGGGCTCCTGCGGCAAGCGTCAAGTCTGTGTCAGTGCTGCCGCTTAAGCTGGTTTGATGACCTCGCCATACGGGGGCGGTTGGTGACACGGTGGATCGAAGAGGGGCGGGACCAGGGTGAGCGCGTCAGGCACTGCGGCGGCCGGGCAGGTCGAGCACATGCTGCGCCAGGTGACACCCGGGCGGTACGACGCCTATGAGGCGCTGCTGCGCGCCCTCGCCGACCCGGCGGGCGGCCAGGTCTGGATGCTCCTCTGGCACGGCCAGGCGGGCTCGCCCGACGCGCAGTACGGCAACATGGAGATCGACGGCCTCGGTTACGCCCCGTGCGTAACGTCCGCCCAGGAGCTCGCCGCGAGCGGCTGGAGCCGGGCGTACGAAGTGATCTCCGGCCGCGACATCGCGCGCGCACTCTTCCCCGACCGCTGGGGCATCTGGCTCAACCCGCACGCCCCCGGCGGCGGCCTCGGCATCCCGTGGCTCGACCTGCGGCGCATCGCGAGCGGGCTCGACCGGATGCCCGCCGGGCCGCTGCGGCTGTCCGAACCGGCCATCGAGATCCCCCAGTTCTACGCCCTGCTCACACAGAACGCCCACCGTACGCCTGCAGTCCGCTCGCTGCGCCGCGCCTGGGTGCAGCCTGCGCTGGGGGCGCCGTATCTGGCCGTCGGACTCGACCTCTACGACACGAGCCAGCAGTCGGTGGACGCGGTGCGCACGATGATGCAGCAGTCGATCGGTGTGGTTCCCGACGGGCTTCCCGTCTCCACCGTCGCGATGTCCGACGAGTACGACCCGGTCTCCATGTGGCTGCGTGCCAACGCACGCCCGTTCTACGACCGCGAGGCGCACGCACCCGCCGCCCCCTCCTCCACCGCGTCCGGCTACGGCTACCCCGCTCCCCGCGCCTACTGACGGCCCGGGCCCCAGCCCCCCCAGCCCGTAGCCCTGCCCCAATCCACAAGGGCACCCCCATAGCCCAATTCGCCGGTTCATAACGGCTGTTGAGTGGCATGTCCGGTCTGGTGCAATAGACCACTTCTGATCCGCTGAGCCGATCACGGCGTCCGCATAACGGAAGCCCACAGGCCACATCACGGTTGCGCATCCATTGCCCGCCAGGTCTGGCGGGTGATCGCGCGCTCATTGAAGACTCCCGCAACAAGGAACGTCGGTCCTCTGTACGACCCGCTTTCCGCGTGTCAACTGCGTTTCTTTGAGCACCTTCTGCACCTTCTGCACCACATGCACCTGCGATGCGAAAAGCCGCTACAGCGGCGGGCACGGGCCGACCACCGTCGGTCGAGCCGAGAGGGGTCCCCACCACGATGACGGCACCACTGCACGACACGAGCGCGGCCGAGACCGCAGCCGTTGACGTCGCGGCCGATGTCCCGGCGAAAGCCATCGAAGGCCGTTCGCCATGGAAGATCGCCTGGGTGCGGCTGAAGCGCGACAAGGTAGCGCTGGCCGGCGGCGTGGTCGTGGTGTTCCTGATCCTGGTCGCGGTCTTCGCGCCCTTGATCGTCAGTCTCCTGGGACACCCGCCGAACGAGTTCCACGAAGACCAGATCGACCCGCTGCTCGGCACGCCGGTCGGCTCACTGGGCGGCATGAGCTCCGACTTCCTGTTCGGAGTCGAGCCGATCAACGGGCGGGACGTGTTCAGCCGTGTCGTCTACGGCGCCCGCATCTCGCTGCTCGTCGCATTCCTCGCGGCCATGTTCGCCGTCCTGCTCGGCTCGGTCTTCGGCGTCATCGCCGGCTACTTCGGCGGCTGGGTCGACGCGGCGATCAGCCGGGTCATGGACGTTCTTCTCGCCTTCCCCCAGCTGCTGTTCATCATCGCGCTGGTCTCGGTCCTTCCCAACGAGCTGTTCGGCATCACGGGAAGCGGGGTGCGGATCGGTGCGCTCATCGTCGTCATCGGCTTCTTCGGCTGGCCGTACGTCGGCCGCATCGTGCGCGGTCAGACCCTCTCGCTGAGGGAGCGCGAGTACGTCGAGGCGGCACGCAGCCTCGGCGCCGGCCGGTCGTACATCCTCTTCCGGGAACTGCTGCCGAACCTGGTGGCGCCCATCACCGTGTACACGACGCTGATGATCCCCACCAACATCCTCACGGAAGCGGCACTGAGCTTCCTGGGCGCCGGGGTCAAGCCTCCGACGGCCTCCTGGGGACAGATGCTTTCCAAGGCGGTGAGCACCTACGAGAGTGACCCGATGTTCATGGTGATCCCGGGTCTGGCCATCTTCGTCACCGTACTGGCCTTCAACCTCTTCGGTGACGGAGTGCGTGACGCCCTCGATCCCAAGGGATCGCGCTGACCGCGCCTCGCCGCACCACCGTTCGGCCACAGTGACACGCCCCTGCCGACCTGTCAGGAGGCAACCCCCCAATGGCCGGTTCCACTTCAGGAACCGCCAATCTCACGGAGGATGCGAGATCGTGACAACCAACAGCTCAACAAGGCGCAGACTGGCCGCAGGGTCGGCACTCGTCGTCGCGGCTCTGCTGGGTACCGCGGCCTGCGGAGGCGGCAACGACAACGGCGGTGACGGCGACGGCAAGGCCGCCGGGTTCAACGCCGCGACCAAGGGCATCGCGAACAAGTCGGCCAAGAAGGGCGGGACGCTCAAGTTCGCGGGCTCCCAGGACTTCGACTCCCTCGACCCGGCGCGCATGTACTACGGCTTCGCCTGGGACTTCTCCCGCTTCTACACGCGTCAGCTCGTGTCGTACGCGACCGAGCCGGGCGTGAAGAGCACCTCCCTCGTCCCCGATCTGGCCACCGGCATGGCCGAGATCAGCGACGACGGCAAGACCTACAAGTACACGCTGCGCGACGGCGTCACCTTCGAGGACGGCTCGCCGATCACCTCGAAGGACATCAAGTACGGCATCGAGCGCACCTGGGCCACCGATGTGATCGCCGGCGGCCCCGGCTACCTCAAGCAGGTCCTCGACCCCAAGGGCGAGTACAAGGGCCCGTACAAGGACAAGTCGAAGGACAAGCTCGGCCTGAAGGCCATCGAGACGCCCGACGACAAGACCATCATCTTCAAGCTTCCCAAGCCCAACGGTGACTTCGAGCAGATCCTCGCGCTGCCGACGAGCACGCCGGTCCCGCAGGCGAAGGACACCGGGGCCAAGTTCGGGCTGAAGCCCTTCTCCTCAGGCCCGTACAAGTTCGAGTCGTACACGCCCGGCAAGGGCGGCACCCTGGTGCGCAACACGAACTGGAAGAAGTCTTCCGACCCGATCCGCCCGGCGCTCCCGGACAAGATCACGGTCACGATCAGCTCCAACGCCGACGACATCGACAAGCGTCTGATCAAGGGCGACTACGACCTCGACCTGAACGCGACGGGCATGACCCAGTCCGGGCGTACCGAGGCGCTGCAGAAGCACAAGGCCAATGTCGACAACGGCCTGACCAACTTCATCCGTTACGCCGTCTTCCCCGAGACCGTGGCGCCGATGAACAACATCGACTGCCGCAAGGCGGTCATCTACGCGGCCGACAAGAAGTCGCTGCAGACCGCCCGCGGTGGCCCGCTGGCCGGTGGCGAGATCGCCGAGAACATGCTCCCCAAGAGCATCAAGGGCACCGACAACTACGACCCGTACGGTGTGCTGAAGGACCCGGGCGCGAACGTCGCCAAGGCCAAGGAACACCTGAAGGCGTGCGGCAAGCCGAACGGCTTCAAGACCACGATCTCGGTGCGGAACAACAAGCCGCAGGAGGTCGCCACCGCCGAGTCGCTGCAGGCGTCCCTCGAGAAGGTCGGCATCAAGGCCGAGATCGACCAGATCGACGGTGCCCAGTCCAGCTCCATCAACGGTTCGCCGAAGGTGGTCAAGTCCAAGGGCTACGGCATCATCATCTCGGGCTGGGGCCCGGACTTCCCGACCGGCCAGGGTTTCTCCCAGCCGCTGGTCGACGGTCGCTTCATCGTCCCGTCCGGCAACTACAACAACAGCGAGACCGACGACCCGAAGATCAACAAGCTCTTCGACGACGCGATCGCCGAGACGGACCCGGACAAGGCCGGTGAGATCTACAAGGAGATCAACCACATGGTCTCCGACCGCGCCGTCTACCTGCCGTTCGTGTACGAGAAGACGATCACCTGGCGCAGCAGCCGCCTGACCAACGTCTACACGGCCGACTCCTACAGCGGCCGCTACGACTACGTCTCTCTCGGCGTCGTCAAGTAGTTGTGATGATCCGCCGACTCCGTCACCGGACCCGATAAGCCCGAAGGGCAGGTGATGGCCGTGTGCGGCGGCCCGGGAAACCCCTCCCACCATGCAGGGGACCCGGGCCGCCGCCGGGCCGAGCACAGTGTTCGCATACCTCATCCGGCGCTTGTTCGCCGTCGTCGTGATGCTGATGGTCGTCATTCTCGCGACCTTCGCCATCTTCTTCATGATCCCGAAGCTGACGGGAACCGACCCCGCTCTGCTCTTCGTCGGCAAACAGGCCGACCCGGAGGCCATCGAGGGCATCCGGCAGAAGATGGGACTCAGCGACCCCATCCTCGTCCAGTTCTGGCACTTCCTGCAGGGACTGGTGGTCGGCCGTGACTACGCCAACGGTATTGACGTCAGCCACTGTTCGGCGCCCTGCTTCGGTTACTCGTTCCGTACCGAGCAGGAGATCTGGCCGATCCTCATGGACCGGCTCCCGGTCACGGTGTCCCTGGCGATCGGTGCCTGCCTGCTCTGGGTGATCGGCGGCGTCGCGACCGGTGTGCTCTCGGCTCTCAAGCGAGGCACGCTGTGGGACCGCGCGGCCATGAGCATCGCGCTCGGCGGCGTCTCCCTCCCCATCTACTTCACCGGCCTGGTCTCACTGGCGATCTTCAGTTACGGACTGCAGTGGATCAGCGTCGACTACGAGGGCATCACCGAGAATCCGGCGGCCTGGTTCGAGAGCCTGCTCCTTCCCTGGGTCACGCTCGCCTTCCTGTACGCCGCGATGTACGCCCGGCTCACCCGCGCGACCATGCTGGAAATCCTCGGCGAGGACTACATCCGTACCGCCCGGGCCAAGGGCCTGCGGGAACCGGTGGTCATCGGCAAGCACGCCATGCGCTCGACCATGACCCCGATCCTCACCGTTCTCGGCCTGGACCTGGGTGCGCTGGTGGGCGGAGCGGTGCTGACCGAGACCACGTTCAACCTGCCGGGTCTCGGGGACGCCGCTGTTGAGGCGATCACCGGACGCGACCTGCCGCTGATCATCGGCGTCACGCTCATCGCCGCCTTCCTCATCGTGCTCGCGAACCTCGTCGTGGACCTTCTGTACGCAGTGATCGACCCCCGAGTGAGGCTCTCGTGACCGAGCTGACCAAGACCGGCGCCGTTGGCGAGCCCGTGAGCGCCGGCACCGAAATCCCGGACGCCTTCCTCGAAGTGCGTGATCTGAAGGTGCACTTCCCGACCGACGACGGCGTGGTCAAGTCCGTCGACGGGCTCTCCTTCCAGTTGGAGAAGGGCAAGACCCTCGGCATCGTGGGCGAGTCGGGCTCCGGCAAGTCGGTGACCTCGCTCGGCATCATGGGCCTGCACACCGTCGGCCAGTACGGGCGGAGCAAGGCCCGTATCTCCGGCGAGGTCTGGCTGAACGGCAAGGAACTGCTCTCCGCCGACCCGGACGAGGTGCGCAAGCTCCGCGGCCGCGAGATGGCGATGATCTTCCAGGACCCGCTGTCGGCGCTGCACCCCTACTACACGATCGGTCATCAGATCGTGGAGGCGTACCGGGTCCACCACAATGTCGACAAGAAGACCGCCCGCAAGCGGGCGATCGAGATGCTCGACCGCGTCGGCATCCCGGAGCCGGCGAAGCGGGTGGACAGCTACCCGCACGAATTCTCCGGCGGTATGCGTCAGCGCGCGATGATCGCGATGTCGCTGGTCAACAACCCCGAGCTGCTGATCGCCGACGAGCCGACCACCGCCCTGGACGTGACCGTCCAGGCGCAGATCCTCGACCTGATCAGGGATCTGCAGGCCGAGTTCGGCTCAGCGGTCATCATCATCACCCACGACCTGGGTGTCGTCGCCGAGCTGGCCGACGACATCCTGGTGATGTACGGCGGCCGTTGCGTCGAGCGCGGCCCCGCCGAGAAGGTCTTCTACGAGCCCCAGCACCCGTACACCTGGGGCCTGCTGGGTTCGATGCCGCGCATCGACCGCGACCAGACCGAGCGCCTGATCCCGGTCAAGGGATCCCCGCCCAGCCTGATCAACATCCCCAGCGGCTGCGCCTTCAACCCGCGCTGCCCGTACGCGGACGTGCCGAAGGACGGCATCACCCGCACCGAGCGGCCGGAACTGCGTGAGGTCGGCGCCCGGCACCACTCCGCCTGCCACATGTCGCAGGAGGAACGGACGCGGATCTGGACCGAAGAGATTGCGCCGAAGCTGTGAGCGAGACAAAGGATCACGAAGTGACGATCCCTGGGCAGGCTTCCGCCGCTTCGGCCGAGCCGCTGCTGAAGGTCTCCGGCCTGGTCAAGCACTTCCCCATCAAGAAGGGGATGCTGCAGCGGCAGGTCGGCGCCGTGAAGGCGGTCGACGGGCTCGACTTCGACGTACGGCCGGGGGAGACCCTGGGTGTCGTCGGTGAGTCGGGCTGCGGCAAGTCGACCATGGGCCGGCTGATCACCAGGCTGCTCGAACCGAGCGGCGGGCGCATCGAGTTCCAGGGCGAGGACATCACGCACCTCGGTGTCGCGGCCATGCGGCCGATGCGCCGCGACGTACAGATGATCTTCCAGGACCCGTACTCGTCGCTGAACCCGCGGCACACGGTCGGCACGATCGTCAGTGCGCCGTTCCGGCTCCAGGGCGTCACGCCGGACGGCGGGATCAAGAAGGAGGTCCAGCGTCTCCTGGAGCTGGTCGGCCTCAATCCCGAGCACTACAACCGGTATCCGCACGAGTTCTCCGGCGGCCAGCGCCAGCGCATCGGCATCGCACGGGCGCTCGCGCTCAAGCCGAAGCTGGTCGTCGCCGACGAGCCGGTGTCCGCCCTGGACGTGTCGATCCAGGCGCAGGTCGTGAACCTCCTCGACGACCTCCAGGACGAGCTCGGCCTGACGTACGTGATCATCGCGCACGACCTCTCGGTCATCCGCCACGTCTCCGACCGCATCGCCGTGATGTACCTCGGCAAGATCGTGGAGCTCGCGGACCGCAAGGATCTGTACGAGGCGCCGATGCACCCGTACACCAAGGCGCTGCTGTCGGCCGTGCCGGTGCCCGACCCGAGGCGGCGCGGCGTCAAGAGCGAGCGCATCCTGCTCACGGGCGACGTGCCGTCGCCGATCTCGCCGCCCCCGGGCTGCCGCTTCCACACCCGGTGCTGGAAGGCGACCGAGATCTGCAAGACGCAGGAGCCGCCGCTGGTCGCCCTGAAGACCGGCCACCAGGTGGCCTGTCACCACCCGGAGAACGCGCCCGACCAGGCGCCGACGGGCCAGGAGAGCACGGGGGACGTCGGCAAGGAATAGAACCGGCACAATTGCCCGGTGTTCCAGGAACTCTTCACGCCCTCCGTCCAGCATGCGCTCGACCTCGCCGGGATCTTCGTCTTCGCGATCTCCGGCGCTCTGCTCGCCGTACGCAAGAACTTCGACGTCTTCGGCATCGCGGTGCTCGCAGAGGTCACCGCGCTGGGCGGGGGGCTGCTCCGCGACCTGATCATCGGGGCGGTCCCGCCGGCCGCCTTCACCGACCTGGGGTACTTCACCACCCCGCTCGTCGCAGCTGCCCTGGTCTTCTTCCTGCACCCCGAGGTGGAGCGCATCCAGGGCTCGGTCAACACGTTCGACGCGGCCGGGCTCGGGCTCTTCTGCGTCACTGGCACCACCAAGGCGTACGACCACGGGCTCGGGCTGACCGCGTCGGCGGCGCTGGGCCTGGCCACCGCGGTCGGCGGCGGCGTGCTGCGGGACGTCCTCGCCAATGAGGTGCCCTCGCTGCTGCGCTGGGACCGCGACCTGTACGCCGTCCCCGCGATGGTCGGGGCCACGATGGTCGCCCTGTGCATCCGCTTCGACGTACTGAACGCGGCGACCAGCGGGGTCGCCGTCGTCACCGCCTTCGTGCTGCGCCTGCTCGCGATGCATTACCACTGGCGGGCGCCGCGCGCCTGGAACCGGAGCTCGGCGAAGTCCGAGGACCAAGCAGAAGCTACCGCTTAGTAACGTACGGGTGTAGCGTGCTTGCCATGGCAACGGCAACACAGGCATCCATCGGAGACAGCGAATTCGACCGCGACACCGCGGTCTCCTTGCGCGAAGCGGGCGACACAGGCGAGACGCGCGTCTATGACGCGGAGCTCTCCGCGGGCTGGACGATCTTCCACGCCGTCAACGGCGGCTACCTCCTCGCCCTCCTCGGCCGCGCACTCGGCGACGCGCTGCCGCACCCCGACCCGTTCACGGTCTCGGCGCACTACCTGACGTCGTCCGTGCCGGGCAAGGCGGTCATCCGCACCCAGGTCGTCCGCACCGGACGCACCCTCTCCACCGGCCAGGCCTCCCTCTTCCAGTACGCCGAGGACGGCACCGAGGTCGAGCGGATCCGCGTACTCGCCTCGTACGGCGACCTGGACAGCCTGTCCGACGATGTCCGTACGACTGCCACTCCGCCGGCCATGCCGCCGTACGCAGACTGCCTCGGCTCGGACGCCGGGCCCGTCGCCATCCCGGGCGGGGCGCCGATCACCGAGCGGCTCGGCATCCGGCTCGATCCGGCCACCGTCGGCTGGGCCGTCGGGGCGCCGTCCGGCAAGGGCGAGATGCGCGGCTGGTTCGGCCTGGCGGACGGGCGCGACGCCGACCCGCTGTCGCTGCTGCTGACGGTCGACGCACTGCCGCCGACCTCGTTCGAGATCGGCCTGGAGGGCTGGACGCCGACCGTCGAGCTCACCACCCACATCCGCTGCCGCCCCGCACCCGGACCGCTGCGCGTCTCCATCACCACCCGCAACCTCGCGGGCGGCTTCCTGGAGGAGGACGCGGAGGTCTGGGACAGCGCGGACCGCCTCGTGGCCCAGTCGCGGCAACTGGCGCGGGCGCCGCGCGACTGAGTTCCGCCGCTGTGACCTCGAGGCGCTGTCGGCGTCCGGCGTGCCGGTGTACGCGGAACGCGGGCGGCACGGCGGGATCTCGCCGCTGCCCGGCTTCCGTACCGATGTGAGTCGGCGCATCATCGTCGACCCGGTGCGGTGGAGGAGCGGGCCGCGGCCCGAGGCCGATCTGGCGGAGCTCCAGTCCGCGGTCTTCGCGGACCGGCTGCTGCTGCGGCGACGCGGCCGCACGGCGGCGGGCCGGGGTGGAACTGGCCGATACCTGGGCGGTGTTGCGACGCCAGGTGGAGTAGCGGCCGACGGCGCTCAGTCCAGCCAGTGACGGCGGCCGAGGCTGACCAGGCGCAGCTGACGGCGGGCGAGGGAAGCGGCGGCCTCGACGCGCTCCTCGCCGTACGGCTCGGCCTCCAGGAAGGCGGACGCCGTCATCACCATGTGGTCGACGTAGACATGCGCGAGCATCCGCAGATCGTCCTCGCTCCAGCCCGCGGACTCGGGCTGGGTGGCGAGCCAGGCCGCCACCTCGTCGGCGAACAGGCGCAGTTGCTCACCGATCGCGGCCCGCACCGGCTCCACGCCCCCATGGCGTTCGCGCGCGATGAAGCGGACATGGGCGGGGTACGCGTGGACGTGGCGCGCGATGAGGCCGACGGTGCTGTCGATGCGTTCGGCGCTGTCGCCGGTCGCGGCGAGGGTCGCGCGGATCACCGCGTGCAGGCTGCCGAGTGCCTCGTCGACGAGTGCGACGCCGAGGTCGGCCGTGTCCCGGAAGTGCCGGTAGAACGCGGTGGGAGCGACGCCGACGACGCGGGTGACCTCGCGCAGGCCGAGGCTGCTCAGGCTCTGGTGCTCCAGCAGTACGAGCGCCGCGTCCATGAGGGACTGACGGGTCTTCTGCTTCTGGGCCTGGCGGATGCCGACGCTGTGACTCATGACATTCAGTAAACAACCGTTCTCTGTTGACGGGAACCCTAGACTGGGAAGTCAGTGAACAGTCGTACTCCCAGGAGGGATTGCACGTGTTCGTTCTTGTAGCGGCTCTGCTGATGCTGGGGGTTCTGCTGGGCTCGGTGGCTCACGCGCCGCTCCCGGTCACCCTCGTCGGCGCCGCGCTCATCGGCGGCTGGCTGCTCGTCTTTGCCGTCCGTGAGCGCCACTCGCGCCGGTCCACCCGAAGGAGCTGAACGCGCCATGCGCACCATGGAACTGACCGCATCCGCACGCGGCCGGACCGGCTCACGGGACGTCGACGGCATGGCCGTCGCCTCGTTCGTGCTCGGCCTTGTCGGGCTGCTCGTGCTGAACATCTTCCTCGGCCCCGTCGCCATCGTCCTGGCGTCCATGGCTCTGTGGCGCGGCACGGAACGCCGGGGCCGGGCGCTGCTCGGACTCGGGCTCGGAGTGGCCGACCTGGTCGTTATGGCCGTGCTCGTATCCGCGGACAACACCGTGTCCTGGACCTTCGGGGGCTGAGCGGACGCGCCCGGTACAGGGGTGGGGGCAAGGGCGGGGCGGGGCGGCGCCAGGCGGGCTCGTAGAATCGAATCCACCATGGCTTACCTCGACCACGCCGCGACCACGCCGATGCTTCCCGAGGCGGTCGAGGCTATGACGGCCCAGCTCGCCGTAACCGGGAACGCCTCGTCCCTGCACGCCGCCGGCCGACGGGCCCGGCGTACCGTCGAGGAGGCCCGCGAGACATTCGCCGAGTCCATCGGCGCCCGGCCCAGCGAGGTGGTCTTCACCTCGGGCGGCACCGAGGCCGACAACCTCGCCGTCAAGGGCCTGTACTGGTCCCGCCGCGACGCCGACCCCCGCAGAACCCGCATCCTGGTGAGTCCGGTGGAACACCACGCGGTGCTCGACGTCGTCCACTGGCTGGGCGAACACGAGGGCGCGAACGTCGAATACCTGCCCGTCGACGCGTACGGCCGGGTCCACCCCGGCGCGCTGCGCGAGGCCATCGAGCGCGATCCGTCCGACGTGGCCCTCGCGACCGTGATGTGGGCCAACAACGAGATCGGCACCGTCATGCCGGTCCGCGAACTGGCCGACGTGGCAGACGAGTTCGGCGTACCGTTGCACGCCGACGCGGTACAGGCCTTCGGCCAGCTCGAAGTCGACTTCGCCGCCTCCGGGCTGGCCGCGATGACGGTGTCCAGCCACAAGATCGGCGGACCCTACGGCATCGGCGCCCTGCTGCTCGGCCGCGACTACACCCCCGTACCCGTGCTGCACGGCGGCGGCCAGGAGCGGCACGTGCGCTCCGGCACCCTCGACGTACCCGCCGTCGCCGCCTTCGCGGTCGCGGGCCGGCTGGCGGCCGAGCGGCGCGAGCGGTTCGCCAGCGAGATCGGCGCCCTGCGCGACGACCTGGTGGCGGCCGTACGCGCCGCCGACCCCACGGCGATCCTCGGCGGCGACCCCTCCCCGGCCGGCCGCCTGCCCGCCAACGCCCACTTCACCTTCCCGGGCTGCGAGGGCGATTCCCTGCTCCTGCTGCTCGACGCGCAGGGCATCGAATGCTCCACCGGGTCCGCGTGCACGGCCGGAGTCGCCCAGCCCAGCCACGTCCTGCTGGCCACCGGCACCGACCCGGACCTGGCCCGTGGGACCCTCCGCTTCTCGCTCGGGCATACGTCGACGGCGGAGGACGTGGCGGCGGTGGCCGAGGCGATCGGGCCTGCGGTCGAGCGGGCGCGGTCGGCCGGACTCGTCTGACGGTCCGGGGGATTCCGACGATTCGGGCGCCCGGTTACGCGGTGGTCTACGGCTATGCCTTGGTGTCCGGTTGCGCCTTGGTGTCCGGCCTCGCCAGCTCTTCCCGTACGAGCTTGAGGTAGCGGGGCCAGTCCCAGTGCGGCCCGGGGTCGGTGTGGTCGGTGCCGGGCACTTCGACGTGGCCGATGATGTGCTCCCGGTCGGCCGGTATCCCGTACCGCCGGCAGATCCCGGCCGCGAGGCGGGCCGACGACCGGTACATCACGCCTGTGAAGGACTGTGGCCGGTCGACAAAGCCCTCGTGCTCGATGCCGACGCTCCGCTCGTTGTACGAACGGCTCCCGGCGTGGAAGGCGACGTCGAGCTCCCGCGCCATCTGCGTGATGTGCCCGTCGCTGCCGCGTATCACGTAATGCGCGGCGGCCGCGTGCAACGGGTCCTTGAAGACCTTGATGGCCGAGGCGAAACTGCCCTGGGTCACGTGGATCACGATGCGGTCGATGGAGTAGTCGTCGGGCCGGTCGGCGGTCCGCAGATTCGCGGCCGATGCGGCCACCCACTGCGCACCCGTGTGATCCACATCGCCTTCCGTGCGCTGCTTGTCGACACCCGGTACGCGCCACCACAGCCGGGACAGCTCGTCCCCGAATGCAGCCGCGGCCCCGCCCACGACGGCCACGCCACCCCCGATGAGCAGCGCGCGTCTGCTCACGGTCCCCGTTCCTGCCGCCTTCTTCTGCTCCATGAGCCTCTTAACGCTTTCGGCCCTGTCGGTGGTTCCGTCTACCCTGGTGGAGCTATGACTGAGACCCCGCGCCGCCTCCGTGTCCTCGCCGCCATGTCCGGCGGTGTCGACTCCGCCGTTGCCGCTGCCCGAGCCGCCGAGGCCGGGCACGATGTGACCGGCGTCCACCTCGCTCTGTCCGCGAACCCGCAGTCGTTCCGTACGGGCGCACGGGGCTGCTGCACCATCGAGGACTCGCGCGACGCGCGCCGGGCCGCCGATGTCATCGGCATCCCCTTCTACGTATGGGATCTCGCCGAGCGCTTCCGCGAGGACGTCGTCGAGGACTTCATCGCGGAGTACGAGGCGGGGCGCACCCCGAACCCCTGCCTGCGCTGCAACGAGAAGATCAAGTTCGCGGCGCTGCTGGACAAGGCGCTCGCGCTGGGCTTCGACGCGGTGTGCACCGGCCACTACGCCACGGTCGTGCTCAACGACGACGGCACGCGTGAACTGCACCGCGCGTCCGACATGGCCAAGGACCAGTCGTACGTCCTCGGGGTCCTCGACGAGCGCCAGCTCGCGCACGCGATGTTCCCGCTGGGCGACACTCTGACGACCAAGGACGAGATCCGCGCGGAGGCCGAGCGGCGCGGCCTCGCGGTCGCGAAGAAGCCCGACAGCCACGACATCTGCTTCATCGCGGACGGCGACACCCAGGGCTTCCTGGCCAACCGTCTCGGCACGGCGGAGGGCGACATCGTCGACGAGACGGGCGCCAAGCTCGGCACGCACGAGGGCGCGTTCGGCTTCACGATCGGCCAGCGCAAGGGCCTGCGCATCGGCCACCCGGCGCCCGACGGCAAGCCGCGCTACGTCCTGGACATCTCCCCGGTGAACAACACGGTGACGGTGGGCCCGGTGGAGGCCCTGGACGTCACGGCGCTCACCGCCATCAAGCCCCGCTGGTGCGGAGCGGCCCCGGAGGGCAGCGGCACGTACACGGCGCAGCTGAGGGCGCACGGGGGCGAGACGGAGGTGACGGCGGAGCTGATCGAAGGCGAGCTGCGCGTCACCTTCACCGAGCCGGTGCGCGGCGTGGCCCCGGGCCAGGCGATCGTGCTGTACGACGGCACACGCGTAGTCGGCTCAGCCACCATCGCCACGACGGCACGGACGGCGGCGCTGGCCTAGGCGGCGGGCTTTTCCCTACCGGCCACCGTCACCCCGCGAAAAACTCCAGCAGCGCCGGCGCCAGAGCCTGCGGTGCCACGTGAACGGCGGTTCGTACACGGCGACTCTGTCGTTCGGCAGCCCGCTCGCCGCCTCCAGAGTCGGCCGCCCGCGCGATGACGTGCCGTACACCGACACGGGACCGCGCTGTTCCTTTTGCTCATACCCATGCTGACCGGGCGGCGTTCCGAGTTCATCGGCGGCCCGCATGCGTTACGTTAAGTAGTCGTATCATTACGTAACGCCAAGGAGGCGTCATGGAAGCAGGCCGGCTGGCGAAGAACCGCAAGAGCCTCGCGCACCGGGTGCGCTACGTCCTACGGCATCCGGGCCGGGTGCCCGCCTACGTACGCCGGGCGGGCCGCGACGCCTGGCTGCGTGCCAAGCACCGCGACCATGTCGCCTACTACAGGGCGGTCATGGCGTCGGACGCCGCCCGCAGCGCGGAGGCGGCCGTCGGCGGACGCCCCTCGCGGGAGCGCTGGAACGCCATCGGGCAGATGCAGTTCGACTACCTCGTCGGCCACGGGCTACGGCCTCAGCACCGGATGCTGGAGATCGGCTGCGGCAACCTCCGCGCCGGACGGCTCTTCATCGACCACCTGGAACCCGGCCACTACTACGGCATCGACATCTCGCCCGACATCCTGGTCGCCGCCAAGAAGACGCTCGTACAGTACGGACTCCAGGACAAGCTGCCGTACCTCACCATCACGGACGACCTGACCTTTGACTTCCTGCCCGACGCGTACTTCGACGTCGTGCACGCGCACAGTGTCTTCTCGCACTCGCCGCTGCATGTCATCGAGGAGTGCTTCGCACATGTAGGACGCGTGCTGGCGCCCGGCGGTCACTTCGACTTCACCTTCGACCGTACGGAAGGCGCCGAACACCACGTCCTGCGCGAGGACTTCTACTACCGGACCGAGACCCTGACCGCACTCGCGGCCCGGTACGGCCTGCGAGGCGAGCTCATGGCGGACTGGGAGGCCCTGCCGCACGGCCAGTCCAAGATCCGCATCACGGCAGTGTCAGAGGTCGCCCGTACCGTTGGGGCATGAATATCTGCGTCTTCCTCTCCGCCGCCGAGCTCGACGAGCGCTACACCCGCCCCGCCCGTGAATTCGCCGAACTTATCGGCAAGGGCGGCCACACGCTGGTGTGGGGCGGGTCGGAAGCCGGCCTGATGAAGGTCGTCGCCGACGGCGTGAAGGACGCGGGCGGGCGACTCGTCGGCGTCTCGGTGGAATTCCTGCACACTCTGGCGCGCGAGGACGCGGACGAGATGCTGATCGCCAAGGACCTCGCCGAGCGCAAGGCCCTGATGCTGGAGAGGTCCGACGCGATCGTCATCATGGTCGGCGGCACGGGCACGCTGGACGAGGCCACCGAAATACTGGAGCTCAAAAAGCACGGACTGCACACCAAGCCGGTGGTGCTGCTCAACACGGCGGGCTTCTACGACGGTCTCAAGCAGCAGTTCCAGCGGATGGACCAGGAGGGCTTCCTGCCCGTCCCCCTCACCGACCTGGTCTTCTTCGCCGAGGACGGCGTCGCGGCACTGGCCTACCTTGAGGAGTCTGCCGGGGTGCGGTGATGCGAGCATGGGCCGTATGGCTACACATGTGATCACCGGGGCAGGCTCCGGCATCGGCGCCGCTGTCGCCCGCCGTCTGCACGAGCGCGGCGACGACCTCGTCCTGATGGCCCGCGACGCGGGCCGCGCCAAGCAGCTCGCGGACGCCCTCCCCGGCGCCCGTACGCTCGTCGGCGACCTCGCCAATCCGGACCGGCTCTCCTGGGCCTTCTCGCACCAGCCGATGCCGGAGCGGGTGGACTCGCTGCTGCACATCGCGGGCGTCGTCGATCTCGGCCGCATCGGCGACCTCGGCACGAAGGCCTGGCACAGCCAGCTCAACGTGAACCTGATCGCCCCGGCCGAGCTGACCCGGCTTTTCCTCCCCCAACTCCGCCTCGACAAGGGCCATGTGGTCTTCGTGAACTCGGGCGCCGGACTTCGCGCGAACGCCGAATGGGGCCCGTACGCCGCGAGCAAGCACGGACTCAAGGCCCTCGCCGACGCGCTGCGCGAGGAGGAGCACGGCAACGGGGTGCGCGTCACCTCCGTGTATCCCGGGCGGACCGCGAGCGCCATGCAGGAGAAGGTCCACTCGCAGGAGGGCAAGGAGTACGACCCGTCGCGCTGGATCGACCCGGAGTCGGTCGCGACGACGATCCTCATGGCCATCGACCTGCCGCGCGACGCGGAGGTCAACGACCTCACAGTTCGGCCGGGCCGATGAGCGGGCAGCCGATGAGCGAGTACGGGTGGGGCGCCGCGACCGGCATCGGGTCCATGCCCGGCGGCGACGCGCGCGAGACCGCGAAGACCGTCGTCGGGTCCTTCGAGGACTTCCCGTTCCTGGCCGAACTGCCCGCACGCGGACCCGGGGCCGACATGATCGGGCGGACCGCCGGGATGCTCGTCGAGATGTACGTCCATGTGGAGCCCAGCGGCTGGCGGTTCAGCGACCGTCCCGGGCGTGACACCCGGCGGGCACGGTCCTGGCTGGGGGAGGACCTCGACGCACTGGAGGAGTTCACCCAGGGGTACACCGGTCCGCTCAAGGTGCAGGCCGTCGGGCCGTGGACGCTGGCGGCCGCCCTGGAGTTGCGGAACGGCGAGTCGGCGGTCGGCGATCCCGGCGCGGCCCGGGACCTGGCGGGCTCACTGGCCGAAGGGCTGCGGGCGCATCTCGCGGAAGTGCGGCGCAGGGTGCCCGGCGCCCAGGTCGTGCTCCAGCTCGACGAGCCTTCGCTGACGGCCGTTCTGCGCGGGCACGTCAGGACGGCGAGCGGGTACCGGACGTACCGGGCGGTGGACCGCCAGGTCGTCGAGGGCACGCTGCGCGACGTGATGGCGGTCAACGACGGCCCGGTGACGGTCCATTCCTGCGCGCCGGACGTGCCGTTCGGACTGCTGCGCCGGGCCGGAGCCGCGGGCATCTCGTTCGATTTCTCGCTGCTCACCGAACGTGACGATGAGGCGATCGGTGAGGCGGTGGAAGGCGGCACGCAACTGTTCGCCGGAGTCGTACCGGGCACCGACGCTCCATTGTCAGACCCTGCCGGTAGCGTCATGGGTGTCAGGACGCTGTGGCGCAGGCTGGGGCTGAATCCGGGGACTCTCGCCGAGTCCCTGGTGATCACCCCATCGTGCGGGCTGGCGGGGGCTTCCCCCGCCTATGCGCGCGCGGCGCTTGCGCACTGCGTGCGGGCTGCGAGATCGCTCGCGGACAACCCTGAGTAACGGGATTCGAAAACGGGAGGACAAGACGGTGGCTGGCGAACAGCACGCGGCGGTACCCGCAGAGGCACGGGAGCAGCATGCGCAGCTCGCTGAGCAGATCGAGGAGCACCGCTTCCGGTACTACGTGAAGGACCAGCCGGTCGTCAGCGACGCCGAGTTCGACAAGCTCCTGCGCTCACTGGAGGCGTTGGAGGACGAGTATCCCGAGCTGCGTACGCCCGACTCGCCGACCCAGAAGGTCGCCGGGGCGTACGAGACCGAATTCACCGCGGTCCAGCACCGCGAGCGCATGCTCTCCCTCGACAACGCCTTCGACGACAAGGAGCTGGAGGCCTGGGGCGAGCGCGTCGCCAATGAGCTGGGCTCCGTTCCGTACCACCTCCTGTGCGAGCTGAAGGTGGACGGCCTCGCGGTCAATCTGACGTACGAGAAGGGGCGGCTGACGCGGGCCGCGACGCGTGGCGACGGCCGGACGGGTGAGGACATCACACCCAACATCCGTACGATCGCGGGCGTCCCGGACCGGCTGAAGGGCGACCGGATCCCCGACCTGGTCGAGATCCGCGGCGAGGTCTTCTTCCCGATGGAGAAGTTCCAGGAGCTGAACGCTCGGCTCGTGGAGGCCCACGACAAGCCCTTTGCCAATCCGCGCAACGCGGCAGCGGGTTCGCTGCGGCAGAAGGACCCCAAGGTCACCGCGACGCGCCCGCTGCACATGGTGGTGCATGGAATCGGCGCCCGCGAGGGCCTGGACATCGACCGCCTGTCGCAGGCGTACGACCTGCTCCGCGAGTGGGGCATGCCGACCGCGCAGCACAACAGGGTGGTCGACGACCTCGCGGGCGTAAAGGACTTCATCGCGTACTTCGGCGAGCACCGGCACTCCGTGGAGCACGAGATCGACGGTGTCGTCGTCAAGGTCGACGAGATCCGGCTCCAGGGCCGGCTCGGCTCGACCTCGCGGGCGCCGCGCTGGGCGATCGCCTGGAAGTACGCGCCGGAGGAGGTCAACACCAAGCTCGTGAACATCCGGGTCGGCGTGGGCCGTACGGGCCGGGTGACGCCGTACGCCCAGGTGGAGCCGGTCACGGTCGCCGGATCGGAGGTCGAATTCGCCACCCTGCACAACCAGGAGGTGGTGAAGGCCAAGGGCGTACGCATCGGGGACACGGTGGTGCTGCGCAAGGCGGGCGACGTCATTCCGGAGATCCTGGGTCCGGTCGTCGACCTGCGGGACGGCAGCGAGCGGGAGTTCGTGATGCCGTCCGAGTGCCCGGAGTGCGGCAGTGCGCTGCGGCCCATGAAGGAGGCCGACATCGACCTCCGCTGTCCCAACGCCCGCTCCTGCCCTGCCCAGTTGCGGGAGCGGCTGTTCTACCTGGCCGGCCGCAAGGCGCTGGACATCGAGAACTTCGGTTATGTCGCGGCGGCCGCGCTCACCAGGCCGCTGGAGCCGGCCGAGCCGCCGCTGCGGGACGAGGGTGACCTCTTCGACCTCGACGTCGAGCAGCTGCTGCCCATCAAGTCGTATGTCCTGGACCAGGATTCGGGTCTGCCCAAGCGCGACCCCAAGACGGGGGAGGAGAAGGTCGTGACCTTCTTCGCCAACCAGGAGGGGGTGCCGAAGAAGAACACCCTCGCGATGCTGGAGAACATCGCCGCGGCCAAGGAGCGGCCGCTGGCCCGTGTCATCACCGGCCTGTCGATCCGTCATGTCGGACCTGTCGCGGCGGAGGCACTGGCCCGTGAGTTCCGCTCGCTGGAGCGGATCGAGAAGGCGAGCGAGGAGGAACTGGCCGCTGTGGAGGGGGTCGGGCCGACCATCGCCGCCTCGCTCAAACAGTGGTTCGAGGAGGACTGGCACCGGGAGATCCTGCGCAAGTGGCGGGCGGCCGGGGTCCGGATGGAGGAAGAGGGCGCCGGTGAAGACCAGGGCCCCCGTCCGCTGGAGGGCCTCACGGTCGTCGTGACCGGAACCTTGCAGAACCACACAAGGGATGGCGCAAAAGAGGCGCTCCAGAGCCGCGGAGCGAAGGTCACCGGATCTGTTTCGAAGAAAACCTCCTTCGTGGTGGTCGGTGACAGCCCCGGCTCGAAGTACGACAAGGCCATGCAGTTGAAGGTTCCTGTCCTGAACGAAGACGGATTTGCCGTCCTTTTGGCGGAGGGACCGGAAGCGGCTCGTGAAGCGGCTGTGCCGACCGAGGAGTAGGCGGGCCGCGAGGCGGGGACAGGGGCGGTGAGAGGGGGAAATGGCAGCCGGGAGTCACCCGTTCGGCGCATACCAGACCGATGCGGGTGCCCGGGTCGCATTCGGGCAAGAGCGGTAGACCGCTGCCCGCAGGAGCCTCCTGCGGCCTACTGTTGAGATGTGCGCCCGTCGTGCACGGCTGCCATGGGGTGTTCCCCTGCTCCTCAGGAGCTCGGGGAAGGGATTTCAGTCGTGATGGCATGACAACGGGGCCATCGCGTGGCACGGGCACCGACGGCTGTGAGAGGGACGGAATGAAACCGACCGAGAGTGCCGACCCGGTCTCACGGCTGCGAGGTTGGGCAGCGGCCCAGAGGAAGCTGCCCGCCGTCGTGGCCGCACTGGCCGCCGTCCTCCTGGTGACCGGGATCTGCCGAGCCGTCACCCAGGGCCATGCCCTGTTCCCCGACGGCACACTGGGATGGTCGCTGGCCCTGCTCACCGGATTCATCGTGGGCCACCTGGTCGCCCTCGGCCGCGACCGCTGGTGGGGCGGCACGGGCTCCGGCGCGGCGCTGACGCTCGCCGTCCTGCTGCTGTACGGCTGGCTGCCGGCCGGTCTGGTCAGCCTCGCCGTCGTCGTGCTGGTCGGACTGGCCCGCAGGCACCGCTGGCGCCAGGGCGTGCTGCACGGCGCGGTGGACATCCTGGGCATAGGCACCGCGGCGCTCGTCCTGGCCGCGTTCGGCGACGTACCGACCGTCGAGAAGCCCTGGGATCCGCTGGAGTGGGGAATCGACGCTGTCCCCGAAGTCGTGCTCGCCGCCACTGCCTACCTTGCCGTCACCCGGCTGCTCCTCTGGTACGCGCTGGCGCCCCGGGGCGGGCGGCTGCCGTCCGTCGCCCGAACGGCCCTGTACCGGCAGGCACTCGTCGCTGTCGCGCTGCTCGGCATCGCCCCGCTCATATGCGTGGTCGCCGTGGCACTGCCGTTCCTGCTGCCGCTCTTCTCGGTGCCCTTAATCGCGCTGGACTCCACGCTGTGGATCGCCAGGGCGCGGGCGGAGGAGCAGCTGCGGGATCCGCTCACCGGACTGCCCAACCGGCAGTGGCTGTTGGAGCGGGCCTGGCCCGCACTGGAGGAAGCCGAGAGCGTCGGCACCCGGTCAGCGCTCGTACTGATAGACCTCGACCGCTTCCGGGCGGTCAATGACACGCTCGGCCATCTGGCCGGCGACCGGCTGCTGCTCCAGATAGCGGACAGGCTGCGGCTGGCCCTGCCGCGCGGGGCGGAGGCTGCGCGGCTCGGCGGCGACGAGTTCGCGGTTCTGCTCCCGAAGGCCGACTCCACGACCAGTGCGCAGCGCGTCGCCCGGCATCTCGTGGCCGAACTGTCGTCGCCGCTCGACCTGGACGGTCTGACGCTCGTCCTGGAGGCCAGCGCGGGCGTCGCCGTTTTCCCCGACCACGCGCTCGACGCGGAGGGACTGCTGCGGCGCGCAGACGTGGCGATGTATCAGGCCAAGCGCGACCGTACGGGCGTAGAGGTCTACGAATCCAAGCGGGACAGCAACACCCCCGACAGGCTCGGCCTGTTGGGCGACCTCCGGCGGGCGCTGGACGCGAGCGAGGTCGAGCTCCACTACCAGCCGAAGGTCCGGTTCGACGGGCAGGTCGCCGGCCTCGAAGCCCTGGTCCGGTGGGTGCACCCGGAGCGGGGACGGGTCCCCCCGGACGAATTCATCGCCATCGCGGAGTCGTCGGGGCTGATGCCGCATCTGACGGAGTACGTCCTGGAGACGGCGCTGGCGCAGGTCGCGCGGTGGCGGGCGCAGGGGCTGAACGTTCCGGTCGCGGTGAATGTCTCGCCGCGCGACGTCCACACGCCGGGGTTCGCGGGCGCGGTCGCGGCGCGGCTCGCCCGGCACGGTGTGCCTGCGGGGTCCTTGCAGCTGGAAATAACGGAACACGTGCTGCTGGAGGACCCCCAGCGCGCGGCGGACACGCTGGCCGGGCTGACCGGGCACGGCGTGAAGATGTCCCTGGACGACTTCGGTACGGGGTACTCGTCCCTGGTCCACCTCCGTCGGCTCCCGGTGAGCGAGCTGAAAATCGACCGCTCCTTCGTGGCGAGGCTGGCGGTCGACAACGAGGACGCCGAGATCGTCCGCTGCACGGTCGACCTGGCCCACTCGCTCGGCCTGCTGGTGGTGGCGGAGGGCGTCGAGGACGACGAGACGTGGGAGCGGCTGAGGGACCTGCGCTGCGATGCGGTGCAGGGGTGGCTGGTGGCGGCCGCGATGCCGCCGGACGAGGCGACGGCGTGGCTGCTGGCCCGGGGCGAGAACGGCTGGCACCGCCAGGTCGACCTGGACCGCGTAGCCGCCGCAGCAGCCCTGGAGGAAGCAAAGCGCCCGTCCCCGTCCCCTTCCGGCCAGCCCGTGAAGTAACCACCCGCGACGGGGTCGCACCCGGAAGGCCGGCGCCCCGGCCCCGTCGCCGGCGCATCTCCCGCTCCGGTGCAGGCACCGCCGGACCGCGCTCGCGAACCGCTCGCCCGGGCGCGCAGAGAATCCGTTTCGTGGGGAAGGGGCCGCGCCCCATAGGATTGGGCCAAAACCCACACACTCACCCCTGAGGATCGCTGCATGCCTGGCATCACGCGCGAGGAGGTCGCCCACCTCGCACGGCTGGCGCGTCTGGAGCTGAAGGGCGAAGAGCTCGATCACTTCGCCGGTCAGCTCGACGACATCATCGGCGCGGTCGCCCGCGTCTCCGAGGTCGCCGACCAAGACGTACCGCCGACCTCCCACCCGCTGCCGCTGACCAACGTCATGCGCGCGGACGAGGTCCGTCCGTCGCTCACCCCGGAGCAGGCCCTCTCCGGTGCCCCCGCCCAGGAGCAGCAGCGTTTCAAGGTGCCGCAGATCCTGGGGGAGGACTAAACAGTCATGACGGACAACAGCAACATCATCAAGCTCACCGCCGCCGAGACCGCCGCGAAGATCGCTTCCGGTGAGCTCACGGCCGTCGAGGTCACCGAGGCCCACCTGGCCCGGATCGAGGCCGTCGACGAGAAGGTGCACGCCTTCCTGCACGTGGACAGGGACGGGGCGCTCGCCCAGGCCCGCGCCGTGGACGCCAAGAAGGCGAACGGCGAGAAGCTCGGCCCGCTGGCCGGTGTCCCGCTCGCGCTCAAGGACATCTTCACCACCGAGGGCATCCCGACCACCGTCGGGTCGAAGATCCTCGAAGGCTGGATCCCGCCGTACGACGCCACGCTGACCAAGAAGCTCAAGGCAGCCGACGTCGTCATCCTCGGCAAGACCAACATGGACGAGTTCGCCATGGGGTCGTCGACGGAGAACTCCGCGTTCGGGCCGACCGGCAACCCCTGGGACCTGACCAAGATCCCCGGTGGCTCCGGCGGCGGCTCGTCCGCCGCACTCGCTTCGTACGAGGCGCCCCTCGCCATCGGCACGGACACCGGCGGCTCCATCCGCCAGCCCGCCGCCGTCACCGGCACCGTCGGCGTCAAGCCGACCTACGGCGCGGTCTCCCGCTTCGGCATGGTCGCGTTCTCCAGCAGCCTCGACCAGGGCGGCCCCTGCGCCCGTACGGTCCTGGACGCCGCCCTCCTCCACGAGGTCATCGCCGGGCACGACCCGCTCGACTCGACCTCCATCGACGCCCCGGTCCCGCCGGTCGTCGAGGCGGCGAGGAACGGCTCCGTCGCAGGCATGCGCGTCGGCGTCGTCAAGCAGTTCCGCGGTGAGGGCTACCAGGCCGGTGTCCTCCAGCGCTTCGACGAGTCCGTCGAACTGATGCGGGAACTCGGCGCCGAGATCGTCGAGCTGGACTGCCCGTCCTTCGACCTCGCCCTCTCGGCGTACTACCTGATCGCCCCCTCGGAGTGCTCCTCCAACCTGGCCCGCTTCGACGCCATGCGGTACGGCCTGCGAGTCGGCGACGACGGCACGAAGTCCGCCGAGGAGGTCACTGCCCTCACCCGCCAGGCCGGTTTCGGCGACGAGGTAAAGCGCCGCATCATCCTCGGTACGTACGCACTCAGCTCCGGCTACTACGACGCGTACTACGGCTCGGCCCAGAAGGTCCGTACGCTCATCACCCAGGACTTCGATAAGGCGTTCGAGAAGGTCGACGTGATCGTTTCGCCGACCACGCCCACCACCGCCTTCCCGATCGGCGAGCGCGCCGACGACCCGATGGCGATGTACCTCGCCGACCTGTGCACGATCCCGACCAACCTGGCCGGCAATGCCGCCATGTCGCTGCCCTGCGGCCTGGCGCCCGAGGACGGCATGCCGGTCGGTCTGCAGATCATCGCCCCGGCCATGAAGGACGACCGTCTTTACAAGGTCGGCGCTGCCGTCGAGGCCGCCTTCGTGGAAAAGTGGGGCCACCCGCTGCTCGAGGAGGCACCGTCGCTGTGAGTGCAATCAACAAGGCCAAGGGCTTCAAGAAGTCCAAGACCGGTACGTATCTGTCGATCGGCACCACCGCCTTCGGAGCGATCAGCGTGTTCAAGCAGGCCAAGAAGGCCCGCCACGAACACGACACGCTCCGACTGGTCGACGCCGTCGTCTCCGCTGCCGCCATCGCCACCGGCATCGCTCTGCTCTACCGCGAGCTGAAGCGCCTCGGCGACGACGACGTCCTGCTGGGCTGAGAGGGAAAGTTTCACCGTGACCGTCACTGAACTTGTGCCGTACGAGGACGCCCTCGCGGCCTACGACCCCGTCATGGGCCTCGAGGTCCACGTCGAGCTCGGCACAAAGACGAAGATGTTCTGCGGCTGCTCCACGGAGCTCAAGCAGGACGCCAACAGCCAGACCTGCCCCACCTGTCTGGGGCTGCCCGGCTCGCTCCCGGTCGTCAACGCGATCGGCGTCGAGTCGGCCATCAAGATCGGCCTCGCGCTCAACTGCGAGATCGCCGAGTGGTGCCGCTTCGCACGGAAGAACTACTTCTATCCGGACATGCCGAAGAACTTCCAGACCTCCCAGTACGACGAGCCGATCGCCTTCAACGGCTATCTGGACGTCCAGCTGGAGGACGGCGAAGTCTTCCGCGTGCAGATCGAGCGCGCCCACATGGAGGAGGACACCGGCAAGTCGTTGCACGTCGGCGGCGCGACCGGCCGTATCCACGGCGCGTCCCACTCCCTCCTGGACTACAACCGCGCCGGTATCCCGCTCATCGAGATCGTCACCAAGCCGATCGAGGGCGCGGGCGTGCGTGCTCCGGAGGTCGCGAAGGCGTACGTCGCCGAGCTCCGCGAGCTCATCAGGGCGCTCGACGTCTCCGAGGCGCGCATGGAGCAGGGCCAGATGCGCTGCGACGTGAACCTCTCCCTGCGGCCGCACGGCCGTGAGGAGTTCGGTACGCGCTCCGAGACGAAGAACGTCAACTCGCTGCGCTCGGTGGAGCGTGCGGCCCGCTTCGAGATCCAGCGGCACGCAGCGGTCCTCAACTCCGGCGGCACGATCGTCCAGGAGACCCGCCACTTCCACGAGGACGACGGCTCCACCACGGCCGGCCGCATCAAGGACAACGCCGAGGACTACCGGTACTTCCCGGAGCCGGACCTGGTACCGGTGGCCCCGTCCCGCGAGTGGGTCGAGGAGCTCCGCAAGGGCCTCCCCGAGCTGCCGCGCGTACGCCGCAACCGGCTGCGCGAGGAGTGGGGGATCAGCGAGCACGACATGCAGTCGATGCTCAACGCCGGCGCGGTCGACCTGATCGCCGCCACGATCGACGCGGGCGCGGGCGCGGCTTCGGCGCGCAAGTGGTGGATGGGCGAGCTGGCCCGTAACGCCAACGAGGCGGGCACCGACCTCGCGTCGCTGCCGATCACGCCGGAGCAGGTGGCCCGCGTCACCGCGCTGGTCGCTTCCGGCGATCTGAACGACAAGCTGGCCCGCCAGGTCATCGAGGGCGTCCTCGCAGGCGAGGGCGGTCCCGACGAGGTCGTCGAGAAGCGCGGCCTGAAGGTCGTTTCGGACGAGGGCGCGCTGGGCACGGCGGTCGACGAGGCCATCGCAGCCAACGCCGCGATCGCCGACAAGATCCGCAGTGGCAAGGTCGCGGCGGCGGGCGCGCTGGTCGGAGCGGTCATGAAGGCCACCCGAGGCCAGGCGGACGCGGCACGCGTGCGCGAATTGATCCTGGAGAAGCTGGGCGTCGAGGGCTGACCGCCCGATACGCCGAAGGGCGGCGCACCGGTCCCTGGACCGGTGCGCCGCCCTTTGCGGTTCTTGGACTCTTGTGACGGGCTCTTGGATGTTTGCCGCGCCGCTGTCCTTGTGACTTCCCGGCGCCATCTGGCCTCGTTAGCTTCCCGGCGGTAACGCCTGACTCGGGAGGATCACTTGGCCACTGACATTTCACGGCGCCGCCTGTTCGCGCTCGGCGGGGGCGCGCTCGGCGCGGCAGCGGCGGGTTCGCTGCTGCCGCCGTCGCTCCAGGCCGCGCTCGCCGCCGAACCGGCGTCCGGCGGGCTGCGTGCCGTCAAGCACGTGGTCGTCCTGATGCAGGAGAACCGTTCCTTCGACCACTACTTCGGCGCCCTGCGCGGCGTACGCGGCTTCAGCGACAGGAACGCCGTAGAACTGCCCTCGGGGAAGCCGGTCTTCGAGCAGCCCGGGCCGCTCCGCACCGTCCTGCCCTTCCCGGTGCGGGACGCCGCCGAGGCGCAGAAGAAGGACCTCCAGTACATCGGCGACCTCGACCACTCGTGGGGCGGCGGCGCCAAGGCCTGGAACCAGGGCTGGATGAACGGCTGGGTGTCCGCCAAGACGGCCGCCACCATGGCCTACTACGACCGCCGCGACCTGCCCCTGCATTACGAGCTCGCAGACACCTTCACCATCTGCGACGCCTATCACTCCTCCGTCCATACGTCGACGAGCCCCAACCGGAACCATCTGTGGAGCGGCTGGACCGGCTTCGAGGCGGACGGCAGCCGGGCCGTCACCAATGCCGCGTACGCCGAGGGCACGCACCCCGGCTACCCGTGGCCGACGTACGCCGAGCGGCTGGAGAGCGCGGGCCGCAGCTGGAAGACGTACCAGGAGTGGGAGAACTTCACCGACAACAACATCGAGTTCTTCACCAGCTTCAAGAAGATCGCCCGCAAGGCGCTCGCGAAGGCCCCCGGCGGCTTCACCTACATGGAGGCCTTCTACGCCAAGGTCCGCGACACCACCGATGCCGCCGAGCGTGAGCGGCTGCTCGCGGCGCTGGAGGAGGGCGTGGCCACGCTGACCACGGAGGAGCGCTCGCTCTTCGAGCGCGGGCTGCGGCGCGGCGAGACGGGTAGTCTCGCCGACCAGTTCCGGGCGGACGTCGCCGCGGGCGAGCTGCCCGAGGTGTCGTACCTGGTGCCTTCGGCGGTCGACTCCGAGCACCCCGGCTCGTCCTCGCCGATCGCCAGCGCCTCGCTCGTCTACAAGGTGCTGGACGCGCTCGCCTCGCACCCCGACGTGTGGCGGCACACCGTCGTCCTGATCAATTACGACGAGAACGACGGCTTCTTCGATCACGTACCGCCGCCCGTTCCGCCCGCCGACAACACCGACGAGCGCTGGCAGGGCAAGCCGGTCGGGCTCGGCATCCGCGTCCCGATGCTCGTGGTCTCGCCGTGGACCGTGGGCGGCTACGTCTGCTCCGAGGTCTTCGACCACACGTCCGTCGTCCGCTTCCTGGAGGAGTGGACGGGCGTGCGCGAGCCCAACATTACGGAGTGGAGGCGCACGGTCACGGGCGATCTGACCTCGGCGTTCGACTTCAGGCGCGGCCGGGCGCTGCCCGACGTGGAGCAGCCGGGCGCGATACCCCCGTTCACCGGGCGCTGGCGGCCGGTCCCGCCGCTGGAGCAGCACATGCCCGTACAGGAGGAGGGGACGCGGCCCGCGCGCCCGCTGCCGTATCAGCCGGACGCTCACGGAAAGGTGGAGGGCGGCGTATTCAAGGTCGCGCTCAGTAATACGGGGCGTGCGAGCGCACACTTCGCGCTGTATCCGTACGCCGCGGAGTTCGCCGTGCCGCAGCACCGGGATGTAAGGGGCAAGGCGCAGTGGCAGGTGCCCCTTACCGGGGACTCCTACCGCTTCACGATCACCGGGCCGAACGGCTTCCGCCGCGAGTTCGCCGGTACGAAGACGGGCGCAGCCGAGGTCTCCTCGTACCTCGACGCACGCGACCGTGACCTGCACCTCACCCTCACCAACCGGGGCACGACGCCTCTCACCTTCACGGTGCGGACGCTGGCGTACGCCGAGGAGGCCGACATCGAGGGCCCGCCCCGCGAGGTCACGGTGAAGCCGGGCCGCAGCCGCACCGTGGTGCACTCCGCCGCCGACGCGCACGGCTGGTACGACCTCGCGATCACCGTTTCGGGTGACGCCGCGTTCCACCGGCGCCTCATGGGGCACGTAGAGAATGGGCGCGCGAGCGTCTCCGGCTGATATGTCCCGCGCTGCCTGTGAGTAAGCGCACGAAACGGACAAAGGATCACGTTTGGCTGTCAGAGTGGACCGAGCGTAGGTCATGAGTTCTTTGCGGGCTGTTCCCGTGTAAAGATCCACGAACCCTTCAGGGAGCAAGTCCGTTGGCACGAATCGCACAGTGGTGCGTCGCGCACCGTCTCGCCGCAATCCTGCTCTGGCTGCTCGCGCTCGGCACAGTCGCCGGCGCCGCCGGAATCGCAGGATCCTCCTACTCGAACGACTACGAGGTACCCGGCACCGAGTCCGGACGGGCCACAGCCCTCCTCGACGCCGGGTTCGACGACCGGGGCGGCGACAGCAACACCGTCGTCTGGCACACGGCAGGACGTACCACCGTGCAGGCCGCCGGAGTCGAGCAGCGGATGACGCAGACGCTCGACGACATCGCCGACCTCCCCGGCATCGCCACCGTCACCAGCCCGTACGAGCGCCAGGGCGCCGGGCAGATCAGCGCCGACGGACACACCGCCTACGCCACCGTCACCTTCGACGCGCAGGCCGACGACATCCCCCAGCCGCAGGCCCAGGCGCTGGTCGACACCGCGAAGAAGGCGGAGACCGACAAGCTCCAGGTGGAGCTCGGCGGCACCGCCGTCGCCTCCACCGAGGCCTCCAGCGCGCACCTCAGCGAGGTCGTAGGGGTGGTCGTCGCGGCCGTCGTACTCTTCCTCGCCTTCGGCTCGCTCGCCGCCAGCCTGCTGCCCATAGCGACCGCCCTGGTCAGCGTCGGCACGGCGTACGCGGGCATCGTGCTGCTCGGCCACGTCATGACGGTCGCCGACTTCGCGCCGATGCTCGGCATGCTGATAGGACTCGGCGTCGGCATCGACTACGCGCTGTTCATCGTCACCCGCCACCGCAAGGGACTGCGCCGAGGTCTCTCCGTCCCCGAAGCGGCGGCCAATGCGGTCGCCACGACAGGACGCGCCGTCGTCTTCGCGGGCGCCACCGTCTGTATCGCCCTGCTCGGCATGCTGATACTGCAGCTGTCGTTCCTCAACGGCGTCGCGATCGCCGCCTCGCTCATCGTCGTCCTCACCGTCGCCGCATCGGTGACCCTGCTGCCCGCCCTGCTCTCCCTCATCGGCATGAAGGCCCTCAGCCGCCGCGAGCGCAGGCACCTCGCCGAGCACGGACCGCAGCCCGAGCTGCCCACCGGCTTCGCCGCCCGCTGGTCCGCCTTCGTCGAGCGCCACCCCAAGCTGCTGGGCGCCGTCGCGGCCGTCGTGATGCTGGTCCTCGCGCTGCCCATGCTCTCGCTCCACCTGGGCACGTCCGACCAGGGCAACAACCCGGCCACCACGACGACCCGCTCGGCGTACGACCTGCTCGCCGACGGGTTCGGCCCCGGCAGCAACGGCCCGCTGACCCTCGTCGCCAAAGTCGACGGGGCCGACGACAAGGCCGCCATGAACGCCCTCGGGGACAGCCTGGGCTCGGCCGAGGGCGTCGCCTCCGTCGGCCCGGTGACGTACAACAGCGGCGGCGACACGGCCGTCCTCTCCGTCGTACCCGAGACATCGCCGCAGGCGCAGGACACCAGCGACCTGGTCGACCGTCTCCGCGAGAGCGTCCTGCCCCAGGCCGAACAGGGCACGTCCCTGGACGTCTACGTCGGCGGGGTCACCGCGAGCTACGACGATTTCGCCGAGATCATAGTCGGGAAGCTGCCGCTCTTCGTCGGCGTCGTCATCGCGCTCGGCTGCGCCCTGCTGCTGCTCGCCTTCCGAAGCGTCGGCATCCCGCTGAAGGCGGCGCTGATGAACGTGCTCGCCGTCGCCTCCTCCTTCGGAATCGTCGTCGCGATCTTCCAGTGGGGGTGGGGCAGCGAGCTGCTCGGACTCGGCAGCGCCGGCCCGATCGAGCCATTCCTGCCAGTGATCATGGTCTCGGTCCTCTTCGGCCTCTCCATGGACTACCAGGTCTTCCTGGTCAGCCGGATGTACGAGGAGTGGCTCGAAACCGGCGACAACCGGCGGGCCGTACGGGTCGGCCTGGCCGAGACCAGCCGCGTGATCAACTCCGCCGCGGTGATCATGATCGCGGTCTTCCTGGCCTTCGTACTGAGCGGCGACCGCGTCATCGCGATGTTCGGCATCGCACTGGCGTCCGCCGTCG
The DNA here is from genome assembly GCF_018614055.1 of Streptomyces sp. ISL-98. GTDB lineage: Bacteria > Actinomycetota > Actinomycetes > Streptomycetales > Streptomycetaceae > Streptomyces > Streptomyces spiramyceticus. The sequence continues at coordinate 71,499 of NZ_JAGGPB010000043.1, forward strand.
CGCTGGACGCATTTGTCCTCCGTACGCTCCTGGTGCCCGCCCTGATGCACATGCTGGGCGGGGCGAACTGGTGGCTGCCGCGCAGCCTCGACCGGTGGCTGCCGCGGATCAGCATCGAACCGCCCGAGTGCCGTCCTGCCCATGAAAAGATTCCGGGACAGCGCGCGAGCGAACAGGAAGAGCTCGTGCAATAGCCGTCGAGGAGCAGGATGTTCGCGATACCGCTGGGTGACGATGCCGAGCTGCGTCCCCTGGAGCCGTGGCAGGCCGAGGAGTACCTCGCTCACATCGACCGCGGCCGCGCGTACATCGGCCAGTACATCGGGCTCGCGTCGGCGGCCACCGACCTCGCGTCGGCGCGGGCTTTCCTCCAGTCGTACGCCGACAAGCAGGCCGCCGACGCGGGCCGGATCTACGGCATCTGGCTCGAAGGCACGCTCGTCGGCGGGGTGCTCTTCCGGGTCTTCGACGCCGCCGCGGGCAACTGCGAGGCGGGCTGCTGGCTCGAGGAGTCAGCAGTGGGCCGGGGGCTGGTCACGCGCGCGACGCGGGTGCTGATCGACTGGGCGGTGGACGAGCGGGGGATGCACCGCGTCGAGTGGCTGGCTGCCTCCGCGAACACGGCCAGCATCAATGTCGCGAAGCGGCTGGGAATGACGCGGGACGGCGTACTGCGCGAGAGCAACGCGTACCGGGGTGTACGGCACGACATGGAGGTCTGGTCGGTGCTGGGGCAGGAGTGGCGCGAGCAGCGTTAAGACGGCTCTCAGAAACGGCACCTAGCGTGCGAGGTATGACAGCCACACCCCCCGCCACCAAGTCCGACGAAGCAGCCGCACCCGAGGGCGAGCTCAAGAAGACCGACCAGGCCGAGAAGGCCGAAGAAATCGCGGAACAGGACGTCATCGCCGACGCCGACGCTGATGTCGACTCCATCGACGAGGGTGACGACGAGGACGGCGATGCCGCGGACGACGCCGCTCCGCGCGTCTCCTCCGGCGTTGGAATCGGCGCCGCCGCCGTCGTCTCCACGGTGCTCGGCTTCGCCGCCCTCACCGGCACCTGGACCAGCCGCGTCGCCGCCGAGCGCCAGACGCTCATCGGCCAGCTGACTACCGCCCAGACCAGCACTCCCGCCGAGCAGGTCACCGCGATCTACGGTGACGCCTGGCACCTCACCGCCCTCGTCAACGGCGGCTTCGCGCTGCTCGCCCTGATCGTCGGCGTTGTGGTGCTGGCCCGCCCCGCGTTCGGTACGCCCGGCGGCAGCACGCAGGCCGGCTGGGTCCGCTCCGTCGCCTGGGCGGGCGTCGCGCTCGGCGTTCTGGGGATGATCATCTCCACCGGCATGTACCTCGACCTCTTCGCCTCTATGCCGACGCCGCCCGCCACAGGTGCGGGCGCCGGAGCAGGGCAGTAACGAGCCAGTAAGGCGGCCGGAACAGGGGCCTTAGGTACGTACACGCCTCACCTCGTACGTACCTAAGGCCCCTCGTGCCACCAACATGCGGCACTCTCCCGATGTGCTGGACCCCCCTGGGAAACGAGAGTTGAGGCATCGCAGAAAGCGACCTCAACGAATGACTCACCAGGGAGCACACGATGTTCGAGTACGAGATGCAGAAGCTGCACGCCGCCGACCTCCTCCAGCGGGCCGACGCCCAGCGCCTCGTCAAGCAGGCCGTCAAGGCCGGCCGCGCCGACCGCCGGTCCGCCCGCCGATCGGCGAAGAACGCATCGGAGGGGCCGGTGAGTTCACTGCGCAGCCGATTCGCCCGGGCCGCGTGACGTCGGCGTGACGGCCGAGGGACGACTCGCGCAATGAACCGCGTGACGACTCGCGTCATGAGTGTCGTGCCGATCAAGGGTGCCGCACTGTCGGACCCCTGTGCGATGCTCAGCGATGTGGAGACCAGGTCCGTCAGCCCAGTGTTCGTCGGCCGCGCCGGCGAACTGGCCCAGCTCACCCATGCGCTCGCCCGCGCCGACGCGGGCGAGCCGCAGGCGTTGCTCGTGGGCGGTGAGGCGGGGGTCGGCAAGACCCGCCTCGTCGAGGAGTTCTTCTCGGCGGCCTGCGAGAGCGGCGCCGTCGTAGCGGTGGGCGGGTGCGTCGAAATCGGCGCCGACGGGCTGCCGTTCGCACCTTTCTCCACCGCGCTGCGCGCCCTGCGGCGTCGGCTCCCCGACGAGGTCGCCGCCGCGGCGGCCGGCCAGGAGGGCGAACTGGCGCGACTGCTGCCCGAATTGGGCGAAACGACGCACGGGCAGCACACCGAGGACGGCATGACGCGCCTCTTCGAGCTGACCGTACGCCTCCTGGAACGCATCACGGCGGAGCGTACGGTCGTCCTCGCCCTGGAGGACCTGCACTGGGCCGACACCTCCACCCGCCACCTCCTCGCCTACCTCTTCCGCACGCTGCGGCGCGGCCGTCTCGTCGTGGTCGGCACCTACCGCGCGGACGACATCCACCGCCGCCACCCGCTGCGCCCCCTCCTCGCCGAACTCGACCGGCTGCGCACGGTCCAGCGCATCGAGCTGCCCCGCTTCAACCGCTCCGAAGTGCACCGTCAGCTGACCGGAATCCTCGCCAACGAACCGGCGCACTCGCTGGTCGACGAGGTCTTCACCCGCTCGGACGGCAACGCCTTCTTCGTCGAGGAACTGGCCTGTTGCATCGGCACAGGCTGTAGCACCGGTCTGAGCGAATCCCTGCGCGACGTCCTGCTCGTACGGGTCGAGGCGCTCCCGGACGACGCCCAGAAGGTCGCCAGGATCGTCGCCGAGGGCGGCTCCACCGTCGAGTACCCGCTGCTGCTCGCCGTCGCCCGGCTCTCCGAGGACGACCTGATCGAGGCGCTGCGGGCCGCCGTGGGCGCCAACCTGCTGCTCACCACCCCGGAGGGCGACGGATACCGCTTCCGCCACTCCCTGGTGCGCGAGGCACTCAGCGACGACCTGCTGCCCGGCGAACGCTCCCGCCTCAACCGGCGGTACGCCGAGGCGCTGGAGGCCGACCCCTCGCTGGTACGGGCGGATGAGCGCGCCACGCGGCTCGCCAGCTACTGGTACGCCGCGCACGACGCCGCCAAGGCACTTCCCGCAGTGCTCAAGGCCTCCGTCGAGGCACGCCGCCGCCATGCCTACGCCGAGCAGCTGCGCCTGCTGGAGCGGGCGATGGAGCTGTGGGACGACGCCCCCGACGAGGTACGCGCCGTACTGCGGCCGCTCGACTACGCCGAGGTCTACCCGCCCTGCGGCTGCGACCCGGCGACGACGCCCCTGCGCTACCTCGACCTCATGGCGGAGGCGACCGTCGCGGGCCGGTTCGGCGGTGAACGCGAACGGGCACTCAAGATCGCCAAGAAGGCGCTGCGGCTCCTTGAGAGCGAGGACGACGGTGCCCCGAGCTCTCAGCACGGTTCGAGCAGGGGGGACCCCCTTCGTTCCGCCTGGTTCTGGATCCAGCGCTCCAAGCTCATATCGAACCTCGCGCGGGGCGACGGCTGGGCCGAGATCGCCGTCGCGCAGGACCTGGTGCGCGGACTGCCGCCCTCGGCCGTCCATGCCGAGGTCCTCGCCGCGGTGGCGTCCTGGGGCATGCTCCACGAGCCGGGCCCGGACAGCCTGGCCTCCGCCGAGCGGGCCGTGGAGTACGCGCGAATGGTCGGCGCCGCAGACACCGAACTCTCCGCCCGGCTGACCCTGGGCGGCCTGATGATCGACTCGGGCGACATCGAGACCGGCTTCACCGAGCTGTACGCCGTCAAGGAACGGGCCCTGGAGCTGGGCATCGCCGGCGTCGCGGGCCGAAGCTACGTCAACGTGCCGTCCCACCTGGAGGCTGTGGGCCGCTCCCGCGAGGCGGCCGAAATCGCCGAGGAGGGCGTCGCTTTCACTCGGGCGTACGGCCTGGTGGACACCGAGGCCTGGGCCCGCGGGAACCTGGCCGAGTCGCTCACTTCGCTGGGTCGCTGGAACGAGGCGGCCGAGCACGCCGTAAGCGTCGAGCGGGCCGCCGCCAGCGCCAAGCCCAACAGCGCGGCCGCCGTCGTACGGGCCGATCTCGCCGCCGCCCGAGGTGAACTGGCCGACGCCGACGCACAGTTGGCGGCCGCCCACCAGCACTACGGCAACCACGACCGGATGCCCCAGAACGACGTTCCCATGCATCGGGTCGGGCTGATTCTCGCCGCCGCCCGGGGCCGCATCCTGGATGCCCGCGCCGAGTTCGCCCAGGCAGCGGCGGCCGGCTTTCCCCTCGGAGCGCACCGCTACGCGTGGCCGCTGCTGGCCGAGGCCGCCATCGCGGAGGCGGACGCACGCGGCCTCCCGTCGGCGGAGCAGGGCCGGGCCGAAGCACTGGCCTTGATCCGCGCACGAGCGAAGCACCTGACCACGCCCGCCCCGATCTGGCACGCCTACGAACGCTGGGTCTCCGCCGAGCTGCGCCGAACCGAAGGCCGCGCCACGCCCGACGACTGGGCGGCTGCCGTCACCGACTTCGAGACCTTGGAGCGCCCGTACGACCTGGCCCGCGTCCGGCTGCGCTGGGCGGAGTCCCTGCTCGCCGCATCGGCCGCGCCCACACCGGAGCCCACCAGTGCCCCGGAGGCGACCGCCGACGCCGCCCCGGCCGGACAACCCGGTCCAGCCACTGCGCCGACAATCCTCCGCGAAGCGAACCCCGGCGAACGCGACCCCAGCGAGCGGGAACGCGCCGCCGAACTGCTCCGGCTGGTCCGCGCCACGGCTGACCACCTCGGCGCCCGGCCCCTCGCCGAGAGTGTCGAGCTCCTCGCCCAGCGCGCCCGGCTCTCACTGACCTTGGTGTCCGAAGTCCCGGCACTCACCGCGAGTCCCGCCGCGTCGCTCGGCCTGACCCCGCGCGAGCAGGACGTGCTGCGCCTGGTCGCGGCCGGCCGCAGCAACCGGCAGATCGCCGAGGAGCTCTACATCTCCCCGAAGACCGCGAGCGTCCACGTGTCCAACATCCTCGCCAAGCTGGGAGTCTCCGGCCGCGGCGAAGCCGCCGCAGTGGCCCACCGGCTGCGCCTCTTCACGGACGTGGTGGATCAGGCAGCCGTATGACGACCTTCCCGGAGCTGAGGTCTATCGGTCCTTGCCCCGGGTCGCCGTCACCGAGATCGACCCGGGTCAGGGCCAGCCGCTTGTGCTCCTCGTCGGTGTGCTTGCGGCCGGGTGCGAACAGTTCCTCGATCAGGTTGAACACGTGGCCCCCTGTCCTGGATCCTCCATTCCAGCGCAAAGAGCCGGCCCCGGAAACACTCCAGACGGCTACTTCACTTCCAGCTTCAGCACCTTGTCGTCGCCCGGCTCGGGTGTACCCCGGGTGTCCGTCTCGCTCGTGACCAGCCACAGCTTGTCGCCACCCGCGACCACCACCGTGCGCAGCCGCCCGTACTTCTCGTCCAGGAACGATGCGGGCTCGGCCACCGTCTTCGTGCCGTCCAGCGGAATCCGCCAGAGCCGCTCGCCGCGCAGCCCCGCCATCCAGATCGAGCCCTCGGCGTACGCGATCCCGCTCGGCGATGCCTCGGCCGTCGTCCACACCGCCACCGGGTCGACGAATCCTTCCTTGTTCCCCTCGCCCTCGACCTCGGGCCAGCCGTAATTGCGGCCGGGCCGGATCAGGTTCAGCTCGTCCCAGGTGTTCTGGCCGAACTCGGCCGCCCACAGCCGCTTTTCGCTGTCCCAGGCCAGGCCCTGCACATTGCGGTGCCCGTACGAGTACACGACCGAGTCCGCCTCCGGATTGCCGTGCACGGGCTCGCCGTCCGGGGTCATCCGCAGGATCTTGCCGCCCAGTGACTTCTTGTCCTGGGCCAGCTCCTCGTCGCCCGTCTCGCCCGTGCCCGCGTAGAGCATCTTGTCCGGGCCGAAGGCGATCCGCCCGCCGTTGTGGATCGTGCCCTTCGGGATACCTCTGAGGATCGTGTCGGGTGCGCCCAGTTGCTGCCCGGCGGGTTTCCGCTCGTCGTACATCATCCGGGCGATGCGGTTGTCGGACTCCGTGGTGAAGTACGCGTAGACCATGCGGTCGGTGGCGAACGCGGGCGAGACGGCCAGGCCCATCAGCCCGCCCTCCCCGGCGGGCGCGACCCCCGCCACCGAACCGACCGCCGACTTCTTGCCGCTCTCGCCGTCGATCCGGGTGATCGTCCCCTCGTCGCGCGAGGAGACCAGCAGATCGCCGTCCGGCAGCGGTGCGAGTCCCCAGGGCGACTTGAGGTCCTCGGTGAGCGTGCTCACCACCTTCACCGAGCCTTTCGCGGGGGGCGGCTCTTTCCCGTCCCCGGCCCCGGAGGCGTCACCCGACGGAGAGGCGGTTCCGCCGCCCGTAGGCGCCGGGGCCGACGTGGAAGTCTTCCCGCCGCCGGGAGCCCCTTCATCCGCGCCGGAGCACCCCGCCGCGAGCAGGAGAACGGCGGCAGCCAACACAGCTGTCACAGCAGGACGTTGCACGGTATGGATCCCTTCGACGGCCAGCAGCTCTCACTGGCAGCAGCTCTCACTCTTCATACACCGCTGCCACGCTTCAGGTTCCCGATCACCGCGGCGAGCCCCGTTGTTGGGCCGAGGGTCCGGGGGTTGCTCTCCGGGAATCGGGGTCACCGCTGCCCCGTCTCAGGTTCCCGATCACCCCGGCGAGCCTTTTGCTGCGGCCGTGGGTCGGCTGCGCGTCAGTCCCACGACCCCCGCGCCGCCGGCAGCCCGGCGATCTCCGCGAGATCCTCCGTCGTCAGCCGCAGCCGGGCCGCCCCCGCGTTCTGAACCGCCCACCGCTCCCGCTTGGTCCCGGGCACCGGCACCACATGGCGCCCGCGCCCCAGTACCCACGCCAGCGCCACCTGCGCCGGAGTCGCGCCGTGCCGCTCCGCGACCCGCCGCAGCCCCGCCACCACCGGCTGGTTCGCCGCCATCATCTCGGCGGTGAACCGGGGATGCCTGGCCCGTACGTCGTCGGGCTCGAAGCCCTGACCGGGCTTGAGCGTCCCCGTCAGGAAGCCGTTCCCCAGCGGCATGGCCGCCAGGAAACCGACGCCCCGCGCCTCGCACCACGGCAGCAGCGAAGCCAGCGCCTCCGGGGACCACACCGAGAGCTCGGCCTCCACCGCGCTCACAGGAAAGACCTGCTGCACCCGCTCGAGCTGGCGAATCGTTCCGTCGTGCATCCGGGCCCCCGACCGCCGCGAAGCCCGCGCCCCCACGGCGCACAACCCCAGCGCCCGCACCTTCCCCGCGGTCACCAGCTCCGCCATCGCGCCCCAGGTCTCCTCGACCGGCACCTCGGGATCCGGCCGGTGCAGCTGGTAGAGGTCGATCACATCCGTCTGGAGCCGCCGCAAAGACGCGTCACAGGCCCGCCGTACGTAACCCGGACGTCCATTGGCCACGATGTGCTGATCGCCGACGAGCAGCCCGCCCTTGGTCGAGACGAAGGCGTCCGCGCGCCGCTCCCTGAGCACCCGCCCCACCAGGAGCTCGTTCGTGAAGGGCCCGTACATGTCGGCCGTGTCGAGCAGGCTCGACCCCTGATCGAGCGCGGCGTGCACGGTACGCAACGACCGGTCCCCGCGCTGCTGCGAGCCGGTGTACGCCCAGCTCATCGGCATGCATCCGAGGCCGATCGCGCCCACTTCGAGCGCTGTCGCACCGATTGTCCTGCGCTCCAACTCCCCGTACCCCTCCCTCTGCCGCTCCCAAAACTAACCTCTGCGCAACCCCGCCCTTCGCATAGCCTCCTGAGCATGACTTCAGACGTATGGCTGCCCGTTCCCGCAGCCGAGATCGAAGGGCTCCCCGAGGGCTTCAACTACCGCTTCTGGGACGGTGGCCAGGACTTTCCCGCCGATCCGGCCGACTGTGCCTTCTATGTGGTCCCGTACATGAAGGGCCCCGAAATCGCCGTACGACCCTTCGCCGGAATGACGTCCGTACGTGCCGTCCAGACGCTGTCGGCAGGCATCGACCACGTCCAGCCGGGACTCGCGGACCTGCCCGCGGGCGTGCAACTCTGCAACGCCCGCGGCGTGCACGAGGCCAGCACCGCCGAGCTCACCCTCGCCCTGATCCTCGCCTCCCTGCGCGGCATTCCCGGTTTCGTGCACGGCCAGGACAAGGAGGAGTGGCGGAGCGGTTTCTATCCGGCGCTCGCCGACAAGTCGGTCCTGATCGTGGGCTACGGTTCGATCGGTGCGGCCATCGAGGACCGGCTCACGCCCTTTGAGTGTGCGCGGGTGGCGCGCGTCGCGCGCTCCGCCCGTACAACGGAGCGCGGGCTTGTGCATCCACTGGCCGAACTGCCCCGACTGCTCCCCACGGCCGACGTCGTCATCCTCTCCACACCGCTCACCGAGGCCACTCACGGCATGGTGAATTCCGGCTTCCTGTCCCGCATGAAGGACGGCGCGCTGCTGGTGAACGTCGCACGCGGACCCGTCGTCGACACCAAGGCACTGCTCGCCGAGCTCGAATCGGGCCGGCTGCGCGCCGCCCTCGACGTCACCGACCCGGAGCCTCTTCCCGCAGGTCACCCCCTCTGGCATGCCCCCGGGGTCCTGATCAGCCCCCATGTGGGCGGCAGCACTTCGGCGTTCATGCCCCGCGCCAAGCGGCTGATGGCCGGGCAGCTCAGCCGGTTCGCGGCGAACGAGCCGCTGCACAACCTCGTCCTCACCACCGACTGACGCCACACGCAGCCATCCCGAGGTCACCAGGAGCCCACCCCGGCAACGCTCCGAATACACCCGAATGCACCGCGTGCCGGAATCGCCGGCGACAGTCACGCAGAGTAGAGGAGCTATGTCCCTGAGTGACGATTTTGGTGTATCGTCCGGACTTAGGGGCTGCGCCGCGCACTGTCACGGCGCCGGGGAGCGAGCGGACTGTGAGGGGGGCGACGGGCGATGCACGGCCAATGGACCAACGATCCGACGCGGCGGGGCCACCGGCGGCGACCCTCGTGCGATCCGACGGGCGGACAGGATTCGCAGGCACCGCCCATGCCCGTATCACCTCAGGCACCCGCCGAGCCGGCCACGCCCGCGAAGGTGGCCCGGTGAGTGCCCCGGGAGCACTCCTGGCCCGACAGCGGCAGTCGGTGCCCGGCAGCGGGGCCGGTCTGCGCTCCCAGGTCCTCCTCGCCCTGATCTGCGGGGGGTACGCCACGGGCGCGGCCCTCGGCTGGGGCTCTCCGGAAGTGGCCCTCGTGATGGGCGACTTCGGTCTCGCCACCGCCGCCCTGGTCGCCGCGGTCTCCTGCTGCCTCTACGCACGCGCGCGTGAGAGCCGCTTTCGGCCCGCCTGGCTGCTGTTCGCGGTCTCCTCCGCGATGGCAGCCTGTGGCAACGCCGTCTGGGGCTGGTACGAGGTGGTGCTGGACCTTCCGGTCCCCTCGCCCTCGATCGCCGACTTTTTCTTCCTCTGCTTCGGGCCGCCCGCCATCGTCGGGCTGCTCGTCCTCGCCAAGCGTCCCGTCACCAGAGCCGGCTGGGTCTGCCTCGCGCTGGACTCCTGGCTCATCGGCGGCTCGCTGCTCACCCTCTCCTGGAGCCTGGCCCTCGCGCACACCGCGCAGTTCGAGGGCAAGAGCGTGGCCCACGCCGCGCTCCTGCTCGCGTACCCACTGCTCGACATCGCACTGGTCAGCATGGTCCTCGCGCTGCACTTCCGGCGCTCCAACGCCAACCGCACCGCCATCAACACCGCCATCGCCGCCCTCGCCCTGACCGTGCTGTGCGACGCCCTGTTCACATCGCCGCTGCTCCGCGAGGACTACCGCTCGGGCCAGCTCCTCGACGCGGGCTGGTTCGCCGGCTCGCTGCTCCTCGCCTACGCGCCCTGGGGCCCGCGCCGCGCGGGGCAGTGGGGGGAGGGCGCTCCGCACGGCCGGAGCACGCGCAATCCGAGCAGCCGCCCCATCGGCGGCTCACTGGCCGCCCTCACGCCGTACCTCGCCGCCGCCGTCTGCACCCTCGGAATCCTCTACAACGTCATCGAGGGCCGCCGCCCCGACCGGGTGGTCGTCCTCACCGGCTGCACAGTCGTGCTCGCCCTGGTCGTACGCCAGGGGATCATGCTCCTCGACAACATCTCCCTCACCCAGGAACTGGCGCAGAAGGAGAACCACTTCCGCTCCCTGGTGCAGGGATCGAGCGACGTCATCATGATCGCCGCACCCACCGGCATACTGCGGTACGTCAGCCCCGCCGCCTCCGGCGTCTACGGACGCGAGGCCGAAGAGCTCATTGGTTCCGAGCTCGCCTCGCTCATCCACTCCGAGGATCTGGGCAGAGTCGTCCACGAAGTCCGCCGGTTCCTGGCCGCTCCTCCCGCCGAGGAGCCGACGACCCGTATCGAATGCCGCTTCAAGTCGGGTACGGGGGAGTGGCTCAATGTCGAGTCCACCGTCAACAGGCACCAGGGCGGCCTGATCTTCAACAGCCGCGACGTGACCGAGCGGGTCCGTCTCCAGGCCCAGCTGCAGCACAACGCCGAGCACGACCCGCTCACCGACCTGCCCAACCGCGCCCTGTTCACCGCCCGCGTCCGTCAGGCCCTGGGCGGCCGAAGGCACGGCGATCCCGGCACCGCCGTGCTCTTCATCGACCTCGACGGCTTCAAGGCGGTGAACGACACCATCGGCCACCAAGCGGGCGACGAGCTGCTGATCCAGGCCGCCCGCCGCCTCCAGGACTCCGTACGGGCGGGGGACACGGCCGCCCGGCTCGGCGGCGACGAGTTCGCGGCCCTCATCCTCGGCGAGGGCGCCCGCGACCAGGCCGCCCGCGAATGCCAGGTCCTGGAGATCGCCGACCGGCTGCGGCTCACGCTCTCCCAGCCCTACCGCATCGGCAGCAACGAGGTACGGGTCGCCGCGTCCATCGGCGTCGCCTTCGCCGAGTCCGGCGTGACCCCCACCGACCTCATGCGCAACGCCGACCTCGCCATGTACCGCGCGAAGGCGGCCGGCAAGGACCGCGTCGAGCTGTACGCCCCACAGATGCAGGCCGACGTGGTCCGCAAGACCGAACTGGCCACCCGGCTGCGCACCGCACTCCACGACGGCGAGTTCGCACTGCTCCACCAGCCCGTGGTGAGCCTCGCCACCGGCCGTATCGACTCCGTGGCCGCCCAGGCCCGCTGGCGGTCCGCCCAGGGCATCCTCTTCACGCCCGCCGAGTTCCTGCGGGTCGCCGACGCGGGCGACACCCCGGAAAGCGCCCGCACCTCCGAGCTCGGCCGCTGGCTGCTCGAAGAGGCCGTCGAGCAGGCAGCCGAGCGCAACCGCGCGGGCCACGAAGTGCCCGTGTCGGTCCGGCTCACGGCCCGCAGGCTCGTCGACCGGTCGATTCCGCTCGGCTCGATCGAGGCCCTCCTCACCCGGCACGGGCTGCCGTCCGGGGCGCTGATGATCGAGCTGGCCGACAGTGACCCGCGGATCTCCTTCGACGAGCTGGAACGGCGCCTGGTGTCCCTGCGCAGACTCGGTGTCCGGATCGCGCTCGACGGCTTCGGCAGCGGTTACGCCGCCATCAACGCGCTGCGCCGGCTTCCCGTCGACGTACTGAAACTGGACCGGGGCCTGGTCGAGGGCGTCGTCGAGTCCGCCCGGCTGCACAAGATCACCAGTGGGCTGCTCCGGATCGCCTGCGACCTCGGCATGCAGTCCGTGGCGGACGGTGTGGACGTACCCGAGCAAGTGCTCGCCCTGCGCGCCATGGGGTGCACGCACGGGCAGGGCATGGCCTTCTCCGGGCCGCTCGACGAGTACCGGCTGCGGCGGGCGCTGGTGCGTGGCGAATTTCCGGTGCCCGGCGGGGCTGCGCAGCCTGTACTGGCGGGCGGGGCGCTTCCCGTGCGCCATGTGGGCGCGAACGGCGGTGAGGCGCTCACTCTTCCGCCATTGCGCTCAAATAGTGAGACGCCCGTCCCACCTACTTGACACACCCGGTGCGCCGGAGGGAGGGTCAGTGCCATGCGCACCCGAATTCTCGTACTTGGAAAGCGCGTCGGCTGAAGCAGGGAGTAGACCCCCTGCAGACCGCACCGGCGCGCTCCCCTCGCTTGCCTCACGGCACGGGGGGTTTTTTGTTGCACTGGCACTTCGCAAATCCGCGTAAAATACCCTCAGCTTCGAGAAGAGAATGCCGATGACCGAGCAGGCCTCCGGGGCCCACCATCCGCAGCCGCGGCCCCGCAACGGCGGACACCACGCCGCCACTGTCGAGCACGTGACGGGCGCCCAGTCGCTCATCCGTTCTCTCGAGGAAGTGGGAGCCGACACGGTATTCGGCATTCCCGGCGGCGCCATCCTGCCGGCGTACGACCCGCTGATGGACTCCTCGAAGGTTCGCCACGTCCTCGTCCGCCACGAGCAGGGCGCCGGCCACGCGGCCACGGGCTACGCCCAGGCCACGGGCAAGGTCGGCGTCTGCATGGCCACCTCCGGCCCCGGCGCCACCAACCTGGTCACGCCGATCGCCGACGCCCACATGGACTCCGTCCCCATGGTCGCGATCACCGGCCAGGTCGCCTCCAAGGCGATCGGCACGGACGCCTTCCAGGAGGCGGACATCGTCGGCATCACCATGCCGATCACCAAGCACAACTTCCTGGTCACCAAGGCCGAGGACATCCCGCGCACGATCGCCGAGGCGTTCCATATCGCCTCGACCGGACGCCCGGGCCCGGTCCTCGTCGACATCGCCAAGGACGCACTCCAGGCGCAGACGACCTTCAGCTGGCCGCCCACCCACGACCTGCCCGGCTACCGCCCGGTGACCAAGCCGCACGCCAAGCAGATCCGCGAGGCCGCGAAGCTGATCACCGCGGCCAAGCGCCCCGTGCTGTACGTCGGCGGCGGCGTCATGAAGGCCAACGCCACCGCCGAGCTGAAGGTCCTCGCCGAGCTCACCGGCGCCCCCGTCACCACCACCCTGATGGCGCTGGGCTCCTTCCCCGACAGCCACCCGCTGCACGTGGGAATGCCGGGCATGCACGGTGCGGTCACCGCCGTCACCGCGCTGCAGAAGGCCGACCTGATCGTCGCCCTCGGAGCCCGCTTCGACGACCGCGTCACCGGCAAGCTGGACAGCTTCGCCCCGTACGCCAAGATCGTCCACGCCGACATCGACCCGGCCGAGATCGGCAAGAACCGGGCCGCCGACGTGCCGATCGTCGGTGACGCCCGCGAGGTCATCGCCGACCTGGTCCAGGCCGTCCAGGCCGAGCACACCGAGGGCAACACCGGCGACTACACCGCCTGGTGGAACGACCTCAACCGCTGGCGTACCGCCTATCCGCTGGGCTATGACCTGCCGGATGACGGCTCGCTTTCTCCGCAGCAGGTCATCGAGCGCGTCGGACAGCTCGCCCCTGAGGGCACGATCTTTGCCGCGGGCGTCGGCCAGCACCAGATGTGGGCCTCGCACTTCATCCAGTACGAGCAGCCCGCGACCTGGCTCAACTCCGGCGGCGCGGGGACGATGGGATACGCCGTCCCGGCCGCCATGGGCGCCAAGGCCGGCATGCCGGACCGTACGGTCTGGGCCATCGACGGCGACGGCTGCTTCCAGATGACCAACCAGGAACTGACCACCTGCGCGCTCAACAACATCCCGATCAAGGTCGCCATCATCAACAACGGCGCGCTCGGGATGGTCCGCCAGTGGCAGACCCTGTTCTACAACCAGCGCTACTCCAACACCGTGCTGCACAGCGGCCCGGACGCCACTGCGTCTGACAGCGGCTCCGCCGCGGGCAAGCAGCCGAGCGCGGGCACCCGCGTCCCGGACTTCGTGAAGCTGTCCGAGGCCATGGGCTGCTACGCGATCCGCTGTGAGGACCCGGCCGACCTGGACAAGGTCATCGCCGAGGCCAACTCCATCAACGACCGCCCCGTCGTGGTCGACTTCATCGTCCACGAGGACGCCATGGTGTGGCCGATGGTCGCCGCAGGCACCTCCAACGACGAGGTCATGGCAGCCCGCGGGGTCCGCCCCGACTTCGGCGACAACGAAGACGACTGAGAAGACGAGAGAGAGATTCAAGCCCATGTCGAAGCACACCCTCTCCGTCCTGGTCGAGAACAAGCCGGGCGTCCTCGCGCGGATCACGGCCCTGTTCTCCCGCCGCGGGTTCAACATCGACTCCCTCGCGGTCGGGACCACCGAGCACCCCGAGATCTCGCGCATCACCATCGTGGTGAACGTGATCGAGGCCCTGCCGCTGGAGCAGGTGACGAAGCAGCTCAACAAGCTCGTCAACGTACTGAAGATCGTCGAACTCGAGCCCGCCGCCGCGATCCAGCGGGAGCTCGTTCTGGTGAAGGTCCGGGCCGACAACGAGACCCGCTCCCAGATCGTCGAGATCGTCCAGTTGTTCCGCGCCAAGACCGTCGACGTCTCGCCGGAGGCCGTGACCATTGAGGCCACCGGCGGCGCCGACAAGCTCGAAGCGATGCTCAAGATGCTGGAGCAGTTCGGTATCAAGGAGCTCGTCCAGTCCGGAACGATCGCCATAGGGCGCGGCTCCCGGTCGATCACGGACCGCAGCCTGCGAGCCCTCGACCGCTCCGCCTGACCCGGCGCGCCGGTCCCGCTGTTCGCACAGCGCTGTGGTTTTTGCTCGCATAGCGAGACCCACCGTCCTTCCTTCCGCACCCCGCCGTACGGTGGGACGCACAACCAGCACTCAAGGAGAATCCCAGTGGCCGAGCTCTTCTACGACGACGACGCCGACCTGTCCATCATTCAGGGCCGCAAAGTCGCGGTGATCGGTTACGGCAGCCAGGGCCACGCCCACGCGCTGTCGCTCCGTGACTCGGGTGTCGACGTCCGCGTCGGTCTGCACGAGGGCTCCAAGTCCAAGGCGAAGGCCGAGGAGCAGGGCCTGCGCGTGGTCACTCCCGCACAGGCTGCCGCCGAGGCCGACGTCATCATGATCCTGATCCCGGACCCGATCCAGGCCCAGGTCTACGAGGAGTCCGTCAAGGACAACCTGAAGGACGGCGACGCGCTGTTCTTCGCCCACGGCTTCAACGTCCGCTTCGGCTTCATCAAGGCCCCGGCCGGTGTCGACGTCGCCCTCGTCGCCCCGAAGGGTCCGGGCCACCTGGTCCGCCGTCAGTACGAGGAAGGCCGCGGCGTTCCGGCGATCGCAGCCGTCGAGCAGGACGCCACCGGCAGCGCCTTCGCGCTGGCGCTCTCGTACGCCAAGGCCATCGGCGGCACCCGTGCGGGCGTCATCAAGACGACCTTCACCGAGGAGACCGAGACCGACCTCTTCGGCGAGCAGGCCGTGCTCTGCGGCGGCGCCTCGGCGCTCGTCAAGGCGGGCTTCGAGACCCTGGTCGAGGCCGGCTACCAGCCGGAGATCGCGTACTTCGAGTGCCTCCACGAGCTGAAGCTGATCGTGGACCTCATGTACGAGGGCGGCCTGGAGAAGATGCGCTGGTCGGTCTCCGAGACCGCCGAGTGGGGCGACTACATCACCGGCCCCCGCGTCATCACGGACCAGACCAAGGCCGAGATGAAGAAGGTTCTCGCAGAGATCCAGGACGGCACGTTCGCCAAGAACTGGATGGACGAGTACCACGGCGGTCTGAAGAAGTACAACGAGTACAAGACGCAGGACTCCGAGCACCTGCTGGAGACCACCGGCAAGGAGCTCCGCAAGCTCATGAGCTGGGTCGACAACGACGAGGCGTAAGCCTCGGAAACGGGGGGCCGTGGCAGTGCGCCGCGGCCCCCCGTTGTACAACTGGACAGAACGTCCAGCCACGGACGGGTGATCCTTCCGCGGAGGCGGAAGACGCACCACCCGGCGCCACTAGACTGCTCAATAGATAACGCGTCAGGCCCACAGCGTCGTGCGTCTCACACGCGACTAGCCCCTCCCACCGCCTGCGGCCGTCGGGACGGCCGTCCGCAAAGGACCAGTGAGGACTCACGTGAGCTCGAAACCTGTCGTACTCATCGCTGAAGAGCTGTCGCCGGCCACAGTCGACGCCCTGGGCCCGGACTTCGAGATCCGGCACTGCAACGGCGCCGACCGCGCCGAGCTGCTGCCGGTCATCGCCGACGTGGACGCGATTCTCGTCCGCTCCGCGACGAAGGTCGACGCCGAGGCCATCGCCGCCGCGAAGAAGCTCCGCGTCGTCGCCCGTGCGGGCGTCGGTCTCGACAACGTCGACGTCTCCGCCGCCACCAAGGCCGGCGTCATGGTCGTCAACGCGCCGACGTCGAACATCGTCACCGCCGCCGAGCTCGCCTGCGGCCTGCTCGTCGCCACCGCGCGCAACATCCCCCAGGCCAACACCGCCCTCAAGAACGGCGAGTGGAAGCGCTCCAAGTACACGGGCGTCGAGCTGAGCGAGAAGACGCTGGGCGTCGTCGGCCTCGGCCGCATCGGTGTCCTCGTAGCGCAGCGCATGTCGGCCTTCGGCATGAAGATCGTGGCGTACGACCCCTACGTGCAGCCCGCGCGGGCCGCCCAGATGGGCGTCAAGCTGCTCTCGCTCGACGAGCTGCTCGAAGTCTCGGACTTCATCACGGTCCACCTCCCCAAGACCCCCGAGACGCTCGGCCTCATCGGTCACGACGCGCTCCACAAGGTCAAGCCGGAGGTCCGGATCGTCAACGCCGCGCGCGGCGGGATCGTCGACGAGGAAGCGCTGTACTCCGCCCTCAAGGAGGGCCGGGTCGCCGGCGCGGGCCTCGACGTGTACGCGAAGGAGCCCTGCACCGACTCCCCGCTGTTCGAGCTCGACCAGGTCGTCTGCACCCCGCACCTCGGCGCCTCCACCGACGAGGCGCAGGAGAAGGCGGGCATCGCGGTCGCCAAGTCCGTGCGTCTCGCGCTCGCCGGTGAGCTCGTGCCGGACGCGGTCAACGTCCAGGGCGGTGTCATCGCCGAGGACGTACGCCCCGGTCTGCCGCTCGCCGAGAAGCTCGGCCGGATGTTCACCGCGCTCGCGGGCGAGGTCGCGGTGCGTCTCGATGTCGAGGTGTACGGCGAGATCACCCAGCACGATGTCAAGGTGCTCGAACTGAGCGCCCTGAAGGGTGTCTTCGAGGACGTCGTCGACGAGACCGTTTCGTACGTCAACGCGCCGCTCTTCGCGCAGGAGCGCGGTGTCGAGGTCCGGCTCACGACGAGCTCGGAGTCCCCGGACCACAAGAACGTCGTCACCGTGCGCGGCACGCTGTCCGACGGCGAGGAGGTCTCGGTCTCCGGCACGCTGTCGGGCCCCAAGCACCTCCAGAAGATCGTCGGGATCGGCGAGCACGACATCGACCTGACGCTGGCCGACCACATGGTCGTCCTCAGCTACCAGGACCGACCCGGTGTCGTCGGCACGGTCGGCCGGATCCTCGGCGAGGGCGGCCTGAACATCGCGGGCATGCAGGTCTCGCGCGCGGATCAGGGCGGGGAGGCGCTGGCCGTTCTGTCTGTCGACGACACGGTTCCGGCGGCGGTTCTCACGGAGATCGCGGACGAGATCGGCGCGTCTTCGGCGCGGTTCGTGAACCTCGCGGACTGATTTTCCCGCACGTATGCGGTGCGCACCCGGTGCCTGGACGATTGTCCGGGCACCGGGTGCGTTGCTGTTGTGGGCGGGTAGGGGAAGAAAAGCGACCCAAGGCCTAGAGGCGTGCTGCCTTCAAGGACATGTGCAGCAGCAGGCGGTCCTCGCCGTCGTGGAGGTTCAGGCCCGTGAGCTGTTCCACGCGGGACAGGCGGTAGTAGAGCGTCTGGCGGTGGATGTTCAGGGCCGATGCCGTGCGGCCCGCCTGGCCCGCGCAGTCCAGGAATGCCTCCGCCGTGCGGGCGAGTTCGGCGTGCGCCGGTTCGAGCAGGGGGCGTACGGCAGGGTCCACGGGGTGACCGGGGCCGCTGTCCGGCAGTGCGGCCAGCAGACGGTACGGGCCGATCGCGGACCACTCCGCGACCGGGCCGAGATGGGGCCGCGCCAGCGCCGCCCGGGCCGCGGCCGAGGCTTCGCGCCAGGCGCCCGGCAGGTCGTCCAGTGTGCGTGCAGGGTTGCCGATGCCTACGACCGGGCCCGCGACCGGGAGCAGGGTCGTGGCCGCCTGGTGGGCGGGGGCGAGGTCCGTCGGCGTACGGAGCCGGATCAGGGCGCCGAGGCGGGGACCGGCCGGGCCGGGCGCCGGGAGCAGGCAGAGGGCCGCCGCGCCCGGGACCGTACGCGCGCCCGGCACGGGATCCGCCCACGGCGCGACGCACAGCAGGGCGTACGTACCCCCGTCGCCCAGGGCCGTGCGCAGCGAGTCCAGCGCATCGGCCCGGCGCTCGGCGGAGTCCGAGACGAGCAGCGTCCGCAGATCCGGGCCGAGGTCGGCGCGGGCGCGGGCCTCGTCCGCCAGGAGCGCCCCGATCCGGGCGCAGACCGCCATCGCCGGACCCGGGACGGGGGCCGGCGGCCCTTCGCCGTCACCGGCGAGCAGCCATACGTAGCCGTAGACCGTGCCCCGATGGCGTACCGGAAGACACAGCCTGCCGCGCAGGACGCCCGCGGCGGGATCGGCCGGGATGTACACCGGGTCTTCCGCGGTCGCGATGCCGAACTTCTCGAACCAGGCCCGCACCTCCGCCGTTGAGCGGCGAGTGAGGATCGAGCGCGTACGGACCGGGTCCAGGGTGGTTTCGTCGAAACCACTGACGCTGTCGTGCGCGCCGAACGCGATCAGCTTGAAGTCCCGGTCCTCCAGCGTCGCGGGAGCGCCGAGGAGTGCCGAGATCTCGTCGACCAGGTCCTGGTAATCGCCTTTCACGCTTCCCATTCTCGCATCCATTCAGACATCTGTATGAGATAGGGGCCACGGATGCGTGACAGCTGTCGATGGCTGAGGATGCGAGCAATCCTTAGATTTCACGGTGGTTATGCGTGCCGTACCGAATTCTCCTGGTCGCGGCCCCCTTCGAGCCTTTCCCGTGGAGGTGCCCGTGCTGGGTCCCGTGATCCTCGCCGCGTCGCGCAGCGACCGAATGCGCCGCTTCGTGTCGGCTGCCCCGGGCACCAAACAGGTCGTCGCCCGGTTCATCGCCGGTGAGACGGTCGATCAGGTCATTCCGATCGTCCAGGCCGCTGCCGACAAGGGGCTGGAAGTCACCCTGGACGTCGTGGGTGAGGACATCACGACCCGCCAGCAGGCCTTCGCCGCCCGTGACGCGTACCTGGAGCTGATCGAGCACCTCAGGGACCTCGGCCTGGGCGCCAGGGCCGAGATGTCGGTGAAGCTGTCGATGTTCGGCCAGGCGCTGGCGGGCGGCCACGAGCTTGCGCTCGCCAACGTCCGTCCGGTGGTCGAGGCCGCCGCGGAGATCGGCACCACGGTGACGCTGGACGCCGAGGACCACACCACCCTCGACTCGATGTTCGCCATCCACGAGGAGCTGCGGAAGGACTTCCCGCAGACCGGCTGCGTGATCCAGGCGTACCTCTTCCGCACCGAGGACGACGCGCGCCGTTTGTCCGGTGCCGGCAGCCGCGTCCGTATCGTCAAGGGCGCATACAAGGAGCCGGCCACCGTCGCGTTCCAGGACAAGGCCGAGATCGACAAGGCGTACGTCCGGATTCTGCAGATCCTCATGGCCGGTGACGGGTACCCGATGATCGGGTCGCACGACCCGCGACTGATTGCCATCAGCCAGGAGCTCGCCCGCCGCGCGGGACGCAAACTGGATGAGTACGAATTCCAGATGCTCTACGGGATCCGCAGCGAAGAGCATGTGCGGCTCGCGGCCGAGGGCCACCGGATGCGTGTGTACACCGCGTACGGCACCGACTGGTACGGGTACTTCATGCGGCGCCTCGCGGAGAAGCCGGCCAACCTGCTGTTCTTCGTCCGCTCGATGATCACCAAGAACTAAGGAGTCACGGAACTCATGGACGCAGTAACCCAGGTCCCCGCCCCGGTCAACGAGCCGGTCCACTCGTACGCCCCCGGCTCCCCGGAGCGTGCGCGCCTCGAAGTCAAGCTCAAGGAGCTGGCCGAGAACCCCCGCGACCTCCCGATGACGATCAACGGTGAGAAGCGGATGGGCAGCGGCGAGCGTTTCGACGTCGTACAGCCGCACAACCACAAGTCCGTGCTCGGCACCGCCGCCCACGCCACCCAGCAGGACGCGCAGGACGCGATCGACGCCGCGCGGGCCGCCGCTCCGGCGTGGCGTGCGATGTCCTTCGACGACCGCGCCGCGATCATCCTGCGCGCCGCCGAGCTGCTGTCGGGCCCGTGGCGCGAGACGCTTGCCGCCTCGACGATGCTCGGCCAGTCGAAGACCGTTCAGCAGGCCGAGATCGACACGCCGTGCGAGCTCATCGACTTCTGGCGCTTCAACGTCAAGTACGCCCGTGACCTGCTCGCCGAGCAGCCGCCGGCGAACTCCCCGGGCGTGTGGAACCGGCTGGACCACCGTCCGCTGGAGGGCTTCGTCTACGCGATCACACCCTTCAACTTCACGGCCATCGCGGGCAACCTGCCGACCGCTCCCGCCCTGATGGGCAACGTGGTCGTCTGGAAGCCGTCCCCGACGCAGACCCACGCGGCCGTCCTGCTGATGGAGCTCCTGGAGGAGGCCGGCCTCCCCAAGGGCGTCATCAACCTGGTCACGGGCGACGGCATCGCAGTCTCCGAGGTCGCCCTCAACCACCGCGACCTGGCCGGTATCCACTTCACCGGCTCGACCAAAACCTTCCAGTACCTGTGGAAGACGGTCGGCAACAACATCGAGAAGTACCGCTCGTACCCGCGCATCGTCGGCGAGACCGGCGGCAAGGACTTCGTCGTCGCCCACCCGAGCGCCGACCGCAAGGTTCTCAAGACCGCGCTGACCCGTGGCTCGTTCGAGTTCCAGGGGCAGAAGTGCTCCGCGTCCTCGCGTGCGTACGTCCCGGCCTCCATCTGGAACTCCGGTTTCAAGGAGGAGTTCGCGGCCGAGGTCGACGCCATCGCGATGGGTGACGTCACCGACCTGTCGAACTTCATCGGCGCCGTCATCGACGAGCGTTCGTTCGCCAAGAACAAGGCCGCGATCGACCGCGCCGCCGCCGACCCGAGCTGCACGATCGTCGCGGGCGGCACGTACGACGACTCGGTCGGCTACTTCGTACGCCCGACGGTCATCGCCTGCACGGACCCGGAGAACGAGGTCTTCAGGACCGAGTACTTCGGCCCGATCCTGGCGGTCCACGTCTACGAGGACGCGGAGTACGACGCCATGCTGGAGCAGATGGAGTCGGTCTCCGACTACGCCCTGACCGGCGCCGTCATCTCCAACGACCGCGCGGCGGCCGCCCATACGATGGACAAGCTCCGCTACGCCGCGGGCAACTTCTACATCAACGACAAGGCGACCGGCGCCGTCGTCGGCCAGCAGCCCTTCGGCGGCGGCCGCGCCTCCGGTACGTGCGACAAGGCCGGCGCCCCGCAGAACCTCCAGCGCTGGACCCTGACCCGGGCCATCAAGGAGACCCTGGTCGCGCCGACCGACTACACGTACCCCCACCAGGGCTGACCGCCCGCGCGGTACGCGCCCGCGAGACCCCGCCCCTGTCCCGGCCCCCACGCCGGACGGGGGCGGTTCGCGTGCCGGGCGGCGGGTCGTTCCTCCCGAGGACACTGACGCCCGGGGCTCGACGCGGCCTTGTGGGATGACAATGGGCATGTCAAATTCCTCAGTGGTGTTTCCGTTCCCCACGGAGACCTGACTGAGGAGCCCCCCATGAGAAGACGCACCCTCCGTGCGCGACGCACAGCCCTGACCGCCTTAATAGCCGCCGGTGCACTCGGAATCGGCGCGGCCCCTGCCGGGGCCGGCACCGCCGGCGAAGTCGCTGCCGCAGGTCCGGCGACGTACGCCCTGAACTCCGCGCTCTCCCAGCGGCTCGGCGACGACACTGCCGGGAGCTACATCGACCGCCGCACGGGCGAACTGACCGTCACCGTCACCAGCGACCGCGCCGCCGAGCAGGTCCACGCGGCCGGGGCGACGCCGAAGCGCGTGACGCGCAGTGCCGCGCAGCTCGGCGAGGCCATGGCCGCCCTGGAGGCCGGTGCGAAGATCACCGGTACGTCGTGGGGCATCGACCCGCGGACGAATCAGGTGGCTGTCCAGGCCGACCAGTCCCTGTCCGCAAGGGAGTTGGCCCGGCTGAAGAGGGTCGCGAACGCGCAGGGCGGCGCCGTGCGCGTCGAGCGGGTTCCCGGGACCTTCAAGCGTGAGGTGGCCGGAGGCGACGCCATCTACGGGGGCGGGTACCGGTGTTCGGCCGCCTTCAACGTCTCCAAGGGGACCACGCGCTACTTCGTCACCGCGGGCCACTGCACCAACTCCGCCACCAACTGGTCGGCCACCTCCGGCGGTCCCGTGATCGGCGTCCGTGAGGGCACCAGCTTCCCGACCAACGACTACGGCATAGTCCGCTACACCAACGGCTCCGCGCCCAGCGGCAACGTCAACCTCTACAACGGCAGTTACCAGGACATCTCGTCCGCCGCCAACGCCGTCGTGGGCCAGGCCATCAAGAAGAGCGGCTCCACGACGAAGGTGACCAGCGGCACCGTCACCGCCGTGAACGTCACCGTCAACTACGGGGACGGCCCCGTCTACGGCATGGTCCGCACCACCGCGTGCTCCGCCGGAGGCGACAGCGGCGGCGCCCACTTCGCCGGCAGCGTCGCACTCGGCATCCACTCGGGCAGCTCCGGCTGCACGGGCACCAATGGCTCCGCCATTCACCAGCCCGTGAAGGAAGCCCTGTCCGCGTACGGCGTGAACGTGTACTGACCGGTCCTGAGCCTGGCCCTGTACTGAGTGAGCGCGCGGGCCCGCCGCCCGGTGTGGGCGGCGGGGCCTGGGAGACTGCGGTGCATGACTGAGCCCCTTCGTACCGCCCACACCGCCGACCTCACTCCCGCCGAACTCCACGAAATCCGCGCCTTCCTGGACACCGCCTTCGACGGCGACTTCAGTGACGACGACTGGGACCACACCATCGGCGGCCTCCACGCCTTCGTCCGCGACGAGCACGGGCTCGCCGCCCACGGCAGCCTCGTCCAGCGCCGGGTCTTACACCGGGGCCGCTCACTGCGCACCGGTTACGTCGAGGGCGTGGCGGTACGGGCCGACTGCCGCAGGCAGGGCCTCGGCGGCCGGGTGATGGACGCGCTGGAGCGGGCGATCGACGCGGCGTACGCACTCGGCGCGCTCTCCGCCTCGGACGAAGGCGCCGCGCTGTACGAGTCGCGGGGCTGGCAGGTGTGGCCCGGCCGGCTCGCCGCGCTGGGGCCCGACGGCGTCGTACCCCTGCCCGACGAGGAGGGCACGACGTACGTACGGCCCGCGGCCGGGCGCAAGCTGCCCGAAGCCTCCGGCGCGCTGCACGACACGCTGTACTTCGACTGGCGCGACGGCGACGTGCTGTAGCTGCCGCTGTCTCAGTCGGCGATGCGTACCACCATCTTTCCGGTGTTCTCGCCGCGCAGCATGCCGAGGAAGGCGTCCACGGTCCGCTCGAATCCTTCGACGACCGTCTCGTCCGGAGCGATCTGCCCGCTCTGCAGGTGCGGGACGAGGAAGTCCTCCAATTCACCTTGTACGTCCGTGTAGTTGCGGACCAGGACGCCTTCCAGACGCAGGCTCTTGTCGACGATCTCGAAGAGGTTGCGGGGTGCGGCGGGCGGCTGGGCGGAGGTGGAGTTGTACTGGCTGATGGCGCCGACCCAGGCGATCCGGCCGTGGTCGCGCAGTGCGGAGATCGCGCCCTCCAGGTGGTCGCCGCCGACGTTGTCGACGTAGACGTCGATGCCGTCGGGCGCGGCGAGCGCCAACTGCCCGGCCACGGGCCCGTCGTGGTAGTCGAAGGCCGCGTCGAAGCCCAGATTCCGGGTGAGGTGCTCGACCTTGGCGGGGGAGCCCGCGCTGCCGATGATCCGGCCCGCGCCCAGCAGCCGCGCGATGCGGCCGGTGGCGGTGCCGACACCGCCCGCCGCCGCCGACACGAAGAGGTCGTCGCCGGGCTTCAGGCCGGCGGTACGGGTGAGGGCGACGTATGCGGTGAGGCCGGTGCCGCCGAGGATGCTCAGGTGGGCGGAGAGCGGCACCCCTTCGTACGCCGTGATCTTGCGGGTTCCCTGCGTGCCGAGGGTGACCAGGGCGTGCGTACGCCAGCCTTCGCGGTGGAAGACGAGGTCGCCCTCGCGCAGGCCGGGGTCGCGGGAGGCGGTCACGCGGCCGATGGCACGGCCCTCCAGCGGGGTGTCCAGGTCCCAGCCGCCCTCGTCCATCAGCTCCCGGTGGTACGGGTCCACGGACAGGTAGAGGTTCTCCACCAGCGCCGTGCCCTCGGTGGGTACCGGCACGGGGGACTCCATGAAGGCGAAGTGGGCGGCGGTGGGGAAGCCGTGGGGGCGGGCGGTCTGCTGGACGGTGAGTGCGGCGGTCTGTGTCATGAACGTGACCGTAGGAAGGAATCGGGAGGCTGGGGAGGTGGTTCCGTCGATGGAACAGTCCTTTCCATGAGCAGCCCTCATAGAGCGAGGTGGGAGCCCCAATGGCCGATCTGGCACCGCACGAGTTGCGCGTTCTCGTGGCCGTCGAGCGGGAGCGCGGCTTCTCCGCCGCGGCGGCGGCGCTCGGCATGACCCAGTCGGCGGTGTCGCACTCGGTCCGCGGCAGCGAACGCAAGATCGGGGCCGTGCTCTTCGAGCGGGGCAGGCAGGGCGCGCGGCCCACCGAGGCCGGTGTGCGCGCCGTCGGCCACGCCCGCCGCATTCTGCGGCTGCTGGATGTCATGGGCGCGGAGGCGCGTGGGGCGGGCGAGGACACCGTGGCGAGCCCGCTGCGGATCGCCGCCTTCCGCAGCGCCGCACTGCATCTGCTGCCGCCCGCGCTGGAACGGCTCACCGCACGTCATCCAGGGATCGAGCCGGTCGTACGGGTCGTACGGGAACTGGGGCCCGGGGTCGCGGGCGAGGTCGCGGCCGGGCGTGCCGACCTGGGCATCGCCACGATCGGCACCACCTCGCCCGTACCGCGGGAGCTGGTCGGCTCGGTGCTCGTCGAGGAGCCGTACGCGCTGGTGCACCCGGCGGGGCACCCGGATCCGCGCTCGCTGCCGCTGGTCGACTGGGCCGAGAACTGCACGTCGTACACGCGTGAATGGTGGGCGCGGCAGGACTGGATCCCGCGCGCGACGGTGGAGGCGGAGGACGACGGAGCGGTGCTCTCGATGGTGAGCCATGGTCTCGGAATGGCGATCATGCCGGAGCTTTCGCTGGTCGGAGCGCCTGACCGAGTCGAGATCACTGATCTCGGAGCGGAGCGGCCCACGCGGTCCGTGGGCTATGTGGCGACCCCGGAGCAGGCTCGCACGCTGGCTGTGCGGGCGCTGATCCGGGAGCTCAGGGCGGGCAGTTCATGATCGCTGTCTCAGATAGTAGGAAGTCCGAGTAATTGTGGAGACAGGCTGGCTGAGGTCGCTTACGTTTGTAGAAGCCGAATGCTTCGCTGCATCCGCGAATGGCGGTCGTGAGCCGGTGCCCCTATGCAGGAGAACCCTGCGGCTTCCGCTCCCCGCCCCTTCCGGCGCCCTGAAATCATTCTGATCTCAAGGAGTCGATCACCATGGCCGAGACCGTGCGTCGCCGCGTCCGCCACACCTCCCGTTCGAGCGAGACCGACCGTAAGCAGGCTGCTGCTGCGCTTCAGCGTGCGCTTGACCGCCGCGACAACGGTGGCGCGACGGGTCACTAGCGCCATGGGTGAGGGTGCGGGCGGCT
Source organism: Streptomyces sp. ISL-98 (assembly GCF_018614055.1). Lineage (GTDB taxonomy): Bacteria > Actinomycetota > Actinomycetes > Streptomycetales > Streptomycetaceae > Streptomyces > Streptomyces spiramyceticus. The sequence goes on from NZ_JAGGPB010000043.1 coordinate 97,331, forward strand.
GAATATTCAGCGTCCGCGCTGGATCTCGAAGTAGTCAATACGTTCGCCCGATTCCGCCAGTGCCGAGACCTTCAGCTTCGGTGACGTGCCCGTCTCCGCCTCCACCGCGAGGAACGAGAAACCGGTGTACCGCACCCGCGACCACTCCACCGTGTCCGGGTCCGGGAGCCGCAGCTTCGTCCAGTGGAAGCTGACGATGTGGTCGTGGTCGTGGACGTTGCCCTCGTAGCTGTCCTTCACGCCCGGACCGAAGCTGTACAGGTCCTTGCCCGCCCCGCCCGCGGTGACGTACACGATGCCGTCGCGCGTCGGGTCGGTGCTCGCGCCGACCGGGACAGGCTTGCCCACCTCGCCGTTCTTGATGGCGTCGGTCCGCTCGTACACATGGTTGTGCCCGTTGATCACCAGGTCGACCTGGTGCTTGGTGAAGAGGGCCAGCCACGCGTCACGCACCCCGCCGTCGGAGGCGTGCGTCGATGTCGAGTACATGCAGTGGTGGAAGAAGACGACCAGGAAGTCGACGCCCGCCTGCCGCCGCAGTTCGCCCAGCCGCTTGTCGAGCCACGCGGTCTGGGCGCCGTCCGTGTAGCCCTTGTTGGCCGGTATCTCGTACGAGACGTCATTCGCGTCCAGCGCCACGACGCCCACATTGCCGTACGTGAAGGAGTAGACGCCGGGGGCGTTCTTCGCGTCCGGGCCGTTGTCCGGGAGCGACCAGCGGGCGGACTGGCCGCCGTAGCCGTTCGGCGAGTACCAGGCCTCCATGTCGTGGTTGCCGGTGGTCACCATCCACGGCACCCGCGACGCCACGCTCTCGGTCTGCGCCAGGAACTGGTCCCACACCCGCGCGTCGTACGTGTCCGATTCCTTGCCGTGCCCGCTGCTGTCCGCGTAGCAGATGTCGCCCGCGTGCAGGTGGAAGGACGGGTTCTGGCCGAGGATCAACTGGTCGTTGGCGAGGGCGTCATAGCTGACCCCCTGGTCGCCGAAGGCCGTGAAGACGAACTTCTCGGGCCGCGCGGGCGCCGTACGGAGCGACCCGATCGTCGCCAGGCGCGACGCGTCGGCCGGGTCGAAGCCGTCGTGCCCCACCCCGTAGTAGTACGTCGTCCCGGGCCGCAGTCCGTCGAGCCCCGCATGCAGGTAGAACTGGTCGACCGCCGGCAGCTTTCGCGACAGCGACGGCGTGTGCAGATCACGCACCTCTGCCTCGATCTTGCGGCTCAGTTCCCAGGGCTTCAACCCCACCCGTACATAAGGGCTCTTGACCGCGAACGGCACCTGCCAGGAGATCCGCATCTGCGTCTTCGGGTCGGCGCCGAAGGCGAGGTGCCGGCCGAAGGGTGCGACGAGCGACCCGTCGACCCGGGCGGTGACCGAGGCGGGCAGGAGAGTGGGGGAGCCCGCGTACGCCGGACTCGCGCCGCCGAGCAGGGCGGCTCCGCCCACGGTGGCGGCGGACGAGGAGATGATGCGGCGGCGGGAGAGCTTCGTACGCAGGTACTCGTGCTGCTCCGGCATGCTCATGCCGCGTGCGAGCTGGTCCGGGATGCCGGTGCGGGGGGTGTCAGCCATGCAAGAAAACTTCCCAGTAACAACCAACTCTGGCCAGTACAAAGGGTGAACAGAAACTGTCGAGATTTTGAGTCCGAATGGCGGACGCCCGGTGTCAGGGGCTGGGACGCGGGAGTAGGGTGCCGTCATGTCTCGCAGCCTCAATCTCGCAGTGGTCCCTGGTGACGGCATCGGCCAGGAGGTCGTGGCCCAAGGGCTCAAGGTCCTCAACGCCGTCCTCCCGCAGGATGTGAAGCTGCAGACCAAGGAGTACGACCTCGGCGCTCAGCGCTGGCACCGCACCGGAGAGACCCTCCCGGACGCGGAGCTCGACTCCCTCAAGCAGCACGACGCCATCCTGCTCGGCGCGATCGGCGACCCGTCCGTGCCGTCCGGCGTCCTGGAGCGCGGGCTGCTGCTCAAGCTGCGGTTCGCCTTCGACCACTTCATCAACCTGCGCCCGTCGAAGCTGTTCCCCAACACGGCCACGCCGCTGGCCATCCGCGACGAGCAGAGGGGGGCCATCGACTTCATCGTCGTCCGCGAGGGCACCGAGGGCCCGTACACCGGCAACGGCGGCTCCATCCGCACCGGCACGGAGCACGAGGTCGCGACCGAGGTCAGCCTCAACACGGCGTACGGCGTCGAGCGCGTCGTCCGTGACGCGTACGAGCGGGCCAACGCCCGCCCGCGCAAGAAGCTGACGCTGGTCCACAAGAACAACGTCCTCGTCTATGCCGGCCACATGTGGAAGAACATCTTCGACAAGGTCGGCAAGGAATACCCCGAGGTCACCACCGACTACCTGCACGTCGACGCCGCGACGATCTTCTTCGTCACCCAGCCGGAGCGCTTCGACGTCATCGTCACCGACAACCTCTTCGGCGACATCCTCACCGACCTCGCCGCTGCCGTGACCGGCGGCATCGGCCTGGCGGCCTCCGGCAACATCAACCCGACAGGTGCCTTCCCGTCCATGTTCGAGCCCGTCCACGGCTCCGCGCCCGACATCGCGGGCCAGGGCAAGGCCGACCCGACGGCCACGATCCTCTCCGTCGCCCTGCTGCTGCGCCACCTCGGCTTCGAGGCCGAGGCCGGCCGTATCGAGGCGGCAGTCTCCGCCGACCTAGCGGAGCGCGACGGCAGCACGGTCCGTACGACCGACGAAATCGGCGACGCGCTCGCGGTACGAGTAGCGGGCTGACCCGACGGACTCCTCCCACAGCCGCCGGGTCACAGACACCCGGCGGCTGTGCTTTGCCGCGGCCGGGTGCGACCATCAATCCTGGGCCGCATTTCACGCCGTTTCATGCACCGACCCCCACGGGCGATAATCGAACGTGGGGCCGTGGCACGACGGGAAGCTCGGACGTCCTACTAGAGGCGTGAGCGCGGTCCACCACATACAACCGGTGAAGGACACGCACTCATGACGACGCCCACGATCGAGCTCAAGCCCTCCTCGCACCCCCTGTCCGACGCAGAGCGCGAGGCGATCCTGGCCAACCCCGGATTCGGCCGCCACTTCACCGACCACATGGTGACCATCCGCTGGACGGAAGGCCGTGGCTGGCACGACGCCCAGCTCGTGCCGTACGCGCCGCTGTCGATCGACCCGGCCAACATGACCCTGCACTACGCGCAGGAGATCTTCGAGGGCCTCAAGGCCTACCGGCACCCCGGCGGCACGGTCGCCACGTTCCGCCCCGACATGAACGCCAAGCGCTTCCAGGTGTCCGCGCGCCGGCTGGCCATGCCGGAGCTGCCGGTCGAGACGTTCATCGCGGCCTGTGACGCGCTGGTCCAGCAGGACAAGACGTGGGTTCCCGCGCACGGCGGCGAATCGTCCCTCTACCTGCGGCCCTTCATGATCGCGAACGAGGTCGGGCTCGGGGTGAAGCCCGCCAACGAGTACCTCTTCATCGTCATCGCCTCGCCCGCCGGCGCGTACTTCCCCGGTGGCGTCAAGCCCGTCTCCATCTGGCTGTCCGAGGACTACGTCCGCGCCGTCCCCGGCGGCATCGGCTTCGCCAAGACCGGCGGCAACTACGCGGCGTCGCTGCTCGCCCAGGCCGAGGCGGCCGCGAAGGGGTGCGACCAGGTGGCGTACCTCGACGCGGTCGAGCACAAGTGGGTCGAGGAGCTCGGCGGCATGAACCTGTACTTCGTGTACGGGGACAAGATCATCACCCCGGAGCTCACCGGCTCCCTGCTCGCCGGCATCACCCGCGACTCGCTGCTCAAGCTGGCCGGTGACCTCGGGTACACCGCGGAGGAGGGCCGCGTCTCCATCGACCAGTGGAAGCGCGACACCGAGAACGGCACGCTGACCGAGGTCTTCGCCTGCGGCACCGCGGCGGTCATCACCCCCGTCGGCACCGTCAAGTCGACGGGCGGCGAGTGGACGCAGTCCGGCGGTCAGCCGGGTGAGGTCACGCTGAAGCTGCGCAAGGCGCTGCTCGACATCCAGACGGGCAAGGCGGACGACGTCCACGGCTGGCTGCACGAACTGGGCTGACGCGGTGTGCGGGTGCGTTGTGTGGTGCGGGTTGCCTGCGGCGCAGTTCCCCTACCCGCCCCTTTCCCGCTGTGGCATTTTGCGGCTGCCGCCGCGTGGGGGGCTCCGCCCCAGACCCGGTCCTCAACGCCGGACGGGCTGAATTCAGCCCGTCCGGCGCCCCGGGCCGCTGCCGGCCACCGCTGCCTCAACGTCCGGCGCCCACGCCAGCAGCTGCTCGTCCGTGCCCTGCGCGCCGACCAGCTGGAGGCCCAGCGGCAGGCCCCCGCTCCAGCCCGCCGGCACCGCCACCGACGGCAGCCCTGCGTTGCTCCATGGCAGGCACATGATCGAGCTGCCGGTGGTTTCGAGGCCGCGGGGTGCCGGGCCCGTCGCGGCCGGGGTGATCCACAGGTCTATGCCGTGGGCGGTCATGGAGGCCGCGATCCGGTCCTGGAACTCCGACCGCTCCCGCTGCGCCCGCGCATACGCCTCGTGCCCGATCCCCTGACCCTCGCGGATCGCCTTGACCGTCTCGGGCCGGTAGAGCTCCCCGTACGCCGCGAACCACTCGGCATGGGTCCTGGCCACCTCGTAGCGGTTCATCGTGAACAGCTGCGTGCGGATCCGCTCGAAGTCGTCCATGACGGGGACCCGGCGTACGTCGAAACCGGCCGCCCGCACCACCTCCACCTGGGCGCCGAAGGCGGCGAGAGCCTCGGCCCCGGCGCACTCCAGATACGGGCCCTCCGGGATGCCGAGCACCGGCAGAGCCGAGCCGGGGCCGGCAGCGACCGGGCTCCAGTCGTCGCACACCACACCCGCCGCCACCGCCACACCGGCCACGTCGGCGGCGTACAGGCCCAGCGTGTCGAACGACGGCGCGTTGGCGATCACGCCGTCCATGGGGATACGGCCGTACGTCGGCTTGAATCCGGTGACTCCGCAGTACGCGGCGGGGCGGATCATCGAGCCGACCGTCTGCGTGCCGACCGCCAGCGGCACCATCCCGGCGGCGACCGCGGCCGCGGAACCGCTGCTCGAACCGCCCGGCGTGTGCTCCGGGTTGTGCGGGTTGCGCGTCGGCCCCGGCGCCAGCACGGCGAACTCGGCGGTCACCGTCTTGCCCGCGACCAGCGCACCGGCCCGCCGCAACCGGCCGACCACGGTGGCCTCTTCGCCCGCCAGCACCTCGGGCGGCAGCGCGGACCCGGCCCGGGTCGCCAGCCCGTCGACGCGCACGATGTCCTTGATGCCGACCGGGATCCCGTACAGCGCGGGCCTGGCGGCAGGGTCGGGCCACCGGGTCTCGATGGCAGCCGCCTCGGCGCGCAGCCGCCCGTCCCTGTCCGGCTCGGGCACGAACGCCCGTATCTTCTCGTCCAATTGGTCGATGTCGATATCGATGTCGATCCGGTCGGTATTCACGTACGCCAGGCTAATCCGCGAGGTCCGCGACCACAGCCGCATGATCGGACGGCCACACACCGTCGACGGCGCCGTGCCCCGCGCGGTGTGCCGAGCGGACGCCGCCCTGCCCCTCGGGGCCGCGCCAGCCGACGTGGATGTAGTCGATCCGTACGCTCGGCTGGCAGGTGCCCGCGATGTACGCGTTGGTGTTGTCCCAGGTCGCGGAGGGTGCGGCCGGGTCGGCGTACTCCCAGGCGTCGATGAAGGACTGGCCGGGGACGGGCGGGGAGGTCCGGTAGCCGCCCAGCAGCCTGATCTCGTCCGAGTCGGGCCAGGCGTTGAAGTCGCCGGCGACGACCGCCGGGAAATGACCGTTGCCGCGGTGTTCGAAGACGAAGTGGACCAGGGTCCTGACCTGGGCGCAGCGCACCCCCGAATCGTGCACGGCGGAGTTCAGGTGGGTGGTGAAGAAGGGCACAGGACCGGCGGGGGAGTCGATCCTGGCGTGCATCGCCACCCGCCCGTCGTCCCTGCCGCCGGCGACGGGCAGCCGTACCGAGTGCTGGGCGACGACCGGCCACCGGCTCAGGACGCCGAGGCCGACGCCGACCGAGCTGTCGCCGATGCGCTTCTGCCACCGCTCGGGCAGGTAGTACGGGGTCCAGGCCCAGTACATGCCGAGCTCCCCGGCGAGCCGCTCGGCCTGGTTCTCCTCGCCGCGCGCCCACACCTCCTGGAGCCCGATCACATCGGCCTGCTGCTCACGCAAGACTGCGAGAATCGCTTTCTGCCGGGCTTCCCACGGTCCGAACCTCCACCACAGGTTCCACGTCAGTACGCGCATCAGCTCGCCCCTTCACCGTCAGTGCGGCGTACGCGGTGCCGCCCACGAGACCCGAGAGGATGAAGCTACAGTCCACGCCGCCGGTCAGGGCGAGCAACGGGCCTTCGTAGACGGTGGTGGAGACCGCCGCGAGGCCGACCGCCGCGCCCAGCGCCCAGGAGACTGTGGCGCTTACATTCCAGCCTGCCCGGTACCAGTAGATTCCGCCCCTGGCGCGGTTGTTGAAGACCTGAAGGGCTTCGGGATCGTACTGGCCGCCGCAGCGCACGTACCCGATCAGTGAGATCACTGCCCACGGGGTACCGATCGCCGTCAGCAGCAGGACGAAGGACGTCATGGCGGACTGGGCGTCCCAGGCGAAGGAGCCGAGGAAGACGAACACGGTCGCGACGACCGCGACGATCACGGTGGCCCGGGTGCGGGTGGTCTTCGGCAGGATCGCGTCCAGGTCGAGGCCCATCGAGTACAGCATCAGGCCCGCGTTTCCGACGGACCCGGCCGAGGCCGCCAGGAGCAGCGGTGCCAGGTACCAGAAGGGCGCGGCGTCGACGAGCGGTCCGGCGTAATCGAGTCCGGCGCGGGCGGCGAGAGCGGTGTACGTACCGAACAGCTGCGGCACCAGCAGGCCGAGGAGCAGGCCCAGGCAGGTCGCCCAGAACACCTTGCGGGAGGTGTGGCGGCGCGGCGAGATGTAGCGCGTGTAGTCACCGAGGAGGGTGATGAAGGCGACCGGGCCGCTCAGTCCGGCGGCGACTGCCGCGAGGAGCCAGGTGGACCAGAAGGAGCCGAGAAGGTACGGGGTCTCCGGGGGAGCGGCCGTGGTGAAGTCGCCCGCGTAGGCGAAGACGCCGAGGGCCAGCAGGGCGATCATGCCGATGGACAGGACCTTGCTGAGCCGGAGCAGCAGCCGGTAGCCGTAGACGGCGGCGACGACCGTACAGATCGCGAGCAGCGTGTACATCACGGCGCGCGAGGCGCCGCTGTTGGGCAGTCCGACCAGCCGGGACAGCGTGCCGACCATGACGTCGCCGCCGATCCACAGCGTGAGCGCGGTGTATCCGAGCGAGAGCAGCAGGCCGACGACCGAGCCGACGAGCCGGCCGCGTACGCCGAACTGGGCGCCGCTGGATGTGGAGAGGTTGGTCGCCGTACGCAGGGAGATCAGCGCGAGCGGCGCGGTGACCAGGATGCCGACCAGCGTGCCGACGACGATCGAGGTCACCGAGGGCCACAGGCCGAGCCCGAAGGACGGCGGCAGCCAGCCGAAGACGATCACGCCGAGGCAGAGATTGGAGCCGAGAAGGATGGAGACGAGGTCGCGCGGACCGCTGGTGCGCTCCTCGTCGGGGATGGTGTCGACGCCGCGCTGTTCTATCGGCATGGGGACTCCCGGTTCGCCGGACGACAAAGTTTTGAGCAGTGTTCAATGTGACTTAGCCCTGTTCCGCGAGTCAAGGTTTCCAGCCGATTGAGACTGTGGTTAGAGTGAAGTTCTAACGATGGAGGTGTGGCGGCGTGCGACTGACCCCGACGGAACGCGACCGGCTGCTGCTGTTCGGAGCGGCCGAGCTGGCGCGTGCGCGCCGGGCCCGCGGACTGCGGCTCAATGTGCCCGAGGCGACCGCGCTGATCGCGGACACGGTGTGCGAGGCGGCCCGCGACGGCCGGCGTCTCGCGGAGGCGATCGAGGCGGCACGCTCCGTACTCGGCCCCGACGACGTGCTGCCGGGCGTGGCGGATGTGGTGACCGAGGTGCATGTGGAGGCCGTGTTCGACGACGGCTCCCGGCTCGCGGTCGTGTCGTCCCCGATCGGCGGCGGCGCGCTGGGCGACGACGCCCCCGGCGCCGTACTGCCCGGGCCCGCGGACGCGGAGCCGGAGCCCGCGGTGCAGCTGACCGTACGCAACACCGCGACCGTGCCGGTCAGCGTCACCTCGCACTTCCACTTCTTCGAGGCCAATCCGCGCCTCGACTTCGACCGCCGGGCGGCGTACGGCATGCGGCTGTGCGTACCGGCCGGGTCCTCCGTCCGCTTCGACGCGGGAGGCGAGGCCGAGGTCGGCCTCGTCCCGATCGGCGGCGACCGGATCGCGATCGGCTTCGCGGGTCTGGTCGACGGCGCGCTGGACGCGCCCGGCGCGAAGGAAGAAGCCCTGCGCAGAGCCGCCGCCTGCGGCTATCTGGGAGCTGAGCGATGAGCATCGATCCGCATGAGTACGCCGCCGTGCACGGCCCCCGCGCCGGGGACCGGGTCAGGCTCGGGGACTCCGGACTGACCGTCCGCGTCGAATCCGACGCGCAGAAGCCCGGCGACGAGTTCCTCGCCGGCTTCGGCAAAACCGCCCGCGACGGCCTGCACCTGAAGGCCGCCGCCGTCCGCGAGACCTGCGACGTCGTCATCAGCAATGTGCTGGTCATCGACGTGGCCCAGGGCATCCGCAAGGTGTCGATCGGCATCAGGGAAGGCCGGATCCACGCCATAGGGCGGGCCGGCAACCCGGACACCCTCGACGGCGTAGACGTCGTCGTCGGCACCGGTACGTCGATCGTGTCCGGCGAGGGCCTGATCGCCACGGCGGGCTCGGTGGACACGCACGTCCACCTGCTCTCGCCGCGCATCATGGAGGCCTCGCTGGCCTCCGGCGTGACGACGATCATCGGCCAGGAATTCGGCCCCGTCTGGGGCGTCGGCGTCAACTCGCCGTGGGCCCTGCGCCACGCCTTCGGCGCCTTCGACGCCTGGCCGGTCAACATCGGCTTCCTGGCGCGCGGCTCGTCCTCCGAAGGCGCACCGCTCGTCGAGGCGCTCGCCGAGGGCGGCGCGTCCGGCTTCAAGGTGCACGAGGACATGGGTGCGCACACCCGGGCCCTGGACACGGCGCTGCGCGTCGCGGAGGAACACGACGTACAGGTCGCGCTGCACAGCGACGGACTGAACGAGTGCCTGTCGGTCGAGGACACCCTCTCCGTCCTCGAAGGCCGTACGATCCACGCCTTCCACATCGAGGGCTGCGGCGGCGGTCACGTCCCCAACGTCCTCAAGATGGCGGGTGTCCGTAACGTCATCGGCTCCTCCACCAACCCCACCCTCCCCTTCGGGCGGGACGCGGTCGCCGAGCACTACGGGATGATCGTCTCCGTACACGACCTCAAGACGGACCTGCCCGGCGACGCCGCCATGGCGCGCGACCGCATCCGCGCCGGGACGATGGGCGGCGAGGACGTCCTCCACGACCTGGGCGCGATCGGCATCACGTCCTCGGACGCGCAGGGGATGGGGCGCGCGGGCGAGACCGTGCGCCGTACGTTCCAGATGGCCGGGAAGATGAAGGCCGAGCTCGGCCCGATGGAGGGCGACGGCCCGGACGACGACAACGCGCGCGTCCTGCGGTACATGGCCAAGCTCACCATCAACCCCGCCATCGCCCACGGTCTCGCCCACGAGATCGGTTCGATCGAGGTCGGCAAGATGGCCGACATCGTGCTGTGGCGGCCGCAGTACTTCGGCGCCAAGCCGCAGATGGTGCTGAAGTCGGGCTTCCCGGCGTACGGCGTCACGGGCGACCCCAACGCCGCGACCGACACCTGCGAACCGCTGGTCCTCGGACCGCTGTTCGGGGCGTACGGCGCGACCCCCGCCGACATCTCGGTGGCCTTCGTCGCACAGGCCGCCCTCGACCAGGGCAACGACCTGATGCCCACGCGCCGCCGCCGCGTCGCCGTACGCGGCACCCGCGGCATCGGCCCGGCCGACCTCCGCCTCAACTCCCGTATCGGGCAGGTCGGGGTGGACGGGCGCAGCGGACTCGTCACCCTCGACGGCGAGCCGCTCCGCTCCGAACCCGCCGAATCCGTCTCCCTCAACCGTCTCTACTTCCTGTAAGGACCCCCCATGGCTTTCCGTATGCCCGCCGAGTGGGCCCCGCACGAGCGCACCTGGATGGCGTGGCCCGGCCCCAACGTCACGTTCTCGAACGAGGAGGAGCTCGCCGCCTCCCGCGAGGCGTGGGCGGGCGTCGCCCGCGCCGTACGCTGCTACGAGCCGGTCACCGTGGTCTGCGGCCCCGGCCAGTCGGCAGGCGCCCGCGAGCTCCTCGGCCCGGACATCGAGCTCGTCGAGCGTGAGCTGGACGACGCCTGGATGCGCGACATCGGCCCGACCTTCGTCACCGACGAGAACGGACAGCTCGCCGCTGTGGACTGGGTGTTCAACGGCTGGGGCGCGCAGGACTGGGCGACCTGGGAGCACGACGCGAAGATCGCGGGCATGGTCGCCGATCTGGTGGGCGTACCGACGCTCAGCTCGGCCCTCGTCAATGAGGGCGGCGGCATCCACGTCGACGGCGAAGGCACGGTCCTGCTCACCGAGACCGTCCAGCTCGGCCCCGAGCGCAACCCCGAGTGGACGCGCGAGCAGGTCGAGGCGGAGATCCACGCCAAGCTCGGCACGACCAAGGCCATCTGGCTGCCGCGCGGCCTGACCAGCGACTACCCGCCGCACGGCTTCGGCACCCTCGGCCACGTCGACATCGTCGCCGCGTTCGCCGCGCCCGGTGTGGTCCTCGCCCACACCCAGCCCGACCCGTCGCACCCCGACCACGAGCCGTGCAAGGAGATCGTCGCGCTGCTCCGCTCCCAGACGGACGCCAAGGGGCGCCCGCTCAAGGTCATCGAGGTGCCGGCGCCGACGAAGGTGCAGGTGGACGGCGACTGGGTCGACTACTCGTACATCAACCACTACCTCTGCAACGGCGGCGTCGTGCTGTGCGCCTTCGACGACCCGCGCGACGAGGAGGCCGCCGAGATCTTCCGCGGCCTCTTCCCGGACCGTACGGTCACGCTGGTCGACGCGCGCGAGATCTTCGCGGGCGGGGGCGGTATCCACTGCATAACGCAGCAGCAGCCCGCCGTACGCAGCTGATCGGGTAGAACAATCAGGTAGAACATACGGGTGCTTAATGTGAATGCCTCATGACCGGGCCCGCCGCCAAGCCGCCGTCCCGTCGGCGCAACGCCGCCCCGCCCCGCGAGACCGTGCTCGCCGCCGCCATGGCGAGCATCGCCGAGCGCGGGCTGGAGCGGCTGACCATGGCCGGGCTCGGCCGTGAGGTGGGCATGAGCAGCGGGCACCTCCTGTACTACTTCCACAGCAAGGAGGAGCTGCTCCTCCAGACGCTCGAATGGAGCGAGGAGCAGCTCGGCGTGGAGCGCAGGGCCGCACTGGCCCGCCAGGTCCCGGTGCGCGAGCGCCTCGACGGGTACGTCGACCTGTACGTCCCGGCGGGGCCCCGGGACCCGCACTGGGCGCTGTGGCTCGAACTCTGGAACCGTTCGCACGCCGTCGACGAGGACACCCGCGCCCGCCTCCTCGACATCGAGCTCTCCTGGCACCGCGACCTGGTGGCCCTGCTCGTCGAGGGCGCCTCGCGCGGCGAGCTGCGCGCGGTCGACGCCGACCGGTTCGCGACGCGGATACGGGCCCTGCTCGACGGCTTCAGCACGCATGTGGCGATGGCGCTGCCGGGGTCGGAGCGGTCCCAGGTCCTCGCCCACATCGGCGAGTTCCTCGACGAAACGCTGCCCTGATTGCGGGGTTCCTGACGGGGGGCTCCCTGACGGGGGGCTCGTGAGGGAGCCCGTGAGGGGACTCGCCCGCATGGTGAGACAGCAGTACCACGGAGGTGCAGGCGTGGCAGACTGCCCTCGTGTTCTCGTTCGCCATGATTATGGGCAGCAGGCGCGCCGGTCCCCAGTGACCGCCTCCGTACCACCACGTACGGTCGCGGCCACCGTGCCCCAGACCCGCGCGCAGACCTCTCGCACCCGCGAGGGGTTTTTTCGTTTCCCGGCCCCACCATCGCCGGGGCGAGGTGCGCGCGATGATGGGGGCAAGTGGAGCCAGTCCTTCCACTCGACAGGAGTCCAGACAGCCATGACCACTTCAGGCCCCGACGACAGTTTTCACGTCTTCGACACCACGCTGCGCGACGGTGCGCAGCGCGAAGGCATCAATCTGACGGTCGCCGACAAGTTGACCATCGCCCGGCACCTGGACGACTTCGGCGTGGGCTTCATCGAGGGCGGCTGGCCCGGCGCCAACCCGCGCGACACCGAGTTCTTCTCCCGCGCGCAGAGAGAGATCACCTTCCAGCACGCGCAGCTCGTCGCCTTCGGCGCCACCCGCCGCCCCGGCGCCAAGGCCGAGGACGACCCGCAGGTCGGGGCCCTGCTCGCATCCGGAGCGCCGGTCATCACCCTGGTCGCCAAGTCCCACGACCGCCACGTCGAACTCGCCCTGCGCACCACCCTGGACGAGAACATCGCGATGGTGCGCGACACGGTCTCCTACCTGTGCGCCCAGGGCCGCCGCGTCTTCGTCGACTGCGAGCATTTCTTCGACGGCTACCGCGCCAACCCCGAGTACGCCAAGTCGGTCGTACGAGCCGCCTCGGAGGCCGGCGCCGACGTCGTCATCCTCTGCGACACCAATGGCGGCATGCTCCCCGCCCAGATCCAGGCCGTCGTCGCCACCGTCCTCGCCGACACCGGCGCGCGCCTCGGCATCCACGCGCAGGACGACACCGGCTGCGCCGTTGCCAACACCCTTGCCGCCGTCGACGCGGGCGCCACGCACGTCCAGTGCACGGCCAACGGCTACGGCGAGCGTGTCGGCAACGCCAACCTCTTCCCCGTCGTCGCCGCCCTTGAACTCAAGTACGGCAAGCAGGTGCTCCCTCCGGGCGCGCTCGCCGAGATGACCCGCATCTCGCATGCCATCGCCGAGGTCGTCAACCTGGCGCCCTCCACCCACCAGCCGTACGTCGGCGTATCCGCCTTCGCGCACAAGGCGGGTCTGCACGCCTCCGCGATCAAGGTCGACCCCGACCTCTACCAGCACATCGACCCGGGCCTGGTCGGCAACCGCATCCGGATGCTGGTCTCCGACATGGCGGGCCGCGCCTCCATCGAGCTCAAGGGCAAGGAGCTCGGCGTCGACCTGGGCGGCGACCGCGAGCTGATCGGCCGCGTCGTCGACCGCGTCAAGGAACGCGAGCTCAAGGGCTACACGTACGAAGCGGCCGACGCCTCCTTCGAGCTCCTCCTGCGCGAGGAGGCCGAGGGCCGTGCCCGCACCTACTTCCGTACGGAGTCCTGGCGCGCGATCGTCGAGGACCGCCCCGACGGCACCCACGCCAACGAGGCCACCGTGAAGCTGTGGGCCAAGGGCGAGCGCATCGTCGCCACGGCGGAGGGCAACGGCCCGGTCAACGCCCTGGACCGGGCCATGCGCGTCGGCCTGGAGAAGATCTACCCGCAGCTTGCCAAGCTGGAGCTGATCGACTACAAGGTCCGCATCCTGGAGGGCCGCCACGGCACCGAGTCGACCACCCGCGTCCTGATCACGACGGGCGACGGCGCCGGTGAATGGGCCACGGTCGGCGTCGCCGACAACGTCATCGCCGCCTCCTGGCAGGCCCTGGAGGACGCGTACACGTACGGGCTGCTGCGCGCCGGGGTCGAGCCCGCGGAGTAACCGGTCCCGGCCCCTTGATCCCGGTCTTTATCCCTGCTCCGACCTGTCCGAAAATGCACCCATTCGGGTAGCGTCGAGGGTATGAAGACCAGGCTGCTCACCGCACTGTCCGGTCTGCTGCTCGCGTTCTCGGCGACCGCCTTCGTGGCGGCGCCGGGAGCCCTGGCGGCCACCGGCCCCGAAACCGTGGCCGAAGCCCTCAAGGACGGCCCGGTCTACGTCGATCCGCGTGCCAGGGGCCAGCTCTCCGAGGTGGACGAGAACGCCCTGGCGGAGAAGATCAAGGACGCGGACAAGCCGCTCTTCGTGGCGGTCCTGCCCACGGGCGCGGAGTTCCCCGAAGACACGGTCCTGCAGAACGTCCGCGCGCTGACCGGCGTCACCGGTCTCTACGCCATCCGCCTCGGCGACGGCTTCGACGCGGGCGCCGACAGCAGCGTCATGTCCAACCAGGCAGTCGAGAACCTGGTCACCGCGGTCAAGACGCCCGCCGGCACCGACGCAGACACCCAGCTGAACAACTTCGTCGACCAGGCACTGCCCCAGATCCGCGGCAACGCCCCTGCCTCCTGGGGTACGGGCGCCGGTGACGAGGGTGTGAACCCCGGGGCACTGATCACGGTCGGTGCGGTCGCGGCCGCGGGCGGCGCGGGGGCGTACGCCATCGTCCGCCGCAAGCGGCGGCTGAAGGCGGAGGAAGAGCGGGCTGCGCTCGACAAGCTCCGCGTGGTCGTGGACGAGGACATCACGGCGTTCGGCGAGGAGCTGGAGCGCCTGGACTTCCACCCCTCGGAGAAGGGTGCGGACGATGCGATGCGCCGCGATTACGAGCAGGGACTCGACTCGTACGACAAGGCGAAGTCGCTGATGGGGTCGGCCGAACACCCCAACGATGTCCGCCCCGTGACGCAGGCGATCGAAGACGGCCGCTACTCCCTCGCGGCCCTGGACGCGCGCCGCACGGGCCGGCCGGTGCCCGAGCGCCGCACGCCCTGCTTCTTCGACCCGCGCCACGGGCTCTCGGTCGCCGACATGCCCTGGTCGCCGGCCGGCGGCGCCGAGCGCGACGTCCCGGTGTGCGCCGCCGACGCGGCCCGGCTGAAGAGCGGCCTGGACCCGGTGGCCCGCACGGTCGAAACGGACGACGGCCGCCGCCCGTACTGGGAGGCGGGACCGGCGTACGGCCCGTGGGCGGGCGGCTATTTCGGCGGCGGCATGCTGCCCGGCCTGCTGGTCGGCACGATGCTCGGCACCATGCTCTCCACCCCGGCGTACGCGGCGGACTACGGCGGCGGCGAATTCGGCGGCGAGTACTCCGGCGGCGATTACTCGGGCTCCGACTTCAACTCCTCCGACTTCGGCAGTGGAGGCTGGGGCGGTGGCGGAGACTTCGGCGGCGGCTTCGACGGTGGCGGCGGCTTCTGAGCCCGACGGGGACGCGCTGCGCGGGTTATTTTCTGCGCCGGTAAAAAATGTCGCGTCGATGACTACGGCGTACACTTACTCCGTACGAGCTATGAGCTGAATATTGCGAATACAGAGTCAGCGCACGTCCCGAGCCTCGGTCGCGGTCGACCCCAATGGCTTCTGCGCGGACTCGCACTCAGCAAAGGTTGTCAGCCGTGCGAGGCCCCACTGGCGCGCACAGCGGCCACGCTCGACCGGCATCCCGCATGGGCCCCGAAAGGCAGCGGTGTCACCAACCGTCTGCCGCGTAGCCCAGAAATAAGACTGGAGGCTGAGCGGAACATGGCAAGCAGAATGACGAGGAAGCGGCTCGGAGCGGCAGTCGCCGCAGCAGCCGCGGCGTTCGCACTGGGCCTCGGCGGCGCTGGAATCGCCGAAGCCAAGATCCAGCCGGTTGACATTTCGTGTACCAACCCGTCCGGCAGTGAGCCCGGCGGTCAGCAGCCAAGCTGTAAGGGTGGCGCGCACACGCAGGAGACCGAGAACCAGAACCCCGCGGGCCACGCCCCGCGCGGACACAACTGACATCCGAAGGACCCAGGTGACAGGAAGAAGGTGGGAAGCCCCTTTAGCGGCGGATCCGCGCTCACCAGCGCTTGGTCCGCCGCACCTCTGACGTCCCACGCGGGCTGTATGGACGGGCACCCCACACGGTGTCGTCGCCAAGGTGCCCGGTACCTTCTAGTCACTCTCACCGACAACCCCGTAACGCGGTCGGCGACAAGGGCTTCACGCCCTCGTCACCGGCTGCGGATCTGGTCCCGTACTCACATGGCAGGGGCGATCAGGCCTGCGGGGCTGCCTTGATGGCGGAGATGTCGAAGTTCAGCCTGACCTTGTCGCTGACCATCACGCCGCCGGTCTCCAGCGCCGCGTTCCAGGTCAGGCCCCAGTCGGAGCGCAGGATCTCGGCGGTGCCCTCGAAGCCCACGCGCTCGTTGCCGTACACGTCGGTGGCGGAGCCGTTGAAGTCCAGGTCGATGGAGAGCGGGCGCGTGACGTCCTTGATCGTCAGGTCGCCGGTGATCCGGTACGCGTCGCCGCCGAGCTGCTCCGCGGTCGTCGAGCGGAACGTCATCAGCGGGAACTGCTCGGCGTCGAAGAAGTCGGCGCTGCGCAGGTGTCCGTCGCGGTCGCTCATGCCGGTGTCAATGCTGGCGATCTTGATGTCGATCGCGGCGGTCGAGCGGGACGGGTCGGAGCCGTCGAGGCTCAGCGTGCCCTCGTGGTCGGCGAAAGCGCCGCGGACGTTGGTGACCATGGCGTGGCGGACCGTGAAGCCGACGCTGCTGTGCGCGGGATCGATGGTGTAGTCGCCGGTCAGGGCGGCCAGGGCCGGGTCCACCTCGAGGGTCGCGGTCGCGGCCGGGGCGGTGGTGTTCTTGCGGTTGAACAGAGCCATGGCTCCTCCTCGGAGTGGTGTGGTCCTAATGCGGGCCAGTTGTTTAACCTTCAACGAGATTTACTGTAGACCCATCTCGTTCAAATTTCAACCTCTTGGTTCGGGTGTGTCCTCGGGGCCCGCTCCGACGCCCGAGACAACCTGATCGCGCTTCGGCTCATCTCTCCTCACAAGCCCGCATCGCTCCGATGCGGGCTTGTGAACGAGGAGCTGCCGGAGCATGAGCCGACCCCCCACCCGCACCCACGCCCGCAAGCGCCGCATCGACTACCCCAGGCGGAGCAGAAACGGCTGGCGTCGCTGGGTGCCGTCGTGGCAGCAGGTGGTGGGCACGGTCCTGGGCGGTTTCGGCGTACTGGCAGCCCTGTTCACCGTCGTCTACCTCAGCGTGGACATCCCCGACGAGAACGACGAAGCGAGGAAGCAGGCCACCGTCTACTACTGGGCCGACGGCAGCCAGATGGTGAGCACGGGCGCCGTCAACCGGCAGAACATCACGCTCGCCGAGATACCCGACTCCGTGGAGCGCGCCGTCATCGCGGCCGAGAACGACAGCTTCTACACCGACTCCGGCGTCTCGGCGACCGGCATCGCCCGCGCGGCCGCCAGTGTGCTCGGCGGAGGAGAGACCCAAGGCGGCTCCACCATCACCCAGCAGTACGTGAAAAACACGTACCTCAGCCAGGAGCAGA
The DNA here is from genome assembly GCF_018614055.1 of Streptomyces sp. ISL-98. Classification (GTDB taxonomy): domain Bacteria; phylum Actinomycetota; class Actinomycetes; order Streptomycetales; family Streptomycetaceae; genus Streptomyces; species Streptomyces spiramyceticus. The sequence goes on from NZ_JAGGPB010000043.1 coordinate 114,732, forward strand.
CCGCCGAGCGGAAGTTCAAGGAATTCTTCATCTCGCTGAAGCTGAGCAACAGCAAGACCAAGCCGGAAATCCTGCAGGGCTATCTCAACACCAGCTGGTTCGGGCGCGGTGCGTACGGAATCCAGGCCGCGGCCCAGGCGTACTACGGGATTCCCGCCAAGGAGCTCGACGCCGGCCAGGCGGCCATGCTCGCCTCCCTGCTCAAGGGCGCCGAGGAATACGATCCGGCGGGCGGCAACGGCAACCACGAAAGGGCCGTCGCGCGCTGGAAGTGGATTCTCGACCGGCAGGTGAAGACCGGCGCGATGACGAAGGAAGTACGCGACGAATACCGTACGTTCCCCGAGCCCCGGAAGGTGTCCAAGCCGACCAGCCTCGGCGGGCAGACCGGCTATCTCGTGGACATCGCCAACAAATACATCAAGAAGCGCTCCGGCCTCACCGACAAGGACCTCGCCCGCGGCGACTACCGCATCCACACCACCTTCGAAAAGGACAAGGTGCGCCGTCTGGAGCGGGCCGTGCGGCAGGTGCGCGAGCGCGACCTCGACCCCGACAAGCGTCCGCAGGACCGGCACGTGCAGGTCGGCGCCGCGTCCGTACGGCCCGAGGACGGGGCCGTGATCGCGGTGTACGGCGGAGCCGACGCGATCCGCCACTTCGCCAACAACGCCGATACGGCCGGGGTCCCGGCGGGTTCCGCCTTCAAGCCCTTCGTGCTGGCCGCGGCCCTCCAGCACGGCACTGCCGCCGGCGAGGAGATCACCCTGGACAGCTCGTACGACAGCCTGGGCCGACTTGTCGCGGGCGGCCCGACGTCGGTCGTCCCCGCCCCGCCGGGAACATCGCCCGACCAGCGGTGGACCCTGCCCACGACCCTGCGTGAGTCCCTGATCGAGTCCGGCAATGCCGCCTTCGTCCAGCTCGGCAGGGACGTCGGGCTGGAGAAGGTGAAGGACCTGGCGGTCGCGTCGGGCCTTCGCGAGGAGAGCATGGCGCCTCTGGAGCAGACCTTCCCCCTCGGTACGTCCACTCCCAGTGCGGTCAGGCTGGCGGACGCGTACACGACGTTCAGCAATGACGGGACCCGCGCCGAGCCCTACTCGGTGACCAAGGTGCTGCGCAACGGCGAGGCGCTCGCTGGTTTCGACAGGCCCCGGGTGCAGCGCGTCATGGACGCCGAGGTTGCGCGCGACGTCAATGACACGCTGCGCACGGTCGGCTGGCTGGCCATGGACCCTGCGGCGGGCAAGGCCGAAGCCCGTTCGCTGGACGACCTCTCTGCGGGCAGCACCGGCAAGGGCGACCGGATGAAGTCGGCCTGGTTCATCGGCAACGCCGACGGGCTGACGACCGCCGTCACCATGTTCCGTACGAAGCCCGACACGCCGCAGCTGCTGCCGATGCAGGGTGTCGGCGGACCCGGGTCCGAGCGCGGCAATGTCTTCCCGCCCCGGATCTGGACCGCCTACACCACTGCGGAGTAGTCACGAGCGGTACCTGTCGCGCGTCAGGAACCGACGGTCAGCGTGAAGCGCCGGGGGTTGCCGTCGTGTGCCGCTCCCGACACGTCCGGTTGGCCGTCCGGGCGGACGTCGTCGTACGGGAAGGCGTAGCCGATCGGGGTGTTGGCGTGCACCACGCGCGCGTAGTGGTTGGTGGCCGGGTCGCGGTAGTAGTCGGCCGCCGTCGGGCCGTTCGGCTGGTCGGGGTGGGTCAGGAGGGTCGTCCGGTTGAAGGCGGCGGAGAACCTTGCGAGCAGGCCCTTCTTGTCGTCGGGGTCGTTCGGGTTGTTGGCGAACGGACCGTGGTTGCAGGTGAAGATGTCGCGCGAGGACGGCTTGGTGAAGGTGTGGCCGCCGGTGAAGGTCATGACGTCACCGCTGACGCGTCCTGTCCGTACGCCCCGGCCGCCCTGCAGGTCGATCCGCAGGTCGGTGGAGCGGTACTTGTCCCAGACCTGGTTGATGTACGCGTCGAAGACGTTCCGGAAGGGCATCTCGGCGGGGCGGTCGAAGTATGGGGCCATCAGATTCTGCGGTGAGATCACTCGCAGCACCTGGCCGCCCGAGCCGCGGATGACCAGCTTGTCCCAGGGCTGTCCGTCGCGCCCCTTCTGGGCGACGAGTCCGTCGGCGATCTTCTGGAGTGCGCCGGCCGGCAGGGGTGCGACGGTGTGGGTGGCGTCGCCGGTGAGGGTGAGACCGATGGGGAGGGCGGTCACCAGGTCGACGTAGCTGATGTTGGCGTACAGCTGCTGTGGATTGAAGGTGAACTCGGCGAACGACCAGGTGCGGCCGTAGTTGGCGTCGGAGGGCGTGGCGAAGGCCGGTTCGACCAGGGCGGGGCCGGGGTTGACGAAGAAGGACACCTTGCTGTCGCGTACGAAGTAGACGCGGGCGCCGAACATCTGAGGCAGCGTCAGTACGACCGGCCCCGATCCCGCCGGACGCAGCGGGATGGCGCAGTCGACGGGGAGCGGGGTCTGGGGTGCGGAGGGGGACTCGGGGTAGTACACGCCGCCGCCGGGGCGCAGCAGCACCCAGCGGCCGGTGCCCTGCTCGTGGCCGGTCACGTAGGCGTTGACCGCACCGGGCAACGACTTGTTCTCCAGGGCCAGTTCGCAGGTCGCGGGCGCGGCGGCGGCGCCGGGGCTGAGAGCGCTCCCCCATACGGGGTAGGTGAGCGCGGTGGCGGCTGCGGCGGTGCCTGACAGGAACATTCTGCGGGATATCACGGGTGAACTCCTGCTGTTGTGGGGGGTGTTACCACTGTTCCGACGGCTGGGGTGGGCGTCAAGAGTTGCGACTGAGAGCGCTCTCAATTCTTCGCGACGTCATGAACTGCCGCCGGGGGGAGGGGCCTGACCTAACGCGGACGCTGTGCCCGCCTGCGGCGCCCGCCTTGCCCACCCTGCCGCCCGTTGGAGGGGGTCGGGATGGATGTGCGCCCCTGTGGGTGGTGGGGCGCCGTTGGCGGGGTGGGTGCGGGTCCCGCGGGCGCTGCGCCCACCTGCGGTGGCCGCGTTTGCCCACCCCGACCGCGCGTTGGAGGGGCAGGTGAGGTGAGCGCCCCTGTGGGGCGCGGGACGCCCGTGGCTGCTGCGGGTCGGCGGGCGGGCGGCGCAGAGTGTCCGCTCGCGCCACCCCGACCCGCCCTGGGGGCAAGCGCTTTCCATTTAGCCCGTCGTGGGCATTGAATGCTCCCGGAACCCCGTGCTAGACCATCCCGCAACCGCTGTCCCAACCGGTCTACACCACTTCCCCCGGGAGGACTCCCCGTGCCGCTCCTGCCTGCCGACGCCGCCGCCTGGTCCCGCCGTGTTTTCCTCGCCACCGCATCGGCCACCGCGCTCGGTGCCGCAATCTCCGGTGGCGCATTCACCGGGGTCGCGGCCGCCGCCGCGCCCGCCCCCGCCGGTGGTGACGAGTACGACGAGCTGCGCCTCCGTTGGGTGCAGCTCTCGCTCGGGGCCGGGTTCGACCCCGCCGTCGAGCCCTACGCCTCCCGCCTCGCCGAGATCGGGCGGTTCGCCGCAGGGTTTCGCGCGTCCATGGCGCCGGCCGACGACTCCCTCTGGCCCGGCCGCACCTTCGACCCGCCCTCCGGCATCTCCTACAGCTACGGCCGCCTCTGGACCATGACGCAGGCCTACCTCCAGCCCGGCACCGGGCTCACCGCCGACGCCTCCCTCCTCGCCGACATCGTCCGCGGCCTCGACCACCTCTCCGCCCGCATCTACAACCCCTCCACCACCCGCTACGGCAACTGGTGGGAGTGGCAGATCGGCAGCCCCCGTCTCCTCATGGACATCGTCGCCGGGCTCCACGACAAGCTCACCGATGCCCAGCGCCAGGCCGCCTGCGCCGCCGTCGACCACTTCATCCCGGACACGATGCTCACCAACTACTCCGGTACGAGCACCGGCGCCAACCGCGTCGACCTCTGCCGCTCCGTCGCCCTGCGCGGCGTACTCGGCCGGAACCCGGCGAAGATCGCCCTCTCCCGAGACGCGCTGTCGCCCGTGTTCCCGTACGTGACCAAGGGCGACGGCCTGTACGCCGACGGATCCTTCGTCCAGCACACCTGGGTCGCGTACTCCGGTACGTACGGTCAGGTCATGCTCGACGGGCTCGGGCGGCTATTCACCCTCCTCGCGGGCTCCACCTGGGACGTCACCGACCCCAACCGGCAGATCATCCTCGACTCCGTCGAGAACGCCTACGCGCCCCTCATCTACAACGGGCTCATGATGGACAGCGTCAACGGCCGTGCCATCAGCCGCGGTTACCTCAAGAGCGACGACCGTCACGTCATGCGCAGCGACCATTTCCACGGCCAGGGACTGATCGCCGCCATCCCACTGCTCGCCGGTGGGGCGTCGGAGGCCGAGCGCGGGCGCTGGACCGCGATGGTCAAGGGATGGATCGAGCGCGACCGTACGACGCCACTGCTCACCGCACCTCAGTTCAACGTCGCCGACCTCTCCCGGCTGCACGCCGTCGCCGCGTCGCCCGTCGCCGCCGCCCCGGAGCCTGTCGCGCACAAGCTCTTCGCGTCCATGGACCGTGCCGTGCACCGGCGCCCCGGCTGGGCCGCGGGCATTTCCATGGCTTCGGAGCGGATCTCGTACTACGAGTGCGGCAACGGCGAGAATCCGCGCGGCTGGCACACCGGCGCCGGAATGCTCTACTGGTGGCCGGGGGAGCGGGCCAATGATCAGTACACCGACTGGTTCTGGCCCACCGTCGACTTCTACCGGCTGCCCGGAACCACCGTGTCCACCAAGCTACTTGCCGACAAAGCGGGCGGTGAGTGGGGTGTCCCGAAGCCGGCCACCAAGTGGGTCGGCGGGGCCACGGACGGCGAATTCGCCGCCGTCGGGCAGCATCTCAAGGGCCTCGGCTCCACCCTCGAAGCCCGCAAGTCGTGGTTCTGCGTCGCCGATACGGTCGTCTGCCTCGGCGCCGGCATCACCTCCACCGACGGTGTCCCCGCCGAGACGATCGTCGACAACCGGAACCTCGGCGAGTCCGGTACGAACGCCCTCACCACCGGCCCGCACTGGGCCCACCTCGAAGGCCACGGCGGCTGGGTCCTCCCGGACGCGACCGGCACGGCCGGGCTGCACACCCTGCGCGAGGACCGCACCGGTTCCTGGAACGACATCAGCACCATCAGCACCACCGAGCGCCGGACCCGCCGCTACCAGACCCTCTGGTTCGACCACGGCACCGACCCCGTGGACGCCCGCTACATCTATCTCCTGATGCCCGGCGCAGCACGCCGCACCGTCGCCGCCCGCGCGTCCGACGGCGACTGGCTGAAGGTGCTCGCCAACACCCGCGCCGTCCAGGGAGTCGAGATCCGCTCCCTCGGCTTCACCGCAGCCAACTTCTGGCAGCCGGGCAAGACCGGGCCCGTGTCCACGACGGCCCCGGCGAGTGTGCTCGTACGCAAGAAGCGGCGCACCGCCACCCTCGCCGTCAGTGAGCCGACGCGCAGCGGACAGCCGCTGGAGGTCACCTGGGAGCACCGCGCCATCCGCGTCATCTCCAAGGACCCCGGCGTCGAGGTGCTGTCCACCGGCCGTACGCTGAGGCTCCGCGTCACGCCGGGGACGGCGGGCGCGACACACCTTTGTGAGGTGGCTCTCAGCTGACTTTTGTGGCGCCCTTGTTGGACCCCGACAATCACGGACGGCTCTGAGCTGGTACTTCGGCTGCACCGCCGGAAGGTTCTGTCCAAGGCTGACAGGAGAACGGGCCGGAGACTGTCTGGAGTCGACGGCCTGTTTTTCTTGTCCGGCTTCGTAGGGTCGACACATGACCGTTTTGGACGAGACGCCGGCCGAGCCCACAGACGCCCGTGGCCGCGTGGCCGAGCTGCACGCCCTGCGCGAGCAGGCCCGCCGCGGACCGAGTGACCGTGCGACCGAGGCTCAGCACGCCAAGGGCAAGCTGACAGCCCGTGAGCGCATCGAGCTGCTGCTCGACCCCGGTACGTTCAAGGAGGTCGAGCAGCTGCGCCGACACCGGGCGACCGGGTTCGGCCTGGAGGCCAAGAAGCCGTACACCGACGGTGTCATCACCGGCTGGGGCACGGTCGAGGGCCGCACGGTCTTCGTCTACGCACACGACTTCCGCATCTTCGGCGGCGCGCTGGGCGAGGCCCACGCCACCAAGATCCACAAGATCATGGACATGGCCATCTCGGCCGGTGCCCCCCTGGTCTCCCTCAACGACGGTGCAGGCGCCCGTATCCAGGAGGGCGTGTCCGCCCTCGCCGGCTACGGCGGCATCTTCCAGCGCAACACCCGCGCCTCCGGTGTCATCCCGCAGATCAGCGTGATGCTCGGCCCGTGCGCGGGCGGCGCGGCGTACAGCCCCGCCCTCACCGACTTCGTCTTCATGGTCCGCGAGACCTCGCAGATGTTCATCACGGGCCCGGACGTCGTCCGCGCCGTGACCGGCGAGGAGATCACCCAGAACGGCCTCGGCGGCGCGGACGTGCACGCCGAGACCTCGGGCGTCGCGCACTTCGCGTACGACGACGAAGAGACCTGCATCGCCGAGGTCCGCTACCTGATCTCGATGCTTCCCTCCAACAACCGCGAGAACCCGCCGACGACCCCCTCCGAGGACCCGGCGGACCGCCGCAGCGACGTACTCCTCGACCTGGTTCCGGCCGACGGCAACCGCCCGTACGACATGCGCAAGGTGATCGAGGAGCTCGTCGACGACGGCGACTACCTGGAGATCCACGAGCGCTGGGCGACGAACATCCTCTGCGCCCTGGCCCGGCTCGACGGTCAGGTCGTCGGCATAGTCGCCAACCAGCCGCAGTCCCTGGCCGGTGTCCTGGACATCGAAGCCTCCGAGAAGGCCGCGCGCTTCGTGCAGATGTGCGACGCCTTCAACATCCCGATCATCACTCTCCTGGACGTCCCCGGCTTCCTGCCCGGCGTCGACCAGGAGCACGGTGGGATCATCCGGCACGGTGCCAAGCTGCTCTACGCGTACTGCAACGCCACCGTGCCCCGGATCTCCCTGATCCTGCGCAAGGCCTACGGAGGTGCGTACATCGTCATGGACTCCCAGTCCATCGGTGCCGACCTCACCTACGCCTGGCCCACCAACGAGATCGCGGTGATGGGCGCCGAAGGTGCCGCCAACGTCATCTTCCGCCGGCAGATCGCCGAAGCCGAGGACTCCGAGGCGATGCGTGCGCGCATGGTCAAGGAGTACAAGGCCGAGCTGATGCACCCGTACTACGCCGCCGAGCGCGGCCTGGTCGACGACGTGATCGACCCCGCCGAGACCCGCGAGGTGCTGATCAGCTCCCTCGCGATGCTCCGGAACAAGCACGCCGACCTGCCGTCGCGCAAGCACGGCAACCCCCCGCAGTAATCCTGCGACGAATCGAAGAAGACGGAGCGCCTGATGAATGAATCCATGCTGCGTGTCGAGAAGGGCAACGCCGAGCCCGAGGAGCTGGCGGCCATCACCGCCGTCCTGATGGCCCGCGCCGCGTCCCGGTCCGGCGGCGACACGCCCCACCGCGGCCGCTCCACCGCCGGCTGGCGCCGCCTGGAGCGCACGCCTGGCTTCAGGGCGCCGCACAGCTGGCAGGGCTGAGCGGCAACGCGTAGCGCCTGACGAGAAAGGCCCCCCGCACTCCGAGGAGTGCGGGGGGCCTTTCTCGTAGGTACGACGCTCCTGCCTACCGCAGGCGTGCCATCAGCGCGTGCTCGACGAGCGTGATGAGTGCGCTCTTGGCGTCCGCGCGGTGGCGGGCGTCCGTCGTGAGGATCGGGGTGTCGGGGCCGATCTGCAGGGCCTCGCGCACCTCGTCCGGGTTGTACGGCTGGTGTCCGTCGAAGCCGTTGAGGGCGATGACGAAGGGCAGCCCGCTGTTCTCGAAGTAGTCGACGGCGGGGAAGCAGTCGGCGAGCCTCCTCGTGTCGACCAGGACGACGGCGCCGATGGCGCCGCGCACGAGGTCGTCCCACATGAACCAGAAGCGGTCCTGACCGGGCGTACCGAAGAGGTACAGGATCAGGTCCTGGTCCAGGGTGATACGGCCGAAGTCCATGGCCACCGTGGTGGTGGTCTTGTCTCCGGTGTGCGTGAGGTCGTCGATGCCCGCCGATGCGGACGTCATGACGGCCTCGGTGCGCAGCGGGTTGATCTCCGAGACGGCTCCGACGAACGTGGTCTTGCCCACGCCGAAGCCGCCCGCCACCACGATCTTCGCGGAGGTAGTGGAGCGGGCTGCTCCGCTGCTAGAGCTTGCGAAGTCCACTGAGCACCCTTTCGAGCAGTGTCACGTCTGGCTGGCCGCCGGCGGACTCGTCGCCGCCGGGCTGGTGAATGGCGACAAGTCCCGCCTCGGCCAGGTCGGCGACGAGGATCCGGGCAACGCCGAGGGGGATGGTGAGAAGCGCCGAGATCTCGGCAACGGACTTGATCTCACGGCACAGATGGCAGATCCGCTGGTGCTCGGGCAACTGCCCTTGCAGCCGGGACGGGTCCGCCGTGGTGCTGACCAGCGCCTCGATGGCGAGCTGGTAGCGCGGCCTGGTGCGGCCGCCCGTCATGGCGTACGGGCGCACCAGCGGGTTGTGGTGCGGCTGCGAGGGGGAGGGCGCGGGGGCCCTGCGCTGCTGCACCGGCTGGATGCGGGGCGGCTGCTGCGCGTGCCGCTGAGGCTGCTCGTACGGCTGAGAGCGGCTCGGCGCGGAGGGGAAGTTGAACCTGTTCTGCGAGGTATCACCCTGATTCTGACCCTGGCCGTAAGGCCAGTTGGCCGAAGAACCGTCCGGGGGTGTTGCCACGTTTCCTCCTCCGACTGCCGGGCGCCGTTCACTTGTGGCGCCGCGTCCCCGAACATTAAAGCGCGGGGACACCAAAGCGCACTGTCTGTCTGCTAGTTGAGAAGACTTCCTTGCAGCTCGGCACGCAGGTCCGGAGTGAGGACGCTGCCCGCACGGTCGACAAGGAGTGCCATCTCGTAACCCACGAGACCGATGTCGGCCTCGGGGTGTGCGAGCACGGCCAGCGAGGAGCCGTCCGAGATCGACATGAGGAAGAGGAAGCCGCGCTCCATCTCCACGACGGTCTGGTTGACCGCGCCGCCCTCGAAAATCCGGGAAGCCCCTGCGGTCAGCGAGGTCAGACCGGAGGCCACAGCCGCCAGCTGATCGGCGCGGTCACGCGGGAACCCCTCGGACATCGCCAGCAGGAGTCCGTCGGCGGAGACCACCACCGTGTGGGACACCCCGGGGGTGTTGTCCACGAAGTTGGTGATCAACCAGTTCAGATTCTGCGCCGCCTGGCTCATCGGGCTCACACTAACGCTCCTGGTTGTAGGTGTTGCCGTGGCCACCGTGCTGATCGTAAGTGGCCGCTGTGTTCGTGTCCGTTCCCGCGTTGCGTCCCTGCTGGACACCGCGCCGCAGGTTGCTCAACCTGCCGCGCACGTCCTCAGGAGCACGGGAGACCTGGGGGCCGCCCTGCGGAGTCTGCTCCGCGGTGCCCTCGACCAGATTGGCCTTGGGAACTCGCCGGGGAAGACCGGAGGAGGTGACTCCGCCTGCCTTGGGCTCGCGGAGCTTCTCCGCCCGCTGCCAGCGCTCGTCGTTCGACGAACGCCAGTCGTCTGTACCGCTGCCGCTGCTGCCGTTTCCGTCGCCGTTCTGCTGCGCGTCCTGCTGCGGCATGTCCTGCTGCTGCGGCTGTGCGGTGACGGGGTGCTGCGCCGCGCCCTGTCCGGCGGACTCGCCGGCGGGCTGCCAGTGCTGCTGACCGCCGCGGCGCGGAAGGCCCGCATCGGTCAGCGCGGGGCCGGAGGCCGGGGTGGGACCGGGACGGTCGAAGCCTACGCGCTCCTGGGCGCTTGCGGGAGCGCCCGGCGCAGATTCCGGTTCCGATCCGAACTCGCTTTCGTACGCACCCTGGTAGGAGGTCTCCTCCTGCCAGTTCCCCTGGTGGGAGGGGGCGTCGAACGCCTCTTCGTACTGACCCTGCGCAGCCGCGGGCTCCTGGTACTCGCCCTCCGGATACGCCTGGTACGCCGGGTAGTCGTCGTAACCGCCCTGGTCGTACGCAGGCTGCTCCGGCTGCGCGTACTGCTGCTGCTGACCGGGGTCGGCGCCGTTGTCGTACGACGCCTGCGGCGCCTCGTCGCGGAACAGCGGACGGTCGCCGGAAGCCTGCGCCTCCAGCTGCGCACGCCGCTCCTCGCGCATCAGCGAGCGGCCGACCGGGTCCAGGTCACGGGCGTCGTCCGGAACCTCGTACCGCGAGTCGTCGAAGCCGAGCTCGGCCGCGGTGCGCATCGGGGCACTCTCGAAGGACTGCTGCGCGGGCTCGTAACTCTGCTGCTCGGGAATGATCGAGGAGACCGTGAAGTCGTCCTGCGGCAGTATCTCGCCACCGCCACCGTGGGTGATGGCGTCGGGAAGCATGACCAGCGAAGTGGTGCCGGCCTGCTCGCCCGAGGGGCGGAGCTGGACACGGATCCGGTGCCGGTCCGCCAGACGGCCGACCACGAAGAGGCCCATGCGCTGCGAAACGGCGGCGTCCACGGTCGGCGGGTTCGCCAGCTTGTGGTTGATGTCCGCGAAGTCCTCGGCGGTGAGGCCGATGCCCTTGTCGTGGATCTCGACCATGACGCGGCCGTCCGGGAGACGGGTCGCGGTGACACGCACCTTGGTCTGCGGCGAGGAGAACGTGGTGGCGTTCTCCAGCAGCTCGGCCAGCAGGTGCACGAGGTCGGTCACGGCCTGGCCGTGAATCTCCGACTCCGGTACGCCGCTGAGCTCGATGCGCTCGTACGACTCCACCTCGGAGGAGGCCGCGCGCAGCACGTCGACCAGCGGAACCGGCTGGTTCCAGCGGCGGCCGGGCTCCTCGCCCGCGAGGATGAGGAGGTTCTCGCCGTTGCGGCGCATACGGGTCGCGAGGTGGTCCAGCTTGAAGAGGTTCTCCAGCTGGTCCGGGTCGGCCTCGTTGTTCTCCAGGTCGGTGATCAGGGTCAGCTGGCCCTCGATCAGGGACTGGTTGCGCTGCGAAAGGTTGGTGAAGATCGCGTTGACGTTGCCCCGCAGCATGGCCTGCTCGGCGGCGAGCCGGACGGCCTCACGGTGCACCTGGTCGAAGGCGCGGGCGACCTCGCCGATCTCGTCGACGGTCGTGATCGGGATCGGCTCCACACGGGTGTCGACGCGGCCCGGCTCCGTACGCGAAAGCTGGTCGACCAGCATCGGCAGGCGCTGCTCGGCGATGCCGAACGCGGCGGTGCGCAGCTGGCGCATCGAGCGGCTCATCTGGCGGGCCATGAGACCGGCCAGGATGACCGCGGTGAGCATCGCGATGACCACGATCAGACCGTCGGTGATGGCGTCGGTCTTGGCGTCGGAGGAGATCGCGGCGGCCTCGGTCACGGCCTTGTCGACGAGGTCGTTCTCGACCTCGGTGTAGCCCTCGAACTTCGCGGTGGAGGCGGCCATCCAGAACTGGGGTGTGACGCCCTTCTGCTTCAGCGTGGAGGGCTTGCCCTGGCCGATCTCCTCGGCCATGCCGGCGAAGACCGAGCCGTCCTTGCTCGGCGGGGGCACGAACGGGGCGCCGGCCTGATCGGCCTGCTGCTTGGCGGCGGCGAGCTTCTTGGCCCCGTCCTCCGCCTTGCCCTTCATGACGCTCTTGAGCTTGTCGGTGTCCTCCTGCGTACCGCCCGACTGGAACTCGGCGAGGGCGATCTGCTCCAGGTAGTTGTACGAGTTGAAGGCGACCGTCTGCTGCGCGAGCTTCTCCGGCTTGCCGCTCGGGCGGACCAGGAGGTGCGTGCCGATCGAGCGCTGGAGCGACGTGGCGGCCTTGGCCAGCTGGACGGCGTAGACCGTACGGCCGTAGGCGGTGATGTTGCCGGTGCCGAGGCCGAGCTCGTTGGACAGCTCCATCAGCGAGTGCTGGATGCCGACGTAACCCTCTTCGGTCTTCACCGGGTCGAGGGCTTCGGTGTACGCGGCCTTGCGGAGGGCGGGGAGCTTGGGCTCCTCCTTCGCGAAGAGGCCGAGACGGCGCTCGAGGCCCTGCTTCTCCGGGAGGTCCTTCGTGGCTTCCTGGAAGTTCTTCGCGGCGGCGTCGGTCGTGGCGTACGCCTGGGTGACCTCCGGGCTGGTCCGCTTGCCCTGGAGGAGTGGTACGGCGGTGAGGTCGCGCTCGTTGAGCAGCGCCTGACCGTACTCGGACGCGGCGCGCACGAGGACGGCGGTCTTCTCGGCGTCCTGCGCTTCCTGCCAGGTGTCGATCGAGCCCTTGACCTGGAAGCCGCCCATGACGAGGCCGACTCCCACGGGTATGAGGAGGATCGCGTTCAGCCTGGTGGGCACGCGCCAGTTGCGGGGCGCAAATTTGCTGCTGCTGCCGCTGCTCGCGGGGGCGGCAGCGGGCGGGGTCGCGGGCGACGCCACTGTGCGCGGCGGCGGGGTGAAGTTGCCCCGCGCCTGCTGCTGCTGTGCGGAGCTCGTGTTGCTACGCCTCACTCGACCAACAACCTCTCGGCGTCGGCACCTACGCTGTGCCGTTTTTCGTTCAGGGCCGTACTTACTCGGGAGTTCGACGAATTCCAGCACGTCGAGCGGCTGCCATCCAAACACCCGGAAGCGCCGATTCCGAGTGGTGTAAGCCTCAGATAAAACGGTCAAAACAGAACGAGCCCCGCCAAAAGGCAGGGCCAATGTGAGCACAGCGGTACCGTGCGAACGCGTGGGGTGTCCGTGACGGGACAATTCTCTGTCGAAATGTTATGAACAGAGGGGCGGAGAGTGTCAAAGGACACAGTCCGCCCCCTGTTCCGGCCACGACAACTGCCGTAGAGCGGCGACTACTTGAGTCGTGCCATCAGAGCGTGCTCCACGAGCGTGATGAGCGCGCTCTTGGCGTCCGCGCGGTGGCGGGCGTCGGTGGTGATGATGGGGGCGTCGGGGCCGATCTGGAGGGCCTCGCGCACTTCTTCGGGGGTGTAGGGCTGGTGTCCCTCGAAGCCGTTGAGGGCGACGACGAACGGCAGGCCGCTGTTCTCGAAGTAGTCGACGGCGGGGAAGCAGTCGGCGAGACGGCGGGTGTCGACCAGGACGACGGCGCCGATGGCGCCCCGTACGAGGTCGTCCCACATGAACCAGAAGCGGTCCTGACCGGGCGTACCGAAGAGGTACAGGATCAGGTCCTGATCCAGGGTGATACGTCCGAAGTCCATGGCGACGGTGGTCGTCGTCTTGTCTCCGGTGTGCGTCAGGTCGTCGATACCGGCGCTGGCGCTGGTCATGACGGCCTCGGTGCGCAGCGGGTTGATCTCCGAGACGGCTCCGACGAACGTGGTCTTGCCCACGCCGAAGCCGCCCGCCACCACGATCTTCGCGGAAGTGGTGGAGCGGGTCGCTCCGCCGCTAGAGCTTCCGAAGTCCACTGAGCACCCTTTCGAGCAGCGTTACATCCGGCGTGCCGCCGGCCTCTCCATTGCCCGGCTGGTGGATCGCCACCATGCCGGCCTCCGCCAGGTCGGCGACGAGGATCCGAGCGACACCGAGCGGCATCGAAAGCAGTGCCGAGACTTCCGCCACCGACTTGACCTCGCGGCACAGGTGGCAGATCCGCTGGTGCTCTGGCAGGAGCGTGGCGAGATGCGCCGGGTCGGCGGTTGTGCTGACCAGTGCCTCTATGGCGAGCTGGTAGCGCGGCCGGGTCCGGCCGCCGGTCATCGCATAAGGACGTACCAGCGGCTGGTCGCCTTCGTGATCGTACGACGCGTCGAAACGCGCTCCGTACGGATCGCGAGAGGCGGGGGGCGGGGTCATGGATCCTCCGGGCATGACAGCACGTGGTGTGCGGGCCGTCTGACGGGGCCGGGGTGGGGGGCTGTGCGCGGCCTGAACGGTTTGTTTCTCGGCAAGACCTGGGCGTGCGCGGCCTAGTGGAGCAGACTCCCCTGGAGCTCCGCTCGGAGATCCGGGGTGAGGACGCTGCCGGCACGGTCGACGAGCAGCGCCATCTCGTAGCCGACGAGGCCGATGTCGCAGTCGGGGTGCGCGAGCACGGCGAGCGAGGAGCCGTCCGAAACGGACATGAGGAAGAGGAAGCCGCGCTCCATCTCGACGACGGTCTGGGTCACAGCCCCGCCCTCGAAAATCCGGGAAGCCCCCGCGGTCAGCGAGGTCAGGCCGGAGGCCACGGCCGCCAACTGGTCGGCGCGGTCACGCGGGAATCCTTCGGACATCGCCAGAAGGAGTCCGTCGGCGGAGACCACCACCGTGTGGGACACCCCAGGGGTGTTGTCCACGAAGTTGGTGATCAACCAGTTCAGATTCTGCGCCGCCTGGCTCATCGGACTCAACTAACGCTCCTGCTGGTGAGAGGGGTCAATGTTGAAACTGCCGGTCGACGAGCCGCTGCCGGCCTGCCGACCCTGCTGGATACCCCGACGAAGATTGGTCAGCCGGCCGCGTACGTCGTCAGGCGCACGCGAAACCTGCGGACCGGTCTGGTGGTTCTGCTGCTGCGCGGTTCCGGGCACCAGATTGGCACGCGGGACGCGACGCGGCAGACCCGAGGTCGTGACACCGCCGGCTGCGGGCTTTTTGACCCGCTCTGCCTGCTTTACGAGTTCGTCGTTCGGCGAGGTGCGCCAGGTGGCGCCGTTGGTGGCGTTCGTACCGTTGGTGGTGCTGTTCGGGGCACCCGTCTCACGTGCCTGGCCGCGCTGCGGCATCGGCGGAGCGATCGGGGCGGACGCGCCGGGCATCTGCTGCGTGGGCCGCCCGGCCTGCTGCTGGGGCTGCTGAGGTACGGCGGGAGCCTGCTGGGCGTCCTGCTGGAACCAGTTCGACTCAAGCGTGTCGAAGAGCGGCGTACGTCCGTCACCGGGACCGGAGGCGGGCGGCAGCTCGTGCTGCTGCGGCTGCGGAGGCAGGCTCGCGGCGGGCGGACGCGGCGCCGTGTTCCTGGCGGGCTCGGGGTTCTCCCGGCCGCCACGCCGACGCTGCCCCGCGGGACCGAGCGCCTGGGGGCCGCCCTGGTTCTGGCCCTGCGGCCGGCCCTGGCCCTGACGACCGTAGGCGCCCGAGGGGTTGGCCGACTGCGGCGCATTGAAGTCCGGCCTCGCGAACTGCTCGGTGGACGCCGGGTCCTGCGCACCGCGGGCCTCGGGCCGCTCGAACTGACCGGTGGAGCCGCTGCCCTGCGGTACGGGGCCGCGGATGTCGCTGCGCTCGTACGTGCTGCCCGTGGGCAGCGCCGGCGGCGGCGCGTCGTAGTCCGGCCGCTGGAACTCGGCGGTGGCGCCGGGACCCTGGCGGTCGTCCGCCGAGGGGCGGGCGTACTGGCCGGAGGTCTCGTCGTGGCCGCGCGGCTGGTCGTTGCCCCAGCTGGTGGCCTGCGGACGCGCCTGGCGCTGCGGGGCCGGGTTGCTGCCGGGCAGCTCGGGACGCGAGCCGCCGCGGGGCGGCAGCTGCTGCGGCGTACGGCCGCCCTGGTCGCCTGCGCCAGGGCCGCTCTGGAAGCCGCTCTGGCGTACGTCGGAACGCTCGCGGTTGCCGGCCTGGCGGCCGCCCCCACCGAACATCCCGCCACCCTGGCCGGGCTGACCGCCCTGACCGGAGCCGGGCTGCTGCCCCTGACCCCCGTCACGGCCGGGCAGAGCCGCACGCGCACCGGGGCTCGCGACCTGGCCGCGGGCACCACCGGAACCGGCGGGGAGCCGTCCGGCAGGCGCGGGGCCGCCACCGAGACCGGGACGGGCGCCGCCGGCAGACCCGCTGCCGAGCGCACCGGGAGAGTGCGTCTGACGGGCGCCGGGGCCGGCGGGCACTTGAGGCTGAGCCGCGGCGCCCTGCTTGGCCGGAGCCTTCTTGCCACCCTGCGCGACATCGACGGGCAGCATGACCAGCGCGGTCGTACCACCGGAGTCGGACGGACGCAGCTGGATGCGGATGCCGTGTCGCAGGGACAGGCGGCCGACCACGAACAGACCCATGCGGCGCGAGACCGAGACGTCCACGGTGGGCGGCGAGGCGAGCCGCTCGTTGATCGCCGCGAGGTCTTCCGGCGACAGGCCGATACCGGTGTCGTGGATCTCGACGAGCACGCGCCCGTCGGGCAGCGCGTGACCGGTGACGCGGACCTTGGTCTGCGGCGAGGAGAACGAGGTGGCGTTCTCCAGCAGCTCGGCGAGGAGGTGCACGAGGTCGTTGACGACGCGGCCGGCGACCTCGGTGCCGGGCACCGACGACAGCTCGATGCGCTCGTACTGCTCCACCTCGGAGGCGGCGGCACGGAGCACGTCGACCAGGGGAACGGGGCGCGTCCAGCGGCGGCCGGGCTCTTCACCGGCGAGGACCAGCAGGTTCTCGCCGTTACGGCGCATGCGGGTCGCGAGGTGGTCGAGCTTGAAGAGCGAGGACAGCTGGTCCGGGTCGGCCTCGCGCGACTCCAGCTCGGAGATGAGCGAGAGCTGACGCTGGATAAGACCCTGCGAACGCCGCGAGAGGTTGGTGAACATCGCGTTGACGTTGCCTCGCAGCAGCGCCTGCTCTGCGGCCAGTCGGACCGCCTCGCGGTGCACGTCGTCGAAGGCCGCGGCCACTTGGCCGATCTCGTCGCGCGAGTGGACACCGACGGACTCCACGGACGTGTCGACGTCCTGCGGGTCGGCCTCGGAGAGCTGCTTGACCAGCTCGGGCAGGCGTTCCTGGGCGACCGTGGTGGCGGTGTCCTGGAGCCGGCGCAGCGAGCGGATCATGGAGCGGGCCACGACGAACGCGCCGATGAGCGAGACACCGAGGACGAGGACGATCAGCGCACCGTTGAGGATGGCGTCCTGCTGCGAGTCCTCGCGCAGCTCACGGGCCTTCTGCTCCATCTCGTCGAGGAGCGTGGCCTCGATCTGCTTCATGGACTGGATCTTGCTGGAGTTGGCGTCGGTCCAGTCCATGTACGAACGCTTCTGCTGGCTCTTGAGGCCGCCCGGGGTGGAGAGCACCCGCTGCGAGTACTTGTCGGCGGACGCGATGTCGGGGTTGCCGCTGTCCAGCGGAGCCGTCAGTACATCGGCGTCGCCGTCGTAGACCTGGGCGAACGACTTGCGTGCCGAGTCCTCGCTGTCCATCGCGGACTTGGCGTAGAGGCGGTCGCTCTCGTTGAGCTTGCCGGCGTCGCGGTCGTTGGGCGGCAGGGCGGCCGCGATGATCGCGCGCTGGACGGAGGCGTACTCCTTGGCGGAGGAGAAGGCCGCAAGGGCGCGGGTCCGCTTGATCATCTCCGGGTTGGAGGTCGCCTGCGCCATGTCCTGGGAGAGGCTCAGCAGCGAGTCGATCAGCTGGCTGTAGTTGTTGACCGTCTGCGAGTCGGTCGTGTTGCCCTTGTAGGCGTCCTCGCGGATCTGGCGGATCGACTTCAGCCGTACGGCGATTTCCAGCAGGCTGACGCGGATGCTCTGAAGGCCCTCGTCGCCCGCTGTGTCGATGTTCTGCGTCCCGCTGATGAACGCGTCCCTGGCCCGGTCGGTCTTGTCCCGGGGGCTCTTGACCTTGAAGTCGGCGGGGCTGACGCCGTTGGCGAGCGGACCGGCCGACTTTTCGCGCTCCTCCTGGAGCGCGGCGGCGAGCTCGGTCGCCTGCTTGGTCATCTCGGTCAGCAGCTGCATGTGCTCCAGCTGCTCCATGTTGTTCATGGACTCGTTGATACGCAGCCCACCGAGCGTGGTCGCCGCGACCACCGGCAGTGCCAGCAGGGAGACCAGTCGGGTGCTGATGCGCCAGTTGCGCAGGGCTATTCGTGAGCCCGTGGAGACCGGCTCCTTGGCTCTCACCGGATTCGCCTGTTCGCCACTGCCCTGAGTCCCGGGGCGAGCGGCACGGTCGCCGCCGTCACCGGCCCCTGTAGGCACCTGGTTCTGGGCGTGCTGGGGCGAGGATCCGCGGTCGGTCCCGCCGCGCGGCTCCTGCTCCGCCGCAGCGCTGCCATCCCTCTTGAAACGTCCCTGCACTAGCGTCGCAACCTCTGGACCAGGCGTTCCCCCGCGTGAACGGCGGAACGGTGTCGAGTCGTGGGGCACCGAGCGGCCCCATGGGTGGTCGTGAGTGACCGGCGCTTCTCCCCTTCCCGCCGCCACTCGGCGCTGCGTTGCGCCCTGTGCGCCGGCTGGAATCTGAAATCTCGCGGCGGTCCGGGGAATTCCAGCACAGTGCCGGATCTCCAACAAGGGCCGGGCACGAGGCCGTGACGTGAGTGACACCGTGTAAGTGTTGCGTAACAAGGCGTAGAAAGTGTTCAGGGGTAAAAAGGGCATAAGCCAACGAGTCGCTTAGGGGCGGGGGGTGTCCCAGTCCTGATGATCAGGAGCGGAATGATGCCTTCAGTGGCGGAATGTCCGGTTCATGAACCCACCGAGGTTGTCCGAATTGGCCGTTATGCCCGCCATCTCGTGAGGAAACTCACACACTGTTCTTGTCTGCTTCACATCTTTGCCGGGGAACCGGATGTTTAGCCTGACGCTTTACAGGGATGGCGAATCCGACAATCAGAGCGCCCAAGATGGCGCCCGTACCGACAGGGCCCGAACACCAGATGAAGACCACGACGATGTTCCGCAGCACGGCCAACCCCCGCCGGACCACGCTCGCGCATCTCGAAGACGCTGTGGACCTGCTGACCGCCGAGCGGCCGGAGCACCCTGTCGATCTCCCCGCCGAGACCGCCAACCCGCGCCGCACGATTCTGATGGAAGCCCCGGTGGAGGCCCCGGCGGAAGCTCACGCCGCAGCCTAGGCGCGCAGGTAATACGGGCGGTCGGCCTCCTCACCCGCGTTAGCCTGGAGCGTCAGTCTCCGGCCAGCAAAAAGTGAGGGGCGACAGCATCCCGTGCGCATCGCCAGGTTCTCCATCGACGGCAATGTCGCCTTCGGCGCGGTCGAGGGCGACAGCCCGGACGACCTCGTTCTCGACATCATCAAGGGCATCCCGTACGCCGACTTCGAGCTCTCCGGCGTCAAGGTCCCGCTGAGCAAGGTCCGCCTCCTGCCGCCCGTGCTCCCCAGCAAGGTCGTGGCCATCGGCCGCAACTACGCGGAGCATGCGGCGGAGCTCGGCAACGAGGTCCCGGACATCCCCGTCGCGTTCCTCAAGCCGTCAACCGCCGTGACAGGCCCCGGCGACCCCATCGCGTACCCCTCCTTCTCCAGTGAGCTGCACCACGAGGCCGAACTGGCCGTGGTCATCGGCCGCATGTGCCGCGAGGTCCCTCGCGAGCGTGTCAAGGACGTCATCTTCGGCTACACCTGCGCCAACGATGTCACCGCGCGCGACGTCCAGCAGCGCGAGAACCAGTGGGCCAGGGCCAAGGGCTTCGACACCTCGTGCCCGCTCGGCCCCTGGGTGGAGACCGGCCTCGACCCCGCGGCCATCGCCGAGGGTCTCGCCATCCAGTGCACGGTCAACGGCGAACAGCGCCAGCTGGGCCGTACGAGCGACATGGTCCGCTCGGTCGAGGACCTGATCGTCCACATCACCGAGGCCATGACGCTGCTCCCGGGCGACGTCATCCTCACGGGGACCCCGGCCGGAGTCGGCCCCCTCAACGTCGGCGACGAGGTCGCCGTCACCATCGAAGGCATCGGCACTCTCACCAACAAGGTGATCAAGCGTGACTAACGCGAACTCCCCCAAGCTCTCGACTTCGCTCGACCAGGGGGCACCCCCACGCGTACGTTTCTGTCCCTCCCCGACCGGCAACCCCCACGTGGGTCTGGTCCGCACCGCTCTGTTCAACTGGGCGTTCGCCCGGCACAACGGCGGCACCATGGTCTTCCGAATCGAGGACACCGACGCGGCCCGCGACTCCGAGGAGTCGTACAACCAGCTGCTCGACTCGCTGCGGTGGCTCGGCCTGGACTGGGACGAGGGCCCGGAGATTAGCGGCCCCCACGCCCCCTACCGCCAGTCGCAGCGGATGGACATCTACAAGGACGTCGCCCAGAAGCTCATGGCCGGCGGCTATGCGTACGAGTGCTTCTGCACCGCCCTGGAGCTGGAGGTACGCCGCGACGCCGCCCGTGCGGCCGGCAAGCCGTCGGGCTACGACGGCACGTGCCGCAACCTCAGCGCCGACCGCATCGAGCGGTACAAGGCCGAGGGCCGCGAGGCCATCGTGCGCTTCCGGATGCCCGACGAGCCGATCACCTTCACGGACCTGGTCCGCGGCGAGCTGACCTTCAACCCGGACAACGTCCCGGACTACGGCATCATCCGCGCCAACGGCGCCCCGCTCTATACGCTCGTCAACCCCGTCGACGACGCCCTGATGGAGATCACCCACGTCCTGCGCGGCGAGGACCTCCTGTCCTCGACCCCGCGCCAGATCGCGCTCTACAAGGCGCTGATCGAGCTGGGCATCGCCAAGGAGATCCCGGCCTTCGGCCACCTCCCGTACGTCATGGGCGAGGGCAACAAGAAGCTCTCTAAGCGCGACCCCGAGGCGTCCCTCAACCTCTACCGCGAGCGCGGCTTTCTCCCGCAGGGCCTGCTCAACTACCTCTCGCTCCTCGGCTGGTCCATCGCGGAGGACCGCGACATCTTCTCGATCGAGGAGATGGTCGCCGCCTTCGACATCAAGGACGTCAACGCCAACCCGGCGCGCTTCGACCTGAAGAAGTGCGAGCACATCAACGCCGAGCACCTGCGCATGCTCCCGGTCGACGGGTTCATCGCGGCCTGCGAGCCGTGGCTGAAGGCGCCGTACGCCAACTGGAAGCCGGAGTCCTTCGACCGGGCCGCGTTCGAGGCGATCGCCCCGCACGCCCAGACCCGCGTGACGGTCCTCTCCGACATCACGGCCAATGTCGACTTCCTCTTCCTCGACGAGCCGGTCGAGGACGAGGCGTCCTGGGCGAAGGCGATGAAGGGCGAGCCCGTGCCGCTCCTCACCACCGCCCGCGCCAAGCTGGAAGCGGCCGACTGGACGAGCCCCGAGTCCCTCAAGGAGGCCGTCCTGGCCGCCGGCGAGGAGCACGGCCTGAAGCTCGGCAAGGCCCAGGCCCCGGTCCGCGTAGCCGTCACCGGCCGCACGGTCGGCCTCCCGCTCTTCGAGTCCCTGGAGATCCTGGGCAAGGAGAAGACGCTGGCCCGCATCGACGCGGCGCTGGCCAAGCTCACCGCGTAAAGAGCTGTACGACGACAGGGCCCGGAGGCGGCACACGCTTCCGGGCCCTTCGCATGCCCGAAGGCGCTCGACAGGGTGCGATTCATGCCGGTCAACGCCGTGGTCCGGGACATCGACACTGCGTTTTTCGGGGGATAACCCCCGAACCGCCAGCCGCGGGCGGCGCTCGGCGGTAGCGTCGCGCTCATGCCGATCAACGCCGTGGTCTGGGACATCGACGACACGATCTTCGACTACTCGACCGCCGACCGCGTCGGCATGCGTGACCACCTCAGGGCCGAGGGGCTCGCCGACGGTTACGCCACTGTCGATCACGCCCTTGCCCGCTGGCGCGAGATCACCGAACTCCACTGGGCGAGCTTCGCCTCCGGTGAGACCACCTTCGAGGGGCAGCGCAGAGACCGTGTGCGGTCGTTTCTCGGTGTGCCGCTGAGCGACGACGCGGCCGACGACTGGTTCGGCCGGTACGTCGCCCACTTCGAGGCCGCCTGGAAGCTGTTCCCCGACACCGTTCCGGTGCTCGATGTCCTGGCCGAGGACTACCGACACGCCGTGCTCTCCAACTCCAGCGTCCACAACCAGGACCGCAAGCTGCGCGTCCTGGGGGTGCGCGACCGGTTCGAGGCTCTGCTGTGTGCCGCCGAACTGGGTGTCTCCAAGCCCGCCGCCGAGGCCTTCCACGCCGCCTGTGACGCGCTCGGCCTGCCGCCCCACGAGGTCGCGTACGTCGGTGACCAGCCCGACATCGACGCCGGCGGCGCCGACGCCGCCGGTCTGGCCGGTATCTGGCTCGACCGGGGCGGACTCGGCGGCCGCCCGGACCTCGTGCGCATCACCGGGCTTGAGCAGCTACCTGGGCTGTTGCGGGGCGATACCCGTTTTGGAGCGCCGTCCACCTTCGGGTAATGTTCTTTCTGCGCCGCCCGAGAGGGCCGAAAGGTCTGGCCGGAAGGCGCACACCAAACAAACCCCCATCAGGGGGTTGTGTTTTGGTGGGCTATGGTGTAATTGGCAGCACGACGGTTTCTGGTTCCGTTAGTCTAGGTTCGAGTCCTGGTAGCCCAGCTCTGCAGAGCTCATCTGCAAAGGCCCCCGTTGTGTAGCGGCCTAGCACGCCGCCCTCTCAAGGCGGTAGCGCCGGTTCGAATCCGGTCGGGGGTACAGATCCTTTCTTTCCGCCACCTTCGGGTCGCTCCTGGATGTGGTGACGTAGGGATCGCCAAGGCCCCCGTTGTGTAGCGGCCTAGCACGCCGCCCTCTCAAGGCGGTAGCGCCGGTTCGAATCCGGTCGGGGGTACTGGTCTAAACCAATAGGTCTAAACCACCATGGGCTATGGTGTAATTGGCAGCACGAGGGTTTCTGGTTCCCTTAGTCTAGGTTCGAGTCCTGGTAGCCCAGCGCAGTACAACTCGCAGTAAACAGGCCCCCGTTGTGTAGCGGCCTAGCACGCCGCCCTCTCAAGGCGGTAGCGCCGGTTCGAATCCGGTCGGGGGTACGTACAGAGAAAGACCCTCCGCGATGCGGAGGGTCTTTCTCGTATGCGGGCACTACGGGCACTACCGCAGGCGTGACCCCGCCGCCATAATCCGCGCATGGCGCTCCTCCATGGCATGCACCGTACGGTCGCCGTCGCCGATCTGCGCGTCGGAGACCACGCCTGTCTGTTCTTCGGCTCGACGGAGGAGCAGCTGTCCGTGCTGGGATCCCTGGTCGTCGCGGGCCTCGCGGCCCGGCAGAAACTCCTGTTCCTCGCGGGCGGCGACGGCCCCCACACTCCGTACGACCTTCTCGACCGCTGCCGCATACCCCTCCCGGCGAGCAACACCCGCGACGACGGGGTGGCGCAGCGCATACAGATCATGGACGCCGAGGAGTTCTGCCTGTACGCGGGGCACGTCGAACCCAGGCGCATGGTGGGCCGGTTGCGCAGGGAGGCCGACCGGGCGCTCACCGAGGGCTATGCCGGTCTGCGCATCGTCGGCGACATGAGTGTGGCCATCCGGGACGAGGACGCGCTGGGGCAACTGCTGCAGTACGAGGCCCTGCTCGCCCGGGAGTTCAGGCGAGGCTTGACGCTCGCCGTCTGCCAGTACGACGCACGGCGCTTCGACACCGCGCAGCTGAAGGCCTTCGCCTCCGCCCACCCGAGGAGCGTCGACGTCGAACCCCTCGTGCGGACCGCGGAGTTACGCGTTGTCCGTACGTACCATCCGAGCGGGCTCCGGGTGGAAGGAGTCGTGGACATCCGCACGCACCGGCATCTGCGTGGTGCGCTGGGCACGCTGGAGCGGGTTGACGGAGATGTCCAACTCGACCTGTCCCGGCTGGAGTTCCTCGACCTGGGCGGGCTGCGCCTGCTGATGGCGTTCGCCGGATCGCGCCGTGCGGGCAGCCAGGTCGAACTGGCCGGTCTCGCGCCGCATCTGCGCGAAGTGATCGCACTCGTCGGCTGGGACGACACCCCCGGTCTGCGACTGGGAGCGGACCATGTCAACTGACGCTGGTCCGAACGGCAGAGGCTTCGTGCACCACGCCTCGCTCTACGACAGCGACGAGGCGTTCCTGGCGATGGCCCTGCCGTTCGCCGAGGCGGGACTGGAGGCGGGGGAGCCGGTTCTGGCCGCGACCACACCCGCGAATATCGAACTGCTCCGGGACGCCCTCGGGAAACGCGCCCACGCACTGGACACCGCGGAGACGGCCTACTTCGGCCGCCGGCCCGTAGAGCGGGTCTCGTCCTTCCTGCGCTACTGGAACCACCGGCAGATGCCCGGCCGTGGGATGCGGATCATGGCCGAGCCCGTGTGGTCGGGCAAGTCCGCGCGTCAGATCGCGGAGTGGAAGCGGATGGAGTCGGGGCTGAACGTGCTGCTCGCGGACGCCGACCTCTGGATGATCTGCCCGTACGACACCAGGACGGTGCCCCGCGACGTCGCGGAGGCGGCTCACGCCACGCACCCCGGCCATGTGGTCGGGTCCGAGGTGCTGCCCAGTGCGGCACACGTCGATCCGCATGCCTACGCAGCGGCGGCGGACGCCCCGCTGCCGGCGCCGCCCGGTGGTGCTGCCGTGCTGGAGGGGTGTGCCACTCCGGCCGCCGTACGCCGCTTCGTACGCGACCGGGCCGAGGCGGCGGGCCTGGCGGGGGCACGCCTCGCGATGGCCGAGACCGTCGCCAACGAGGCGCTGACCTACCTGATGGGCCACGGGGCCACCGGCGCGCGGGTGTGCGCCTGGGAGGAGCCCGGCGTCCTCGTCTGGGAGCTCTTCGCCGCGGACCGCGCCCCCGCACCGGCCACCTGGGCGGGATTCGCACCGCCCGGCGCACAGGCCGGCGCCGATGACGGGCTGTGGCTGATGCGCAACCTCTGCGAATCGGTGGAGATCCGCACGGTGGACGGCCGGATGAGGCTGCGCCTGCGGTACGCGGGGGCGACCGACGCCGAGCGGCTCTGAGCCGACGGCGTTCCCGCCCCCGGCTTCCGCCCGCACCGCCCGGATCAGCCGCCCGAGCGGCGCAGGGCCTCCGACAGGCGTGCGGCCGAGTCGATGACCGCCTGGGCGTGCATCCGGCCCGGGTGGCGGGTCAGCCGCTCGATCGGTCCGGAGACCGAGACGGCGGCGACCACCCGGTTGGAAGGGCCGCGCACCGGGGCCGACACCGAGGCCACGCCCGGCTCGCGCTCGCCGATCGACTGGGCCCAGCCACGGCGGCGTACGCCGGAGAGGGCGGTCGCCGTGAAGCGGGCGCCCTGGAGACCGCGGTGGAGGCGCTCCGGCTCCTCCCAGG
Source organism: Streptomyces sp. ISL-98 (assembly GCF_018614055.1). Classification (GTDB taxonomy): domain Bacteria; phylum Actinomycetota; class Actinomycetes; order Streptomycetales; family Streptomycetaceae; genus Streptomyces; species Streptomyces spiramyceticus. The sequence continues at coordinate 139,736 of NZ_JAGGPB010000043.1, forward strand.
CCATCAGGATCTGGGCGGACGAGCCCGCCTTCATGGTCAGCGTGGAGCCGACGGGGACGGTGTCCCGGAGTCCGGACAGCCGCTCCGCGGCGGCCACGCAGATGCGCATATCGCCCTGCCGGCGGTAGAGCTGCGCGCTCTCGCCGGTCACGTCACGCAGGTGCGTGAGCACGGGTCCTGCCGTGGCCAGCAGCCGGTCCTCGCCCGCCGCGGCAGACAGTTCCGACAGCCGGGGGCCGAGAATGAAACGGCCCTGCATGTCCCTCGCCACCATCCGGTGGTGTTCCAGTGCCACGGCAAGGCGATGTGCCGTGGGTCGTGCGAGCCCGGTCGCCGCGACCAGCCCGGCGAGGGTGGCCGGACCGGACTCCAGAGCGCTCAGTACCAGAGCTGCCTTGTCGAGAACGCCGACGCCGCTAGAGTTGTCCATGCGTCGATACTCGCGTCTCACTCTGTGAAACGCAAGTTCAATTTTCTCGGGAACTTGCGAATCTGGAGGGGAGGCCACACGACGGCCCGTAGCCACCGCCCTGTACGGGGGTCCGGACGGGGGCGACCCGATCTCTAGATGGGTCCGGCGAAGACGCCGGCCGAAGGGAAAGCGATGGGTAGGACACTCGCGGAGAAGGTCTGGGACGACCATGTCGTCAGGCGCGCCGACGGCGAGCCCGATCTCCTCTTCATCGATCTGCACCTGCTGCACGAGGTGACCAGCCCGCAGGCCTTCGACGGCCTCCGCAAGAGCGGTCGCCAGGTGCGCAGGCTCGACCTCACCATCGCCACCGAGGATCACAACACCCCGACCATCGACATCGACAAGCCGATCGCGGACCCGGTTTCCCGGGCCCAGCTGGAGACGCTGCGCAAGAACTGCGCGGAATTCGGCGTACGGCTGCACCCGCTGGGCGATGTCGAGCAGGGCGTCGTCCACGTAGTGGGACCGCAGCTGGGACTGACCCAGCCCGGCACCACCGTGGTCTGCGGCGACAGCCACACCTCGACCCACGGCGCGTTCGGCGCGCTGGCCTTCGGTATCGGTACGTCGCAGGTGGAGCACGTACTGGCCACCCAGACGCTGCCGATGGCCCCGCCGAAGACCATGGCGATCACGGTCGAGGGCGAACTGCCCGCCGACGTAACCGCCAAAGACCTGATCCTCGCGATCATCGCGAAGATCGGCACCGGCGGCGGTCAGGGCTATGTGCTCGAATACCGCGGTTCCGCCATCGAGAAGCTCTCGATGGAGGCCCGGATGACCATCTGCAACATGTCGATCGAGGCCGGTGCGCGGGCGGGCATGATCGCCCCGGACGAGATCACCTTCAACTACCTGAAGGGCCGCGTACACGCCCCGCAGGGCGACGACTGGGACGCCGCCGTCGCCTACTGGCAGACGCTGCGCACCGACGACGACGCCGTTTTCGACGCCGAGGTCGTCATCGACGCCGCCGAACTGGTCCCGTTCGTCACCTGGGGCACCAACCCGGGCCAGGGTGCGCCGCTGTCGGCGAACGTCCCCGACCCTGCTTCGTACGAGGACGCTTCGGAGCGCTTCGCCGCCGAAAAGGCCCTGGAGTACATGGGGTTGACCGCCGGGCAGCCGCTGCGTGAGATCAGGGTCGACACCGTCTTCGTAGGCTCGTGCACCAACGGCCGTATCGAGGACCTGCGTGCCGCGGCCGCGCTCATGGACGGCCGCAAAGTCGCCGACGGCGTACGGATGCTGATCGTTCCCGGTTCCGTACGCGTCGCCCTGCAGGCCATCGAGGAGGGCCTGGACAAGGTCTTTACGGCCGCAGGCGCCGAATGGCGGCACGCCGGCTGCTCGATGTGTCTGGGCATGAACCCGGACCAGCTGGCCCCCGGTGAGCGCTCCGCGTCCACCTCCAACCGCAACTTCGAGGGCAGGCAGGGCAAGGGCGGCCGTACCCACCTGGTGTCGCCGCAGGTCGCCGCGGCCACCGCCGTACTGGGCCACCTGGCCGCGCCCGTAGACCTGTCCGACGCTCCGACGCTCGTGGAGGCCTGAGCAGCATGGCCATGGAAGCTTTCACCGCACACACCGGCCGGGCCGTCCCGCTGCGCCGCAGCAACGTCGACACCGACCAGATCATCCCGGCCCACTGGCTGAAGAAGGTCACCCGCGACGGCTTCGAGGACGGGCTTTTCGAGGCCTGGCGCAAGGACCCGGAGTTCGTCCTCAACCGCCCGGAGCGCAAAGGCGCCACGGTTCTGGTGGCGGGACCCGACTTCGGTACCGGCTCCTCGCGCGAACACGCCGTGTGGGCCCTGCAGAATTACGGCTTCAAGACCGTGATCTCCTCGCGGTTCGCCGACATCTTCCGCGGCAACTCGCTCAAGAACGGCCTGCTGACCGTCGTGCTGGACCAGAAGACGGTCGATGCGCTGTGGGACCTGGTCGACGCCGACCCCACGGCCGAGATCACGGTGGACCTCCAGGACCGTCAAGTTCGTGCCAAGGGCATCACTGCGGACTTCGAACTCGACGAAAATGCCCGCTGGCGGCTGCTGAACGGTCTCGACGACATCAGCATCACCCTCCAGAATGAGCCAGACATCGCGACGTACGAGGCCGGCAGGCCGTCGTTCAAGCCGAGTACGGTGCAGCTCTGACCCCTCGTATCACCCCGTTGCCCCCCGCCGTTCACGGCGGGGGGCAACGGCATGTTCCGGCCTGAACTGGCCTGTAAACGAGGGTGAGTTGACGATTTTTCGGGGCGCATCGGCCAGGTCTCCTGGAGCCCCGGATTCCACTAGTTGCCCCCGCCGGAGGCGACAACTCGCCCCAGATGGCACAATCGGTGCATGGAACGCGACAGTCAACTCAAGCTCTATGAGGCAGTCGCGGACCGGCTGAAAGAAGCACACACAAGGGTGCGCACACTGCAAGTCCCGGAGGGCGTACGGATGGCGCTGACCCGGAAGCTGCTGGTCATAACGGCCGCGGCGAAACACGATCTCGCCGATGCGGCAAGGCGCCTGGACAGGTTGATGAAGGACCTCGACGAGGGTCGATTCCCTGAAGGCGACTGAGACCTGCGGAACTCTGCCAGGTCTACTTCGTTGCGGCACTAGGGTGATTAGCCCGTTTCGTGTTTGATTTGCGGTATATATCTGCCTAACGTGCGAAAAAGCTTGAACACATTCGTTCTGGCAATGTCTCCGAAGGGGAAGACGTGAACAAGGCGCAGCTCGTAGAAGCGATTGCCGACAAGGTCGGCGGCCGCCAGCAGGCGGCCGAGTCGGTCGACGCGGTACTCGACGCGATCGTCCGTGCGGTTGTCGCCGGCGACCGTGTTTCGGTCACCGGATTCGGATCGTTCGAGAAGGTCGACCGTCCGGCCCGTTACGCCCGCAACCCTCAGACGGGTGAGCGCGTGCGGGTCAAGAAGACCTCCGTTCCGCGTTTCCGTGCGGGACAGGGCTTCAAGGACCTGGTCAGCGGCTCGAAGAAGCTCCCCAGGGGCGGCGAGGTTGCCGTGAAGAAGGCGCCCAAGGGCAGCCTGACCGGCGGTGCCGCCCCGACGGTCAAGAAGGCCGCGGCGAAGAAGGCCGCCGCCAAGAAGGCCGCGGCGAAGAAGGCGCCCGCGAAGAAGGTCACCGCCGCCAAGAAGGTGGCGGCGAAGAAGGCGCCCGCGAAGAAGGCCACCGCCGTGAAGGCCGCGGCGGCCAAGAAGGCGGCTCCGGCGAAGAAGGCCGCAGGCGCCGCCAAGAAGGCCACCGCCAAGAAGACCGCGCCGGCCAAGAAGGCCACCGCGAAGAAGGCACCGGCCAAGAAGGCCACGGCGCGCAAGACCACCGCGAAGAAGACCACTGCCAAGAAGTAAGGGCAGCAAGGAATACGCGCCGGGCCGGGCTCCCTCCGGGGAGCCCGGCCCGCGGTGTTTTTACGCGCCCCCGCCCGGGGACGCCGGATCAGAAGGTCTGAAGCGTCACCAGCGTGATGCGCAGATCCGCACCCTCGCCCTCCGCCTCGATACGCACCCGCTGCCCGGGGCGCAGCAGCCGCAGTCCGCCCGCGTCGAAGGCCCGGGCGTCGAAGTCCACCGGGGTGCCGTCGTCGAGCAGCACACTGCCGCTGCGGGTCTCGGAGTCGTACGTGTACGCGGTCGCCTGCATGGCGGCAGCGTACCTATACAAGCGGCGGCCCGTCGGCGAGGGCCTCGCTCTGCCGGGCCGTGCGCGGGCCGACACCGAGCGTCAGCGCCGCCCGCAGATCGTTACCGGTGTCCACGTCCTGGCGTACGGAATCCACCGCGTCGAGCAGGATTTCCCGCGCGCCGGAAGCGGAATGCCGGGCACGCGAAGGGCCGCCGAACGACGGCGCCAATTCCGCACCGGGTGCAGCAGAAAGCAGAGTCGTCCCGATTCCCGCCGCGTCCGCCAGAAATGCACGAGGAAATACGGCCGCATAATCGAGCACCTGCTGCAATTCAGCGGGACGCAGTGCGGGCAGATCTGCATTCAGCGCGGCGACCGCAGCGCCCGGCCGCAGCGCCCGTATCGTGCGCGCCCCGTGCGTCAGGGCGGCGTTGAGGCCCGCCGCCGGGGTGTCTGCCACTATGCGCGCCCCGAGGGCGGCCAGGGCGGCCCCCGCCGAGGTGTCGTCCGTGACGACCACCACATCACGTACGGCAGGACAGGCCAGCGCCGCGGCCACCGTGTCCTGGGCAAAGGCGAGAGCGAGCCCCGTACGCAACGCGTCGCCGGCGAAGGGGGCAAGCCTGCTCTTGGCCAGCAACAGGGGCTTCAGCGGGACGACCAGGGACCAGGGAGCGGTCCGGAGCGTGTTCAGTGGCGAGCCCTCCGTCCAATGCGCGTCGGGCCCCATTGTGGCCTGTCCGTGCGGCAGTCAGGCGGTCCGGTCGCGTACCCGGGGCGTACGGTGTTCTCGACAGACAGGGGGCCTGGGGCGACACTTGTGCGGCTGACCAGGCACACAAGTACAAGCAGCCCGGTCCTAGAGGAAGGTGTCCGAGTGTCCCGCCGCAGAATCGGCTTCTGGTACCGCCTGGCGGCGGTCATCGCTAAACCGCCGCTGGTGGTTCTGTTCAAGCGGGACTGGCGCGGAATGGAGCACATTCCGGCCGAGGGCGGATTCATCACCGCGGTCAATCACAACTCGTACCTCGACCCGCTCTCCTACGGGCACTTCCAGTACAACACCGGACGCGTACCCCGCCTGCTCGCCAAGGCCGGCCTGTTCAAAACCCCTTTCGTCGGCATGATGCTGCGCGGTACGGGCCAGATCCCCGTCTACCGCGAGACCACCAACGCACTTGACGCTTTCCGGGCCGCCGTGGACGCCATCGAGCGCGGCGAATGCGTCGCCTTCTACCCCGAAGGCACCCTCACCCGCGACCCCGACATGTGGCCCATGGCCGGCAAGACGGGAGCGGCGCGCGTGGCCCTCCTGACCAAGGCCCCCGTCATTCCGGTCGCCCAGTGGGGCGCCAACTTGGCGATGCCGCCGTACGCCAAAGAGGACAAACTCCGGCTCTTCCCGCGCAAAACCCTTTCGGTGCAGGCCGGACCGCCGGTCGACCTCAACCGGTTCTACGACATGGAACCGACCCCCGACGTGCTGCGCGAGGCGACCGAGGCCATCATGGCCGCCATCACCGGGCAGCTCGCCGAACTGCGCGGCGAAACCGCGCCCGCCCAGCCGTACGACCATCGCAGGGCCCGTGCGCAGCAGCGGCGCGAGGCCGAAGGAGAGAGCGCAAAGTGACACGCCAGCCGGTCAAGGCGGCCGTATTCGGAACGGGCTCCTGGGGTACGGCCTTCGGCATGGTGCTCGCCGACGCGGGCTGTGAGGTGACCCTCTGGGGCCGCCGTGCCGAGCTCGTCGACGCCGTCAACACCACCCGTACCAACCCGGACTACCTGCCGGGCATCGAACTCCCCGCGGCGGTACGGGCCACCACCGACCCGGCCGAGGCCGCACAGGGCGCCGATTTCACGGTGCTCGCCGTGCCCTCGCAGACGCTGCGCGGGAATCTGGCCGCCTGGGCGCCGCTGCTGCGCACCGACACCGTGCTCGTATCCCTGATGAAGGGTGTCGAACTCGGCACCGCGAAGCGGATGAGCGAGGTGATCGAGGAGGTCGCCAAGGTCCCCGCCGAGCGCGTCGCCGTCCTCACCGGCCCCAACCTGGCCAAGGAGATCGCCGCCCGCCAGCCGGCCGCCGCCGTGGTCGCCTGCCGCGACGAGGAGACGGCCACCCGCCTCCAGTCCGCCTGCCACACGCCGTACTTCCGCCCGTACACCAACACCGACGTCGTCGGCTGCGAGCTGGGCGGCGCCGTCAAGAACGTCATCGCCCTCGCCGTCGGCATCGCGGACGGCATGGGCCTCGGCGACAACACCAAGGCGTCGCTGATCACCCGCGGACTCGCCGAAACGACCCGCCTGGGCCTCGCGATGGGCGCCGACGCGCACACCTTCGCCGGCCTCGCCGGCATGGGCGACCTGGTCGCCACCTGCTCGTCGCCGCTCTCGCGCAACCACACCTTCGGCACGAACCTCGGCCGCGGCATGACGCTCCAGGAGACCATCGCCGCGACCAAGCAGACCGCAGAGGGCGTCAAGTCCTGCCAGTCCGTGCTGGATCTGGCGCGGCGCCACGGTGTCGACATGCCGATCACCGAGACGGTCGTGAGCATCGTCCACGAGGGCAAGCCGCCGATCGTCGCGGTCAAGGAACTGATGTCACGCAGCGCCAAGCCCGAGCGCCGCTGAGCCCATCTGGACGCACCGCTCGCACCGCCGACCCCTTCTTCGTGCGCCTCTCGCGCCGCTTCGCGGGCTTCGCGGTGCAGCGGTGTCCTCCGGCCACCGGCCCGAGGAGCTCCGGCCACCGGCCCGGGGCGCCGGGCAGCACGCCGCGCCGCGCCCGCACTCCACGGCGCCGGATGTGCACGGTAGTCTCATCGCGATATGAGCAGCGAGAACCTCCCCCAGAGCCCTGCGCAGGAGCCCCGCAAGCCGCGGGTGGCCGTCGTCTTCGGCGGTCGCAGCTCCGAGCACGCCATCTCGGTCGTCACGGCCGGCGCCGTACTGCGGTCCATCGACCGTGAGAAGTACGACGTACTGCCGATCGGCATCACGACGGACGGCCGCTGGGCCCTGACCGCCGACGATCCCGACCGGATGGCCATCGCCGACCGCGCGCTGCCGAGCGTCGATGACCTCGCCGAGTCGGCGGAGGGCGGCGTCGTGCTCTCGGTCGACCCGGGCAGCCGCGAAGTCGTCTACAGCGAACCGGGCGCGGTGCCCAAGGTGCTGGGCGAGGTCGACGTGGTCTTCCCCATGCTGCACGGCCCGTACGGCGAGGACGGCACCCTCCAGGGCCTCCTCGAACTCGCCGGTGTCCCGTATGTCGGCTCCGGGGTGCTCGCCTCGGCCGTCGGCCAGGACAAGGAGTACATGAAGCGGGTGTTCATCTCCTTCGGGCTGCCGGTCGGCCCGTACGAGGTCATCCGCCCCCGCGAGTGGGAGAACGACCCCTCCGCCGCCCGCAAGAAGATCATCGGCTTCGCCGGCGACCACGGCTGGCCGCTCTTCGTCAAGCCCGCCCGCGGCGGATCGTCCATGGGCATCACCAAGGTCGACGACCTCTCCGGTCTCGACGAGGCGATCGAGGAGGCGCGGCGCCACGACCCCAAGATCCTGGTCGAGTCGCTGCTGCGCGGCCGTGAGATCGAGTGCGGTGTGCTGGAGTTCGAGGACGGCCCGCGCGCGAGCGTGCCCGCCGAGATCCCGCCCGTCACGTCCCACGACTTCTACGACTTCGAGGCCAAGTACATCGACTCGGCGGCCGGCCTCGTGCCCGCGCCGCTGACCGAGGAGCAGACCGACGAGGTACGGCGCCTCGCGGTGGACGCCTTCGACGCCGCGTCCTGCGAAGGCCTCGTACGCGCGGACTTCTTCCTGCTGGACAGCGGGGAGTTCGTGATCAACGAGATCAATACGATGCCGGGCTTCACGCCGATCTCGATGTACCCGCGCATGTGGCAGGAGACCGGCGTCTCCTACCCGGAGCTCGTCGACCGGCTGATCCAGGCCGCGCTGCGCCGCTCCACGGGCCTGCGCTAGGGCATGTCCGGCGGATCAGGCCGGCTTCAGGGTGCGGCGCGTTCTCTGTGCAGATGGGCGTGCCAGGCCCCGCGGCCCAGGCATGATCCGCCGGACACGCCCTAGGAGCTCCACGGGTGCGCTAAAGACTCTTGGGCACTGTCTTCTTCACGGCCCCCGCGAAGGCTGCCAACGGCGTCACGTCGTGGGCGTACTTCGCGGGGAGCGTGACCTCGACGTAGGCGTCGCGGTAGGTGGTGGTGAAGCGCCGGCGGGCGTCGCCCTGCGGCTCCAGCATCCAGTTCACGCCGTCCGCTTCCACCGCCTTGGCCCGGGGGTCGCTCATCTTCTCCGGCCGGGGCACACCGCAGCGCAGTACGATCGCCGGATCTCCCCACACAGCGGTGAGGTCCGACTCCGGCTCCGCGGTGCGCCGCTCGTGCCCCGCCACGGACTCCGGCAGCTCACGGTGCAGCGCCCGGCACAGCCCGGCCTCCTCCGCGGACGGAGCGGGAGGAGGGACCGCCACGGCGTCGTCCGTGAAGGAGCAGCCGGCGGCGGCGAGCAGCATCAGCGCGGCGGACGGCAGGCAGAGAAGCCGGCGGGAAGAAGTCACCGGCCAAGCGTAGACGGGGGCTAGATGTGCACGACCGGGCAGGTCAGGGTGCGGGTGATCCCGTCCACTTGCTGGACCTTGGCGACCACCATGCGGCCGAGGTCATCGACCGTATCGGCCTGCGCGCGCACGATCACGTCATAGGGTCCTGTCACGTCCTCGGCCTGAATCACTCCCGGGATCTTGCCGATGGTCTCGGCGACGGTCGACGCCTTTCCGACTTCGGTCTGGATGAGGATGTACGCCTGTACCACGGAACCTCCAGGGCGGCCACGAGGATCATGTGGGGAGAAGAGACGCCACCGTATCGCGTCGTCGTGGGCATCGGGGAGACCCGCGCGCCCGCCGACGCGGGGAGCGCGGCGTACGGAGAACTGAAGTTGACGTATGAGTTGACGGTACCTACAGCAGTGATGGCTCGCGACCGCAAGCGCACTGGGGCAGAAGGGGCACATCCATGAAGGGCACAGTGGGCGAGCTGGGCGAGTTCGGGCTCATCAGGGAGCTCACCTCCCGGCTCACCACCACACCGGCGGTACGTCTCGGGCCCGGCGACGACGCCGCGGTCGTGGCGGCACCCGACCGCCGGGTCGTGGCGAGTACGGACATCCTGCTCGAAGGCCGCCACTTCCGGCGCGACTGGTCGACGGCGTACGACGTGGGCCGCAAGGCGGCGGCCCAGAACCTCGCCGACATCGCCGCGATGGGCGCGGTCCCGACCGCGCTGCTCCTCGGCCTCGTCGTCCCCGCCGAACTTCCCGTCGCCTGGCCGACCGAGCTGATGGACGGCATCAGGGACGAATGCCAGGTCGCGGGCGCCGCCGTCGTGGGTGGCGATGTCGTACGCGGGGACACCATCACCGTCGCGATCACCGCGCTCGGCGATCTGCGCAACCACGAGCCCGTGACGCGGTCCGGCGCCCAGCCCGGGGATGTCGTCGCGGTCACCGGCTGGTTGGGCTGGTCGGCGGCCGGGCACGCGGTGCTCTCGCGCGGCTTCCGCTCGCCGCGCGCCTTCGTCGAGGCGCACCGGCGCCCCGAGCCGCCGTACCACGCGGGCCCCGCGGCCGCCGGGCTCGGCGCCACCGCCATGACCGACGTCAGTGACGGGCTCGTCGCCGACCTCGGGCACATCGCGGAGGCCAGCAAGGTCCGTATCGACCTGCGTTCCGGGCTCATCGACATCCCGACCCAGATGTCGGACATCGGGCAGGCGGTGGGCGTCGACCCGCTGCAGTGGGTGCTCACCGGGGGAGAGGACCACGCGATCGTGGCGACGTTCCCGCCGGACGCGAAGCTGCCCGCGCGCTGGAAGGTGATCGGCGAGGTCCTCAACCCGTCGGCGCTGCCGCAGGTGACGGTCGACGGGGCGCCCTGGACCAGCAAGGGCGGCTGGGACCACTTCGGCGACATTGAGACGGCTCCGTAGAACCGGGTCGAACCGGTTAGATTCGCAGGCATGCGAATACTTCCTTGCGTCCTCACCGTCGCCGGATCGGATTCCGGCGGCGGTGCGGGCATCCAGGCCGACCTCAAGACGATGCTGGCGCTCGGCGTGCACGGCATGAGCGTGCTCACGGCGGTCACCGCGCAGAACTCCCTGGGCGTGCAAGGCGTCTGGGACCTTCCCGTCGAGGCCGTACGGGCCCAGTACCGCAGCGTCGTCGACGACATCGGCGTACAGGCCGTCAAGACCGGCATGCTGTCCTCGGCCGAACTGGTCGAAACCGTCGCAGAACTGCTGGCAGACACCGACGCCCCGGTGGTCGTCGACCCGGTCGGCGTCTCCAAGCACGGCGACCCGCTGCTCGCCACCTCCGCGCTCGACGCCGTACGCAAGCGCCTCCTGCCGACGGCGACCGTCGCCACCCCGAACCTGGACGAGGTGGCCCAGCTCGCCGGCGTACGCGTGGAATCCGAGGCCGACATGCGGCGGGCGGGCGACGCGATGCTCGAATTCGGGCCCAGGTGGGTCCTCGTCAAGGGCGGCCACCTGCCCGGCGACGCGCTGGACCTGCTGACGGACGGCCGCGAGGAACACTGGCTCCGCGCCCCGAGGCACGACAACCGCCACACGCACGGCACGGGCTGCACGCTGGCCTCCGCGATCGCCTCGGGACTCGCGAAGGGGCTCGACGTGCCGCAGGCCGTGTCCGCGGCCAAGGAGTGCGTGACCGAGGCGATCGCCGCCGGGTTCGCACTCGGCGAGGGGATCGGCCCGGTCGACCACGGCTGGCGGCTCAGGCGTAGTCCTTCAGCCTGATGTTGGTCGCCGCCTTCTCGGTGAGCCTTTTGAAGACCCCGGCGAGCAGGCGCGAACTCAGCATCCGGTACGCCCGGTCGCGCTGGCGGATCTTCTTCTCGGTGGGCGGCGCGAGGAACGGACCCGCGTTGCCCGCGGTCTTCTGGCAGCCCTTCGCGAAGTCGCGGATCTCCGCCTCGTACGCGGCGAAGGCGGTGCGGTGGTCGCCGTGTGCGGCGGCCAGTTCCCCGGCCAGGACATGTGCGGCGACAACGGCCGCGCCGGTGCCCATGCCGCCCATCGTCGCGCCGTAACCCGCGTCGCCGATCAGTACCACGCGGCCCGTGGACAGGCGGTCGATGCGGATCTGCGCGATCGCGTCGAAGTACAGATCGTCGGCCCGCTCCAGCGCCCGGAGTATCCGGGGCGTCTCCCAGCCCATGTCCGCGTACCGGTCGGCGATGATCTTCTTCTGCCGGTCGATGTCGCGGCGGTCGAAGTCGAGCCGCTCGGACTGGAAGACCATGCCCGCGCCCGCGCGGTCCGGATCACCGTCGTAGTTGTTGATGTTGATCATGCGGCCCGGGTCGCTGTAGATCCGGGCGGTGCGGTCCAGGCCCAGGTGATTGGGCACGGAGAAGCCCGCGACGTAGTAGCCGAGGAAGTGCAGATACTGCGACTCGTCGCCGAAGGCGAGGCGGCGGGTGCGGGAGTGCAGCCCGTCGGCGCCCACCACGATGTCGAAGCGGCGGGGCGTGCCCCGGTCGAATGTGACGTCCACTCCGTCGGCGTCCTCGGTGAGCGTGGCGATGGAGTCGCCGAAGACGTACTCGACCCGGTCTTTGGCGCGCTCGTACATGATCTCGGCCAGATCACCGCGGGCGATCTCCACGTCGCCGCTCATCATCGCGGACGGCAGGTCGACCCGGGCCTCGCCGTGCTCGTCGACGATGGTCTGACGGCCCATGCGGGTCTGGCGGACGTGGATGTCGTCCCAGATGCCCATGGCTTGGAGAACGGTGCGGTGGACGTGACCGCGGAAGTCGACGGCGAAGCCGCCGGGGCGCAGGGCGGGGGCCTTCTCGACGACGGTTACGGCGGCGCCGTAGCGGGCGAGATTGAGGGCGAGGGCGGGGCCGGCGATGCTGGCGCCGGAGATGAGGACGTTGAGGTCGCGCAGCTGCGTTGTTGTCATGCGGCGAGCTTCGCGGCGGCGGCTTACCGGAGGCTTACCGCTCGCTGACGGCTGCTGACCGCAGTACCTTTCCCCGCAGCTCCCGCCCCCGCGCGTACGCCGTCTCGTACGCCCCCGGCCCCAGCTCCGCCCGCACCCGATCCCGTACACCCACCACATCCGGATCCAGATCGAGCGCCGCCCCCCGCAACCCCTCCGCCGCCCCGAGCAACCCCGCACCCTCCTCCGCACCCGCCAGGGACGCCATCGCCTCCGCCACCTCGGCCAGTTCGAGCGGCCCAGGCTGCTCCAGCGCCAGCTCACGCGCCTGCCGGAACCATTCGGCGGCCTCACCGGGCCGCCCCTCCGCCCCGGCGGTACGCCCGAGCCCGACGAAGATCCGCAGTGTTTCCCCGACGCTGAACCACGTTGCCGCACAGACTTCGAGCGCCGCCTCGTAGTGCTCACGCGCCCCCGCCGTGTCACCGGCCAGCCGGGCCGCGTCACCGAGGCCGCGCCAGGCACCCGCCACCTTGTCGGGCACGCCGACGCGGCGCGCGAGAGCAGCGGCCCGCCTGAAAAGCTCGACGGCGTCGGCCCGGTGACCCGTATGCAGCATCACCGTGGCCCGCCGCTGCAGCAGATCGGCGGTCTCCTCGGGAGCCTCCAGTTCCTGTACGAGGACGAGCGCCTCGTCGACCAGCGCGAGCGCACGCCCGCTGTCCCCGCGCCAGTACGCGAACATGGCCAGCGGATCGAGGCAGTTGGCCGCACCCCACCGGTCACCGGCAGCGCGGAAATCCTCCAGAGCATCGCCGAACGCGGCCTCGGACAGCGCAGGACGGCCGGCGATCAGCTCCTGGAAGCCCCGGCCCATGCGGAGCACGGCCCCGGCCCAGAGGCCGTCGCCCAGCTGCCTGCGCGCCCACTCCTCGTCGCCGGTCTGCGGCCCGTTCACCAGCGACCACAGCACGAGCGTGAACGGCAGCCGCAGCGGCCGGTCGAGGCCGGCAAGCAGAGCGGCCGCGCGCTCGGTCAGCGCTGCCTCGCGCGGATCGCCCTGACCGGTGAGGGCATTGATCGCGCACAGGACGTACTCCTCGGTCAGCCCCTCGGGCGGCTCGGTCTCGACGGCTGCCAGCAACTCGACGGCGAGCGGCACCAGCTCACCCTGCCGGCCGCGCAGCCGGACGTACCAGGAAATACCGGCCATCAGGCGAAGCCCGGTGACCGGATCGCTGTGGCGCAGCGCCGCAAGGAGGTTGGCGTGCTCGGCATCGAGCCGCCCCAGCCACGCCAGTTGCGCGTCACCCCGCAGGAACGGCTCTGCCGTCTCGGCGAGATCGAGGAAGTACGCGGCATGAGCCGCACGCAGCGCCTGTTCCTCACCGGCGAGCCGCTCCGCGCAGAAGACCCGGATGGTGTCCAGCATCCGCCACCGCCCGTCCGCCACCTCGACAAAGGACTTCTCGGCGAGCGAGGCCAGCACGTCATCAGCGTCGGGCACGTCGCAGACCCGCTCGACCGCATCCAGGGTCGCGCCCCCTGCGAACACGGTCAGCCGCCGCGCCAGCCGCCGTTCCTCGTCGTCGAGCAGCTCCCAGCTCCACTCCACGACCGCGCGCAGCGTCCGGTGCCGCGGCGCTTTCGTCCGGTCGCCGCGCGACAGCAGCCGGAAGCGGTCGTCGAGCCGGTCGGCGATCTCGTCGACGGTGAGCGTACGCAGCCGGGCCGCCGCCAGCTCGATGGCGAGCGGCAGCCCGTCCAGCGCGGCACAGATGCGCTCCACACGGACGTCGGGCAGGAATCCGGGCCGCACCGCGGCCGCACGGTCGGCGAAGAGCGCGGCGGCGCTGCGCACGGCCAGCGGGTCCAGCGGAAGCAGGACTTCGCCGGTGATGCCCAGCGCCTCCCGGCTGGTGGCCAGGACCCGTACGCCGGGGCAGCCGGCCAGCAACTGACCGGCCAGCCGGGCCGCGGCCTCCACCAGGTGCTCGCAGTTGTCGAGCAGAAGCAGCAGCTCCCGCCCTTCGAGCGCGGCAAGGAGCCGCTCGGTGGCGTCACCGGCCCGGTCGTGGAAGCCGCTCTCCCGGACCCCGAGCGCGGTCAGCACGGCGTACGGCACCTGCGCGGCGTCGGAGAGCGGCGCCAGTTCGACGTAACAGACCGTCCCGGCCCACCGCCCGGCCGCCTCCACCGCCAGCCGCGTCTTGCCCGCGCCGCCGGGCCCGCTCAGCGTCACCAGGCGTGCCGATGCGAGCAGGTTCCCGATCCGCTCCAGCTCGTCCGTACGCCCCACAAAGCTGGTGAGCTGCGCGGGCACTCCGCGCGGGGCGGCAGTCCCTGTCCCGGGTGACCGACCGCGCAGGAACTCCAGATGGAGCGCCGCCAGCTCGGCGGAGGGATCGGCGCCGAGCTCGTCGGCGAGAGTGCGGCGGGCCTCCTCGTACACGGTCAGCGCCTCGGCCGGGCGGCCGTCCGCGTGCAGGGCCCGCATCAGCTGCCCATACAGCCGTTCCTGCAGCGGGTGTACGGCGATGAGCCGGCGCAACTCAGGGACGAGTTCGGGGCCGCCTCCCAGCATGAGGTCCGCCTCGATGCGGTCCTGGAGCGCGGCCAGCCGCAATTCGTCCAGCCGGGCGGCCTGCGCCTCGGCGAACGGCAGCCCGGCCAGGTCAGCCAGGGCGGGCCCGCGCCAGAGACCGAGCGCCTCGCGCAGCAGCTCCGCTGCCTGCCGGTGGTCTCCGGCGGCCAGGGCCCGGTGCCCTTCGCGGGAGAGCCGCTCGAAGCGGTGGGCGTCGACATCGTCGGGGTCGGCGACGAGGCGGTAGCCGGCGGGCAGCGACTCGATGCGTACGCCGAGACGCTTGCGCAGCCGCGACACCTGGGACTGGAGGGCGTTGGCGGCCCCGGCCGGCGGCTCGTCGCCGTACAGACCGTCGGTCAGCCGCGCCGTGCCCACCATCCGGCCCGCGTCGAGCAGCAGGAGGGCGAGGAGGGCGTGGGGGCGAGGGCCACCAGGGTCGAGCGCGGGTCCGTCGCCTTCCCCGTCGCCTTCATCCTCATCGGAACGTATGTCGAAGGGACCCAGGATTCCGAAGCGCATCGCCAGATTCTGGCAGCTCACAGGGGCCGCGGAGGGGGCAGGGCACAAAAAAACCGGCCCACCCGAAGGTGGACCGGTTTTTAAGCAACCAGCAGGTGGCCGCGCTTGGCATACGTCAGCGCGAGACCTTGCCGGCCTTGATGCACGAGGTGCAGACGTTGAGCCGCTTCGGCGTCCGACCGACCACTGCACGCACGCGCTGGATGTTGGGGTTCCAGCGACGAGACGTACGGCGGTGCGAGTGCGAAATGTTGTTGCCGAAGCCCGGCCCCTTGCCGCAGACGTCGCAGTTGGCAGCCACGGGTCACTCCAAAGACTTCAGGTGCACTTACAGTGGATCCCGGCATGCCGGGATCGAAGAATCGAGTGGCGTAGCCGGGGGAAAGTCCCGATTTTCATCGGGCAACCGGAGCAGCATACATCGGCTGCTCCCGTACAACGAAACTACCATGGCTGCCGCGGCCCCCGTCCCGGCCCCTGCCTCTGAGCGGGCCCCTTGCGGGACTACCCTGCGGTGCAAACCGCTCTCAAGGAGGACGCCAGGTGCCGCAGACCCTCGACGCCGTCGCGGTGCGAGCCTGGTGCTCACTGGCCTTGGAAGCGCTGGGCAGAGCCCGCGAGGAAATCGACGCGATCAACGTCTATCCGGTCGCGGACGGAGACACCGGAACCAACCTCTATCTGACCGTGGAATCCGCCGCCCAGGCGGTCGAAGCCGTCTTCACCGCGCACGAGACCGTTACGGACCCGGCATCGGTGCCCGCTCTCGCGGACGCGGTACGGGCAATGGCTCACGGCGCGCTGCTGGGGGCGCGGGGCAACTCGGGCACGATCCTGGCGCAGCTGCTGCGCGGCATGGCGCAGGTGCTGTCCGACGACTCGACCGCCCTGCGCGGCGCCCTGCGCAAGGCGGCCGAATCGGCGTACAAGGCGGTCGCACACCCCGTGGAGGGCACCGTCCTGACGGTGGCCACTGCGGCGGCCACCTCGGCGGAGACCGCCGAGGGCGGGACGGCGGAGGTGGCGCGCGCGGCGTACGAAGGGGCGCGCACGGCGCTCGACGCGACACCTGGGCAACTGGAGGTGCTGGGCCGCGCGGGCGTCGTCGACGCGGGCGGGCAGGGGCTGCTGACCGTACTCGGCGCGCTGGTCGAGGCGGTCTCGGGCGAAGCGGTCGCTGTACGACGGCGCGGAGAGCTGCCGCACCCGGTGGACCACTGCCCGGCGGACTCACCGGAGTCGGCAGGCTCTACAGAGGGGGTCGGCGGCCCGGCCTTCGAGGTGATCTACCTGCTGGAGGCGGACGACGCGGCGGTGGACCGGCTGCGGACCCGTCTCGACGGCCTCGGCGACTCGCTCGTGGTCGTCGGCGGCGACGGCCTGTGGAACGTCCATGTGCACGTGGACGACGCGGGCGCGGCCGTGGAGGCGGGCGTCGAGGCGGGCCGCCCGTACCGCATCCGCATCACCCACTTCGCCGCCGACCGTGGCGCACCCCGCCGCGAGCGGGCCCAGCGGGCGGTCGTCGCCGTGGTCCCCGGCGAAGGCCTGGCGGGCCTGTGCGCCGAGGCGGGCGCGACCACGGTGCTCGCACGCCCCGGGGAGCCGCCCGCGAGCGGCGAACTGGCGGAGGCGATCCGGCGCGCGCACGCGCTTGAGGTGGTCCTACTGCCGAACGACGCCGACCTGCGGCACACGGCAGCCGCGGCTGCGGAACAGGTCCGTACGGAAGGTGTACGGGTCGCGCTCATCCCCACCCGCGCGGCGGTCCAGGGCATCGCGGCCCTCGCCGTCCACGAGCCGGACCGCAGCTTCGACGAGGACGTGGTGGCGATGACGTCGGCGGCGGGAGCCACCCGCTACGGCGAACTCACCGTCGCGGAACGGCAGTCCTGGACGATGGCGGGCATCTGCCAGGCCGGTGACGTCCTCGGCCTGATCGACGGCGACGTGGTGGTGATCGGTTCCGACCTGACGGCGGCGGCCCGTACGGTCCTGGACCGGATGCTGGCCGCGGGCGGCGAAATGGTCACCCTGGTCCTGGGCGAAGAGGCGCCGGAGGGGCTGGCGGAGTACCTGGAGGCCCACGTCCGCGAATCACACCTGGCGGTGGACACGGTGACGTATGACGGAGGCCGCCAGTCGTCCCCGCTGCTGATCGGCGTGGAATGAGAGCGCCCGGGAACAGGATCCGCGGTACCGCGGATCCTGTTCCCGGGCGCTTCGGGCACACCTGTCGAGCCCGAGCCAGAGCCATGGTGTGCAGTGACTCCGCCTGTGCGTGAACGCGGTGGCTTCTCACTCGCCCGCCGATGCGGACTCATGACGGACAAGCCCTGCCCGATGCCGAAGGGCATGCCGCGAATGCAGCGCCTTGCAGACGCCTGTGCTCCCGGATTCCGGGATCGGGCGGCCGCCAATTGTCAGAGCCATAGTGTCCAATGGATCCTGTGCCCGCGCTCGACGAACCACTCAAGAAGACGCTCGGCGGCACCACCGCGAAGGTGATGGCCGAGCACCTCGACCTGCACACGGTCGGCGACCTGCTGCACCACTACCCGCGGCGGTATGCCGAGCGCGGCGAGCTGACGCAGCTCGCCGACCTCCCGCTCGACGAACACGCCACCGTCGTCGCGCAGGTCGCCGACGCCCGCGTCCTGCGGTTCAACAACGGCAAGGGCCAGCGGCTGGAGGTGACCCTCACCGACGGCAGCGGACGGCTCCAGCTGGTCTTCTTCGGCAAGTCGATCTACCACCACCAGAAGGAACTGCTCCCCGGCCGCCGAGGCATGTTCTCCGGCAAGGTCGGCATCTTCCGCAATGTCCGCCAGCTGTCCCACCCGGCGTACGAAATGCTCGGCAAGGACAGCGGCGCGGACGCCGTCGAGGCCTGGGCGAACCAGCTGATCCCGCTCTACCCGGCCTGCGCGCAGATGGAGAGCTGGAAGATCGCCAAGACGGTCGACCTGGTTCTGGCCTCCATGGAAGCCACCGGCTGGCAGGAGGTCGCCGACCCCCTGCCGCCCGCCCTCCGCGAGGGCCGCGGACTCACCGACCTGCCCGACGCGTTCCGCAAAGTCCACCGCCCGCAGACGAAGGTGGACATCGCCGAGGCGCGGGACCGCCTCAAGTGGGACGAGGCGTTCGTCCTCCAAGTCGCCCTCGCCCGGCGCCGGTTCGCCGACACCCAGCTCCCGGCGGTCGCGCGCCGACCCGCCCCCGGCGGCCTGCTCGACGCCTTCGACGCCAAGCTGCCCTTCACCCTCACCGACGGCCAGCAGAAGGTGTCGAAGGAAATCTTCGACGACCTGGCCACCGAACACCCCATGCACCGCCTCCTCCAGGGCGAGGTGGGCAGCGGCAAGACCATGGTCGCGCTGCGCGCGATGCTCGCCGTTGTCGACGCGGGCGGCCAGGCCGCGCTGCTCGCGCCCACCGAGGTGCTCGCCCAGCAGCACCACCGGTCCATCACCGAAATGATGGGCGAGCTGGCCGAGGGCGGAATGCTCGGCGGCGCGGAGCAGGGCACCAAAGTCGTCCTGCTCACCGGCTCCATGGGTATGGCGGCCCGCCGCCAGGCCCTGCTCGACCTGGTCACCGGCGAGGCCGGAATCGTCATCGGTACGCACGCGCTGATCGAGGACAAGGTGCAGTTCCACGACCTCGGCCTGGTCGTCGTCGACGAGCAGCACCGCTTCGGCGTCGAGCAGCGCGACGCCCTGCGCTCCAAGGGGAAGCAGCCCCCGCACCTCCTGGTGATGACGGCGACACCCATCCCGCGCACGGTCGCGATGACCGTCTTCGGCGACCTGGAGACCTCGGTCCTCGACCAGCTCCCGGCCGGCCGCTCGCCGATCGCCACCCATGTCGTCCCGGCCAAGGACAAGCCGCATTTCCTCGCCCGCGCGTGGGAGCGCGTGCGCGAAGAGGTGGAGAGCGGGCATCAGGCGTACGTCGTCTGCCCCCGCATCGGCGACGACGAGGACGAGCCGAAGGGCGCGAAGGCCGCCAAGAAGAAGGCCGCCGCCGACGAGGACCCCGAGAAGCGGCCGCCGCTCGCCGTTCTGGAGATCGCCGACCAGATCGCCTCGGGCCCCCTCAAGGGCCTGCGCGTCGAGGTCCTGCACGGGCGGATGCAGCCCGACGACAAGGACGACGTGATGCGCCGCTTCTCCGCCGGCGATGTGGACGTCCTGGTCGCCACGACCGTCATCGAGGTCGGCGTGAACGTCCCCAACGCCACGGCAATGGTGATCATGGACGCCGACCGGTTCGGCGTATCGCAGCTGCACCAGCTGCGCGGGCGCGTCGGCCGTGGCTCGGCCGCCGGGCTGTGTCTGCTGGTCAGCGAGATGCACGAGGCGAGCCCCGCCCGTGCCCGCCTCGCGGCCGTGGCCGCCACCCTCGACGGTTTCGAGCTCTCCCGTATCGACCTCGAACAGCGCCGCGAGGGCGACGTACTCGGGCAGGCCCAGTCCGGCGTCAGGTCGTCCCTGCGGATGCTCGCCGTCATCGACGACGAGGAGGTCATCGTGGCCGCCCGCGAGGAGGCCGTAGCCGTCGTCACCGAGGACCCCGACCTCGAACGGCTCCCGGAGCTGCGCACCGCGTTGGACGCGCTCCTCGACAAGGAGAGGGAGCAGTACCTGGACAAGGGTTGACAATGGGGGGAGCAGGATCCCCTCCACCCCCACGGCATACGACCCCGAGGACCCGACACCCATGACCCGCGTGATCGCCGGCACGGCCGGCGGACGCCGCCTGGCCGTCCCGCCGGGCAACGGCACCCGCCCCACCTCCGACCGTGCGCGCGAGGGCATGTTCTCCACCTGGGAGTCGCTCCTCGGCTCGCTGGAGGGCATAAGAATCGCCGACCTGTACGCGGGCTCGGGCGCCGTAGGCCTGGAGGCGCTGTCCCGCGGCGCAGTGCACGCCCTCCTCGTCGAGGCCGACGGCCGGGCCGCCCGCACCGTCCGGGACAACGTCCGCACGCTCGGCCTCCCCGGCGCCGAAGTCCGGGCGGGCAAAGCGGAACAGATCGTCACAGGCCCGGCGCCCGAGGCCCCGTACGACGTGGTGTTCCTCGACCCGCCGTACGTCGTCATCGACGACGATCTTCGCGAGATCCTCCTCACACTCCGCACTCAGGGGTGGCTCAAAGACGATGCCCTCGCCACCGTTGAGCGCAGCACAAGAGGTGGCGAATTCAAGTGGCCCAAGGGATTCGAGCCGCTGCGGGCCCGTCGTTACGGCGAGGGCACGCTTTGGTACGGTCGCGCCGCCTCTACGTGCGAAGACGCACGATGACCGGACCGGAGAGCGAGGGACTACAGATGCGCCGCGCCGTCTGTCCCGGGTCATTCGACCCGATCACCAATGGACATCTCGACATCATTGCCCGCGCCTCCAAGCTGTACGACGTCGTACACGTCGCGGTGATGATCAATCAGTCGAAGCAGGGACTGTTCACGATCGAGGAGCGGATCGACCTGATCCGCGAGATCACCGCCGAATTCGGCAATGTCGAGGTCGAGGCCTTCCACGGCCTCCTCGTCGACTTCTGCAAGGAGCGCGACATCCCGGCCATCGTCAAGGGCCTCCGCGCGGTCAGCGACTTCGACTACGAGCTGCAGATGGCCCAGATGAACAACGGCCTCTCGGGCGTCGAGACCCTGTTCGTCCCGACCAACCCCACCTACAGTTTCCTCTCCTCCAGCCTGGTCAAGGAGGTCGCGGCCTGGGGCGGCGACGTCTCCCATCTGGTCCCCCCGAGGGTCCTCGGCGCTCTCACCGAGCGTCTCGCGAAGAAGTGACAATCTGACGGATCGTCACCAGGTGTCGGGCGGGGGCCGACTGCCCGTACAGTCGTCCCGTCCGTCTCCAGCCGGAAGAACAGGTGGCGAGCACACGGTGGACGTGCAGAAGAAGCTCGACGAGATCGTCGAGGCGGTCGGCAGCGCCCGGTCCATGCCCATGTCGGCCTCGTGCGTGGTCAACCGCGCCGATCTGCTCTCGATGCTCGAAGAGGTACGCCAGGCACTGCCGGGCTCCCTCGCACAGGCCCAGGAGCTGATCGGCGGCCGCGAGCAGCTGGCCGAGCAGGCCCGCCAGGAGGCCGAGCGGATCATCGAGTCCGCGCACGCCCAGCGCGGCTCGCTCATCTCCGACACCGAGGTCGCCCGGCGCTCCCAGGAGGAGGCCGACCGCATCCTCGCCGAGGCCCGCCGTGACGCCGAGGAGATCCGCGCCGAGGCCGACGAGTACGTCGACTCCAAGCTCGCGAACTTCGAGGTCGTCCTCACCAAGACCCTCGGCTCCGTCGATCGTGGCCGCGAGAAGCTGCTCGGCAGGGGCCCCGGCCTCGACGAGCAGGGCTACGCCGACGAGGAGGCCCCGGAGCGCAGCCACGACCCGGAGACCCTGCGTCAGCGCGCGGACGAGTACGTCGACACCAAGCTCGGCGCCTTCGAGGCCGTGCTCTCCAAGACGCTCGATGCCGTCGGCCGAGGCAGGCAGAAGCTGCACGGACGCGTGGCCTCGGACGATCTCGGCGCGCACATGGTGGCCCAGGACGGTGCGGGGCAGCAGCACAGCAGCGACGCGGATTTCCTCGCGGACCTCGCCGAGCCGCAGGGCGCACTCACGCCGCAGGACGTGGCGCCGATGGACGTCGCGCCGGTGCCGGTGCCGGAGCAGCCACCGATCCCGGCGCAGCAGCCGTACGACCCGTACGGCTACCAGCAGCCCCAGCAGCCGCAGGACCCCTACGCGTACCAGCAGCACCAGCAGGACCCGTACGCCGGTCAGCAGCAGGACCCGTACGGCTACCAGCAGCAGGACCCCTACGCGTACCAGCAGCAGGGCTACGACCAGGGCTACGGCCAGCAGCCGCAGATGCCCGCACAGCCCCCGCAGCAGGCCGCCGCGCTGGACGAGACCAGCCTCTTCGACACCAGCATGATCGACCTCGATCAGCTGCGGGAGTACGAGCAGGGGCGTTAGGGAGTGTCCGGTCACCGGATTGGGCCCTGAGCGAAGCGTCAAGTATCCTGGCTCTTCGGTCGCGCGTATGACCGCGATCTCGGCTGCCCGTTTCGTTTCTGCGACATGGCGGCCCACCACAGCAATCCGAAAGCAGGAAGACCCCTGAACGCCCACCTCGACCACCGCAACCCCCTCGTGTTCGACACACACGAGCTGGGCCGGCGTCCCGGTGCGCTCCAGCGGTTGACCCGCTCGGTAGTGGCCCCCAAGGACTTCGGTATCGAAGGGGTCGTCGGAGTGCCCGAGGGCGCACCGGTGAATCTCAAGCTCCGCCTCGAATCCGTCATGGAAGGGGTGCTCGTCACAGGCACCGCCCGTGCGACGGCCAAGGGGGAGTGCGTAAGGTGTCTGGAGCCGCTGGAGCTCGACGTTGCAGCGGATTTCCAGGAGATGTTCTCGTACCCTGACGCCGATGACCGGGGCCGCCACAAGGCGGAGCCGGCCGACGACGCCGAGGACGACGAGGACACGCTCTATCTCGAGGACGGCTTGTTCGACCTCGAGACCGTGCTGCGTGACGCGGTAGTGCTCGCACTGCCGATGCAGCCGGTGTGCCGGGAGGACTGCCCCGGCCTGTGCCCCCAGTGCGGGGTCAGGCTGGACGAGAATCCCGATCACAACCATGACGCCGTCGACATTCGTTGGGCGGCACTGCAAGGACTCGCCGGGACCATCCAGGACGGCGAGAAGGACAACATCAGCGGCGCCGCCGAGTCGGGCGTCGACGAGAAGCAGGAGAAGTAGCCGTGGCTGTTCCGAAGCGGAAGATGTCGCGCAGTAACACGCGCCACCGCCGGTCGCAGTGGAAGGCTGCGGTCCCCACCCTGGTTTCGTGTGAGCGTTGCCAGGAGCCGAAGCTGCAGCACATCGCGTGCCCGAGCTGCGGCACCTACAACAAGCGCCAGGTCCTCGAGGTCTGAGCGGCTGGTGAGAGGCACGATGTCTGACGCCAAGGCGGTCAACGCCAAGAAGCAGGCGGAAAACATGGCCTCGTCCCACACGCTTCTGGAAGGGCGGCTCGGGTATCACCTCGAGTCCGCCCTTCTGGTGCGTGCGCTGACCCACCGTTCGTACGCGTACGAGAACGGCGGTCTGCCCACCAACGAGCGCCTCGAGTTCCTCGGGGATTCCGTGCTCGGCCTGGTGGTCACGGACACGCTGTACCGAACCCACCCCGATCTGCCGGAAGGCCAGCTGGCCAAACTGCGGGCCGCGGTGGTCAACTCGCGTGCACTTGCGGAGGTGGGCCGCGGCCTCGAACTCGGCTCCTTCATCCGGCTCGGCCGGGGCGAAGAGGGCACGGGTGGCAGGGACAAGGCATCCATCCTCGCCGACACCCTTGAAGCGGTGATCGGCGCTGTCTATCTCGATCAGGGTCTCGGGGCAGCATCAGAACTGGTGCACCGCCTCTTCGATCCGCTGATCGAAAAGTCTTCGAGCCTCGGTGCCGGCCTGGACTGGAAGACCAGTCTCCAGGAGCTGACCGCGACCGAGGGGCTCGGGGTTCCCGAGTACCTGGTCTCGGAGACAGGACCGGACCACGAGAAGACCTTCACTGCTGCTGCCCGCGTCGGTGGTGTCTCGTACGGCACCGGCACCGGCCGCAGCAAGAAGGAAGCGGAACAGCAGGCGGCGGAGTCCGCGTGGCGTGCGATTCGCACGGCCGCGGACGAGCGCGAGGTGGCGGCCAAGGTCGCCGCCGATGCGCCCACGGCGACCGACGACGCATCGCCGTCGGCCCCGGCCACTGCCTGAGGTACGCAGGCCTTTGCCTCGGTGCCCCCGACCGGATTCCGGTCGGGGGCACCGGGCTATGCTGCATCCGTGCCTGAGCTGCCTGAAGTCGAAGTCGTACGGCGCGGGCTCGAGCGCTGGGTCACCGGCCGCACCGTCTCCGAGGTGCAGGTGCTGCACCCCCGGGCCGTACGCCGCCATCTCGCGGGCGGTGAGGACTTCGCCGTACGCCTCAAGGGGCACCGCATCGGCGCCGCACGTCGCCGCGGCAAGTACCTCTGGCTGCCGCTCGAAGACACCGCCGCGTCCGTGCTCGGCCACCTCGGGATGAGCGGCCAGCTGCTCGTACAGCCGGAGACGGTCCCCGACGAGAAGCACCTGCGCATCCGTATCCGCTTCGACGACGCACTCCACACCGAGCTGCGCTTCGTCGACCAGCGCACCTTCGGCGGGCTGTCGCTGCACGCCAGCACCGCTGACAGCACAGACGGGCTCCCCGACGTCATCGCGCACATCGCACGCGACCCCCTGGACCCGGCCTTCGACGATGCCGCGTTCCATACGGCGCTGCGGCTGCGGCGTACGACCGTCAAGCGCGCCCTGCTCGACCAGTCGCTGATCAGCGGAGTCGGCAACATCTACGCGGACGAGGCGCTGTGGCGCGCGCGGCTGCACTACGAGCGCCCCACCGCGACCCTCACGCGCCCCCGCTCTACCGAGCTCCTCGGCCATGTACGGGACGTCATGAACGCCGCGCTTGCCGTCGGCGGCACCAGCTTCGACAGCCTTTACGTCAACGTGAATGGCGAATCAGGCTATTTCGAGCGGTCGTTGGACGCGTACGGGCGTGAGGACGAGCCCTGTCGCCGGTGCGGTACGCCGATGCGCCGGCGCCCCTGGATGAACCGCTCCAGCTACTTCTGCCCGCGCTGTCAGCGCCCACCCGTCTCCCGCCGCCACCCTCAATAGAGCGCTACGCGCGCCCCTGTTGATCGCCCCGCGTCTCGTCGTAACGCCCGCGCGCTGTCAGGACGTCCGGCATGCGCCCCTCGACCAGTTCGATCAGGGCGTGCAAGCGCTCCGCGATGTCCTGACCCAGCGGCGTCAGCTCGTAGTCGACGCGCGGCGGATTGGTCGGCTGGGCCTGGCGGTGTACGAGCCCGTCCCTCTCCAGCGCGTGCAGCGTCTGCGACAGCATCTTCTCGCTCACGCCGTCGATCCGGCGCCGTAGCTCATTGAAGCGGAACGTCCCCTCGCGCAGAGCTCCGAGGGTGAGGCTGCCCCAGCGCCCCGTCACGTGCTCCAGCGTGGCGCGCGACGGGCAGTCCCGGGAGAACACATCGAACGCGAGATCGTCGCCGCACTGCTGTACGGGGCTGCTGTCCATGCGGTCAGGATACTCTTCCACAGCGCTAACCGCTGGGTTGCGCTTTCTATAAGTTAGTGCTTTCCTTTCGTTATCAGCCCACCGAGCAGTAGTGCCGACGAGGAGCCACCACCGTGACCACCCCCGCTGTTTCGCCCGTTGTCTCGATCGCCTACCACTCCGGCTACGGCCACACCGCGGTCGTCGCCGAGGCCGTCCGGGCCGGAGCCGCCGACGCCGGTGCCACCGCCCACCTGATCAACGTCGGCGAGATCACCGACGCCGAGTGGGAGCTGCTCGACGCCTCCGACGCCATCGTCTTCGGCTCGCCCACCTACATGGGGACCGCCTCCGGCGCCTTCCACCAGTTCGCCGAGGAGACCTCCAAGCGCTGGTTCACGAAGACCTGGCACAACAAGCTGGCGGCCGGCTTCACCAACTCCGGATCCAAGAGCGGCGACAAGCTGCACACGCTCCAGTACTTCCAGACCCTCGCCGCCCAGCACGCCATGCACTGGGTGAACCTCGGCCTGGCGCCCGGCTGGAACTCCACCGAAGGATCCGAGCACGACCTCAACCGCCTCGGCTTCTTCTCCGGAGCCGCGGCCCAGACCAACTCCGACGAGGGTCCCGAGGGCGTACACAAGGCGGACATAGCGACCGCCGAGCACCTCGGCCGCCGCGTCGCCGAGACCGCCAAGGCCTTCGTCGTGGGCCGGGCAGCCGTCGCCGCCTGACCTTCTTGGTGCGCAAACTCAGTACGCAAAAGCAAAGGCCCCCGTCGCCTGGACGGGGGCCTTTCGCTTGACGTGCTGTACGGATCCGTACGGGTGTGTGTACGGGCGCCTCAGAAGCCGAAGTCCTGGGTCCACCAGGGTCCGCCGGAGGCCATGTGCACCCCGACACCCAGGGTCTTGTATTCGCAATTCAGGATGTTCGCGCGGTGGCCGTCGCTGTTCATCCAGGCATCCATCACCGACTGGGCATCGGCCTGGCCGCGGGCTATGTTCTCGCCGCCGAGACCCGAGACGCCCGCCTTCTCGGCGCGGTCCCAGGGGCTTGCCCCGTCCGGGTCGGTGTGGTCGAAGAAGTTGCGCGCGTCCATGTCCTCGCTGAAGGCCTCGGCCAGCGCCGCCAGCGGACCGTCGGCCCGCACCGGGCTGCAGCCGGCCTTCGACCGCTCCTGGTTCACCAGGGTCAGGACGCGGGCCTCGGCGCTCGATTCGGCGCCCGAGTTGTCGGAGTCGCCGGTCCCGTTCCCATTGGACGGAGGCTTCTGCGCCTGGGTCGGCCTGGTGTGCTCCGGCCTCGTGCTCTTCTCGGCCTCGGCAGGCTTGTCCGTCTCGCTGTCCGCGACCGTCTCGCGCTCGGACGGCTTGGCAGAGGGCTCTGCGGAAGGCTTTGCCGAGGGCTTGCCGGGCGCGGGCGACGGCGACTGGGTACGTCCGGAGCGGTCGGCAGCCGGGTCCGACGCGCGGTCCGTCGGCTCTGCGCTGTTGCCGCCCTGCGTGTCGAAGCCGGCGGAACCCCCGGCCTGGACACGGTCGGCGGAGCCGCCCCCGCCCAGGGAGTAGTTGTCGCTGCCGGGCAGCAGTCCGGAAGTGACCGCCACGGCACCCAGGGCCACGGCGGCGGAGACGCCGAGCAGCCCGGTCCGTACGGGCGCGGCCCGCTTCTGACGATGGCGTCCCATCTGCTGTGCCTTCCTCATGGTCGACGTCAACGAATCTCACCCGAATGGATGAGGCTCATTGGGTCGGGACTGTAGCCCATGACGGGTGAGGGAGATGTGCCTCATGGGCAAATGGCCAGCTAGCGTTCAGCCATGAAAGAAGACGTACGGCTCACCGCCTGGGTACGCGGCCGAGTACAGGGAGTGGGCTTCCGTTGGTTCACCAGGGCAAATGCTCTGGAGATCGGCGGCCTCACCGGCTTCGCCCTCAATCTGGAGGACGGCCGGGTGCAGGTTGTCGCCGAGGGCCCGCGTGACAATTGCCACCGTCTGCTGGAGTGGCTTCGCTCCGGCGACACGCCCGGACGCGTCGACGGAGTGACGGAGATATGGGGTACCCCGCGAGGCGGCTACAGCGACTTCGCGACCCGCTGACCGACTCAGCCCGCAGTGGTCGGCCGGACCACCTGCCGGTATACCGCCAGCAGGTGCCCGGGGCAGAAATCACCTGGTGGTTGCCAAGAAACGCTTGCCGTGGAAGGCTGCCGAAGTAAGGATGATCTCCACGCCCCCAGGGCCCCGCAGAAGAGGCGGCACCGCGCATCCCGCGCCTGCCTGCCCCCGGGTTGCCCGCCGATACGGGGCGTGATCGTGTTGACCGTCAAACTTTTTGGTGAGACGCTGGAATCCCCGCGCACCTTAGCTGTTTGGCATTGAGAACAACAGAGATGACAAGCACCGCGGGTGCGATTCCCTCACGACCCACCACCGCTTCGGTCGGTCACTCAGTGTGGAGGACCATCCATCATGGCAAAGGCGCTTCTCGGTTACGTCGGCGGCTCCGACCCGCGACTCCTCGCCGAGATGCGACGGCTTCAGCAGCGCGTCCAGGACCTTGAATCCGAGCTCAACCGGATCCAGTCCGAGAACGACGCACTCAGCGCCGCCGCTCAGCACCGCGGAGACTCGATGCTCGACAGCATCGACATCGACGTACCCCAGGCGGAGCCTGCGCTCACCTGACACGGGTTCGTAAGGAGGACCCGGTCGGGCTGTCCGTATCAGCCAGCCGCTTGAGATCTGTTCAAGATCTATCCAGCAAGACATTACAAGGGACGCCCTGGCGTCCCTTTTTCTTTCCGCCCCGTAGTAGAGCTCTTCCCTTACCGTCTGATGTGCCCTGCACCTTCATGGGTGAAACCGGCGGCGAAAGGTAGAGTGCGGCGGTGCATCTCAAGGCCATGACTCTCCGCGGTTTCAAATCCTTCGCATCGGCCACGACACTGCGGTTCGAACCAGGCATCACCTGCGTCGTCGGACCCAATGGATCAGGCAAGTCCAATGTGGTCGACGCGCTGTCCTGGGTGATGGGTGAGCAGGGGGCCAAGTCGCTGCGCGGCGGCAAGATGGAAGACGTCATCTTCGCCGGGACGACCGGGCGGCCGCCGCTCGGCCGCGCCGAGGTCTCCCTGACCATCGACAACTCCGACGGTGCGCTTCCCATCGACTACGCCGAAGTAACCATTACGCGGATCATGTTCCGCAACGGCGGCAGCGAATACCAGATCAATGGGGATACGTGCCGGCTGCTCGATATCCAGGAGCTGCTCTCCGACTCCGGTATCGGCCGCGAGATGCATGTGATCGTCGGGCAGGGCCAGCTCGACTCCGTACTGCATGCCGATCCAATGGGCCGCAGGGCTTTCATCGAAGAAGCCGCCGGCGTTCTGAAGCACCGCAAGCGGAAAGAGAAAGCGCTGCGGAAGCTCGACGCGATGCAGGCCAATCTCTCGCGGGTGCAGGACCTCACCGACGAACTGCGGCGGCAGCTCAAGCCGTTGGGCCGCCAGGCCGCGGTGGCGCGGCGGGCCGCCGTCATCCAGGCCGACCTGCGCGACTCCCGCCTGCGGCTGCTCGCCGACGACCTCGTGAAGCTGCGCGAGGCGCTGCGGACCGAGATCGCCGACGAGGCCGCCCTCAAGGAGCGCAAGGACGCCGCCGAGGCGCAGCTGAAGGCCGCACTGGTGCGCGAGGCCGAGCTGGAGGAAGAGGTACGCCGCCTTGCGCCGCGGCTGCAGCGGGCCCAGCAGACCTGGTACGAGCTGTCGCAGCTGGCCGAGCGGGTGCGCGGCACCGTCTCGCTGGCCGACGCCCGGGTGAAGAGCGCGACGGCCGCGCCTCCGGAGGAGCGGCGCGGGCCGGGATTCAGAGACCCTGAAAGCATGGAGCGCGAAGCTGCCAGGGTGCGTGAGCAGGAGGCGGAGCTTGAGGCCGCGCTGGAGGCGGCCCAGCGGGCGCTGGAGGACACGGTCGAGCACCGGGCCGATCTTGAGCGTGAGTTGGCGGCCGAGGAGCGCAGGCTCAAGGACGCGGCCCGGGCCATCGCCGACCGGCGCGAGGGCCTCGCCCGGCTGCACGGGCAGGTCAACGCGGCCCGTAGCAGGGCCGGTTCGGCGCAGGCCGAGATCGACCGGCTGGCCGCAGCGCGCGACGCGGCCCAGGAGCGGGCGGTCGCGGCGCAGGAGGAGTACGAGCAGCTCAAGGCCGAGGTCGACGGCCTGGACGCCGGTGACGCGGAGCTGGGTGAGCGGCACGACGAGGCGAAGCGGGAGCTGGCCGAGGCCGAGGCGGAGCTCGGGGCGGCCAGGGAGGCGGTCACCGCGGCCGAGCGCAAGCGGGCCGCCACGTCCGCCCGACACGATGCGCTGGCCCTGGGGCTGCGCCGTAAGGACGGGACGGGCGTACTGCTCGCCGCGCACGACCGGCTCGCGGGCCTGCTGGGCCCGGCGGCGGAGCTCCTCACGGTGACCCCGGGCTTCGAGGTTCCGGTGGCGGCGGCGCTGGGAGCGGCCGCCGACGCGATTGCCGTGACCGACCCGGCGACGGCAGCCGAAGCGATCCGCCTCCTGCGCAAGCAGGACGCCGGCCGGGCGGCGCTGCTGATGGGGGGCGCGCGGGGTGCGGGTGCGCCCGGCGTACCGAGCCAGGGGGCGGCGGCGGATGCGTCGGCTGCCCACCCGGCGTCCGTGACTCTGCCGGAGCAGGATACGGGCGGCACGGAATGGGAGGCGGATGTTCCGGCGCGGGGAGCGGTGCGCGCCCGGACGGGCTCGGCGGACGCGATGGAAGCAGCCGTGGCCGGAGCCGACGGCGGGCCTCTGGTCGGTACGGAGCCTGCGCGTGCGTCGGCAGAAGCGATCCGCCCTGCACAGACAGGAGCAGTCTCTGCCGAGGACGATGCCGGCGTGGTCGAGTCGGCTGCTGGCGCGGAACCTCGGCGGGTGGCCGCCGCTGCGATTCCTGCCGGACGCGGCGAGGCGCCCGGCGCGGGACCGGGCCGGGAGCTGCCCGGACAAAGGGCCGGTTTTGCTGCGCACGCGCACGAGCCGCTGCCGGTTGCCGAACTGGTGCGGGGGCCCGCGGACTTGATGCGCGCCGTCCAGCGGCTCGTACGGGACATGGTCGTCGTCGGGACGCTGGAAGACGCCGAGGACCTGGTCGCCGCGCAGCCCGGGCTCACCGCTGTGACCGCAGAGGGCGACGTACTCGGGACGCACTTCGCGCACGGCGGTTCCGCGGGGGCGCCGAGCCTCCTCGAAGTGCAGGCGTCGGTCGACGAGGCCGCCGCCGACCTGGAGGAGCTGGCCGTACGGTGCGAGGAGCTGGCCGGGGCGCAGCGCCGGGCGGCGGAGCGGCGTACCGCGTGTGCCGCGCTTGTCGAGGACTTGGGGGAGCGTCGCCGAGCCGCCGACCGGGAGAAGTCCGGGGTCGCGCAGCAGCTCGGCCGCCTCGCGGGACAGGCGCGCGGCGCCGCCGGGGAGGCCGAGCGGTCCGCCGCCGCGGCGGCCAAGGCCCAGGACGCGCTGGAGCGGGCCACCGAGGAGGCCGAGGAGCTGGCGGAGCGGCTGCTCGTGGCCGAGGAGGCGCCCGTACAGGAGGAGCCGGACACGTCCGTACGGGACCGGCTGGCGGCCGACGGTGCCAATGCCCGGCAGACCGAGATGGAGGCCCGGCTTCAGGTCCGTACGCACGAGGAGCGCGTGAAGGGGCTCGCGGGGCGGGCGGACGCGCTCGACCGCGGGGCGCGCGCCGAGCGTGAGGCGCGGGCGCGCGCCGACGAGCGGCGTGCCCGGCTGCGGCACGAGGCGCAGGTGGCGGCGGCCGTCGCGTCCGGTGCGCGCCAGCTGCTGGCTCATGTCGAGGTGTCGCTCGTACGGGCGGACCAGGAGCGGGCCGCGGCCGAGGCGGCCAAGGCGGAACGCGAGAGCGACCTGGTCGCGGAGCGCGGCCGGGGGCGGGAGCTCAAGGGCGAACTCGACAAGCTGACGGACTCGGTCCACCGGGGCGAGGTGCTCGGGGCGGAGAAGCGGCTGCGCATCGAGCAGCTGGAGACCAGGGCGCTGGAGGAGCTGGGGGTGGAACCGGCGGGGCTGGTGGCGGAGTACGGGCCCGCTCAGGCCGTTCCGCCGTCGCCGCCGGCCGAGGGCGAAGAGCTGCCAGACGACCCGGACCACCCGCGCAACCAGCCCCGGCCGTTCGTACGCGCCGAGCAGGAGAAGCGGCTGAAGGCGGCCGAACGGGCGTACCAGCAGCTCGGGAAGGTCAACCCGCTCGCCCTCGAGGAATTCGCGGCTCTGGAGGAACGGCACAAGTTCCTCTCCGAGCAGCTTGAAGACCTGAAGAAGACGCGGACCGACCTGATGCAGGTGGTCAGGGAGGTCGACGAGCGCGTCGAGCAGGTCTTCAGCGAGGCATTCCGGGACACGGCGCGGGAGTTCGAAGGCGTCTTCTCGCGGCTCTTCCCCGGCGGTGAGGGACGGCTGATCCTGACGGATCCCGACAACATGCTCACCACGGGTGTGGACGTCGAGGCCAGGCCGCCGGGCAAGAAGGTCAAGCGGCTTTCGTTGCTGTCGGGCGGTGAGCGGTCGCTGACCGCCGTGGCCATGCTGGTGTCGATCTTCAAGGCCAGGCCGAGCCCGTTCTATGTGATGGACGAGGTCGAGGCCGCGCTCGACGACACCAATCTGCAGCGCCTGATCCGGATCATGGAGGAGCTCCAGGAGAGCTCCCAGCTGATCGTGATCACGCACCAGAAGCGGACGATGGAAGTCGCCGACGCGCTGTACGGCGTCTCCATGCAGGGGGACGGCGTCTCCAAGGTCATCAGCCAGCGTCTTCGCTGATCAGGCACCTGATCTTCAAATCTTGAACATAAGTGGTCCAGGCCGGGTGACTGTTCGGCACACCACACCCTCTTGACTTCGAAACTTGAAGGCATAGTCTCTGCAACGTTGTTTTTACCTTCAAGTGGTGGGCGGCTTGACGCGGCCAGGCCCCAGGAGTTCATGTGACCAGCACTGCGCAACCGCCGGTGTCCGGAGCCCGCGAGGCCCACCCGGAACACCTCGGCCACGTCATCTTCATCACGGCCGCGGCCGCGATGGGCGGCTTCCTCTTCGGCTACGACAGTTCCGTGATCAACGGCGCCGTCGAAGGCATCCGGGGCAAGTACGACATCGGCTCGGGCACACTCGCCCAGGTCATCGCCATCGCGTTGATCGGTTGTGCCATCGGCGCCGCGACCGCGGGCCGTCTCGCCGACCGTATCGGCCGCATCCGCGTGATGCAGATCGCCGCCGTCCTGTTCACGGTCAGCGCGGTCGGCTCGGCCCTCCCGTTCTCGCTGTGGGACCTCGCCATGTGGCGGGTGCTCGGCGGTATCGCGATCGGTATGGCATCGGTGATCGGCCCGGCGTACATCGCCGAGGTCGCGCCCGCCGCGTACCGCGGCCGTCTCGGCGCCTTCCAGCAGGCCGCGATCGTGATCGGCATCGCCGTCTCGCAGCTCGTCAACTGGGGCCTGCTCAACGCGGCCGACGGCGACCAGCGCGGAGACCTGTTCGGCATCGAGGCCTGGCAGGTCATGCTCGGCGTGATGGTCGTCCCGGCCGTCCTCTACGGACTGCTGTCCTTCGCCATCCCCGAGTCGCCCCGCTTCCTCATCTCGGCCGGCCGCATCGACCAGGCCAAGACGGTCCTCGCCGAAGTCGAGGGCAAGGACATCGACCTCGACGCGCGCATCGCCGAGATCGAGCTGGCGATGCACAGCGAGCACAAGTCCACCTTCAGGGACCTGCTGGGCAGCCGCTTCGGCTTCCTGCCCATCGTCTGGGTCGGCATCGGGCTCTCGGTCTTCCAGCAGCTCGTCGGCATCAACGTCGCCTTCTACTACTCCGCGACGCTGTGGCAGTCGGTGGGCATCGACCCGAGCGCCTCGTTCTTCTACTCGTTCACCACGTCGATCATCAACATCATCGGCACCGTGATCGCCATGGTCTTCGTCGACCGGATCGGCCGCAGGCCGCTCGCGCTCATCGGCTCGGCCGGCATGGCGCTCGCCCTCGCCCTCGAAGCCTGGGCCTTCTCCGCCGACCTGATCGACGGCACGCTGCCGCACACCCAGGGCATCGTCGCGCTGATCGCGGCCCACGTCTTCGTGCTCTTCTTCGCACTCTCGTGGGGTGTCGTCGTCTGGGTCTTCCTCGGCGAGATGTTCCCGAACCGGATCCGCGCCGCCGCTCTCGGTGTCGCCGCGTCCGCCCAGTGGGTCGCCAACTGGGCGATCACCGCGAGCTTCCCGAGCCTCGCCGACTGGAACCTCTCGGGGACGTACGTGATCTACACAGTCTTCGCCGTGCTCTCGATCCCCTTCGTGCTCAAGTTCGTGAAGGAGACCAAGGGCAAGGCGTTGGAGGAGATGGGCTAAATTCCCCGCCGCCCCTCTCCTCGATCACGTACTGCCCCGGCTCATCCCTTGAGCCGGGGCAGTACGTTTTCCGCGAAGAGGTGCAGGCTGCGCCAGCCCTCGTCGACCGGCATCCCGCCGCACAGCGGATGCAGTACGAGGCTGTCGCCGGAGAGCGCCGCGCACTCGTCCGGAGTGACGACGCGGTACACACCTTCGCGGCGCAGCGCGTCGACGCTGGTCGCGGTGGAACGTACGGCCGACGTGATGTCCTTGGACTGCCAGGAGGCGTACGTCTGCGCCTCGTGCAGGAAATGCTCGCCGTACAGGGCCCAGGTACGGTCCGGATCCTCCGCGACATGCAGCAGCGGCGTCTTCGCCGCCGGCATCATGCAAAAGCCGTCGGTCCCGAACTCCGCCCGCTGCGCGTGGTAGTACGCCTCCAGCTCGGGCAGATGCGCGCTCGGGAAGAACGGCAGCCCGAAGCGGGCGGCACGCCGGGCAGCGGCCTGCGAGGAGCCGCCGATCAGCAGCATGGGATGCGGCTGGGTGTACGGGCGAGGGGTGACGCGGACGCTGCGGCCGCGGAACGGGAAGGGCTCACCGGTCCACGCCTGGAGCAGGGTGTCCAGCAGCTCGTCCTGGAGCTTGCCGCGCCTGCCCCAGTCGGCGCCCAGCTGCTCGTACTCCTCCGGCCGGTAACCGATGCCCGCGACCGTGACCAGCCGCCCCTTGCTGATCAGGTCGAGTACGGCGATGTCCTCGGCCAGCCGCAGCGGGTCGTACAGCGGCCCGATGATCGCCGAGACGGTCACCGAGATGCGCCGCGTCGCACCGAAGACCGAGCCCGCGAAGACGAACGGGGAGGGGAGCCAGCCGTTGGCGGCGCCGTGGTGCTCCTCGGTCTGGACGGTGTCGATGCCGCGGTCGTCGGCGTACGCGGCCATCTCCAGGGCGGCCCGGTAGCGGGCCGAGAGCGTCTCGGGTGTCGCGTCGGGATCGACGAGATTGAAGCGGACCACTGTGAAGGCCATGACGAAACGTCCCCCTCCGCCGGGTGTCGATGTGGCGAAGGGGGACGTTAGTTGACGTTTCGTCAGATGGACAGGGTTCCGGCGGGCTCGGACTCGGGCTCGGCATCCTTGCTCGTGCCGGACTCCGGCGCCCCGGCCGCGGGCTTCTGCCTCGGCAGCACGGCGTACAGCAGAGCCGCCACGACGATCGTCGCCGCCCAGCCCAGGCCGTTGCGCCCGATCCAGGAGCCGGCGAGCGGTCCGCTGAACCAGTCGACCTTGGTGAAGAGCATGCCCACCACCAGGGCGATGCCCCACGCGGCCATGGCCTGCCAGGCGAAGCCGCCCCGGTACCAGTAGGCGCTGGTGCGCTTGGTGTCCATCAGCGCGTCACCGTCGTACGTACGACGGCTCAGCATGTCCACGCCGAAGACGCCGATCCACGCCGAGAACGCCACCGCGAGCAGCGTCAGGAAGGAGATGAACGAGCCGAAGAAGCTGGTCGCCACCACCATCAGCAGGAAGCCGAAGATCAGGCTGATGACCGCGTTCACGCTCACGGCCCAGGCGCGCGGCACGTTGATGCCCAGCGTCTGTGCGGTGAAGCCCGCCGAGTACATCGACATCGAGTTGATCAGCAGCATGCCGATCAGGGCGATGAGGAGATACGGAACGGCGATCCAGTTCGGCAGCAGCTCGCCGATGAAGGACACCGGGTCGGAGGCCGACGCCAGGTCCGGTGTACTGACGGCCATCACCGCGCCCATCAGCACCATCGGCAGGACGACGACGCCCGCGCCACCGATGGTCGTGCCGACCAGGCCCTTGCCCGACGCCGTACGCGGAAGGTAGCGGGTGAAGTCCGGGCCCGACGGAACCCAGCTGATGCCGCCGGCCGCGATGGTGCCGATGCCCGCGATCATCATCGCGGTCGAGCCGGCCGGCTTGGAGAAGACGGCGGACCAGTCGGTGTCGGCGATCAGATAGACCAGCACGAGAACGCTGAACGCGCCGAAGAGGTACGTCGACCAGGTGCTGCACCGGCGCAGGGCATTGATGCCCAGACCGGAGACGAGGAACGTGCAGCCGACGAAGAGCAGCAGCGTCACGACGATCAGCACGGTGTTGCTCTTGATCCCGAAGAGCAGGTCGAGCACGGTCAGCACGGCGTACGCACCGGTCACCGCGTTGATCGTTTCCCAGCCCCAGCGTGCGATCCAGATCAGCGAGCCGGGGAAGAGGTTGCCCCGCTGGCCGAAGACCGCCCGGGAGAGCGCCATGCCGGGGGAGCCGCCGCGCTTGCCCGCGATGGAGATCAGGCCGACGAGCCCGTACGAGACGACTGGCGCCGCGACGGCGACGGTCAGGACCTGCCAGATGTTCAGCTTGTTGAACACCACCAGACCCGCGCCCATGGTGAGAAGAAGCACGCTGATGTTGGCGGCGACCCAGGTGGGGAAGAGCTCGCGCACGCGGCCCGAGCGCTCGTCGTCGGGGACGGGCTCAAGACCGCGGGTCTCTATCGCGCCCTCGGGCTCCGGGGCGGACGTTTCAGGCATGGGGGAACTCCGTGCAGGGGGGGGAACAGCATCTTACGGGCACACCAACGTACGGTCAGCCCAAAAGGTCCAAAACGACGCCCCAACCCTCGTGTGATCCTCCGAGAACGCTCCTCGGGCATGAGCGTGACTGATACTGGGTGAGTTATGGAAATCGTCATCCTTGCTGTAGTCATCGCCCTGGTCGTGATCGGCGCGATCAGCGGGCTCGTGGTCAGCAGCCGCAAGAAGAAGCAGCTGCCGCCCGCAGCGCCGCCGAGCGCGCCGACCGTCACTGCCCCGCCCGCCGAACCGCAGGTCGGCGAGGACGCGGCGCCACCGCGCGACGAAGTGCGCAGGACCATCGAGGAGGTGGACCTCCCCGACGCCCCGACGGCCGTCAAGGAGCCCGTCAGCCTCGAGGACCTGATCGCCGCCGAGCCTCTCGCGCCCGAGATCGAGATCCCCGAACCCACCGCCGGTCGCCTCGTGCGGCTGCGCGCCCGCCTCGCCCGCTCGCAGAACACGCTCGGCAAGGGTCTGCTGACCCTGCTCTCCCGCGAGCACCTCGACGAGGACACCTGGGAGGAGATCGAGGACACGCTGCTCACCGCGGACGTCGGCGTGGCCCCCACCCAGGAATTGGTCGACCGGCTGCGCGAGCGCGTACGGGTGCTCGGCACGCGGACGCCGGAGGAGCTGCGCACATTGCTCCGCGAGGAGCTCCTGAACCTGCTCGGTACGGACATGGACCGCGTCGTCAGGACCGAGAGCGACACCGACACCCCCGGCGTGATCATGGTCGTCGGTGTCAACGGCACCGGTAAGACCACGACCACCGGCAAGCTCGCCCGCGTCCTGGTGGCCGACGGCCGCAGCGTGGTGCTGGGCGCGGCGGACACCTTCCGCGCGGCCGCCGCCGACCAGCTCCAGACCTGGGGCGAACGGGTCGGCGCGCGTACGGTGCGCGGGCCCGAGGGCGGCGACCCCGCGTCGATCGCCTTCGATGCGGTGAAGGAAGGTATCGCCGAGGGCGCCGACGTCGTACTCATCGACACGGCGGGCCGCCTGCACACCAAGACCGGGCTCATGGACGAGCTCGGCAAGGTCAAGCGCGTCGTGGAGAAGCACGGCCCGCTGGACGAGGTGCTGCTGGTACTGGACGCGACGACCGGCCAGAACGGTCTGGTGCAGGCGCGCGTCTTCGCCGAGGTCGTGGACATCACCGGCATCGTGCTGACGAAGCTGGACGGCACGGCGAAGGGCGGCATCGTGATCGCGGTCCAGCGCGAGCTGGGCGTACCGGTGAAGCTGGTGGGCCTGGGCGAGGGCGCGGACGACCTGGCGCCGTTCGAGCCGGAGGCGTTCGTGGATGCGCTGATCGGCGACTGAGCGGGTCCTCCCGACGCCCTTGAGGGGCTTCGGGAAGGTGCGGGGTGGGGAGAGGAAAACGCCCCACCCCGCAGTCATGTCACGAGGCAGGTGGGCGGCGGTGGCAGATGTACGCCAGCGTGCCGAGCAGCAGCCGGGCCTGCGGCGGCGCCTCCGCCGTGTCCAGCGCCGGCGGACGCAGCCAGCGGACGGGGCCCAGGCCGCCGAAGTCGGACGGCGGCGCCGTGACGTGGTCGCCGGGACCCAGACCGCGCAGGTCGAGGTCCGCGTCGTCCCACCCCATCCGGTAGAGCAGCTGGGGAAGCTCGGCGGCGGCTCCGGGGGCGACGAAGAAGTGGGCCCGGCCATCAGGTGTGGCGGCCACCGGGCCGAGCGGCAGTCCCATCCGCTCCAGCCGTACGAGCGCGCGGCGCCCCGCCGCCTCCGCGACGTCGAGGACGTCGAAGGAGCGCCCGACGGGCAGCATCATCGCCGCACCCGGGAACCCGGACCAGGTGCGCGTGACCTCGTCGAGGGTGGCCCCCGCCGGTACTTCGGGCGCGAAGCCCAGGGGATGGGCGCCGGGCGCCCGGCACGACGTATCGCCGCACGAGCACTCCCGCGGCGCCGAGTTCCCGGAACCCCCGGCCGCCGCTCTCGCGCCCGGGACAACTGCCCAGCCCCAAAGCCCGGTGTACTCCGCCACCGTTGTGCACTCTGATGTGCGGCCGCGGCGCCGTGAGCCGGACCGCATTTCCCGGCCGATCGTGAAGCCCATGCCCCCTCCAACGGGTCCAGTGCACCGGTGGTTACGACTGGTTACGACAGGAGCCGTGTCGTGCCGCTCCTCTCCGCTGCCACCGCCCTGTCCTGCGGCGCGCAGTGTCACAAAGGGTGGTGCGGCCCAGCCCGCGCGCTCCGGCGCGCATCGCCCACCAGCCCCTGGTCGTCGTATGTCAAGTGAATCGCGCCCGGCCGGAACCGAGTTCATTCGAAGGGGTGGCGAATGGTGGCGTTTCTGGAATCCCCATGGCCGGAGGGGTGATCGTAGGATTACTTTCAGTACACGAACCCCGAAAAGACGCGCCCATGGGTATGCCGGAGGCAAGCCGGACTCCTGTTCCAAGGGGCGCATCCTCCGGACAGGAGGCCGCAATTCACGGCACTCTGCCAGGGGTTCACGCAATGAGGCTTCAGCGGGATGGGGGCGTTCCAGTGAGCGGCAGTGGCGCAGGCGGTATGAACGCTGGGAAGCGCCCGAACGAGCAGCTGGGCTCATGGTTCGTGCGCAGCGGCTGGTCCAAGGGCGAGCTCGCACGTCAAGTGAACCGCAGGGCACGCCAGATGGGCGCCCACCACATCAGCACGGACACCTCCCGGGTACGCCGCTGGCTGGACGGCGAGCAGCCGCGCGAGCCGATTCCGCGCATCCTCTCCGAGCTGTTCTCCGAGCGCTTCGGCAGCGTCGTCGCCGTCGAGGACCTCGGACTGCGCACCGCGCACCAGTCACCCTCGGTGTCCGGAGTCGACCTGCCGTGGGCGGGCCCGCAGACGGTCGCCCTGCTCAGCGAGTTCTCGCGCAGCGACCTGATGCTCGCCCGGCGCGGCTTCCTCGGGACATCGCTCGCGCTCGCCGCGGGCCCCGCCCTCATCGAGCCCATGCAGCGCTGGCTGGTGCCCGTGCCCCCCGGCGAGCCCGGGCACCCCGAGCCGGCCGCCGTGTCGCGGCGGCCGTCCCGGCTCTCCAAGCCCGAGCTGGACCTGCTGGAATCCACGACCATGATGTTCCGCCAGTGGGACGCCCAGTGCGGCGGCGGACTGCGGCGCAAGGCCGTCGTGGGACAGCTCCACGAAGTCACCGACCTGCTCCAGGAGCCGCAGCCCGAGGCCACGTCGAAGCGGCTCTTCAAATGCGCCGCCGAGCTGGCCGAGCTGGCCGGCTGGATGAGTTACGACGTGGGCCTCCAGCCCACCGCGCAGAAATACTTCGTCCTCGCCCTGCACGCCGCCAAGGAAGCGGGCGACAAGCCCCTCGGTTCGTACGTCCTGTCCAGCATGAGCCGTCAGATGATCCACCTCGGCCGCCCCGACGACGCGCTGGAGCTCATCCACCTCGCGCAGTACGGCAGCCGGGACTGCGCGACGCCCAGGACCCAGGCCATGCTGTATGCGATGGAGGCCCGCGCCTACGCCAACATCGGCCAGCCCAGCAAGTGCAAGCGGGCCGTCCGGATGGCCGAGGAGACCTTCGCGGACTCAGGCATCGACGGCGAGCCCGAGCCGGACTGGATCCGATTCTTCTCCGAGGCCGAGCTCAACGGGGAGAACGCCCACTCCTACCGCGACCTGGCCTACGTCGCCGGGCGCAGCCCCACGTACGCCTCGCTCGCCGAGCCCGTCATGACGCGTGCCGTGGACCTCTTCGGCAAGGACGACGAGCACCAGCGGTCGTACGCACTCAACCTCATCGGCATGGCCACCGTGCACCTGCTGAAGCGCGAGCCCGAGCAGTCCGTGGTGCTGGCAGGACAGGCCCTGGGCGTCGCCAAGAGGGTCCGTTCCGAGCGGGTCAACAACCGGCTCCGCAAGACCGTCGACACGGCCGCCAGGGACTTCGGCGACGTCGCCGAGGTTCTCGATCTCACCGACCAGCTCGCAGCCCAGCTGCCCGAAGCCGCAGAAGCCGTCTGACAGGCGGACCCGCAGACCCCTCGAACCCCGCGGGCGCCGACACCCCAAGACGCCGGCCGCGACGGCCACCCCGTGAAGCCCGACTCGGCTCCCCTGCGCCAGGTCAATCGGGTAGCCGTCGCGGCCGGTTTTGCTGTGGCGCGTCTGACGTGGGCAGAGGGTATCGGCGGCCCCCAGCTCCTGTGTGCAGTTCATTCGCACGTAACACGCACGACCTCTTCGTCACTGCGGCGAAACATCGGGCGGCATCTGCCGAAACCGCGCTGCGCCAACCTCATGGCGCATAACCGGCCCACCCTTTTCCAGCCGCACAGGCCAACAGGCTCCGCCCCCGCACGGGCCGCACCTACGACGAGGAGACGCCGATGCCCCCAGGCATCACGACGCTTGCCGCAGACAAGATCGAACTGTCTGCCGCCAATACCGGCTTCATGCTCATCTGTACTGCCCTGGTGATGCTCATGACGCCGGGCCTGGCCTTCTTCTACGGAGGCATGGTCCGCGTCAAGTCCACCCTCAACATGCTGATGATGAGCTTCATCAGCCTCGGGATCGTCACGATCCTGTGGGTGCTCTTCGGCTTCAGCCTCACCTTCGGCACCGACTCCGGCTCCCTCATCGGCTGGTCCTCCGACTACGTAGGACTGAGCGGCATCGGTATCACCGAGCTCTGGGGCGCCACGACCATCCCGGTCTACGTCTTCGCCGTGTTCCAGCTGATGTTCGCGATCATCACCCCCGCCCTGATCAGCGGCGCGCTCGCCGACCGCGTGAAGTTCACCGCCTGGGTGCTCTTCGTCGCCCTGTGGGTCACCGTCGTCTACTTCCCGGTCGCGCACTGGGTGTGGGCCGAGGGCGGCTGGCTCTTCGACATGGGCGTCATCGACTTCGCGGGCGGCACGGCCGTCCACATCAACGCGGGCGCCGCCGCACTCGGCGTGATCCTCGTCATCGGCAAGCGCGTCGGCTTCAAGAAGGACCCGATGCGGCCGCACAGCCTGCCGCTGGTCATGCTCGGCGCCGGTCTGCTGTGGTTCGGCTGGTTCGGCTTCAACGCAGGCTCCTGGCTCGGCAACGACGACGGCGTCGGCGCGGTGATGTTCGTCAACACCCAGGTCGCCACCGCCGCCGCGATGCTCGCCTGGCTCGCGTACGAGAAGATCCGCCACGGCGCCTTCACCACGCTGGGCGCCGCCTCCGGCGCGGTCGCCGGTCTCGTCGCCATCACCCCGTCCGGCGGCGCCGTCAGCCCGCTCGGCGCGATCGCCGTCGGCGCCATCGCCGGTGTGCTGTGCGCCATGGCCGTCGGCCTCAAGTACAAGCTCGGATACGACGACTCCCTCGACGTCGTCGGCGTCCACCTCGTCGGCGGCATCGCCGGCTCTCTCCTCGTCGGCCTCTTCGCCACCGGCGGCGTGCAGTCCGACGTCAAGGGCCTCTTCTACGGCGGCGGACTCGACCAGCTCGGCAAGCAGGCCGTGGGCGTCTTCGCCGTACTGGCCTACTCTCTGGTGGCATCCGCACTCCTCGCCCTCGTCATCGACAAGACGATCGGAATGCGGGTCCCCGAGGACGACGAGGTCTCCGGAATCGACCAGGTCGAGCACGCCGAGACCGCGTACGACTTCAGCGGAGCGGGCGGCGGTTCGGCCTCCCGTACGGCCGTACCCGCACCCGGCCAGACCGGCACGGCCGGCGCCGCGACGCAGACCAAGAAGGTGGACGCATGAAGCTCATCACCGCAGTCGTGAAGCCGCACCGGCTCGACGAGATCAAGGAGGCCCTGCAGGCCTTCGGGGTCCAGGGGCTCACGGTCACGGAAGCCAGCGGATACGGCCGCCAGCGCGGCCACACCGAGGTCTACCGCGGTGCCGAGTACACGGTCGACCTCGTACCCAAGATCCGTATCGAGGTACTGGTCGAGGACGGCGACGCCGAACAGCTCATCGATGTGGTGGTGAAAGCCGCCCGCACCGGCAAGATCGGCGACGGCAAGGTGTGGAGCGTTCCGGTCGAAACGGCGGTCAGGGTACGGACCGGCGAACGCGGCCCGGACGCCCTCTGACCGGAACGCACGAAGCACATAAACGGGAGCTGCTGGGTGACGAGCGTTGAAGTGACCACCGAACCGTCCGACTCGGGACCCAGCGGCTACGCGGCGGCCCGGCTGCGCCTTCTCCAGGAGAAGACGCAGTCCGGGCCGCCGCGCCGTTCCGGACTCGCGAAGCTGACCGACCAATGGCTGGAGGCGCTGTTCACCACAGCCGCCCGCGAAACCGGAGTACGCGGCGCCGCCCTCGTCGCCGTCGGCGGATACGGCCGCGGCGAACTGTCGCCGCGCAGCGACCTCGACCTGCTGCTCCTGCACGACGAGCCCACCAACAAGCCAGAGAAGGGCGCCGTCGCCGCACTCGCCGACCGCCTCTGGTACCCCGTGTGGGACCTCGGCCTCGCGCTCGACCACTCCGTACGTACCCCCGCCGAGGCCCGCAAGACCGCCGGCGAAGACCTCAAGGTCCACCTCGGGCTGCTCGACGCCCGCCATGTCGCCGGCGACCTCGGAGTCACCGCCGGGCTGCGCACCGCCGTCCTCGCGGACTGGCGCAACCTCGCCCCCAAACGGCTGCCCGAACTCCACGAGCTGTGCCAGGAACGGGCCGTACGGCAGGGCGAGCTGCAGTACCTCCTGGAACCCGACCTCAAGGAAGCCCGCGGCGGCCTGCGCGACGCCACCGCCCTGCGCGCCGTCGCCGCCTCCTGGCTCGCCGACGCCCCGCGCGAGGGCCTCGACGCGGCGCGGCGCCGACTCCTCGACGTACGCGACGCACTGCACCTCACCACCGGCCGCGCCACCGACCGCCTCGCCCTCCAGGAGCAGACCCAGGTCGCCGCCGAACTCGGGCTGCTGGATGCCGACACGCTGCTGCGCGAGGTGTACGAAGCGGCGCGCACCATCTCGTACGCCAGCGACGTCACCTGGCGCGAGGTCAACCGGGTCCTGCGCGCCCGGTCGGTCCGCCCCCGCCTGCGCGCCATGCTCGGCGGCAGCAAGCCCGCCCCCGAACGCACACCCCTCGCGGAAGGCGTCGTCGAGCAGGACGGCGAAGTCGTGCTCGCCCGTACCGCACGGCCCGAGCGCGACCCCGTACTCCCGCTGCGCGCCGCCGCTGCGGCAGCCCAGTCCGGGCTGCCGATCTCGCTGCACGCCGTACGGCACCTGGCGACGGCCGCGCGCCCGCTGCCCGTCCCGTGGCCCGCCGAGGCACGCGAGGAACTCATCACGCTGCTCGGCGCGGGCGAGGCCACCGTCGGCGTGTGGGAGGCCCTGGA
The DNA here is from genome assembly GCF_018614055.1 of Streptomyces sp. ISL-98. Lineage (GTDB taxonomy): Bacteria > Actinomycetota > Actinomycetes > Streptomycetales > Streptomycetaceae > Streptomyces > Streptomyces spiramyceticus. Next base: position 183,478 of record NZ_JAGGPB010000043.1, read on the forward strand.
GGCCGAAGGGCTGATCACCCAGCTGCTCCCGGACTGGGAGCGGGTGCGCTGCCGTCCGCAGCGCAATCCCGTACACACCTGGACCGTCGACAGGCACCTCGTCGAGGCCACCGTGCGGGCCTCCTCGCTGACCCGCCGCGTCGGCCGCCCCGACCTGCTGCTGATCGCCGCCCTGCTGCACGACTTCGGCAAGGGCTGGCCCGGCGACCACTCCGTGGCGGGCGAGATCATCGCCCGGGACATCGCCACCCGGATCGGCTTCTCCGGCCACGACGTCGCTGTGATCGCCACACTCGTACGCCACCACCTCCTCCTCATCGAGACCGCCACCCGCCGCGATCTGGACGATCCGGCCACGGTCCGCGCCGTGGCCGACGCGGTCGGAGCCACCGGCACCCTCGAACTCCTGCACGCCCTCACCGAGGCCGACGCCCTCGCCACCGGACCGGCCGCCTGGAGCACCTGGCGTGCCTCACTCGTCACCGACCTGGTGAAACGCGTCGCCGCGGTCCTCGCGGGCGAAGCGCCCGCCGCCCCCGAGCCCACCGCCCCCAGCGCCGATCAGGAGCGCCTCGCCATCGAGGCCTTCCGTACCGGCGGACCCGTCCTCTCGCTGCGTGCGCAGACGGAAGGGCACCCGGCCGTGACGGGTGACGAGCCCGAGCCGCTCGGCGTCGAGCTGCTGATCGCCGTACCGGACCAGCCCGGCGTGCTCCCCGCCGTGGCCGGCGTACTGGCGATGCACCGGCTGACCGTACGCACGGCAGAACTGCGCTCCGCCGAACTCCCGCACCCGGTGGCCGACGGCGTGGCTACGCCCGGCGACGTACTGCTGCTCGACTGGCGGGTGGCGGCCGAGTACGGCTCACTGCCCCAGGCCGCCCGGCTGCGCGCGGATCTCGTACGGGCCCTGGACGGCTCCCTCGACATCCCGTCCCGCCTCGCGGAGCGGGAGCGTGCGTACGAGAAGAATCCGCACCGCCGGGGCGCCCAGGCTCCGCCGCCCCGGGTGACCGTCGCCCCGGCGGGCTCACGCCTGGCCACGGTGATCGAGGTCCGCGCCCAGGACGCCCCCGGCCTGCTCCACCGCATCGGCCACGCACTGGAGGCCGCGGACGTACGGGTGCGCAGTGCGCACATCAGCACGCTGGGCGCGAACGCGGTCGATGCTTTCTACGTCACAGGGCCCGATGGGGCTCCGCTGCCGGAGATCGAGGCAACGGAGGTGGCCAGGGCGCTGGAGGGTGCGCTCCGGTAAGGAGCAGGGGGCAGACCCCACCGCAGAGGGACAGATACCCTGGGGGTCATCTCTGTCCACCCGTCCCCTGACCCGAGGATTCGCGACCGCCGTGTTCGATACTCTTTCCGACCGCCTCGCAGCGACATTCAAGAACCTCAGGGGCAAGGGCCGCCTTTCCGAGGCGGACATCGACGCCACGGCGCGGGAGATCCGTATCGCGCTGCTGGAAGCGGATGTCGCGCTGCCCGTCGTCCGTGCGTTCATCAAGCAGGTCAAGGAGCGCGCGACCGGCGTCGAGGTCTCTCAGGCGCTGAACCCGGCCCAGCAGGTCATCAAGATCGTCAACGAGGAGCTCGTCGGCATCCTCGGTGGCGAGACCCGCCGTCTGCGGTTCGCCAAGAACCCGCCCACCGTGATCATGCTCGCGGGTCTCCAGGGTGCCGGTAAGACGACCCTCGCCGGAAAGCTGGGCCTCTGGCTCAAGGGCCAGGGCCACTCCCCGATCCTGGTCGCCTGCGACCTCCAGCGCCCCAACGCCGTCAACCAGCTGAGCGTCGTCGCCGAGCGCGCAGGTGTCGCGGTGTACGCCCCGCAGCCCGGCAACGGTGTGGGCGACCCGGTCCAGGTCGCCAAGGACTCGATCGAGTACGCGAAGAACAAGCTGCACGACATCGTCATCGTCGACACCGCGGGCCGCCTCGGTATCGACCAGGAGCTGATGCAGCAGGCCGCGGACATCCGCGACGCCGTCAGCCCCGACGAGGTCCTGTTCGTCGTCGACGCGATGATCGGTCAGGACGCGGTCAACACCGCCGAGGCGTTCCGCGACGGCGTCGGCTTCGACGGCGTGGTGCTGTCCAAGCTCGACGGTGACGCGCGTGGTGGTGCGGCGCTGTCCATCGCGCAGGTGACCGGCCGCCAGATCATGTTCGCCTCCAACGGCGAGAAGCTGGACGACTTCGACGCGTTCCACCCGGACCGCATGGCGTCCCGCATCCTCGGCATGGGCGACATGCTGTCGCTCATCGAGAAGGCCGAGCAGACCTTCAGCCAGCAAGAGGCCGAAGCGATGGCGGCCAAGCTGGCGAAGGGCCCGAAGGAGTTCACGCTCGACGACTTCCTGGCCCAGATGGAGCAGGTCAGGAAGATGGGCTCCATCTCCAAGCTGCTCGGGATGATGCCCGGCATGGGACAGATCAAGGACCAGATCAACAACATCGACGAGCGCGATGTGGACCGTACCGCCGCGATCATCAAGTCGATGACCCCCGCCGAGCGCCAGGACCCGACGATCATCAACGGCTCGCGCCGGGCCCGTGTCGCCAAGGGTTCGGGTGTCGAGGTCAGCGCCGTGAAGAACCTGGTGGAGCGGTTCTTCGAGGCGCGCAAGATGATGTCGAAGATGGCCCAGGGCGGCGGGATGCCGGGCATGCCCGGGATTCCCGGCATGGGTGGCGGCCCCGGCCGTCAGAAGAAGCAGCAGAAGCAGGCCAAGGGCAAGCGCAAGAGCGGCAACCCGATGAAGCGCAAGCTCGAGGAGCAGGCCGCCGCCGAGCGCCGCGAGCAGGCCGGTCAGCCGGGCGCCGCGCTGGGGCTGCCGGGCGGCCAGGTCCCGCAGGACTTCGAACTGCCCGACGAGTTCAAGAAGTTCATGGGCTGACGCCCGCTGTCCGTACGCGCCGTGGGCGCCCCTCCTTCATTGAGCGGGCGCCCACGTTGCTTACGGGGTCAGATCACGGCGTACGCGCTATCAGGTACCGGAAGACGTTCGACATCCAGACCGTCCCGTCGGAGCGCAGATGGGGATGGAGCGCCTCGGTGAGTTCCTTCTCGACCTGCGCCGGATCCGTTGCCCGTACGGCCGAGTCGAACAGCCCGGTCGACAGCAGCCCGCGTACGGCGCTCTCCATGTCGGCGTAGCCGAAGGGGCACGAGACGCGCCCCGAGCCGTCGGGCTTCAGCCCGGCCCGCGAGGCCACGTCCTCCAGGTCGTCCCTGAGCGCGGGACGCCAGCGGCCGCTGTGGGGGGCGCGCAGCGTCTCGGTCAGCCGGGACGCGACCCGCAGCACCGAGGAGGTGGCGCAGCGCTCGGGCGGGCCCCAACCGGCGATGACCACGGGGCTGCCGCGTTCCGCGAGCGGTACGGCGCCTTCGAGCGCCGACGCGATTCCTTCCGAGTCGCCGGCCGCGCAGCCCAGCGGCTCGAAGGCCGTCACCAGGTTGTACGCCGGAGCGCTGGGCTCGCACACCGCCGCGGTGGCTCCGGCGAACAGGCGCCTGGACGCCTCGGGCCCGCCCCCCGATGCGCCGCCCCGGGCGGCCGCGTCCGGGAGCAGCCGCTCGCGGGCCAGCGCGACTCGTTCGGTGTCGGCTTCGACGCCTGTCACGCGGGCGCCTCGCGCCGCCGCGATCAGCAGGGCGAGGCCGGAGCCGCAGCCGAGGCCGAGCAGCCGGGTGTCGGGGCCTACCTCGAGCCGCTCATACACCGATTCGTAGAGCGGCACCAGCATCCGTTCCTGAATCTCGGCCCAGTCACGAGCGCGTGCACCGGCGTCCGCCGCCGGCGCGGAGGCCGTGTTCGGGTGGTGCTGTACGAGCGTAGGTGTCATCGAAAGCGCCCCAATCCGCCGAGAGGTCATTCTGTGTCCTGATTGACGTCCCCCGTGTGCGTGCGCTCGTGCTCCCCCCCGTAAGCCAGGGAACTGCTCATCCGCCCCCAAGTCCAGAGGTCGTATGGCAATGCTTGTGTGCCCCCGCCCTGCGCCCCCGCGTCCGGCGTGGATCCATCATCCAGAGTGCTGCCGAAGCGGCGTTCCCGCCACGGCAGCCGCTGACGGGCCAGTTCCGGATGCCCCAGCTGCCCCGGGTACTGTCGCCATCGCGGCGTGCACCCAATTGGGGTATTAGGCAGCGCCAGGCGCGCAACTGGCGCCCCCGGAGCGCCTGACGCCCCGGCGTGCGGGGGTTGTCTACGCGCTGGGGCGTACGCGCTGGTACGTACCGGGTTGGTGCGAGCTGGGCGTGTCCTCCGCAGATCAGCGCACCCGCCCTCGTCAGGACGCATCAACGGCAACTGACTGGTACGTGCAAATTATTTGGGATGGCCCGGAATAGGAACACCGGGGCACCCCGGCTCGTTGTCACGACGTGAGCACGACACCACCTGTTCTCGCCGCAGAGCTGGCGCAGGCGTGGGCCGACATTCAGCGGTACCACCCCGAGCTGCCAGATCTAGCCGCGCCCGAGTCCCTGATCGGAGAGTCCTCGTCCGCCTGCGGCGCGGAGCTCTCCTTCGAACGACTGCTGCACGAGGCAGTCCATGGCATCGCCGCCGCGCGGGGTGTCCGTGACACCTCGCGCGCCGGCCGCTACCACAACCGCAGATTCCTCGCGATCGCCGAGGAGATGGGCCTCGACCATCCGGAGGAGCCGCACCCCAGCAGTGGCTTCTCGCTGGTCCTGCTCAACCCCGAGGCGAAGCGGCGCTACCGGCCGACGATCGAGCGGCTGCAGCGGGCCCTCAAGGCCCACACGGTCGCCACCGCCGCCGACACCAAGCGGAGCTTCCGCGGGCCTGCCGCCCGGCACGGCTCGTCCGGCGGCGGGGTGCGGGTCAAGGCGGTCTGCGACTGTGGACGCAATGTCCGGGTCGTCCCGTCGGTCCTGGCCCAGGCCCCGATTGTGTGCGGTGGCTGCGGCAAGCCGTTCCGTATCCCGGAAGTGGTGGCCGCAGCGAGCTGACCGTTCCCTCGACACCGCTCCCCACCCCCGTGCGAGCGGTGCTGGTCGGGTGATGCCGCGCCCTAGGTGTGTGGCACAATGGCTAGCTGTACTCGACAGCCGCATAGGAACCCTCTCGCCTCCGGCTGACGCGTCCATCGGGCACCCGAGTACCGCAACCCCACGTGGCATCTTCGTTGTGCCCAACCACGTCAAGACCAGGAGACACCACTCCAGTGGCAGTCAAGATCAAGCTGAAGCGTCTGGGCAAGATCCGTTCGCCTCACTACCGCATCGTCGTCGCCGACTCCCGTACCCGCCGTGACGGCCGGGCCATCGAGGAGATCGGTCTGTACCACCCGGTGCAGAACCCGTCGCGCATCGAGGTCAACTCGGAGCGTGCGCAGTACTGGCTGTCCGTCGGCGCCCAGCCGACCGAGCCGGTCATGGCCATCCTGAAGCTCACCGGCGACTGGCAGGCGCACAAGGGCCTTCCGGCCCCGGCCCCGCTGCTCCAGCCGGAGCCGAAGGCCGACAAGCGTGCCGCGTTCGACGCGTTCGCCAAGGGCCTCGAGGGTGGCGACGAGTCCAAGGGCGAGGCGATCACCCAGAAGGCGAAGAAGGCCGACAAGAAGGCGGACGAGGCTGAGGTCGCGTCCACCGAGTCGACCGAGGCCTGAGCATGCTCGAGGAGGCTCTCGAGCACCTCGTGAAGGGCATCGTCGACAACCCCGATGATGTGCAGGTGGCATCGCGCACCCTGCGCCGTGGTCGCGTGCTCGAGGTCCGGGTCCACCCCGACGACCTCGGCAAGGTGATCGGCCGCAACGGCCGCACCGCACGCGCACTGCGTACCGTCGTGGGCGCCATCGGCGGCCGTGGCATCCGGGTCGACCTCGTCGACGTGGATCAGGTTCGCTGACAAGTTGGTTGTTTTACCTAGATACGCCGGCTCGGGCCGGGGAGGGCTCCAGGGCCCTTCCCGGCCCGTAGTCGTATACGAAGTGATGCCGAAGGCACACGACAGGAGAAGTTCACGTGCAGCTCGTAGTCGCGCGGATCGGCCGCGCCCACGGGATCAAGGGCGAGGTCACCGTTGAGGTACGTACGGACGAGCCGGAGCTGCGGCTCGGGCCCGGCGCCGTACTCGCCACCGACCCCGCCTCCGCCGGGCCGCTGACCATCGAGACCGGCCGGGTGCACAGCGGCCGGCTCCTGCTGCGCTTCGAGGGCGTCAAGGACCGTACGGCCGCCGAGGCGCTGCGCAATACGCTCCTCATCGCCGAGGTCGACCCGCAGGACACCCCGGAGGACCCCGAGGAGTTCTACGACCACCAGCTGATGGACCTCGACGTCGTCCTGGCCGACGGCACCGAGATCGGCCGGATCGCCGAGATCACCCACCTGCCCTCGCAGGACCTGTTCATCGTGAAGCGGCCCGACGGCAGTGAGGTGATGATCCCCTTCGTCGAGGAGATCGTCGCCGAGATCGATCTCGAGGAGCAGCGCGCCGTCATCACGCCGCCGCCCGGCCTGATCGACGACAGCGAGGCGGAGGTCGTGTCGTCGAGGGACGAGGGCGACGACGCATGAGGCTCGATGTCGTCACGATCTTCCCCGAGTACCTGGAACCGCTGAACGTTTCACTCGTCGGCAAGGCCCGCGCGCGCGGGCAGCTCGACGTCCAGGTGCACAACCTCAGGGACTGGACGTACGACCGGCACAACACGGTCGACGACACCCCCTACGGCGGCGGGCCCGGCATGGTCATGAAGACCGAGCCGTGGGGCGCCGCCCTCGACGACGTCATAGCGGACGGCTACGAGAGCGACGCACACGGCCCCGTCCTGGTCGTGCCCACGCCCAGCGGCCGCCCTTTCACTCAGGAACTCGCGGTCGAGCTGTCCGAGCGCCCCTGGCTGGTCTTCACGCCTGCCAGGTACGAAGGCATCGACCGCCGCGTCATCGACGAGTACGCCACCCGGATGCCCGTGTACGAGGTGTCCATCGGGGACTACGTCCTGGCGGGCGGCGAGGCCGCCGTACTGGTCGTCACGGAGGCCGTGGCCCGGCTGCTGCCCGGTGTGCTCGGCAACGTCGAATCGCACCGCGACGACTCCTTCGCGCCCGGCGCGATGGCCAACCTCCTCGAAGGCCCCGTCTACACCAAGCCGCCCGAGTGGCGCGGCCGCGGCATCCCGGACGTCCTGCTCAGCGGGCACCACGGGAAGATCGCGCGGTGGCGGCGGGACGAGGCGTTCCGCCGTACGACCGCCAACAGGCCGGACCTGATCGAGCGATGCGATCCCGCCGCCTTCGACAAGAAGGACCGCGAGATGCTCAGCATCCTCGGCTGGCGGCCGGGACCCGACGGCCGATTTGGGCGTAACCCCGAGGCCGTGGAAGAATAGGCCGCTGCTGTACGTCCGGCGTGCGCCCCTGCCACAGGGGGAACGACGCCCGCCCGACGCGGACAGCACCCCGAATTCTCTCTTAACGTTCCGCCGATGACCTGTGGCATCGGCGAGGAAGCAGACCAACATGTCCAACCTGCTCGACTCTGTCGACGCCGCATCGCTGCGCACCGACGTCCCCGCCTTCCGTCCCGGTGACACCGTGAACGTCCACGTTCGCGTCATCGAGGGCAACCGCTCCCGTGTGCAGCAGTTCAAGGGCGTAGTCATCCGCCGCCAGGGCGCGGGCGTCCGCGAGACCTTCACGGTCCGCAAGGTCTCCTTCTCCGTCGGCGTCGAGCGCACCTTCCCGGTGCACAGCCCGATCTTCGAGAAGATCGAGCTCATCTCCCGCGGTGACGTCCGTCGCGCGAAGCTGTACTTCCTCCGTGAGCTGCGCGGCAAGGCCGCGAAGATCAAGGAGAAGCGCGACAACTGATCGCGCATTCGGCGCCCGGGACCGGCCGGATAGGCTCACGTCCCGATGGACACCGAAGCACACGTCACGGAGCGCGACCGCTCTTCCGACCCTGATACAGGGGAGGGAGAGGGGTCGCGCTCCGCGCGTTTTCTCGACGCCCCGTGGCGCAGGCCGGCTCTGCTCGGCACTGCGTGCGCGGCTTTTCTGCTGCTGTTCAGCACCTTCGTGATGCAGCCCTTCCTGATCCCCAGCGGCTCGATGGAGCCCACGCTCCGGGTCGGGGACCGGGTGCTCGTCAACAAGTTGGCGTACCGTTTCGATTCCGTGCCGCAGCGCGGTGATGTTGTCGTCTTCGACGGCACAGGGTCCTTCGTACGCGAGGAGCCCGCCGGTAATCCGGTCACTGGGCTGGTGCGGTGGGCGGCCGCGGCCGTTGGACTGGCCGAGCCCGCCGAGACCGACTACATCAAGCGCGTGGTGGGCGTGGGGGGCGACCGCGTCGTGTGCTGCGACAAGCGGGGGAGGGTCGAGGTGAACGGCCGGCCGGTCGACGAGACGTACCTGTATCCGGGCGATGCCCCGTCACGAGTCCCGTTCGACATCGTCGTTTCTCAGGGCACGCTGTGGGTCATGGGCGACCACAGGTCGCACTCCCGTGACTCCCGCGATCACCTGGGGGAGCCCGGCGGTGGCATGGTGCCCGTCGGGAAGGTCGTCGGGCGGGCGGACTGGATCGGCTGGCCGGTGGGCCGCTGGTCGTCACTGGAGCGGCCCGACGCGTTCGGGCGCGTCACCGCGCCGGGGCCGGTCGGGTCCCATGGGTAACCGCGGACGGGCACGGGCGAGCCACCGTGCGGACACCCGGCTGCCCACGGGTACGCGCCCCACGAGCGGGCCGGCGCTGCCGGGCCGGGCTGACCGGCGGAAGCTGGCGCGCAGAGTGAAGCGGCGGCGGCGCAGGTCGGCCGTAAAAGAGATACCGATCCTCATAACCGTGGCGCTGCTCATCGCCCTGGTGCTCAAGACCTTCCTGGTGCAGGCCTTCGTGATCCCGTCGGGCTCGATGGAGCAGACGATCCGTATCGGCGACCGGGTGCTGGTGGACAAGCTGACGCCGTGGTTCGGATCGCGGCCGCAGCGCGGTGACGTGGTGGTCTTCAAGGACCCGGGCGGCTGGCTGCAGGACGAGAACACCAGCGTCAAGGACGACCCTGTGGTCGTCAAGCAGATCAAGGAAGGCCTCACGTTCATCGGACTGCTGCCGTCCGAGGACGAGCAGGACCTGATCAAGCGGGTCGTCGCGGTCGGTGGCGACACCGTGAAGTGCTGCGACAAGGACGGCCGGGTCACGGTCAACGGCGTACCGCTCGCGGAGCCGTATCTGAATCCGGGCGACCGTCCGTCGAAGCTGGAATTCGATGTGAAGGTGCCTGCCGGGCGGCTCTTTGTGATGGGAGACCACCGGTCGAATTCGGCCGACTCCCGTTTCCACCTGGACGAGAAGTTCGAGGGCACCGTCTCGGAGGACGAGGTCGTCGGGCGAGCCGTCGTCATCGCGTGGCCGTTCAGCCACTGGCGGAAGCTGGAGGAGCCCGATACGTACGCAACGGTCCCTGATCCGCGCGGCGGGGCGACGGCGGCGCCCGGCCCGTCGAATAGGGTGTCGTCCCAGGATCCGAACGCGATGATCCGGCTCCCGACCCCTGCGGAACTCCCGCTCGTTATGGGAGTGGTGGGTCTGCGTCAGCTCTGGCGCGGGCCATGGCACGGAGTGAGGAGTGGATGTGGGGGATTTGGCGGTCGGCGCACGATCCGAACGCAACGAGCCCGAGGAACGACCGGAGTCACCCGCAGCCGTGAAAGATGACGTGCGGAACGTGGAGAACAGCAGCAACGGCGAGAACAGCGACGGCAGTGGCGGTGACAGCAGTGCTGGAGAGGCCGACGCCGGTGGGAAGAAGCCGCGTTCGTTCTGGAAGGAACTGCCGCTGCTGATCGGCATCGCGCTGCTGCTCGCGCTGCTGATCAAGACGTTCCTGGTGCAGGCGTTCTCCATCCCGTCCGACTCGATGCAGAACACGCTGCAGCGGGGCGACCGGGTGCTGGTGGACAAGCTGACGCCGTGGTTCGGCTCGGAGCCCGAGCGCGGCGAGGTCGTGGTGTTCCACGATCCGGGCGGCTGGCTGGAGAACACCGTGACGCCGGACCCGAACGTCGTGCAGAAGTTCCTCAGCTTCATCGGCCTGATGCCGTCCGCCGAGGAGAAGGACCTGATCAAGCGGGTCATCGCGGTCGGCGGGGACACCGTCGAGTGCAAGAAGAACGGCCCGGTCACGGTCAACGGCAAGGCGCTCGACGAGAAGTCGTACATCTTCCCCGGTGACACCCCGTGCAACGACGAGCCGTTCGGTCCGCTCAAGGTGCCGGACGGCCGGATCTGGGTCATGGGCGACCACCGCCAGAACTCCCTGGACTCCCGCTACCACCAGGAGCTGCCGGGCGAGGGCACCGTCTCGAACGACGAGGTCGTCGGGCGGGCCGTCGTGGTGGCGTGGCCGCTCGACCGCTGGTCGACGCTGCCGGTTCCCGACACCTTCGACCAGGCAGGGCTGAACGCCGCTGCGGTGGCGACGTCCGCCGCACCGGGGGCGCTGGGGCTCGCGGGCGCGGTGCCGCTGGTGATCTGGCGCAGGCGAAGGCTGACCGGCGGGCGTACCGCCGGGTAGGGTGCCGCTCGGACCAGCGATTTATCGATCTCCGAGGTGGGGGACGCTGCGATGAGCGGAACAGGACGTACAGAAGACGGCCGCGGTCGGCTCGGCAACGCATTGTCCGGGCTGGCCGTGGCCGTCGGCTGTGTGCTCTTCCTCGGCGGCTTCGCCTGGGGAGCGGTGGAGTACAAGCCGTACACCGTGCCCACCGATTCGATGACCCCGTCGATCAAGGCGGGGGACCGGGTGCTCGCGCAGCGAATTGACGGCAGCCAGGTGCGGCGCGGAGACGTCGTCGTCTTCACCGACGCGGTGTGGGGCAATCTGCCGATGGTCAAGCGCGTGGTCGCGATCGGCGGCGACAAGATCGTCTGCTGTGACAAGCAGGACCGGCTCACCCTCAACGGCAAGCCCATCGAAGAACCGTATCTGCAGGACGGGGAGCCGGCGTCGACCACTCCCTTCACGTCCGAGGTGCCCGAGGGCCACCTCTTCCTGCTCGGTGACGAGCGGCGTACGTCGGTGGACTCGCGGGGGCACATCGCGGATGCGGCAAAGGGAACGGTTCCGGTGGGCAAGGTGGACGCGCGCGTGGACGCCGTCGCCTGGCCGCTGGGCGGGATGATCGACCGGCCGGGGACCTTCGCGGCGCTGCCGGGCGGGGTCTCGGCTCCGGGACCGGTCGCTCTGGTACTGGGCTCGGTGGTGGCGGGCGTGGTGCTGATCTTCGGTGGAGCGGCGTACGGGCCGGTCGCGCAGCGGGTCAGGCGCAGGAAGGTGAGCACGGGTGGACGGTGACGTGACTCGTGGTACGACGGGTGACGTGACCGGTGGTACGACGGGAGACGTGACGAGTGCCGTGACAGGCGAGGTGACCGGGGGAGCGCCGCTGCGGAAGGTCGCGCGGGTGATCCTGCTCGACCCGGACGACCGCGTCCTGCTGATGCACGGGTACGAGCCGGACGAGCCGGCGCTCACCTGGTGGTTCACCCCGGGTGGCGGCCTTGAGGGCGACGAGACGCGGGAGCAGGCCGCGCTGCGCGAGCTCGCCGAGGAGACGGGAATCACAGAGGTCGAGCTCGGGCCTGTGGTCTGGCAGCGGACCTGCTCGTTCCTGTTCGACGGGCGGCGCTGGGAACAGGACGAATGGTTCTACCTGGGCCGCACCGCACAGACCGAGACCTTCATGGACGGACTCACCGGCCTGGAGCAGCGGAGCGTTGCGGGGCTGAGGTGGTGGACCTCCGCCGAACTGTCCGCGACGCGTGAGACGGTGTACCCCATCAAGCTCGCCGGGCTGCTGCGTACGCTGCTCGACGAGGGTCCTCCGAGTACGCCGATTGTCTTGGCCCCGGAAGTCGCATAGGGGCGCACGGGGCTGGCGCACAATAGGGGGACGCAAGGCTGAAGGGGAACATGCCATGAGCGCCGAGGACCTCGAGAAGTACGAGACCGAGATGGAGCTGAAGCTCTACCGGGAGTACCGCGATGTCGTCGGTCTGTTCAAATACGTGATCGAGACCGAGCGGCGTTTCTACCTCACCAACGACTACGAGATGCAGGTGCACTCGGTACAGGGCGAGGTTTTCTTCGAAGTCTCCATGGCGGACGCCTGGGTCTGGGACATGTACCGGCCGGCCAGATTCGTCAAGCAGGTGCGGGTCCTCACGTTCAAGGACGTGAATATCGAGGAGCTCAACAAGAGCGATCTCGAACTTCCGGGTGGCTGAGTTTTCCACAACTGACGCGTTGTCCACCAAGATCCACTAGCTGACGGGGTTCGCGGCACATTCGGTTCCGGAGGTGGAACCGGATGAACGCGAAGAACGCAACAGGAGCACTCGGCCGGTACGGCGAGGAGCTGGCGGCACGCAGGCTCACCGAGGGCGGCATGACCGTCCTGGAGCGCAACTGGCGCTGCCGCGCAGGGGAGATCGACATCGTCGCCAGGGACGGCGACGCGCTGGTCATCTGCGAGGTCAAGACCCGCAGAGCGGGACCGTTCGAGCACCCGATGCAGGCGGTCAGGTCCATCAAGGCCGAGCGGCTGCGCCGCCTCGCCGAGCGCTGGGTGCACGAACATGGCGGGCCGCCGCCGGGCGGGGTGCGTATCGACCTCGTAGGGGTGGTGCTGCCCCGGCGCGGGGCGCCCGTCGTCGAGCATGCGCGGGGGGTGGCGTGATGGGGTTCGCGCGTACGTGCTCGGTGGCGCTGGTCGGCGTCGAGGGTGTGGTGGTGGAGGTCCAGGCCGATCTGGAGCCGGGAGTGGCCACTTTCGCGCTGGTGGGGCTGCCCGACAAGAGCCTGATCGAGAGCCGGGACCGGGTGCGGGCGGCGGTGGTGAACTCCGGCGCGGACTGGCCGCAGAAAAAGCTCACTGTGGGGCTCAGCCCGGCCTCCGTACCCAAAAGCGGCAGCGGTTTTGATCTTGCAGTCGCCGTGGCTGTCCTTGGGGCGGCGGAGCGTATTGACCCCAAGGCGATCGCCGACCTGGTGATGATCGGGGAGCTGGGACTCGACGGCAGGGTCCGGCCGGTCCGGGGGATCCTGCCCGCTGTCCTGGCCGCGGCCGAAGCCGGGTACAGCCAGGTCGTCGTACCGGAACAGACGGCGGCGGAGGCCGCCCTGGTGCCCGGGGTGTCGATCCTGGGCGTACGGAGTCTGCGGCAGCTCATCGCTGTGCTGACGGGTTCCGAGGTGCCGGACGAGGAGCGGGCGGGGGAGGGCCGGCCCGACGCCATGCTCTCCGGGCTCATGCTGCCGGGTGCCGGGGCGGGCACCGGGCTGGCCGTCGGTGACCGCGGAGGTGAGGGTGACGGGCCGGACCTCGCGGATGTCGCGGGGCAGCAGGCGGCTCGGACGGCCCTGGAGGTCGCGGCGGCCGGCAACCACCATCTTCTGCTGCACGGCCCGCCAGGGGCCGGGAAGACGATGCTGGCCGAGCGGATGCCCGCGATCCTGCCGCCGCTGACCAGGCAGGAGTCGCTGGAGGTCACGGCGGTGCACTCGGTGGCAGGCATCCTGCCGCCGGGCGAGCCACTGGTCAGGACCGCGCCGTACTGCGCACCGCACCACTCGGCGACGATGCAGTCACTGGTGGGCGGGGGTAACGGGCTGCCTAGGCCGGGGGCCGTTTCGCTCGCGCATCGCGGGATTCTCTTTCTGGACGAGGCGCCCGAGTTCAGCGGGCGGGCCCTGGACTCGCTCCGGCAGCCTCTTGAGTCGGGATATGTGGTGGTGGCGCGCAGTGCGGGGGTGGTGCGGCTGCCCGCGCGGTTCCTGATGGTTCTGGCGGCCAATCCGTGTCCGTGCGGACGGCACACGCTGCACGGCGCGGGGTGCGAATGCCCGCCGTCGGCGATCCGCAGGTACCAGGCGCGGCTCTCCGGGCCACTGCTGGACCGGGTGGACCTGCGGGTCGGGGTCGAACCGGTGCAGCGCGCCGACCTTTTGGGGCAGGGCGGGCGCGGCGAGTCGACGGCGGCGGTCGCGGGACGCGTGCGGGAAGCGAGGGAGCGGGCGGCGGCGCGGCTGGAAGGAACCCCGTGGACGACGAACAGCGAAGTGCCGGGCCATGAGCTGCGTACTCGCTGGCAGCCCGCGCCCGGAGCCCTCGGCGCCGCCGAGCGGGACATGGAACGGGGGCTGCTGACGGCCCGCGGCCTCGACCGGGTGCTGCGCGTGGCCTGGACCGTCGCGGACCTGGCCGGCCGCGACCGGCCCGACGCCCGCCACGTCGACCTGGCCCTTGAGCTCCGCACCGGCATCGCCCGAGGCGCACCGGCACTGATCGGAGCCCGGCCATGAAGCGCCGGGCCATGAAGCGCCGTGCCATGAGGTGCTGGGTCATGAGGCAAGGGGCATTTGCGTCCGCGCCGCGCGGCTGGGGAGGCGTGCGGTGAACGGGGAAGCGCGGGAGCACGAGCGGCTGGCCAGGGCCGCACTGACCCGGGTCATGGAGCCGGGGGACGAAGTGGGCGGCCGATGGCTGCGCGAGTGCGGCGGCGTGGAACTGATGCGCAGGCTCACCTCGGCCGACCCCGACGAGGCGGCCCGGACCTTGACCGGCGTAACGGAGAAGCGGCTGGCCGGCTACCGGATACGGGCGGCGGCCGCCGATCCCGCGCGGGACCTGGCCGCCGTGGCTGCGGTCGGGGGGCGCTTCGTCTGCCCCGGCGATCAGGAGTGGCCCGGGCAGCTCGACGACCTGGGCGACGGCAGGCCGGTCGGGCTGTGGGTGCGCGGGCGGCCGAATCTGCGGATGTGGGCGCTGCGGTCCGTGGCCGTCGTCGGGGCCAGGGCATGCACGTCGTACGGGGCGCACATGGCGGCGTCCCTGGGCGCCGGGCTCGCGGAGCGCGGCTGGGTCGTTGTGTCGGGGGCCGCGTTCGGGATCGACGGCGCCGCCCATCGCGGGGTGCTGGGGGCGGGCGGGGCCACCGTGGCGGTGCTGGCCTGCGGCGTTGACGTCGTCTATCCGCGCGGGCACGCCGAGTTGATCGGACGTATCGCGGAACAGGGGCTGGTCATCGGAGAGTTGCCACCGGGCGGCCATCCCACCCCCAGCCGGTTCATCCTCAGGAACCGGGTGATCGCCGCTCTCACCAGGGGCACCGTCGTGGTCGAGGCGGAGTACCGCAGCGGGTCGCTGGTCACCGCCCGCAGTGCGCAAAAGCTCGGACGCTTCACGATGGGCGTGCCGGGCCCCGTCACCAGCGGGCTCTCGGCGGGCGTGCATGAACTTCTGAGGGGTGAGGGTGTCCTGGTCACCGACGCCGCGGAAGTCGCGGAGCTGGTCGGGGACATCGGCGATCTGGCCCCGGCGCGCCGGGGGCCCGTACTGCCCAAGGACCTGCTCGACCCGGTGGCCGCGCAGGTGCTCGAGGCACTGCCGGCGAGGGGGCGCGTCAACGCGCGCCGCGTCGCTCGCGGCGCGGGGACGACACCTGACGACGCGCTCGGCAAGTTGTACGAACTGCACTCCTTGGGGTTCGTTGAACGGGAGGGTGACGGCTGGCAGTTGACCCCCGGCGCCGGGCGCCCTGCCGACGCGCGGCGAGGCGGTACTTGACCAGCGGCATTCGGGTGAAAGGGTGATGGCGATGACTTCCACAGCCCGCCCGGCATCCCCTCCGGGGCTGTCCCGCGCGGTGACGGCCCCGGCGGTGGGATGTGCCCCAGGGCGTTCATCTGGAAGGGGGCAATCCCATATCCTGCGCGGACTGCGACGCTCCAGTCACGCTACGCTCACGAGGTTTCCCGCCCAGATGCACGATTCCCCGCACGTCACAGCAGAACGGCTCAAGGCAACGCATGCCCCAGCACACCTCCGGGTCTGACCGCGCGGCAGTGCCACACGCCGCCCGCGGCAGTGTGCGGCCCGCCGCACCCTCGTCGCTCGACGAGTTGTGGCGTTCGTACAAGGCCACGGGCGACGAGCGGCTGCGGGAGCAGCTGATCCTGCACTACTCGCCGCTGGTGAAGTACGTCGCCGGTCGGGTGAGCGTCGGGTTGCCGCCCAATGTCGAACAGGCCGACTTCGTCTCCTCCGGGGTCTTCGGGCTCATCGACGCCATTGAGAAGTTCGACATCGAGCGGTCCATCAAGTTCGAGACGTACGCGATCACGCGCATCCGCGGCGCGATGATCGACGAGCTGCGTGCCCTGGACTGGATCCCGCGCTCGGTGCGGCAGAAGGCCAAGGCCGTCGAGCGTGCCTACGCGACGCTGGAGGCGCAGCTGCGCCGTACGCCGTCCGAGAGCGAAGTCGCCTCGGAGATGGGCATCGTCCTGGAGGAACTGCACGCAGTTTTCAGCCAGTTGTCCCTGGCGAACGTGGTCGCCCTCGAAGAGCTGCTGCACGCCGGGGGCGAGGGCGGCGACCGGCTGAGCCTCATGGACACCCTGGAGGACACCGCCGCCGACGACCCGGTCGAGGTCGCCGAGGACCGGGAGCTGCGAAGGCTGCTCGCCCGCGCCATCAACACTCTCCCCGACCGGGAGAAGACCGTGGTCACGCTCTACTACTACGAAGGCCTCACTCTCGCCGAGATCGGCAATGTGCTGGGTGTGACGGAGAGCCGGGTCAGCCAGATCCACACCAAGTCGGTGCTCCAGCTGCGGGCCAAGCTGGCCGACGCCGGCCGCTGAGGCCGTCCCGAATCGTGCCTGCCTTCCACATCACGTCGTCATAACGGCGCCTCATCCGTACAGTAGGACCGTGCCAAGGATTCGAGCGGCCTCGGTGGCCGAGCACCGGACGATGCAGCGCGGCGCCCTGCTGGACGCCGCCCGCTCCCTGCTGTCCGAAGGCGGTACGGAGGCGCTGACCTTCCCCGCCCTCGCTGAGCGCACAGGCCTCGCCCGGTCGTCCGTGTATGAGTACTTCCGATCGCGCGCCGCCGTCGTCGAAGAGCTGTGCGCCGTCGACTTCCCCGTCTGGGCGGCCGAGGTCGAGAGCGCGATGGACCGGGCGGACACCCCGGCAGGCAAGGTCGAGGCGTATGTACGCGCGCAACTGCTGCTGGTCGGCGACCGGCGGCACCGCGCCGTTGTCGCGATCTCCGCGAGCGAGCTCGACGCCGGTGCGCGCGAGAAGATCCGCGCCGCCCACGGCGGTCTGGTCACGATGATCGTCGAGGCGCTCGGCGAACTGGGCCATGAACAGCCCAGGCTCGCGGCGATGATGCTGCAAGGTGTGGTCGACGCGGCGGTCCGGCGCATCGAGCTCGGTGCGGCCGAAGCGCCGGACGTGATCGCGGACTCGGCGGTAGCGATGGCACTGCACGGCGTCCAGGGCTGATCCGGCCCGTCCCCTTCGGCCACCGCGCCTCGTCCTGCGATGGGCCCACAGCGCTGCCAGCGCCAGGCCCGCCGCGTGGAGACCGTCGCCCGTACCCGCCGCATCAGGCGCAGCAGATACGGCGGCGGCGGAGGGTGCGGCAGGTGGCGGCCCCGCCGGGACGCCGAACACCGGAAGCAGGCGCGGCGGGCTCCGGTGCAGCAGGTCGGGTGGGAGCAGCGTCAGCGGATCGAGGTAGACCGCGCCTCTGCGCAGTCCCCAGTGCAGACAGCCCGCAGCGCAGTGGGACCGGCCGCCCTCCAGTACAGCCACGACCTGCCCGGCTCTGACCTCGTCCCCCTTCGCGACCAGCGCCCGCACCGGTTCGTACGTCGTCCGCAGAGGCGGTTCCCCCGTACCGGCCAGGGCAATGGACAGCGTCCCGCGTCCCGCGACCTGGCCCGCGAAGGAGACCCGGCCGGAGGCCGCCGCCCGTACGGCGTCACCCCGGGCGGCAGCCAGATCCACGCCCCGGTGCCCCGGGGCGTACGCAGACGGGGGCGGCTCCCAGCCCCGTACGACCGGCGGCCGGTCGCCCACGGGCCAGGCCCCGTCCGGGATTCCGGCAGCGGCTGCCGTCGGGACGCACAGGGCAGTGGGCAGGAGCAGGCCGAGCAGCGCGGCCACGATCATCGGCACCAGCACAGTCGTTCGTCGCATGGGGAAACCGTGGCGCGACGGACGGATTCTTGGGGATCATGGTCCGTATCTGTGGACCACCGACCGGTTGTGGACAGCGCCGTCACCCGGCACTGCCCAGGTCCCGTACACTTCTTGTGGCGATCCGGGTCACCGGGTCGACTTCGCACGCCCCGCCACCAGTCACTTCGCAATCGGTGGCCGCGCCGCTCGGTCCCTTGTGGGCACGGCGCACCGGGGCGTCAGGCGCGGCAGCAATCCTGCGGTCGCGGCAACCGAGTAACTCAAGGAGTACGGCCATGGCCGTCGTCACGATGCGGGAGCTGCTGGAAAGCGGCGTCCACTTCGGTCACCAGACCCGTCGTTGGAATCCGAAGATGAAGCGTTTCATCTTCACGGAGCGCAACGGCATCTACATCATCGACCTTCTCCAGTCGCTGTCGTACATCGACCGCGCCTACGAGTTCGTCAAGCAGACTGTTGCCCACGGCGGCTCCATCATGTTCGTCGGTACCAAGAAGCAGGCCCAGGAGGCCATCGCCGAGCAGGCGACGCGCGTTGGTATGCCGTACGTCAACCAGCGTTGGCTCGGCGGCATGCTGACCAACTTCTCCACCGTCTACAAGCGCCTTCAGCGTCTGAAGGAGCTTGAGGCGATCGACTTCGAGGATGTGGCCGCGTCCGGCCTCACCAAGAAGGAGCTCCTGGTCCTCTCGCGCGAGAAGACCAAGCTGGAGAAGACCCTCGGTGGTATCCGCGAGATGTCGAAGGTTCCCAGCGCCGTCTGGATCGTCGACACCAAGAAGGAGCACATCGCCGTCGGTGAGGCGCGCAAGCTCCACATCCCGGTCGTCGCCATCCTCGACACCAACTGCGACCCCGACGAGGTCGACTACAAGATCCCGGGCAACGACGACGCGATCCGCTCCGTCACGCTGCTCACCCGTGTGATCGCCGACGCCGTCGCCGAGGGCCTCATCGCCCGTTCCGGCGCTGCGACCGGCGACCAGAAGCCGGGCGAGAAGGCCGCCGCCGAGCCGCTCGCCGAGTGGGAGCGCGACCTGCTCGAGGGCGACAAGAAGGCTGAGGAGGCCGCCCCGGCCGCCGACGCCGAGGTGCAGACCTCCGCCGAGACCGAGAAGGTCGCCGACGCCGAGAAGGCCGACGAGGCCGCTCCGGCCGAGGCCGCTGCCCCGGCCGCCGAGGCCGAGCAGGCCTGACACCCGTCACGGTTGAAGACGGCGGGGGAGGGCGCGACGAGCGCCCGCCCCCGCCGCCACCCGTAGATCTTCGCTTCGACTTCGAGAGAGATTCACAGATCATGGCGAACTACACCGCCGCGGACGTCAAGAAGCTCCGCGAGCTCACCGGCGCCGGCATGATGGACTGCAAGAAGGCGCTCGACGAGGCCGACGGCAACGTCGACAAGGCCGTAGAGGCCCTTCGTATCAAGGGTCAGAAGGGCGTCGCCAAGCGCGAAGGCCGTTCTGCCGAGAACGGTGCCGTCGTCTCCCTCATCTCCGAGGACAAGACCTCCGGCGTCCTGCTCGAGCTGAAGTGCGAGACGGACTTCGTCGCCAAGGGTGACAAGTTCCAGGCCGTCGCCAACACGCTCGCCGCCCACGTCGCGAAGACGTCCCCGGCCGATGTCGAGACGCTGCTCGCGTCCGAGATCGAGCCCGGCAAGACCGTCCAGGCGTACGTCGACGAGGCCAACGCCAACCTCGGCGAGAAGATCGTCCTGGACCGCTTCGCGCAGTTCACCGGCGGTTACGTCGCTGCGTACATGCACCGCACCATGCCCGACCTCCCGCCGCAGGTCGGCGTCCTGGTCGAGCTGGACAAGGCGACCGACGAGTCCGCAGCGATCGCGAAGGATGTTGCTCAGCACATCACCGCGTTCTCGCCGAAGTACCTGAACCGCGACGAGGTCCCGGCCGAGACGGTCGAGAACGAGCGTCGTGTCGCCGAGGCCACCTCCCGCGAGGAGGGCAAGCCCGAGGCGGCTCTGCCGAAGATCGTCGAAGGCCGTGTCAACGGCTTCTTCAAGGACGTCGTCGTGCTGGAGCAGCCGTTCGCCAAGGACAACAAGAAGTCCGTCCAGAAGGTTCTGGACGAGGCCGGCGTCACGCTGAAGCGCTTCTCGCGCATCCGCGTCGGCGGCTGAGTCCGTACGCGATCGACCTAAGACCCCGATAGGGTCTGACGCAGTCGTCCGCGTGCGCGCCGGACGACCGCAGATCTGACGAGGAGGCCATTGCCGCAGAGGGAACCGCAAGGACCCACCGGCAATGGCCTTCTTCGTATGTGCACGAGGAGATCTCCATGAAACAGGGCGCGGACGCCAAACAGTCTGCCGACGACAAGATCGACAACGGCAAGAAGAGCGGCCGCTTCATGCTGAAGCTGTCCGGCGAGGCGTTCGCCGGCGGTGGGGGGCTCGGCGTCGACCCCGACGTCGTGCACGCCATGGCGCGAGAGATCGCAGCGGTCGTACGCGACGGTGCCGAGATCGCCGTCGTCATCGGCGGCGGCAACTTCTTCCGTGGCGCGGAGCTCCAGCAGCGCGGCATGGACCGGGCGCGCTCCGACTACATGGGCATGCTCGGTACGGTCATGAACTGCCTCGCCCTCCAGGACTTCCTGGAGAAGGAAGGCATCGACTCCCGCGTCCAGACCGCCATCACCATGGGCCAGGTCGCGGAGCCGTACATCCCGCTGCGCGCCGTACGCCACCTGGAGAAGGGCCGCGTCGTCATCTTCGGCGCCGGTATGGGCATGCCCTACTTCTCGACGGACACCACCGCGGCACAGCGCGCCCTGGAGATCGACGCCGAAGCCCTGCTCATGGGCAAGAACGGCGTGGACGGGGTCTACGACTCCGACCCCAAGAAGAACCCGGACGCGGTGAAGTTCGACGCGCTGGAGTACGGCGAGGTGCTCTCCCGCGACCTCAAGGTCGCCGACGCCACTGCCATTACCCTCTGCCGCGACAACGCGCTTCCGATCCTTGTCTTCGAGCTGCTCGCCGAGGGCAATATCGCGCGCGCCGTCAAGGGTGAGAAGATCGGCACCCTCGTGAGTGCGCAGGGCACCCGGACCTGATCCGGGTGACGCCCCTATGAGGGGATAGACAAAGCCCTGCCGGTCGGACACCGTGCAGGACTAGACGCGGGTTACTCCGGGCCTGAATGCTGAGTTCCGGGCCCACTCAAGACATGCAGGAGCAGTGGTGATCGAAGAAATCCTCCTCGAGGCCGAGGAGAAAATGGAGAAGGCCGTCGTGGTCGCCAAGGAGGACTTCGCCGCGATCCGCACCGGCCGTGCGCACCCGGCGATGTTCAACAAGATCGTGGCCGACTATTACGGCGCGTTGACGCCCATCAACCAGCTGGCCTCCTTCTCGGTTCCCGAGGCGCGGATGGCCATCGTGACGCCGTTCGACAAGACCGCGCTGCGCAACATCGAGCAGGCGATCCGGGACTCCGACCTCGGCGTCAACCCGAGCAACGACGGCAACATCATCCGGGTGACGTTCCCCGAGCTGACGCAGGACCGCCGCAAGGAGTACATCAAGGTCGCCAAGACCAAGGCCGAGGACTCCAAGATCTCGATCCGCTCCGTCCGCCGCAAGGCCAAGGAGACCCTCGACAAGCTCGTCAAGGACAAGGAGTCCGGCGAGGACGAGGTCCGCCGTGCGGAGAAGGAGCTCGACGACACCACCGCGAAGTACGCCGCGCAGGTGGACGAGCTGCTCAAGCACAAGGAAGCCGAGCTGCTCGAGGTCTGATGAACGACTCTTCCTGGGGGGCCCCACCCCGGAGCGACTACGCCGGTGCGTGGGGACCCTCCGACCCGGGGCCCGTCCCGGCGGGTCCCGCCCACGATGCGCACGGGGCCGATCAGACTCGCCCCATGCCCATCGTGCCCGAGGAGCCCATGCCCACCCCGCCACAGCGCCCGCAGAGGAAGCGTGCGGGCCGTGACCTGCGTGCCGCCATAGGGGTGGGCGCAGGGCTCGGCGCGGTGATCATCGCGTCGCTGTTCATCTGGAAGGCCGCCTTCGTCGGTGTGATAGCGGTCGCCGTGGTCGTCGGGCTCTGGGAGCTGACCTCGCGGCTGGAGGAGCGCAAGGGCATCAAGGCTCCGGTGGTGCCGCTCGCGGTCGGCGGTGCGGCGATGGTCGTGGCCGGTTACATCAGGGGCGCCGAGGGCGCGTGGATCGCCATGGCGCTCACCGCGCTCGCGGTGCTCGTCTGGCGCATGACCGAGCCGCCCGAGGGCTACCTCAAGGACGTCACCGCCGGCGTCTTCGCCGCGTTCTACGTGCCGTTCCTGGCAACGTTCGTCGCGCTGATGCTCACGGCGGAGGACGGGGCGCAGCGTGTGCTCACGTTCCTGCTGCTGACGGTGGTCAGCGACACGGGTGCGTACGCCGTGGGCTGGCGCTTCGGCAAGACCAAGCTCGCGCCGCGCATCAGCCCGGGGAAGACCCGGGAAGGGCTGGCCGGTGCGGTCGCCTTCGCGATGGTGGCGGGTGCGCTGTGCATGCAGTTCCTGGTGCACGACGGGACGTGGTGGCAGGGTCTGCTGCTCGGTGTCGCGGTGGCGGCGAGTGCGACGCTCGGTGACCTCGGCGAGTCCATGATCAAGCGTGACCTCGGCATCAAGGACATGGGCACGCTGCTGCCGGGTCACGGCGGAATCATGGACCGCCTGGACTCACTGCTGCCGACGGCTCCGGTGGTCTGGCTGCTGTTCGTGATCTTCGTAGGAACTGGCTGACCTGCGGTTTTGGCGGTCAAGGGTCCGTTGTCCACAGGGCGGCGGGCCCTTTCCGTATGTCTGCGACACTGGTATGACCATGCCTGTACCTGGAGAACTCAGCCCGGGACGGGACACACACAGTGGTTGACCTGCATGTATCCCGCTGCCCGGCTGTAGTTCTACGCCGCCTGGGCCGTCTCTGGGCCGTCACCGCTCTCGGTGGGGCGTTCATAGAGGTGGTTTACGGCCTTCCGCGTGCGGTTCTCGCTGCTCGGCATCAGGTGCGTGTACACCCGCAGAGTGAATCCAGGGTCCGTATGCCCGAGGTAGTTGCTCAGGGCCTTGATGTTCTCCCCTGCGTCCAAGAGAACCGAGGCGTAGAAGTGTCGCAGCGCGTGCATCCCGTGCTCCCGGGCAGAGGGCAGCGGGCTGCCGTCGTCCGGCCGCGAGATGAGCCCGGCGGCGGCGAGTGCGGGTTTCCACGGTGCGATGTTGAAGTTGCTGCGGTAGACGTGATTCCCCTGCGGCCCGGAGAAGACGAGCCGCCGCGTCACAGGGGGGCCGTCTGGCTTCATCCACGGAAGAGTGATTTCCACCGGCGGGTACCGCTCGATGTGCTGGGCCAGTGCCGCCCCGACTTGTTCAGGAAGCGGCACGTCGCGCACTTTGTCGCCCTTGGGTAGGCCGAAGTATGCCCGGCCCTTCACGACCTTGATCTGTAGCCCTACGTGCAACCAGCCAGTGAGGAAGCCCACCGCGTCGAGCGGGAGGCCAAAGATCTCACCCTGGCGCAGACCGCAGCCGGCTCCCAGATCCACCACGGATTGGTAGCGCGGGGGAAGTGCGTCACGGACCGCGAACACCTGTTGAGCCGTCCACGGCTTGACTCGCTCCCCACTCGGCTTCGGGGCTGCCACCGAACTCGCCCGGCAAGGATTTCGGGGAATGAGCGTGTCGTCTACCGCCGCGGTGAGCACGGCGGAGACGTTCGCGAAGATGCTGCGCCGGTACGACGATGCCAGCCCAGCGTCTTCGAGCTGTCGCACCCACGAGCGGATGTGGCTGGGCCGGAAGGACGCGAGGGGACGCGATCCGAGGTAGGGGAAGGCGTGAAGCCTGAGCCGAGTCTCTGTCGTTGTGCGTGTCGACACGTCAGTGGTCTGAGCCGCGATCCAGCGTTCCGCGTACTGCTTGAAGGTGGTTCGGCCGGCGGCGGGATCGATGTACGCTCCGCGCGACATGTCCGCCTCGATATGGGCGAGCCACTGGTCGGCGAGGCGCTTCTGGCGGTCGGGGAAAGACCTGCTCTTTTCGGTGCCGTCGGGACCCACGTAGCGGGCGCGATATCGCATGCCGGTGCCGTGGCGATCGGTCTTCACGCGTCGAGTCCTGCCGTCGGTTCCTTGTTCGGTCTTGTACCAGCGGTCTTGGATGTGGCCGGCCACGTGGGCTCCTTGGGTGGGAACGGGGCAGGGGCACGACCTGTGTGGGTCGTGCCCCTGCTGTGGTTGGGCTGGGTTATGCGGCGTCGGCGGCCTTGCGTTGGATGACGTAGGCGTGCACGTCGGCGGGGTCGTAGCGGATGTGCTTGCCGACACGGAATCCGGGCGGACCGATCCGCTTCTTGCGCCAGGCGTAGAGGGTCTCGACGCTCTCCAACTTGAAGATGACCACTAGGTCTTCGGGGGCGAGGTAGTGGTCCGGGAGATCAGCGCGGAGCGTCTGGGCGGCGGTTGCCATGTGACTTCTCCTCAGGGTGGCGTGGCCCCCTTCTGGGGGATCCGCAACAGCCGCCACGCCGCAACATTGCTGGTCAGCGGCTTGAATCTGTGGCGGATACGACTTTGTCGCGGATAGGTGCCGCCACGCGCGGGCGTGGCGGGCCTTCAAATGGGGTTGGTCTCGGGTCTTTTCGGGGCCCGCGCCTGTCCGAGGTGCGGGATTCTGCGTCACCGCGTCATCTGCGTCATTCGTGTCTCTGACCTGCGGTTTTGAGTGACGCAGAGGATTTGGGGTGCGTCACCGGTGACGCAGGCTTTCGTCACCGGGTGACGCGGGTGACGCGGGGTGACGCAGCCACGGTCGTCCTGCGTCACCGCTGTAGCGGCAGGTCAGGGGCCGTTGTCTGTCCTCGGGTGACGCAGGTGACGCAGCGTCTCTTCTCTTAGGAAAAGAGAAAGGGGGTGTCTGTTGTGGTGCGGTACGCCTCAAGGCGTGAAGAGGGAGCCGCTTCGCGGCGCGACCATCAGGCGTCGTTGCCGCCGAACAGCAAGAGGAGCACCCCGGTCGTGGTGGCGCGTGGTGCTCTTCTTGCTTGTCCGGTCGGCCGTGGGTCGCGGGTCAGAGCATCGGTTCTTGCTGGTGTGGCAGTGGGATCGGCGGGCGGGTCATCTCGATGTAGCGGCCCTCTTTGGTGCGGCCCCAGTCGATCAGGACGCCCCGGGCGGCGAGGGTCGGTTGGAGGCGCTTGAGGCGGTCGGAGAGGACTTTGCCCGTGGTGGGCCAGCCCTTGGGCAGGGGGCGGAAGTCGTCCCCGGTGTAGAGGCCGGTGAGGCAGTGCAGCCACTCGGAGGAGGTCATCCGTGTTTCTGCGCCTGCCGTGAGGCCGGCGGCGTGCTTGAGCACGGTCTGTGCGAGGAGGTCGCCTTCGATGACGTCGTCGTTGAGGTCGTCCAGGCTGGCCCGGTAGGCGTTGAGGGCTCCGAAGCCGGTCGCCGTGTCGAGCTGTGCGCACAGGTGGGCGAAGTCGGCCATGCGCAGGTCGGTGGGGATGTCTGCCCCGGCAGCGCGGACCTTGACGGTGAGGTCGAGCAGGGAGCCGAGGACGACGGGCAACACCTCCTCGAATTCCGCCCACAGTTCGGCCTCGGTACGCCGGACGCGAGGGCGTTCCAGGCGTAGCGGGAGGAGGCGTTCGGCGAGGTCGGGGCGGATGACGCCGACGTCGATGCCGGTCAGGAGCAGGGGCCGGCGGTAGCGGGAGCGGACCACGTCGCCGTCGGTGTACAGGGCGCGTTTGATGGTCTCGGCGCCGGTGACGATGCAGCACATGAGGTCGGACAGGTCCGGGGCCAGGTGAGAGAGGTTGTCCAGGGCGGTGACCCATCCGGCTGCCACGGCCGCGATCAGGTTCTCTTCGTCCTTCGGGGCGCGGCGCAGGTCGCCGCTCATGCCCTCGATGATCCGCACGAGCATCCGTCCGGCGGTGGACTTGCCCGCGCCCTGGGGGCCGGTGAGGAAGGGAGCGGGGACGGGCACGGACGGCCCGAGACAGCCGATGAGCCAGGCGATGGCCAGGCATTCGGTCTCCGCGTTGGCGAAGTTGGTCAGCCGTAGCAGGAGGTCGATGCCCTTGCCATCGGTGTCCCGCGCGGGCAGAGGGAGTTCGCCGGTGAGCTGGGTGCGTCGCCAGCAGACTTCCTGCGGGTCGGGGGTGATGATGTCCCAGCCGGTGGGGTGGATGCGGATGGACTGTCCGTCGTTGCGGCCCAGGTCGAGCCATGTCGCGCCGTCGAATCCGGGCGCAACGCGGATGTGGACCGGCTGTACGTCCTGGGTGATCGCGAGTGCTTCGATCAAGTCCAACGCCTCCTTGAGGGCGGTTCCGTTGAACACGCCGTGTCCGTCGTGGAAGAGGCCGACCATGAGTTCCTGCCGGTGGCTGCCCGAGGTGCCCTGTGAGCGGATCGGACGGGCCACGGGGTGCCCGTTCTTCTGCGCGTACACGGTCCCGTCAGCGGTGCGGAAGTACCGGAAGTGCTCTTGCGCGTAGTCGGCGATGACCTCGCGGGCCGGAGTCTTCTCGTCGTCGGACATGGCTACAGTCCCAACTTGGTGCGGGCGTTGGTCCACGCGCCGGTGCAGTGCCGGAGGGATTCGCCCTTGGCCTGAGCGGCGGCAAAGAGGCGGGTGACGTGGGTGTCGGTCAGGCAGCCGCACCGGCCGTGGGTGGACAGCACGGCGAGGAAGGTCCGGTAGACGGTCGTGTGCACCGCGCTGCGGGCATCAGCAATGCGCTGCTCGGCCATGGCGATGCCACGGTCCAAGTAGACGGGCGTCCGATGACGGCATTCCCCGCCCCCGACCGGCGCGGGCACCGTGACGACGCCAGGTGCCGACAGGGCCGTGGAAGGCTCCCTCACGGCCAGCGCACGCACGGCGTCCGGCAGAGGGGTCATGGTGCCGGTTCCGGGCCCGAGCCACCGCGCGTAGGACATGAGCGACTTGATGTCCACGCCGTCACGGACAGCGTTCACGGAGCGCACGGTGCCCTGGTAGATCCAGTGCTCGCCGCGTGTGGTCGCCACCGTGCGGGTGAGCGGCAAGGTCGCCCGAGCCCATGCGACGGCTTCGGCGTTGTCCAGGTCCACGACGGTCAGCCCGGCCCCGCCCGGGTGGTAGGCGACGGATACGGCCTGCCGCCACGCAGGGGCCCAGGCGGAGGAGGTGATGACGCGGGTGTCGGTGGTGGCGGCGGCCCAGCCGTGGCACGCGGCGGGGCACTGGCAGGTGCCCGCGCTCCTCATGTGGGGCCGCCCACCGCACGCGCCGTCAGCACAGGCGCGGCAGTTTCCGAACGGCAGTTTTCCTGCCCGCAGGGGCAGCACTGGCACACCAGCCGTGGCCAGTGCCAGCGCGGTTCGCATGCAGTCCCCGCCGGCGTGATTCGTCACGCGCGGAAGCGTGGTCTTGCAGTCAGATGTCATGCTGGGATTTCTCCTGTTTCTGCGAAGGGACGGAGAGCCGGGGCGGTCGCGGTCTTTGGAGAGAGGCGACCGCCCCGGGCACATTCAGGCTTCGGCGGTGGTGTCGTAGCCGAGCGGGGCGAGCGCGCTGTGGGCGCGGTCCAGATGCCCGGCGAGGGTCTCAGCGATGATCGCGGCGGAGCCGAGGCCGGATCGGGCCTCGGCGAGGTGGTCATCAGGTGCGCCGTAGTCCGCGGTGACCGCGCCCGTGGCGAGCACCTCAAGGAACCCAGCGAGCTGCTCGAAGCTCTGCGGCAGTCGCTGGGTGAGGAGCTTGAGGGAGGCGACGGTCTTGTACGCGTCGCCGGGGTAGGTCAGCTCTCCTTTGGTGCTTTGGGTGGCGTGGTTGAGGTTGCGGATCGCCTCAGCGGCCTGGGCCGCCAAGTCCTTCGGATCGGTGTTCGTCATCGTGGGCTTCCTCTCGGACTACTCGCAGGTGCACTCGGGCACGTCGCCCGCGCCGGTGTCACCGCACTGGCAGCAGTGGGCGTAGGGATACGGCTCGCTGTCGTCGTTGGGAGCGCACAGCTCGCAGCCGATGAATTCCTCGTCGCCCTCGTCGTCGTACTCGTTCACGAGGTCAGCTCTCCTTGGTGATCTCGAAGGTGTGGGCGGTGGCGGGGAGTTCGGGCAGTCCCGCGCGGGTGAGTTGGGCGGGATCGAAACCGGGCAGCGCGGCCCGGGCGGTGAGCGCCTGGGCGAGCTGCTCGGCGTATGCGGCGCCGGAGCGGGCGACCTCGATCTGTGCCCCGGCGCGAAGTGCTTCGACGCGTTCGATGTGGCCGTGTTCCTCGTGCCGCTGGGCGGTGTGCCGCTCGTGCGCGAGGCTCTCGCGACGGTCGGTGCGCCAGTAGCGGGCGGCCAGGGCGTAGGCGACGGCGGTGGCTAGCGCCCACAGCAGCAGCGGGAGCGGCAGGCCGTCGGCGTATCCGGCGACACCCGCGAGGGC
The DNA here is from genome assembly GCF_018614055.1 of Streptomyces sp. ISL-98. GTDB lineage: Bacteria > Actinomycetota > Actinomycetes > Streptomycetales > Streptomycetaceae > Streptomyces > Streptomyces spiramyceticus. The sequence continues at coordinate 211,964 of NZ_JAGGPB010000043.1, forward strand.
GAGGCCACCGGAGGAGGCGAACGCGGTACCGGCAATGACTGGGTCGCCTGCCCGGCCAGCCGATGCGAAAGCGCCGGCCGCAGCAGCCCCGGCAGCGAGCACGACCATCAAGGCCGCGTTGCCCACGGAGTGTTCCGCGCCGTTGGCGTTCCAGATCCTGCCGAGGATCAGCACGGTAGATGTGGCCACGGCGGGGGCCGCTTTGGGGGCGGTGAGGGCGAGCCAGTGGCGGGCGACGATGGGTTCGTTCATCGCGGGCTCCTCTACAGGTCGCTGAGGGCGTTGACGACGGCGGTGGTGAGTTCGTTCATCGGCTCGGACGCTCCGGTGGAGGCGAGGTAGAAGCCGAACATCATGGCGACGAACGCGGAGCCGTAGCCGAGGGACTTGGAGCGCAGGAGGAAGAACAGGACCAGTCCGAACAGGGCCACGAGCGAGACAGTGATGGCCACCAGGGGCCTCCTTACGGTGAGCCGGGGTGAGGGGTCAGCGGGTGCCGTCGCGGTGGATGCGGACGGCGACGTTGAACAGGTGGCGGCCGACGCGTATGCGCTTGCGGTCGCCGCGGCAGCGGCGGCAGGTCTTGCCGGGCCGGAGCTTGCCGCGCCGGTCCTTCTTGAGTGCGTAGCCGAAGCCCTTGCACTTGCGGCAGTTGCCGAACGGCGAGGCCGCACACAGCCCGCCGTAACAGACCGTGAGGGTGAGTAGGCAGGCGATAGCCAGGAGGGCAGGGGGCATGAAGGGCCTCCAGGGGCGGATTTCAGGGGTTTCCGCAGGTGGGCCGCTATACGCTAGCGACCTGATCAGAGCCCGTATGGGCCGCTATCGGGGCTGCTATCGATAGCAGGCCGGTCCGCTATCGATAGCAGCCCCGGGTGGTCAGCTCGCGTCCCGCTTTCGGTTACGTTCCGCTACGACGGTGGTGATGTCGTCGCGCTTGATTCCGCGCTTGTTGACGAACTTGCCGTCGATGCGGCGCCCGACCTGCCCGGCGGTGATGCCGTAGGGCTTGAGGGCTGCGGTCAGGTGCGCGGTCTGCTCCTCGCCGCTCATGCGGGCCCAGTCGCCGTAGCGTTCGGGCCGCAGCTCCGCGAGGCGCTCCACGATCGTTTCGTTCCACACCTTGGCCTCACCGGTGGGCATGACCGCGAGGATGTCGGCCAGCAGGGTGTCTGCGACCTTCTCCTTCTTCGGCGCCTGCGGGTCGGGCAGCGTGCCGGCCGCCGCTCGGGCGGCCTTTGCGCGCTCGCAGATCTTGTCTGCGGTGGCGTTGTCGATGTAGTAGGAGCGGACGATCTGCGGGTTCGGTCCCGCCCCGACGAGGTAGCCGATGCCCATGTCTTCGGCGGTGAACGAGGTGGCTCGGATGCCGTTCTTGTACATCGAGGTACCGAGGACCATGTCGTTCTCGGGCTGGCCCATGACCTGAAGGCAGAAGCGGATGCCGACGTTGGCGCTGATGGCCTTGGGCAGGCTGTCGGCGTCCGGGCGCTGCGTGCCGAGCAGCAGGATCACCCCGAGTGCGCGGCCGCGCTTGATGATGGCGGTGGCCAGCTCGGCGGCCTTCTTGCCGAACTTCTCGTGGGTGAAGACTTCCTGGCACTCGTCGATGGACATGACCAGTGGGTGCAGGCCCAGCGATTTCTTCGCGGCGAGGGCGGGGGTGACCTTGTTCTCCGGGCAGATGTCCTTGGGCAGCTTGTTGATGACCCGCGCCCGACGGTCGAGTTCGCCGTAGACGTACTCCATGGCGTCCACGCAGCCCTCCACCGTGGCGTCATCTCCGGGGCCGGAGCCGTAGGAGTGGGAGATGGGCTGGAAGGAGGAGAAGTCGCCGGTGCCCTTGAACTCCCAGGGATGCAGCTCAGCAGTCGGGTCCATCGCCGCCGCGAGCAGCAGGATGCGCAGAGCGAACGTCTTGCCGCGGCCCGGCATGGCGCCGGTCAGGAAGTTCCCGTACATCAGGTCGAAGTCGACCTGCCGGCCGCGCGGGTCCGTGCCGTACGGGACGGGCTTGAACAGGGACGTGGTGCCGGTCTTGAGCAGCGGCCAGGATGGCTGCGGGGCGCGGGCCATGTCCTGGTCTCCTACCCACAGCATCACCCGCCCGGGGTGCTCCCCCGGTACGGGCTCCGGCCACACACAGCCCAGCGACTTGCGCAGACCCGACGCGAGCCGTTCCCGGCGGTCCAGCACATCGGACACGGTCACCCCGTACGGCAGATCCAGGTCAGCGCGCCAGCCCTTGCCGTCCCGCTGGATCGGGGCCTTGAACTCGACGGGCTTGCCCTTGGCCGCCTGCTTGTTGATCTCCGCGATACCGAGAGCGGTGAACGCCCGCGCCACGATGTCCGAGGTCAGGCGCTGCACCTGCGGCAGGTCCACAGCACGCGTGATGACCGGCGCATCCTCGGGCCGCCCCACCTGGCCCAGCGCTAGCAGCAGGGCACTGATGGAGATGGCCTGAAGCCAGCCGGGGGCCAGCACGTACAGGGCAAGGGCCGCAGCCATGCCGATCAGCGAGGCGAGTACGGCCACCAGAGTTCGCAGCCGCACACGCGCGTCTCGCTGCCGGGAGAGCTTGAGGTAGGTGGCGGCGTCTTCCCTCTCCACCATCGCCAGTCGGACCGGCTCGCCTTCCTTGTCGGCAACCCACCGCAGGCTGCCGCCGATGAACTTGGCTGCCCCGCGCGGCGACAGCAGTGCGAGACGGGCCGCGTAGACCGGGGAGCGGAAGGCGTGGTAACCGGCCTTGTGGCCGTAGTGTCCGGCCACCCAGCCGGTGGCGGCCTTGAGTTCCGCCGTGGACTTCAGCCACATCGGGATGACCGGTCGGCGCTTGGCGCTCTTGATCCGGTCCATGAGCCCGGGCCCGACCGGGGCGGGGCCATCGACCATCAATGGGGCCGCCCCTGCACCCGACTGAGCCGGGGCCGGGCCGGTCGACTCGCTTGCCTCGGGGTCGGTTGACCCGGTACGGGCCGACCGTGCCTTGTCGAGGTCCACCACGTCCGCACCCGAGTCGGTTGCGGCGTCGGTGGCCATGTCGGCTTCGAGGCGGTTGAACAGTTCGCTTTCGTCGTCGTGATTCACTGCTGATTCCTTCCGGAAACGGAGGGGTTGGAAGGGGCCCGGACGGCGCTTTGGTAGGCCGACCGTCCGGGCTCTGCTGAGCGAAGTTGTGCAGGGTTACGCGGTGGGTCGGGGCAGGGCGCGGCAGTTCTCGGAGTGGGCCTGAGCCCATTTCTTCAGGTCGTTGCTCACGCCGATTGCGTTGAAGTTGGTCGCCTCGCAGCCCCGGCAGGTGGCCGCGTGGCGGTGCGGCAGGCTCTGGCTCGGCTGGGGAATGACATCGACGGTGGCGCCGACGATGGTCAGGAACCGGAACAGCACCTCAGCGGGCCAAGCAGTCTCGATGGTCTGGCTGGTCACAGCGGTTCTCCTGCTGTCGATGGGGTGGGTTGGTCAGGCGGCGACATGGGGTGCGTCGGCGCAGGTGGTGCACCTGCCGAGTGAGGTCGGGATGCGGTATCCGGCGTCCCGCCGGCACTCGGGGCAGACCCGCTGGGCGGCGTTCGCTTTGGCGAGCGCCGCCCACTTCGCGGGGGTCATCGGCCGCACGGGTTTGGCGTGGTCGATGCGGTAGAGGTAGGCGACGCGGATGGGGCTGCGGCCCTTGCGCCAGTAGCGGCGCGAGTACCACAGGACCTGAGCGGCGACGTCCTGCCCGCCCGGGCGCAAGCCGCGGGCTCGAAGCTGACGGCGCGTCGCGTAGTCCTCCGGAGCCAGCCGCCAACCGAACGTCGGGATGCCGTACCGGGTGCCGTCCGGATCGTGAAGACGGCTGGTCATCACGCGGCCGTCGCCTCAGTGCCGCCGCCCTCGGCGCGCTCTTGCTTGAGCGTGTCGCGGAGCATGCGGCCGTTGGCGGACGACGTACGGACCGCCTTACGGATCGCGTCGGCCGTCAGCTCGGCATCCGACCAGTCGGCCGTAACCTCACGGGCCTCGCTCAGCAGTTGGTCGGCGGTCCGGGTCGGTCGGGGCGTGCGGGCCGACTCGGGTACCCGACCGGTCGCCCGACGCGGCGTATGAGCCACGGCGGCGACCGCCTTCACCGGAGCCGACTCAGTCGGCCTTACGACCGCTACCGGCTCGCCCGACTCGACAGCGGCCGGAGCCGGGGCAACCGGCTCCACGTCGGCCGACTGGAGCGCGGGCACCTCCCGCACGGCGGGCACCGGTTCGGGGGCCGACTCATGCAGGTCAGACACCAACCGATTTATGGCGATGTCTGCCGTTTCATCCTGGTGCGGGTCGGGGGCGGTGAACATGGCCGCCAGGGCGGCGTCCGCGCCGCTGGTGACGCGTTCGCGCTGGATGTCCAGCAGGCGCACACCCAACGACGCGTCGCCCAACCCGACCTTCCGGGCGAGCTTCCAGGACGTGCGGTCCGACGATTTCCGTACTCGTGCTTGCGGGTGGTTCGCCGCTCGGGCGCGGTGGTAGGCCAGCGCCCTGACCACAGCGGCGGCCTTGGCTTCGGCCTCGATGTCGCGCCCGTCCTGGTGGACCACGATGCGGCGGGCCAGGAAGGCCATGCCTTCCGCCGACACGCACATGCCCATCGGCGTCACCGCGTAGATGACGGTGCGGCCCGGGTCGTCGGCTGCCGTCGCGGCCATCGCTGAGGCGGCGGCGGGAAGAGCCCACAGGCCCAGTCGGATGATGGCCGGGGAGGACTGTCCCAGCATGGTCAGCCCGAGCAGCACGAGCGCCAGGACGGCTGTCGCGCCCTCACCGGCCGCGACCGCTCCGAGCGCCGTGCCCTTGCCGTAGGCGTGGCTGATGTTGCTGTACGTTCCCGCGCCACCGGCGACACCGGTGGCGAGCATGGGCACGAACGCAGCCGTCAGGACGACCTTCTGCGCTGTTGTCAGTGACTTTCGGTTGGTCATCACGCCACCCCCCAGCCGGCGCCCGGGCGGCCCGCGCGGCGGCCGTTGACCGTCTCGCGTACCGGGGTCAGGCCCTCAGCGACGTACCAGCCGCCTCCGGCTTCCTTCGCCACGTACATCGCCTCATCCGCCCGGCGCATGAGCGCGGGCAGAGTGCCGGCCAAGTCACCGTCGTCGCGGATGGCGCCGAGAGAAGCGCCCAGCTCCACCCGCTGTCCGTCGAAGGTGAACGGCTCGCACAGCGTCTCGTGCAGGTCCTCCAGAGCCGACTGCAGATCCACGTGGTGCGCGGCCGTGATCACAGCGGCGAACTCGTCCCCGCCCAGCCGTGCCGCGCATCCACCCATGCGGATCGCCCAGTCGTTCAGGCGGGCGGCGACGATGACCAGCCCGACATCCCCGGCCGCGTGGCCGTGGGTGTCGTTCAGGGCCTTGAAGCCGTCGAGGTCGATGACCACCACGGACGTGAGGCCCTTGCGCAGGTCGCGCCCGGCGCGGGCCTCGAACGCCTCACGGCACATCAGGTTCGTCAGCGGGTCGCGGCGCGCGGCCTCGATCCGGCGCCGCAGCCGCAGGCTGTGCAGTGACCATCCGGCCGCGAGCGGGAGGGCGACGGACAGGGCCGCCATGCTCTGGCTCATGCCGCCACCTCCCCGGCCTGGGCGGAACGGCCTGCGGCGCGGGCCGCGCGCAGGAACGGCACCGTGCGGGTCAGCGCGTCCGCGTACAGCGCGTCCCACGCCGCGACCTCATCCCCGGCCTCCCCCTGCGCGGCCAGTTCCGCGATCACCTCGCGGGCCACCGCCTCACGGGCCGCCCGATCCTCGGGCGACTCCGGGGTGAGCGGGCCACGGAACAAGTCGCGGTCCAGACCCAGCGGCAGCTCGTCGAAGCCGACTGCCAGTTCCTTGAACTTGATGTCGTTCAGCACGTGATGGTTGCCGATGTAGCTACGCATGCGGATCTCTCCTGAAGCGAAGGGACGGAGGAACCGGGCGCGGTCGCGGTCTTGGAGAGAGGCGACCAACCCGGCACAGAGCCTGTTCCGGCTCCCCTCAGCCCCGCCCGTACGAGACGGGCGGGGGAGGCAACTGGCCGCAGATCAAGCGCTGCGGACGCTGGCTAAGCCGCGCGAGAAGCATCGGACGTACTCCGGGACTTCCTCGCGCAACGGGTCATGCGGTGACGCTGTGGGCATGGCTGCCGGTGCCGGTCCAGCACGGGCAGCGCCTGCGTATGTAAGCGGGCCATGACGATCTCCGATCACGGAGAAGGGAACGCGAGAGCTTCACCGGCGCCGTGGCCATGGCATTCCGGTCCCGAGCCTCGCTGTATCGGGGCGCCCTATTCGCACTGCTCGGCGCCAGCAGAACGACCGCAAGCCGACCGGACCCCTCACGGGGCTCCAGCACCGGCATCAACCACGGCCGTCGACGGTCATCACCCGGCCGCCGCGGGGACGGGGAGCCACCCCCGTCGAATCCATTCGTCCACTGTTCAGTTCTCAAGGAACAAGCCCTCCCAGCCCGTCGGCGAGCGACAGCGTCGCCTTCCCGGTTCTTCCGGCTGGTGCAGGCACCGTGTGATGCAGTACCTCTATTACAGGTACTGCATCGACTTGCGTCAAGTAGCACGGCCGAACTTCGTGGCTTCTAGCCGGGGACTTCCTGGCGCACCATCAGAATCAGTGCAGGTGGGGGGCGTTGGTTACCCCATCCATGGACAGCTCAGGTTGATCTGGCTACCGTCAAGAGCTCCCTAGACGTCCCATCGGGGGTGGAGATGTCCAACGAGCGTTTGCGTTCAGCTCTCTTGGCACAGGGCATGACGGTGCAAGATCTCGCTGACTCGATCGAGGTGAACCCGAAGACAGTCGAGCGCTGGATCACGCAGGGCAAGGTGCCGTACCGGCGCCATCAGTACGCCACTGCGGCGCTGCTCAAGGTCGACGTGACCACGCTGTGGAGCGATTCCCGTGCCGTCGACAGCGCCACGGACCTGAGCAAGGCGGAGATCGTCACCATCTATCCGCACCGTCACATGGTGCCTGCGGGCCTGTGGCGCGAGCTGTACGCGCGTGCAGAAAGGCACCTCGACGTTCTCGTCTACTCCGGACTATGGCTGTCCGAGGACCCGCTGTTCCACGACCTCCTCAAGGCGAAGGTGGAGCGGAACACCCAGGTGCGCATCCTCCTGGGAGACCCCGATTGCCCTGCGGTTAAGCAGCGAGGCATCGACGAAGGGCACCGAATCATGGACGGGAAGATTCGCAACGCCTTGATGAACTACCGCCCGCTCTTCGCGAGCCACCCGGACATCGGCTTCCGGCTGCACGATGCCACGCTCTACAACTCCCTTTTCCGGGCAGATGACGAGATGTTGGTGAACACCCACGTCTACGGCATCGGCGCCTACATGGCCCCGGTGTTCCATCTGCGACGTCTCCCCGGCGGGGGGCTGTTCGACACGTACGCGAATAGCATCGAGCAGACCTGGGGCGGAGCACGCCAGGTGACAGATCACGACATCAAGGGAGCCTGAACATGGGACGCATCGACTACCTTCACGACCCCGACGCTCCGCCGGCCAATTCCGTCGTGCCGTCCGTTGTGGCGTTCGTGCAGAACGACGCGGGACAAGTGCTGATGATCAAGCGCTCCGACAACGGCCGGTGGGCACTGCCGGGAGGTGGCCATGATGTTGGCGAGTCCATCAGCGACACCGTGATTCGCGAGGTCTGGGAAGAGACCGGGATCAAGGCGGAAGTCATCGACATGTCGGGGATCTACACCGACCCCGGCCACGTGATGCTGTACGACGACGGCGAGGCCCGGCAGCAGTTCAGCATCTGCTTTCGCGCGCGACCGGTCGGTGGTGATGTTCGTACTAGTGACGAGACGACACAGGTCCGCTGGGTCGACCCAGCGGACCTGCCAGAGTTCGACATCCACCCGACCATGCGACTCAGGATTGAGCACGCGATGGACGGGACGCGGACGGTGCCCTACATCGGTTGACGCTGGGCGGTAGCGAGCCGTTCGAGGACCCGTGCCGTGCTCGCCAGAATCTCAGGTTCGGCGCGACGGATGAACGTGCCGATCAGGCTGTCCGGCCCGTAACGCCCGGTGATCTCGTTCACCCGGTCCACCGGATTCGTAGGGTTGCCATCCGGCGTGGTGTTCATGTCGCAGTAGCAGAGCGCGTCATTCAGATGAGAGTGCTCCCTGGGGAACTCGTCCTCCAGCTCCTCGCGCAGTCCGCGCGCCTCCGCTTCCATCCAGGCACACGAGTGGTGCGCCACGAGTCGTACGACGCGCTCGTCAGCGTGGACCGTGTCTCGGAGGTGCCGCGCGCCATCCAGCGGGTGAAAGCCGGTCTTGGCGAGGTCCGGCGAGTAGCCGATGTCATGGAGCACTGCGGCAGCCTCCATCAGCTCGGCGTCCGCGCCGAGGATCGGGGCGAGAGTTCGGGCTCGCTCCGCTACCCCCAGCGAGTGCTTCCACCTACGGGGGAGCGGCTTAGCCAGCAGCGACTCAGCGAGGGGGTAGGCCCACTCGGTCAAGCTCGTGGTGCTCACGGCTGTGAACGCTCCTCTTGGTTCGGCAGGGCCCGGACGGTCCGCACCTTCCCTTGGCCTCCCTCTGACAGGAGTCCGGCGACCTCCAGCTTGTCCAAGGCCTTGGCCACCGTGGGCCGTGATACCCCGAACCGTGTCGACAGCGCGGACGCACTGGGGAACGCTTCCCCCACTTTTAGTCCGTCATCCGTGATCACATCGGCGATGCGGTCGGCCAGTGGCCGGCGGTCTGCGTGCTTCCCTTCCCTGAGCACCCTCCAGCGGCCACCGGGTACCGGTTCCGCGACCCCTTCTTCCCGCAGCACGCCGAAGGCTCGGAGTACGACGCCACGGGACACCCCATGGGCGTCCATCAGGTCCGCCAGCTTCGGAAGCTCCGTCATCTCGGGGTTGGACCGAATTTGAATCTTCACCGCCTCAGCGATTTGCAAGAAGGTCCCCCGAGGGCTGGTCTGTTGTGACACTCGCTCTCCCTCTCCATCCACCCGTCGTCTGTCTCAAGCCTTGCACGCTGTGCCTGCTAGGCCGCTGCCCCCGCCAGACCAGCATGTAGCCAATTCTCAGCTCATGGGCCATTCGTTGGCCAGGATGCCTCTAGGGAGCTCGGGCCGACTCAGGCGCAGGTCAGGGTGCTGCGTCAACCGAAACGGCAACGTTCCTGAGGACCGTCCCAGTCCGAGCGCGGTAGAAGTTGCCCTACTTCATCAAGTAGCTCGCTTCGCTCGCTGCCCGACCAGGTTCGGGCAGCGAGCCGATCCAGGGCCAGCCCAAGCGCCGCACCGCAGCCCAGGTCATGGGATGGCGTTCTCCGCCCGTGCGACCGGCTGGCTCCCGGAAGGCAGCACCAGCACCAGGCCGACCAGCACCGGGGTACCGCGGTGGAGCTCGGGAGAACACCACAGTTGACGCTTGAGGCGTCTGCTTTCCCGGCCTCCTGAACAGCGATGCTGTCTGATGCAGGGATCAGAGGTGCCGCGCACAGCGCGGCGGCGCCGGCCGGACGCCGGCACCGCTGCCCCTCCATGCCTACGTCACCGGGGCTGCGGCGCCGTCGCCCGCCCGCGCCCACAAGGGGCGAAAGACCAGGCCGGGGGTGGGGACGGTCGGCTCCACGGCTTTACCTACCTCCCCGGTTCGGGTCCCGCGTCGAGCAAGACCAGGGGGCCACTCGGACACATTGCGGGCAGGGGTAAAGCCTGCCCGAGTAGCTGACAAGCGTACGGCCCCCTGATCATGCTCGACCCCAAACCGGGCAGGACACCGGCCAAAGCCGTGCAGCCAACCTCAGCCGCCGATCACGTGCTCAGAAGTAGGTCCAAGGAAGCCGACACCTGCTTACCACCTTGGCGCTTCAACAAGCCGAGCGTGAAGTTAGGCAGTCCGATGCGATTGGCAAGATCATAAGTGTGCTGACGCAGGTAGGGATAGACGGCCATTGAAGCTACCTCATTGCCGAGAGCATTGAGTACAGCTTCACCGACTTCCCCCTCACCGGAAATGGAGAAATGGGCTACGACGGCGACCTTAATATCAGCCACCGTTACTCTGCTCGCAGATTGCAGCTCGGTCTTCATTGTAAATCTATAATCGACGCGATTTCGCCCAGGCGACATCTCGGAGTCAAGCGAGACGTTGATTACAGAGGGTGCGCCACCAGACCGCCTAACCGCATGGCACTCCTGGGCGATCACGCTAACCAAATCAGACCGCTCGATTAGACTGATCAAATCTTGCCTGAGCACTGAAGCTTCTGCCATTTAGACGACCTCGGAATTCTTCAGAGGGACGAAATCGGATGGCAGTGATTCCTTGTCCACCACATGCATACGCCCCTCGAACTTATACTCCGGACGCTCGGCACCAACGGGCTGAATGCTCATCTCTACCAAAAGGTCATGGTCGGGGCCACCGAGGATGTGAATCGATGCCAATTCCTCTGAGCCTGCGACCGACTCGCTCTGGTCAGTCGCGGTACGCTCAGCCTCCGCCAGCTCAACGGCAGCCACCGCGACCTCACGCCCCTCAGTGGCAGCGCGTCTGGGCTCTCCAGCGTCCACCAAACGGACGTCCAATTCGTAACCCAGCGCATTAAGATACTCCGCGAGAGTCTTAATGCGCAGGTTCCCATCCCCATGCAAGGTTTGGCTGACAGCAGATTTGCGGATCCTCAGAATATCGGCCAGCGCACTCTGAGTTACCCCTGAGGCATCCAGGGCGATATGAAGCTTGCGCAGAACTTCATGGCGGAGGCGGGCGGACGCCAAGTGCCGGGCACCGCTATCCGACTTGGCCATTCTTTCATACAGGGAGCTCATGACGCCAAATCCTCTCTGCGAATTCGCAATGCCCAATTGATCTCTTTGTGAGGCGTAAAGATCTGCCGCTTGAAGAAGCCATGCGTGACCCTGAGGGTACGAGACTTCTTCTCCTCCAGGTAAAAGAAAGGAATCCGATCCTGCGTCGCCTTAAACTCCCAAAGCCCGTCTCGTAGTTCATTTAATTCGCGCGGAACTTCCAATTCACCCCGCCGCGCGAACGCTTCGAAGCGGATCAGGATCGTTGCCAGTCGATCTTGATCCGCATCTTTCTTGGACGAGAGCAACGCATTGAGATACTCGTCCACAGGACTGTGGCCGTCTGCGACCCTGGCGGCTTCGATCACGTGACGCACCCCCCGCTCGTAAACGATCCTGTTGCAGTCAGGACAGCGCTCAGCAGACAGTTCAGTCAAGACTGTACCCCCCGAGTCCACAAGCTAATAGCGCAATTCATGATCAAATGTCTGTTTTGCGGAACTGTGACACTGTCTGGGAGCCGGGCTCAGGCCAACCACCCCTTGGCACCAGTGCCAGACGACTGTAGGGGCGTTGCCTCGAGGATCGTCAGGGTGTTACAGGCGTTGCTGCAGAAATTCCGCCAGATGGGTGACCTTAGGTCCTCGCTCCTCGGGACGCGCTTCGCGGCCACCACGGTGGCAGTCCTCCCGGAACGCGACGACGCCCAGTAAGGCAGCCGGGCACTCGGCAGCCACCTGCCGATGCGGGACCCACGTTGAATGCGTGTGGAAAAGTGCTGAAACCTAGTAGGGTCGACAGCGCCTTTGTGCAGGTCACACAACTACGGCCACGTGAACGTCCAGGCGCCTTCTTAGGCGCTTGGCCTCAGCTTCGAGTGCGCAGCGGCGAGCTCTGCTAGCGCTGCTTGGCGCCGGCCGGGGTACAGCAACGAAGTACACCAACCTCGCCGACCGTCCACGGGCGCCACCGAACACCAAAGCCCGGTTGATCTGGCTGTGAGACCTCAGCGACCAGCGCGCCCGTAGTTCGCATTGAGGGGGTCGTGGCGCCTGCGCCGCCCAAGGTGGCCAACCTCTGGCCAGGAAGACCGGCGTTGCGGGCGACGCGGCTCGTTTGTCGAGGTCAGTGCATTGTCGAGGCGGTAGGTGGACTGGTCTTGAGGACCGCCCCAGTCTGCGCGGTAGAACTTTCCCTACTTCATCAAGGCGGCTCGCTCCGCTCGCCGCGCGCTCCCCGGCTCCCCGCCGGGGACCACGCTCCTGTCTCCGCCCCGCTCCGTCCCTGGCTGCGCCGGTCGCGCGGCTGGAGCGAGGCGACTTGGCCAGGGCGAAAACGGCCAGCACTGGGGCGGTCGGCTCCGCGGCTTTAGGTAGCCCAAAGCCGCTACACCGACCTCACGCAAAGTCAGTGTCGGCCGATTAGCCACGCCAAGAGATCACGTCTACTTCCGCTCCATTCGCGTGCCTGTTTCATCAGTTCGAGCCACTAGATGACGTGCCGAACGCACTACTCGGTGAGTCTCAGCGGGCCGCTGGCTGGGGAATTGCCCCGGCCTGGCGGGGATGCGGTGATTGAATCAGCAAGTCTCTGAGGAGGCTCTGGTCATGCGCGTTCAGGCTGGCCTGGAATCTCTCGAAGTCGGCTCGCCGGACCCGCGCGGCGAAGGCGACGAGGTTGACGTAGCGGTTCACCAAGTGCGGGCTGTCCTGGGATAGCTGGGAGAATCGCGGAAGGAGATCTCGGCCCACTCGATGCGCCTGAGCTAGAACGCCCGAAGGGGACATTTCAGGAGCCATTTCCTTGCCGACAGCGAGTCGGGCTATCGCGCCGAGTGAGGCATCCAAACTTCCGGAACAGAGATACCCGATCTGATCGCACGTGTATTCCGACGCCCGATAGTAGGGCCGGATCCAGGGATTGATGAAGCGTGTCCACTTCATGTAGTCGAGAATGATCACGGCGACGGCCAGTCGCTGGTGCCGGGCCTTGAGGGAACCGATGAAGCCCCCGAGGACGAAGCGCAGGGGCTTCGGCCCCTCCTCCTGAAGGTCGGCCGCAATTGACCCCTCGATGAGGAGTACACGGGTCCCCAGCAGGTTAGTCATCGCCACCTTGCCCTCGACCTCGTCGGCCACGTAGACGTCGACAGTGCGGTGATAGTCAAGTTTTCGTTGGAGTCCGGCGAGCTCGGCATGCAGTGCCGGAAAGCTTTCCGGTGTCACCTTGATTGCCCGACCGAGAAGACGGGCTTTCCCAAGGCGGAGGTGGAACCAGTAGGCACCGACAAAGAGGAGAATGGCGAGGACGTATAGGGGGAACTGTGTCATGATGGCGACCATCAGAGGAACGATGATCGCCATACAGCACATGGCGAGCGTCAACCTTGAGCGTTCATAGGGGTGCCTGACGGCTGCGGACCGGAGGTCTGGGTCACGATCCGGCGTGTTGGGGAACGTCATGACGCCTCCCTTCTCTCACTTCCATCTTCCACCTCGCGCGCTCCTCCCACCTGTGAGGAGCCGACCGGTCAATTGGTTGAGGCGTATACGACGAACTGCTCCAACGAGTGAAGAAGTTGAACGGTCACGGGCCGTCGGCCCTCACGCGGTCAGGTGCCCCTGGCAGGGCCCACCCGGTCGAACTTCCCAAGCGTGCAGGCCACCCCCTCACTCGCCCTCGGCGTGTTTGGCAGCCAACGCGATCCGAGGTGGCGCGCAAGGGCGATCCGAGCCCAGCACTTCGCTCAGCCTGCCGTCCGTCTCAGTTTCCGTCTCATTCAGCCCCGTTCACGGCCGTTCAGATGAGACCAGGAGCACGGCGCGGTCCGCGTGCCAGCCACTCATGAACGCTGGTGAACGCCCTTGCACGCAGCCCAAAACCCCAGCAACACAGTTGGAAAGCGTGTTGGGGCCCCTACGAGCGTGATCATTACGAGTGCTGAGTAGATCTTGGGGCTGACTCGAGCGGAGGCGCGGGGTCGGCTGTGGCCAACCTCCGGCCAAGAGCACCGGGTTCGGAGGTCTTGAAGCGGTTGCCTCACTGGTCAGGAGGCCGAGAGAGGGGCGGCACGAGCGGTCTTGAAAGCCGTTCCCTCAGAGCGGTGGCCCTGGCCGAGCTGGATCCGGCCGACCGAGGTGATCAGCAGCGCCATGGGTGGCGGTCTCTACGGGGTGCTGCCGGGTGGTCGTGCTAGGTCGCCCCGTACTCGTGCGGACGGCCGCCCTGCCACTCGGTCCACCGAGGGGCGTCCATCACTTCGGCAGCGTCCGGCAGGCCAGCTCGGCGTAGAAACTCGACTACGTCGCTGTCACTGCGGGCGAGGCCCGCGACCTGGCCACGGATCGTCACTCGACGACCGCCTGTTCCGGTCGCACGGTGGATGACGATCGGTGCGTCGCTCATACCCTCAAAGTCCAGCAGCTCGCGATTCAAAGCACTCCGAGCTCTCGGTCTGGTCGGCAGTACGGGCAAGCCGTGATGCCGTCTTCCGTAAGTGCGCGCAGTGCCTGCTCGCGCGTCATCGACTGCGTTCTCTTCCCGCTCATTGCGCAGTCGCCCGTGTGCACCGCGTCGACCTGGGCCCCATGCACTGTGCGCAGTAGCGAGAGCTTCCACTCAGGCGCTGCCGGCGGAAGCGTGCGAGCAGCGCGGACGGTCAAAGCTTCGCGTGCTTCCAGCTCAGCGATCGTCCGGTCCGTTCGTCCTAGCTGGTACGCCTGCCACTCACGCACTATGCGTAGGCGCTGCAGTCGAGAGAGGTTTTCGGACACACATTCGATTCTAGCCCTCGGTGTACGGCCTCGCCCGCTGCTGACCTCTGGTGCGATGGGTCACGGTTGCAGGGGCGTGGCCGGGCCGTCTGTGGGCCGTCGGAGGGCCGCCGATGGCGACCGACAACGACCAATGTTGACCAGCCGGGGGCGAGCTTGGTGCCACCTGAGCAGGCGACGACCGTGAGGACCACAGGCTGTCTGCCACACTGGAAGAACCATGCCTGTACCTGGAGAACTCACTTTCGTCGCGCCGCGCGGAGCCAAGAAGCCCCCGCGGCATCTCGCCGACCTCACGCCCGCCGAGCGCCGCGAGGCCGTGGCTGCGATCGGCGAGAAGCCGTTCCGTGCCAAGCAGCTTTCGCAGCACTACTTCGCGCGGTACGCGCACGACCCCGCGGAGTGGACCGACATTCCCGCCGGTTCGCGCGAGAGGCTCCAGGCGGAGCTGCTGCCCGACCTGATGACCGTGCTGCGGCACATCAGCTGCGACGACGACACGACCCGTAAGACCCTGTGGAAGCTGCACGACGGCACGCTCGTCGAGTCCGTGCTGATGCGCTACCCGGACCGGGTCACCATGTGCATCTCCTCGCAGGCCGGGTGCGGCATGAATTGCCCGTTCTGCGCGACCGGGCAGGCGGGGCTCGACCGCAATCTGTCGACCGCCGAGATCGTGCACCAGATCGTGGACGGCATGCGCGCGCTGCGCGACGGTGAGGTCCCCGGCGGGCCCGCCCGGCTGTCCAACATCGTCTTCATGGGCATGGGCGAGCCGCTCGCCAACTACAAGCGGGTCGTGGGCGCCATCCGGCGGCTGACCGACCCCGAGCCGGACGGACTCGGCCTCTCGCAGCGTGGGATCACCGTGTCCACGGTGGGCCTGGTCCCGGCGATGCAGCGCTTCTCGGACGAGGGCTTCAAGTGCCGCCTCGCCGTGTCGCTGCACGCGCCGGACGACGAGCTGCGCGACACGCTCGTGCCGGTCAATACGCGCTGGAAGGTGCGTGAGGTGCTGGACGCGGCGTGGGAGTACGCCGAGAAGTCCGGCCGCCGGATCTCCATCGAGTACGCGCTGATCCGCGACATCAACGATCAGGCGTGGCGCGGTGACCTGCTCGGCCGCCTCCTCAAGGGCAAGCGTGTGCACGTCAACCTGATCCCGCTCAACCCGACGCCGGGCTCGAAGTGGACCGCCTCCCGTCCCGAGGACGAGAAGGCCTTCGTCGAGGCGATCGCCGCCCATGGCGTGCCCGTGACCGTACGGGACACGCGTGGCCAGGAGATCGACGGAGCGTGCGGGCAGCTGGCAGCTTCGGAGCGGTAGAGGGGCCCGTGTAACGTGGGCCGCACATTTACATATTCCGACAGGGGAGCGCCACAGCGCTGAGAGTGCGGCACGCTTTTCATGAAGCAGCAGCCGCAGACCCTCTGAACCTTGCCCAGGTCATTCTGGGTAGGAAGTTCGGTCACTACTCGAGCTGTTGCGCCCTGCCCATTTTCCGTGGGCAGGGCCGCGTCTCTTCCTGGTTGCCCAGGAGGAATTCAGTGAGCACCACCAAGAAGTTCGCCGTCACCACCCTGGCCGCGGCGCTCGGCGTCTCGACGCTGGCTGCGTGCGGCGGTTCCGGTGACGAGGAGTCGTCCACCGGATCGAAGTCGAAGACCGTCACGCTCGTCAGCCACGACTCGTTCGCCGCCTCCGACGCCGTACTGAAGGCGTTCACCAAGGAGACCGGCTACACCGTCAAGGTCCTCAAGAGCGGGGATGCGGGCGCCGCCCTCAACCAGGAGATCCTGACCAAGGGCTCCCCGCGCGGCGACGTCTTCTTCGGCGTCGACAACACCCTCCTCTCGCGCGCTCTCGACAACGATCTCTTCACGCGGTACGAGGCCAAGGGACTGGACAACGTCCCGGCCGCCCTTCAGCTGGACGGCGACAAGCACCGGGTCACGCCCATCGACACCGGCGACATCTGTGTCAACTATGACAAGAAGTACTTCGCCGACAAGAAGCTCGCGCCGCCGAAGTCCTTCGACGACCTGGCCGAGCCGGCGTACAAGAACCTTCTCGTCACCGAGAACGCCGGGAACTCCTCGCCCGGTCTCGGCTTCCTCCTCGGCACGGTCGCGCAGTACGGCGACGACGGCTGGCAGGGCTACTGGAAGAAGCTGAAGAACAACGGCGTCAAGGTCGTCGACAGCTGGGAGCAGGCGTACAACGAGGAGTTCTCGGGGTCCGCGGGCGGCAAAAAGGCCAAGGCCGACCGGCCGCTCGTCGTCTCGTACGCCTCCAGCCCGCCCGTCGAGGTGCTCTACGCGGAGCCGCAGCCCAAGGAGGCGCCGACCGGCGTCGCGACCGGCACTTGCTTCCGGCAGACCGAGTTCGCCGGCCTGCTGAAGGGCGCCGAGAACGAGGCGGGCGGCAAGGCGCTCATCGACTTCCTCATCGGGAAGAAGTTCCAGGAGGACATGCCGCTGAACATGTTCGTCAACCCGGTGATCAAGGACGCGAAGCTGCCCGAGCTGTTCACAGAGCACGGCGTGGTGATCGACAAGCCGCATACGGTGGCGCCCGACAAGATCGCCGACAACCGTGAGCAGTGGGTCAAGTCGTGGTCCTCGCTCGTCCTGAAGTAGCCACAAGCGTGCGCGGGAGCGCGGTGCGGCTCGGCCTCATGGCTGGTCCCGTCGCGTTCTTCGCACTCTTTTTCGCCTATCCCGTGGTCGCGATCGTCGGTCGCGGGCTCAAGGCGGAAGGCGTCTGGCAGTTCGGCCGGGTCGGCGAGGTGCTCGGCGACCCGGACATTCTGGACGTCCTGTGGTTCACGACGTGGCAGGCGGTGGCGTCGACGGCGCTGACCCTGCTGATCGCCCTCCCGGCGGCGTACGTCTTCGCGCGGCTCGACTTCCCGTGCAAGCAGCTGCTGCGGGCCGTCGTCACCGTGCCCTTCGTGCTGCCGACGGTCGTCGTCGGCACCGCGTTCCTGGCGATGCTGGGGCGGGGCGGGCTGCTCGACGAGCTGTGGGGCGTACGGCTCGACACGACCGTGTGGGCGATCCTCCTCGCGCACGTCTTCTTCAATTACGCGGTGGTCGTACGGACCGTGGGCGGCCTGTGGTCGCAGCTCGACCCGCGCCAGGAGGAGGCGGCGCGGGTGCTCGGCGCCGGGCGGTTCGCGGCCTGGCGGCGGGTGACACTGCCGGCCCTCGTGCCCGCCGTGGCGGCCGCCGCGCTGATGGTTTTCCTCTTCACCTTCACCTCCTTCGGTGTCGTACAGATCCTGGGCGGCCCCGCCTACTCCACCCTTGAGGTGGAGATCTACCGGCAGACCGCGCAGCTGCTCGACCTGCCGACGGCGGCCGTGCTGACGCTGGTGCAGTTGGCGGCCGTGGGTGCGATTCTCGCCGTACACGCGTGGACCGTACGGCGCAGGGAAACCGCCCTGAAGCTGGTCGACCCGGCGCAGACCGCCCGGCGGCCGCGCGGGGCGGGGCAGTGGGCGTTGCTCGGCGGGGTGCTCGCCACGGTGGTGGTGCTGATCCTTCTGCCGCTCGGGGTGCTCGTCGAGCGGTCGCTGGACGGGCCCGACGGCTATGGCTTCACGTACTACCGCGCGCTTCAGTCGGCGGCCGCGAACGGGGGCACCTTCCTCGTGCCGCCGCTGGAAGCGGTGTGGAATTCGCTGCAGTACGCCCTGGTGGCGACCGCCATCGCAGTGGCCGTCGGGGGGCTCGCGGCTGCGGCCTTGACCCGGCGGGCGGGGCGGCTCGTGCGCGGCTTCGACGCGTTGCTGATGCTGCCGCTGGGCGTGTCCGCCGTGACTGTCGGCTTCGGTTTCCTGATCACCCTGAACCGGCCCCCGCTGGATCTGCGTACGTCGTGGATTCTGGTGCCGCTGGCGCAGGCGCTGGTCGGGGTGCCCTTCGTCGTACGGACCATGCTTCCCGTACTCCGGGCGGTCGACAGCAGGCTGCGCGAGGTGGCGGCGGTGCTCGGTGCTTCGCCGCTGCGGGCCTGGCGGGAGGTCGACCTGCCGATGGTGCGGCGGGCGCTGCTTGTGGCGGCCGGGTTCGCTTTCGCCGTGTCGCTGGGCGAGTTCGGGGCGACCGTCTTCATCGCACGGCCCGACAATCCGACGCTGCCGGTGGCCGTGGCGCGGCTGCTCGGGCGGGCAGGGGACCTCAATTACGGTCAGGCGATGGCCCTGAGCACGATTCTGATGGTGGTGTGCGCGGTGTCGCTGCTGGTCCTTGAGCGTATTCGTACTGACCGGTCGGGGGAGTTCTGATGTTGCGGCTCGACGGGGCGACCGTGCGGTTCGGGAAGCGCGCGGTGCTCGACGCGGTGGATCTGGAGGTCGCGGACCACGAGATCGTGTGCGTGCTCGGGCCGAGCGGCAGCGGGAAGTCCACGCTGCTGCGGGTCGTTGCCGGGCTCCAGAGCGCCGACGCCGGCCGGGTACTGCTCGACGGGCGCGACCAGCGCGGAGTGCCGGTGCACCGGCGCGGTGTCGGCCTGATGTTCCAGGACCATCAGCTCTTCCCGCAGCGGGACGTCGGCGGCAATGTCGCCTTCGGGCTGCGGATGCGGGGCGCGGCCAAGGCCGAACAGGTGCGGCGGGTGCAGGAGTTGCTGGAGCTTGTCGGCCTGCCGGGGGCGCAGCGCCGCGCGATCGCCACGCTGTCGGGCGGCGAGCAGCAGCGGGTCGCGCTCGCGCGGGCGCTCGCCCCGCAGCCGAAGCTGCTGATGCTCGACGAGCCGCTCGGCCAGCTCGACCGCGGTCTGCGTGAACGCCTCGTGGTCGAACTGCGCCAGCTCTTCGGGCAGTTGGGTACGACCGTCTTGGCCGTCACCCACGACCAGGGCGAGGCGTTCGCGCTCGCCGACCGGGTGGTGGTGATGTGCGAAGGGCGCATCGCGCAGACCGGCACGCCGCTTGAGGTCTGGCAGCGGCCGGCCTCCGAGTTCGTCGCCCGCTTCCTCGGCTTCGACAATGTCGTCCCCGCGACGATCAGCGGCAAGGCCGCCGACACGGTGTGGGGCAAGGTCCCCGTCCCGGCAGGGGCGGCGCAGGGCGAAAACCGTCTCCTGGTCCGCCCGGCAGGCGTCCGGATGGTGCCGGCCGAGGACGGCCTGCCGTGCACGGTGACGGCCCGTACCTTCCGCGGCAACCATGTCGCCGTACTTCTGCAGCCCGCGAACGCCCCGCAGCTGGAGGCCGAGTGCTCGCTGTGGGACGCACCGGACGAGGGAGCGGAGGTGGGGGTGGCCTTCGCGGCGGAGGACGTCGTGGTGCTGCCGTCGCCGCTGCCGTCCGACCCCGGCGGATCAGGGCCAGTACGGCGGTGATGTCGACCCCGTGGTCGTACAGCCAGATCCCCGCGTTGCTCGTGTACTCCGGGTCGACGCCGGGCCTGCCGTCGCCGGTGTAGCCGACGGTCGAGCCGAGTGCCCAGGCCGTCTTGAGCGTGACGTACGGCAGCAGGGCGGCCGCTCCCAGCAGGCCCGCCCGGGTGCGGCGGCCGATGGCGACGGGCCGGGTGGTGTTGGTGTGGCCGCTGTTGCCGCAGTACGGGCAGACGCCGCGCGCACGCCGCTGGTAGGCGAGTGCCGCCCACGCCCACAGCACGGCGCCGGCCACAGCCACGCCTTGGTTCGCCAGCCCTGCCCAGTCAACCGGGGGCTGGTTACGGGAGAGGAGGGCGAGGAGATAGGTCGGAGCGAGCAGGAAGCCGAAGCCCGACATCAGGCAGAGCGCGACCACCGCCCAGGCGACCCGGGGCGGCCATCGGAGGCCGGGGCGCCGGAGCATGACGTACGCGAGGAGGGCGGTGGCGGCGTAGACCGCGGTCAGCGACCATTCGGCGCCGGTGCCGCGCCCTTTGTGCGCGATCGAGTAGCCGAGGCGTGGGCCGAGCGCGGCGATCGCTGCCCCTGTGGCGTACGCGGCCGACCATGCGAGGGCGGCCCGCCCGGCCCACGCCGGCCAGGTCGCCCGTAAGTTCTTGATTCCCATACGGGGAGCGTGGCGTCGGGGGCGGGTGTGGGGCGTCCGGCCGGGGGACGGTCCCGGTCCGCCGCTCGGGGGAGCGGCGGATCGGCCCTACGGCTGAGCGTGCGGCGGCGCGCTTGTACGACCCGTGAGCCGGGCCAGTGCCGCCGGTGCCTCTTCGACCGTGTCGACCAGGGCGATGCGGGACTCCATCGAGCGGGACTTCGCCAGGGACTGGAGCAGCGGCCAGGTGGGCAGGTGCTCGGTCCAGTGGGTGCGGTTGACCAGGACCATGGGGGTCGGTTCGCCGCGCGACTCGTAGTAGTTCGGGGTCGCGTTGTCGAAGATCTCCTGGACCGTGCCGGCCGCGCCGGGCAGGAAGATGACGCCCGCGTTGCAGCGTGCGAGCAGGCCGTCCTCGCGGGTGGCGTTGGCGAAGTACTTCGCGATGTGGCCCGCGAAGGCGTTCGGCGGCTCGTGGCCGTAGAACCAGGTGGGGATGCCGATGGAGTCGCCGCCGGAGGGCCAGCGGTCGCGGAGTTCGAAGGCGGCGCGGGCCCAGTCGGAGATCGACGGGGTGAAGGACGGGGTCTTGGCGAGGAGGGCCAGGGCGTCGTCCAGTGCGGTGTCGTCCGGGAAGGGGGACATGTACGCGCCGAGGTTGGCGGCCTCCATCGCGCCGGGGCCGCCTCCGGTGGCCACGGTCAGGCCCTCGCGCGCGAGCGTGCGGCCGAGGTGGGCGGCGCCGGCGTAGGCGTCCGTGCCCCGCGCCATGGCGTGGCCGCCCATGACGCCGACCACCCGGGCGCCGGCGAGGCGCTCGTCGAGGGCGTCGGAGACCGCGTCGTCGTGGATGGAGCGCAGCATCGAGGCGAATATGTCGCCGTCGGCCTTGGTGCGCTGGAACCAGGCGTACGCGAGGGCGTCCGGCGTGGCTTCGTAGCTGTCGGCCAGGTTCTCGAAGAGGTCGTCGGGGGTGTAGAGATGCCCCCGGTACGGGTTGAACGGCAGGCCGGGGACGGGCGGGAAGACGAGGGCGCCGTCCGCGCGTACCTTTGCCGCGCCGTCGGGGTGCATGGGGCAGCCGAGGAATATCGCGCCGGATGTGGCGACCGCGAGGAGCGCGGACGTACGGGCCGTCAGATCGACGGACTGGACGCGGTAGCCGTCGAGCGAGCCGCGCGAAACGGCTTCGTCGAACTCGGCGATGGTTTCGATCTCGTAGTCATGGTCCGTGAGTTGAGGCACCCGCAGATGCTAGGCCCTGGCCGGGGAGGCATCGGGGGAGGGGGTGCGTGGCGGTGGATTTTCCCCTGCCCGCCCCTTCTCCCTTGTGCGGTTGCGGCTCCGCCGCGCGACGCACGAGGCCGCTGGGGCCCCTGGGCGCCAGGAGGAAGCACCGGGGGACTTCGGGGCACTCGTGTCAGGGCTTCAAAGGCAGTGCCGCCAGCTCTGCCACCGCCCACGTCAGCGGGGCGAACGTCGTCAGTAGTGCCGCCGCTCTCAGGGCCGCCGCCGCGCGTAGCGCCTGTGTGGGGGCGCCCAGGCGTACCAGGGCCTTCGTGGTTTCCGTACGGGCGTGTTTCGACTCCAGCGTCGCCGTCAGCAGCGTTGCCACCGTGCAGCCCAGCACCAGGGTCGCGCCCAGGCCCGTCAGCGGGCCGACGGGGTGCGGGGTGGCGCCGGCGTCGTACAGGGTGGCTGCGGCGATCGCGGCCGACGCCACCGCGCAGACCACGCCCAGCGGGCGGCCGATGCGGTGGGATTCGTCCATCAGGACCCGGCCCGCCAGCAGGCGTACGGCCCCGGGGCGTACCGACTGGAGTACGCGGCCGCAGAGGTACGTCAGGCCGGGGCCGGCCAGGGCCAGGCCCAGCGCGGTGAGGGCCCAGCCCACCAGGACGCCCGCCGGGAGGACGTCGATCCGGCCCGGCAGCGCGAGCGGAGCGTCGGGCGTGCCTTCGCTCGTGTACGCCTCCACCGCCAGGCCCGCCGCCGTGAGCGCCGCACCCCAGGGCAGGCCCGTGTGCACCGGATGCGCGGGGGCCGGTTCGTCGGACGGCTTGGCGGGGCGGGGGCGCAGGGCCATGGAGCTCGCGGTCGCCGCCGCCACCGGTACCACGCAGAGCAGGGTGAGCGCGGCGGCCAGCGGCAGTGGCTGGTGCGCGGCCAGCAGCCCGGCCGCGGCACCGTCGAAGGGCAGGCCGCTGAGGTCGCCGCGCAGGTGGAGGAAGAAGAGCAGGGCCAGTGAGCTGCCCAGGGTGCACGAGACGGCCGTGGACACGGCGGCGAGCGCCGCGAGCTGCACCGGACCGAGGCCGACGGCGGAGAGCCCGGCCCGCCGCGGACCGGCGCTGGGGTCGGTCCTGGCCACCGCCACCGCGAACTGCACCGTTGCCGTGACCGGGGCCAGGCACCAGAGCAGGCGCAGCAGGGAGCCGGTGGAGTGCGCCGGGTGTCCGACGGCGTACCCCAGCGTGCACAGGAGGAGGAAACCTACGCCGGCCGACGCAGCCGCGACCAGCAGGCGGCGCAGCAGGACGATCGGGTGGCTACCGCGGGCTAGACGGAGAGCGAGCACGCGGCCCGGCCTTCCACACCATCCGCCTGCACAGAGTTGACGCGGCGGCCGTCGAGCAGCGAGACCGTACGGTCCGCGAGCGTCGCCACCTCCGCGTCGTGCGTCGCGAGGAGGACCGTGATCCTGTGCGACCGGGCGGCGGCGGTGAGCGTACGCAGGACCTGCGCACGGTCGGTCTGGTGCAGCGGCGCCGTCGGCTCGTCCGCGAAGATCACCGAGGGCGTGGTCACGAGGGCGCGGGCGACGGCGACGCGCTGACGCTGGGACTGCAGGAGGTCCGCCGGACGCTTCCGGGCGATCATGGCGATGTCGAGCCGCTCCAGCCATTCCATGGCGGCCTTCTTCGCGGCGCGGTGCGAGGCGCCGTGCAGGAGAAGGGGGAGGGCCGCGTTTTCCCAGGCGTTCAGTTCCGGTACGAGCCGGGGTTCGGAGTCGATCCAGCCGAACCGGTCGCGGCGCAGCCGCTCACGTACCACCGGCCCCATGGTGTGCACGGGTGTGCTGTTGAACCACACCTCGCCCTGCTGTGGGACCAGCTGACCGGAGAGGCACCGCAGCAGAGTCGTTTTGCCGCTTGCCCGCGGGCCGTTGACGGCGAGGATCTCGCCCTCGCGCACACCGAGCGACACGCCCGTGAGGGCAGGGGAGCCGCTGTGGGAGTAGTGCAGGGACCGTGCCCAGAGCACATCGTTGTCCGGCGGGGCCACCATGGCGTACACCTCACGTCTTGAGTGTCACAGCACGTCTTGCAGTGTCACAGCAGATATCCCGTCCCCCGTACGGGGGAACGAAGACGGGGCCGATCGGTCACTGCACCGTAAGGATTCGAGGCGTGGTGGCGTGGAAAGCGCGCGGCCCGGATGCCCCCGTTCTCACTCGAACGGGGGCATCCGGGCCGCGATTGGGTCATATGATCAGAGCTTGGTCCAGGCCTCCGTCAGCACCTGACGCAGGATGCCCTCGATCTCGTCGAAGGTCTCCTGGTTGGAGATCAGCGGCGGCGCGAGCTGGACGACCGGGTCGCCACGGTCGTCGGCGCGGCAGTACAGACCGTTGTCGTACAGCGCCTTGGAGAGGAAGCCGTAGAGCACGCGCTCCGTCTCCTCGTCCGTGAAGGACTCCTTGGTGGCCTTGTCCTTCACGAGCTCGATGCCGTAGAAGAAGCCGTTGCCGCGTACGTCGCCGACGATCGGCAGGTCGTGCAGCTTCTGCAGCGTGGTGAGGAACGCGTTCTCGGTGTCGAGGACGTGCTGGTTGAGGCCCTCACGCTCGAACAGGTCGAGGTTGGCGATACCGACGGCCGCGGAGACCGGGTGGCCACCGAAGGTGTAGCCGTGCAGGAAGGTGTTGTCACCCTTGTAGAACGGCTCCGCCAGGCGGTCGGAGATGATGCACGCGCCGATCGGGGAGTAGCCCGAGGTCATGCCCTTGGCGCAGGTGATCATGTCCGGTACGTAGTCGAACTTGTCGCACGCGAACATCGTGCCGAGGCGGCCGAAGGCGCAGATCGTCTCGTCGGAGACGAGCAGCACGTTGTACTGGTCGCAGATCTCGCGGACCCGCTGGAAGTACCCGGGCGGCGGCGGGAAGCAGCCACCGGCGTTCTGCACCGGCTCCAGGAAGACGGCGGCGACCGTCTCGGGGCCCTCGAACAGGATCTCCTGCTCGATCTGGTCGGCGCACCAGCGGCCGTAGGCCTCCGGGTCGTCACCGAAGATCGGGGCGCGGTAGATGTTGGTGTTCGGAACCTTGTGCGCACCCGGGACGAGCGGCTCGAAGGGCGCCTTCAGGGCCGGCAGGCCGGTGATCGACAGGGCGCCCTGCGGGGTGCCGTGGTAGGCGACCGCGCGGGAGATGACCTTGTACTTGGTCGGCTCGCCGGTGAGCTTGAAGTACTGCTTCGCCAGCTTCCACGCGGTCTCGACGGCCTCGCCGCCACCGGTGGTGAAGAAGACCTTGTTGAGGTCGCCCGGCGCGTAGTTCGCGAGGCGCTCGGCCAGCTCTACGGCCTTCGGGTGGGCGTACGACCACACCGGGAAGAAGGCCAGCTCCTGCGCCTGCTTGTACGCCGTTTCGGCAAGCTCGTGACGGCCGTGGCCGGCGTTGACGACGAACAGGCCGGAGAGGCCGTCGAGGTAGCGCTTGCCCTTGTCGTCGTAGATGTAGGTGCCCTCACCACGCACGATGGTGGGCACGGGTGCGTTCTCGTAGGACGACATGCGGGTGAAGTGCATCCACAGGTGGTCGTACGCGGTCTTGGAGAGGTCCTTGCTCACGACTATCGGGTTCCCCACATATAGGTCTGCTTCTTCAGCTTGAGGTAGACGAAGCTTTCGGTGGACCGCACACCGGGGAGCGTGCGGATCCTCTTGTTGATCACTTCGAGCAGGTGGTCGTCGTCCTCGCAGACGATCTCCACCATGAGGTCGAAGGAGCCCGCGGTCATCACCACGTACTCGCATTCGGCCATGGCCGTCAGCGCTTCGGCGACGGGGTCGAGGTCGCCCTCGACATTGATGCCGACCATGGCCTGCCGCCGGAAGCCCACGGTGAGGGGGTCGGTGACGGCGACGATCTGCATCACGCCCTGGTCGAGCAGCTTCTGTACGCGCTGGCGCACTGCCGCCTCGGAGAGGCCCACGGCCTTGCCGATGGCGGCATAAGGACGGCGTCCGTCCTCCTGGAGCTGCTCGATGATCGCCAGAGAGACGGCGTCGACCGTTGGTGACGACCCGTTCCCGGTTCTGGAATCTGCGCTTCTACTGGCCACGTCTTCACTGTGCACGGGTCTCGTCCGTCTTGCAACCCCAAACCGATGAAATTCGTTGTTCAGGCGTCAAGATCTCACTGAATCCGAAGTTGACGGCGGGTAGGTATGTCGAAAGCGATACCTGAGCGACTAGGGTGGGAGTCTCACCCATCGGACATCTGAGAGGGAGGGTGGCAGTGACCACCGAACTGCGTCGCCTGCGCAACTACATCGACGGAGAGTTCCGCGAAGCCGCCGACGGGCGGACCATCGAGGTGGTCAACCCGGCCACGGGCGAGGTGTACGCAACCTCGCCGCTGTCCGGCCAGGAGGACGTCGACGCCGCGATGGCCGCCGCCGCCCGGGCCTTCCCGGCCTGGCGCGACACCACGCCCGGCGAGCGCCAGAAGGCGCTGCTCAAGATCGCGGACGCGTTCGAGGAGCGCGCCGAGGACCTGATCGCGGCCGAGTCCGAGAACACCGGCAAGCCGCTCGGGCTCACCCGCACCGAGGAAGTTCCGCCGATGGTGGACCAGATCCGCTTCTTCGCGGGCGCGGCACGACTGCTCGAAGGCCGCTCGGCCGGCGAGTACATGGAGGGTCTGACCTCCATCATCCGGCGCGAGCCGGTCGGCGTCTGCGCGCAGGTCGCACCGTGGAACTACCCGATGATGATGGCCGTATGGAAGTTCGCCCCGGCGCTCGCCGCGGGCAACACGGTCGTCCTCAAGCCGTCGGACACGACGCCCGCCTCGACCGTCCTCATGGCCGAGATCATCGGCTCGATCGTCCCCAAGGGCGTCTTCAACGTCGTCTGCGGCGACCGTGAGACCGGCCGCGCGATGGTCGAGCACCCGACCCCCGCGATGGCCTCCATCACCGGTTCCGTACGGGCCGGCATGCAGGTCGCCGAGTCCGCCGCCAAGGACGTCAAGCGCGTCCACCTGGAGCTGGGCGGCAAGGCGCCGGTCGTCGTCTTCGAGGACACCGACATCGCCAAGGCCGTCGAGGACATCTCGGTCGCGGGCTTCTTCAACGCCGGCCAGGACTGTACGGCCGCGACGCGCGTGCTCGTACACGAGTCGATCCACGACGAGTTCGTGACCGCGCTGGCGAAGGCCGCCGCGGACACGAAGACCGGGCAGCCGGACGACGAGGACGTGCTGTACGGCCCGCTCAACAACGCCAACCAGCTCAAGCAGGTCAGCGGCTTCATCGAGCGCCTGCCCGCCCACGCCAAGGTCGAGTCCGGCGGCCACCGGGTCGGCGACAAGGGCTACTTCTACGCCCCGACCGTCGTCTCCGGCCTCAAGCAGGACGACGAGATCATCCAGAACGAGGTCTTCGGCCCCGTCATCACCGTCCAGTCCTTCGCGGACGAGGCGCAGGCCACCGAGTGGGCCAACGGCGTCGAGTACGCGCTGGCGTCTTCGGTGTGGACCAAGGACCACGCGCGTGCGATGCGCATGTCCAAGAAGCTCGACTTCGGCTGCGTGTGGATCAACACCCACATCCCGCTGGTCGCGGAGATGCCGCACGGTGGCTTCAAGAAGTCCGGTTACGGCAAGGACCTGTCGGCGTACGGCTTCGAGGACTACACGCGCATCAAGCACGTGATGACCTCGATCGAGGGCTGATCGAACCGGCTGCCGATCTGAACCAGCCGATCTGAACGGGCTGATCAGGACGCTGTTCCACAGAGGCGGGCAATAGACAGACTGTCTATTGCCCGCCTTTCGTGCGCGGGGCGAGGGTGGGGGCCATGAGTGATCTTGGTGGTGTGTCGCGTCGTACGCTGCTCCGCGGATTCGGTACGGCAGGTGCGCTGGCCGCACTCGCCGGCTGCGGGGTGCCCGCCGCGTACGTCGAGCCGGGCGACCGGGCCGCCGACGACCGCTCGGAGCGCGATCACAGCCTTCAGTTCGCCAACTGGCCGCTGTACATCGACACCGACGACGAGGACGAGTCGCAGCGGCCCACCCTCGACGCCTTCACCGAGCGCACCGGGATATCCGTCCGCTACACCGAAGAGATCAACGACAACGACGAGTTCTTCGGGAAGATCAGCCCCGCGCTGATGAACCACCAGGAGACCGGCCGGGACCTCGTCGTCATCAGCGACTGGATGGCCGCCAGGTTCGTACGCCTCGGCTGGGTTCAGGAGATGGACCGGGCGAAACAGCCCAACGTCGCCAAGTACCTCGACCCCCAACTGCGCACCCCCGCCTTCGACGAGGGACGCACCCACTCCGTCCCCTGGCAGTCCGGGATCACCGGCATCGCGTACAACCGCAAGAAGCTCGGCCACGACATCCGCTCCACCACCCAGCTGTGGGCCGACGATCTGCGCGGCAAGGTGACGCTCTTCTCCGGGCTCGACGAGAGTTTCGCGCTGCTGATGCAGGGCAACGGCGCGGACGTCACCCGCTGGAGCGCCGACGACTTCCACGAGATGTGCGAGCAGGTCGAGAAGCTGGTGCAGCGCCGCCATATCAGGCGCTTCACGGGCAACGACTACATCAAGGACCTTGCGAGCGGCGACGTACTGGCGTGCCAGGCGTACTCGGGCGACGTCATCCAACTTCGCGCGGACAACCCCGACATCGAGTTCGTGGTGCCGGAGGAGGGCGCGGAGCTGTGGGCGGAGAGCCTGATGATCCCCAACCTTGCCCGCCACAAGCGCAACGCCGAGAAGCTCGTCGACTACTACTACGAGCCGGAAGTCGCGGCGGAGCTGGCTGCCTGGGTCAACTACGTCTGTCCGGTGCCGGCCGCGCGCGACGTCCTCGCGTCCTCCAAGGACGAGGAGACGGCCGCACTCGCCGAGGATCCGCTGATCTTCCCCGACGATGCGATGCGTCGGCGGCTGGCGATCGCGCGGGACATCACGTCCGAGGAACGCGTCGAGTTCGCGAAAACGTGGAACGCGATCGTGGGGCTCTAGCAGACTGACGATCATGAGTGCTGACCGAGTTGACCGACTTGACCGAGCTGACTGCGCTGAACGCGATCGCGTGAACGCCGCTGTGACGTACGGCCTGTTCGCCGCCTGGGCCCTGCACGACATCGAGGAACTGGCGACGCTGCCGAGGTGGATGCGCGAGAACGTACCCCGGCTGCGCAAGCGGTTCCCGCAGGTCCCCGAGCGGATATGGCGGGCCCTGGAGTCCGCGGACGAGCGCGAATTCGCCGTCGCCGTCGGCGTGATGGGCACGATCGTCGCCTCGGCCGCCGTCGCCGGACACCGCTCCGGCGGGCGCTCCGGCTTCTACCAGTCGACGCTCTACGGCTTCGGGCTGCACGGCCTGGTGCACATGGCCCAGGCCGCCGCTGTACGCGGCTACACCCCCGGCGTCGCCACCTCGCCGCTGATCGTGGTGCCCTTCTCGCTCTGGGCGCGCGGCCGACTGCGCCGGTCCGGTGTGCTGCGGCCGACGCGTGCGCGGGACGCCGTGCAGGGCCTTGCCCTGGCCGGAGCTGCTACGGCCGTCTCGCACGTGGTGGCGCGGCGCGTGCTGGGGAGGCAGCGGCCGGGGGCGGCGGGGGCGACGTAAAGGGCAGGTAAATGCGGGCGTACGCTGCGGATATGAATGAGGCGAACGCCGTCCGGCGGCGTATACGCGTGTGGTTGCTCTTCTTCATCGTCTGTCTGGTGCTGAGCGGGCTGACCGCCTTCCCGCTCGTCACCGAACTGCACTGGCTCGAAAGCCTGCTGAAGTCCTCGGGCTCCCCGGTGCCCGAGCACTTTCCCGGGCTGATGGAGTGGATCGAGCGCGTACGGGCGGGCCTCGACGCCACCGATGCCACGTACCCCTTCGTCCTCTACGGGACCGACTGGCTGGCCTTCGCGCACCTCGTCATCGCCGTCGCCTTCTACGGCCCGTACCGCGATCCCGTACGCAACATCTGGGTCGTCGAGTTCGGGATGATCGCCTGCGCCGGGATCATCCCGCTCGCGCTTATCTGCGGGCCGATTCGCGGCATTCCCTTCTGGTGGTCGGTCATCGACATGTCCTTCGGGGTCTTCGGCGTCATCCCGCTGTACGTCGTACGCCGCAGGATCAAGCAACTGGAGGCGCTGACCGCACCGGTCAAGCTCGCGGTCCCGGTGGCGGCCTGAGTCAGCGGCGCAGGGCCAGCACCGTGCCCCTCGTCACCGCCTCCTTGAAGCGGGCCGAGGCCCGGCCGGTGAGGACGGCGGCGACCGGGCTGTCGTCGGCGCGGGTGAACTGGGTGAGGCCGTCGCGGCGGCCGAGGCTGATGTTCTGCCAGACGTAACGCAGGCGCAGCGGCCTGGGCGTGCGGCCGGTGACGGCCGCGGCGACGCTGCCCGCGACGTACGCCCCCATCGGCAGGCCCGTCTGGCAGGACATGCGGGATGCGGCGCCACCCGGTCCGTACGCCGCAGCCGCGTCGCCCGCCGCGAAGACCTCCGGGTGGGAGGTCGAGCGCAGCGTCGCGTCGACCGTGATCAGGCCCCGTGCGTCGACCGCGAAACCGGCCTCGCGCGCCAGGTCCGGTACGCGGAATCCGGCCGCCCACACGACCGCGTCGGCCGGGATCTCGCCCCCGTCGGCCAGGACCAGGCCATGGGCGGCCACTTCGGCAACGCGGGTGTGCTCGCGCAGTGCGACGCCGTGCCGGGCCAGGGCGGCGCGGAGGTAGTGCCGGCCGCGCTCCGACAGCCCGGCGCCGAGCTCGCCCCCGGTGACCAGCTGCACCTTGAGCCCCGGGTACGCCTCGGCCAGCTCGGTGGCAGCCTCGATGCCGGTCAGGCCTGCGCCGGCCACGACGAGCGAGCCCTGGCCGCCCGCGCCCGCCGTACGTTCGCGCAGGCGGGCCGCGTCGTCGTAGGTGGCCACCGCCGGTGCGTGCGCGGCGGCGCCGGGGACGGGGGCGGTGTCGGCCGCGCTGCCGAGGGCGTAGACGAGGGTGTCGTATCCGATGGCGTGCGGAGCGGAGTCGACACGGACCGTACGGGCGGCGGCGTCGACGGCGGTCACCCGGGCGACGACCAGCTCGATGCCCGTACCGGCGAGGAGGTTGTCCAGCGGCAGCTCCTTCAGACGCTGGCCGGCGGCGAGCTGGTGCAGGCGTACCCGCTCGACGAAATGGCCTGCGGCGTTGACCAGCGTGATGCGTACGTTGCTGCGGCGCAGTTTGCGGGCCGCGCCCTTTGCGGCGGCCAGTCCGGCGTACCCGGCTCCCAGAACCACGATGTGATGCGTCATGCCTCCTGAACCGGTGGGCGGGCCGGTCCGTGACAGCTCCGACTGTGCAGTGGATCACGCGAGCTGGGCGGCGGCGTAAGCGAGCTTCCCCGGGTTGATGACCGTACGGACCGCGCTGACCCGGCCGTCGCCGACCTCCGGCACGATGACGCCGAGCAGCATCCGGCCTGCGAAGACGGCGACCGCGGGCTCGCCGTTCACCTCGGCGTACTCGCCCCTCACCTGCGCCGCCTCGGGCCGCGCACCCAGGCCCAGCAGGTAGCGGAGCACCTTCTCGCGTCCGCTGATCGGCCGACGCGCCGCGGACACCTGGCCGCCCCCGTCGGACCAGGCGACCACGTCATCGGCGAGCAGCTGCTCCAGGCCGGCCACATCACCTTCGAGGGTGGCGGCGAAGAAGCGCTCGACGACCTTCTTGCGCTGTGCGTCGTCGACGTCGAAGTGCCTTCGCGGGCGGCCGAGCTGTTCGCGGGCCCGGCGGTGCAGCTGCCGCGAGTTCGCCTCCTCGATGTCGAGGACCTCGGCGATCTCCCGGTGGCTGTGCCCGAACGCCTCGCGCAGTACGAACACCGCGCGCTCGCCCGGAGTGAGCCGCTCCATCAGTGTGAGCAGCGCGAACGACACCGATTCGCGCTGCTCGGCGGTCTCCAGCGGGCCGAGCTCATCGCGCGAGGTGAACACCGGCTCCGGGAGCCAGGGCCCGACGTACAGCTCGCGCTGGGCGCGGGCGGAGGTGAGCTGGTTGATGCAGAGGTTCGTCATGACCTTGGTCAGCCAGGCCGCCGGTGTACGGACGGCGGAGCGGTCGGCCTTGCTCCAGCGCAGATACGTGTCCTGTACGACGTCCTCGGCCTCGCTCGCCGAACCGAGCATCCGGTACGCGAGCGAGAACAGCCGGGGGCGGTGCGATTCGAACTCTGAGGCGGCGGCTTCCGTGGTCGTCATGTCCGCAGGATGCCAGTCGGTCAGTTGCTTCGGTCCGAGAAGGCGGCGAAGACGATGTCCAGCGCCACCGGGTTCATGCCCTCGCCCTTCGCGTCGGTCGCGTTGACGCAGTAGACGAGCGTGCGGGACACGTCGCGGGTCCCGCCGATGGCGGTGTTGTAGCCGTACCGACCGCCGGTCTTGCCCCAGGCGACTGTGCCGTCGGGGAGCACCAGACGCGACAGGCCCGCCGTGAGCTGCGCGTCCTCGCCGGACTCGGCGTCCTTCACCTTCGGGACGGTGAACATCTCCTCCAGCTGTGCCTGCGGCACGACCCGGCCGCGGAACAGCGCGAGCGTGAAGCGCTCCAGGTTGGCGGTGGTGGAGACGATGTCGCCCGCCGCCCAGCGGTCGGAGGAATTCCACTCGGTGACGTCGCGCAGCTCGGCCGTTCCGTCGGCCTTTTCGACCCTCTGGTAGCCGCGGTTGTGCGGGCCGTGGATCTTCGGGTCGGAGCCGGGGAAGGAGGTGTGGCGGAGAGCCAGCGGCGCGAGGATCCGGTCGCCGACGGCTTGTTCGTACGAGGTGTGGGTGAGCTTCTCGATCAGCAGGCCGAGGACGGTGTAGTTGATGTTCAGATAGTGCTGCTTGGTGCCGGGCTTGAACTCCGGGCCTTTGGCGGCGGCGTTCGCGATCTGGTCCCGTGGGTCGACGGTGTCGAAGCGGTGTGCGTACAGCTCCTCGAACGTGTCTCCGGGGCCGTCGGCGGCCTGGATTCCGCTGGTGTGGTTGAGGAGTTGGCGGACGGTGACCGGCTTGAAGGTACGGGGTAGCAGGCCGGGAAGGTACGTCTGCACGGGCCGGTTCAGGTTGACCTTGCGCTCGGCGGCGAGCTGGAGCACGACCGCGGCGGTGAAGACCTTGGTGACCGAACCGGCGCGGAAGCGGCCGTCGTCGATCGCCTTGCCCCCGGTGGCGAGGTCGGCGACGCCGGCGCTGCCGCGCCAGGTGCCGTCGGTGCCGGCGACGCGGACCAGGGCGGCGGTGGCGTCCTCGTCGGGCAAGCCGGCGATTGCCTTGCGCAGGGCGTCGGTGTTCGGCCCGTGTGCGGTGGCGACTGCGGAGGGGGATTCGGCAAAGGCGAAGGCGGGAGCGGCGGGGGCGGTGGCGAGCGGGGCTGCGGCGAGGCTGAGGAGGAGGGCGGTGGCGATGGGGCGGGTGCGGGGCTTCATGGTGTGATCTCCGTCGGGGTTCGGTCTGCTGTGCGTTGGCAGGCCTAATCCTGGTGATCACGAGGTGGTGGGGGATCGCCGGAGCGAGCGGTTGTTGGGGGGCGGATTACTCGCTCGCACGGGGGAGTTCGGCGGCGGTTTCTCCTGCTTGGGGAGGAGGGGTGGGGTGGCTACCGGTGTGGGTAGGGGAACAGCGCCGCAGGCGCCCCACCGTCCTGGCTCGGGGCGGCGCCGGGTGCGATCAGGCCGGTCTCGTACGCGCAGATCACAGCCTGGATCCGATCCCTCAACCCCAACTTCGACAGCACGTTGCCCACGTGCGTCTTCACCGTGTGCTCGCTCACCACCAGCGCCGCCGCAATCTCCGCATTGGACAGCCCCCGCGCCAGGTGCAGCAACGTCTCCCGCTCCCGGGCGGTCAGGACATCGAGACGCCCCGAGGAAATCACCGTCGGACGCGCCGTGTAGTCGGCGATCAGGCGCCGCGCCACGGAAGGCGCGAGCAATGACTCGCCTGCCGCGACCACCCGCACCGCGTGCACCAGATCGTCGCGGCGTACATCCTTCAGCAGGAAGCCGCTCGCCCCCGCGTGCAGCGCCTCGTAGACGTACTCGTCGGCGTCGAAGGTCGTGAGCATCACCGTGCGGCAGGCGGTCTCCGCGCAGATCGTGCGGCAGGCCTGGATGCCGTCCGTGCCCGGCATCCGGATGTCGAGCAGCGCAACATCGGGGGCCAGACGGCGTACGGCTTCGACGGCCTGTGCACCGTCGCCGGCCTCGGCAACCACCTCGATGTCCTGCTGTACGTCAAGGATCATCGCGAAGCCGCTGCGGACCAGTTCCTGGTCGTCGGCCACCACCACACGGATCGTCAACTCCCCACCTCCACCGGCGAGATTACTAGCGGTATGCGTACGACGACCTCGAAGCCCTGACCGCCGGGACCCGCCCCGGTACGCGCCGTCCCGCCGTGGGCAGCCGCCCGCTCCCGGATGCCGATCAGGCCGTGACCCGTGGTGGTGCCCGGCACCTGAGCGGGGCCGCGCCCGTCGTCGGTGACGGTGATGTGCAGCGCGTCCGTCCCGTACGCCAGCCGTACGGAGACCGCCCGCGCGGCGGCGTGCTTGACGACGTTCGTCAGCGCCTCCTGGACGATGCGGTAGACGGTGGCCTCGGTGTCGAGGGGGAGCGGGCGGGCCGGGCCCGTGGTTTCGTAGCCGACTTTCAGGCCGCTGCCCGCCACCCGCTTCACCAGGCCGGGCAGTCCGTCCAGCGCGGGCTGCGGTTTCCGCGGCTCCGACGGCTCGTGCGCTGTGCCACTCGTCGCGTCCTCGCGCAGGACGCCGAGCAACCGCCGCAACTGGACCATCGCGTCGCGCCCCGTCTCCGAGATCGCGTCGAATGCCGCCTCCGCGCGCTCGGGCGCGGCCCGTACGGCCACCGGCCCTGCCTCCGCCTGGACGATCATGATGCTGACGGCGTGCGACAGGATGTCGTGCATCTCCCGTGCGATACGGGCCCGTTCACGGGCGGTCGCCTGCTCGGCCTCGATCCGGTTCGCCCGCTCCAGCTGCGCGGCCCGGTCCTCCACGGCGGCGGTGTACGCCTTGCGCGTGTACGCGAGCCGACCGAACGCGAAGGCTGCGCCGAAGACGAGAAGCGTGAAGAGGAGCTCCCTGGCCTCTCCCGAATTGAGGGCGACGGAGGGGAAGACGGCCGTGAAAGTCAGCGCGGCGATGCCCAGCCGCTCACGGGCCGACGAGAGCTCGGCGACCGTGTAGACGGCAATCAGGCCGGAGTAGGGGAGCGGCTGGCCGGGGCCGTCCAGCGTGAGCTTGTACAGCAGCCCGGCCAGCATGACGGCGAACACCACCGCCACAGGAGCCTTACGGCGCCACACCAGCGGCAGCACCATCAGCGAAGTCAGCGCGTACGAATCCCACGTTGCCGGTGGCTGGCCCGCCGGGCGGTCCACGACGAACGGGATCGTCACCGCCGCCTGCACCAGCAGCGTGATCCCGAGGTCCACCGCCCAGGGATTCGCCGACCGTATGCGAGCCGTCAGCCGTGCTGCGTCCACGTTGAGCCCCCTGCTTCGCGTTATCGCGCTGACAGGATGCCGTACAGCGCGTCGACGCGGTTGGTGGTGATCGAATCGACCCCGTGCGCGATCAGCCGCCGCATGGTGACCCTCGTGTCGGCGGTCCACGCCGAGACCAGCAGCCCGTCCCGGTGCACCCGCGCGCAGAGGTCCGCATCGACAAGACCGAAGCGGTAGTTGATCCAGCGCGGCTTCACCGCGTCGATCAGAGTGGGGCGGGGCGGGGCCGACGTCGTCCACGTCATGGCGATTTCCGCGCCCGGATCGGCCGCCCGCACGGCGAGCATGGTGTCCGAGCCCGCGCAGTAGTACGTCCGCTCGGCCGCACCGCACTCGTGCACGGTGCCCACCACCTTGCGTACCGAAGAGGCGGTGGCGCCCGGCAGGTCGATCATCAGCCGGTGCGAGCCCCCCGCGAGGAGCGCCTCGGCCAGGGTGGGCACCCCGCCGCCCGACAGCACGCGCAGCTCGTCCCAGGTGGTGTCCGTGAGCGGCCGGTCGGGGCCCCACAGCCGCTTCAGGGTGGAGTCGTGCAGCAGCACGGGCACACCGTCGCGCGTGAGCCGGACGTCGATCTCGACCGCGTCCGCGCCCCGTTCGACCGCCGAGCGGATCGAGGCCAGGGTGTTCTCGCGGACGCGGTACGGATCTCCGCGGTGGGCGACGACGGTAACGGTGCGACGCATGTGCCCATTGTCGCCGGTATGGAAGCCGCCGGTAGTGAAGCCGGTAGCCGCCGGTATTGAAGCCGGTAGTGAATGGGGACGGTCAGGGTCTGCGGGTGAGCCATTCAGTCGTGTACGCGTCGATCTCGGCGGCGATACGTGCCTTGCCGGCCGGGTCGAGGAAGGAAGCCTCGACGGCATTCCTGGCGAGCGCCGCGACGCCCTGCTCGTCCAGGCCGAGCAGGCGGGCCGCCACCGCGTACTCACTGTTGAGGTCCGTGCCGAACATCGGCGGGTCGTCGCTGTTGATCGTGACCAGGACGCCTGCGTCCACCATCTCCTTGAGCGGGTGCTCGTCCAGTGTGGCGACGGCGCGGGTCGCGATGTTCGATGTCGGGCACACCTCCAGCGCGATGCGGTGCTCGGCGAGGTGGGCCAGCAGCGCGGGGTCCTTGACGGAGCTGGTGCCGTGGCCGATGCGCTCGGCGCGCAGATCGTGCAGCGCGTCCCAGACGGTCTCCGGGCCGGTCGTCTCACCCGCGTGCGGCACGGAGTGCAGGCCCGCCGCGATCGCGCGGTCGAAGTACGGCTTGAACTGCGGACGCGGTACGCCGATCTCCGGGCCGCCGAGACCGAACGACACCAGCCCCTCCGGGCGCAGGTCCACGGCCACCCTCGCCGTCTCCTCCGCCGCGTCGAGCCCGGCCTCGCCCGGGATGTCGAAGCACCAGCGCAGTACGGTGCCGAGCTCGGCCTCCGCCGCCTTGCGGGCGTCCTCGATCGCCTCCATGAACGCGACCGCGTCGATGCCCCGGCGGGTCGAGCTGAACGGCGTGACGGTCAGCTCGGCGTACCGGATGTTCTGCCGGGCCATGTCCCGGGCGACCTCGAAGGTCAGCAGCCGGACGTCCTCCGGGGTGCGGATCAGGTCCACGACGGAGAGGTAGACCTCGATGAAGTGCGCGAAATCGGTGAAGGTGAAGTAGTCGGCGATGGCCTCGGGGTCGGTCGGGACCTTCGAGTCCGGGTGGCGGGCGGCCAGTTCGGCGACGATGCGGGGGGAGGCGGATCCGACGTGGTGCACATGCAGTTCGGCCTTGGGCAGCCCCGCGATGAAGGGGTGCAGATCGGTCATCGGATCCTCCGGAGTACGGGCGGGCTGGGTGGTTCAGGGATCATCGTAGGCGGGCGGTACTGGCCGGAACGCAGGCCGTAGCATGGCGGAACCACGATGGGGGAGACACATGTCAGACAACGCTCAGCACCCCTCGGGCCCGCCGCCCGAGCGGTCGCGGGACCCCTGGGCCCCGCCGGAGCAGCCGGCGCAGAAGGTACCGCTGGACAAGCCGGCGGGCGGGGGATCTCCGGTTCACGATCAGCAGACGGTCACCTCGATGCCCGCCACGGGTGAGGGCGCGGGTCCGGTGCCGGGCTTCGGCGAAGTTACGGGTGCGGGTGCGGGCGCCGTGCCGCCGCCCCCGGTCTCACCGGCCGGCCCCGCGCCGACGTCCCCGGGCCACTACGGCTACCCGGCGTACGCCACCCCGCAGCCTTCCGCACCGTACGGCGCCGGCGGCTACCCCGGTTACCCGGGATACGCGGGCCAGCCCGGCTGGGCCGGTCAGCAGGGCCCGGCGAACGGGTTCGGGATCACCGCGATGGTGCTCGGCATCATCGCCGTCACGTTCTTCTGCGCGTACGGGCTGGGGATCATCCTCGGCATCCTCGCGCTGATCTTCGGCATTCTGGGCCGCAAGCGGGTGCAGCGGGGCGAGGCGACGAACAACGGCATGGCGGTGGCCGGAATCATCCTGGGCATCGTCGGCTTCGTGCTCAGCGCGGCGTTCATCGGGTTCATCGTCTGGGCGATCGTCGAGGGACAGAACCAGAAGGACCGCGATGCGGAGGAGTACGACCCGTACTCGAACTCCTCGCTCGTGGTGGAGCACGTCCGCTAGAGCGAGCGTGTCTTCCACCCCGGCCCCCGGCGCCATGCGTGTCGGGGGCCTTTTTCTTTCCCCACCGGAGGGGCTGAGCTTCTCCGGCTCGGCCGGAAAATCCAGCCCGTTCTGGGTCTGGGGGCTTGCCCCCACTTCGGGAAGGGGCCGGTAGGGGAACTGCGCCGCAGGCAGCCCGCACCCCACCGGCGCCCGCACCGCCCCCGCCCTCCCCTCGCGTGTCGGTGGCCGTCTCACCTGGGGTTTTCGTGGTGGCGTAGGCATTGCACGCCGCCCCGGCGTACGCCACGGACACTCCGTACGGTCATTTACCGGCCAACGCGACACATGGTCGACCGATTCCGTCGCGTAACCAAAAGGCAACAACGGAATCCCTTGTTGGCAAGGGATCTCTCTGTCAGGATCGGCACTCAATTCGAGCTGGGACAACGGAGAGCGCCATGGTCAACCGCCTTCAGGTGCAGGACCGATTCGCGGACGGTGCGCAGTTCATCGGCGGACAGCTGCGGGCCGGCACCTCGGGCCGTACGCACGCAGTCGTGAACCCCGCGACCGGCGAGAAGGTCTACGAGTACGAGCTGGCCGGCACCGCCGACGTCGACGCGGCGGTCGCCGCCGCGAGCGCGGCGTTCCCCGGATGGGCCGCCACCACACCCGGCGAGCGCTCCGAGGCGATGCACCGCTTCGCCGCCGTACTGGCCGAGCAGGCCGAGGATTTCGCGTACGCCGAGTCGCTCCAGTGCGGCAAGCCGATCAAGCTGACCACCGAGTTCGACGTGCCCGGCAGCATCGACAACACCGCCTTCTTCGCAGGCGCGGCCCGCCACTTGGAGGGCAAGTCGGCCGGCGAGTACTCCGGCGACCACACCTCCTACGTACGGCGTGAGCCGATCGGCGTCGTCGGGTCCATCGCACCCTGGAACTACCCCCTCCAGATGGCCGCCTGGAAGGTCCTGCCGGCCATCGCCGCAGGCAACACCATCGTCC
The DNA here is from genome assembly GCF_018614055.1 of Streptomyces sp. ISL-98. Lineage (GTDB taxonomy): Bacteria > Actinomycetota > Actinomycetes > Streptomycetales > Streptomycetaceae > Streptomyces > Streptomyces spiramyceticus. Next base: position 250,990 of record NZ_JAGGPB010000043.1, read on the forward strand.
TGAAGCCCGCCGAAATCACGCCGCTGACCTCGATCATGTTCGCGCAGGCGGCCAAGGACGCCGGCATCCCGGACGGCGTCGTCAATGTCGTCACCGGCGCCGGCAAGGACGTGGGCGAGCACCTCGTCGGGCATCCGGACGTGGTCATGACCTCCTTCACCGGGTCGACCGCCGTCGGCAAGCGCGTCGCGGAGATCGCCACCTCCACCGTCAAGCGCCTCCACCTCGAACTCGGCGGCAAGGCCCCCTTCGTGGTCTTCGACGACGCCGACCTGGAGGCCGCCGTGCACGGCGCGGTCGCCGGCTCGCTCATCAACACCGGCCAGGACTGCACTGCCGCGACCCGGGCCTACGTCCAGCGGCCGCTCTACGACGCCTTCGTCGCGGGCGTCGCCGAGCTGATGGAGAGCGTCCGGCTCGGTGACCCGTTCGATCCGTCCACCGACCTCGGGCCGCTGATCAGCCACGCCCAGCGCGACCGGGTCGCCGGCTTCGTCGAGCGGGCGCGTTCGTACGCCCGCGTCGTGACCGGCGGTGAAGCGCCCGGCGCCAGAGAAAATGAAAGCAGCCTCGCCAAGGGCGCGTACTACCGGCCCACCCTCGTCGCCGACGCCCCCCAGGACAGCGAGATCGTCCAGGCCGAGATCTTCGGCCCGGTCCTCGTCGTGCTGCCCTTCGACACCGACGACGAAGGCATCGAGCTCGCCAACGACACCCCGTACGGGCTCGCCGCCTCCGCCTGGACCCGCGACGTGTTCCGGGCGAACCGCGCCACCCGCGACATCAAGGCGGGCTGTGTGTGGGTGAACGACCACATCCCGATCATCAGCGAGATGCCGCACGGAGGTTACAAGGCCAGCGGCTTCGGCAAGGACATGTCGGCGTACTCATTCGAGGAGTACACGCAGGTCAAGCATGTGATGTACGACAACACCGCGGTCGCCCGCAAGGACTGGCACCGCACGATCTTCGGGGACCGATAAGCACCGGCCGACTGACCACGGCCATACCCACCCGAAAGGGCACTTGCGCATGGAGCAGTACCAGCCCGACAGCCTCTCAGCGGCCCAGGTGGCCGCCATGCGACGCAGCGCGACGAGCGGCAGGGGCGCACTCACCCGCCGTTCGCTGCTGCGCGCCTCAGGCGTCGGCGCCCTCACGGTCGGCGGCCTCGGCACGCTGAGCGCCTGCGGTATCCCGCCCGCCAAGCGGGAGGGGGAGGCGGCGGCCTCCGACGACCACTCGGCCAAGGAGAAGCGCCTCACCTTCTCCAACTGGACCGAGTACATGGACGTCAGCGAGGACGAGAAGTCCCGTCCCACGCTGGAGGCGTTCACCAAACGCACCGGGATCACGGTCAAGTACACCGAGGACATCAACGACAACGTCGAGTTCTTCGGCAAGATCAAGCCGCAGCTCGCGGCCGGTCAGGACACCGGACGCGACCTCGTCTGCGTCACCGACTGGCTGGCCGCCCGGCTCATCCGGCTCGGCTGGGCGCAGAAGCTCGACCCGGCGAACCTGCCGACCGCGTACGCCAACCTCTCCTCCCAGTTCCGCTCCCCCGACTGGGATCCGGGCCGCGCCTACTCGTATCCCTGGACCGGCATTTCGACCGTCATCGCCTACAACTCCAAGGCGACGGGCGGCAAGAAGGTCGACTCCGTCACGCAACTCCTCGAAGACCCCAAGCTCAAGGGCAGGGTCGGCTTCCTCTCCGAGATGCGCGACTCCGTCGGTATGACCCTCCTCGACATGGGCAAGGACCCGGGGAAGTTCTCCGACGACGACTTCGACGCGGCGATCGCCCGTATGCAGAAGGCCGTCGACAAGAAGCAGATCCGCCGCTTCACCGGCAACGACTACACCTCGGACCTGGACAAGGGCGACCTCGCGGCCTGCCTCGCCTGGGCCGGTGACGTCATCCAGCTCCAGGCCGACAACCCGGACATCAAGTTCGTGATCCCGGAGGCCGGTTACATCACCTCCACCGACAACCTGCTGGTCCCGGCGAAGGCGCGGCACAAGACCAACGCCGAGAAGCTCATCGACTACTACTACGAGCCGCCCGTCGCCGCCCAGCTCGCCGCGTACATCAACTACGTGTGCCCGGTCGAGGGAGTGCGCGAGGAGCTGGCCAAGATCGACAAGTCGATGGCCACCAACACGTTGATCCTTCCGGACAAGGCGATGGCCGCCAAGTCCCGTGCCTTCCGCTCGCTCAGCAGCAAGGAAGAGACGGCGTACGAAGAGAAGTTCGCCAAGCTCATCGGCGCCTGAACCGGCCCGCTGTCCGACCCCCTCTCTACACCCTGGGACCACACCCCATGACGCAGAAGCAGAAGACAGAGGGCGGCGACGTCCGCCTCTCCGGGATCAGCAAGACCTACGGCTCCTTCACGGCCGTACACCCCCTCGACCTGACCATTCCGCAGGGCTCCTTCTTCGCCCTGCTCGGCGCGTCGGGCTGCGGCAAGACCACCACACTGCGGATGATCGCGGGTCTGGAGGACCCGACGACGGGCACGGTCTCGCTCGGCGACAAGGACGTCACCGACCTCCAGCCGTACAAGCGCCCCGTCAACACCGTCTTCCAGAGCTACGCGCTCTTCCCGCACCTCGATGTCTCCGAGAACATCGCGTTCGGCCTGCGCCGCCGCGGCATCAAGTCGGTGAAGAAGCAGGTCGACGACATGCTCGACCTCGTCGAGCTCGGCGCGTTCGCCCACCGCAAGCCGCACCAGCTCTCCGGCGGCCAGCAGCAGCGCGTGGCCGTCGCCCGCGCGCTCATCAACCACCCCCAGGTCCTGCTCCTCGACGAGCCGCTGGGCGCCCTCGACCTCAAGCTGCGCCGCCAGATGCAGCTGGAGCTCAAGCGCATCCAGACGGAGGTCGGCATCACCTTCGTGCACGTCACCCACGACCAGGAGGAGGCCATGACCATGGCCGACCAGGTCGCGGTGATGAACGGGGGCCGTGTCGAGCAGCTCGGCGCCCCCGCCGATCTGTACGAGAACCCGAAGACGACCTTCGTCGCCAACTTCCTCGGTACGTCCAACCTCATCGAGGCCGAGGTCGTCGAGACCTCGGGGGACACCATCGTGGTCACCTGCGGCGGCTCCAAGCTGCGGCTGCCCGACGAGCGGTGTTCGGCGCAGACCCACAGCGGCGGCAAGCTGCTCGTCGGCGTACGCCCGGAGAAGGTCTCGATCGCGCACGCCGACGACGTCGGCACCGTCGCCGACGGCCGCAACAAGATCAGCGGCCGGATCGTCGCCTCCAGCTTCATCGGAGTCTCGACGCAGTTCATCGTCAACAGCCCGGCCTGCCCGGACTTCGAGGTGTACGTCCAGAACATAGAACGCGACTCCCGCCTGGCCCCGGGCGCCGAGGTCGTCATGCACTGGAACCCGGCGCACACCTTCGGACTCGACGCGGACCAGGACATCGACGCGGGCGTGGAGACGGTGGAGGAGGGCGCGTGACCGTCACCGACGCGCCGTCTCTGGCGCCTTCGCCGGCCCAGCCGCCCGTACGCAAAGCCGCCACCCGCAAGCGGCTCGTCCCGTACTGGCTGCTGCTGCCGGGCATCCTGTGGCTGATCGTCTTCTTCGCGCTGCCGATGGTCTACCAGGCGTCGACCTCCGTGCAGACCGGATCCCTGGAGAAGGGCTTCGAGGTCACCTGGCACTTCCAGACGTACTGGGACGCGCTGAAGGAGTACTACCCGCAGTTCGTACGGTCGCTGCTGTACGCCGGTACCGCGACCCTGCTGTGTCTGCTGCTGGGCTACCCGCTCGCGTACATGATCGCCTTCAAGGCGGGGCGCTGGCGCGGTCTGCTCCTGGTCCTGGTCATCGCGCCGTTCTTCACCAGCTTCCTGATCCGTACGCTCGCGTGGAAGACGATCCTCGCGGACAGCGGCCCGGTCGTCGACGTGCTGAACACCCTGCACGTCCTGGACGTCACCAGCTGGCTCGGCTGGACCGACGGCAGCCGGGTGCTGGCCACGCCCATGGCCGTGGTCTGCGGCCTGACGTACAACTTCCTGCCCTTCATGATCCTGCCGCTCTACACCTCGCTGGACCGCATCGACGGCAGGCTGCACGAGGCGGCGGGCGACCTGTACGCCACCCCGGCCACCACCTTCCGCAAGGTGACCTTCCCGCTCTCCATGCCGGGTGTCGTATCGGGCACCCTGCTGACCTTCATTCCGGCGAGCGGCGACTACGTCAACGCGGAACTGCTCGGATCGACCGACACGAAAATGGTCGGCAGCGTCATCCAGTCGCAATTCCTTCGCGTGCTGGATTATCCGACGGCGGCCGCGCTCTCCTTCATCCTGATGGCGATCGTGCTGGGCATGGTCACCGTGTACATCCGCAAGTCCGGGACGGAGGATCTGGTCTGATGCGCTGGATACGACGCAATCTTGTCGTCATTGCCGGGCTGCTGACGCTCGCATACATGATCCTGCCGAACATCGTCGTGATGGTGTTCTCGTTCAACAAGCCGGCCGGCCGCTTCAATTACTCCTGGCGGGAATTCTCCACCGACGCGTGGAAGGACCCGTGCGGCGTCGCCGACCTGTGCGGCTCGCTCTCCCTCTCGCTCCAGATCGCCGCCTGGGCGACGGTCGGCGCCACCGTCCTCGGCACGATGATCGCCTTCGCTCTCGTCCGCTACCGCTTCCGGGCGCGCGGCTCGATCAACTCGCTGATCTTCCTGCCGATGGCCATGCCCGAGGTCGTCATGGCCGCCTCGCTGCTGACGCTCTTCCTCAACATGGGCGCCGAGCTGGGCTTCTGGACCGTCCTCATCGCGCACATCATGTTCTGCCTGAGCTTTGTGGTGACGGCGGTCAAGGCGCGCGTGATGTCGATGGACCCGCGGCTGGAAGAGGCCGCGCGCGATCTCTACGCCGGGCCCGTGCAGACCTTTGTACGGGTGACCCTGCCGATCGCCGCACCCGGAATCGCCGCGGGAGCGCTGCTCGCCTTTGCGCTCTCCTTCGACGATTTCATCATCACCAATTTCAATGCGGGCTCGACCGTGACGTTCCCCATGTTCGTCTGGGGATCGGCGCAGCGCGGCACGCCCGTACAAATCAACGTCATCGGTACGGCCATGTTCGTCATCGCCGTAGTGATGGTTCTCGCCGGCCAGTTCCTGTCGAGCCGGCGGAAGAACAACGCACAACCGCAGTAAGCCCTGAAGGAGTTGGAAACCATGGCCCCAGTTGCCATGCGTACTGCTGCACAATCCCTTTCCGACGCACAGCCCGTCTCGTTCTGGCTGGACGACCCCGGCAAACCCGCACCACAGCCCGCCCTCACCGGCGACGAGCGCTGCGATCTGCTCGTCATCGGCGGTGGATACAGCGGACTGTGGACCGCGCTCCTCGCGAAGGAGCGCGATCCCCAGCGGGATGTCGTACTGATAGAGGGGCACGAGGTGGGCTGGGCCGCCTCGGGCCGCAACGGCGGATTCTGCGCCGCCTCCCTCACCCACGGGCTGGGCAACGGAATCTCCCGCTGGCCGGGCGAGCTCGCACAACTGGAGGAGCTCGGCGAGCGGAACCTGGACGCGATCGAGGCGGCCGTGGCGGCGTACGGCATCGACTGCGACTTCGAGCGCACCGGTGAGATCGACGTCGCCACCGAGCCGCACCAGCTCGCCGAACTCCACGAGATGTACGACGAGGCGCACAAGCTCGGCTTCACCGGCCTCGAACTCCTCGACCGGGACGCCGTACGCGCCGAAGTCGACTCCCCGACCTTCCTCGGCGGGCTGTGGGACCGGCGCGGCGTCGCCATGCTGCACCCGGCGAAGCTGGCCTGGGGGCTCAAGCAGGCGTGCCTCGGTCTGGGCGTACGGATCTACGAGCACACCCGGGGCCTCGACCTGGCCCCGGCCGGGGCGGGCATGGCCGTACGCACCCCGTACGGCCGGGTCTTCGCCCGCCGCGTCGCGCTCGGCACCAACATCTTCCCGTCGCTGGTCAAGCGCGTCCGCCCGTACACCGTCCCGGTCTACGACTACGCGCTGATGACCGAGCCGCTCACCGACGAGCAGCTCGCCTCGATCGGCTGGAAGAACCGGCAGGGACTGGGCGACAGCGCCAACCAGTTCCACTACTTCCGCCTCAGCGCCGACAACCGCATCCTGTGGGGCGGTTACGACGCCATCTATCCCTTCGGCGGCAAGCTGAACGCCGAACTGGACCACCGCCCGGAGACGTACCTCAAGCTCGCCGGCCACTTCTTCCGCTGCTTCCCGCAGCTGGAGGGCGTGCGCTTCAGCCATGCGTGGGGCGGCGCGATCGACACGTGCTCGCGCTTCTCCGCCTTCTTCGGCACGGCGCACGCGGGGAAGGTGGCGTACGCCGCCGGGTATACCGGGCTCGGTGTGGGCTCCACCCGCTTCGGCGCCGACGTCATGCTCGACCTGCTCGCGGGTGAGCGCACCGAGCGGACCGAGCTGGAGATGGTGCGCAGCAAGCCGCTGCCGTTCCCGCCGGAGCCGTTCGCCTGGGCGGGCATCGGCATCACCAAGTGGTCGCTGGCTCGTTACGACGTCAATGGCGGGCGCAGCAACCTGTGGCTGAAGACGATGGACAAGCTGGGCCTGGGATTCGACAGCTGACAGGCCGAGTGCGCCCGGCGCACAACCACCGGTGGCCAAACCTGCGTAATGATCCGGTCCCGGGCCTCTCTCCTTCGTGAACGCACTGCCAGTGCACCCACGAAACGGAGGCCGGGCTATGAGCGGCTCGGAGGCAAAGACCGCGGTCGAATGGCTGGTATCGGTGGCACCGGATCCCGATGCCTGCCGGTGGGAATGGGAGCGGAACCCGCTGGGAATCGCCCTCCTTCCCGCCGGCAGGCGCTGGGACGTCCTGATCCTGCCGGGAGAGCTCGGCTACCCGACCCTCGACATCCTGACGCGTCTCGTGGACCGTCCCGGCCCCGTGCTCGCCGACTTCGGCGACGCCCGCCTGGGCTTCTTCGTGCCGCCGGGCACGGCCGCCCGCTGGATCGGCACGGGCGTACGGGGTGCGGGCCGCGGCACCTGGATCGTCGTGCCCTATCCGGGCAGGACGGCCGGCGGCGTCCGCTGGCTGGTCCTGCCGGACGCGGCCGGCACGCTCACCGATCCTTCGCTGCTGGAGCTATCGATGCACGAGGCCGCCGCGAATGCCGCGCGGGCAGGCGATGAATGAGCAGAAGCAGCGGGAGGCACAGGCACCAGCTGCCGAGCACGTCCAGCGGCCAGTGATAGCCGCGCAGGACGAGACCGACGCCGGCCGCGAACGTGAGGACGACGGCGAGAGACGACGGCCACCATCGGCGGCCGGGGCGTACGTACGCGGAGACGAGCAGGGCCGCGCCGCAGTAGGCGACGGCCGCTGTCGCCGCGTGCCCGGACGGGTAGTAGCCGGCTTCGGCCGTGAGCGGGCCCGGGCGGGCGATCAAGGACTTGAGCGGGGCGACGAGGGCGGGCACTGTCGCGATGGCGAGGACGGCGGCGGAGGCGCGGAGGGGACTGCCCCGCCGGAGCGCGTACGCGACGGCCGCGGCCAGGACAGGCAGCGCGACCGCCAGATTGCCGAGGTCGGCGAGGAATTCGGTGAGGGAGGCCGGGCCGCGGCCGACGACGGCACGGTCGAGGCGCTCGTCCGCGCGGCGCAGGGGGCCGAGGGCCGCGACCTGCCAGGTGATCAGCGCGAAGAGGGCGAGCGCCGCGGTCACCGACCCGAGAAACCTCAAAGACCCCAGAAAGAGGAAAGCCGGCTGCCCGGGAACAGGGGGGGTAGTTCCGAGGCAGCCGGCGGGACCGGGCTGCCGCACGCCCCGGGGGGTTTGGGGCGGGCGGCGATCCGATCCGTGAGGAGTTCCGGAGCCAGTGGCTCCAGTGGTGTGCGCGATGGCACGGCCAGGGCGGGGCAGGGGGTGCCTCGACCTGGAACCGCCCGCAGTCCCCTGCGAGCGGGGTGTTTCTCTCATCTGCAGAAACCGTACGTCAGGGGGTGGGGGACCGACAGGCGGATCTCCATCCCGCCATTGCCCCCCCACACCTTCTTCACAGGTCACACGCCGGCGAAAGCCGCCTCGATGATGTCCAGGCCCTCGTTCAGCAGGTCCTCGCCGATGACGATCGGCGGCAGGAAGCGCAGGACGTTGCCGTAGGTGCCGCAGGTGAGGACGAGCAGGCCCTCGGCGTGGCACGCCTTGGCGAGCGCGCCGGCGGCGGCCGCGTTCGGCTCCTTGGTGTCGCGGTCCGTCACCAGCTCGATCGCGATCATCGCGCCGCGGCCACGGATGTCGCCGATGATGTCGAACTTCTCGGCCATCGTGGCGAGGCGGCCCTTCATGACCTCCTCGATGCGCTTGGCCTTCGCGTTGAGGTCGAGCTCCTTCATCGTCTCGATGGAGCCGAGCGCACCGGCGCAGGCCACCGGGTTGCCGCCGTAGGTGCCGCCCAGGCCGCCGCCGTGCGGGGCGTCCATGATCTCGGCGCGGCCGGTCACGGCGGCGAGCGGCAGGCCGCCCGCGATGCCCTTGGCGGTCGTGATCAGGTCGGGGACGATGCCCTCGTCCTCACAGGCGAACCACTGGCCGGTGCGGCAGAAGCCGGACTGGATCTCGTCGGCGACGAAGACGATGCCGTTGTCGTTGGCGAACTTCACGATCGCCGGCAGGAAGCCCTTGGCCGGCTCGATGAAGCCGCCCTCGCCCAGCACCGGCTCGATGATGATCGCGGCGACGTTGTCGGCGCCGACCTGCTTGGAGATCTGGTCGATGGCCTGCGCGGCGGCCTCGGGGCCGCAGTTCTCGGCGCCGGTCGGCCAGCGGTAGCCGTACGCGACGGGGACGCGGTAGACCTCGGGGGCGAACGGGCCGAAGCCGTTCTTGTACGGCATGTTCTTGGAGGTCAGCGCCATCGTGAGGTTCGTACGGCCGTGATAGCCGTGGTCGAACACGACGACGGCCTGGCGCTTGGTGTACGCACGGGCGATCTTGACGGCGTTCTCGACGGCCTCGGCGCCG
>NZ_JAGGPB010000044.1 GCF_018614055.1 Streptomyces sp. ISL-98
TCTCCACGGATCGGCTGCCCTCAGCTTCACCGGACTACTGCGACAGCCCGGCGGCAGGGGTCTTGCACCCCTGCCCGGTAACAGTGGCGCCTCGTGGCGCACCTCGATCTTGTTCCACTTCGACATGCCCGGCCAATGCCGTTGCTTGTACACTGCATGCAGTTCGTCGTGACGCTGGAGCGATGCGGTCGTTGGACTCGACATGCATCCCTGGGTGGGCTTACCTGATCATGTGCGGTTGGGGGCGGTGACCCGGTGGGTGACCCCCGAACTCGTCGCCGAGACGCTGGCCCGGTGCGGCGTCAGGACAAGTAGCCCGGTGCGTTGCCACCCCGCAGCACCAGCCACCAGGCGAATCCCGCCGTGCCCCACGCACGGGCAGCGGCCCCCAGCACCAGTCGTCGCTGCCGCTCATCCAGATGCGGCAGCAACAGCTCGAACGCCTCCGCCAGCCCCGCCTCGACCCCTTCCGACACATCCGAATCCTACGGGTCAACAGACCTTAGAAATCGAGGAGTTATTAATCGTCAGACTCCTGCTCATCTACCCACGGCGGGTCGCACAGGAGGGAGGCGCCGACTATTGCCAGCGTCGACGCCAATCAGATGGTTCCCCGCGTCACGGGGCCGTGCGGGATCTTGAAGTTTCGACCCCCCTCCCTTATTTCCTTGTGGGCGCACGCGAGTTGATGGGTATCAACTCTCGTTTGATGCATGCGAGTTGTCGCCTGCCACTTGGGTGCTGTCGAGGTGCAGGCAGTGTCAACTCATAATTCTGACTCGCGAGTTGAGGTGTGCGTGCTCGCTTGGTGCTTGCTGTGGGTGGCTTGCAAGACCGTGCGTGACGTCGAGCAGCATCCACCTACTAGGCAGTAGTAATTACTGCCTAGTAATCTCTTCACGACTTTTTCACTTGGCTGAGTTGCGTCGCCGTGCGGTGATGGATCATGATCGGCGGGCCATAGTCACGCAAGCCTCCGAGGTACCAGCGGCGAATCGAACATCCCTGATACGAAACCGACGGGGGAGTCGAGTCGGTCGTGCTGAACTCGACTGAGGGGGCATCGCGGCAATCGCGCGCGGCGAACTGTCTTATCTCGAAACGATCACGCCTGGGCTGACAGTGGTGCTCAGACGTGAACGGCCCACTTGAAATGCTGAAATCCGCACATTGGAGACCCCGTAGATGAAGCTCCTTCTTCTTCCGGACCCCTGGTGGCTGCCCGCAATCCTCGCGGCGGTTCTTTTCATTGACGCCATGCTCTCGATCCGGCCGCCCAAGTTTATTCACGACTGCCTGAGCGGCGTCGGATTCCCCCGTGACTGGTGGTGGGCTCTGATCGGCATCAAGGTGCTGGCGGCTGCCGGCCTTGTTGTCGGGCTCCACACTGAGGGAGTCGGCCTCGCCGCCGTGACCGGCGTCATCGCGTACTTCCTCATGGCGTCGTACGCCCACATCCGCGCACGCTTTGTCGGTACGGCGTTCTGGGTCAACTGCCTCGGAATGCTCGCCTTCTCTTGCGCAATCCTTCCTATCTCTTACATCGGATAGCCCCGACTCCCGGCTGAAGGCACCTGATGAAGCGAAAATCAAATCCGCCCAAGAACCTTGCCGTTCTGTTCGACTGGCACGCGGACAAGGCCCGTTCGACGTCCCTGCATCTTGACCGCCCGTTCGACATCGCGCCGAATGCCGGCGTCGATTACGACGCCCAGGCCCTTGCCGGTCTCGTCGCCGATGCGTCCGGTTGGCTCTACGCAGCCGGTGCCCGACGTGGCGATCGCATTGCCGTCATCAAAGAGAACCACTTCGATGTCGTCATGCTGTCCGCCGCGGCCGCGCGCATCGGGGCCATTGCGGCGACCATTTCGGCTGCCAACCGGCCGGCTCACCTCCTCGAGATGCTCCAGCGGCTGCAGCCCGTGGTCACCGTCATCTCCGCAAAGACGCTCGAAACAGCGGCTCGGGCCGGGATCGATCTGAGCACGTTCGGCCGGACCATCCTCCTTGGCGAGGCGGCCGACGACAGCGCCGGCATCCCCCTGGAGCAGCTCGCCGGGTCGCCCGTCCCGGAGATGAGCATCAGGCCGGACGACGAGCCGATGATGATCACCCACACGTCGGGCACGACGAGCACGCCGAAGCTCGTCGTGCATACGGCCGAGACCAATCGCGCGGCGACTCGACTCGAGTTGCTTCCGATGCCGATCATCGTCAACCGGCCCGACGACGTCTGCCTCAGCTCCATCTCGTTTGCTCATTCGCGAGCATATGCGTGGGCATTTGCGCAGTTCCGTTGGGCGCCTAAGCGACTCCTCATCGGAAGCACCCACGACGCGCACGATGTCGAACGCGTCATGGAATCCCAGCGGCCCACCACCATCGAGGCCACGCCGAACGTCTTCCAGCACTGGATTCCCCTGGTGCGCCGCCGGCCCGAACTGTTTGCTCAAGTCCGCTATTACCTGAACACGTTCGACATGATGCATCCGTCGATCGCGCGCCCGTTCATGAATGCGTCGCGCCACAGCCGGGTGATGTGGGGCCACAGCTGGGGGCAGAGCGAAGTCGGCCCGATTGCGGGCGGCGGGTACACCCGCCGCAAAATCAACAAGCTTGCTGGCTCCGTGAACGACAACATGAACAACATGGGCTGGGCTTGGCCCGGGCTGATGAAGGCCAAGGTTGTCGACCCTGACACCGGTGCTCCCGTTCGCCGTGGACAGACGGGAATCCTCATGGTGCGAGGAAAGTCCCTGTTCGTCGACTATCTCGGCGAAACCGATCGCTATGAGGCAAAGAAGTCGGCCGGCTGGTGGAACACCGGAGACGTCGGCTACAAGGACTGCCTCGGCCGAATTCAGTTCGTCGACCGAGCGCTCGATGCCATTCCGGGTGTCAGCGCCACCGAGGTCGAGAGCGTCCTGCTCGAGCGAATCGAAGGGGCCCGCGAAGTTGTTCTGCTGTCGCGGGGCGAGCGTGCGCCCGTGCCCGTAGTGTGCCTCGATTCCGGGACGCTGTCCGACGAAGCGTGGAAGGCTGCTTCCGCCGGACTCGCCCCGATGGGCGACCCGATCGTTGTCACCTGGGACGAATTGCCGCGAACCTCCACCTGGAAAATTCGCCGCAAGGAATTGCGCGAACTCGTGCTCGCAGACGACGAAACCGAGCTTGAAGAGCGGTTCACCTGATGCCTACGACAGATTTCCCGAAGGTCGCACCGGCCACGCGGACCGCTGACTTCGACCCGTTCGAGGCGGCTCTGCACGCGACGCTCGTCGAAATGCCCTACAACAGCGCGACCGAGTACCACCGCGTGTACGGGCAGGATCCCGATGCGCGCCTCGGCGCCGCCTGCATCTACCAGACCGTTGACGTCGCGCGCAGGGCAGAGGCCCTCGGCTCGCCGCCGGCAACCCTCCTGCAGGACGAACGGCACGTGGCAGCCGTGTTCCAGGACGGCGGCGACATCGTCGTGCTGGACCCGTACCTGCTCCATCTCGACCCGATCCGCTTCCCCGCAAGCGAAGTCGAGCAGGGCTCGTCGTCGGTCGAGGTTCCCGCGGCACCCGTGCGCCTCGACGCGGACGGAAAGGAGCGGTTCGCCCGTCTCAGCGCCCGGTACACGGCGCGCGAGGGCGAATACGTCATCCGGCTCAGCTACTCGCGGTTCAGCCCGACCAAGAACGCCACCGTCCTCAGCCGGCACTTCTCGCTCCGGTCGTCGTCCGAGTTCGTTCCCGACGACTTCGCACGGGACATGAAGGCCCTGCTGACGCATCCGGAGCAGACGAGCGTGTCCGTGCGGGCCGTCTCGCCGGATCTGCGCGCCACGACGGAAGCCATCTTGCCTCTGCACGGCTTCGCGGAGCGGGACTTCCGCGCCGATGACATCTGGCTGCGCTCCGGCCAAGGAGCCGTTCTCCACGGCTCTGATGACAGGGCGGCCACCGTGTGGCGCCAACTGGAGACGAGCCTGGCTCTGGACTCCGCCACTCTCAGTGACCATCTCATCGGGGCAGCGCGCATCTATCAGCAGATAGCCGACCCCACCCGTGCAGTCGCACCTTACTCGTTGGACGACGAATGACTTTCAAACGGATCTTCATTGCCGGCACGATCCAAGGCTCGAACCAGGGCTGGAACATCGAGGATCAGTCCTATCGGACCGCGCTCGCGTCGATCCTCGAAACCCACCTCCCGGGCGTCGAATGCTTCGACCCGAGCACGCCCGTCCTGGAACTCCTGGCCACCGCCGAGACCCGTGACGCCGTGCAGCAGATGCTCGGCAGCCTTTCCGAGGCCACGCACATGGACAGCGCCCCGGACGCCGTTCAGAAGGTGCGTACGGCGTTCAGGGAGATGACGAGCGAGGCCGCGAAGTGCGACCTATGCATCGCCTATCTGCCGAACTCCATGCCAAGCATGGGTACTGCCATGGAGATGTACGCCGCCCACCTCAGCGGCGTCCCCGTCGTGACGATCACCGACATGGTGCAGAACCTGTCGATCGTTTCGATTTCCGACTGGATCTTCTCCGACATCCCGGCGTTCGAGAACTGGGTAGCAAAGAGGGCGTCCGTCGAGGAGCCCACGGCCGTCTGACCGGCCAGGGCCGACCCGGCCGACCTGCTGATGCTGTCGGCGCAGGGGACGTTCGTCCGCCGACCATGGGTGGGAAACTCTTCGGATTCCCTTGAGACGTGCGCATCGCCGTAGGTCAGCGGCTCGATGAACCGCACGGCAAGAGTTTCCCCCCATGACGGGCGCCACGGCACCAAGCCCTCCGAGCACCTCGACCCTTTCCTCCGAATCAACGGTCCGCCGCAATGACGGCGCCCCGAACCGCCGCCGACGACGATCGAGCGAGCGGCTGAAGAATCGGGTCTATCACCCAGGAGTTACCACCTGCTATGGTTCCTGATCACATACATGAACAGGTTCAAATATCGTCGAATGTTGACGCGCCCGACGTCCTCACCATGGTCGACGCGCTGCGGCGATCCGCTCTTCGGAATGATGGCCGCGGAGTTCGGTTCCATGTGACACGAGACGAGTCCACGCGCGTCACCTACGCCGATCTCGACCGCATGGGCCGCCATGAAGCTGTCAGGCTGTGGCGTGCCGGATACCGGCCGGGCGACCGGGCGTTGCTCGCATTCGAGCCGAGCCTCGACTTCTTGCGGGCCGTGTACGGAGCGATGTACGCAGGGCTGACGGTGGTGCCTGCACCGGTCACACCGGGCCGGCACCTTGAGGCCATCCGCGACTGGGTCGTGTCCATTGCGGCCGATGCCGGCAGCTCTCTTGTCATGACGACGGAGAGTGTGGCCCAGGAGCTCAGCGGCATGGAAGGCCTGACGCTGTGGCGTCTCTCGGACCTTGGTGACGCAGCACATGCCGAAGCGTGGGAGGAACCTGGCCTCACGCCGGACGACGTGGCCGTACTGCAGTACACCTCGGGCTCGACAGGCCAGCCCAAAGGTGTCGTGATCACCCACGGCAACCTCGTCGCCAATGAACGAAGTATCGCTGCTGTCACCGGCATCGACGCGGACACGGTCGCGGTCGGATGGCTGCCGCACTACCACGACATGGGCCTCGTGGGCATGTACCTCCAGATTGCGTTCGCGGGAGCCGAGCTCATTGCGATGAGTCCCGCGCTGTTCCTTCGCCGGCCTGCGCTGTGGCTCGAGCTGATCACGAAACATCGAGGCACCGCCACCGTCGGCCCCGACTTCGCCTACGCCCTGTGCGCTCGCCTCGTGACCGACGAAAAGCTCGAAGAGCTCGATCTGTCATCGTTGCGGACGGTCATCACCGGGGCCGAGCCCGTGCGGATCAGCACACTGCAGCGGTTCGCCGACCGATTCGCGCGTTGCGGCTTCCAGTTGTCCGCCTTCGTGCCTGCGTACGGCATGGCTGAGGCCACGCTGATCGTGACGGCCAAGCGGCCGGATACCTCGGTCGGCACGCTGGCGGTGGACCCGGCCGCGCTGGAACAGGGCAGTGCCGTGAGCTCCGCGAGTGCGGATGCGGCGGTGCTGGTGTCCTGCGGACCGCCGACGCCGGAGCACGAGGTCGTCATCGTGGACCCGGCTTCGCTCTCGCCCGTTACGGACGGCACCGTCGGTGAGATCTGTGTGCACGGGCCGAGCATCGCCGGCGGCTATTGGCGGCGGCCCGACGAAACCGCCCAGAGTTTCGGAGTCCGCCCCGGCGGATACGGCCGCCCCTTTCTCCGCACCGGCGACCTCGGGTTTCTGCACGAGGGTGAACTCTTCGTGACCGGCCGGATCAAGGACCTGGTCATCGTGCACGGTCGCAACATCTACCCCACGGACGTCGAGACGTCGCTCGCCGGCCACCTTACGGGTCGCGGCGACGCGGTCACCGCGGCGTTCGAGTGGGACGACGGAGGAGTCGTCCTGGTCGCTGAGCACGCCAAGACGTTCGATCCGGAAGCTGTCGAACGCGCGCGGCGTGCCGTCGCCGCCGAATTCTCGCTCGACTCCGTCGCGGTCGTGCTGGTTCGGCGCGGCGCCATTCCGAAGACGACGAGCGGCAAGATCCAGCGTCAGCTCACCCGGAAGAAACTCCTCAACGGTGAGCTGAAGGTCATCCACACCAGCGGTTCCTTGGCTCTCAAGGCCCGTATGGAGCTTGACCTCGACGGAAGCAAAGCATGACCCCCCAGTTGGAGCGCGCTGCCGCTCTTGATACGTGCCTCGGCGGTCCGGGCGGCGTGCGCCCTCCCGGTCGCGAGGAAGAGATGTTCCAGGAGGAAGCATGAGCAGTACTCAGCTCACGCGGACCAATATCGGTGACTGGCTCCGCGGCCGTGTCGTGACGTACGGGGAGCTCGCCCCGGACTCGTTCAGCGACGACACCCCCTTCGCCGACCTCGGATTCACATCGGTGTACGCCCTGACCCTGTGCGGCGACATCGAGGACACTTTCGGGCTGGTGGTCGAACCGACGATCGTCTGGCACCATCCGACGATCCGAGAACTCGCCGACGCCCTCGAAGGGCTGCTCGAGCGGCGGTGATCCGGCGGGTCTGGAACCTCCAGGCGGCGTGCCACTGCTACCGGAACCTGACCGCAGGACTCCAGTAGCGCGTTGCCAGCGGCTCGTTGGCAACAGCGCGACGAACCGACAGTCGCGTAGCCCGAGGGCGAGATCCCCTCGGGCTACCCGGCTGACTGACGCTGAGTCGGTTCACGGCTCGGCGAAAGCACTGCTCACAGCGGTGCATGACAAGCCACCCTTACGAGAGATCACTCATGCCCAACGCCTCCGCCCCGCCCGACCGATCGACCCGTCTCGCACAGCTCATCTCCCGCCGGGGGCGATGGTTCGTGGTGGCTTGGGTCACCCTTCTCGTTCTCGCCGGCGCTTCGGCCGCCACCATTGCCGGCAACCTCTCCGGCGGCGGCTGGTACGTGCAGGGATCCGGCTCCGACGCGGCGGCCACCAAGCTCCAGACCGGGTTCACCGGCCGCGGGAAGACCACCGCCACGCTCGTCGTCCACGACCGGCGGCACACCGTTGCCGACCCCGCGTTCGCCAACCGCGTGCAGGATGTCGTCGATGACGTCCGCCACGACGACCAGCTCCACGTCACCGGGATCAGCGGCTGGACCACCCTCACCGGCGCGTTGAAGAAGCCGTACGTCGGCAAGGACGACCGCACCGTCGTCCACTCGGTCGCCATCAACCTCGACGACGGCACCGCCCGCCGCGAGCTGCCGGCCATCGAAAAGCGGATCTCCGAGCGCTACAAGGCCGACGGCATCGACGCCTCGCTCGTCAGTCCCGCGTCCTTCTGGGGGGAGGTCAATGCTCTCAGCCAGTCCTCCCTGGCCAAGGCTGAGATCATCACCGCCCCGCTGACCATCATCATCCTGCTGCTGCTCTTCCGCAGCCTCGCGTCCGTCGGCGCAGCCCTCGCCAGCGGCATCAGCGGAATCGTCTTCACCGTCGGACTGCTCGGCGCTGTTGCCCGCCACCTTGAGCTGTCCGTCTTCGTGCAGAGCGCGGCGACCATGATCGGCCTCGGGGTCGGCATCGACTACTCGCTGTTCATGATCAGCCGATTCAAGGAACAGCTCGACCGCGGCCACACCGTCACCGATGCGGTCGCCGGCGCGCTGCGCACCGCCGGGCACACCATCGTCGCCTCCGGCGGCACCATCGTGATCGCCATGTGCGCCTTGTTCCTGATCAAGCTCAACGTGATCTTCTCCATCACGCTCGGCGTCGTGGTCGTCGTGGCGTTCTCCGTCCTCACCAGCACCCTGTTCCTCCCCGTCCTGCTGCACTTGCTCGGACACCGCATCAACGCCGGACGCATCCGTCTTCCTGGCCGCCGCAACAACACGCGCCTGGAGGACTCCCACTGGTACCGCATCTCCGCACAGGTGATGAAGCGCCCGGTGGTCTTCCTCACGGTCGTCGTCGCCGGACTGCTCGCGCTCGCCTCTCCGGCCGTCAAGATGCAGATCTTCTCCCCCGACGCCCGCATCCTGTCGGAGTCCTCCTCCGTCCGAACCGGCTACGAGCGCATCCAGGACGCCTTCGGTGACGGCGCCACATCGCCCATGCAGGTCGTCGTCACCGCGCCCGCAAAGGCCGGAACCGCCGACGTGGACAAGGAACTGGCCGACCTGCAGA
Organism: Streptomyces sp. ISL-98; assembly: GCF_018614055.1. Classification (GTDB taxonomy): domain Bacteria; phylum Actinomycetota; class Actinomycetes; order Streptomycetales; family Streptomycetaceae; genus Streptomyces; species Streptomyces spiramyceticus. The sequence goes on from NZ_JAGGPB010000044.1 coordinate 8,677, forward strand.
ACCGGCTGGAAGACCTGCCGCACGTCGCCCGGGTCGACTCCGCCGAGGGAGTACTCAAGGGCCTCTCGCCCACCGCCCGTGACGGAGCGGAGTACCAGGCCCTCAACAAGCCCGGGTACGACAAGCTGCCCAGCGAGGCGCGGCAGGTGATTCACCACTACGTTTCCGCCGACAAGACCAAGATCGTGTTCGAGGTGGTCCCCGACTCCCCGTCCTCCACCTCCGGAACCCGTGACCTGCTGACCGACGTGCGCGACAGCACCAGCCACCTGTCCGCGGGGATGACCGCGGTCGTCGGCGGCGAGACCGCCGAGGACACGGACGCCAACAAGGTCATCCAGGACGGTCTCGTCCCCGTCGTCGCGGTCATGCTGATCGCCGTCTACCTCGTGCTTCTGGCGACCTTCCGCTCCCTGCTGCTGCCGCTGAAGGCCATCGCCATGAACCTCCTGTCGATCTCCGCCACCTACGGCGTCCTCGTCCTGATCTTCCAGGACGGTTACGGCACCGAGCTGCTGCACTTCGACCACACCGGCTACCTGCAGAACTTCATCCCGGTGCTGCTCCTGGCCCTGCTGTTCAGCCTCGCGACCGACTACGAGGTCTTTCTCCTCGACCGCGTCCGCGAGGAGTACGTCGCCACCGGCGACAACACGACCTCCGTCAGCCGCGGCCTCACCCGCACCGCACCGCTCATATCCGGGGCGGCCATCCTCATGGTCGCCGTCTTCGGCGCCTTCGGATTCGCCGGTCTGGTTCCCATCCAGCAGCTCGGAATCGGCCTCGCCCTCGCCGTCCTCATCGACGCCACTCTCGTCCGCCTCCTCCTCGTTCCCGCGGCCATGCGCCTGATGGGACGCGCGAACTGGTGGATGCCCGGCCGACCCGACCCCGCCCGCGCGCCGGGCACTGCCACCGGAAGCCACGAGAGCGAAACGGTGGCCAACACCCCTATGCCTAGTTAGGACATGCAGATGGTTGCCGTCTACTCGCTATTTCTCCTTGGACTCGGCATCGGAACCGTCGCCCATCTCCCGGCGGCGATCTCCGCCGCCCTGGGTGGTGCCATAGCCGCCGTCCTCAGCGGCTTCTGGTACCACGAACGCCACAACGGCCAATGCGACGAAGGAGCATGAGATGGCCACTCGGACAACCAGCGTGCAGAAAGCTACCCGGGTAGTTCCCCTCAAGCGGCTGTCCGTGTCCGACGCCGACGCACGCGCCGTCGCCGCCTTCACCCTCGGAACGCTGGGGCTCCTTGCCGGAAACATTTTCCTCGGCCCGGCAGCCATCGTGCTATCCATCACCGCGTTCAAACACCGCACCAGCCGCCCCGGCCTGGCCACGACGGCGATCCTGCTCGGCCTAGCCGATCTAGCCGTCTTGGCGATCCTCATCGTCCGCGACGGCACCGTCTCCTGGGCCTTCTAACTTGACCTCCCGGGGACGGGCCCCCCGCGGCGGGATACATGCCCGGCGCCCACGGGTGCGGTGCGACACCGCGGTCGCTGACGACAGAACGCTGGCCCGCCGTTTATCCGATGCCAAGTTCGGTGAGGGCCTGGAGGCTGTCGGGGGTGAGTTTGGCCCGCCGCTGCGGACTTTTGATGTAGGAGAGCCAGATGCCGAGTTTGATCTCCTGTCCGTCCTAGCGGTGTTCGACGTGGTGGCGGGGGACGCGGACGTTGCGCCTGTGAATCTCATCCGTGCTGGTGGGAGGTAGCACGGCGCCACGCCGCCTGGCGCTCCACGCGCCCCGGCAGACCGCGCACCGTGCGCTCGGTCCGCGCCCTGGCGGTGCGCTTGGCCAGGGGAATTCCGCCTGGGGCTACGGAGGGTGCACGAGGAACTGCTGGTCCTCGGGGTGAAGGTGGCCGCATCTACTGTCTGGGAGATCGTGCGGGATGCCGGCATCGACCCCGCGCCGAAGCGAGCTGCCACGAAGCTCGACCCAGCGCTGCTGGCCCAGCTCACAACAACGGCCGGTGAATGGGCAACTGCCCAACGCACCTCCTGACCGGAACACCCCTCAACCAGTGACCCCGACGATGGGGTCCGATCACCCGTGTCTGTCCTGGAGAAGAAATCGTGTTCAGTAGTAGTACGACTACGCCCACCCGCAGGATCGCCGTGTTCTGCGACTCCCGCTCCGGCGTTGGCGTCGAACACGTCAGCCTCGCCTACGACTTCGGTGTGGCCATGGCCGCCCGCGGCACTGGTCTCGTCTACGGCGCCGGCGGCACAGGCGTCATGCACGCCGTCGCCAAAGGCGTACTGGATGGCGGGGCTGGGGTCACCGGCGTCGTCCCGTTCAGCCTGCGCGAGCGTGAGAAGCCCACGGACGTGCAGGGCGAGGTCTTCGTGGTACGCGACATGCACGAGCGCAAGGCGCTGATGTACCGGCTCTCCGACGCGTTCGCGGTCCTGCCCGGCGGTATCGGCACTCTCGACGAGCTGATGGAAGCGGCCACCTGGAATCAGCTCGGCTTCCACCGCAAGCCGCTCGTCTTGGTCAACCGGGACGGGTTTTATGACCCGGTGGTCCGCCTCCTGGACCACCTCGTCGACCAAGGCTTCCTCGCCCCCGAAGAGCGAGGCATGATCAGTGAGACTGACGATGTGGAGTGCGCACTGGACCTGCTCGGTTGCCGACGCCAGGTGCCTGTCGCGCTTACTGAGTGAGCAGAACCGAGAGGTCAAGGCGCTGGACCTCAACTTCTGTGTCAGGCAGCACCATCTGCTGTTCCTCAGGCTGTTTCCCCCACGTCGATGCACTCCGCCTGAGCAGCACGCCGCGGCCCCACAGGGGTCGCGGTCTTCACCTGCCGGCCGGGACCAGGCGAGCGACCCTCGCCGGGGCCCGGCCCTTGCCCAGAGCTTTCACACATCCGGAGCACAACATGGCTGACACACTCGCCAAACGAAGCGGCTGGCTCACCGGCTGGGATCCCGAGGACGAAGACGCCTGGAACAAGGGCGGCCACCGCGTCGCCCGCCGCAACCTCATTCTCTCGGTCCTCTCCGAGCACGTCGGGTTCTCGGTATGGACGCTGTGGTCCGTACTCGTGCTGTTCATGTCCCCGGAGATCGGCCTGGGCTTCGACCCCGGTGAAAAGTTTCTTCTGGTCGCCACCCCCACCGTCGTCGGCTCGCTGCTGCGCCTGCCTTACAGCTACGCGGTGACCCGGTTCGGCGGACGAAACTGGACCGTGTTCGCCACCGGGGTCCTGGTCGTTCCCACTCTGCTGGCCCTGTACTTCGTACAACGGCCTGGCACCCCCCTGTGGGTGTTCTTGGTGATTGGCGCGGTAGCCGGAGTGGGGGGAGGCAATTTCGCTTCCTCGATGACGAACATCACCGCCTTCTACCCGCTGCGCCACCAGGGCTGGGCTCTCGGCCTCAACGCAGGAGGCGGCAACCTCGGCGTCGCAGCGGTCCAGCTCATCGGGCTCGCGGTCATCTCGGTCGCAGGCGACACGCACCCCTCCTACGTCGCGGCCGTCTACCTGCCCCTGATCGTGGCCATCGCGCTGCTTTCGGCATGGAAGATGGACAACGTGGACGCCGTACGGGCCGAGCCCGGCGCTCAGCTCGAGGCTGCTCGAGACCGTGACACCTGGTGGATTTCGATCCTCTATATCGGCACGTTCGGCTCGTTCATCGGCTACGGCGTCGCCTTCGGACTGGTCCTGCAGAACGAGTTCGGCGCCTCCCCGCTGGAAGCGGTCGGCTACACCTTCCTCGGTCCGCTGCTGGGATCCTGCTCCCGCCCGCTGGGCGGTTGGCTGGCCGACCGCCTGGGCGGAGCCTGGGTCACCTTCTGGAACTTCCTCGGCATGGGCACCGGAACCGTCGTGCTCATCGTCGCAGCCGGCCTGAACTCCTTCGGCTTGTTCATCGCGGGGTTCACCGCACTGTTCGTCCTGAGTGGTCTGGGTAATGGATCGACGTACAAGATGATCCCCTCGGTGTTCGCGAAGAAGGCCGAGGACGAGGTCACCTCCGGCGGCGATGCGAGTGCCGCGTTCGCCCGTTCGCGCCGCCTGTCCGGCGCGGTCATCGCGATCGCAGGTGCACTCGGCGCACTCGGCGGCGCCGCCATCAATGTCACCTTCAAGCTCTCCTACACCGACGGCTCCGGCTCCGGCACTCCCGCCTTCCTCACCTTCCTCGTCTACTACGCGCTCTGTATGGCACTGCTCTGGGCCGTCTACCTGCGCCGCAAGCCTGCAACGGACGAGAACACCACGGACGCACTCAAGGAAACCAGCCGTGTCTGAACTGCCTCTGCCCATACCGGAGGCGGACACCCACTGCCCGTACTGCGCCCTGCAATGCGGCACGCGGCTGAGCGGTGACTGGGAAGTCGGTGTGAAAGTGCTGCCGGCCGACTTCCCGGTCAACCGAGGTCGGCTCTGCCAGAAGGGCTGGACCGCCCCCGACGTCCTGGCGGCCACTGACCGGCTGACCCGGCCGCTGGTACGCCGCCCGGACGGCCAGCTCGTTGAAGCTTCCTGGGATACCGCGCTGGATACGGTGGCCGAAGGCCTGCGCAGGATCCGCGCCGTGCACGGCCCGGATGCGGTAGCGGTCTTCGGCGGCGGAGGCCTGACCAACGAGAAGGCCTACATGCTGGGCAAGTTCGCGCGCCTCGCGCTGGGCACCAGCCAGATCGACTACAACGGCCGGTTTTGCATGTCGTCCGCCGCAGCAGCGGGCAACGCGGCCTTCGGACTGGACCGGGGGCTGCCCTTCCCTGTCACCGACCTCAGGGGCGCACAGACAGTGTTGCTGGCCGGTGCGAACATCGCCGAGACCATGCCGCCGCTGATGCAGCACCTCGAGCAGGCCGAGCTGATCGTCATGGACCCGCGGCGCACCGCGACGGCCCAGCGTGCTGCACTGCATCTGCAGCCCGCGCCCGGCACCGATCTCGCGCTCGCGCTCGGCCTGCTGCACATCGCCATCGTGGACGGGCTGATTGACCAGGACTACATCCAAGAGCGCACCGGCGGCTTCGATGCTGCCGCGCGGCGGGCGATGGCATGGTGGCCCGAGCGGGTCGAGGAGATCACCGGCGTTCCTGCGAGCGCGCAGCGCGAAGCCGTTCGGATGCTCGCCGAAGCCCGGAACGCTTACGTTCTGACCGGCCGTGGTGTCGAGCAGCACAGCAATGGCACGGACACCGTGGCAGGCTTCATCAACCTCGCTCTCGCCCTTGGCCTGCCCGGACGGGCCCGCAGCGGGTACGGGTGCCTGACTGGGCAAGGCAACGGCCAGGGAGGCCGGGAACACGGGCAGAAAGCCGACCAGCTGCCCGGCTATCGGCCCATCACGGATCCGGCAGCGCGCGCCCACGTCGCCAGCGTGTGGGGCGTGGCGCTGGAGGACCTGCCGGGCCCCGGGCGCAGCGCCTATGAACTTCTGGACGCGCTGGGCAGCGATCAGGGGCCGCGGGGGCTTCTGGTCTGCGGGTCGAACCCAGTTGTCTCGGCCCCTCACTCCTCTCGCGTTGCCGAGCGGCTGGCGTCGCTTGATCTTCTGGTGGTGGCCGACTTCGTCCCCTCCGAGACCGCCTGCATGGCTGATGTGGTGCTGCCCGTTACGCAGTGGGCCGAGGAGGAGGGAACCCTGACCAATCTGGAGGGCCGCGTACTGCGCCGCCGATCGCTGCTGTCGCCTCCGGGGCAGGTACGCAGTGATCTGCAGGTACTGCATGACCTTGCTGTGCGGCTCGGGGAGCCGGCAAGCCGCTTCCCCACCGCCCCAAGGGACGTGTTCGAGGAGCTGCGCGCCGCCTCTCGCGGCGGTAGGGCCGACTATTCCGGTATCTCCTACGACCGTCTGGACGCCGGGGAGACCTTGCACTGGCCCTGCCCGGACACCCAGGAGCCGCATCCGGGTACGCCGAGGCTCTTCCTGGACGGGTTCGCGCACACCGACGGCAAGGCGCGATTCACCGAAGTGGAGCACCGGGGACCGGCGGAGGACATCAGCTCCAGCTACCCCCTCTACGCCACGACCGGCAGGGTTCTGGCGCACTACCAATCCGGAGCACAGAGCCGCCGGGTCGCGGAGTTGAACGAGGCTGTTCCCGAGCCGTTCATCGAAGTTCACCCCGATACTGCGGCCCGGTCCGGCCTGGCCGACCAGGGCCTTGCTCGGGTCACCTCCGCGCGCGGCAGCATGACGGCCCGGATCCGGCTGGACGCAACGATGCGTCTGGACACCGTGTTCGTCCCCTTCCATTTCCCCGGCGAAGGCCGGGCCAACCTGATCACCAACCCGGCTTTGGACCCCCGCAGCCGCATGCCCGAATTCAAGGTGTGCGCCGTGCGGATCGACCCCCACCAGGAGTGACTCCTTGAGCCATGTCCTCATCGTCGGCTACGGCCCAGCGGCCCACCGGCTCGCGGAACGCATACGTCACCACGGCCATGACGGAGCCATCACCACCCTGGGGGCCGAACCCGAGCCCGCCTACCACCGACCTCTGCTGCCATCCGTCGTCGCCGGCCAGGTCACACCCACAGCGACGCATCTGCCGCCCCTGCCCGAGACCCGGGTACACCTGGGCACCGTGGTGACCGGCATCGACCGTGAACAGCGCCAGGTGCGGGCGCAAGTGGACGGGGCCGAGGCTACCTACCCCTACGACACCCTGGTCCTTGCTACGGGCGCACGCCCCCGTATCCCCAACATCCCCGGCGTGGTCGGCCCCGACGGGCGCCTGGCCCCAGGCGTGACCACCTTGCGCACCGCAACCGACTGCGACCAGATCACCGGGGAGACCGTTGTGGTGCTCGGCGGAGGGCCACTGGGGGTGGAGACAGCGAGCGCGCTGGCCGCCCGTGGCACGAGCAGCACCCTGGTCTGTGACCGCCCCCACCCCCTGTACGAACGGCTCGGCGAGACCTGCAGCAGCATGCTCACCGAGCGACTGGAGCAGGCAGGGGTGACCGTACTCGGAGGCAACACCGCTGTGCGCCACACACCAGGCCACCTGCGTCTGGATGACGGAACCATGCTCCGCGCCGACACGCTCGTCCTGTGCACCGGCGCCACCCCCAACACCCGGCTCGCCCACGAGGTCGGCCTGAAGGTCCGTGACGGGGTCGTGGTCGACGACCAGTTGCGCACCAGCGACCCTCATATCCACGCCATCGGTGACTGCGCCGAACACGACGGGCAGACCATGGCCGGCATCAATGCCGCCTGGAAGCAGGCCGAGGCCCTCGCCAAGATCCTCAGCGGCCGCCCCGCGGCCTACCAGCCCGCCCCGTCCGCCCTGCGCCTGCGGACCCATGTGGCCGACGTGTCCTGCATCGGCTCACCAGACGATCTCGAACAACCCGGCACCCGGCTGGTCACGCTCACCGACCACACCAACCGGCGATACGCGCGGCTCACGCTGCGCGACGAGCGCGTCGTCGGTGCTGTGCTGTTCGGTCTGCCGCAGGCGATCGCCACGATCGGTTTCCTCCACAAGCGCAGGCAGCGGCTTCCCTCCGACCGACTGGGTCTTCTCCTGGGACTACCGCCAAGGCCCACGTCGGACAGCACCGAGGCGAGCGAAGACGCCCTGATCTGCCTCTGCAACAACGTCACGAAACAGACCCTGATCCACACATGGCAGGAAGGCTCCCGCACGGTCACGGCCCTCGCCGCAGCAACACGTGCCACGACCGGCTGCGGCGGCTGCAGCCAGGCGGTCGAGGAACTCTGCGGCATTTGGGCGCGCGAGATCAGGAACGAACTGGAGAAGGCATCGTGACCCGCACGCTTGTCGTCGTCGGACACGGCATGGTCGGCCACCGGCTCGTAGAGCAACTGCGGGCTCTGGACACCGAGTCCGCCCGGCGCATCGTCATCCTGGCCGAAGAGAATGACCCCGCCTACGATCGTGTCGGCCTGTCCTCTTATCTGGAGGGCAAGAGCAAGAGCGACCTCACCCTTGCCGGACAGGACTTCCTCCGCGACCCCCGGGTAGACCTTCGTCTGGCCTGCCCTGCAGTATCGGTCGACCGGACAGCCCGTACGGTCCAAACAGCCGCCGGCGATCAGGTCTCCTACGATGCCCTGGTGCTGGCCACCGGCTCGCGCCCGTTCGTCCCTCCGGTCCCTGGCCGCGACCTGACCGGCTGCTTCGTCTACCGCACCTTCAACGATCTCGACGCCATCCGCGCCGCCGCACGCACCGGCCGCCCAGGCGTTGTGGTCGGAGGCGGACTCCTCGGCCTGGAAGCAGCCAACGCCCTGCGGCTGCTGGGGATGCGCCCCCACATCGTGGAAACGGCGCCCCATCTCATGCCGACGCAGCTTGACGCGGGCGCAGCCCGCGTGCTTCACGAGCACGTCGCCGACCTCGGCGTACACCTGCACTGCGCCACCGCCACCGCGTCGGTCGACGCCCACCCCAACGGAGCGGTACGTGCTGTCACCCTCTCGGACGGCACCGTCCTTGAGACGGACCTGGTGGTTTTCGCCGCAGGCATCCGCCCGCGGGACGAGCTTGCCGTCGCCATGGGCCTGGAGCGGGGCGAGCGCGGCGGCATCATCGTCGATCACCACTGCCGCACCTCCGACGAACATGTGTGGGCCATCGGCGAATGCGCAGTGGTACACGGGAGCTGCTACGGCCTGGTCGCCCCCGGATACCGCATGGCCGACAACGTGGCACGCCAACTGCTGGGGAAGGACACCGAGCCCTTCGACGGCACCGATACGACCTCCACCACACTCAAACTCCTCGGCGTGAACGTCGCCACCTTCGGCACCACCCACCCCGAAGGCGGCCAAGCCCTCGAAGCCGTCTTCGCCGAGGACACCACCCGCTACGCCAAGGTCCTCCTCCGACAGGACACCGGTGACCTCCTGGGCGGAATCCTCGCCGGTGACACCGGCTCCCCGATGCCGCTCGGATCCCTCATCGGCCGCCAGCCACCCGCAGACCTGGAACAGCTCCTCCTCCCCTGACCCCCGGTCCTCCTACACGCCACAACAAAAGGAGTCTTGCGCTGAAGACGATCGCCTTCATCGGCCTGGGCACCATGGGCAGCCCCATGGCAGTCAACCTCACCAAGGCCGGGTACACCTTGCACGGCTGGAACCGCACCGACGGCAGGAGCGGCCCTCTCCTGGCGGCGGGCGGCCAGGCCGCGGCCTCGATTCGCGAAGCAGTCCGCGATGCCGACGTGGTCATCACCATGCTTCCGGACTCCCCCCAGGTCGCGGAAGTCGCCTACGGCCCTGAGGGAATTCTGGCCAACGCCCAGCCCGGGACGCTGCTGATCGACATGTCCACCATCGCCCCACAGACCTCGATCGAGCTGGCCAACAACGCCGCCGAGTAGGGAATCCGCGTCCTGGATGCCCCCGTCGCGGGCGGCGAGGTAGGCGCGATCCAAGGCCTCCTGTCGATCACGGTCGGCGGAGAAGCCTCCGACTTCGAGGAAGCCAAGCCCGTCTTCGAAGCCCTGGGCAAGACCATCGTGCACTGCGGGCCCCACGGCATCGGCCAGACCGTGAAAGCTGCCAACTAGTGCTGGATTCCTCAAACGGTGTATACATACCGGCGCCGTAAGACGCGGGTTGAAGGTGCGGGTCGTCCCCATATCCAGGGCCGGGCTCGGGCGTTGAGCTGGGATGTTGCGAGGCGGGTGGCATGCTCGATCTCGGGTGGTCCTGCGAAGGACTGGCCGGCGAGGGCTCCCTCGGCCAGCAGGATCCGGCGGACCTGGCCGCGGCCGATCTCGATGCCTAGCCGCCGGGCCTCGGCGGCCAGTGCGTCAAGGGTCCACTCCGGCGGCCCGGACTCATCCGCCGCGGCCAGCTCACCGTCGGCCTGCACGGTCAGCCAACCTGGAGGCGGCTGTCTGACCAGGCCGATGATCCTTGAGCGTTCCTCCTCTGTGATCCGCCGCTTGCGGCCCTGCCCGCCCAGGTCCTCCAGTCCGTCCAGGCCAGAGCGGTTGAAGCGGTGCAACCAGCATCGGACTGTCTTGGGACTGCACCTCAACTCGTCCGCGATGCCCGGCACTCGCTGCCCGGACCAGCTCAGCTCCACCATGCGTGCCCGCACCACCAGATCGCGCGGTGCCTTGCGTGCTCGCGACAGTCGACGTACGACCCGTTGCTCGTTCTCGTCACGGCTCGGCCGTGCCCGTAACACCACCGTTCAGCACCCGCCCCCGAGCACCCGAACCACCCCGCCACCAGGGCCTATACCCAGCGAAAGCGGAATCCAGCACTAGATGAATGAGTCCAAGGGCTCGTAGCCATAGGTCGCCAGCGAGCGGTGGCACATGTCGCTGCCATCGCCCGCCCAGCGAGTGCAAGGCGTGCCCGTCGTCCTGGCGGTCAGCGGAAACCACGTGACGCGTGCTCAGCAACTCGGAGGACGTCTCGGTCGGGGCCCAGCTGGAGAATAGCCTTGAGTCTCCAGTGACTGGAGACAGCAGAGTTGGGGACATGGACGTTACGACCCTCTACTCGATCGGGGAGCTTTCCCGGCGGACCGGCTTGCCCGTGAGGACCATCCGCTTCTACTCCGATTCGGGGGTGGTAGCGCCGACCACCCGAAGTCCCGCCGGCTATCGGCTCTACGACCTCGACGCACTGCTTCGTCTGGAACTCCTCCGCACACTGCGCGAGCTGGGCATGGACCTGGCCACGATTCAACGGGTACTGGACCGCGAGCTCTCGGTGGCGGAAGTCGCCGCGGCGCACGCCGACGCCATGGACGTCCAGATCCGGGTGCTGCTATTGCGTCGGAGCGTTCTGCGAGTCGTGGCCAGACGCGGGTCCAATCCCGAGGAGACCAAGCTCATGCACAGGCTCACGCAGTTGTCCGGCGAGGAACGCCGACGTTTGATCGACGATTTCATGGATGGCACCTTCGGCACAGTGGATGCTGACCCAGCCGCGGTGGCAATGGTTCGCGCTGCCACTCCCGACCTCCCCGATGATCCGTCCAGCGAGCAGGTCGCCGCGTGGGTGGAGCTCGCCGAGCTGGTCGGCGACGAGGACTTCCGGGCCCGGATGCGCCGGACGGCCATGTGCCAGGCCGCCGGGCGCACGCTCGACATCGAGAGCGAGGCCGGCGAGGAACTGATGAAGTTCACCCGTCAGAAGGTGGCCGAGGCCATGGAGTCGGGCATCGACCCGCTCAGCAACAGAGTCGCACCCGTCATCGACGACCTTGTGCACCGCTTCGCCGAGGTGTTCGCGGGCACCCCTGACACGGAATTCCGGGACTGGATGGCCCAGCAGTTCGAAGAAGCGCACGATCCCAGGGTGGACCAGTACTGGCGGCTGGTTTGGATCGTCAACGGCTGGCAGGTAGTGCCGAACCTGATCCCGGTGTACGCCTGGCTCATCCAGGCCCTGCGAAATGACCGCGACGCATAGTCACCACAGTGGAGACCGCCTCGGATCCCTGAACGAGTCCAAGAGGTGGCCTGCGGACATGACGCGAGGGCGTCCAATGTTGGTGTGTGATGACAGACTTGGACACCCTCGCAACGGCACTGTACGTCAGGATCGACGACGCGTTGAAGGCTTCGCCGCATCTGGCTCCACGGCGTCCGGCCGTCGGGATCGCGCCCACGCTCAGTGACGCCGAACTGGTCACCGTCGCGGTGATGTCGGCGCTGCTCGGCTACACCTCGGAGCGGCGGTGGCTGCGGCGCGCCGGCCGAGACTTCCGGCACCTCTTCCCGTACCTGCCTCAGCAGTCCGGCTACAACAAGCGGCTCCGCAACGCATCCGAGCTGGTCACGCACGTGATCAGGATGCTGGCGCAGGACACCTCACTGTGGAGCGACGACGTGTGGGTGGTCGACTCCACCCCGGTCGGCTGCGGTTGCTCCCGAGAGACCGCCAAGCGCTCGGACCTCGCAGGCTGGGCCGAGTACGGCTACTGCGCGTCGCACTCCCGGTACTTCTGGGGCCTGCGCCTGCACCTGGTGTGCACGCTGGGCGGACTGCCCGTCCTGTTCGCGCTCACCGGCGCGAAGGCCGACGAACGCGAAACACTGCGCGCCATGCTTGACGCCGCACCCGACGTCGCCGCCACCCATCCAGGACAAACGATCATCGGCGACAAGAACTACTACGGCCGCGACTTCGAGCGCGATCTCACCGATCGTCACCTGGAACTGTTGCGCCCGGCCCGCAAGGGCGAACCCGAACGGGCCGGGGCACACCTATTCAGGCCGCTGCGGCAGGTCATCGAGTCGATCAACCAGACCTTCAAAGGGCAGCTCGACCTGGAACAACACGGCGGGCGTACTCCCTCCGGAGTGATCGCCCGGGTACTGACACGCATCCTGGCGCTCACCGCCGCGATCTGGCTGAACGACAAGACAGGCCAACCCGTCAAGCGATCCCTGATCGCCTACCACTGATCACATCGGAATAACTCGTCTAGGCATGCTCCATCTTCAATGGCACACGCTCAAGAATTACTTTCACAGGACAAAGGAGGCCAGGGCTCGCGTGCTTCCGTGGGCTACTCCGCGGCAGGATGCCGGACAACCCGCTTGAGCTCTTTTTCCACCTCATACCGGTTCTGCTCTGTCGCCCGGGCGTGCGCGGTGATCGCCATCTGCACCCGTGCCGCAGCCTCCGCCGTCAATGTGTTCGCCTGCTGCTCGGCCCACGCAGCCCGTTCGAGCTCGATGCGCTCATCATTCAGTTCGATTGTCACGGCCGGATCCTAGGCCGCAGGTCTGACATCACCTCGGAACGCCACCGCGCCGGCGCGGGACCGGTTCAGGGGTTCAAGTCCAGGACGCGGACCGGCTCGCCCTCCCACCGCTTCGGGACGGTGGTGGCAACGATCGCGCCGTCCGGCCGATCAGGCGTGGGCTGCGCCGCGTACTGGCTGTGCGCCGCCGCCCATGTTTCCTCGCGCGCCACAGTCAGGGCGGCGGCCAGGTCCAGGTCGACGACCGTGATGCCCGGTAAGGCGGCCAGATGCTCGGCTGTTCCCGGCCGGGCACGTTCTGCCTCGACCAGTGCGCACGCCGGGGCGTACAGGAACCAGCCGGATTCGGCGTGAGCCCGGTGGATGAGCCGGGAAGCGAGGATGTTGCCCTGGCCGGCGGCGGCCATCGCCGTCTCGTCCAGCACGATGTGCATGGCCTCAGTCACCGGCTCTTCACCTCGGCAAGGCGCCGGTCCAGCTCACTGTCTAGGTCGTGTTCCTCAGCCGTGGACGGGGCGTAGCCGTTCCACTTTTCCAGTGCCGCTCGGGCCTGCTCTGCGCGCTCGGCGCGTTCTTGTGGAGTCAGGAGGGTTTCGGCGAGGCGGGCCAGGTAGGCGCGTAGCGACAGGCCTTCGGCGGCTGCGATGGCGGCCAGCCGGTCCTTGGCTTCCTCGGGGATACGGACATTGGCATCAGACATCGTCGTACTCCTTCCCATCCCTCAAGGGTACGGGTACGTACCCGTACCCTTCGCCCAGTCGACGGACGTTCACAGACGGCTCTGTCACACCGGACAGGGGGCTATGCCGTCGGAGAGGGCACGACGACCTCTGTACGGCCACCGACTACATCCCCCCTCCGCCTCCGCCGGGGTGGCAGTCCTCCCGCGTCGCCGACGTCCTTGCCCAGCGCCCGTGATCCGGACCGCGCCACTCCCGCCGCGGCGCGCAGCCGACCGCATGCGGGACGTCATGCGGTGGACCGGCTGTGGCGAGACCATGGTCAAGAAGTCCGCGTAGGCGCCCGACCAGGCCCGGCTGCCCTACGCTGAGCGGAGCCGTCCCGGTGGACTCCCCCGTGCCGCCGGGACGGCTTTCATGCGTGCGGGCTCACGCGGTGCCGTCGGCCTTGGTTCGTCGTTATGCGCCGATCGGACCACGGAACGTGGGGAGCGGAGCAGTGAGAGGATTGCGAGAGTGACGGCAAGAAGCAGTGACATCGAGAAGGCGGCCGGTGTGCTGCGCGCCGGAGGCCTGGTGGCCTTCCCGACCGAAACCGTCTACGGTCTGGGCGCCAACGCCGAGGATCCCGCCGCGGTCGCGCGCATCTTCCAGGCCAAGGGGCGCCCGCCCTCCCACCCGCTGATCGTCCACATCGGCGGCGCTGAGCACCTGGGCGACTGGGTCGAGGACGTGCCCACAACCGCGCGCCTGTTGGCCGAACGCTTCTGGCCGGGGCCACTGACGCTGGTCCTGCGGCGCGGTCGCCGGGTGCCCCTCGAAGCGACTGGTGGACTGGAGACGGTGGCCGTGCGCGTGCCCGACCACCCCGTCGCACTCGCGCTGCTGTCGGCCTTCGGCGGCGGTGTGGCGGCCCCGTCCGCCAACCGCTTCGGCTCGGTCAGCCCCACAACGGCGGACCACGTCCGTGCGGAGCTCGGTGATGCCGTCGACTTCGTGCTGGACGGCGGCCCCTGCGAGGTCGGCGTCGAGTCGACCATCGTCGACGCCACGGGCGATGCCCCGAGCGTCCTTCGGCCCGGCGGGGTGACACGCGAGGACCTTGAAGCGGTGCTGGGGTGCCCACTTGCGGTCCACTCGACCAGCCACGTTCGGGTGCCGGGCCAGCATCCGTCACACTACGCGCCGCGGGCGCGGGTCGTCCTCGTCGAGCCCGAGAAGGTCGTCGCCGAAGCGGAGCTCGCGCAGGAGCTAGGGCACCAGGTGGGCGTTATTCTTCCCCCCTCCTTCGCCGGCGCCCCGGTGAAGGCGCACGCCGTGGCGGCGGTCCCCGGCTCGATGGCCGCCTACGCGCGCGGGCTGTACGGGTTCCTGCGCGAGCTCGACCAGCGGGGGTGCGACCTCATCGTCACGTCCTTGCCGGTGGAAGAAGGGCTGGGACTGGCGATCGCCAACCGGCTCCGCCGCGCCGCGGGGCCCCGGCCCTCCCAGTGACCAGCACCGACGCCGTTCGATGGTCCTGCCGGAAGGCCCACCGGATGCACGCCGACCCCGACATTGGCCGTTGAGTTGTGGCCGCTGGCAATCGGCGCCGAGGAGCTCAAGGTCGCGCCGGACCTTCAGGAACGCTGAACACCCGGCATCACGAAACCGCGTCTGCGGGTACCTCAAGGCCGCGGGCCGTGACCAGGCGGGCCGTTCCGTCGGCCAGCCGGTACGACAGACCCACCATCGCCACCCGGCCGGCTTCGACCGCCTGCGCCAGGACGCGGGAGCGGTCCATCAGCAGGTCGACGGTGTGCCGTATGTGCTCGGCGATGAAGTCCGCGTCCTCGGTGCGCCCGGCGGCGCGGGCGGCCAGCACGCTGGGGGTCACCCGCTCGATCACGTCCCGCACGTAGCCGCCCGCCGCCGTGCCGTCCTCTACGGCGGTGCGGGTGGCCGCGACGGCGCCGCACGCGTCGTGGCCGAGCACCACGACCAGCGGGGCGCCGAGCACGCTCACCCCGTACTCGATGCTGCCCAGCACTTCCGGTCCCGCGACGTGTCCGGCGGTGCGGACCACGAACAGGTCGCCCAGCCCGCGGTCGAAGATGATCTCGGCGGCCAGGCGGGAGTCGGAGCAGCCGAAGAGCACGGCGAACGGGTTCTGCGCGGGTACGACCGCCGTACGGCGAGCGGCGTCCTGGTTCGGGTGCTCCGGCGAACCGGCGACGAACCGCTGGTTGCCGGCCAGCAGCATCTCGAAGGCTTCACGGGGCGCAAGGGTCTGGGTGTCGGCCATGGGAAGCAGACTACGGCCAGACCCCGGGCACGGCTCTGCCAGGTCCGGCCGTGGCTGCGGCGTCGCACGAGGTCAGGAACCGAGTCGGCGGCACCCCCAGCCGCCGGGCGATGGCGTCCTCAGCCCCGGCCCTCAGCGCGCGGCGAAGCTGGTCGACCCGGTAGGGCCAGCCCACATCGTGGATCGGCGCGGCCCCAGGGCCACCGCGATCGTCAACCCGCTCCTCGCCATCCGCCATCACATCACGCACAACGAAGCGGGCCTCGTATACGCCGTACGCCAGACGAGGGAACGGGGCATGCCTCGGCCTTCACGGCGTTGGGCGGCCGGGTCCGCTGCCCGCAGGCCGGGGATCACCGGACTGCTGGGCCGCTACTCCTTCCACCTTCCGGACCTGCCCGGCGGAATGCGGCCCCTGCGGGGGCAAGGACGCCACCGACGTGGCGTGAGGCCATCAGCCCGAAGTCCCCGCCTGGTGGTGACCAACAGGCCGTTTGGGGCTGCTCACCGGCATGACGAGGCCGGTAGGCGACCTGGCGGCACGCGGGCCTGGCAGTAGAACGGCCGCGTGCCGCCAGCGGATGGTTGGCGTGGCCCATGCGCGCCCAGCCGACCCGCTGGGAGGTCATCGGCCCACGTCAGGCAGCCCTTGTTGCTTGATGGCCAGAACGGGTCGCCTGGCGCTTCGTCATGTAGGTGCGGCTCAGCCGCGCGGTCCCGCACCGTGCAGCAACGTGTCGACGATGCGCGTGGCCAGTGCGTCCGGGTCTTGTGTGCCCTGGTCCGCACCGGGCCCGTGCAGAGCCTCACCGATGAGGGCGTAGTACACCCTGCGCGTCCACTCCAGGTCCGCGGCCGGGTCGAGCAGTCCCTCGCGCTGCGCCCGGCCGAAGAATTCGAGGCACCGGGCGTTGATCTCGGCCCAGACGTCTGTGGCGACACCGCTCTCGGCCAAGGGATTGCCGAGCGTGAACCGCCAGGCGCTCTTGACCCGCAGCGTGTTCGCGGTGGCGCGGTGCAGCGCGACGAGCGGAGGCGCGGTGTCGAGGTGGGCGTCCTCGATGGCGTTGGTGAGCTGCCGCTTCGCGGAGGAGGCCAATGCCTCGATGAGAGCCTGCCGGTTCGCGAACCGTCGGTGCACCGTCGTTCTGGCCAGACCCGCCGCTTCGGCGATCTGCTCCATGGGCGCGCCGGGATCCTCGGCGAGCACCCTCTCGGCCGCTTCCAGAATCGCGCGCACACTGCGCTCGGCATCGGCTCGCAGCGCTCGCCCCATGGCTCCTCCACCCCTGTCATTGGCTCCTGTCTGCCACAGACGATACGCCCAAGTGGCGGATTCCAAGCTATCTGCAACACTCATGTTGCCGTTAATGCCTAAGCGGCTACACTGAAGACACGGTTAATCGCCAGGGCAATGGAGACGAGCATGAGTCACACCGCGCTCGCGGCTGGCGCCCTGAATGACCGCAAAGCACTATGAACATGATCAAATTCTCAGGAGTTCATGATGATCACAAAACGTCCGGTGGCACTCGTGACAGGTGCGTCCTCCGGTATTGGGCAAGCGGCCGCCCTCGCACTCGTCGAAGCCGGCTTCGAGGTGGTCGGAACCAGCCGGAACACCTCGAAGATCACCCCGCGCGACGGCGTAACCTTCCTCGACCTCGACGTGACCAGTGACGCGTCGGTCACCACGCTGGTCCAGCAGGTCATCGAACGGTTCGGCCGGATCGACGTCCTGGTCAACAACGCTGGTATCGGCTCAACAGGCGCCGCCGAGGAAAGCTCCCTGACGCAGGACCAGCGTGTCTTCGACATCAACCTCTTCGGCGTCATCCGCATGACGAAGGCCGTCCTGCCGCACATGCGAGCCCAGCGCCGCGGGCGCATCATCAACATGTCGTCGATCTACGGGTTCATCCCCCAGCCCTACATGGCCGTCTACGTCGCGTCCAAGCACGCGGTCGAGGGGTACTCCGAGTCCCTGGACCATGAGGTCCGCGAGCACGGCGTCCGGGTCCTTCTCGTCGAGCCCGGCGGGACCAACACCGCATTCGAAGGAAACATCGTGCAGCCCGACACACCGCTGCCGGTCTACGCGGAACAACGGCGCCTCACTGACCAGGTGGTCGCGCAGGCGGTCAAGGGCGGCGACGCCCCCGCCACCGTCGCCCAGGCGATCGTCACAGCAGCCACCGCCCCCAAGCCGAAGCCGCGCTACACCGCCGGTCCGTTCGCGAGGCGTCTCAGCGTGCTGCGCCGCATCGCTCCCGCGCGGGTCTTCGACCAGCAGATCCGCAAGTTCAACAAGCTGGCAGGCTGAGGCCGCAGAACTCGTCGGGCACCCACCTCGCGCGGGAGCAGGGCCCGGGGCCGGGCGAAAGGATCACCGATGAAGGCCAATCGAGCGGAAGCCTTCCGCACGGAGCGCATGGAGATGCTGCGTTTCTGCCGGGAGCTGGACGAAAAAGAGTGGAGTGCGGCGAGCGGCGCGGCCGGGTGGCGCGTGCAGGACGTGGTGGCGCACCTGGGTGCCACCTGCCGCTCCTACTTCACTCCCGCCATGGTGACGCTGATGCGCATGAAGGATCTCGAGCGGACCAACGACCTGTTCGTCGACCGGCGTCGCGGCCAGCCGGTTGCACGGACACTCGCCGAGTACGAACGATGGAGCCGGATGATCGGCGTGGCCGCCCGGCTGCCCCTTGACCGGGTGCGTCTGCCGATGGCCGAGCTCGGCTCGTTCCCGGGCGGGCTGGTAATCGCTGGTGCGATGACGTTCGACCATCACACCCACCTTCGCCACGACATCGCTCCCGCGCTGGAGCGGCCGGTTCCGGGCACCGACGTGAACCGGATGGCCACGGTGCTGGAGTGGATGTTCGCCGTGCTGGCAAATCAGCTGCGGTCGGCGCAGCCGGCCTGGTTCGTTCATCCCGTCACAATCGAGCTGGAGGGACCCGGCGGAGGTACCTGGTGCGTGGGCCCGGGCGGCGCGGTGACTCCCGGACGAGTCGACAGGCCGCCAGCCACGATCACCGCGCTCGCCGTGGAGTTCCCGGAATGGGCCACCCGCCGGGCCGACTGGCGCGATCGGGACGTGCGGATCTCGGGCGATGCCGACTACGCCGCCCAGCTTCTCGACATCGTGAAGGTGGTGTGAGAAGAACCCGATTATCCACTCAGCGCCGGATGTCGCCCGGCGCGAGCAGGCTGGTGAGCTCGGCGATCCCCTCCGGGGAAGGCTTGAAGTAGCGGCGGACGTTTTCCGCCTTCTTGTGCCGCGACTTGGCCATCAGCATCAGCAGCGATGCGCCCTGCTCGCCAAGGTGAGTCAGGGAGGAGTGGCGGTACTCGTGCAGGTCCCAGCCGGTGCCCGCCCCGCGCACGTAGTCGGGCCTGATCGAGGAGTTCGCTGCCGCGTTCCCCGACGAGGAGCCCGACGCCTCCGACCGTTCCGGCACGAGGGCCGCCTGACCGATGCCGCCTGAACTGTACATCGACGTAGCGTGGCTCCTCGAACAGCAGGCCGAGTTCCTGCCCAAGGCCCTGGAGGTCAGTGACTTCTCCGGGCTGGTCGCCGCGGTAGCACGTCACAAGGTCAACACCCCCAAGCTCGGCTACCTGCCTGACGCCTCGTGGCGGGCGGCCGCACTCTTCCACGAGATCGTGAGCGTCCGACCACTGCCCGCGCGCAACCCGACCTTCGCCGCGCTCATCGCGATCTCCTACATGCAGGCTTCCGGCGAAGGACTCACAGAGCCGTACGGCAGCTTCATCGACCTCGCCAGGGACGTACGGGCCGGGGCCGACGCGTTCGCCTGCGCCGAGAAGATCCGCAGCTGGCGCCTCTGATCACATGCCGGTCACACGGCCTGATTCACCGCCCCACGTCAAGATCGCCCTGCTCAGTTGGCGGTTGCCGGGCCGCCTTCCCTCAGGCTGCCGTGCGCGCCTGAGAGACGTCCAGGCTCCACTGCTGAAGGTCCAGGTCGCGTTCCGTTGCCGCAGTGAGGCGGGCCCGTACATAGAGCCGCACGCCGGGCAGGTCCCGCCTCGATAGGCAGGTCTCCGCGGTCAACATCCGCGTCGGGACGTGAACGAGGATCACCCCGCCGCACCACTCCGGCAGCGATACGAGCGCGGTCGTGTCGCCGGCGCGGATCACGGTCGCCACCGTCAGGCTGTGCTGGGCCATGGAAGCCCCCTTCCATCGTGGTGGTGGGGGGTGGAGAGATCATGACTCACGCTCAACCGGTTCACCAGCCTTCGGCCAGCATCCAGTCGCGCCACGGCCGCACGGCGTAGATCTCTGCGCTCGTGACCAGCTGCGGACCGGTGTACCGCGACCGCGCAGACCCCGCCGGGCGATCGGCCACCCCGACCACATGATCGTCAGGTGATTGCCTATCGCATGTGTATTGGGTGCGAGCTATGTTCTGTGCTCCGCGACCCCGGAGGCGCCGCCATGGCCACAGACGAAGAAGCCCTGCTCGCGGTGCTGGGCGAGGAAATCCTCGCGTACCAGATCGCCGAACTCCTGCCGGAACAACGGGCGGCGGCCGACCTGGAACTGGCCCGCTGCTCCGCAGCCCTCGTCGCGCACGCCCTGCTCCGCCACGACAGTGCGGTGGCTGCCGTCCGGATCGAGGAGGACAGCGACCCGGACGAGCGGTACGCCTCCGCCGCCATCTCGGCCGAGGGCGCCGAACGCGACCTGACCGACGCGGAGTCGGACGACCTCGGCGGCCTCGACAGCAACCTCATGGACAGCAACGCGGCCGCCTGGCACCCGCTGTGCCGTGACGTCGACGACCGCCACGGCGTCTACGTCCTCGACGTGGCCGGAGCCCTGGAGTCCGGGCGGGAAGTCCTCGCCCGCCGGGCCTCGTCCTCCCGGTGACCGGGGCCCTCCGAAGAAGATCGCGAACCCCCTTCCGGCCGTGGACCAGCTCCGGCCACGCCGAAGTGAGCATGCTGTCCCCGCTGGATTACTTCCCCTCGTGGGCCGCTTCGAGCACGGCCGCCAGGCGGTCAGCGACCTCGGCCGAACATCCGCCGAGCTCCACGAAGCCGCACTCCTTGACGTCCTCCCCCAGCTAAAGGACTCCGTTGGGAAATCCGTGAACCGGGCCTGGTCGTCTTGTCGTTAGGCGGCAAGTTCGAGTCGGGCGAGGTATGAGACGCGGGTCTCGCCGAGCGGTGTTCCGGTCAGCCAGGCGTCGAGTCTGATGATGTTGATAGCGGTGGCGGCGAAGATGTGGCCGAGATGGGTCTTGAGCAGGCCGGTGTAGCGGGTCCGGCGGATGCGGGTGCGCCGGACGGCCTGGGAGATGGTCCCCTCCACCCCGGCCCGGATGTTGTAGCGCTGCTGCCACTCGTCGGTCAGCTGCTCGCGGCGCCGGGCCTCCAGAGCTTCCTGCTGGTCCTGGGGCAGCAGAGTCAGGCTGCGGCCCCACTTGCCGTTCGCCGCCCTGGTGCACTTCTCCCGCACGGGGCAACTCCCGCAGTCCGCAGCCGTGAAATGCACGCGCGCGACGGGGGTTCCGCTGCTCTTGCGCTGGTCGGACCAGCTGGCGCTGATGTTCCCCCTGGGGGCAGGTGACCTGCTTGGTCTGCCAGTCGATCGTCGACAGGTTTGTTCCTTTGGGCAGGTACTGCCGGAGCAGCTTGTTGGTGTTCTCGTTGGTGCCACGTTGCCAGGGGCTACGCGGGGCTGCGAAGAACACGTCGACACCGGTATCGGCGGTGAATCGCTTGTGGGCTGCCAGTTCCATGCCGCGATCCCAGGTCAGCGTGCCGCGTAGTCGGGAGTCCATGCGCGCGTAGGTCTCGGCGAGAGCGGGAACGACCACGGTGGTGTGACGGCTGGCGAGTTTCACGACCGTGAGGAAGCGCGTCTTCCGGTCGACCAGTGTGGCGACCTGGCTGTTGTTCGAGCCGATCACCAGATCGCCTTCCAGGTGCCCGGATTCGCTGCGGTCCTCCGCCGCCTGGGGCCGCTCCTCGATCGGTCGGGCATCGGTGATCTGTGAACGCCACTGGCCTTTCACCGTGTGGCGCTTGCTCTTCCGGATCGGGCGGCCAGTTCGAAGGCGCTTGCACAGCTCGCGGGGGACCACCTTCCAGCGGGTGGTGTAGATCGACCGGTAGATCGTCTCGTGGGTAATCCGCATCTGCGGGTCGTCACCGTGATGCAGGCTGTCCAGCTCAGCGGGGGAACTTCAGGACAGGTGATCCGCGCGCACTTGGACCTCAGCACAGGCACGGCCACTCTCAGCGCCGGTGGACGCGAGTTGCTCTCCTGTGTCGACTGACGGATCACTCATGGCGACAACATCCGCACCTACCCTTCCACTGATGGCGGTGCTCAGCAGTCTCGCACCGCACCGGGGCGGCACGGGGCCGGAGGCCAGTCCATCAGCGGCGGCACCAGCGGTGCGGCCGTTCCGTAAGGACCAGGCGCGGGGAGCAGGTCGTTAGAGCGTCTCCCAGTCGCGCAGTGCGAGACCGTCCTCGAGGACTGCACCAAGATGGGCGGTCACCAACAGCCGCGTCTCGGGCAGAGCCGCGAGCGAGCGGCCAGTGACGGAAACCAGGACCTGCGTGTGTACCGGCACGAGGACCTGTCCCCGATACCAGCCTGACAGGGAGACCAGGGCCGTCCTGGGGCCGGCTCGCACCACGGTTGCCACCGTTCTCGTTCCGCGTGCTTCCATGCGGTCCCCCTTCGTACGCGCCCTGGGGGGGTGAGCGTGGATCATCACCCACCCGCACATCTCCTGACCAGAGGCGCGCACTGCCCGGCGGGCAGGCCAGGCCCTGCGCGACAGAGAGTCACGCCCGGAGGGCGCCCGGCCGGGATAGGTTCAGGTGACCTTGTATCTCGTGAAGGGAGCGCCATTCATGCTGCCGATGAGCCTGGCCCAGATCGCTGAGGTGGTGCAGGGACGGATGCATCAGGTGCCCGACCCTGACGCCGTGGTGACGGGTCCGGCGTTCGTCGATTCCAGGCTGGCCGCCCCCGGCGGCCTCTTCGTCGCGTTCGACGGAGAGCGGGTAGACGGCCACGACTTCGCGAGCCAGGCCGTAGCCGCAGGGGCAGCGGGTGTGCTCGCTTCCCGGCCGGTGGCGGCTCCCGCGATCGTGGTCCCGGATGTGCTGGAGGCGCTGGGCGCGCTCACCTCCTGGACGGCCCGGAGAATGGTGGAGACCACGCGCATCGGTGTGACCGGATCCAGCGGAAAGACGAGCACGAAGGATCTCCTAGGCCAGGTACTTGGCCGTCTGGGTCCGACGGTGGCCACGGCGGGATCGCAGAACAACGAGATCGGTGTGCCTCTGACGGTACTGGGCGCGCTGCCAGGTACGGAGTACCTGGTGTTGGAGATGGGCGCTCGGGGGGTCGGCCACCTGTCCTACCTGACGGGGCTGGTCCCGCTCGACGTGTCGTTGGTGCTGAACGTCGGGTCCGCGCACGCGGGTGAGTTCGGCGGCCGTGAGGCGACCGCCCAGGCCAAGGGCGAGCTGGTCGAGGCCCTGGAGTCCGACGGCGCGGCGCTGCTGAACGCGGACGATCCACTGGTGGCCGCCATGGCGTCGCGCAGCAAGGCGCCGGTGACGTACTTCGGCTGCTGCGCGCAGGCCGACATCCGGGCGGAGAACGTCCGGCTCGACGACCATGGCTGGGCGCACTTCGAGCTGCGCACGTCGGCCGGGCAGGCCCCCGTGGTCCTGCGGCTGCTGGGTGAGCACCATGTGTCCAACGCGCTTGCCACGGCGGCGGTCGCGCACACGCTGGGTATGGCGACCGCGGAGATCGCGGACGCGCTGAGCAGCGCGGTGGCCACCACGGGCAGCCGGATGCAGCTGCACGAGCGGGCTGACGGCGTCACGGTGATCGACGACGCGTACAACGCGAACCCGGACTCCATGGCGGCGGCGCTGCGCGCGCTGGCGTCGATGGGCAGCGGCCGCCGGACAGTGGCGGTCATCGGGGAGATGCGCGAGCTGGGCCCGGAGTCGGCCGCGGATCACCGCGCGGTGGGCGAGCTGGCCGGCGGTCTCGGCGTGGACATCGTCGTGGGCGTCGGCGGCGACGAGGCCGGATGGGTAGTGGCGGGCGCGGCGGAGAAGGGAGCCGCGACCCACCAAGCAGCCGATCGCGCGGCCGCCGCCGAGCTGCTGGCCGGGCTGCTGGGAGCCGGGGACCTGGTGCTGGTCAAGGCGAGCCTGGGAGCCGGGCTCCAGGCCCTCGTCCGCGACCTGCTGGACGAACCGGTTCGGTAGGGCAGTTGGCGCACCAACGAAATGCGGTGCGCCGGGTGACGAAAGTCCGGCGCTGATCATTTCCCCACGCTCGGTGTGATCATTGATCTCTCGCAGCGAAGGTTG
>NZ_JAGGPB010000045.1 GCF_018614055.1 Streptomyces sp. ISL-98
CCGCGCCCGCGTCGAGCACGTCTTCGCCCGCATGAAGACCTGGAAGATCCTCCGCGACTGCCGCCTCAAAGGCGACGGCGGCCACCACGCCATGCTCGGCATCGCCCGCATGCACAACCTTGCCCTCACCGGATAGACGAGCGACCCGCAAGGCGGCCAACCACGCCCGAGGCGACTGTAGATCATTTACGGGACAGCCCTTAGGGGGACGGTCAGGGGTCTTCAAGGGCTCCGGAGCCCCCGTTGACCACCCCCTCGCCCCTAGCATCGAGGGCAGGAAGAAAGCCCCGAGGGAGAAGAGGCAGGACGATGTCTGTGCGCGAGATATACGCGGGAATGCCGTGGTGGGTGAAGTGGGTCGCGGTGCCCGTCATCGCTCTGGTCGTATTCGGCGGAGCGATCCTGAGCGCCATCGGTCTGCTGATCGCGATCCTCTTCAAGGTTCTCGTCTTCGTCGCAGTGGTCGGCGGTCTGATCTACGTCGTACGGAAGTTCACGTCCTCCTCGTCCTCGTCGAGCAGCGACTGGTAGTCCCATGGGCTCAGCGCTTGCGGCGCCGCCCCCTGCCGCCGCCGCGCGCGGGGGCGGCCGCGGCGGATTCTGCAGGTGAGGTCCGGTCGGCAGACACGACCAGAGCCGCGAGCGCGGTCGTCACCGGCACCGAGGCGACCAGACCGATCGAGCCGACCAGTGTCCGCACGATCTCTTCCGCGACCAGCTCGCTGTTGGCGACCGTGCCGACACTGCTCTCTGCGATGGAGAAAAGCAGCAGCAGGGGCAGGGCGGCGCCTGCGTAGGCCAGGACGAGCGTATTGACGACGGACGCGATGTGGTCACGGCCGATACGGATGCCGGCCCGGTAGAGGGCGCGTGGGCCCATCGTCGGGTCGGCCTGGCGGAGTTCCCAGACCGCCGATGTCTGGGTGACCGTCACATCGTCGAGCACGCCGAGCGAACCGATGATGATGCCCGCGAGCAGCAGACCGCTCATGTCGATGTCCGGATAAAGACCGTGAATCAGTCCGGTGTTGTCATCGGTGTTGCCGGTCAGGGACGCCCAGTCGATGAAGAGCGAGCCCAGCAGCCCGATCAACAGCAACGAGACGAGCGTGCCGACGACGGCGACGGACGTGCGGGCCGTCAGACCGTGGCAGGCGTAGAGCGCGATCAGCATGATGGCGCTCGCACCGACGACCGCGACGATCAGCGGATTCGAGCCCTGGAGGATCGCAGGGAGGATGAACAGCGTCAGGACGGCGAAGGACACCGCGAGCGCGATCAGCGCCATCACGCCCTTCATCCGGCCGACCACGATCACCGCGAGGGCGAAGATCCCGGCCAGCAGGGACATCGGCAGGCCGCGGTCCACATCGGTGACCGAGTACTGGAGGTCGCGTGGCGCGTCGGGCGCGTACGCCACCACCACGCCCTGGCCCTCGCGCAGCTGCCTCGGTGCGTCCGGCTGGACGATCTCGGTGAAGGTGCGGCCCTTGTCCTTGCCGGACGTGACCTCGATCGTCGCCTTCTCGCAGGTGCCCTGCTGGGCCTGCTGCGCCTCGCGGCCGGAGGGCGTCGATGTGTCACCGGTCGGCGGTACCTGGGCGGCGTTCACGTCCTTGCAGTCGACCTGCTGGACGGACGTCACCTTGCCGTCCACGGTCTGCCGGTCGAAACCGACACCTGTGCGCTCGTGTTCGGGTGCGCCGCCGGGCCAGAGGACGAAGAGGCCGACGAGTACCGCTGTGGCGAAAGGAATCAGCACTGCCGCGATGACCTTGCGGAGGTGCTTGGAGACGGGCGCGGCGGGCCCGTGGCTGTGGGTGTGGCCGTGCGATTCGGGCGTTGGCTGTGGGGACGTCACCGACCGATCATCGCAAGAATGGAGGGGGCCCTCTGTTCAGCGCGCCAGACATGACGCTAGCGTGGGGGCACCTTTGCACACGCGGGAGCTCGGAGCACCGGGCTGAGAGGGCGCTGACCTTCGTACGTAAATCCGTACGAAAGCCGCTGCGTCGACCGCCGAACCTGTTACCGGGTAATGCCGGCGTAGGGAGTAGGTCTCATGACCACAGCGGATGCACACACGCCTGCCACCAGCCAGGACGGGCGCAAGCCGGGCTGGCACAAGGGATACGTCGCGGGGCCCGAGGGCTCGCGCTCGGATCTCCGCGTGCCGGTCCGTCAGGTGCACCTCACCAACGGGAAGGACGTGACGCTGTACGACACGTCCGGCCCGTACACCGACCCGACCATCGAGACGGACGTACGCCGGGGGCTCGCGCCGCTGCGCGAGAACTGGATCATCGGCCGGGGCGACACCGAGGAGTACGCGGGCCGCCCCGTCCGTCCCGAGGACGACGGGATCAAGCACACCTCGCCGCGCGGGGGCCTCAGGAACCTCGACGCGGTCTTCCCCGGGCGTCCGCGCCAGCCCCGCCGGGGCCGTGACGGGCAGGCGGTGACCCAGCTCGCGTACGCGCGCCGCGGGGACATCACGCCCGAGATGGAGTTCGTGGCGATCCGCGAGAACGTCGCCCCCGAGGTCGTACGGGACGAGATCGCGGCGGGCCGGGCCGTCCTGCCGGCGAACGTCAATCACCCGGAGATCGAGCCGATGATCATCGGCAAGCGTTTCCTGGTGAAGGTCAACGCCAACATCGGGAACTCCGCGGTCACCTCCTCCATCGAGGAGGAGGTCGACAAGATGACCTGGGCCACCAAGTGGGGCGCGGACACGGTCATGGACCTGTCGACCGGCCGCAACATCCACACCACGCGTGAGTGGATCCTGCGCAATGCTCCCGTGCCGATCGGCACCGTTCCGCTCTACCAGGCCCTCGAGAAGGTCGACGGCCGCGCGGAGGAGCTGACCTGGGACGTCTACAAGGACACTGTCATCGAGCAGGCCGAGCAGGGCGTCGACTACATGACGGTCCACGCGGGTGTGCGGCTCCAGTACGTCCCGCTGACCGCCCGGCGCAAGACCGGCATCGTCTCGCGCGGCGGCTCGATCATGGCCGCGTGGTGCCTGGCGCACCACAAGGAATCGTTCCTGTACGAGCACTTCGAGGAGCTCTGCGAGATCCTCGCGGCGTACGACGTGACGTACTCGCTCGGCGACGGCCTGCGGCCGGGTTCGATCGCGGACGCCAACGACGAGGCACAGTTCGCCGAGCTCAAGACCCTCGGGGAACTCAACACGATCGCCAAGCGTCACAACGTACAGACGATGATCGAGGGTCCCGGTCACGTCCCGATGCACAAGATCAAGGAGAACATCGACCTCCAGCAGGAAATCTGCGAGGAGGCCCCCTTCTATACGCTCGGCCCGCTCACGACGGACGTGGCCCCGGCGTATGACCACATCACCTCCGGCATCGGGGCGGCAATGATCGCGTGGTGGGGCACGGCCATGCTCTGCTACGTCACGCCCAAGGAGCACCTGGGTCTGCCCAACCGTGACGACGTGAAGACCGGCGTCATCACCTACAAGATCGCCGCACATGCGGCGGATCTCGCCAAGGGGCACCCGGGGGCGCAGGAGTGGGACGACGCACTGTCCGACGCGCGTTTCGAGTTCCGCTGGGAGGACCAGTTCAACCTGGCTCTGGACCCGGACACGGCACGGGAGTTCCACGACGAGACGCTCCCCGCCGAGCCGGCGAAGACCGCGCACTTCTGCTCCATGTGCGGGCCGAAGTTCTGCTCGATGAAGATCAGCCACGACATCCGACGCGACCACGGGGGGACGCAGGACGAAATCGAGGCGGGCATGGCGGAGAAGTCCAAGGAGTTCGCCGCCGCCGGCAACCGGGTGTACCTCCCGATTGCCGACTGAGCCCGAGCTGGCTCTGCGGGGCCTGGCTCTGCTCTGCGGCCGGTCCGGATCACTCGGGTTTGTGATCCGGACCGCCGAAGTCGGGGCTGGAGAAGTCCGGGCTGGAGTAGCTCGGGCGGGGCCCCGGTGCGGTGCCGCCGTCCGGGCCGGGACTGCTGAAGTCCGGCCGTGAGTACCCGAGATCCGGGATACGGCCGGCAGGGCGGCGCGGCGTGGGAGCAGTCCGGCCCGCGTCCGGGTCGGCCATGGCTTCGCGCAGGAACGGCACGATCCCGCGCTCCAGCAGGGCATGCCGCCAGGCTTCCCTGGCCCGGTCGACCTCTTCGGTCTGTTCACCCACCTGCCCGTCGGGGAAGGCCGTCGAGCCGTTGCGCAGAGCGGTCAGCAGCAGTCCGACGGCGGCGACGAGGATGCCCGCCGCGGTGAGCCCCCCGAAACACCAGCCGGCCGTCAGCAGTGTCTCGGCGAAGGCCGGTTCAGGTGTGAGCATCGTCAGCAGAGAGCCGACGAGCAGGAAGATCGCGGCGGCTGTTCCCGCGAGCACGGGGGTCAGCACGGCGACGACCGCGACGGCGCCGGCGCCCGTCGGCTCGGTGGCCTCGCCCATGGCGAGAACGGAACTGCCGCCGGTGGCTGCCCCGGGCGGTGTGCGTACTTCCTCGCGGACCTTCACGTAGTGGTCGTACTCGGCTGCCGCCGCCGTCGCGATGATCGCGGTGGCGTTCAGCGCCATGGTGCGCAGCTGTTCGCTGTTGAGCCGCTGCCCGACGGCGGCCAGGTCCGGGCGGTCGGGCGCAGTGCGCAGTGCCTCGTCGAGGACGCGTGCGAATTCCGGGCGGTCCTCGGCCAGCAGGTGCGGAGCGCTGCTGTTCATGTGCATCCCCCGATGCTCCGTAGGGCCGGACAACCCGCGCCGGGCGGGCAGTTGGGCGGAAACGGAGGAGAGCCTGCTACGGATAAGCCGATGGTAGAACGCCCACGGCAGGGGGTGACAGGGGGTTTCCTGAAATTGGCCCCGCGGTGGGTGCGACGAGTGTGCTGCTGCCCCTTCCCGTACGACGGTCAGCCATGCAGGGGAAGTTGCACCACCAGTAGCTTTCCGGCCATGGTCACACCGCCGTCCATGGCGATGGCGAGCCCGTCGGCGTACACATGAGGACCCTCGACGACCGGCCCCGAGCTGTCGTCGCCGTCGTCGGAACTCTCGTTGCCCACCTGCCCCAGGAGATACGGGATCGGGCTGTGACCATGGACGATGCGCTCGCCGCCGTACGCGTTGAGCAGTTCACGCACCGCCTGCGCGCCGCCCTCGTCGCGGAAGGCGAAGCGCTTGGTGAACTTGCGGAAGACGTCCCAGCACTCGTCGGCGTCGTTGCGCGTGAGGATGGCGTGGACTGTGTCGTTCACGTCCTCGATGGTGCTGCCGTAATCGAGGTAGGCGGTCGTGTCGGAGTGCGTCAGGAGATGCGCGTCCTCCAGCGCGACCGCGTCGAGGCGGGACATCCACTGCAGGTGTACGTCCTGGAGCCGGTCCATGTCCGCCTTCTGGCCACCGTTGAGCAGCCAGGCGGCCTGGAAGGTGGCGGTGCCCGCCCCGGAGTTGACGGGGGTGTCGCCGAACCGCTTGGCGCCGATCAGCAGCAGCTCGTGGTTGCCCATGAGGGCTTTGCAGTAGCCGCCCGCCGCCGCGGCCTCCGCGGACAGTCGCATCACCAGGTCGATGACGCCGATGCCGTCCGGGCCGCGGTCGGTGAAGTCGCCGAGGAACCAGAGACGGGCGTTGCCCGCCGCCCAGTGGCCTTCCGCGTCGATGAGGTTCTGTTCTGCCAGCGCGGCGATCAGTTCGTCGAGGTAGCCGTGGACGTCGCCGACGACGAAGAGCGGACCGAGACCGCCGTCGGCCGCTTCGGGCCGCGGCTCGGGCTCGGTCGGCAGCGACACCTGGACCGTGTCGCCGGGACCGCCGCGGCTGATCACCGGGAGGTCGCGCTGAGTGGGTGTGTACCCCTCGGGCTCTTCACCCTCGCCGTAGGCGTTCCCATATGTGTTCGCGTCCGCGGGAATGGGGGCCTGTGCGTACGGCGGTACGCGGAAGTCCCGCAATGTAGCCGTCCGCACTGCGGGTCCCTGACCGGCCCCCTGAGTCATCGACCCCTCCACCACCGTCGCGCCGCCGTACACCTCTCGGTCCCACCTGGTCTTGGTTGGTCCGCGGTGTCGTGCGCCCATCATAGGAATGAGCCTCGGGCTGTGTGACGCACCAGGGGTGGTGAATCCGGATGCGCACGCGGTTCAACGGTTGTTTCGTCCGAATTGGGGAGGTCGGTCCCCGAGGTCGACCGAGGTCACCCCGGGGTCAGTCCCCGGCAGGTGAGCGCGGCGGGCTCACCGTCGTGCGATGCGTTCTGCGCTGCGAGGACGTCCGGACGATGAGTTCGGTCGGTATGACCTGCTCGACGGGACTGTCGGTATTGATGCCCTCGATGGCGTCGATGAGGAGCTGGACGACCGCTGTGCCGATCCTGCGCGGCTTCAGGGAGAGCGTCGTGATGGGCGGATCGGTGGCGGCGTACACGGTGGATTCGCTGCAGCAGACGAGCAGCAGGTCCTCGGGTACGCGCAGTCCGTAGCGGCGGGCGGCGGCGAGCAGGTCGGTGCCGTTGGGATCGAAGAGCCCGTACACGGCGTCCGGCCTGTCCGGGCGGGCGAGCAGCCGGTCGGCGGCTACGGCGCCCGCGCAGGGGTCGTGCGCGGGATAGGACTCGTAGACGGGGTCCTGGCCCACGCGCTCGCACCAGTGCAGATATGCGGTGGTGGACAGGCGGGTGTAGGTGTCGGTGGTGTTGCCGGTGAGCAGCCCGATGCGCCGGGCTCCGGCGTCGGCGAGATGGTCGAGCAGGTCGAGGACGGCGGCTTCGTGGTCGTTGTCGACCCAGGCGGTCACCGGCAGGGTGCCGGCAGGCCGGCCGTCGGAGACGACGGGAAGGCCCTGGCGTACGAGCTCGGTGACGACGGCGTCCTGGTCGGAGGGGTCGATGACTACGGTGCCGTCGAGGGCGACGTTCGACCAGACGTCGTGACGGGAGGTGGCGGGCAGGATGACTAGGGCGTAGCCGCGGGCGAGAGCGGCGGATGTCGCCGCTCTCGCCATCTCTGCGAAGTACGCGAATTCCGTAAAGGTGAAAGGTTCATCCCCGTACGTGGTCACGGTCAGGCCGATGAGGCCCGACTTGCCCGTACGGAGGGTCCGGGCCGCCGCGGAAGGGCGGTAGCCCAGTCTTTCGGCGACCTCGCGAACATGGCTGCGGGTGGCGTCCGGGAGCCGGCCCTTGCCGTTGAGCGCGTCGGAGACCGTCGTGATGGAGACACCGGCTGCGGCGGCGACGTCCCGAATGCCCGCTCGCCCTGGCCGGGTGCTCCGCCGGGGGGTTTCCGTCCGGCTCACCTGATGCTTCCCTGCTGCTGTCATGGCGAGCCGATAGTAGGGCTCGGGCGGGTGGTTAGGGCGGATGCATATGCACGCGTTGACAGGCACGTTTCTGCAAGGTGATGAGCCGTCAATGACCTTGCAATATAAGGCAGTTGGCGTTACTGGGCATTGGGTGGCGCTTGTCGAGCGGTACGGTCCTGCCAAGTGGCCCAGGTCTCGAAGAGGTCTCAACTCACCTTCACGGGGGATGCGCGCCACGGCGTGAGCCACCGGCGCGCGCCACGGCGGGCAGCGCTCCCCCCTTTCCGGGCGCCTGCTGTTCGCACGGGGCGTCAATCCTCATAAGGTGAGCAGTATTGGTGGTACGTACGGTCAAGGAGGACCCGAAGTGAGCGAGACGAGCCCCAAGCTGCGCGCGGTGCTGGACGGCATCCCCACCTACAAGCCGGGCAAGCCTGCTGCTGCCGGGGGGCCGGTGGCGTACAAGCTGTCCTCCAACGAGAACCCGTACCCGCCGCTGCGCGGCGTGCTGGAGAGCGCGATTGCCGCAGCCGGGAATTTCAACCGTTACCCGGACATGGCCTGTACCGGCCTCATGAACGAGCTCGCCGACCGCTTCGGGGTGCCGGTGACGCACCTGGCGACCGGCACGGGATCGGTCGGCGTCGCGCAGTCGCTGCTTCAGGCGACCTCGGGTCCCGGCGACGAAGTGATCTACGCCTGGCGCTCCTTCGAGGCGTACCCGATCATCACGCAAATCAGCGGCGCCACTGCGGTGCAGGTGCCGCTGACGGCCGGCGATGTGCACGACCTTGACGCGATGGCCGCTGCGATCACCGATCGGACCCGGCTGATTTTTGTCTGCAACCCGAACAACCCGACCGGCACGGCGGTGCGCAGGGCCGAGCTGGAGCGCTTCCTGGACCGGGTGCCCTCCGACGTGCTGGTGGTGCTGGACGAGGCCTACCGGGAGTTCGTCCGGGACGCCGATGTGCCGGACGGCATCGAGCTCTACCGCAGCCGCCCCAACGTGGCGGTGCTGCGTACCTTCTCCAAGGCGTACGGCCTGGCGGGCCTGCGGGTCGGCTTCGCTGTGGCGCACGAGCCGGTGGCGGCTGCGCTGCGCAAGACGGCGGTGCCTTTCGGGGTGAGCCAGCTGGCGCAGGACGCGGCGGTCGCGTCGCTGCGGGCCGAGGACGAGCTGCTCGGCCGGGTCGGCTCGCTGGTCTGCGAGCGGAAGCGGGTGCACGAGGCGCTGGTCAAGCAGGGCTGGACCGTGCCGGACACGCAGGCGAACTTCGTCTGGATGCGGCTGGGGGAGCGTACGGTCGACTTCGCGGCGGCCTGTGAGAAGGCCGGCGTCGTCGTCAGGCCCTTCGCGGGTGAGGGGCTGCGGGTCACGATCGGCGAGGACGAGGCCAACGACATCTTCCTGCACACCGCAGAGACATTTCGCAAGGGCCTGTAAGGCCTGAAGGTCGTCTCGCCTGGCTTTCCTGTGCCCCCGCGTGCCTAGTCCTGGCATTCGGGGGCACGGGTGTACCCCCTGCAAGGTCGCGAACACGTATGCGTCATAATTGCTTGTGAATGTGAACGCGTTCACAAGCGTCCCTAATGGCCCGGAATAGGCGGGATTGAAGGGGCAGGCGGCCTCCGTGACTACGGCGACCTAGGAGAAAAGGAGAAGACGACGTGGATCTGGCACTGGCGCCGGAGACTCTGGCGCGATGGCAGTTCGGCATCACCACCGTCTATCACTTCCTCTTCGTCCCCCTGACGATCTCGCTCGCCGCGCTCACCGCGGGCCTGCAGACGGCATGGGTGCGTACCGAGAACGAGAAGTACCTCAGGGCCACGAAGTTCTGGGGCAAGCTCTTCCTGATCAACATCGCCATGGGTGTCGTCACCGGCATCGTCCAGGAGTTCCAGTTCGGCATGAACTGGTCCGACTACTCGCGCTTCGTGGGCGACGTCTTCGGTGCGCCGCTGGCCTTCGAGGCCCTGATCGCCTTCTTCTTCGAATCCACCTTCATCGGTCTGTGGATCTTCGGCTGGGACAAGCTGCCCAAGAAGATCCACCTGGCCTGCATCTGGATGGTCTCGATCGGCACGGTCCTCTCCGCGTACTTCATCCTGGCGGCCAACTCCTGGATGCAGCACCCGGTCGGCTACCGCTTCAACGAGGAGCGGGGCCGGGCCGAGCTCACCGACTTCTGGCGGGTCCTGACCCAGGACACCGCGCTCACCCAGTTCTTCCACACCATCACGGCCGCGTTCCTCGTCGGCGGCGCCTTCATGGTCGGCATCGCCGCCTTCCACCTGGCGCGCAAGAAGCACATCCCGGTGATGCGGATGTCGCTGCGGCTCGGCCTGGTCACCGTGGTGGCCGCCGGAATGCTCACCGCCGTCAGTGGTGACCTCCTCGGCAAGGTCATGTTCAAGCAGCAGCCGATGAAGATGGCCGCTGCCGAGGCGCTGTGGGACGGCGAGGCGCCCGCGCCCTTCTCCGTATTCGCGTACGGAGACGTCGAAAAGGGCCACAACACGGTCGCTGTCGAGATCCCCGGACTGCTGTCCTTCCTCGCAAACGACGACTTCTCCTCGTACGTCCCCGGCATCAACGACGTCAACAAGTCCGAGCAGGAGCAGTTCGGGCCCGGCGACTACCGGCCCAACATCCCCGTCGCGTACTGGGGCTTCCGCTGGATGATCGGCTTCGGCATGGCGTCCTTCGGGCTCGGGCTGCTCGGGCTGTGGCTGACCCGCAAGAAGTTCATGCTGCCGCCGCGACTGCGGACCGGTGAGGACGAGGTACCGAATCTGGTGCTCTTCAAGAAGCCGCTCAACGCCAGGTTCGCCCAGTGGTACTGGCTCCTCGCCCTGTGGACGATGGGCTTCCCGCTGATCGCCAGCTCCTGGGGCTGGATCTTCACCGAGATGGGGCGTCAGCCCTGGGTCGTGTACGGCGTCCTGCGCACCCGCGACGCGGTCTCCCCCGGCGTCTCGCAGGGCGAGGTCATCGCCTCGATGACCGTCTTCACCCTCCTCTACGCGGTCCTCGCCGTGATCGAGGTGAGGCTGCTCCTGAAGTACGTCAAGGCCGGACCGCCCGAACTCACGGAGTCCGACCTCAACCCGCCCACCAAGATCGGCGGCGACGAGAAAGACGCCGACCGGCCGATGGCCTTCTCGTACTGAGGAATGAGGAGCTGAGGTATGGAACTCCACGACGTCTGGTTCGTACTCATCGCCGTTCTCTGGACCGGCTACTTCTTCCTGGAAGGCTTCGACTTCGGGATCGGTGTCCTGACGAAACTGCTCGCCCGTGACCGCAAGGAGCGGCGGGTCCTCATCAACACCATCGGGCCCGTCTGGGACGGCAACGAGGTGTGGCTGCTGAGCGCCGCCGGCGCGACCTTCGCCGCCTTCCCCGACTGGTACGCCACCCTCTTCTCCGGGTTCTACCTGCCGCTGCTGCTCATCCTGCTGTGCCTGATCGTGCGCGGCGTCGCGTTCGAGTACCGGGCCAAGCGGAACGAGGAGCGCTGGCAGACCAACTGGGAGCACGCGATCTTCTGGACCTCGCTGCTGCCGGCCTTCCTGTGGGGCGTCGCCTTCGCCAACATCGTGCGCGGCGTAAAGATCGACGCGGAGATGGAGTACGTCGGCAATCTCGGGGACCTGCTCAACCCGTACGCGTTGCTGGGCGGGCTTGTCACGCTGACCCTCTTCACCTTCCACGGCGCGGTGTTCGCGGGGCTCAAGACGCTCGGCGACATCCGCGGGCGGGCACGCAACCTGGCGCTGAAGCTCGGCGCGGTCACCGCAGTGCTGGCGCTCGTCTTCCTGCTGTGGACGCAGAAGGACAACGGCGACACCGAGAGCCTCGTCGCGATGATCGTGGCAGTGCTGGCGCTGGTCGCGGCCATCGCTCTCACGGCGGCGGGGCGTGAAGGGTGGGCCTTCGCGCTCTCGGGGGTGACCATCGTGGCCGCCGTTGCGATGCTCTTCCTGGCACTTTTCCCGAACGTCATGCCGTCTTCGCTGAATGACGCGTGGAGCCTTACGGTCACCAACGCCTCTTCCACGCCGTATACCTTGAAGATCATGACCTGGTGCGCGGGGATCGCCACGCCGGTGGTGCTCCTGTATCAGGGCTGGACGTACTGGGTGTTCCGTAAGCGGATCGGTACGCAGCACATTGCCGATGCCCACTAGTGGGGGATGTTTCACGTGAAACCGATCGACCCGCGTCTGCTCCGGTACGCCCGGGCCACCCGCCTCTTCCTGGGGGCGGTGGTGGTTCTCGGGCTTGCCGGCGCGGGCCTGGTCGTCGCCCAGGCGATGCTCATCGCCGAGGTGGTGGTCGGGGCGTTCCAGCGCGGACTGGACGGTACGGAGCTGCGTACGCCGCTGATCCTGCTGGCGGGTGTCGCCCTGGGGCGGGGCCTGGTGGCCTGGCTGACCGAACTCGCGGCGCACCGAGCGAGCGCGGCGGTCAAGTCGGAGCTGCGGGGACGGCTGCTTGAGCGGGCCGTCGAGCTGGGGCCCGGGTGGCTGAGCGGACAGAGGGTCGGTTCGCTGGTGGCGCTGGCGACGCGGGGCGTCGACGCGCTGGACGACTACTTCTCCCGGTACTTGCCGCAGCTCGGGCTCGCGGTGGTCGTGCCCGTCGCGGTGCTCGCGCGGATCGTCACCGAGGACTGGATCTCGGCAGCGGTGATCGTGGTGACACTGCCGCTCATCCCGATCTTCATGATCCTCATCGGCTGGGCGACCCAGGCCAGGATGGACCGCCAGTGGCGGCTGCTGTCGCGGCTGTCCGGCCACTTCCTGGACGTGGTCGCCGGGCTGCCCACGCTCAAGGTCTTCGGCCGGGCGAAGGCGCAGGCCGAGTCGATCCGGTCGATCACGGCCGAGTACCGGCGGGCCACCCTGCGGACGCTGCGCATCGCGTTCCTGTCGTCGTTCGCGCTGGAGCTGCTGGCGACGCTGTCGGTGGCGCTGGTGGCGGTCGGTATCGGCATGCGGCTCGTGCACGGGGACCTGGATCTGTACACGGGTCTGGTGATTCTGGTGCTGGCCCCCGAGGCGTATCTGCCGCTGCGGCAGGTGGGGGCGCAGTTCCACGCGGCGGCGGAGGGACTGTCCGCCGCGGAGGAGATCTTCGAGGTTCTCGAAACGGAGCCGCGGGCGGACGGCACAGGGAATGCTCCGACCGGTGCGCTGCGGGTCGAGGGCGTGACGGTCCGGCATTCGGGGCGGACCGAGCCTTCGCTCGACTCGGCCTCGCTGGTCGTCGGGGAAGGTGAGACGGTCGCCGTCGTCGGGCCGAGCGGGGTCGGCAAGACCACGCTGCTGAACGTGCTGCTGGGGTTCGCGCCGGTGGACGAGGGCCGGGTGCTGGTCGGGGACGGCCTTGGAGCGGTGGATCTGGCGACTGTCTCCAAGGAGCGGTGGCGGGAGCGGATTGCGTGGGTGCCGCAGCGGCCGCACCTCTTCGCGGGAACGATCGCCGAGAACGTACGGCTGGCGCGGCCGGACGCCGACGACGCTGCGGTGGCCGCGGCCTTGCGGGACGCGGGGGCGTACGACTTCGTGGCCGCCCTGCCGCAAGGTGTCGAGACACGGCTCGGCGAGGACGGCGCGGGGATTTCGGCGGGGCAGCGCCAACGGCTCGCCCTGGCACGGGCGTTCCTCGCCGACCGGCCACTGCTGCTCCTCGACGAACCGACGGCGAACCTCGACGGCGAGACCGAAGCGGGCATCGTCGATGCGGTACGGAGGCTGGCGGCGGGGCGCACGGTGGTGCTGGTTGTGCACCGGCCGGCGCTGCTGGCTGTCGCGGACCGGGTGGTGGAGCTTTCCCGCCACTGTGGGGCGGGGAACGAGCGGGCCTCTGGGGCGAGAGGGGTTCCCACCGGCGCAGCTGCCCAAGGGGGCTTGATTGGTGACTCTGTGCCCGTGGCGCGGCAGGCGTCGTCCACGGCAGGTAAGGCGGGGGATTCGCGTCCCTCCGGGGCGGGGGAACTTCCCACCGGCCTTGCTGCTGAAGAGGTCTTGGCTGACCCTCTGCCCGTGGCGGGGCAGGGTTCTTCTGCGGTGGGTGTGGCGGGGGATCTTCCCAATCGCCCGCCGGTTGGAGGGGGGCTGGTTGATAGCACCCTCGCTGGGCGGCCGTCGCTAACGTCGCCTTCGGCGGACGGGGCGGGTCTCTCCCCGTCCATGGCGGGTGGCTCCACCGTCGGACCGTTCGTCGACGTGGAACGGGAGGGCGCCACTGCGCCCGTTGCGACGCG
Organism: Streptomyces sp. ISL-98; assembly: GCF_018614055.1. Classification (GTDB taxonomy): domain Bacteria; phylum Actinomycetota; class Actinomycetes; order Streptomycetales; family Streptomycetaceae; genus Streptomyces; species Streptomyces spiramyceticus. Next base: position 13,568 of record NZ_JAGGPB010000045.1, read on the forward strand.
GGCATCGTCAACTCCGCAGGACCGCACGGGGGTTCTTCGGCGCGTACGGATGGCTGCCGAGGAGCTGCGGGGGCGGATAGGGCTCGCGCTTCTGCTGGGGAGCCTGGCGCTCGGGTCGGCCGTGGGGCTCATGGCCGTGTCCGGGTGGCTGATCTCGCGGGCGTCCGAACAGCCGCCCGTGCTCTATCTGATGGTCGCCGTCACCGCGACCCGGGCCTTCGGTATTGGGCGTGCCGTCTTCCGGTACGCCGAGCGGCTCGTGTCGCACGATGCGGTGCTGCGGATGCTGGCGGAACTGCGGGTCGCGGTGTACCGCAGGCTGGAGCGGATCGCGCCCGCCGGCCTGCGTGAGACCCGGCGCGGGGACCTGCTGTCCCGGCTCGTTGCCGATGTGGACGCCCTGCAGGACTACTGGCTGCGCTGGTTGCTGCCGGCCGGGACAGCGCTGGTCGTCGGGGCGGGAGCCGTCGGCTTTACCGCTTGGCTGCTGCCCGAGGCCGGTGCCGTCCTCGCCGTCGGGCTGGTCGTCGCCGGGGTGGGCGTGCCGTGGGTGAGCGGCGCCTGTGCCCGGCGGGCCGAGCGGCAGCTGTCGCCCGCCCGTGGGGTGCTGGCGACGCGGGTCGCCGATCTGCTGGGCGGTACGGCTGAGTTGACCGTCGCGGGCGCGCTGAAGCGACGTACACAGGACGTACGGGAGGCGGACGGCGTGCTCACGCGGATCGCCTCTCGGGCCGCCACCGCCACCGCGCTCGGCGGCGGCCTCTCCGCGCTGGCCTGCGGGCTGACCGTCGTGTTCGCCGCCCTCGCCGGGGTGCAGGCAGTGCAGGACGGGCGGCTGTCGGGCGTGACGCTGGCGGTGGTCGTACTCACCCCGCTCGCCGCCTTCGAAGCCGTCATCGGGCTGCCGCTCGCCGTGCAGTACCGGCAGCGGGTCAAGCGCAGCGCGGAGCGGGTGTACGAGGTGCTGGATGCGCCGGTGCCGGTGCACGAGCCCGAGACGCCTGCCGCAGGGCCCGCATCGCCGTTCCCGTTGGAGGTACGGGGGCTGGCCGCCCGGTACGCCGGGCAGGAGCGCGACGCGCTGGCGGACTTCGATCTGACGCTGGAGGCGGGTCGGCGTATCGCCGTGGTCGGGGCCTCCGGGGCCGGGAAGACGACGCTCGCGCAGGTGCTGCTGCGCTTCCTGGATGCGCGGGCCGGGACGTACACGCTCGGCGGTACGGACGTGGCCGAGCTCGCCGGGGACGACGTGCGGCGGCTCGTCGGCCTGTGCGCGCAGGACGCGCACATCTTCGACAGCTCCGTACGCGAGAATCTCCGGCTGGCCCGGACCGACGCCACCGAGGAGCAGCTGAGGGACGCACTCGCCGCCGCCCGCTTGCTGACCTGGGTCGACGCGCTTCCCGACGGCCTCGACACGCTCGTCGGTGAACACGGCGCCCGCCTGTCCGGCGGCCAGCGCCAGCGGCTCGCGCTGGCCCGCGCCCTGCTGGCCGACTTCCCGGTGCTCGTACTCGACGAGCCCGCAGAGCACCTGGACCTGGCGACGGCGGACGCGCTGACGGCCGACCTGCTGAGGGCGACCGAGGGGCGTACGACGCTGATCATCACGCACCGGCTCCAGGGCCTGGACGCCGTGGACGAGGTGATCGTGCTGGACGACGGTCACGCCGTACAGCGGGGCGCTTACGCGGAACTCGTGGCGGAGGAAGGCCCACTTCGGCGGATGCTGGCGCGCGAGCGGGAGGCCGAGCCGCTCGACACCCGACTTTCCACCTGAAATAGGACTAACTAGGCTCAGGGCATGTCAGTGGAGGACGCGCGGGAACCGGGCGATCGAGATGATCCGAGGGGCCTTCTTGAAGCCGCGACGGAGGCGACCCGCAGCCTGCAGGGGCTCTCCACCGAACTCACCGCGCGCGTGCCCCAGCTGCTGGAGGCCATGCGATCCGTCGGCACCGGCCTGGAGCTGCACTCCACCCTCGACCGGATCTGCGAGACCGCGGCAGAGCTCGCAGATGCCCGGTACGCGGCGATCGGCGTCATCGACGAGGAGGGCGACGGGCTCTCCGACTTCGTGACGTACGGAGTCACCGAGGAGCGGGCGGCACTGATCGGGCGGCTGCCCGACGGACGCAAGGGGCTGCTCGGAGCGCTGATCCAGCACCCCGAATCCGTGCTGCTCGACGACCTGACGGCCGATCCGCGCTTTGCCGGATTTCCCGCGCACCATCCCCCGATGCGGTCCTTTCTGGGGGTCCCTGTCTGCGTACAGGGTGAGATCTTCGGCAATCTCTATCTGGCGGAGAAGAGCGGCGGGGCGGAGTTCAACGACTACGACCTGCACATGGTCCGGGTGCTCGCCACGGAGGCCGGGATCGCCATCGGCAATGCCCGGCTGTACGAGGCGGCGCGGCAGCGTGAGCGCTGGATCGACGGGTCTGTCGCCGTCACGACCGCCCTGCTGGCGGGCGGCGACGCCGACGAAGCCCTCACGGTCGTAGCGGAACAGGCACGTCGGCTCGCCGATTCGGCGGCCGGGATAGTGCTGCTGCCCGCCGAAGAGGGCGGCCTGGAGATCGTCGCCGTCTCCGCCGACGACCCTGCCCAGTCCCTGGGGGTGGTCATCCCGCCGGAGAGCCCGGTCGTGGGGCGGCTCCTCGACGGCGAGGCGGTCTTCATCGCCGACTCCGCGAGCGACCCGCGCATGAGCACCAGGCTCGCGAAGCAGTACGGGCCGAGCATGCTGCTGCCGCTGCACAGCGGCGGGCGGGTGCTGGGCGCACTCGCCACGCCGCGCGCGCGTGGCGCGAAGCTCTTCACGGAGGCGGAGAGGACTCTGGCCACACAGTTCGCGTCGCAGGCGGCGCTCGCACTGATGATGGCGGAGGCGCAGCGGGACCGGGAGCGGCTCGCGGTGTACGAGGACCGCGACCGGATCGCCCGCGACCTGCACGACCTGGTGATCCAGCGGCTGTTCGCCACCGGGATGATGCTGGAGGGCGCGCAGCGCAGGTCGGTGGTGCCCGAGGTGCGGTCGGGTGTGGGCAAGGCGGTCGACGAACTGGACGTGACGATCCAGGAGATCCGTACGGCCATCTTCGCGCTCCAGCAGGGTCCGGCCGAGGCGCCTTCGGGGCTGCGTACGCGCGTACTGCGGGAGGTCAACATGGCTGCCGTGCCGCTGGGCTTCAAACCTGCGCACCGCTTCGTCGGCCCGGTCGACGCGCTGGTCGGCGAGCTCACCGGCAAGAACCTCATCGCGGCGCTGCGCGAGACGCTGTCCAACGCCTTCCGGCACGCACAGGCGTCCCGCATCGAAGTTGTCGTCGACGCCACCGCCGAACTCGCTGACGGCCGACGCGGGGTGCGGCTGTCGGTCGCCGACGACGGGGTGGGCATTCCGGAGGGCGGCAGGCGCAGCGGTCTGCGCAACCTCAAGCGGCGGGCCGAGTCGCTGGGCGGGACCAGCGAGTGCGGGCCGGGGATCGGGCCGGACGGCGGCGGCACGACGGTGGTGTGGGAGGCGCCGCTCTAGGTCCGGCGCAGGGTGTGCCGGTACGCCGGATGGCGGGACGACACCCCGGTGGCGCTACCTCGGTACGGGGAATCGTGGTGCGGCCGGGCCACGATCCGTCAATGCGCCTCGGACCCATGCGCCGCGGACCAATGCGCTGCGGCCCCTGCCAATGGCCCCTCGTGGCCGTGCTGTGCGCCCTCCTGTGCGTACCTCTCTGCGTGCTCCTCTGGCTCCCCGCTCCCGCCGTCGCTGTCGTCGCGCGTGACAGCTCCTCCGACGGGCCCGCCATCAGCGCCGAGGTCGCGCGGCTGTACGAGGAAGCGGCGCAGACCTCGCAGACGTACGAGCGTGGCAGGCTCGCGGCGAAGACCCAGCGGATGAAGGCCCACCGGCTGGAACAGCTGCTGGAGGCGGAGCGGCGCGAGGTCGAAGCGCTGCACGCGGACGTGGGGCGAGTCGCCCGGGCCCAGTACCGCACCGGGAGCGGAGGCATCACGTACACCACGCAACTGCTGCTGGCCGACGATCCGGAGGATCTGATGAACGGTCAACAGCTCGCCTGGCAGGCAGATCTGGCCGTGTCCCGGATGCTGGAGAGGGCCGAGAGGGCCGAACGCAGGCTCGCCAGGGACGAGAAGCGGGCGACCGCCGCCTGGCGCGACTTCGACGCCCGTTCTCTGCAGCTGGCGGCGATCAAGCGCGGTATCGCGGTGAAACTCGAAGAGGCGCGGTGGAAGCTCCAGGGTGCGGCGGACCGCAGCGTCGCTGCGGGGCGCTGCGCGGGCGCCGTACGGCTGGAGCAGCAGGAGGAGCCGACCACGCGCGCGTGGGTGACGCCCGTCGAGAAATACGAGCTGTCGGCAGGGTTCGGCGGCGAGGGCGCGCGCTGGAAGAGCAGGCACACCGGGCAGGACTTCGCCGTGCCCATCGGCACACCGGTACGGGCCATCGGCGCGGGCCGTGTCGTTTCGGTCTCCTGCGGCGGCGCATTCGGCATCGAGGTGGTGGTCGGGCACCCGGGCGGCTACTACTCGCAGTACGCACACCTGGCCGGCGTCACCGTCGACCAGGGGCAGCTGGTGCGTACCGGACAGTGGGTCGGGCAGGCCGGCACCACCGGGAACTCGTCGGGGCCGCACCTCCACTTCGAGGTGCGGCTCACTCGCCACATGGGCTCGGCCGTCGATCCGGCGCGCTGGATGCGCGAGCACGGGGCGGGGTTTTGACGGGCGGTTCTGAGGCGTGGGGTCTTGGGGCGGGAGCCCCTTGCGTGACTACAGGCCGGCGAGGATTCGTTCGATGACGACCGCTACGCCGTCGTCGTTGTTCGCGACCGTACGGCCGGACGCCGCGGCCACCACGTCCGGGTGCGCGTTGCCCATGGCGTACGACGTGCCCGCCCAGGTCAGCATCTCCACGTCGTTGGGCATGTCCCCGAAGGCCACGACCTCGGCGGGGGAGATGCCGCGCTCCGCACAGCACTGCGCGAGCGTGCTCGCCTTGGAGACGCCGAAACCGCTGATCTCCAGCAGGGCGGTCGGGCTGGACCGGGTGATGGACACGTGGTCGCCCGCGGTGGCCCGGGCCAGGGTGAGGAAGTCGTCGGGGGACAGCTCGGCGTGGTGGGCCAGCAGCTTGATGACCGGGGTCCCGGAGCCGGGGGCCGCCTCGTGGAGCAGCTTCTCGACGGCGGCGACGGTGGCGCCCGGGTCGAGGTGGAAGGGCGGGTAGCCGGGCTCGTAGTGGATGCCGTTGGTGAGCTCGACCGCGAACGAGGTGCCGGGGGCTGCGGCGCGCAGCGCGAGGGCGACGGCGAGGGCGTTCTCGCGGGGCAGCGGTCGTACCTTCAGCAGGCTTCCGCCCGCGTGCAGGTCGACGACGGCGGCGCCGTTGGCGCAGATCGCCATGCCGTGGCCGTGGACATGGTCGCTGACGACGTCCATCCAGCGGGCCGGGCGGCCGGTGACGAAGAAGACCTCGATACCGGCCTCCTCGGCGGCGGCGAGCGCGGCGATCGTACGGTCCGACATGGACTTGTCGTCGCGCAACAGGGTGCCGTCGAGGTCGGTCGCGATGAGCCGCGTGGTGGCGGCCGGGACCGGGCGGGTGTGCTGGGGGTCGGTAGCGTCCGTAGCTGAGGTCACAGATCCATCTTCCCGTATGGAGTACACGGGCGTGCGAAGGGGCGCACATCTGAGAGCGCGCGGAATCGCCTGCGGGGGAGCGCGTCCGGGCTCGACCGGGCACGCGGCCATGATCGGCGGGGTACGTCCGGCTTACGGACGGGAACGCGTCAGGGTTCGGCCGGGGTACGGCCTGGATCGCGTCCACGATCAGTCACGGACCGGCCGGTGATCGGTTCGGGGCCTGCATTCGCAGGGGGCGGCCAGAGGGATGGGGCGTCCCTGGCCGCATCCGGCTCAGCGATCTGTCCTGTCCGGGGGCGATCCTGCCCCCGGACAACGGCTGGGAACGGTGGCCCGGGCAGCGCGTTCTCCACGTATGGTCGAGGGCATGCGTTTGAGCACCGTGATCCTTCCCATCCGCCGCTGGTCGCAGGGTGGCCGCGATGCGTGGCAGCGAGCCGAGCAGCTCGGTTTCCACGCCGCGTACACCTACGACCACCTGTCCTGGCGGACCTTCCGCGACGGTCCGTGGTTCGGCGCCGTGCCGACCCTTACCGCCGCGGCCGCCGAGACTTCGCGGATGCGCCTCGGCACCCTCGTCACGTCGCCGAACTTCCGGCACCCCGTGACGCTCGCCAAAGACCTGATCACGCTGGACGACGTGTCCAACGGGCGCATCACGCTCGGCATCGGCGCCGGCGCCAATGGGTTCGACGCCACCGCGTTGGGCCAGGAGCCCTGGACGCCGCGTGAGCGCGCCGACCGCTTCGGGGAGTTCGTGCCGCTGCTCGACCGGCTGCTCACCGAGCCCGCCGTCACCCACGAGGGCACGTACTACTCCGCTGTCGAGGCGCGCAACATTCCCGGCTGCGTGCAGCGGCCCCGCCTGCCCTTCGCGATCGCCGCGACAGGCCCGCGCGGGCTGAAGCTCGCCGCCCGGTACGGCCAGGCCTGGGTGACGGCCGGCGACCCGAAGCTCTTCGAGTCCGGCACACCCGCCCAGTCGCTGGAGGCCATCCGCGGCCAGGCCGCCAAGCTCGACGCCGCCTGCGCCGAGATCGGCCGGGATGTGAACGAGATCGACAAGATCCTGCTGACCGGCTTCACCCCTGAGCGGAGTGGCCCGCTGGAGTCCCTCGACGCCTTCGTCGACTTCGCCGGCCGGCACTTCGCGCTCGGCTTCACCGAGATCGTGCTCCACGCCCCGATCGCCGACTCGGACTTCGCGGCCGATGAGAAGGTCTTCGAGCAGATCGCGACGGAGGGGCTGGCTCAGCTCCGCTCGTGACCGTCGGGTCGTTTCGGATCAGGGCTTGATCCGGGTCAGAGGCGGAGCGCGGTGACAACGAACTCGGTGGCGGGAAAGTGCGGTTGTTCTACGCCGGTGGTCAAGCCCGTTGCCTAGGCTGGTCGGTATGGACGGGGAAACGGTGTTGGCGGCCCTCAGGGCCGAATCGCAGCGTCTGTACGAGAAGGTCTGCGCGATCCCGGAGGGTGAGTGGGACCGGCCGAGCCCGTGCGATCCCTGGACCGTGCGTGAGGTGTTCGCCCACCTGACGAACGCGGTCGACCGGGTCGGCAGCATGCTGGCGGAGCCTGAGCCCGAGCCGTCGGGGGCGCTGGTGACGGCCGCCGGGTATTACGCACCCGACGAGCGCTTCTCGACGGACGCCAATGAGGTCCGCATCGAGACGGCCCAGGATTCCGCCGGCTGGTACGCCGACGGCCGCGCGCTTGCCGAGCACTTCGACTCCGTCTGGCGCTCTGTAACCACCGCTTGCGCCAAGGAGCCTCCGGAGCGCCGGGTCCGTACGCGGCACGGCGACCCCATGCTGCTGTCGGACTTCCTCGTTACCCGGGTCGTCGAAGTCTGCGTGCACGGCTTCGACGTCGCGGTGGGGCTCGGCCACGAGCCGTGGCCTACCGACGAGGCGGCGGACGTGGTGGCGCGGCTGTTGCTGGGCGGCCGCCCGTACGACGCATCCGTGCCCGTGCCAGGAGGCGGCTGGGACCGTACGACGTTTCTGCGCAAGGCGACCGGGCGACTTCCGATGACCGCGGCGGAGCGCGCGGCTGAACGCCTGGGACTGCGGCGGCTGACGCTGGGTTGAGCCTGTTTCACGTGAAACAACGGACCGTCCCAGCTCCTAGGGCGTGTCCGCCCCAGCCCTCCCAGCCATGCCGGTCAGTCGGGGAAGCGCAGGTACTCCGGCGGTACTGAAGCGGTGAGCCACACGCCATTGGCGCTGACACGGAAGATGTGACCGGCACGGTGCATCGCCCCGGCGTCCACGCTGATGACGACGGGACGGCCGCGCCGGGCGCCGACGCGGGTGGCAGTCTCGCGGTCGGGCGAGAGGTGGACGTCGTGCCTGGCCATGGGGCGCAGGCCTTCGGTGCGGATCGCGTCCAGGCTTCGGGCGACAGTTCCGTGGTAGAGGTACGCCGGCGGCTCGGCCTCCGGGAGACCGAGGTCGACCTCGACCGTGTGGCCCTGGTTGGCACGGATCCGGGAGCCGTCGATCGCGAACCGCTGCTTGTCGTTGGCGGCGACAACGTGGTCGAGCTCGGCGCGGGTGAACCGGAAGCCGTGCTCCGCCGCAGCCTTGATCAGCGTCTCGATCTCGACCCAGCCGTTCTCGTCGAGCGTGATCCCGATCCGCTCCGGCTGGTGCCGAAGGTGCTTCGAGAGATATTTCGACACCTTTGTGATGCGTCTTTCATCCATCAGGCCAGGGTGCCCGGGAGGCGAGCGTCACGCTACTCAGATTCGAACGACAGGTTTGATCCACAGCCAAGTCCGGTTATCCACAAGGGATTTCGCGCTTCTGTGGACAACGTACATGCCTTTTCAGGGTATTTGGTCAAGTTCGTTGGCTATTTGGAACTTTGGGGTCAGCGAATCCAACGTCCGGGACTGCACCTCCCGTTCAGCGGCAGCCGCGATGAACGCAGCCGCATTGGCGGATCCAACCAGCCTGCGCACCGCCCGCATTGTCTCTTCGGGAAGGCTGACAATCTCCGACTCCGGCCCCGTTGCGGGCGGAGCTGCAGTGCCGAGGTGCTGCTGGAGGTGACGGGTGGCGAACGTCTGCATGGCACGGGCCAGTTCGGCGTCCACGGTCTGCTGCGCGAGCGGCCGCAATCGCCGCACCATTTCCGCCGCCTCCGCCGCTTCCGCGTCCGTGGGCGGACGGTGACCGAGGTAGCGCGCGAAGACGTGCTCCGTGGTGAACTCCAGGAAACGCGTGGCGATGTGCTCCACCTGGCCGCGAAGTTCCCGCAAGTGCCCAGATATTGCCAGCAGCGGCACACCGGCCGCATGCAACTCGGCCGCCACAGCCAGTTCTTGCGGTGACGGCACCAGGAACTCGTCGTCACGCCCCGGGATACGTTCAAGCACCCCGAGCTCCACCGCGTCCTCGACCGCCTCGTCGTCGGGCTTCCCGCCGAACCGCTCGTCCAGCTCCGCCCGCGATATCCGGTCCGCCTTCTCGTCCGTCCACGGCCCGTTGACCTCGGCGACGAGACCGAGCACCCCGCCGAGCCCCTTCCCCGCGTCCCAGGCCTCCAGCAGTTCCTTGATGCTGGCCAGGGTGTAGCCGCGGTCGAGCAGCGCGGCGATCTGGTGGAGCCGGGCCAGATGCGTGTCCCCGTACACATTGGACCGGCCGCGCCGTTCCGGCTTGGGGAGCAGCCCGCGGTCCTGGTAGGCGCGGATCGTGCGGACCGTGGCGCCGCTGTGGTGCGCCAGGTCCTCGATCCGGTACTCGGCTGTCGGCTGACCTGACACGCTCACTCCCTCGGTCCCCACACGCCTACGACAGGGCTGCCCGGCCCACCGCACCCGCGGCGGCGCGAGCCGCGGGCGACGTCGCGAGGTACTCGACGGCCTTGCGCAGTGAGCCCTCCTGCGAGGGATGGTACGACCGCCGGAAGTAGCGCGGTATCGCGGAGCCGAGCTCGCGCCAGGTGGGCAGCAAGCCCTTGGCGACGGCCCTGTTGTGCTCGCGCAGCGAGTACCGCAGCCGGCCGGCGAGCTCGGGGTCGTGCCGGATCAGATACGCCGCGCCCCACCACCACAGCCACAGCAGCGTGGGGGCGACCACCACCATGCCCTCGATGCGGCGGGCGTACCGGGGCAGCCCGGAACCACCGCAGTGCTGGTACATGTCGAAGGCCACCGCCCGGTGTTCGACCTCCTCGGCGCCGTGCCAGCGCAACAGGTCGAGCATCACCGCGTCCGGATCGGCGTGGTCGAGGTCCTCGGCGTGCAGCACCCAGTTCCCCAGGACGGCGGTGAACTGCTCGATCGCCGCGATCAGGGAGAGGCGGAAGCGCAGCCACTCCTGCGCCGGTATCGGCACGCCGAACGGCGGTGCCTCGCCCAGGAGTTTCTCGAAGAGGAAGTCCACATGCTTGGTGTACGGCCGGGTGTCCAGTTGCTGCTCGGCCAGATGGTTCAGCACATACGCGTGCTGCACGCTGTGCGTCGCCTCCTGTCCCATGAACCCCTTGACGTCCTTCAGGAGTTCGGGATCGCGGACCAGCGGCAAGGCCTCCTTGAAGACCTTGACGAACCACCGCTCCCCCGCCGGCAGCAGCAGGTGCAGCACATTGATCACATGCGTGGCGGTGGGCTCGTCCGGTATCCAGTGCAGCGGCGTATCGCGCCAGTCGAACGAGACCCGGCGGGGCGTTATGGCGTAGTGCTCGGCGTGGTCAGCGCTCTCGGCGTTCTCGGTTCGCTCCTCCTCCGTGCTCACAGCGGCGGCTCCATTCGGGCGATGGCGCGCAGCGTCCTCGGCGCGAAGCGGGACATGAAGTGGGCACCGCGCGCCTCGGGTGTCACGGGCACAACCGCCTGGTTGCGCACGACGGCCTTGAGCACCGCTTCGGCGACCTTCTCCGGCGGATAGTTGCGCAGCCCGTACAGCCGTGTCGACCGCTTCTGCCGGCGCTTCTCCTCGTCGGCCGAGACCCCGGCGAACCGCGCCGTCGTGGTGATGTTGGTGTTCACGAACCCAGGGCATATCGCCGTGACACCGATGCCCTGTCCCGCGAACTCCGCCCGCAGGCACTCGCTCAGCATCAGCACCGCCGCCTTCGACGTGCTGTACGCGGGCAGCATCTTCGACGGCTGGTACGCCGCCGCGGACGCGGTGTTGACGATGTGGCCGCCCTGCCCGCGCTCGGCCATCTGCTTGCCGAAGAGCCGGCAGCCGTGGATGACGCCCCACAGGTTCACGTCGAGGACCTTCTTCCAGTCCTCGGCGGTGGTGTCCAGGAAGGAGCCCGAAAGACCGATACCGGCGTTGTTGACCAGGACGTCGACGACGCCGTACTCGGTGGAGACCTTCTCGGCGAGCTTCTCCATCGCCTGCTCGTCACTGACGTCCACCGTCTCGCCCCAGGCCTGCGGCGCCCCGATCAGCCGGGCCATCTCGGCCGTCCTGGCCGCCCCCTCAGCGTCCCGGTCGACGGCCACGATCCGCGCCCCCGCCTCGGCGAACGCGAAGGCGGTGGCCCGCCCTATGCCGCTGGCCGCTCCCGTCACCAGCACGAGCTGCCCGCCGAACCTGTCGGCGTACGGGCCCTTGGCCGCCGTCTCCCTGGGCGCCACCCCGGCCGCGCTGTCCTCGTTCCCCGCGACGAACTCGCTGATCCAGGCGGCCAGTTGATCAGGTCGGGTCCGCGGCACCCAGTGCTTGGCGGGCAGCGTGCGCCGCACCAGTTGCGGCGCCCACAGCTCCAGGTCGTCGTACAGCCGCTCCGAGAGGAAGATGTCGCCGGTCGGCGTGATCAGCTGGACCGGCGCATGGGCGTACGCATCGGTGCGCGGCCTGCGCAGCCGGGCGCGGACGTTGTCCCGGTACAGCCAGGCGCCGTGCGCCGCGTCCTGCGGCAGCGACGCCGTCGGATAGTCACCGGCCGCCACCTTCTCCACCCGCTGGAGGATCTTTGGCCACTGCTTGCCCAGCGGGCCGCGCCACGCAAGCTCGGGCAGGACGGGCGTGTGCAGCATGTACACGTACCAGGACTTGGCGCCCTGGCCGAGCAGCTGGGCCGCCCTGCGCGGCGTCGGCCGCGACATCCGCTTCTTGATCCAGTGCCCGAAGTGGTCCAGGGAAGGGCCGGACATCGAGGTGAAGGACGCGATCCGGCCCTCGGTGCGCTTGACCGTCACGAACTCCCAGGACTGCACGGACCCCCAGTCGTGCCCGACCAGGTGCACCGGTTTGTCCGGGCTGACCGCGTCCGCGACCGCCAGGAAGTCGTCCGTCAGCTTCTCCAGCGTGAAGCCGCCGCGCAGCGGCATGGGCGCCGTCGACCTGCCGTGCCCGCGTACGTCGTAGAGCACCACATGAAAGTGTTCGGCCAGGCGCGAGGCGACCTCGGACCACACTTCCTTGCTGTCCGGATAGCCGTGCACCAGCAGTACGGTCGGCTGCGCGGCATCGCCCAGCTCGGCGACGCAGAGCTCGACCCCTCCCGTACGCACCCAGCGCTCGCGCGCCCCCTGAAGACTCACGCCGACTTCTCCTCTGCCCAGCGCCGCACATGCGGCAGATCGTCGTCCAGCCAGAACGCGCTCTGCTCGGGATCCCGGGAGTCGGTCACCACCAGGATTTCCTCGAACTTCGCGCCCGTACCCCGGAATCCGAGATGCGGCTCGACCGCCCACAGCCCCGGCTGCGGCGGGTGGTCGGAGAATTTGTACGGGCTCCACAGCGGCGACCAGCCGTCGCGGTGACCGTGCAGGGCATCGCTCGCCAGCCCCTTCAGCGACTGCGTGCCGAACCCGAAGAGATGTGGCGACCAGCGGCGCTCCTTGACCCGGTCGACTTTGTGGGCGATGACGCCGAAGGGGTATGCGCGGTGCCGGTTGGCGTATCCCTGGCGGATCATGAGCCGTTCGACGTTCTCGTATATCTCCCGCAGCGACCGACGCTCGCGTACCTCGCGCAGGATCAGCTCACGGTGAGGTTCGAGATCGGCGAGCAGTTTGTCGTGCACGGGATTGAGGCCCAGGCACCCCGAGTACCCGATGTCCGACGTATAGCCGTTGTAGACCGGGGCCATGTCGAGGATGAATGGCATTCCCGGCTCCAGCCGCCGGTTCGTCGGGAAGAACTGCAACGGCACCCGGAAGTTGACGAAGGCCGTCCGGTCCCCGAACCAGGCGAAGGGCAGATGGAACCAGTCCCGTACGCCCCGCTCGCGCAGCCAGTCACGCTGCATCCGCGCCGCATCGCGCTCCGTCACCCCCGGCTTGAGCTGGGCGGCGACGGCTTCGGCGCATGCGTAGGCGAGGCGCTGCACCTCCCTGAATCCCTGCAGGTCCGCGGTCAGTTCGCTCTGTGCTGCAGAGGTTGCTGGAACTGCTGAGGCTGCTGAAGCCATGCCACCTGTCCGTCCCGTATGCGGTAGGTACGCGCTCGTAACTTGACACTGATGAATGTGACAATGCCCGGCGGCGACGTCAAGGGGTGTGCGCGACCTGTGGATAACCGGCCGCCCGCCGGACCCGTCCCCGGACCCGCCCGCCGGACCCGCCCTCGCACCTGTCCCGTCCCTCGCCCCGGAGTCCTACTTCGGGCGTTTCCCCTACGGGTCCGTACGCCTGGAGTCGGACACGGATCCAGCCGCCTGGTCTGACGCGAGGTGTGGTCTGCGCCACTACCTTCGAAATGTGACTGTGATCGCGACCGAAAGCCTGAGCAAGCGGTTCCCGAGGGTGACCGCGCTTGACCGGCTCTCCCTGGACATCGGACCCGGCGTGACCGGCCTGGTGGGCGCCAACGGAGCCGGCAAGTCCACCTTGATCAAGATTCTGCTGGGTCTGTCCCCCGCCACGGAGGGCCGGGCCGCAGTGTTCGGCCTCGATGTCGCCACCAGCGGCGGCGCCATCCGCGAGCAGGTCGGCTACATGCCCGAGCACGATGCGCTGCCACCCGACGTCTCGGCCACCGAGTTCGTCGTCCACATGGCGCGCATGTCCGGCCTGCCGCCCACCGCCGCCCGCGAGCGCACCGCCGACACCCTGCGCCACGTCGGGCTGTACGAGGAGCGCTACCGCCCCATCGGCGGCTACTCGACCGGCATGAAGCAGCGCGTGAAGCTGGCCCAGGCACTGGTCCACGACCCGAAGCTGGTGCTCCTCGACGAGCCGACCAACGGCCTCGACCCGGTGGGCCGCGACGAGATGCTCGGCCTCATCCGCCGCATCTACACCGACTTCGGCATCTCGGTACTGGTCACCTCGCACCTGCTCGGCGAGCTGGAGCGCACCTGCGACCACGTCGTTGTCGTCGACGGCGGCAAGCTGCTCCGCTCCAGTTCCACCAGCGACTTCACCCGGACGACGACCACCATCGCCGTCGAAGTCACGGACACCGACACCCACCCGGACGGCACCCGCGCGCTGCGCGAGGCGCTCACCGCCGCCGGTACGACCCTCCACGCGGCGATGGAGGACGGTCTGCCGGGCGCGGGCCACATCCTGCTCGTCGAAGCGACCGGCGAAGAGACGTACGACCTGGTGCGGGACACCGTGGCGGACCTCGGAGTCGGTCTTGTACGGATGGAACAGCGCCGCCACCACATCGCCGAGGTATTCCGCACGGACGAGCACGGCCGGCCGGCGGAAAGCGGGCAGCGACAGCCCGTCGCCGCCGTCGCCGCACAGCAGCAGGTCGCCGCAGACCAGAAGGGAGCCGGCCGCGATGGCATCTGAAATCACCACACCGGGCACCGACCCGACCCGTATCCACAACATCGGCTACCGATCGTACGACGGCCCCCGCCTCGGCCGTGCGTACGCGCGCCGCTCGCTCTTCTCGCAGTCACTGCGCGGGGCGTACGGACTGGGCCGCAGCGCCAAGTCCAAGGTGCTGCCGATGATTCTCTTCGCGGTGATGTGCCTGGTCGCGGCGATCATTGTCGCGGTGGCGGTCGCTGCCCCTGTGGAAATGAAGGACCTGCCGGTCACGTACACGCGGTACGCGATCTACCTGCAGGCCGTCATCGCCCTCTACCTCGCCTCCCAGGCTCCGCAGTCCGTCTCGCGCGACCTGCGCTTCAAAACCGTCCCACTGTATTTCTCACGCCCCATCGAGCGCAGCGACTACGTCCTCGCCAAGTACGCGGCGATGGCCTCGGCCCTCTTCGTCCTCACGGCGACACCCCTGGTGATCCTGTACGCAGGCGCCCTGCTCGCCGAATTCGACTTCGCGGACCAGACGAAGGGGTTCGCACAGGGACTGGTCTCCGTGGCACTGCTCTCCGTCCTCTTCGCCGGTCTCGGCCTCGTGATGGCCGCACTGACCCCGCGCCGCGGCTTCGGCGTCGCCGCCGTCATCGCCGTACTGACCATCTCGTACGGAGCCGTGTCCACCGTCCAGGCCATCGCCTGGGAGCAGGGCGCGAACAGTGCGGTGGAATGGCTCGGCCTCTTCTCGCCCGTCACCCTCATCGACGGCGTACAGACGGCCTTCCTCGGCGCCACCTCTGCCTTCCCCGGAGGGGAAGGCCCCTCGGCCGGCAGCGGCATGGTCTACCTGCTCGTCCTCCTCGCGCTCAGCTTCGGCTCGTACGCCGTACTGATGCGCCGTTACCGAAAGGTCGGGCTGTGACCACCATCGACATCGACCACACCTCGCGCTGGTTCGGCAATGTGGTGGCGGTCAACGACATCACGATGCGGGTCGGCCCCGGCGTGACCGGACTGCTCGGCCCCAACGGCGCCGGCAAGTCCACCCTGATCAACATGATGGGCGGCTTCCTCGCCCCCTCCACCGGCACCGTCACCCTCGACGGGAAGCCGATCTGGCGCAACGAAGCCGTGTACAAGCACATCGGGATCGTGCCCGAGCGGGAGGCGATGTACGACTTCCTCACGGGCCGCGAATTCGTCGTCGCCAACGCCGAATTGCACGGACTGGAGGCCGGCGCGGCGGACAAGGCGCTCGCCACCGTCGAGATGGAGTACGCACAGGACCGCAAGATCGCGACGTACAGCAAGGGCATGCGCCAGCGCGTGAAGATGGCGTCCGCCCTGGTCCACGACCCGTCCGTGCTGCTCCTCGACGAGCCCTTCAACGGCATGGACCCACGCCAGCGCATGCAGCTCATGGACCTGCTGCGACGGATGGGCGCGGAGGGCCGCACCGTCCTGTTCTCCTCCCACATCCTGGAGGAGGTCGAACAGCTCGCCTCGCACATCGAGGTGATCGTGGCGGGACGTCATGCGGCCTCCGGCGACTTCCGCAGGATCCGCCGCCTGATGACGGACCGCCCGCACCGCTATCTCGTACGGTCCAGCGACGACCGCGCGCTCGCCGCCGCGCTGATTGCGGACCCGTCGACGGCGGGCATCGAAGTGGACCTGAAGGAAGGCGCACTGCGCATCCAGGCCGTCGACTTCGGCCGCTTCACCGAGCTGCTCCCGCAGGTCGCGCGTGCGCACGGCATCCGGCTCCTCACGGTCTCGCCGTCCGACGAGTCCCTCGAGTCGGTCTTCTCCTACCTCGTAGCGGCCTGAAAGGAGCTTGCAGCGATCATGTACGAACCCACAGTCGCCCGGCTCACCTACCGGGCCCTCCTCGGCCGCCGCCGGGCAGCCGTCCTCTTCATCCTGCCGGCCCTGCTGCTGGTCATCGCGGTCGCGGTACGGGTCCTCACGGGCGCGGACGACCAGGTGGCCGCCGATGTGCTCGGCGGTTTCGCGCTCGCCACGATGATCCCGCTGATCGGTGTGATCGCGGGCACGGGGGCGATCGGCCCGGAGATCGACGACGGCTCGATCGTCTATCTGCTCTCCAAGCCGGTGAAGCGGTCCACGATCATCTTCACCAAGCTCATCGTTGCGATCGCCGTGACGATGGCCTTCTCCGCGATCCCCACCTTCATCGCCGGCATGATCCTCAACGGCAACGGCGGACAGATCGCGATCGCCTATACGGTCGCGGCGCTCGTCGCCTCGATCGCATACAGCGCGATCTTCCTGCTGCTCGGTACGGTCACCCGGCACGCGGTGGTCTTCGGGCTGGTCTACGCGCTGGTGTGGGAGACCCTGTTCGGCAGCCTCGTGCCCGGCGCGCGCACGCTCAGTGTCCAGCAGTGGGCGCTGTCCCTGGCGGAACGGATCGGCGCGAACGGCACGATCACCTCGGACGTCGCACTGCCTACGGCGGCGGTCCTGCTGGCGGCGGTCACGGCGGCGGCGACTTGGTACGCGGGCCAGAAGCTGCGGACGCTGACGCTCGCGGGCGAGGAGTAGAAGCGGAACGCCTTCGTCCGTCAACCCCTGCCCTGTGGGCGGGGGTTGACGCATTTCCGCGAAACTGTACGTTTATCGGCTCGTTGTTCACCCTGCGTGGAGGCAACTGGGATCTGTGACGTCGAGCGTTCGTGAATTTGGGGATTGCCGGTGCCGGAGCGAATCCGGGCCGGTCACAAGAGTGAGTAGCCACCTTGAGCGTCCTCCGCCCCTGAAAGCCCGGGGACAGGGCTGTCCATCGCCGGCTTTCACGAACGGAAGGCATCCTCATGCCATCGGAAGTCACCCTGCTCGAATCGCGCACGATGCGCGACGAGCACCTGGGCCGCATCGACGTCCTCGACAAGGTCAAGGCGCTTGTCATGCTCCCGGACGGAATTTACGTCCGCACAGAGGACGTGGCCCGGTATTTCGAAGTATCCACAGAGGTCCTGAAGAAGGTCGTCCAGCGCCATCGGGAGGAACTCAACGAGAACGGGTTGCAAGTACTGCGAGGCGATGACCTGCGGGTCTTCCATAGGGACATCTTGTCCCTATGGAGCGACGACCTGGGGACAAGTTATCCACAGGCCGCCACTCAACTCACGTTGTACACCCGCCGAGCGGTGCTCAACATGGCGATGCTTCTTCGCGACAGCGACATCGCCCGCTGCGTCCGTACGTACCTCCTCGATGCCGAGGAGAGCGGCTGGCGCGAGGGCTACGCCTCGCTCGACCGGCGCGTCACCAAGGTCGAGTCCCACCTGGACTCGGTCGGGCACGCGCTCCAAGAGCTCGGCCCCGTCATCAACGGGATCTCGGTACGGCTGGACCGGCTCGACCGGCGGCTCGAAACCACCAACCAGGTCGTCGGCGCCATCAGCAACCGCCTCTGCGACCTCTCCGACGACATGCGGCGGATGGAGCACCGCATGGACAAAAAGCTGGACGCCGTCTCCCATCGGCTGAGCGCTCTGGAGCGCAGCCAGCGGCGTAAGCGCCGCTGATCCTCCGCTGATACCGGCCGCTGTCGAGGACCTCGGGCCGCACTCAGGTCAGCAGCAACCGCAGTAGTACGGCGGTGTGGCTGTGGTCCGGGTCCTTGGCGGCGGTCAGCAGGGTGACCCGGCCCGCCTTGGCGAGCGTACGCAGACCGTCCAGAGCCTCTGCCGCATCGGGGGCGGCGAGCTCGGCCTCGTAACGGCGGCCGAACTCCTCGAACTCGCCGGAAGGGCTGTGATACCAGCGACGCAGCTCGTCGGACGGCGTCAGGGCCTTCGGCCATTCGTCGACGCCCGCCGCGTCCTTGCTGAGACCGCGCGGCCAGAGCCGGTCGACCAGCACCCGGGTGCCGTCCTCGGCCGACGGCTGCTCGTACACCCTGCGCACTCGGACATCAGGTTTGCTCACAGGAATCAGCCTGCTACACGTTCCGGTCCGGCGCGCGCTCCTCAGCCCTGTAGCAGCTGCTCCAGCACCACCGCGATGCCGTCGTTCTCGTTCGACGCCGTGATCTCGTGGGCCACGGCCTTCAGCTCGTCGTGCGCATTGGCCATCGCCACACCGTGTGTCGCCCACCCGAACATCGGGATGTCGTTCGGCATGTCACCGAAGGCGATCGTGTCCGAGGCCTTGAGCCCCAGCCGCCGCGCCGCCAGCGACAGGCCCGTCGCCTTGCTCAGGCCCAGCGGAAGCATCTCCACCACACCCGGGCCCGCCATGACTACGTCCACCAGGCTGCCGACCGTCTGACGCGCGACCTGCGCGAGCGCGTCGTCGCTCAGCTCGGGGTGCTGGATGTAGACCTTGTTCAGCGGCGCCGACCACAGATCAGCGGGGTCCTTGAACGGTACGTACGGAAGCGGGCCTTCCTGCACCTGGTACCCGGGGCCGACCAGCACCGCCCCCTGCAGACCGTCGCGGCTGGCGGCGAGCGCCAGCGGACCGACCTCCGCCTCGATCTTGGAGAGCGCGAGCCCGGCCAGTTGCCGGTCCAGCGTCACCGAGGTCAGCAGCCGGTGCTCACCGGCGTGGTAGACCTGCGCGCCCTGGCCGCAGACCGCGAGGCCTTCGTAGCCCAGGTCGTCCAGGATGTGCCGGGTCCACGGGACCGCACGTCCGGTGACGACGATGTGGGCCGCGCCCGCCGCCGTGGCGGCGGCGAGCGCGTCGCGCGTACGGGCCGAGACCGTCTCGTCGGAGCGCAGCAGCGTCCCGTCGAGGTCGGTCGCGACAAGCTTGTACGGAAAAGGGGCGGAGCGAAGGCTCACTTGGTGATCGGCTCCAGCACTTCACGGCCGCCCAGGTACGGACGGAGCACCTCGGGCACCCGCACCGAACCGTCCGCCAGCTGGTGGTTCTCCAGGATCGCCACAATCGTGCGCGGTACGGCGCACAGCGTGCCGTTCAGCGTCGCGAGCGGCTGGACCTTCTTGCCGTCGCGCATACGGACCGACAGCCTCCGGGCCTGGAAGCCGCCGCAGTTCGACGCGGACGTCAGCTCGCGGTACTTGCCCTGCGTCGGGATCCACGCCTCGCAGTCGAACTTGCGCGAGGCGGAGGAGCCCAGGTCGCCCGTGGCCACGTCGATCACCTGGAAGGGCAGTTCCAGGCCGGTCAGCCACTGCTTCTCCCACTCCAGGAGCCGCTGGTGCTCGGCCTCCGCGTCCTCGGGATTGACGTACGAGAACATCTCGACCTTGTCGAACTGGTGCACCCGGAAGATGCCCCGGGTGTCCTTGCCGTACGTACCGGCCTCGCGCCGGAAGCAGGGCGAGAAGCCGGCGTAGCGCAGCGGCAGCTTGTCCGCGTCGATGATCTCGTCCATGTGGTACGCCGCGAGGGGGACCTCGGAGGTGCCGACCAGGTAGTAGTCGTCCTTCTCCAGGTGGTACACGTTCTCGGAGGCCTGGCCGAGGAAGCCCGTGCCCTCCATGGCGCGCGGGCGGACCAGCGCGGGCGTGAGCATCGGGATGAAGCCGGCCTCGGTCGCCTGCGCGATCGCCGCGTTCACCAGCGCCAGTTCGAGCAGCGCGCCGACACCCGTCAGGTAGTAGAAGCGCGAGCCGGACACCTTGGCGCCGCGCTCGACGTCGATGGCGCCGAGCGCCTCGCCGAGCTCCAGGTGGTCCTTGGGCTCGAAGCCCTCGGCGCCGAAGTCGCGGATCGTGCCGTGCGTCTCCAGAACGACGAAGTCTTCTTCGCCGCCGACCGGTACGTCGGCGTGCACGATGTTGCCGAGCTGGAGGAGCAGCCGCTTGGACTCCTCGGCCGCCTCGTCCTGCTCGGCGTCGGCCGCCTTGACGGCGGCGGAGAGCTCGGCGGCCTTCTTCAGCAGCTCGGCCTTCTCGTCGCCGGTGGCCTTGGGGATGAGTTTGCCGAGCGACTTCTGCTCGGAGCGGAGTTCGTCGAAGCGGACGCCGGACGACCTGCGCCGCTCGTCGGCGGAGAGGAGGGCGTCGACGAGCGCGACGTCCTCTCCACGGGCGCGCTGGGAGGCGCGAACACGGTCGGGGTCCTCACGGAGCAGGCGAAGGTCAATCACCCCACCAGGCTACCCGCGACCGCTTGCGGCCATCGACTTGATATTGCATTGCATGGCAATTTGCCCGAATTGCCCATATTGGGAATGCTCGCGAGAATCGCCGCACGTGCCCGCCGGTGCGCGTCAATAAAACAGGCACTATTCCCCGAAACAGGGCACTTTCCGTCGGTCGCGTTGACGCTTCTTCCTTGCGGCGAACGGGAGTTGGCGGACCGGTTGTCCACAGGAATGCACTACCCCGGAAGGTTATCCACAGGCTGTGCGAAAGATCTGTGGATGCCGGAAGGGATCGTTCCGAATGGTGCATGCGGGGCGGAAGATTCCCCGGTCAAACCCAGTTCACACGCTCATTCGGGTGGGAATTACTCGCTCTAAAGAGTTGATCAATGGAATTGAGGTGACGTCACCCGACCTGACGACCTGTGGACGGAAGGGTGCCCTCTGAGGAGATTTGTCGACCATGTCGGGATACGTTGTCGACTTGTCCCCAGGTCGAGAAGCAGTCCTGTGGATAACTTCTGTGGGTAACGCAAATCTGCAGGTAGGACTAGCGCGAGCAGGGCTTGTGCGGCCGTGCCCCCGTGCGGCTCAGCTGATACGGGCCGATCAGGCCCGGCCGTCCTGACTGCGCGCCAGCCACTCCGACGCCGCCACGAATTCCGCGTCCGACGTCCCCGCCCGCAGCGCCCGCACGTCCTCGACCGACACCCCGGCCCTCGGATACGACCCGAGGAACCGCACATTCGGGCAGATCCGCTTGAGCCCCATCAGTGCCTCGCCCACCCGCCGGTCCGAGATGTGCCCCTCGGCGTCCACGGCGAAGCAGTAGTTGCCGATCCCCGCCCCCGTCGGCCGCGACTGGATCAGCATCAGGTTGACCCCGCGCACCGCGAACTCCTGGAGCAGTTCGAGCAGCGCACCCGGGTGGTCGTCGCCCAGCCAGATGACCACCGACGTCTTGTCCGCACCGGTCGGCGCGGCCGGCCGCCCGGGACGGCCCACCAGCACGAAGCGCGTCTGCGCGTTCACCGCGTCGTGGATCTCGGTGACGAGCGGTTCGAGGCCGTACTTCGCCGCCGCGAACTCACCCGCGAAGGCCGCGTCGTACCGGCCCTCCTGGACCAGCCGCGCGCCGTCCGCGTTCGACGCCGCCGACTCCCACAGCACGTCCGGCAGATTCGCCGCCATCCAGTTGCGCACCTGCGGCTGAGCGGCCGGGTGCGCGGTGACCGTCTTGATGTCGCCGAGCTTCGTGCCGGGGCGCACCAGCAGCGCGAAGCTGATGGAGAGCAGCACCTCGCGGTAGATCATCAGCGGTTCGCCGGACGTCAGCTCGTCGAGGGTCGCGGTGATCCCGCCCTCGACGGAGTTCTCGATCGGTACGAGCGCCGCCGCCGCTTCCCCGCTGCGTACCGCGTCGAGCGCGGCCGGCACGGACACCATCGGGACGAGCTCCCGGGTGGCGGCTTCCGGAAGCGTACGGAGGGCGACCTCGGTGAAGGTGCCCTCGGGGCCGAGATAGGCATAGCGCGTTGCCGACATACGGTCACCTTAATGCGCGCTGTGAAACAGCCCGTACGGACAGCCGCACCGCGCCCTCAGGATTCCAGCAGCCGCTGCCCCACGTACTCCCCGTCCAGCGCCCCGCCCGGAACCGCGAAAAGCCCGCTCGCCTCGTGCCGGACAAAAGGCGACAATGCGTCCCCCCTGTCGAGCTTGCGCTGCACCGGCACGAAGCCGCGCAGCGGGTCCGCCTGCCAGCAGATGAAGAGAAGCCCGGCGTCAGGCGTCCCGTCGGCGGAGATCCCGTCGTGGTACGAGAACGGCCGCCGCAGCATCGCCGCGCCGCCGTTCTGCTCGGGCGCGGAGATACGGGCGTGGGCGTTGGAAGGGACGACCAGCTTGCCGTCCGGGCCGGTCTTGTTCAGATCCAGCTCGGTCGTCTCGCTGCCGCCCGTCAGCGGAGCCCCGTCGGACTTCTTCCGCCCGATGACCTTCTCCTGCTCGCCGCGCGCCAGCTTCTCCCAGTCGTCGAGGAGCATCCGGATGCGGCGTACGACGGCGTACGAGCCGCCCGTCATCCACTCGGGATCGCCACTCGCGGGCACGAAGATCCGCCGGTCGAAGTCGGCATCGGACGGCTTCGGATTGCCCGTGCCGTCGATCTGCCCCATCAGATTGCGGGCGGTCATCGGCTGCGCGGTCGTGCCCGGCGAACGGTTGAAGCCGTTCATCTGCCAGCGCACCTTGGCCGCGTCCCCCGCCTCCTTCTGGATGGCGCGCAGCGCGTGAAAAGCGACCAACGAGTCGTCGGCGCCGATCTGTACCCACAGGTCGCCGTTGCTGCGCCGCGGGTCCAGCTGGTCGGAGGAGAAGTCGGGCAGCGGGTCGAGGGCCGACGGCCGCCGGGCGGCCAGGCCCGTACGGTCGAAGAAGGTCCTGCCGAAGCCAAAGGTGACGGTCAGCGAGGACGGCCCCGCATCCAGCGCCACCCCGGTGTCGCCGTCCCCGAACGGCTCGCCCGCCATCAGCGTGCGCGCCGCCGCCGACCAGCGCCGCAGCAGCGCCGCGGCCTCCTTGCGCCCCGCGCCCGCCGCCAGGTCGAACGCGATGAGATGCCCTCGGGACTGGAGGGGCGTGGTGATACCGGCCTGGTGCTCGCCGTGGAAGGGGGCGGACGTCGAGCCGACGGACGTCAGCGCCTTCCCGTCCGCCGCACTGCCGGAATCCGAGGCAGCGGCGTACACAGCGGCCCCGCCCCTAGCGCCCAGCGCGAGCCCCGCGGCGCCGGCCGCGCCCGCGGTGCCGAGCAGCCGCCGCCTGGAAATGTCGATGTCGCTCACGCCGGTCAGCCGATCTTCACGTTCTTCTTGACGGTCACTTGGTCGATGTCGGAGGTACGGACGGTCAGTTCGAGCTCCCACGTACCGGGCATCGGGATCTGCACACCGTTCGCGCTCCAGTGTCCGCTCGCGACGCGGTCCGGGATGGCGGGCAGCGGCCCGATCTCCTTCTCGTTGTGGGTGAACGCGACCTTCACCTCGGGGGCGTCCATCACCCGCCCGTTGGGCCGCTCCAGCCACACATGCAGTCCGTTGCTGCCCGAACGCGCCGGGTCGAGTTCGACCCTGGCTGTGCCCTTGCCATCCTCGCCGCCCGTATCGAAGGGGATACGGATGTCGATCGGGCGGTCGGGGACGGCGGTGGAAGTCTCCGCCCTCGCCACTTCCTTCTCCTCGGTACGCCCCGGCTCGGTGCTGGTCAGTACGGTCGTCACGGCCAGCAGCACCACCGCGACCCCGGCCTCCGCCAGTACGGAACGCCGCAGCCCGAGCCGCTCGGGATCGGCGTCCCGTACGCGCTTCACGCGCGCGGTGGCCACAGCGGCCTTCTGCCGGGCGAGTTGAGCGGCCCGGGCGGGTTCCTCGGGGACGGTAACGGCCTCAGCCGCCTCACCCTCACTCTCGTCCTCAACCTCCGCCCGCTGCTCGATGAGTGCGGCCGCTTCTGCCTCCGGCGCCACGGTCTCGGCCAGCCGCCCCGTCCAGCGCCGCGAGAGCCAGGCGATGCCGACGAGCACGGCGACCAGCCCGACCTTGACGAGCAGCAGCTGCCCGTACGCCGTCCCGGTCAGCGCCGACCAGGAACCGACCTGCCGCCACGACTGGTAGAGGCCGGTCGCGGCCAGCACGACGACGCTCGCGAAGGCGACGCGGGAGAAGTTCCGTACAGCCGTACGTTCGATGCCCGGAGTCCGGTAGAGCGCGACCAGCAGCGCCGCGAGCCCGCCCAGCCAGGCTGCGACCGCCAGCAGATGCAGCACGTCCACGGGCATCGCGATGCCCGGCTGGAGCCCCGTCGACGCGTGCTCGGAGAGCGCCCAGGTCGCCGCGACACCGGCCGCCAGGACCCCGCCGCCCAGGGCGAGTCCGAACGTGAGGTCCTTCTTCTCCTTGGGGTCCTCGCGCTTGGCGTACGCCCCGAACAGCACGGCGACGAACAGCGCGCCCGCGCCGAGCAGCAGCAGCCGCGAGACGAGCGAAGCCCCGGTCTTGGTGTCCAGTACAGCCTTGAGCCCACTCAGGTCGAAGGCGTCGGCGAGCTTGCCCGAGCCCGTGTAGGGGGCGCGCAGCAGCAGCATCACCAGGGTGGACGCGGTGAGCGTGATCCACCCCTGGACGACGAGGCGTTGCAGCGGCCGCTCGCCCGCGCCGCGCTGCCAACAGGCCAGCACGAAGGCGGCGCCGCCGACGAGCAGGATGAAGCCGGCGTACGACGTGTAGCGCGCGATGCCGTAGAGCGTGCCCACGAGGCCGCCGCCCGCAGCCTGTTCGGGTACCTCGACGGTGGTCTTGGAGGGGGCGCCGATGGAGAAGGTGAAAGCGCCGGAGATGGGGTGGCTGTCGGCGGAGACGGCCTGCCAGGCCACGGTGTACGTGCCGTCGGGCAGCCCGGAGTGCAGTTGGACGCCGTACTTGACGACGTTTCCGCTGCACATGTTGCGCAGCTCACCGGTGTCGGCGCGCTTGCCGCTGGGTTCGAGTACGCGGATCGAGTCGTCGCCCAGGGCGATCTGCTCCGAGAAGGTGAGGGTGATGTTCTTGGGCGCCGTGGCGACGACCGCCCCGTCCTTCGGGTTGCTCCCGGTCAGCGCGGCGTGCGCCGATGCGGGGGCGGCTCCTGCGAGCAGGGTGCCGAGGAGTGCCGTAGTGATGAGCAGCAGCCGGATCACTGCGGCTCCGAAGCGCGGGGCGGTTGCCGGCATGGTGTGTCAGTCCCTCACTGCTTCTTCGGGTTGTGGGTGGTCTCCTCGACCGGAAGTTCGGTCTTGATCACGCCGGCCTTCTCGAAGTGCAGCTCCACGGCCACCTTCTCGCCCACCTGGGGCTTCTTCTTCAGCTTCAGGAACATGATGTGGCTCCCGCCGCGCTCAAGGTTCAGCTGACCGTCCGCGGGGATGTCGAAGGACTTCACCTCCCGCATCTTCTGGTTCTTGGTCTCGTGGATCTGGACCTCGCCCGAGATGTTGCTGGTGACGGAGGTGAGCTTGTCCGCGACATCGCTGTCGTTCTTGACGGTCAGGAAGCCGGCGGCCATGTCGTCCATGACGGGCTCGGGCATGAAGGCCCCGCTGACCTTCAGCTCGGGCTTGGCGTTCTTGACGTCGGCGTCGCCCGAGCCGTCGGTGGAACAGCCCGCCAGAACAAGGCCCGTGGTCAGGGCTACGGCGGTGACGAGGGTGGTGCGGCGGTTCACGGGTTCTCCCCCTTGAGGAGCTTCGGAAGGTCATTGGCGTAGTCGTCGGCGGTGGCGTCCTCGCCGTACAGCACGTATCCGGCATCGGTCTTCGGCGAGAACGCGATGACCTGTGCACCGTGCATGGAGACGACCGAGCCGTCCTTTTCCTTCTTGGGCGGGTCGATGCCGATACCCATCTGGCGGGCCCCGGCCTGAATGGTCGGGAAGTCGCCGGAGAGCCCGGTGAACGCGGGGTCGCCCGCGCCCTTGAGCCACTTGCCGAGTGCCTTCGGGGTGTCCCGTTCGGGGTCCGTCGTGATGAAGACGACCTGGAGCTTCTCCCGGTCCGCAGGGGAGAGCTTCTTGTACGCGATGGCGATGTTGCTCATCGTCAGCGGGCATACGTCGGGGCAGTTGGTGTAGCCGTAGTAGACGAGCGTCGGCTTGCCTTCTGTCTGCTCACGCAGGTCGTACTTCTTGCCGTGCGTGTCCGTGAGGACGAGATTCGGCTTCTTGAAAGGCCGGTCCAGTACGGTCGCGGCCTTCGTCGCGGCATCGGCGGAGACGCCGCTGAGCGGCTTGGAGCTGTCGGCCTTGCCGCCGCCGCACGCGGACAGGGTGAGCGCGGCCGAGGCTACGAGCGCCACGGCCAGCGCGTTCTTCTTGCGCATAGGAATAGGTCCCGGTGTTTCGGTGAGTGTCAGGAGGTGCGGCGGCGGCCGGCGAGAACGCCGAAGGCCACGCCCGCGACACCGACGGCGATGCCGACGACGGCGAGGACGCGGGCGGTCGAGTCGCTGTTGCTGGTGCTGTCGGCGGCGGTTTCGCTCTTCTTGCCGTCGTCGTGGGCCTTGGCGTCATGGGCGGACGCCTCGTCGTTCTTGGCGCTGCCGGAGCCGTGGTGGTCGTCACCGGTGGGCTCGGTCAGCTTGAGGACGGGGGCCGGGGACTGCGGCTCCTCCTGGCCCTCCTTGGGCTCCTCGATCCAGCGGACAACTTCCTTGTTGTCGTACGTCTGGACGGCCTTGAAGACCAACTGGTCGGCGTCTTCCGGCAACTGCCCGAGCGAGAGCGGGAACTGCTGGAACTCGCCGGGCCCGATCTTGCCGCCGGTCCAGGTGACCTTGGAGACAGCCTCGGTGATCTCCTTGCCGTGCACCTTGAGCGGCTTGTCGAGCTCGGTCTTGGTGACCTTGACGGTCCATCCGGGCACGGGCTGCGGCATCACGGAGGACAGCGGGTGGTCGGTGGGGAAGGAGACTTCGAGCTTGGTGGTCGAGGCGTTGTCCCGCTCGTTGGGCACCTTGACGTTGACGGTGGCGTAGCCGCCCTTCTCGGCGGGGCCGACGGGCTGAACGCCGACGTGCGCGAGGGCCGGGCCCGCGATCAGCAGGACGGTGGAAGCGGCAACGGCGCCGGCGACGGCGGAGATACGCGTGACATTCATGGCTGGAAACACTCCACGGAGCAGAGGTGAATGATGTTCCGGCGCGCGGGTACGCACCGGCATCGCGACGCCGCTCCCGTGGTGCTACGTCGAGGAGTGCGCCGCGTCAGGCTGCGAGAACGAGCGCCGCCGAGGGCGGACCGCGCCTGATCACCGTGTGCTGGAGGGCTTCCCCGGGCGGCCGCAGCGGCGCGAGGAACGGGGTGCGCAGGGCGCGCCGGCGCTGCGCGGGCGCACCGGGCAGCCCGGCGCGCAGCGAACGTACAAGTGCGAGCGCGGCGCGCAACGACCGTACGAGTGCGCCCTCCGCGACTCCATGCGCCGACAGCAGAACCAGCCGGGTCAGCGCCGCCTCCCCGCGCCGCAGCAGCCAGCCTGCCGCGACGGCGGCCAGCATGTGCCCGAGCAGCATGGGGAGGGTGGGGAACAGCCCGGCATTCGCCACGGCCTCGGACTGCTGCGCCGCATTGGCCGTGTGGGATGCGTGAGCCGCATGCGTGAGGTGCTGTTGGGCCGCCTGCACGGATGCCGGGTCGATGCCCGCTTCGGTGACGATCCGCCGGGCCTCTGCGGTGCTGAGCGGCAGGGCCCCGGCGCCGCACAGCAGCTTCGCCGCCAGCATGCGCAGCGAGGTGTCGGTGGCGGCCGACTGCAGGGCGGGGTTGTGCTGGCCGAGCCCGAAGAGGACGTGCAGGGCGAGTTGTCCGCAGGTCAGCGCGGTGGCGATGGCGGGCAGCGAGCGCGCGCGCCCGGCCAGCGGGGCTACCACGGCGAAGACAGCGGCGCAGCCGAGCGCGATCGTCCACCACGGGACGGTGGCGCAGGATGCCATGACGTGTCCGGTCGCGGACAGCGCGACGCAGACCGCGGTGAACACCGCGGTCCTCAGCAGCCGCGGACCGGCTCCGGCGCGTACGACCGATGTAGACATGGCGCCGACATCATCGCATTGCGTCCACCTGCCTCATACGGCAGGTCCGCGCGCACATACACCGCCGGCCGTGGTGCGCGCATCGGCCGAATGAGCGCAATCACATCGATCGCACGCTTATGACGGACTGCTTGTGGCAATACGTAACCGTATGTCGAGCCGCAGCCAGGAGGCTGGAGCATGAGCATCTGGTGGTCACTCCACTTGCGGCGCGAAGCCGCGAGCGTTCCGCTCGCCCGCCGCCTTCTGCTCGGCACCATGGAGACAGCAGGGGTCGATCCGGACATTTCCTACGATCTCTCGGTCGCGCTCAGCGAAGCCTGTGCGAATGCGGTCGAGCACGGCGGGGACGAACGGTCCGGAACACCCTCTGCGGAATACCGCGTGACCGCTTATCTGGACGGCGAGAAATGCCGTATCGAGGTCACCGACTCCGGGCCGGGCTTTCCCCCCTCACGGCGAGGGCACCATGCCGCACTGCGCCCCGCACCCAGCACGGCGGAAGACGGCAGAGGCCTCTGCCTGATCGAGCAGCTCGCGGACCATGTCCACTTCAGGAACCGGCCGGGACGCGGCGCGGTGGTCAGCTTCGACAAGATCCTGAAATGGCGCGAGGACGCGCTGCTCAAGGTGTCCTGAGCGGCACGCCCTCGCGGCGACCGGCGATCGGTCTCGTCAGCCCTGCTTGACCCGGGCCATCCACGCCTCGACCTCGTCGGAGCGGCGCGGCAGCCCTGCCGACAGGTTCTGGTTGCCGTCCTCGGTCACGACGATGTCGTCCTCGATCCGGACGCCGATGCCGCGGTACTCCTCGGGCACGGTCAGGTCGTCGGCCTGGAAGTACAGCCCGGGCTCCACCGTCAGGCACATGCCCGGCTCCAGGGTCCCGTCGACGTACGCCTCACGGCGCGCGGCGGCGCAGTCGTGGACGTCCATGCCGAGCATGTGGCCGGTGCCGTGCAGGGTCCAGCGGCGCTGGAGGCCGAGCTCCAGGACCTTCTCGACCGGGCCTTCGAGAAGACCCCATTCGACGAGCTTCTCGGCGAGAACGCGCTGCGACGCGTCGTGGAAGTCGTGGTACTTGGCGCCGGGCTTCACGGCCGCGATGCCGGCCTCCTGGGACTCGTACACCGCGTCGTAGATCTTGCGCTGCAGGTCGGTGAAGGTGCCGTTGATCGGCAGCGTGCGCGTGACGTCGGCGGTGTAGAGGGTGTGGGTCTCCACGCCGGCGTCGAGCAGCAGCAGGTCGCCGGAGCGTACGTCGCCGTCGTTGCGCACCCAGTGCAGGGTGGTCGCGTGCGGGCCGGCGGCGCAGATCGAGCCGTAGCCGATGTCGTTGCCCTCGACACGGGCGCGCAGGAAGAACGTGCCCTCGATGTAGCGCTCGCTCGTCGCCTCGGCCTTGTCGAGGACCTTCACGACGTCCTCGAAGCCGCGGACGGTCGAGTCGACGGCCTTCTGGAGCTCGCCGATCTCGAACTCGTCCTTCACCGCGCGGGCCTCGGAGAGGTAGACGCGCAGCTCCTCGTCGCGCTCGGCGGTGACCTTGTCGGTCAGCGCGGCCTCGATGCCCGCGTCGTGCCCACGGACGTTACGGACCGGGCCTGTGGCCTCCGTCAGGGCGGCGCGCAGTTCGCGGACGTCCTTCGCCGGAATCCCCAGCAGCTGCTCGGCCTCGGCCAGGGAGTGGCGGCGGCCGACCCACAGCTCGCCCTGCCCGTCCAGCCAGAACTCGCCGTTCTCCCGGTTCGAGCGCGGCAGGAGGTAGATCGTCGCGACGTGGCCCCCGTCCTTCGGCTCCAGCACGAGGACGCCGTCCTGCGTCTGGTCACCGGTCAGGTACGCGTACTCGGTGGAGGCGCGGAAGGCGTACTCGGTGTCGTTGGAGCGAGTCTTGAGGTTCCCCGCGGGGATGACCAGGCGCTCGCCGGGGAAGCGCGCGGAGAGCGCGGCGCGGCGGGCGGCGGTGTGCGCAGCCTGGGCGATGGGCTCCAGACCGTGCAGCTCGGTGTCGGCCCAGCCGGACTTCATGTTCTCGGCGAGCTCGTCGGAAACGCCCGGGTACAGGCCGTTCTTCCGCTGCTTGATCGGCTCTTGCGCTTCGCCCGGGGTCTCCGGATTGAGCTCATCGGACACGACTGTCTCCTTGATACGACACTGGACCGTCCTCCATCGTATGTGCGAGGAGAGGACGGCCCAGGGCCCTGTGGACAACTGTGAGGTATCAGTCGAAGCGTGCCGCGAGCAGCACGAAATCCTCCATCGAATCCGTAGCGTCGAGCCCGTCCGGCAGCACCGCCCGCAGCACATGGTCGGCCACGGCACGCGGGTCCGCCCTGACCGACTTCGGCACGCTCGCAGCGGCCGCGTGCAGCCGCGCGAAGGCCCGGTCCATCGGGTCGCCGGTGCGCTGCAGCAGCCCGTCCGTGTAGAGAAGCACCGTTTCTCCGGGCTCCGGCGCGAGCTCCACGCTCGGCGCCTCCCAGCAGGCCAGCATCCCCAGCGGCGCGGACAGTGACGTCTCCACGAACTCGGTACGCCGTTCACCGATGACCAGCGGCGGGCTGTGCCCGGCCCCGGCCAGCACGATCCGGCGTTCCGCCGGTTCGCAGTAGGCGAAGAGCGCGGTGGCCGACCTGGCGGGCTCGGTGAGCCGCAGCAGCAGCTCCAGATCGGACAGTACGGCGACGGGGTCCTCGCCCTCCATCACGGCGTACGCCCGCAGGCTCGCCCGCAGCCGTCCCATCGCGGCCAGTGCGCTCGGCCCCGATCCGGACACCGACCCGACGGCGAGCCCGAGGGCGCCCTCCGGCAGCGGCAGCGCGTCGTACCAGTCGCCGCCGCCCAGCGCTCCTGTGCGGTGGCGGGCGGCGAGCTGCACCCCGGCGACCCGGGGCAGCCTGGTGGGCAGCAGCTCCTCGGTTACGGTCGCGACGCGCGCACGGGCGCGCTCCAGCTCCAGCAGCCGGGCCAGGTGCTCGGAGGCGTACCGCGCATAGAGGCCGGCGAGATGGCGCTGACGCTCCACGGGCTCGGTCGGCTCGTCGTACAGCCAGACGGCCGCGCCCAGGCGGCCCGCCTGGGTGGACAGGGGCAGGGCGTAACTGGCGGCATAGCCGAGCCGCGCGGCGACCTCGCGGTGGCGCGGGTCGAGTTCCTCCTCGCCGAGGAGGTCGGGGTGGGCGATCTCGCTGGGGCCGGGGCTTCCGGGGAGGCCGTCGAGGAGGCAGCCGTACGACGTGGAACTACGCGGCACTGTCTCGATGTGGCCGAGGTCGGCATGGGCGAGGCCGAGGCCGATCGTGGTGGAGGGGCCGTGGCCGTCGGCGGGTTCGAGCACGAGAAGGCCGCGGCGGGCGCCGACGAGGGCGGCGCCCGCACGGAGCAGTTCGTGCAGAGCGTCGTCGAGCGCACCGGTACGGACCAGGCGTTCCGTGAGTTCGTGGAGGGTGGTGAGATCGGAAACCCAGCCCGCGAGCCGGTCCTGAAGGACCGCGCCGGCAGGGGCGGGAGGAGTGGGGGCGGGCGGAAGAGGCGCGACAGTGTGCGTGGGACCAGGAACCTTGGGATCGATTCCAGCCACTTTCGGAACGTGTGGGGCGCTCATGATCGCAGGCTTTCCTGCTGGTGCGTTTTGCTCAATAGCATCGCAAACCCCCATGTCATTCTGCGCCGCTATCAATGCATCCACATGTACACGCACAAGTAAGGGGATGTCCAGCATTGGGATCGTGGGACTCGTGGTGTCTATGGGATAGCCAACTTGGCCTAAAAATGGCACCTACGGCAATAATTTGCGGTCGACTGAGAGTGTTCGACAGGGGGTACCTCCCGGGCGGAGTCCTGGGGGGAGCGTCATCTCAAACCGTGATGGGTACCTAATCGGTGATGGCCAGGGGCAGTTGCGACCGCCCCGGAACCTGGCGGCGGGCCGTGGCGTCTTAACCGCCGTAGGCCGCGCCCCATCCCCGAGCAGCGGGACTGCACTACGGATCAGCAAGCGCCATGCGTGCGCCACCCTCCGCTACGTTTCACGCTCGGCCACGAGGGGTTAACCGTGCCTCAGGCTGAAAGTTCGGCGATACGCCAACCAGTACGCAGCCAGTACGCGACGAGCACGCGCAGTGAAGTGACGCACACGAAGTGCAATGTGGACCTCGGCGTTCAACGGAAAGGAACGAGCGCTCATGCGCGAGATCCTCGGAAGGCGACGCAGGCTCCGGTTCCGGCGAAGTGAGGAGTCTGCCCAACTCGGCGCGGCGCTGACCTGCGCCACCGCGTGGCAGTGGCCCGTTCTTCCCGGCGTGGGCCTGAAGACGTCGGGCGGTCGCGGCAGCCGCGGCGACCGCGCACAGGGCTGTGCCTGCCCCGACCCCGAGTGCGTGGTTCCCGGCGCGCACCCCTTCGACCCGGGCATCCTGGCCGCCACGACGGACGAACGCCTCATCCGCTGGTGGTGGACGAACCGCCCGACGGCCCCGATCATGCTGGCCACCGGCGGCCGCGCGCCCTGCGCACTCAGCCTCCCCGCAGTGGCCGGCGCCGTCGCGCTGACCGCGCTCGACGGGATGGGCATGCGCCTCGGCCCGGTCGTCGCGACCCCGACCCGGTGGTCGCTGCTGGTCGCCCCGTACTCCCTGGAGCGGCTCGGCGAGCTGCTGTACGCCAAGGACTGGGTGCCCAGTTCGCTGCGGTTCCACGGCGAGGGCGGCTATCTGGTGCTGCCGCCCTCCGAGACCGGGACGGGACAGGTCCGCTGGGAACGGGCACCTCTGGCCGGTTCCGCGGCGCCCTGGCTGCCGGATGTCGAGGCGGTCCTGGACGCACTGGTCGCGGCGAGCAACGGCGCACCGGACGGTGGCAGCCGCCTCGCCTACTGAGGGCGTGCGGCGAGGGGCGCGCTGACGCACGTACTGATGCGTGTACCGGCGCCTGTGCCGACGGGCCCTGACGCGTGTACGGAGCGGCGGGCAGCGTGCTCGTGTCCCGGCGGCGCGGATTTACGCACGACGCGCCGCCGGCTCACTCGTACGGGTGTGAGCGGGCCCGAGTTCTCGGGTAACAGGCGCGCGGCTGACGCGGGCGTTCCCCATCCGTCGATATCTTCGGCCCACCGTCAGGAATTCCCGGGCGGCTGACAGGTGGGACCCGCTTTGAACCTCCGCATGATCGGGCTCGCAGTCGTCGTAGTGTTCACCGTCCTGCTGCCGCTGGCCGGCGCAGCCGCGGAACCCGATCCCGTACCCCTGCCCGTACCGCTGCCCGTACCACTGCTCGACGACGCGAAGGCCTCTCCGGCTGCTGTCCCCCCGCCCGAGTCGTCGCAGTCATCACAGCCGTTGCAGCCGTCGCCCGTGCGGTGCGGTCCCGAGCTCACCTCCCCTGAGGGGATCGAGGTCCAGACCTGCGTGCTGACCGAGGGGGACAGTACGTGGGCGCGGGCGTACTACCGCAATGCCTCGGGCGAGGAACTGAGGTCCGCACTCTCGCTGATGGGACCCGGTGGGCGCGCCCTGCAGATGCATTGCAAGGTGCGTGCGGACGACGAACCGGGAGTGTGTGAAACACCGCGAGAGCCGACTCGCGGAAAAGCCGCGCATTACACGGCGGTGGCTGAGTTCGCTGCGGCCGGAAACGGACCGTTGCTGCTGAGGTCGGGGAGTAACTCTGCTGCGCCTGCGCCCCGTTGACCGGGGAATATGACGCGCGACCTGTCCGGGAAATGCCGTGGCATTGACTCCGAAACGTCAGACGCCCGGTCGCTGGCGACGGGGGATGCACCAGCGACCGGGCTCCGAGAACGGTAACAAGAGATCTGCGGTTGGCAAATTCGATCTCGCCTATTCAGACAGTTATTTACCTGCCAGTACAGGGAGTTGTGACCGGGGTCACCGATCGCCCGACAGAAATCGTCACTGTCAGCTGAGCGTCACTTGGCGGTTGGTGAGCCCGCCCCGCGCGCGGCGCTCCTCCGGAGTCAGCGGGGCGTCCGACGTGAGCGCCGCAGCGAGCCGCTCCGCGAGCTCCGCGGCGGGCTTCTCGATGTCCTGCGCCGTGACCTCGCTGGGCAGGTCCCAGACCGGAACCATCAGCCCGTGCGCCCGGAAGGAGCCGACCAGACGGGTGCCTTCGCCGAGCGACGACGTACCGGCGGCGTGCAGCCGGGCGAGGGCGTCGAGCAGCTGCTCCTCGGCGTAGGGCATGACCCAGCGCAGGTGGTTCTTCTCGGGAGTCTCGCACCAGTACGCGGCGTCGACGCCGGTCAGCCTGACCGTCGGGATCGCGGCCGCGTTGGCGCGCTCGAGCGACGCGCTCACGTCGGGCGTCGCGTTCTCCGCGTCCGGAACCCAGAACTCGAAGCCCGAGTGCACGGTGGGCTCGAAGGCCGCATCGGGGTCGAGGAGGTCCTGGAGGCGAGGCCCGTCGGCCGGGGCGCGCTCGGCGGCGACCGGGGTACCGGGCTTGGCGGTCAGTGCGCGCCGGAGGGTGTCGGCGAGGTCGCGGCTGAGGTCGCCGGAGGGCGTGTCGTTCTGCAGGCCGAGCAGGACGGAGCCGTCGTCGCGGCGCAGGGCGGGCCACGCCATCGGCAGTACGGTCGCCAGCGTGACGGAGGGGACCCCCACGGGCAGCCCGTCCTTCAGCGTCAGCGGGGCGGTCGCCGCGGGCACCAGCTCGCGCAGGGCGACCCAGTCGCTCTCCCCGGCCAGGCCTTCGAAGGGGCGCTGGACCAGCTCGGTCACGGCGTGCGAGGCGGCGCGGCCGTGGCAGGCCTTGTAACGACGGCCGGAACCGCACGGGCAGGGCTCGCGGGCCCCGACCACCGGCACCTCCCCGCTGGATACCTGAGCCTGCGGCTTGGTTCCCCTTGCGGGCTGGGGGCGCTTCTTGGCCATGGCTTGGCTTCTCCCGTTCACGGCATTGCTGTGTCGGGCGCGAGCCTAGCCGCTGTGCCGCCCGGATCTGACGGGCCGTCCCGGGACATGCGGAAACGGCACAGGGAGGCGGTCTTTGGACGGCGGCCTTCGGCGGCGGCCCGGGACGGGCCCGGCCGCATGGCCTGGTCCGCTGGGCCCCGCGCCCGGCTCGGTCCGGCCCTCCGGATCAGTCCAGGTCTTCGAAAGTGGCCGCGAAGTCCATCCCGGGGCTTGTGACGCGCGTAGCGAAGTCGTCGTGACGATGCCCCTCCGTCACTTTTACCCAGACCGTGACTTCGCCGGACGCACTGTCCCGCACACCCCAGTCCTGTGCCAGCGCACTGATGATGTTGAGCCCGCGGCCGCCGCGCGCGGTGACCGAAGGTGTGGCCGGAACCGGTCGGGTCGGACCGCCTCCGTCCGTCACCTCGACGGTCAGCCTGCCTGCTCTGTCGACGCGCCATGCGGCGCGGATGTCACCGTCACCGACCTCCGCCTGCCCCAGCGGCCTGCCATGACGGCAGGCATTGCTGAGCAGTTCGGAAAGGATCAGTACGGCATCGTCAATGACCGATTCGGACACCCCGTTCACGCGCAGCTCATCACGCATGCGATGTCTCGCCTCACCCACGCCCGCAGGGCCATGGGGTACGGCCATGCTCGACGACGTGGGCACTTCCCGTGCCACCACAAACGCCACCCCCGAGACCTCCTTCGCCCCACGCCACGAAGTGAATGCCCCAATGGCCTGGACCGGAAACCGGCCAGGCGTCGGTCAGTGACGCACTCGCAACGATCGAACACGGACCGAACGCGCCGGTGCACTCCCTGTAACGGCCGTCAGAGGCGACCCAATTGAGACAGCACCCGTTTCGGGCGATTCGTAATAATTGCGTCCACACCGAGACGTACACAGAGGTCGACGTCTTCGGGCTCGTTCACCGTCCACACGTGCACCCGGTGCCCCGCGCGGTGCAGCCGCGCGATGTAGCCGGGGTGGTTCCGGACGATCCGCATCCCGGGGCCGGCGATCCGCGCGCCGGCCGGAAGTCGTCCGTCGCGCAGTCGCGGCGACACGAACTGCATCAGATAGACGGTCGGGATGGTCGGTGCGGCGGCGGCGACGCGGTGCAGTGAGCGCGCCGAGAAGCTCATGATCCGTACGGGCGAGGGCCCGGCGGCTTCGGGAGCGTCGAGGCCGAAGCGCTTCAGGAGGTGGAGGAGCCGCTCCTCGACCTGGCCGGCCCAGCGGGTGGGGTGCTTCGTCTCAATGGCGAGCTCGATGTGGCGACCGGAGTCCGTGACCAGCTCCAGGAGCCGCTCGAGGGTGAGTACGGAGGTGAGGCCGTGGTCCGGGTCCCGGCCGGGATCCCAGTCGGGGGACTCGTCGCGGTCCTTCCACGAGCCGAAGTCCAGGGCGGCGAGGTCGGCCAGTTCGAGGGCCGAGACGGCGCCGCGGCCGTTGGACGTACGGTTCACCCGGCGGTCGTGCACGCAGACGAGGTGCCCGTCCGCGGTGAGCCGTACATCGCATTCGAGGGCGTCCGCGCCGTCCTCGATGGCCTTCATGTACGCGGCCAGGGTGTGCTCGGGGGCGTCCTCGGAGGCCCCGCGGTGAGCGACGACTTGGATGGTGTGCTGCCGTGCGTGGGTCACCGCGTCATGGTGCCACCGCGACGGGGAAGACGGGGAAGGCAGGGGAGGCGGGCACAGGTGAACTCCTGGAGGTGCGCCCGCTTTGTCCGAAGTAAAGGATGGTCGGTGGATGCACAGCTCCCGCTTACGGTCCTCTGACGTGTGGTGGGAAAAGCTGGCAGCGGACACTTGCACAGTGGGACGTTGACCGAAGGTTGACCGAAGGCCGACTGAGCCCGACCTGAGACCCGACCCTGGGACCGAGGAGAAGAAGCTGTGAGCACAGAGAACGAGGGCACTGCGGTTCCGGCCGCCCCGTCTGAACCTCCCGTGCCGGCGGCCGCTCCCGGGACCGCTGCCGAGCCGGAGAGCACCCCGGCGCCGGGCGACGGCAGTGCTTACGACCAGTCGGCACCTGCGCCGGAACCGCCGGCGCACACCCCCACCTCCCAGCACGGCCACACCCCTGCCCCTCCCTCTCCCCTTCAGCACGCGCATGCCGGGGCCCCGGCCGGGACCGCGCAGACACAGGGCGCCGGCCCCGGATGGCCGCCGCCTCCTCCGGCGATGCCCTCGTACGGCGGCGAAGCCGGGGGCGGCTCCGCGTGGGGCTCGCCCATGGCGCCCGTACCGCCGGCGCAGAAGAAGCGGCGTACCGGCGGCCTGGTCGCCGCGGTGCTGGCCGCCGCGCTGGTCGCGGGCGGTGTCGGCGGGGGCATCGGGTACTGGGCCGCGGAGCGCAACGACGACTCCACCGACTCGACCACCCTCTCGGCCGCAGGTAACCCGAAGGACTTCAAGCGCGACGCGGGCACCGTCGCGGCGGTCGCGGCAAAGGCGCTGCCGAGTGTCGTCACGATCCAGGCGCAGGGAGGGGACGGCGAGGGCGGTACGGGCACCGGTTTCGTCTACGACAAGCAGGGCCACATCGTCACCAACAACCACGTGGTGGCGTCCGCGGCCGACAGCGGCGAACTGTCCGTCACGTTCTCCAACGGCAAGAAGTACGACGCCGAGGTGGTCGGCCGTGCGCAGGGTTACGACGTAGCCGTGCTGAAGCTGAAGAACGCCCCTTCGAGCCTGGCCCCGCTGCCGTTGGGCAACTCGGACCAGGTCGCCGTCGGAGACTCGACGATCGCCATCGGAGCCCCCTTCGGCCTGTCGAACACGGTCACGACCGGCATCATCAGCGCCAAGAACCGCCCGGTGGCCTCGGGCGACGGCCAGGGCAGCAAGGCCTCGTACATGAGCGCACTGCAGACCGACGCCTCGATCAACCCGGGCAACTCCGGCGGCCCGCTGCTCGATTCGCGCGGCGCTGTCATCGGCATCAACTCGGCCATCCAGTCCGCCGGTACAGGCGGCGGCTTCGGCCAGTCACAGGCGGGCTCGATAGGCCTCGGCTTCGCGATCCCGGTCAACCAGGCCGATACGGTCGCCCAGCAGCTGATCAAGACGCGTCAGCCGGTCTACCCGGTGATCGGCGCGACGGTCTCCATGGACGAGAAGAGCGAGGGCGGCGCCACGATCGCGGACACCGGCGCCGACGGCTCAGCGGCGATCCAGCCCAACGGCCCGGCCGCCAAGGCCGGCCTCAAGCCGGGCGATGTCATCACGAAGCTCGGCGACCGGGCGATCGACAGCGGCCCGACCCTGATCAGCGAGATCTGGACGCACAAGCCGGGCGACAAGGTCATGCTGACGTACGAACGCGACGGCAAGACGTCCACGGTCGAAGTAACCCTGGGCCAGCGCAAGGGCGACGGCTGACCGGCTAGGCTGTCCTCGCGTCACCGCAGGCCGGTGGCGCGGGGTGGGTTGCCCGAGCGGCCTAAGGGAACGGTCTTGAAAACCGTCGTGGCAGCGATGTCACCGTGGGTTCAAATCCCACACCCACCGCACAGCTCAACATAGGTACAGGTCAGAAGGGGTGTCCCGAATCGTCGGGCACCCCTTCGTCGTGCCGCCTGTCTCACCTTGATCCGCCCGTGTCACGTCGTCGACCAGTGTGTGTGGACCAGGCGTGGACCGCGCCGAAGTCACGACTGTCCAGGTCAGACCATGCGCCGCACGAACGGTGGTGGACCAGAGGGTCCCGTCACACGGGAGCTATGTTCGGAGCTTGTCCGTCTGGGGATCGAAGCAGACAAGTCCCATTGAGGAGGCGAGCTGCACCGCATGGGCAGAAGCCTCCTGGTCCGTGCTCCACCTCGCCCACCCCGGCGTCGGCTCGTCGCCCGGCACGCCGCCTCTCATAACCCGGCTTCCAGGCCCGCTGATCAACCGTCACGGTTCACCCGAACGCCGATCCAGCCGCCCGTGCCTGCCACGCGCGTTCGGTCGTTGACCCACGACCAGTATCTATGATTTGAGGGAGACCCCAGATGAGTGCCGACAAGCGCGCAGCCTTCGACAAGATCGACACCGATCAGGACGGCTTCATCACCGCCGACGAATTCAAGGCGTCTCTCCAGACCGCCAGTGGGAAGGTCTCGGACGAGAACGCCAAGATGGTCGTGCGGATGGCCGACGAGAACGGCGACAAGAAGATCGACTTCGACGAGTACGCCAAGTTCGCCCGCTGAGTCGGCATACGAGGGCGGCCCCGGTCTCATCGGACCGTGGCCGCCCTTCGCGCTGCTACGTACCACCGGCAAGTAGCTCAACAAACAGAGCTGGGGGAAGAAGCATTTGCTTCTTCCCCCAGCTTCCGTCTGTAGCGAACCTGCCGAACTCCGGTCCTCTGCGCCGCCTGGCCGCACGTGGCACATGGTGACGCCTGACGTGGCCGTTTACTCCTCGTCTGCTGCGTCGAGAGCTTGCTCGATCTGCTGATCAGAGCGTTGCTGATTTCGGTGGATGGCCTTGGCGTAGAAGCGGAAGAGAGCAGCGATGCTGTGCCCCGCTCGGCGGGCTACCTCGGCCGGGGAGACCCCCGATTCCAGCTACAGGGAGACGCCCGCATGGCGGAGGGAGTACGGCACGTCCGCGAGCCGGGAAGCCGCCTCGGACTCGGTGAGCACCGAGCGGCGAGCAGCCTTCCAAACCTGTCCGTACTCCTTGGACAGCAGGTGACCGCCCCGCGCCGCGCGGAACAGCCGGCTGTCCTCCCCCGTGCCGAACTGCACGATGTGCTCGCGCACCAGGCGCACGAGAACCGGGCGGGATCGGAACGGCGCGGGTGGCCTTACGCGCCCGCTTCTTCAAGCCGCGTGAGTCGTAGGGCTCTCCAGTGTCCGTCCACCGGAGCCGACCCGAGGCGTGCTGCTGGACAACACGAGCTCTCCCCAACCCTCTTCCGGCAGGACGAAGTCTGTGGCCTTGAGATTGGTGGCCTCAGCCGGGCGGGTGGCGGTGTAGTAGCGGCAGCCGAAGAAGGCTTCAGCTGCTGACACGTCCGCCCTGTGAGCCAACAGCGCTGATCAGCTTCTTCGCCAATTGGGGGCCAGGGACGAACCGGGTATCGAGCGCGGACCGCACAGCGGGCGTCCCTTCGGCGTGTCCGGTGTGGGGTCAGGAGGCCGTGGAGAGGCGGGCTGCGGAGGCGATTGTGGCGCGGGCTTCGCGTTCGGTGAGGCCTGCTTGGACTGCGGCTTCTGTCAGGGCGTCCGCGAGGGAGTCGCCCATGCCGTTCTCGTACGCACGACATGCGGCCCAGAAGAGGCGGGTGTTGCGCTGGCCTTCTTGGGCGGTGAGTACGAACTGGACCAGGCCGTGGCCTCGGCCGGGGTGGTCGGTGGGGCGGGTCGTGGGGGTGTGCGGGCGTGCGGGGGGTGTGAGGAGGCGCAGGAGTGCGCTGGGGCAGGGGGCCGGGGTCAGGTGGCCGGTGCCGGGGGCCGTGCGGTAGATGCCGTGGGTGGTGAGGGAGCCGGGACCCACCAGATAGCCGCCGGCGCCGCGGATGTCGATGCCGGGGGCGAGGCGGCTCACGGAGTTGGGGACGACGGTTTCGGGCGGCCCTGTGAGCCAGATGTGGCGGCCGCCGCTGGGCGTGAGGACGACCACGGTGTCCGGGATCGTGAAGAGGTGCTGAAGGGCCAGGTGCCTGAGGGCCGCCGTGGCGTCGGTATCCGATTTCGTATCGAGGTCGATGCCGATGAGGTGGTGGGGCGGGCGGCCGCAGGCGATGCCGTAGCCGGTGGCCCAGGGGGCGGCGGCGAAGAGGGCACGGACGGCGGCGGGGTCGGTCGTGGCGTCGTGGACGCCGTGGCCCGGCAGCCCGCACTCGCCTCGGCACGGAACCGGCTCGGAGGAACCCCTGTGCGGTGAACGCAGGGCGGGGAGCTTTGTGCGGGACAGGGGGATGACGGGGAGCCCGCGCTCGGCGGCGGAGAGAGCGTGGGCGAGGGCCAGGGTGGCTGTGCGCCGGTCGGATGTGGCCATGGATCTATTTTCGTACGAGTGTTCGAAGAAAGGAAGGGGGAGGGGGTGAGGGGGCAGGGGGAGGTGCTGGCCGAAAGCGCTGCGAAACGCTTTTTCCCTTGCCGTGGGCGGTTTCCGTGGTGCGGGATGGGTTGAGCTGCGGTTTTGGGGACGTGAAGGGGGTTTATCGACTTGTCCTCACGCTTGAGGGGGAAATAGGGCCTCCGGGCTGGTTCGCCGGGGATTCGATGGGCAACTCTGATCTTGCGACGTCGTGACCACTACCGAAGCGGTCGGCCAACTGCTCCGGAATCAGCCGTACTTACAGTTCCTGGAGGAATTGACATGGCAAGCATCCGCACCGCCCGCGTCATCGCCGCCTTCGCAGCTCTGCCCCTCGCGGCGGCGCTCTTCTCGGGTGTTGCCGTTGCTGACAACGGTGCCTTCGCGAACCTCGGATCGAACGCGTCTGTGGCCACGGTCAGCGGCAGTGGTGTCGGCGGCGACAACAACGGCAACTCGACCACCACACAGCAGGTGGCGACCGGCTCCGGCGCGTCCAACCAGAA
Source organism: Streptomyces sp. ISL-98 (assembly GCF_018614055.1). Lineage (GTDB taxonomy): Bacteria > Actinomycetota > Actinomycetes > Streptomycetales > Streptomycetaceae > Streptomyces > Streptomyces spiramyceticus. The sequence continues at coordinate 55,114 of NZ_JAGGPB010000045.1, forward strand.
CAAAACCGCGAGCGTGAACGGCTCTGGCTTCACGGCGGTCGACCAGTCGAACGAGAACGTCGCCGTCAACTTCACCAACCTCTGGTGAGACGCGGCCCGGACGGGGTCTGTGTCGTGGGGTGAGCGACTGCCTGTGCGACGGCGCTACGGCGCCGTTGCGCAGGCCGTTCGCGTTTTGGCATCCGGCGCCCGGCGAGCGTCGTCTTCGGTCTTGACAGTGGTGATGAATCTGACGGACAGTCAGAAACCTTCATCCGTACGTTGTCGGAGGCCGCCGCCGTGCATCTCGCCCCCACCGCGCGCCAGCGGCAGCTGCGCGCCGAACTCCGCTCGTACTTCCGCGAGGTGATGAAGGGCGAGGAGGCGACGGATCCGGTCGGGCAGCGAGCGTTGCTGCGGCGGATTGGCGGCGACGGAATGCTCGGCCTGGGCTGGCCCGTCGCGTACGGCGGTCAGGGGCGCGGCGCCGACGAGCAGTTCGTCTTCTTCGACGAGGCGTACCGGGCGGGTGCGCCCGTCTCGATGGTCACACTCAATACGGTCGGGCCGACCCTCATGAAGTACGGGACGCCCGAACAGAAGGACTTCTTCCTGCCGCGCATCCTGCGCGGCGAGCTCGTCTTCGCGATCGGCTACACGGAGCCGTCGGCCGGTACCGACCTCGCCTCGCTCCGTACGCGCGCCGTGCGCGTGAGCGCAGGCGAGGCCGGCGAGGGCGACCAGTGGGTGATCGACGGGCAGAAGATCTTCACCAGCAACGCCCAGAACGCCGACTGGATCTGGCTCGCCTGCCGTACGGACCCGGACGCCCCGAAGCACAAGGGCATCTCGATCGTGCTGGTGCCGACGGACGCACCGGGCTTCTCGTGGACGCCGATCGAGACGGTGGGCGGTCTGACGACGACCGCCACGTACTACGACGGCATCCGGGTGCCCGTCACGAACCTGGTCGGTGAGGAGAACGGCGGCTGGGGGCTGATCACCAACCAGCTCAACCACGAGCGGGTGGCGCTCGCCGCGATCGGCATGCAGGCCGAGGACTGCTACGACCAGGCGCTGGCGTACGCCGCGACTCCCGACCCGACGACGGGAGAACGGCCGGCGGACCGGCCGTGGGTGCGCGCGCGGCTGGCCGAGGCGCACGCACGGCTGGCGGCGGTGCGGCTCCTGAACTGGCGGCTGGTCGGCGACGTGGGGGCGGGGACGCTCGCGCCGGGTGATGCGAGTGGCGTGAAATTTATGGGAACCGAATCGGCCGTCGCGGTGTATCGAATATGTCAGGAAGTTGCGGGCGAGGCCGGACTGGTCCGCTCCGGCTCCGTGGGGGCGTTCGGGGACGGGGAGTTGGAGCGGATGAACAGGGCCGCGCAGATCAACACCTTCGGGGGCGGGGTGAGCGAGGTGCAGCGGGAGATCGTGGCGACGATGCGGCTCGGGATGCGGAGGGGGCGTCGATGAGTGCGGATGTGCATGCAGAGGTGAGCGCCGACGTGAGCGCCGACGTGAAGGCGGACGCGAGCGCGGGTGTGGACTCGGGCGCGGATCTGCTTCGGCTTCTCAAGGCGTTCGAGGGGCGGGCGGCCGCGACCTCGGGCGTCGGCAAGGACGCCGTCAACGAGCCGATGATCAGACACTGGTGCGAGGCGATGGGGGACGAGAGTCCGGCGTATTCGGGCCCGGACGCGATTGCTCCGCCGACAATGCTCCAGGCCTGGACGATGGGCGGCCTTTCCGGGCATACGGGCAGGTCGTCGGCGTACGACGAACTGTCCGCGCTGCTCGACGGCGAGGGGTACACCTCGGTGGTCGCGACCGACTGCGAGCAGGAGTACGTACGGGATCTGCGGCCGGGGGACCGGATCACCTTCGACGCAGTGATCGAGTCGGTGTCGGAGCGCAAAACCACCAAGCTGGGGACGGGACACTTCGTCACGACGCGGATGGATGTCCGTGCGGACGGCGAACTGGCGGGGACGCACCGATTCCGCATCCTCAAGTACGCGCCGGCGGGGAAAAGGCCCAAGGGCGAGCGGCCGAGGCCCGTGATCAACCGGGACAACGCCGGGTTCTGGGACGGGGTGGCCGGGCACAGGCTGCTGATACAGCGGTGCGGCGGCTGCGGGACACTGCGGTTCCCCTGGCTGCCGGGGTGCGGGGCGTGCGGGTCACCGGAGTGGGACACGGTCGAGGCGAGCGGCGCGGGGACGGTCTTCTCGTACGTCGTCATGCACCACCCCGCCTTCCCGGCCTTCGCTGCGTCTGATCATGCCGCTGACGCGGCGGGTCCCTACGCGGTCGTGCTGATCGAGCTGTCGGAGGGTGTGCGGATCATCAGCAATGTGGTCGGGGTGGCGTACGACAAGGTGCGGATCGGCATGCCCGTACAGCTGGAATTCCTGCGCGTGGACAAGGAGTTGGAGCTGCCGGTCTTTCGCCCGGCCGAGCATGGCGGAGGGGGTGAGGGCTGATGGATTTCACGCCGACGGAGGAGCAGAGAGCGGCGCAGGAGCTGGCCGCGCAGATCTTCGGGGACCTGCCGACGCATGAGCGGCTGTCCCCCAAGCTCTCGGCTCCGCTCGAGCAGGGAAGACCCCCATCACTGACGGGCACGGACGGCGAGCTGTGGAAGGCGGTCTGCGCGGCCGGGCTGATCGCGGCCGTCGAGGAGATCGGCCTGCTCGGGCTGGTGCTGCTGCTGGAGGAGCAGGGTCGGACGACGGCACAGGTGCCGTTCGCGGCGACATGTGTGTACGGGCTGCTGGCGATCGCGGCGCACGGCAGCGAGGAGCAGCGGGCGCGGCTGCTGCCCGCGATCGGCGACGGCACGACGGTCGTGACCGGAGCCTTCCCGGCCACCGGGTCGATACGGTCCGACGCGTCCGGCGCGCTGAACGGCACGGCGCCGCTCGTGCCGTGGCTGCGCGACGCCACCCATGTGCTGGTTCCGGACGCGGACCGGGCGCTGTGGCTCGTACCGACGGCGGATCCGGCGGTGACGGTCGAGCCGGTGGAGACCACCGCGCCGTGGTCGGCCGGCCGGCTCACGCTGAATGGCGCTCCCGGTGAGTGGATCGGGGACGACGCGGCCGGTGGAGTGTACGAGCACGTGCTGGCCACGAGCCGCACCGCCTTTGCCGGGCTGCAGGCGGGGGTGTGCGCCGGGTCCCTCGCGCGGGCCGTGGAACATACCTCGACGCGCGAGCAGTTCGGGCGTCCGCTCTCCACCAACCAGGGCGTGCTGCTGCGGGCGGCCGACGCGTACATGGACACCGAGGCGATACGGGTCACGGCGTACGAGGCCGCCTGGCGCCGCGACGAGGGCCTGCCCTTCGGCACGCACGCACTCACCGCGGCGTGGTGGGCGTCGGAGGCGGGGCAGCGCGTGGTGCATACCGGGCAGCATCTGCACGGGGGGATGGGAGCGGATCTGGATCACCCCGTCCATCGGCACTTTCTGTGGGGGCGGCAGCTCGACGCGTATCTGGGGAGTGGGAGTGAAGCGCTGGCCGAATTGGGGGAGTTGCTCGTCGGCGCAGATCAGGTTGATCAGGTTGATCAGGAAGATCGCGTAGAGCGAGTCGGGCAAGAGGAGGGGCCGGTATGAAGGTCGGTCATGAGCTGCCGCCGCTGGAGATTCCGATCACCCGCACGCTGATCGTCGCGGGCGCCGTCGCCTCCCGCGACTACCAGGACGTCCACCACGATGCCGAAGCCGCCCGGGAAAAGGGCTCCCCCGACATCTTCATGAACATACTGACCACCAATGGCCTGGTCGGCCGTTACATCACCGACCATTTCGGGCCCGAGTCCCGGTTGTGCGCGGTGAAGATCCGCCTCGGGGCACCCAACTACCCGGGGGACACCATGGTGTTGAGCGGCACGGTGACTGCCCTCGACGACGACGGCACGGCCGAGGTGCGGGTCGTCGGAGCAAACGGTCTTGGGCATCACGTCACCGGCAAGGTGACCGTCAAGGTCGACGTCAATGCCGCCGTCCGGGAGGGGGCCTCGTGAGCGTACGCAGAGCCGACACGCTCGGCGGGAAGGCGGCGATCGCAGGCATCGGGGCGACCGAGTTCTCGAAGGACTCCGGGCGCAGCGAGCTGAAGCTGGCCGTCGAAGCCGTGCAGGTGGCCATCGACGACGCCGGGCTCACCCCCGCCGACGTCGACGGCATGGTCACTTTCACCATGGACACCAGCCCCGAGATCACCGTGGCCCAGGCGGCCGGCATCGGCGAGCTGTCGTTCTTCTCCCGCATCCACTACGGCGGCGGCGCGGCCTGCGCCACCGTTCAGCAGGCCGCTCTCGCCGTGGCGAGCGGAGTGGCCGAGGTCGTCGTCTGCTACCGGGCGTTCAACGAGCGCTCCGGCCGCCGCTTCGGCTCGGGAGTGCAGCACCGGGAGCCCTCGGCCGAAGGCGCGGCGCTCGGCTGGGCGCTGCCGTTCGGGCTGCTCACCCCCGCCTCCTGGGTCGCCATGGCCGCCCAGCGCTATCTCCGTACGTACAACCTGACGCCCGACGCCTTCGGCCATGTCGCCGTCACCGACCGCCGCCATGCCGCCCGCAACCCGGCGGCGTACTTCTACGAGAAGCCCATCACCCTCGCCGACCATGCCGCCTCGCGCTGGATCGTCGAACCGCTGCGGCTCCTCGACTGCTGCCAGGAGACCGACGGCGGGCAGGCGATCGTCGTGACCTCCGCCGAGCGGGCCAGAGACCTGCGCCGGCCGCCGGCGGTGATCGTCGCCGCCGCACAGGGGGCCGGCCGGGGGCAGGAGCAGATGACCAGCTTCTACCGCGACGACCTGACCGGCCTGCCCGAGATGGACGTGGTCGCCCGCCAGCTCTGGCAGACGTCGGGACTGCGCCCGGCCGACATCGACGTGGGCATCCTCTATGACCACTTCACGCCCTTCGTGCTGATGCAGCTGGAGGAGTTCGGCTTCTGCGGGCCCGGCGAGGCCGCCGACTTCGTGGCGGAGGACGCTCTGCCGCTGAATACGCACGGCGGCCAGCTCGGCGAGGCGTACCTGCACGGTATGAACGGCATCGCGGAGGCGGTCAGACAGCTGCGCGGCACGTCGGTGAATCAGATACCGGGCGCGGGCCGAGCTTTGGTCACTGCAGGCACAGGCGTTCCCACGTCCGGGTTGATCCTTGGCGCGGATGGCTGAGAGCGGGGTGTGAGAGGCGTTCGGAGCGTGCGGGAGTCATTCACTCTTCTTCATGTACCAACACATCTGCCTACAAAAGCACCTGCAGAGAATCCTCGGATTCGCACTCGCCGCGGCCGCCGCGATCGGACTGCTGGCCATGCCGCAAGAGGCCGGGGCGCACGCGTCTCCGGTGCCGTACCCGCCGCCGCCGGCACCGGCATCGGGGGCGCCATCGGGGGTGGGAGCAGGATCGGCCGCCAGTCGCATCGTGATCTACCGCGGCCGGATGTTCGACACCTGCCGCGTGCCGCCCCTCGCCACCATGCGTGCCTGGCGCAAGTCTCCGTACCGGGCCGTCGGCGTGTACTACGCGGGACGCGGCCGGGCCTGCCGGAATCAGCCGCACCTCAGCAAGCGCTGGGTGGAAACCGTGAACGAGATGGGCTGGCGGGTGCTGCCGATCTTCGTCGGCTCGCAGTCGCCCTGCGTGCACGCCAGGAACAAGCGAAGGGTACGGATCGGCCGTGCGCCCTGGCGCCAGGGCAGGAAGGAGGGACGGGACGCAGTCCGCAGCGCGCGGGCGCTCGGCATGCACACCGGCAGCGCGCTCTACCTCGACGTGGAGGCGTACAACGCGGGGAACCTCCGCTGCGCCCGCACCACGCTCGACTTCGTCCGTGGCTGGAACCGCGAAGTGCGCCGGCACGACTACGTCCCCGGCTTCTACAGCAGCGCGGACTCCGGGGTGCGGCACATGGAACGCGCCCGCAAGGCGGGGGCCAAGGACCTGCCGTCGGTCATGTGGTTCGCCCGCTGGCAGACGAAGCCCTCCCTGTACGGCGAGCCCGCCCTCTCCAGGCACGCATGGGCCCCCCACCGCCGCATCCATCAGTACGCGGGCAATGTGAAGGAGAAGTACGGAGGCCGCCTCCTGAAGATCGACCGCAACAAGGCCGACGCCCCCGTAGCCCGAATCGCCCCCTGACCTGCCACAAGAGCCGTGGACACCGGTCGGCCCCCGAGACCCGACCCCGACGGAAGGCCTGACGGCCTCCACCCTCAGGAGGTGGGGGTGGCACCACCCCTACAACCTGAGGCGGACCCCGCTTCGGGACCTGGGGCCGATCCGCAGCGGTAGTACGCGAACCTAGCGTGGACCTATGACCACGCCCGTCTGCACCAGCGCTTCCAAGGCAGCGACGCCGACGCCCTATCCGTCGTTCTCCACGTACGTACGTGCCCGGGGGCCCGTACTGCTGCGCACCGCGCGCTCGCTCACCGCGAACCCGTGCGACGCGGAGGACCTGTTGCAGACGGCGCTCACCAAGACGTACGTCGCCTGGGACCGCATCGAGGACCACCGCGCCCTCGACGGCTATGTGCGCCGCGCCCTGCTCAACACCCGCACTTCGCAATGGCGCAAGCGCAAGGTCGACGAGTTCGCCACCGACGAGCTGCCCGAGCCCGACACCGCCGCCGCACCCGCCACCGACCCCGCCGAGCAGCAGGTGCTGCGCGACGCGATGTGGCGCGCGATCATGAAACTGCCGGACCGCCAGCGCGCGATGGTCGTCCTGCGCTACTACGAGGACCTGAGCGAGGCCCAGACCGCCGAGGTGCTGGGCGTATCGGTGGGCACGGTCAAGAGCGCCGTCTCGCGCGCCCTCGGCAAGCTCCGCGAGGACCCGGAACTGGCACCGGTCCGCTGATGCTCCGCGCGCCTCGCCCCGCCCGGCCCCGCATCGCCGCTGACGTTCGCCCGGCCTCGCCGCCGACGCTCCGCCCGCCCCGCCGCTGCTTTCCGCCCGCCCTCCGCTGACCCCCTCAGCGATTCGTACTCCCTGAAGTAGTGACATACCGCCTGGTACGTGCGCAGAATCAGCCCACCCTTATTACTGCCACGTAGCGCCCACCGGGAGGACGCCGTGCTGAGCACCATGCAGGACGTACCGCTGACAGTGACCCGCATCCTGAACCATGGGATGACGATTCACGGTCGGTCGCAGGTCACTACCTGGACAGGTGAGAGCGAGCCGCAGCGTCGCACCTTCGCCGAAGTCGGCGAGCGCGCGACCCGCCTCGCGAACGCTCTGCGCGACGAACTCGGCGTCGACGGCGACCAGCGCGTCGCGACGTTGATGTGGAACAACGCCGAGCACGTGGAGGCGTATTTCGCGATCCCCTCCATGGGCGCCGTGCTGCACCCCCTCAACCTGCGCCTGCCGCCCGAGCAGCTGGTCTGGATCGCCAACCACGCCGCAGACCGCGTCGTCATCGCCAACGGCTCCCTGCTGCCGCTGCTCGCGCCGCTCCTTCCGCACCTGAAGACCGTCGAGCACGTGGTCGTGTCGGGCCCCGGCGACCGCTCCCTCCTCGACGGCTGTGCGCCGCGCGTGCACGAGTACGAGGACCTGATCGCGGGCCGCCCCACCACGTACGACTGGCCGGAGCTGGACGAACGCTCCGCCGCGGCCATGTGTTACACCTCCGGCACCACCGGTGACCCCAAGGGCGTCGTCTACTCCCACCGCTCCATCTACCTGCACTCCATGCAGGTCAACATGGCCGAGTCGATGGGTCTGAACGACAAGGACACCACCCTGGTGGTCGTCCCCCAGTTCCACGTCATGGCCTGGGGCCTGCCGCACGCCACCTTCATGACCGGCATCAACATGCTCATGCCGGACCGCTTCCTCCAGCCCGCCCCGCTCGCCGAGATGATCGAGCGCGAGAAGCCGACGCACGCCGCCGCCGTCCCCACCATCTGGCAGGGCCTGCTCGCCGAAGTCACCGCCAACCCGCGCGACCTGTCCTCCATGGCGACCGTCACCATCGGCGGCGCGGCCTGCCCGCCCGCCCTCATGGAGGCGTACGACAAGCTCGGTGTACGGGTGTGCCACGCCTGGGGCATGACGGAGACCTCCCCGCTCGGCACCATGGCCCACCCGCCCGCGGGACTCACCCCCGAGGAGGAGTGGCCGTACCGCATCACCCAGGGCCGCTTCCCCGCAGGCGTCGAGGCACGCCTGGTCGGGCCGGGCGGCGAGCTGCTGGCCTGGGACGGGGAGTCGGCCGGAGAGCTGGAGGTACGCGGGGCCTGGATCGCGGGGGCCTACTACGGCGGCGCGGGCGGCGAGGACCTCAAGCCCGCCGACAAGTTCAGCGAGGACGGCTGGCTCAAGACCGGCGACATCGGCGTCATCAGCCGCGACGGATTCCTCACCCTCACCGACCGTGCGAAGGACGTCATCAAGTCCGGCGGAGAGTGGATTTCGAGCGTTGAGCTGGAGAACGCGCTGATGGCTCACCCGGACGTCGCGGAGGCGGCGGTCATCGCCGTACCGGACGCGAAGTGGAGCGAACGGCCGCTGGCCACAGTGGTGATGAAGGAGGGCGCGACGGCGGACTACGACGAGCTGAAGGCGTTCCTGGCCACCAAGATCGCCAAGTGGCAGCTCCCGGAGCGGTGGGCAGCGATCCCGGCGGTGCCGAAGACGAGCGTCGGCAAGTTCGACAAGAAGGTCCTCCGCAAGCAGTACGCGGACGGCGAGCTGGCGGTCACGGAGCTCTGAGCTCCGACTCGCGGCGACTGAACCGCTGAAGGGGCCCCGCAACGGCGCGGGGCCCCTTCAGCCTTCGAACGTGCAAATATCTCTGCTCAGTTGGTGCCGATCTTCGCGAGCAGGTCGACGATGCGGCCCTGGACCTCGTTGCTCGTCGAGCGTTCCGCGAGGAAGAGTACGGTTTCGCCCGACGCGAGCCGGGGAAGCTCCGTCTCGTCGAGCCCGGCCGAGGTGTAGACGACCAGCGGCGTGCGGTTCAACTGGCCGTTCGCGCGCAGCCAGTCCACGATTCCGGCACGTCGGCGACGTACCTGCATCAGGTCCATCACCACCAGATTCGGCCGCATCTGCGTAGCCAGCGTGACGGCCTCGGTGTCGGTCGCGGCGCGCGCGACCTGCATGCCGCGCCGCTCCAGCGTCGCCGTCAGCGCGAGCGCGATCTCCTCGTGCTCCTCGATGAGCAGTACGCGCGAGGGGTGCTGCTCGCTGTCGCGCGGCGCGAGAGCCTTCAGCAGTACGGCAGGATCCGCGCCGTACGCAGCCTCACGCGTCGCCTGCCCGAGCCCGGCCGTCACCAGGACGGGTACCTCGGCGGCGACGGCGGCCTGGCGCAGGGACTGGAGCGCCTTACGGGTGATCGGCCCGGTCAGCGGGTCTACGAACAGCGCGGCGGGGAACGCCGCGATCTGCGCGTCGACCTCCTCGCGGGAGTGCACGATCACCGGGCGGTAGCCGCGGTCGCTCAGTGCCTGCTGCGTGGAGACGTCGGGGGCCGGCCAGACCAGCAGGCGGCGCGGGTTGTCCAGCGGCTCGGGGGGCAGCTCGTCGTCGACCGGCTGCGGGTGGGGACGGTTGGCCACCTCCACGGCGCCGTTGGGGCCGTCCAGCGGCTCGGGGCCCTCGGAGCCCTCGTCAGGGGCGCCTATGGCGTACGCGCGCCCCTGCGTCGAGTCGGCCAGCAGCGGCTGCGGCGGGCCTTGGGGGTGCTGGCGCGCTGCGGCGTCGGCGGACTCGGCGCCCTCGGCCGTCCCGGCGTCGGACGGCGCGGGCTGCTCCGCTTCCGGCCGCGCGGCGGCGAGCTTACGGCGCCGGCCGGAGCCCAGGGTCTGGTTCTGCTGCTGGGCGATCTGTTGCGCGAAGGGCATGCCCTGACCGAGGGTGCGCACGCTGAAGGCGCGGCTCTGCGTCGAGTCGGCGGGCGCCGGGGGCGGGGTTGGGCCGGGTGTGGGTGTGGGCGGGGGCGTCTCTGCGGGCAGCGGCTGGGCCGGGGGCAACGGCTGTGCGGCATACGGCTGTTGGCGCCCCGGGGCGGGAGTGGCGCCTGCGGGGGCGCTGTCGCCGTCGTTTTCGTCGCTCTCGTTCACGCCTGCGGCGAAGGCCTGGGCGGGCCAGGTCTGCGTCGTACCGGTCGCGGCGGTGGTGGCCCCGCCCGGCCCCGGGCTGCCTACGGCGGACCAGCTGTGGGGCGAGGACACGACGGAGCCGCTGTCGTGGGCGTCGGGGGAGACGGCGTCAGCGGCCGACGGGGCTGCCTCGGCCCGGCTCGGGCCGTGGGCCGAAGTCCCGTTGGCCGCCCAGTCGGGCCGACCGGGCTGCTCCGGCTGTTCCAGCTGCTCCGGCTGCTGTGCGTGCAGGTCCCTGCGCGCACGGCGGCGCCCCGTCGGTGCGGCAACGGGGTGCGGCTGGGGCGGGGTGTGGTCGGCGTCCGGATCGGACCGTACGGCGTCATGGCGCCCCGGCAGCGAGGCGTCCGCCGCACCGGCCGTCGGCGGCACGCGGTCGGCGTCGGCGGGCGGCAGCGCAAAGGCGGTACGCGCGCCCTGTGGCTGTGCCTGTGCCTGTGCATTCGCAGGCACAGGCGCCTCGGGCCGCTCCTGCGCCGGAGCGAGCGCCCTGCGCGCACGCCGCCCCGCCGAAGTCTGTTGCTGCTGCTGGGATTCGCTCCCGGCAGAGGGCGCGGCAGGCAGCGCGGGAAGCGCCTCCGCACCACGCCGCGCGCGGCGCCCTGTCGCCGCGGAGTTATCGGCGGGCACACCCTGGGGCGGCACCGTCTCGCCGAGCGCCGCGCGCCCGGTGCCGTGCGCCCCCTCGGAGGCCGTCACGACGGAGCCCTCCGAGACGGCAGCGGGACCGCCAGAAGGACGGGCAGCAGGCAGAGCAGCCCGTACCTCTACGCCGCCACCACCGTCCGGCGCCCCTTCAATGGGACTGGGCCGCCCCCGCCTGCGCCCCGTACCACCAGAACCAGAGCCAGACCCGGGAACAGGGCCGGAACCGGAAACAGCCCCAGCCCCCTCCCCCGCCGCCTGAGCCGGGAGCGCGATCCGTTCCTGCTGACCGCTACCGCCCTCGCCCTCCCCGCCCCGACGCGCCCTGCGCCGCCCGGTAGGAGCCGTAGGCGCCCCCGCGTCGTCACCGCCGGCCCGCTCGCTGTCCAGGAACGCATCCGTCGAAGCCCGCCGCCCGCGCCGCCCCCCACCGTCCGTCGGCGACCCTGCCTGCGAAGGCACAGGCACAGCAGCCGCAGAAGCAGGCACAGGAGCATCACTAGGAGCAGCACCAGAAGATGGCACCGGCGCCGGATCCGGATGGGCCGTCTTGTCCTCCGCAGGCGGAGCCACCGCCCCCGCGCCCTCGCCGAGCGGCACTTCGAGTACGTACGCACTCCCGCCCATGCCCGGCACTTCGTGCGTCTGCAGCACCCCGCCGTGCGCCGACACAATGCCGCGCACGATCGGCTCGTGCACCGGGTCTCCCCCGGCGTACGGCCCGCGCACCTCGATACGTACGACCTCACCGCGCTGCGCAGCCGCGACCACGATCGTCGAGTCCATGTACCCGCCGCCGGCCGCCGCGACCGGAGCCTTGCCCGTCGAGTCGACCCCGGCCACATCCGCGACCAGGTGCGCGAGCGCCGTTGCCAATCGCCCCGCGTCCACCTCGGCCTCTATCGGCGGCGCGTGCACCGCGAACTGGGCGCGCCCGGGCCCGATCAGCTCGATCGCACCGTCCACGCCCGCCGCCACGACGCCGTCCAGCAGGACCTTCTTCTTGTCCAGCTCCTCGGTGCCCGCCGCGAGCCGCTGGAAGCTCAGGACATTGTCGACAAGGGTGGTCATACGGGCGTACCCGGCGGCCAGGTGGTGCAGGACCTGGTTCGCCTCGGGCCACAACTGCCCGGCCGGGTCCGCGGCCAGCGTCCCCAGTTCGCCCCGGAGCTCTTCGAGCGGCCCGCGCAGCGAGTCGCCGAGCACGGCGGTCAGCTGGGCATGCCGCCCGGCGATCTCCTCGTAGCGCTGGTTCTCGCGGTCGAGGACCTCGGCCTGCTTTTCGACCAGTTCGGCCTGTTTTTCTACGAGTTCGTCGTACGGGCGGCGGTCGGTGAAGGTCATCACCGCGCCGACGAGCTGGTCGCCGTCCCGCACCGGAGCGGTCGTCAGGTCGACCGCGACCGGCTTGCCGTTCTTCGCCCACAGCACCTGCCCGCGCACCCGGTGCTTGCGCCCGGACTTGAGCGTGTCCGCGAGCGGCGAGTCGTCGTACGCGAACGGCGTCCCGTCGGCGCGCGTATGGATCGCGAGGGGGTGCAGCTCCTTGCCGCCGAGATCGCTCGCCCGGTAACCGAGTATCTGCGCGGCGGCCGGATTGACCAGAACGACCCGACCGTCCGTATCGGTCCCGACGACGCCTTCGGACGCGGCCCGCAGGATCATCTCGGTCTGCCGCTGCGAACGGGCCAGCTCGGCCTCGGTGTCGACGGTCCCCGACAGGTCTCGTACGACCAGCATGAGCAGCTCGTCGCCGGTGAAGCCGGGACGGTCGCTGTGGGACGCGTACGCGTCGCGGCCGTCCTCCAGGTTCGCGCTGGTCACCTCGACGGGCAACTCCGACCCGTCGGTGCGTCGCGCGACCATCCGGGTCGGCTTCGTACGCCCCTGATCGTCCTCGCCGTCCGCGCGGCGCATGGACCCAGGAATCAGCTTGGAGTCGAACGTCGGCAACAGGTCGAGCAGTCCGCGCCCGACAAGGCCGGTGCCCGGCGACTCGAACATTTCCAGTGCGATGGTGTTGGCATTGACGACGGTGCCGTTGCAATTGACGAGCAACAGCCCGTCAGGGAGTGCGTCGAGTATCGCTGCGAGGCGAGCAGCGCCTCGGGATGGCCTGCTGCTCACGACGACGGTTCCTCCCTGAACTACTGCACCTTGCCGACAGGCTGCCCCATTTTGCCCCTCGGGCCGCGCGCTGTCACTGGAGGGAGTCTAAAGGCAGGCGGCGGGAGCGGGGCGGTGGTGAGGGGGAGCTCTCACCAAGGTTGTGTGCGCTCGGACGCACAATGCGCCGGGCGGCGTACACGCTGACCAGGCAGGAGCTCCCCGCCCAGCGGCCGCGGCAGCTAGGAACGGGCGGTCGGAAGTACCGGCTCCATCCCCGTCCAGCGGGAGGTTTCGCAGCCGTCGCCGCGGTTGAAAGTCGCGTCGACGTTCCGCCCCCGCCATGTCCCGGTGATGTGTGCGGTGGCGGGCCCGCCGTGCTGCTGGGTGCACATCTGGCCTTCCGGCACGGCCGCGAAGGGGTCCTTGCCCTGGCCGGTCAGCTCGTCGAGACGGTCACAGGCCGCCTGCGCCGCGGGGTGTGTGCCGCCCGTGGGCCCGCACTTCAGTTCGTACGTCCCGTTCGCGGCCGGATTGCCCGTCTTGGACGTCGTCACCGTGAGCTGTGACTGCTTGTTGTCCGCCGGGTCGTCCGTGCCCTTGAGCAGCGGCAGGTCCTGAAGCAGTGCGAGGTCCTGAAGCACCGGCAGCGGGACGGGGGAGGCCGCGGCGGTAGCGGCGGGGGTGGCACCGGACAGCACGGCGACGGACGCGGCGGCGGTGAAAGCGAAGCGACGCAGCATGGGAGCTCCTGGGACGTCCTGGGTGAAAAGGGGCGCGATGCCCTGCCTCTTTAACGCGCTGAGCCGCCCGGCGTTGCGCAACGGGCCTAAGACTTTGCCCTCCCACCCGCCTGCCTAGTACCGTGGTCAGCGATTGGTGGCACCCCGCAAGGCTGTGTCATCATCTGCACGCACCCACTCGCGCAGGCGAGAGTGTGCTGGAGGCGTCGCCTAGTCCGGTCTATGGCGCCGCACTGCTAATGCGGTTTGGGTTTTAAAGCCCATCGAGGGTTCAAATCCCTCCGCCTCCGCGCGTGATCACCGAAGCCCCGGTCCCAGGACCGGGGCTTCGGTCGTTCAGGGCTCTTCCGCACCTTGCTCAGGGGGCGCCCAGATGGTCGTTTTCGCAGCTCAGCAGCGGTCTGGGTAATGGATTTCGCGTGACGGCGCAGGTCATGTAATGTTGTTCTCGCAACGCCGACGGGGCAGAAAAAGCCCCGGACGCCAAGCACTCGTAGCTTAACGGATAGAGCATCTGACTACGGATCAGAAGGTTGCAGGTTCGAATCCTGCCGAGTGCACAACAAGCCAGAGGCCCGGTCGAGAAATCGATCGGGCCTCTGGCTTTTGACGTTGCGGGCGCTTTATCCCTGCGATCCGCACGCGGGGTGTGCATCACGTACCGCATTCGCACGGACGCGGTACGTGATGCACAGGTGTTCCTACTCGCCGTACCGCTTGGCCGACTCGTCTTCCTGCGCGAGGCGTCGCAGTGCGAGCAGTGCGGGCTCCAGGAGCACGGTCAGCAGTACGGCCCGCTCGGCCTGTTCCAGCGGGTCCGCGCCGGCGTCCAGTTGGTCCAGGTCCAGCGCGGCTGTACGTTCCGCGAGCGCCGCGTAGGGGATGAGGGAGTGCCAGTCGTAATCCATACCGAGCGAACGCAGAGTCTCCAGGGTCTCGGCGACGACGGCTTTGGCCGGGGCTCCCTCGGAAACCTCCCAGCCCATTTCGGCGAGCAGCGCGTCCGCGTCGGTGGCGTTCCCGCCGCTGCTGTCGGTGTCGGTGTCGGTGTCCGTGGCCGGTCTGGCGCCCAGGACCAGGCCGAGCACCTGGTGGGTGTCCGCCTCGTGCTCGGACACGGCGCTCAGTACCTCTCTGGTCGTGCTGACCGACAGCCCTCGGACACCGATGAGGGCGCGGATCAGCCGGAGGCGGCGTACGTGCGGCTCTCCGTACTCCGCCTGGGTGGCCGATGTCGGCCGGCCAGGGGGCAGGAGGCCCTCGCGGAGGTAGTGCTTGATCGTCGTGATCGGCACCCCGCTGCGGCGGCTCAGCTCGGAAATCCGCATCTTTTCTCGCTCCCGGTATGGCAATTAGAGAGTGACACTCTCTAATATAGACAGTGTCACTCTCTATTAAAGAAGGCGAGAAGTGCGATGCCGACACTGCCCTGGGTCACTCCGAACCCCGCTCCACCGCACGCGCAGGCCGTCGTCATGGCCTCCCGCTTCGAGGTGCGGTCCCTCATGGACGTACCCCGGTTCTGCTGGAAGTCGCTGGCCGCGTGGGGGCAGGTTCGGTCGGCGCCGGGGGCGTTCGGTGCTTCCCTCATCGCCCAGCCGGCGAAGCGCGTCTTCTACACGCTGTCCGCGTGGGAGAGCCGGGAGGCTCTGTACGCGTACGCGAGGGCCGAGCCGCATCGCAGCATCATGACCGGGCTGCGCGCGACGATGCGCAGCTCGACGTTCACGTTCTGGGAAGTGCCGGTCGAACAGCTGCCGATCGGGTGGGACGACGCCAAGCATCGGCTTGAGGAGCAGGCGCGGATCGACGCTGCTGCGGCCTGACGTCGTCGCGGAGTCCGGGTCACATGCCGGGCTCGCGTTGTCAGAGGCGGGAGTTAGCCTCCGAATATGAACTGGCTGTGTGGTGGGCTGAAGTGGGGGACGGGCCGGCCCGGGCTGGTCTGGTACGAGGCGGGTGGGCGGGCCGAGCGGGTCAGCTCGCTGGCTTACGGAGCCGGGGTCGCGTTCCGGGTGGGGGACGGAGAGCGGTTGTGCGTCGGCGCGCGGCGGGGCGGGTGTCCGCTGCGGGCCACCGTGCCGGGGCGGAGCAGCGGAGGGCAGTGCCCGGAGTGCGCGCGGCTCGACCGGGCGCGTTCGGTGGCGGCGGACACGATGGCCGACGATCCCCGTCCGTATGCCGTCTATCTGGCGTGGTTCGGCCCCCGGATGGTCAAGGTCGGGATCACCCGGGAGGAGCGCGGGGCGGCGCGGCTGTTGGAGCAGGGGGCCGTGGCGTTCACCTGGCTGGGGCGGGGACCGCTGATGGCGGCGCGGCGGACGGAGGAGCTGGTGCGTACCGCGCTGGGGGTGCCCGACCGGATTCCGTACAAGGAGAAGCGGGCGGTGCGGCATGCGTTGCCGGGGATGGAGGAGCGGGCGGGGGAGCTTGAGGGGCTGCACCGGCGGGCCGTTGCGCTGGAGGGGTGGGCGGAGGCGCTGGAGCGGGCGGCGTGCGAGGTCGTCGACCATGCCGGGGTGTTCGGGCTGGCGGGCCTGCGGCCGATGAGCGGGGTGGTTGCGGAGCTCGTCTCCGGTGGCTGTGTCGCGGGGCGGCTGGTGGCTGCTGCCGGGCCCGATCTGCACCTGGAGACGGAGACGGAGGAGGAGGGGCGCGGTGGGGTGGTCGTGCTGGATACGCGGCTGATGAGCGGGTGGGAGCTGAGACGGGCCGACGCCGCGGTGGGCGTGAGCGTTCCGGTGCGGGAGGTGGGGCCGGAGGTGGTGCAGGGCGGGCTCTTCTGAGGCCGAAGTCTGAGGCCGAGGTCCGAGGCCGAGGCCGATGGTCAAGACTTGGATCCCTTCCGGATCCCGTATGGCAATGAGTGTGGACAGCGCAAAGCCGCAGGCCGGAGGGTGGGGCGCATGGACATACGACCTGTCGCAGCGCATGAACCTCCCTACTACACCGTGGTGTTCACCTCGGTCCTGACGGAAAACCCCGAGAGGTACGGCGAGACAGCCGCGCGGATGAATGAGCTCGTGAAGGATGTGCCCGGGTTCCTGGGGTACGAGTCGGCCCGGGCGCCGGGCGGGCTCGGGATCACCGTCGGGTACTTCCGGGACGAGGAAGCGATCGCGGCATGGCAGCGGAACCTGGAGCACCAGGCGGCGCAGAAGCAGGGGCGTGCCGAGTGGTACCAGAGGTACTCCGTTCATGTCGCCAAGGTGGAGCGGAGTTACGGCTTTGAGCGAGGCTGAGGACGTACGACGGTTCTGGGGGCGGCTCGGCCTGCCGGGGCTCGTCGACGTACACACGCACTTCATGCCGGAGCGGGTGCTCCAGAAGGTCTGGGAGTACTTCGATGCGGTGGGGCCGCTCACCGGGATGGAGTGGCCGATCACGTATCGGCACGAGGAGGAGCAACGGGTGGCGCTGTTGCGGGAGTTCGGGGTCACGGCCTTCACCTCGATGCTCTATCCGCACAAGGCGGGGATGGCCGCCTGGCTCAACGGCTGGGCGGCGGATTTCGCGGCCCGGACCCCCGACTGCCTGCATACGGCGACGCTCTTTCCGGAGGAGGGGGTGGAGGCGTATGTCCGGGATGCTGTGGAAAGCGGTGCGCGCGTCTTCAAGTCGCACCTACAGGTCGGGGCGTACGACGCGAACGACGCGTTGCTCGACCCCGTGTGGGGACTCCTGGCCGAGGCCGGGATTCCGGTGGTGATGCACTGCGGCTCCGGGCCAGCGCCCGGCAAGCACACCGGTCCCGAACCGGTTGGCCGGCTGTTGGCCCGGCACCCACGGCTGAGGCTCGTAGTGGCCCATATGGGTATGCCGGAGTACGCCGATTTCCTTGAGCTGGCCGAGCGGTACGGGGAGGTCCGGCTCGACACGACCATGGCCTTCACCGACTTCTCCGAGCGCTTCACACCCTTCCCCAGGGGTGAGCTCAGGAGGCTGGCGGATCTGGGGGACCGGATCCTGCTCGGCACGGACTTCCCCAATATTCCGTACGAGTACGGGCACCAGCTTGAGGCACTGGAACTGCTCGGGCTGGGCGACGACTGGCTGCGGGCGGTCTGTTACGGGAACGCGGCGCGGCTCTTCGGGCTGAGTCAGAAGGGCTAGAAGGAGGAGGGTTCGGCCGTTCCGGGTTTCTCAGGAGATTCACAGGAACCGGAAAGGTCGCTCTCAGGGGCCCGGCCCAGGCTGTGCCTATGCGTACCGAAATGCTCAGACCCGGCGGCACCCCTGTGCGGGTGCTCGTGGTGGACGACGAGGCGCCGCTGGCCGAGCTGCTGTCGATGGCGCTGCGATACGAGGGCTGGGAAGTCCGCAGCGCCGGTGACGGGGCGGGGGCCGTGCGCTCGGCGCGCGACTTCCGCCCCGATGCCGTCGTACTGGACGTGATGCTGCCGGACATGGACGGGCTCGCTGTCCTCGGGCGGCTGCGCTGCGAGCTGCCCGACGTACCCGTGCTGTTCCTGACGGCCAAGGACTCGGTCGAGGACCGGATCGCCGGGCTCACGGCGGGTGGCGACGACTACGTGACCAAGCCGTTCAGCCTGGAGGAGGTCGTCGCGCGGCTGCGCGGGCTGATCCGCCGGTCGGGGACGGCTGCCGCGGCCGTACGGAGTGAATCGTTGCTGGCGGTCGGGGACTTGACGCTGGACGAGGACAGTCACGAGGTCGCCCGCGGTGGGGAGGAGATCCACCTCACCGCGACCGAATTCGAGCTGCTGCGCTTCCTCATGCGCAATCCGCGGCGGGTGCTCAGCAAGGCGCAGATTCTCGACCGGGTCTGGAACTACGACTTCGGGGGCCAGGCCAACGTCGTCGAGCTCTACATCTCGTATCTGAGAAGGAAGATCGACGCGGGTCGGCCGCCGATGATCCACACCCGGCGCGGGGCGGGTTACCTGATCAGACCGGGTGGGTGAGTGGTGTCTCTGCGCACCCGTCTGGTCGTGTCCGCGGTCGCGCTGATCGCGGTCGTCGCGGCGGTGATCGGTACGGTCACGACAATCGCGCTGCGCGAGTATCTGGAGGGTCAGCTCGACGGCCAGCTGACGACGGCCGTGGAGCGGACCCAGCGCGGGCCCGAGGGCGAGACCGAGCCCGACCAGTGGCTGAAGTTCGTGGCCGCGCCCGGGCAGCCGCTGGGGACCGTCGGCGGGCGTATGGGCGCGGACGGGGCGATCGGGTCCGGCGCCAAGAACGTCGAGGCGGAGGGAGTGTGGCCCGAGGCGCACACGGATCCGCTGGACGAGGCGCAGGTACGGGCGCTGGACTCGGTCGAGCGGGACGGCGAGCCGCACACGGTGACCCTGCCCGGGCTCGGTGACTACCGGGTCGCTTCGACGCCCGACGGCGTTGTGGTGCTGGGCTTTCCGCTCGGCGAAGTACAGGGCACGGTCCGCACGCTGATCGTCGTCGAGGTGTGTGTCACCGCGGCCGGGCTGCTCGCGGCCGGGCTCGCGGGCAACGCCATCGTGGGTGTCGCGCTGCGCCCGCTGCGGCGGATTGCCGCGACCGCGACGCGGGTCTCCGAACTGCCGCTGCACAGCGGCGAAGTGGCGCTGCACGAGCGGGTGCCTGGTGCGCAGGCGGATGCGCGGACCGAGATCGGACAGGTCGGAGCCGCGCTCAACCGGATGCTGGGGCATGTCGGTTCGGCGCTGGCGGCGCGACAGGAGAGCGAGACGCGGGTACGCCAATTCGTGGCGGACGCGAGCCATGAACTGCGCACGCCGCTGGCTTCGATCCGTGGGTACGCCGAACTGACCCGGCGTGGGCGCGAGTCCCCCGGGCCCGACACCCGGCACGCTCTCGCGCGGATCGAGTCGGAGGCGACGCGGATGACCGGGCTGGTGGAGGACCTGCTGCTGCTTGCGCGGCTCGACGCCGGACGCCCGCTCTCGTACGAGAGCACTGATCTCTCGCCGCTGGTGGTGGACGCGGTGAGCGATGCGCGGGTGGCCGGCCGCGAGCACGTGTGGCGGCTGGAGCTCCCGGACGACCCGGCCGTCGTACGCGGCGACCCCTCCCGCCTGCACCAGGTCCTGGTCAACCTGCTCGGCAACGCCCGCACGCACACACCGCCGGGCACGACCGTCACCGCATGCGTGCGGCGCGAGGGGGCCGGGTGGGTGGTGCTGGAGGTACGCGACGACGGCCCCGGCATCGCGCCGGAACTGCTGCCGTACGTCTTCGAACGCTTCGCGCGGGGCGACGCGTCGCGGGCGCGGCCGGCCAGGCGGGCGGGGATGGGGGCGGGGACGGGGACGGAGCCGCCGGCGGGGGCCGGTTCGACGGGGCTCGGACTCGCCATCGTGCAGGCGGTGGTGGGCGCGCACGGGGGCGGAGTGACGGTGGAGAGCGCGCCGGGCCGGACGGTGTTCGCGGTGCGGCTGCCTTCGACGGGTGCGCGTGTCGGGGATGCGGATCTCTCCCACACGGCCGCCCGTTGAACGGGGCCTGACCTGCGCCCCTGAGTCGGTCAGGCGTGGTGGGGCGAAGGCCGGCCCCCCACCCCACCACTCACAGGCCGCTCATTAGAGGACCATCCCT
>NZ_JAGGPB010000046.1 GCF_018614055.1 Streptomyces sp. ISL-98
CCCTTAAGTCACTGGTATTGAGGCTAAGGCACAAACGACTCTGGCTCCGCCCATGGGCGGAGCCAGAGTCAACAGCTGATTGGCCTTCTCGGCTTTAAGTGCGCCCTCACACCACGGGCGCAGGTGTCACTTGGTGCGGAAGCTGTGCAGCAGATTGGCCAGTGTCGCCCGGAGGCGCCGGTTCTTCTGCTTGAGAAGGCGCGCTTCTTCCTCGTTCAGGTCGCCTGACCGCAAGGTGCTGGCCCGCTGTTCCATATAGGCAGCAGGATCAGCTCGAAACTCCCTCATCCGAGGGTCGCCTTCTAAGGCGATGCCGTTCCACACACCCGCAGGTGTAGCCATGATCGAATCCCCCCAGGACTCAGCTTCCTCGTCGCCGTGGCTGGGCCTGGGACCCCGTCCCTGACCCCGAGGTGAGCTCTCGTCATCATCGGTCAACGAAACCTGCCCACTGCGTCGGTGTCACAAGCCCCCGCCTGCCTTGCGGCGGCAAACGGTTCGAAGCGACGATGGACGCCTGTCGAGAAGCTGGCTACGCCAACGTGTACCGGCTCGACACACTAGCCGAGAAATACCCCAACAGACCGCGGATGAAACGAATTTCGCTCACTTGGGCTACTCTCCGTTTATCGTTCGTGACTGTGCTTCCCGGCGGTTCGCTCGGGGCCGGGAGGTTGCAAGTGGGCAAGAGCGCGATCGCTGCTGGCGTTCTGGCGGTATTGGCATATGTCGCTCAGATGGTCATCGGTCTCGACATGGCTGACTGGTTGTTCTGGACGATCACCAGCATCGGCGCGATAGCAACCCTGACGACCGTCTGGCTGGCTAATCGGCGCGTCGCCACAGCGCATCAGGCCGCTGAGGCCGCGACCAAGAACCAGCGCAGAGCGTTCGAGGACGTCCTGGTGCCTCTGACGCTCAACCTCGGCCTCATCGTCTCCAGCACCGTCAGGGTCGAACGACGGGCACTCAAACAGCAAACCAAGTTGGCGATCGTCGCCCTCACGGCCAACTTGATCGGTCCGCCAGACACGCGAGCGTGCTTCCTGGAAGAGACCCCCAACCCGTCGCCGGGGATGCGGGAAGTTAAATGCCAGAGCAACTTATGGTCTGGCAGGAATGTCGCGCCGGTCACAACCTTCAGGGAGTGCGACAGGCGGGGCAGAGAGGTGCTGAAGCTGCTCGACGAGGGAACGAGCCAGTTCGTTCACGACGTTGACCAGCTGCCACCAGAGCTGAAGCCCGACAGCGACACCTACAAGACGTACATCACCTGCGCGGTCACAGCAGGAGACATGTCATTCGGGCTCCTGACGGTCGACTGCCTCAATCCGGGTGACCTGCACCAGGACGACGTCACGATGGTCGAGGTCTTTGCCCGCATGCTGGGCGTTGCCCTCGCCGCGCGGCGCTAGTGCGGAGAGTCGGCGGCCCGCTCGCTCCGGCAGACCTTCCGGCGCGGCGCACCCGCCCGGCCCTCAGCTTCGGCTGAGGGTCGGGCCGCGCATTGCCCCGAGGACTGAAGCCCCCGGTACGCCGCTTGCCTTCTCCAGCAGGTCAGCCGGGATGCGGCCGCGGCTGCTGACCTCAATGCCCTGTACCGGGCTGGGTACTTTCATGCGAACGCCGACAGGCGCCCGTATTCCGGGGACTTCAGACCGTTCAGGCACCAGAAGTACCGGTCACCTGCAGCTTGTCCTGTCTCCTCCCACTGCCTCGTCAGCCGGTCGACGGGGAGGCCGGTTCGGGGGAGGACTTCATCACCCGGGGCCGACGCCCCGGGGTGGCCGATCAGCCGGGTATCGCTCTCCTGGGATCGGCCGGAGCCATGTCCCGTGCGATCTCGCGTGCTATGCGACCGAAGAGTTCCATCGCCCGGTTGCCGCCGTCGGACCGCCACATCAGGCCGTATCCGAGGGGATTCTCTCCCTCCACCGGGATGTAGGAGATACCGGGACGGCCGTGGTAGAGGGCGATGTGGGCCCCTGACAGCAAGGCTCCCTTGCCGCCGGCGACGAGTGTCAGTGCCTCTTGGAAGTTGGTGACGGACGGCCCCTGCTCGATCGGCCTGCCGCTGGGTGTGCGCGTCGGCAGTTGATGCTCCAGCCAGTACTCCGGGATGTCTCCCTCGATCGTCAGCAACGGCACACGGGCCAGGTCCTCAAGTGTCACCGTGTTCCGCCCGGCCAGGGGATGCCCGGCCGCGACAGCCAGCACCCTGTCCTCGACGAGGAGTGTGGGGCCGCGGGTCAAGTCGTCCTCGTGCACGGGGAAGTCCGCCAACTGGAGGTCGAAATCGCCCTTTCGTAGCATTCCGTACGGATCAGAGAGCGGCACCTCGCATACCTCGACGGCGAGTTCGGGATGGGTGGTGCGCAGCTTCTCGATCGTCTTCATCACCATCTCTCCGGCCAAGGGCGTGGAGAAGCCGACGTGTAGGACTCCTTCGATGCCGCGTGCCGAGGCGACGGCACGCGCCAGGGCGTTCTCGATGCCGCGGTAGTGCGGTTTGAGGTCGTCACGGAGGCGGCTGCCCAGGCTGGTGAGGGCCACACGTCGGCTCGTGCGCGTGAACAGAGGCGCTCCGACGCGGCGCTCCAGCTTCTGGATGAGCTGACTCACCCGGGCGCGGGAGAGATGCAGGCGGGTCGCGGTACGGCCGAAGTGCAGTTCTTCGGCGAGTACGAGAAAGCAGTCGAGCTCGTTCTGGTCCACGTACGTCTCCGGGATAGGTGCGGACATGGATCGGTAAGCCTGGCTGTCCGAACGTTGCGATCACCGCTGTTGTTCCCAGGTGGGTTGTGGCGAAGGCTTGAGGCACCGACAACACCTCACACTCCGGAAGGAGTTCATCATCATGAGTGCCTTGAGCGCTTCGGGCGGACTGAGCACACGCAAGTGGGGCATCCTGCTCGTGCTGTGCGGCGCGATCTTCCTCGAAGGCATCGATGTCGCCATGCTCAATGTGGCGCTGCCGTCGATCCGCGCCGACCTCGGACTCTCCACCGGTGAGCTGCAGTGGGTCATGAGCGCCTACGTGCTCGGTTACGGCGGCTTCATGCTCCTCGGCGGACGGGCGGCCGACCTGTTCGGACGCCGTCAGATGTTCGTCTTCTGGCTCACCGTCTTCCTGCTGTTCTCCGGGCTCGGCGGATTCGCCACCGAGGGGTGGATGCTGATCGTCGCGCGGTTCATCACGGGCGTCGCCGCAGCCTTCATGACCCCGGCGGGTCTGTCCATCATCACCACGGGCTTCGCCGAGGGTCCGGAGCGGAACAAGGCCCTGCTCATCTACTCGGGCACCGCCGCGGGAGGCTTCACGATCGGTCTGGTCGCCGGTGGGCTGCTCACCGCCGTCGGCTGGCGGTGGGTCTTCTTCGCCCCGGTCGTGCTCTCCTTCCTCATCCTCGTCGCGGCCCTCGCGTTCGTCCCCAAGTCGGCACGCCCGGACAGATCCGGTAAGCACGTCGACGCCGCCGGCGCGCTCACCGTCACCGCTGCCCTCGTGCTGATCGTGCTGGCCGTCGAGCGTGCGGCCAACGCCGGGATCACTGCCAGCGCCGGAACGTTGCTGGCCGGGCTGGCGTTCTTCGCGGCCTTCCTCGTCATTGAACGGCGCTCCGCCGAGCCCCTGGTACGCATGGGTATCTTCCGCAACGGCTCCCTGGTGCGGGCGAACCTTTCGGCGATGCTGTTCGCCGCCGGGTTCTTCGGCTTCCAGTTCCTGGTCGTGCTGTATCTCCAGGAACTGCGCGACTGGTCGACGCTGCAGACGAGCTTCGCGATGCTGGTCATCGGGGTCGACGCGATTCTCTCGCCGACCCTCACCCCACGGCTGGTCAACCGCTTCGGCACCGCCAAGGTGATCTTCGGGGGGCTCCTGCTCGCGGTGCTCTCCTACGGGCTGTTCCTCCCGCTGGGTGCGGACTGGAGCTACGCGGCGATGTTCCCGAGCCTGATCATCCTCGGCCTCGCGTTCTCCCTGGCGTACGGCCCGCTCACCATCGTGGCCACGGAAGGAATCGCGGAGGAGGAGCAGGGGCTCGCGGGCGGTCTTCTCTACACCGCCTTCCAGTTCGGTGCCGCCCTCGGGCTCTCCGCAGTCACCGCCGTCAGCGTGGCCGCCACGCACGCGGAGACTCCTGCCGCACTGCTGGACGGTTACCGGGCCGGTCTGCTCGTCCCGTTCGCGGCGGCGGTCGTCGCTGCTGTCCTCAGCGCCTTCGGCCTGCGCACCCGGCGGGGCGGCGAGCCGTCCGCCGCGGTGGACGCTGCCGGTGAGCGAATCGACGTCCCCGTCTCCCGCTGATCCTCGAAAGGACAGACTCATGGCCGATACCGTCAGCGAGTTCTCCGAGATCCAGGACTCCTTCCTCGACTACATCCGCGACATCAAGTACGCGACCATGGTCACTGTCGACCGTCAGCACCGCCCGCGCGCTCGTGTGCTGCTGCCCGTATGGGAGATCGTCGACGGCGAGCCGGTCGGCTGGCTCGCCGCGTACCGGACCCCCGTCAAGAGCGCGCACCTCGCAGGCAACCCCCACACGACGTACGCGTACTGGAATCCCCGTCAGAACGCGGTCTTCGTGGACAGCGTCTCCACCTGGGCCGACGACGAGGAATCCAAGCTTCATGCGTGGGACCTGTACAAGCGGGGCGGTCCGCCGGGTGTGGGCTACGACCCGGTCCACTACTGGCATGGCGGTCCCGGCGATCCCGGCTACCACGTGCTGCGGATCGATCCATGGCGCATACAACTCGTCCGCGGTTCCGATCTGCGCAGCACGCTGTGGCGGATGCAGGACCCGGCCCCGGCGGTCACCTCGTCCGCCGCCTCGAGGAACTCGGCCAAGGCGGCCGTCTGCTGAATCCTGGTGAGAAGGACGGATGACCCCGCTCCGACGGGGGTCATCCGTCCTTCTCACGCGTGGTTCCTGCTCCGGCGGCCGTGGGGCCGGTGGTGTCACGGCCGCGGCTGGTCCAGGACCGTCCGGAAGCCGCACCGGGAACAGCGCGAGACTTGCGGATGGGGAGGGTGCGCCGTCCCCTCCGTAGGAAATGACGCGTCCGTGAGACAGAACTCCCCAGCCAAGCTGTGAGACAGCCGCAGAAGCCGCAGGTCACGGCACCGCTCTATGCCACGGGCGGCGAGACCCTACAGCTGTCTTCGCGCCGCCTGCGATCCGTCCAAGACCGGCACGCACAGCCGTAAGGCCCGCGAACTGCCCGGCAGCCCGCCGTAGCGTCCCCTCCCGCTCCGCTTCCACGGCCAGCTGCCCGGCAGCCGGCGCGCGAACGCTCGGCAACAGCGAGCACCTCCAGCTTGGCACGTACCTCCCGAAGCTGCTGGCTCAACTTCTATGCCCGCACCTTCAGTTCGGCTTTCCAGGCCGCCGTAGTCAGCTCACGAAGGTCCCATCCCGTATCCCTGGCTTCCACCCGCTGTACCTCCCAGCCGGAGCGATGGCTGACGATCCGCCCGCCCCGCCCGGCAGGTGCAGTTCCAGTCGAGCCCACGCCGCATCCGATAAGTCGCCCCGCCCCATACGGTCGAGAACTACGCGCGATGCTGGGCGTTACCAACCCATCAAAGGGTGATGGCTTCTTCATCGCGCCCCGCCTCCCGGTGGTAGGAGGCGGCCAAGTTGTAACGGGCGGCGAGAGTGTCGAGGTGCTCGGGCCCCAGCAGCCGCTCTCGGCCGGCGACTACCTGTTCTTCGCCTCTCGGCTGGACCCGGGCAGGAGGGGTGGACAGGGGAGTCGGAGACGCACTGCCGCCGGGCGAACCTGGATGCGGTGGATGCCCTCGTGGGACCGGATGTAGGCGCCCTGCAGCGGCACGCCATCGGGCGTGCCGCACAGCGTGGGATGGATGGTCAGCTTGGGCTTCGCCCGGGGATGGCGACCCATACCCCCTGATCTATCGGATAAGCGCACTCTTTTAGGGAATAGCCCAGACCTGCACCGTCGGACAGTCTGGTGCCGGGAGATGATCACTCGTCGAAGGGCACTGGATGGCATCCGTTACGCAAGCGACTCCTCAGCAGCGGCCCCAGGGGCCGGTGGACCTGCCGCGTTTCGCTATGCCGTACCGGGCCCGCGAGAGCCCGTACACCGACGAGGTCCGTGCCCGCTCCCTTCGGTGGGCGCGGGAGCAGGGGTTCGTCGGTCCCGGTGTGTGGACCGAGCAGCAGTTCGCGGATATGGACTTCGCGCGGTTGTGCGCGTCGACCCACCCGGACGCGGAGGCCAGCCGGCTCGCGCTGGTGACCTGCTGGTACAGCTGGCTGTTTTTCCTCGACGACTTCTACGCCGCCGCTCCGGCCGCCCCGGGCGGCCCCGCCGACCGCGCTCTGGCCGACCTGTGGTCACAGACGTATCCGCTGATGACCCCCGACTGGTCCCGGCGCTTCGCGCAGAGCACCGTCAGCGCGATCGACGAACACCGCTATGAGCTGGCCAACTCAGCCGCACAGCAGGTGCCGGGGCCGCTGGAGTACGCAGCGATGCGTCGCATCGGATGCGCGGGAAAGTGGTCGGCCGAGCTCGTCGAGCTCGCTCACGGCACCCCGCTGGCGCCCGCGATTGCGCACGCGCTGCCGATGCGCGATCTGAACGACTGCTTCAGCGACGTGCTGCGCCTGCACAACGACATCGTGTCCTACAACCGGGAGACGCAGTCGGAGAACGAGGTCAACAACGGCGTCCTGGTCGTGGAGCACTCGGCGGGCTGCACACCCCAGGAGGCCGCTGAGCTGGTGAACCAGGTGCTCACGCTGCGCCTGGAGCAGTTCCGGCACATCGCCGACGTGGAGTTACCCGCCGCCGTGGCCCTGCACGGTCTCGGACCGGCCGAGCGGGAGACCGTGGAGCGCCATGTCGGGGGGCTGCGGGACTTCATGGCCGGTGACTTCGCCTGGCACAACAGCACCGGCCGGTACGCGGACGGGGTGCCGCACGCCGCTGAGGACGCCGCTGCTCCGACCGCGGGCCCTTCGGCCGCGATGTCGTCCGGGGCGTTCGGTGCTCCGGGGCCGACCGGCATGGGGACGTCGGCCGCACTCCTCGGGCGCCGCCCGGCGGATCCGGCGCCGGATGCCGCCCCCGTGTCGCCGCCGCGGTTCGACGCGCTGGGGCTGCTGGCCCCCGCGATCGGGGGCCCGGCCCACGGGGTGTGCGAGTTCCCGGTCAAGGAGCGGATGCTCCGGCTGCGGGCGCAGGTGGCGGGGTGCTTCGACGACCGGGGGGCCTTCGAGGACGTCTGTGCCAGCCGAGTCCTGGAGTCGACGATGATACTGACCCTGCTGCGGCGGACCCGGCGCTACCCCGCCGTACAGAGCGGCCTGGTCGGCTTTCTGACGGTGCGTCAGGCAGATCCGGGACTGAGCACCCTGGAGCGCCGGGTCGCCGAGGCGAGTCTCGATCTCACGGGGCCCGACACCGCGTCCGACGGTCTGCTGGGCGGGTTCGACCACTTCACCTCCGGGCGCAAGCAGATGATGCTCGGTACATATCTAGCGGTGCTCGGCGCCGCTCCGTACCCCGAACTGGACATCTCCTCCATCGACCACCGGGGGCACGCCTCCTGGGTGGAGCTCGCCCTGTGCTCGGTGAAGGTCCTCAACGCGCACGGGCGCGGGCGGCCCGACCTGATCACGGACGAGGACCGCGCGTACCTGCTGGACCGGCTCCGGTCGGCCAGGCGCGACATCTGGGAGGGAAACATCGGCGCCCATCTGCTGGCGCTGCTCGCCGTGCACGCCTTCGCCCCCGACAGCCAGTTGATCGGGGACGGCATCGACGCGGTGCTGGCGGCCCGCAATCCGGACGCGGGGGTGCCCTTCATCCCGGACTACACCGCGTTCCTCGGTTCGGTGGCGGCGCTGGCTCTCGCGAAGAGCGGGGCCGAGCGGCTGCTGCTGACGCGGATCGGCGACTATCTGTGCCTCCAGCAGAACGACGACGACGGCTGGCCCTTCACCGAGCGCGTCCAGCAGACCGATGTCGAGGGCACGGGAGCCGTGGTCGAGTTCCTGGCAGCGGTCGACCCCGAGCGCTACGGCGAGCCGATCGACCGCGGCCGGCGCTACATCGCGGCGATGGCGAACCCTGACGGCGGATTCCCCACCTATCTGCGCGGCCACCCCACGGAGGTGGTGATGACCGCGAACGCGGTGCTCGCGCTTGCCCCCGATTGGGACCGCTACGCCCCCGTCCTGCTGCCCGCGGTGCGCTGCCTGATCCGCGCCCAGAAGCCCGACGGGACCTTCGAGCGCAGCTGGAGCCTGAGCGAGGCGCACGCGATCCGGCGCGTCATGCACGCACTGCGCTGCGTCCCCGAGCGGGCCCGCGGCGGGTCGGACGGTGAGCTGGGCGGGGAGTTGGGCGGTGAGCTGGACCGGGCGGCCGCCCTGGCCGAGGCCTATCTGTCGGACAGCCAGAACCCGGACGGGGGATGGGGGCAGCAGGCGGGCGACGAGAGCGACCCGATCAGCACCGCCCACTCGCTCGGCGCGGGCGCCGCGCTCGGCACACCGCCCTGGTGCCGCCGCGGAACGGACTACCTGCTGCGGCACCAGCGCCCCGACGGGGGCTTCAGCTCAAAACCCGACCAAGTGGCGCCGCGACCCATCCCGTACGACTTTCCCAACCTGGCCAACATCTTCGTACTCAACGCCCTGGGAGATCTGCTGTGAACGCCGCGGACGACGCCCGCGACTACGACGTCGTAGTCATCGGCTCGGGATTCGGGGGCAGTGTGGCCGCGCTCCGCCTCGCGGAGAAGGGGTACCGGGTGGTCGTGCTGGAAGCCGGCGCCCGCTATGAACCGGAGGACCTGCCGGCCACCAACCTGCGGCTGCGCCGCACCCTTTGGCTGCCGCGCCTGGGCTGCAGGGGGATCCAGCGGATGACGTTGCTGCGCCATGTCCTCGCGGTGTCCGGTGCCGGGGTCGGCGGCGGTTCGCTGACCTACGCCAACGCGCTGTACCGCCCGCCCGAGGCGTTCTACGACGCACCGCAGTGGGCCGACGTGACCGACTGGCGCACCGAACTCGCCCCCCATCTCGCCCGCGCCGAGCGGATGCTGGGCGTCACCACCGCACCGCCAGGCACACCGGCGGACGAGGTGCTGCGCGAGACCGCCGAGCGAATGGGCTGCGCGGACACGTTCCATCAGGCGCCGATCGGCGTCTTCATCGGCGAGCCGGGAACGACCGTCCCCGACCCGTACTTCGGCGGCATCGGCCCGGACCGCACGGGCTGCACCCAGTGCGGAGCCTGCATCACCGGCTGCCAGTACGGCGCGAAGAACACCCTGCCGATGAACTACCTCCACCTCGCCCAGCGGGCGGGCGCGGAGATCCGTCCGATGACCACGGTCCGTACGGTCAAACCGCTGCCCGGCGGGGGCTACACCGTCGGCACCGAACGCTCGGGGGCCTGGGTGCGGCGCCGCCGCAAGCGGATCACTGCCACCCATGTGGTGTTCTCGGCGGGCTCGATCGGTACGCAGACGCTGCTGCACCGGCTGCGGGACACCGGCGCACTGCCGTCGGTCTCGGGCCGCCTGGGCGTGCTGACCCGGACCAACTCCGAGGCCATCCACTTCATCCAGAACTCCCGCCGACCGGCCGACTTCACCGAGGGGACGGCCATCACCATGGGGATGAGACCCGACGCGGACACCTGTGTGCAGGCCATCCGCTTCGGCCGCGGCAGCAATCTGATGGGCGCGCTGGCCACGCTCCAGGTACCGGCGGGGCCGCCGCTCCGCCGGATCCTGGCCCAGTGGCGCACACCGCGCAAACTCCTGGCCGGGACGGGCATGCGCCGGTGGGCCGAACGGGGCCTGGCCTTCCTGGTGATGCAGTCCCTGGACAACTCGCTGACCCTGGTCCGCAAGCGGGGCCTGTTCGGCGCGCGCCTGGCCAGTACGCAGGGGCCCAACCCCAACCCGGACACCATCCCGGTCGCCCTGCGCACCGCGGAGATCGCCGCGGAGGTCGCCCACGCCCAGCCGAGCATGACCGTGACGAACCTCTTCAACATCCCCATCACGGCGCATCTGATCGGGGGTTGTGTCATCGGCGCGACCGAGCGGACCGGTGTCGTCGACCCCTGGCAGCGTCTCTACGGCCACCCGGGGCTCCACGTCGTGGACGGTTCCGTGGTCCCCGCGAACCCCGGAGTCAACCCCGCACTGACCATCACCGCTCTCGCGGAACGCGCCATGGCCCACTGGCCCAACCAGGGCCGTCCCGACCCCCGGCCACCGGTCGGCTCCGCCTATCAGCCGCTCCCGCCCATCCCGGCCGGAGCTCCGCAATGGGACACCGAGAGGAACACCCAGTGAACATCGACGAGGCACGCGCACGTTTCAGGGCCCTGAGGGCCGGTGACGGAGCCGGTAGCGGAAAGGTGGACCCCGACGAGCTCGACGCGATCTGGGTCGCACTGGAGACCGTGCGCCCCGGGGAGATCCTCGGCAGCTGGCAGGGCAGCGAGTTCGACACCGGACACCGGATGAACGGCCAGCTGGGCGCGGTGAGGTGGTACGGGAAGACCTTCGACGCGCTCCTCGACGCAAAGCCCTTGGTGTGCCGCGACGAGGCGGGCGAGCTCTACTCCAACGTCGAGCTCGGCAAGGGCGAGGCGAGTCTGTGGGACGTGGAGTTCCGCGGCGAGACCACGGCGACCATGGTCTATGACGGGCAGCCGATCTTCGACCACTTCAAGAAGGTCGACGACGGCACGCTCATGGGCATCATGAACGGCAAGAACGTCCTGGACGACGGACGGCACTTCTACTTCGTGCTGGACCGGGCCTGAGAGACCCCGCCGAGGCCCCGGGCAGCGGGGTCGGCCGACGCATCCCGCCGGTCGGCCCAACCCGGGCCCGTCGAGACCCTGCTCAGCGGCTTACTGCGCTGTGCCCTCGGCAGGATTCGAACCTGCGACACCCGCTTCAGGAGTGGGATCGAGTCCTTGCCGGGCGGTGCCTCACCGTGCCGCGTGGTGCTGTTCTTCCTGATCAGCGCCTCGCGGCATGGGGGAAGGGCCGGCGTGTGACGGCTCGTCTCACGCCGTCCGCTCACGCATCGCTCACGCGTGGGCGGACGTTCTTACGTGTGGCGGATCGCCGCTTCCTGTGATTCAAGCTGAGGTGTTGCGGCGGAGGGGTGCAGTGCCGAAGACGTAGTCCCAGTACGGGCAGCTGACACCGAAGCCGGTTCTGTTGTCGCGGAAGTGGTGCTGCATGTGTCGGCGTCTGAGGGATCGGCCGATGCGGGAGGTGGGCCGGTGGTGGTGCAGGTAGTAGTGCAACGTGTCATAGATGACATAGCCGACGGTGAAGCCTGAGGTGGCTGCGCAACCAAGTCCGGTGCCGGTGGAAGTCTGGAAGGCCCACGCGACGGCCGCCGTCACGGGCAGGCGACCAAGGGGTAGTGAGATCAGGTCAGTGATTACACGATGGCAGTGAGTGGTCCGGCAATGGCCCGGCAACGCCCGGGCGTCGAGGAGGACACATGAGCGCACTAGGCGCGACGGAGAAGTTCCGGGCGGCCCGGGACTTTCTGCTCCAGCACCGTGAGGACTACGCGGCGGCGTACGAAGGCTTTGCCTGGCCGCGTCCCGAGCGGTTCAACTGGGCGCTCGACTGGTTCGACCGGATCGCCGAAGGCAATGACAGGACCGCCCTGCACATCGTGGAGGAGGACGGCCGACGGGCGGAGTTCTCGTTCGCGGCCCTCTCTGCCCGCTCCGACCGGGTCGCCAACTGGCTGCGCGCACAAGGCGTCAGCCCCGGTGACCGCATCCTCGTCATGCTCGGCAACCAGGTCGAGCTGTGGGAGACCGCGCTCGCCGCGATGAAGCTGCGCGCCGTGGTCATCCCCGCGACACCGCTGCTCGGGCCCGCCGACCTGCGGGACCGGATCGAGCGGGGCAGAGCCCGGCATGTGATCGTGCGGGCCGACGACGCCGCCAAGTTCGACGACGTACCGGGGGAGTACACCCGTATCGTCGTCGGGGGCGGCGGCCGCGCCGGCTGGCTGGCGTACGGCGACGCGGACGGGAGCCCGGAGGCCTTCGAGCCGGACGGAGTCACACGCGCCGACGATCCGCTGATGCTCTACTTCACGTCCGGCACGACCGCCAGGCCCAAACTTGTCGAGCACACCCATGTGTCGTATCCCATCGGCCACTTGGCGACGATGTACTGGATCGGGCTCAAGCCCGGCGACGTGCATCTCAACATTTCCTCGCCCGGCTGGGCCAAGCACGCCTGGTCCAATCTCTTCGCCCCCTGGAACGCCGAGGCGACCGTCTTCATTCACAACTACACCCGCTTCGACCCGGCCAGGCTGATGTCCGAGATGGACCGCGCGGGCGTGACCAGCTTCTGCGCCCCGCCCACCGTGTGGCGGATGCTGATCCAGGCCGACCTCGGGCAGTTGCGTACGCCGCCGCGCGAGGCCCTGGCCGCAGGAGAACCGCTCAACCCCGAAGTGATCGAGACTGTACGGCGCGAGTGGGGGGTGACGATCAGGGACGGCTTCGGGCAGACCGAGACCGCCGTCCAGGTCGCCAACACCCCCGGGCAGCGGCTCCTCGCGGGCTCCATGGGGCGGCCGAGCCCCGGCTTCGCCGTCGAACTGCTCGACCCGGTCACGGGGGAGGCGGGTGTGAGCGAGGGCGAGATCTGCCTCGACCTGGCCGGCGACCCGGTCGGCCTGATGACCGGGTACCACGGCGACCCGGAGCGTACGGCGGAGGCGATGGCGGGCGGCTACTACCGCACCGGCGACATCGGTTCGCGCGACGCCGACGGGTACATCACCTACATCGGGCGCGCGGACGACGTGTTCAAGGCGTCAAGATCAGGGGGCATTCCTTTTCAAATGCGGCTGGGTGCTTGACCGTCGCCGTTTCGGTGGCGCCGTCACGCTTGACGGGCTACTGGGCACGGGTGGAGGGCGCCCCGCCGACCCGCAAGGTCTATGTTGCGCAGATCGACGCGGCGGCCAAGGGTGGCCGCAAGCCCGTCAAGCCGCTGTTCCAGGTGGCGGAAGTGGCAAGTGCCGGACTCCCCACCTGAAGTAGTTGTTTCGGACACAGCAGAGAGAGTTATGCGGATTCCGATGACGGTCGCGGACTTCCTCGACCGGGCAGAGCTGGGGTTCTTCTCCAGTACCGGTGTCGTCGACGAGCCGAATCAGCCCGGCCCGCCAGTGCCCGAGTCGACGTATGGGCGGCTTGGCGAGCGGGTTCGGGCCTGGCAGGCGGGGCTCGACGCGCTCGGCGTCGGCGAGGGCGAGCGGGTCGCGGTGGTCAGCCACAACTCGGCGCGGATGCTTGAGCTGTTGTTCGCGGTGCCGATGAGCGGTCGGATCTGTGTGCCGGTCAACTTCCGCCTCAAGCCCGAAGAGATTGACTACGTGGTACGGCAGAGCGGGTCCTCGGTCCTGCTCATCGACCCAGAGCTGGACGACGCGCTCCCGGGCATCAAGGCGCGCCACCGGTTCGTTCTCGGTGAGCAGACCGAAAGCGAGCTGATGCGGTTCGGCGTCGAGCCGCGCCCGTGGTCGAACCCGGACGAGGATGCCACCGCGACGATCAACTACACGTCGGGCACCACCGCCCGGCCCAAGGGCGTGCAGCTGACCCACCGCAACATCTGGGTCAACGGGCTTACCTTCGGGCTGCACACCCGTGTGTGGGAACGCGATGTTTACTTGCACACGCTGCCGATGTTCCACTGCAACGGCTGGGGAATGCCGTACGTGATGGCCGGACTCGGCGTCAAACAGGTGGTGCTGCGCAAGGTCGACGGCGTCGAAATCCTGCGCCGGGTCGCCGAACACGGCGTCACGCTCATGTGCGGCGCGCCCGCGGTGTGGAACGCGGTGCTGGATGCGGCAGCGACCTGGCAGGGCGAGATCCCGGGCCGCGACCGCGTACGGATCGTCTGCGCCGGGGCACCCCCGCCGACCAAGATGATCCAGCGGATGGGCGAGGAACTGGGCTGGGAGTTCACCCAGATCTACGGTCTGACCGAGCCGTCACCGCTGCTCACCTTCAACCGGACCCGGCCCGCCGACGCCGAACTGCCGGCCGAGGAGCGGGCGCGAAAGTTGTCCCGCGCGGGGCTGCCGGCGCTCGGGGTGAAGCTGAAGGTCTCCGATTCCGGCGAGGTCCTGGCCCGGTCGAACGTCGTGCTCGACGGCTACTGGGACAAGACCGAGGAGACCTCAGCAGCACTTGAGGGCGGTTGGTTCCACACCGGCGACGGCGGCACGATCGACGAGACGGACGGGCACCTGACGATCTCCGACCGGAAGAAGGACGTGATCATCACCGGTGGCGAGAACGTGTCGTCGATCGAGGTGGAGGACATGATCTTCAGCCACCCGGCGGTCGCCGAGGTCGCCGTCATCGGTGTGCCGCACGAGAAGTGGGGCGAGACGATCAAAGCACTCGTGGTCCTCGCCGAAGGAGCGACGGCGCAGGAGTCCGACATCATCGCCCACTGCAAGCAGCGGATGGCCGGCTACAAGGCGCCGACGACCGTCGAGTTCCGCGACGCCATCCCGCGCACGGCCACCGGCAAGATCCAGAAGTTCAAGCTTCGCGAGCCGTACTGGACCGGCCTGGACCGAGAGATCAACTGATCGGCGACCCTGTACGCGAGGCCGGATGCGAGCGAGCGCCAGCAGCATCCGGCGTTCGCCAGCGAGCCGTAGGTTCGAGTCCTGGGCAGGAGCCACAAAACATGGCTGGTCGCGACCGCACGGCTGATCTGGTTATTCAGGGCCCGGCTGCGGGTGGAGGGGCGGACGCGGCTGGTGCCCCTCGCTGTCGGCCGGTAGCGGATGAGTTGTGCAAGTCGACTGGCAGTCCAAGGGGCCAGCCACGGCCGTCGCAGGCGAGTTGCATTTCGTCAGATCGCCTCGGGATCGGCCGAGGGGACACTCGGCCGGTCCCTTCGGCTGCTGCTGCCGGGCAGTGCGCTACTGAACTTGATTGGGTGATGTCGGGCTGTTCGCCTGACGGCGTGCGGGTCGGGTCGGTAGTTGTGGGCTGTGAGATACGCGTAGGGCGGTGGGTTGACCGACGCTGAGAGGGCCGGGCGGGAGCGGATTCGGCTGGAGGCGGTCGGCCGCTTCGAGGGCGGGGAGAAGAACAGGGAGATCGCTGCCGCGCTGCGGGTGAGTGAGCGGTCGGTGGAGCGCTGGCGCCGTCAGTGGCGGGAGCGTGGTCAAGGCGGTGTCCGCTCGAAGGGTTCACCCGGGCGTCCGAGACTGAGCGAGGCTCAAATAGCAAGGCTTGAACGGGAGTTGGAGCGTGGTCCGCTCGCTCATGGATGGGCGGACCAGCGTTGGACGCTCGCTCGTGTGAAGACGTTGATCGGGCGGATGTTCCATGTCAGTTACACGGTGGAGGGCACATGGCGGCTGCTGAAGCGTCATGGCTGGTCGTGGCAGCAGCCGGCCCGTAGGGCGATCGAGCGGGACGATGAGGCGGTCGAGTTGTGGAAGAAGGAGGTGTGGCCGCGGGTAAAAGCACCGCGGCGGTCCGCGGGGCCTGGATCGTCTGCGAGGACGAGGCCAGTCAGTCGCTGAGGCCGCCACGGGCCAGGACCTGGGGCCGGGTCGGCCAGACGCCAGTGGTCCGGGTACGGGGCCGGGGTTCCGGACGCGTCTCCATGGCCGGAATGACCTGCTTCAAGAACGGAGAGCGTTCACGGCTCATCTACAGCTTCCGCGTCCATCGGGGACGCAAGGGCGAGCCCAAGGGCTTCACCTGGCAGGACTACCGCGACCTGATCGTGCGGGCACATAACCAGCTCAGTGGCCCGATCGTCCTGGTCTGGGACAACCTGCGGACTCATCTGATGCCACAAATGAAGGCTTTCATCGCCGAGAACGACGACTGGCTGACGGTGTTCCACTTCCCCGCCTACGCGCCGGACCTCAACCCGCAGGAAGGCATCTGGTCGCTGGTGAAACGCACCATCGGCAACCTCGCCGCCGCGAACCTCGACCAGCTGGCCACCTCTGTGAAACGCAGCCTCAAGAAGGTCCAGTACCGTCCACACCTGATCAACGGCTGCCTCATGGGCACCGGCCTGACCATGGAAACCTGACCACGATCAGGCCGACATCACGCATTCAAGTTCAGTAGCGTCGCACTACGGGCGCTCGCTGCTGGAGCGATGGACTCGACCGATTGCCGCGCAGTTTCCTGTCCCCTGGGGTCGCGGCGCAGCCGCGCCCCACCGTGGAGGTCTGTCCCCCCTGCGGCGGCCTCTTCCTCGCCTGTCGCTGACACCCGTCCCCCAAGCACCCTTCACTGGGGGTAGCAATGTTCTGCGGACAGTGACAACGATCGCGAAGACGGGTCATGGCTGCCGTGCACCAAGGGTGAGGGAACATTATCGTTAATTTAGGACGAGTCGGACCCGGGCTAGGTGGAATGGCAGTCAGGTAGTGATGCTGATCGACAGTGCCAGCATGGTCCGATTTCTCTGAACAGTGACCGTGGGCGGCCTTGGGGAGTCCGGGAGCTCTCACATCGGCTACACGGTTGCTCGGAGATGGCCATGGACGGATGTGATCCAGTGGGCGCACCGAAAGACGAGGTCACCGCAGCGCGGCAGCGGGATGGGCTGAAGGAGCCGGGCGCTGCCGAACAGGCTGTTGGCCGCGTGCTGGGAACCGAGGCTGCGACCCCGCTTCAGTTCTGGGTAGCGCTCGAGCCGGCGTCGTACCTGCAGCTGGACGACGTCGTCGTGACTGCACGGCAGGTGCCCGGTGTGGGCTCGGTGACGACGGCTGGAGTGGTCACTGCAGTCCACGCCCGGCACGAGGGCGCGCAATTTCCCTCGGATGTGTTCCTCATCGAGGAGGGGGTGCTGCCTGGGGAGGTGCAGGAGACTGCGGAGATCACCACGACCCGGGTCGAACCGGAGTGCTACGTGCCGCCGAAGCCGGGTGCCGTGGCGCAGAGGGCGACCGGTGCCCAGCGCGCGCAGGCACTGTACTTCGACCAGATGGACCACAGGGTGCCCATCGGGCTCGGCCGGGACGGTAGCCCGATCTATGTTGATCTTGAGTTCATCGACGGCACCCGGGGCGCGCATGTGTCGATCTCCGGGGTGTCAGGCGTGGCAACGAAGACCAGTTTCGCGCTGTTCCTGCTCTATTCGATCTTCCGCTCTGGTGTGCTGGATCGGCGCGCGCTGAATGCGAAGGCGCTGGTGTTCTCCGTCAAGGGTGAGGACCTGCTGTTCCTGGACCATGCGAACAACCGGCTCGACGACGAGGTCCGCGACCGTTACGGCCGGCTCGGGCTTCGTGCCGAGCCATTCTCGTCGGTCGGCTTCTACGCGCCGCCGACTCCAGAGGACACGACCGGTCGGCCGAACGTGGTGAGCCGCACCAGCGGGGTCACGGCGTTCTGGTGGACACCGGTCGAGTTCTGTCGCGAGGAGCTGCTTCCATATGTGTTCGCCGACGCGGAGGACGAACGCCACCAGTACACGATGGTCGTCCACCAGGTGGCAACCCGGCTGCGCCTGGACGCCGCGCTGGTCGGCGCGGACGGTGCCGTGGGCATTGACGGGATGACGGTGCGCACCTACGACGATCTGGTCGACCTCGTGGTGGCCAAGGTCAGCGACGACCAAACCCGAGTCGCGTGGGCTGGGCAGGCCACCGGCCTGGGCACGGTTAATGCGTTTGTCCGTCGGCTGCGTTCCTCGCTCCGGGCGCTGCGCCCGATCATCCGGGCCGACATCCCGCAGGCGATGGGGCGACGGATCTCCACGGAGGACCAGCAAGTCACCGTGGTTGACCTGCACAATCTGCCGGAGCGGGCGCAGCGGTTCGTCGTCGGTGTCGTGCTTGCGCACGAGACCGAACGCAAGGAGCAGGCCGGGCCGGGTGGGCTGCTGTTCACGATGATCGACGAACTCAACAAGTACGCGCCGAGGGAGGGGACGAGCCCGATCAAGGAAGCGGTGCTCGACATCGCCGAGCGGGGCCGTTCCCTGGGCATCATCCTCATTGGCGCCCAGCAGACGGCGAGCGAGGTTGAGCGACGGGTCATCGCCAATAGCTCCATCAGGGTTGTCGGCCGGCTCGACTCGGCCGAGGCGGCCCGCCCCGAGTACAGGTTCCTCCCGGCGAGCCAGCGCGCCCGCGCGACGCTTGCCAAGCCCGGCACCATGTTCGTCAGCCAGCCGGAGGTCCCAGTGCCGCTCGCGGTCGAGTTTCCGTTCCCTGCCTGGGCGACCCGTCCGAGCGGATGTGGCGAGGTCCCGCATACCTCACCCCTGCCCGGCGAGGAGTCCCACGCTGAGCCAACGGACCCGTTCGCGCGGCTGCCCCGGCCGACCGACGACGTTCCACGCCTTTGACCGCGCGCCTGCCTGCGTCAGCAGCCGGCATGGGGAAAGGAGGCGAGTACATGAAGTTCCTGCACACATCGGATTGGCATGTCGGCAAGGTACTCAAGGGCCATAGCCGCCTCGACGAACAGCGCGCCGCCCTGGGGGAGATCATCCAGGTGGCACGCGACCACGAGGTCGACGCTGTCATCATCGCCGGAGACCTCTACGAGTCATCCGCCCCCACCGCGGACGCCCAGCAGCTCGTCGTGCAGACACTGCTCGCGTTGCGAGGCACTGGCGCCGAGGTCCTTGCGATCGCCGGCAACCACGACCACGCCTCCACCTTCGACGCCTACCGGCCGCTCATGGCGAGCGCTGGGATCACCTGGGTCGGCAATGCCCGCACCGCGGCCGACGGCGGCCTGGTCGAGTTCACTGCCCGCTCGACCGGAGAACCGGTCACCGTCGCCATGCTGCCGTTCCTTTCCCAGCGCTACGCGGTACGTGCTGCCGAGCTTGTCACGAAAACGCCTGCTGAAAGCTCGGCCGGCTACGACCAGCTGGTGCGCGACCTGCTCGCCGCGCTCACGGTCGGCTTCCGCGATGACGCGGTCAACCTGATTACGGCGCACCTAACCGTAGTTGGGGGAATTCTCGGCGGAGGTGAGCGTTCAGCCCAGTCGATCTTCGACTACTGGGTACCCGCCGGTGCCTTCCCACCAGACGCGCACTACGTCGCACTCGGACACCTCCACCGCCGCCAGTCGCTGCCTGCGCCGTGCCCTGTGCACTACTGCGGCAGCCCGATCGCCCTCGACTTCGGCGAGCAGGACAACCCCTCCAGGGTGCTCGTCGTTGAGGCTGAGGTCGGCACGCCGGCCCACATCGCCGCCGAGGTGCCGATCAACTCGGGTCGACGGCTGCGCACTGTGCACGGCACCGTTGATGAGCTGGCCGAGAGCGCTGACGCGTTCGGCGACGACTACCTGAGGGTGTTGGTACGGGAATCAACGCGCGCTGGTCTACGGAAGGACGTGCAGGAGTTGCTCCCGAACGCGTTGGAAGTGCGCATCGATCCCGAGTTCGCCGCACCGGTGAACACTGCCCGGCCGTCCACACCGGCCAACGGCGTGGAACGCAGTCCTGCCGAGTTGCTCCACGAGTATTGCGTCGCCCGGAAGCTGGTCGACGAGCGGGTCGAAGCACTATTCGCCAGGCTCCACGCCCAGGTCACGGCCGGTGACGCCTGACGGCAGGAGGTATCCATCGATGAGACCAGTGCTGCTAGAGATGAACGGCTTCGCCTCGTTTCGAGACCCGGCCAGGGTTGACTTTCGCGAGGCTGACTACTTCGCGCTCGTCGGCCCCACCGGATCAGGCAAATCCACCGTCATCGACGCGATGACATTTGCGCTGTATGGATCGGTGCCTCGCTGGGATGACCGACGTATGGTTGCGAACGCGCTCGCGCCGACCAC
The DNA here is from genome assembly GCF_018614055.1 of Streptomyces sp. ISL-98. Classification (GTDB taxonomy): domain Bacteria; phylum Actinomycetota; class Actinomycetes; order Streptomycetales; family Streptomycetaceae; genus Streptomyces; species Streptomyces spiramyceticus. The sequence continues at coordinate 19,876 of NZ_JAGGPB010000046.1, forward strand.
CAACCGGGGCACCGTCCGGCTCGTCTTCGACCTTGCCGGACACCGCTACGTCGCCGCCCGGGAGCTGCGCCGGGCCGCCGCTGGCGGCGTCAATGTGAAGAACGCTCGGCTGGAACGGCTCGCCGACCCCAAGGCCCTCGGTACGCCTGACGACGACACAGAGGTGCTCGCCGCCGACTCCGAAGTCACGCATGCAGTAGAAGAACTGCTCGGTCTACCGTTCGAGCACTTCACCACCTGCGTGGTGCTGCCGCAGGGTGACTTTGCCGAGTTCTTGCACGAAAAGCCAGCCAAGCGGCAGGACATCCTCGTCAAGCTGCTTGGGCTGGAGGTCTATACCCGAATCGCGCAGGTGGCGAACGCAGAGGCCAAGAGCCAGGAACTGCGTGCCGAGATCTGCACCCAGCAGCTTGAGGAGTTTGCCGATGCGGCCGAATACGCCCAAGAGGCAGCCCAGGACCGAGTGACCGCGCTGGAAAAGGTCGCTGATCAGGTCGGTGCGGCGCTCCCCCAACTCGGAAAGCATGGCGCAGCGGTCGCCGAGGCTCAAAAGGCGTGCGCCCAGCTGACCGGAGAGCGGGACCAGCTGCAGGCGGTTGCCGTCCCTGCCGGGCTCGGTGATCTCGGCAGGAAAGAACACGACACCAGGATGGCCGTCGAGGCTGCCCGCGAGGCGCTCGCTGCGGCCGAGGCGGCCGACGGAGCCGCCCGCGAGCAGCTCGCAGCAGAACCGCCCCGGGCTCCACTCGAGCAAGCCCGCCGCGACCACGCGGAGCTCCTTGAGGCGGAGAGCAGCCTGCCCGCAGCGCAAGCGTTGCAGCAGCACCATGCTGCGGCACTCGCTGAAGGAACCGCCGCCCTGGAGGCAGCCACAAAGTCCGCTCGGCAGGCGCGGCAGGCGCAGGAAGCAACGGCACGGTCCAATCTCGCCGCGGCACTGCGGCCGAACCTGCAGGTCGGTGCGGCGTGCCCGGTGTGCGAGCAGCAGGTCATGACGCTGCCCCTCCCGCTGACCGCACCCGACCTCGAGGCGGCTGAGCAAGCGTTCGCCCGGGCCGAGCTCGAGGTGGAGCGGCTACACGACGAGTCGACGAAGGCGTCCGGGACCGAGCAGCAGGCCACGAGTGATCTGAACACGCTCACCAGCCGGATCGCCGCCCTGCGTTCCACCCTCACCGACACCCCGACTCTGCAGCAGATAACCGCCGCGCTCGCTCATCGAGAGCAGCTGGAAACAACCGCCTTCGAGGCGGACACACGCCTGCTGGGTGCACGGACCACCAGCGCGAGCGCCGAGAGGGCCGCGGCGAGCGTCCGCGGGGAAGTGCAGGCGGCTTGGTCGACGCTTGAGCACGTTCGCGACCCACTCGTCGCGCTCAAGGCACCGGTGTTGGCCCGCAACGATCTAGCCACAGCGTGGGCAACCCTCCTCTCCTGGGCCGCAAACGCCGCAGCCACCCGCGAGCTAGCGTTTCCCAGCGCACAGGAAGCGTTGGCAAGGGCCCAAGACCAGCTCACCGCCGCCGAGGACAAGCTCGCCAGTGTCCTCGCCGCCCATCACGTGGCCCCCGGCCCGCGACGGCCGCTCATCGAGGCGGCCGAGCCGGCCGTCGCGGCAGCGCTGGAAGGAGCTCGGCAGGAAGTGCGGCGGCTCATCGATCGGCGAGAACAGGCCGCAAAGCTCGCCGCGCGGCGGCAGAACGCAGAGCAGAGGCACCAGGTGGCGAACACGCTCGGGCAACTCCTGCGCTCGGACGGGTTCCCCCGCTGGCTCGTCACGACGGCCCTCGACGCGCTCGTCGCCGACGCTTCCCGGACACTCGCCGAGCTGTCCGGCGGGCAGTTCGAGCTAACCCACGACGACGGGAACTTCATCGTTATCGACCACACCGACGCGGACAGCCGCCGACCGGTCAAGACACTGTCCGGCGGTGAGACGTTCCAGGCGAGCCTCGCACTCGCCCTCGCGCTCTCGGCACAGCTGTCGACCATGGCCGCGGCCGGCGCAGCCCGACTGGAGTCGATCTTCCTCGACGAGGGGTTCGGCACGCTAGACGAGGCGACACTCGAGATGGTCGCCGCGACTCTGGAAGAACTCGCCACCCATGGGGACCAGATGGTCGGCATAGTCACGCACGTCAGCGCCCTGGCCGAACGGGTACCGACCTGCTTCGCCGTCCACCGCGACCAGCGGACCTCCTCCGTACAACGGGAGGGGCCGTGACCAGCCCCGTGACCCAGCTCGTCGCCGCAGACGGAATGCGCTTCTCAGTCGACACGTGGGACCCGACCTACGGAACCAGCGCCGACACCGACCTCCGCGAGTCCACCGCCCGGGTCGTATTCGACGTAGAACTGCCCGCCGCATCGTGGCATCCGATCGATGCCGAATCCGCCATCGCTACCCCGACCTCAGTACTCTTCGTCGACGGGATCCGTCGCGTCGACGCCCGCCTCTGGATCGACGAACTGCCCGCCACGAACGGCACGGCCGCGACGTCCGCCGCGCCCGGCATCTGCGCCTCCTATGCCGCCGGCGTCATATGCTGCATCGGCAGTTCGGCCCGTCTCACCGCAACAGAGGTCCGCCGCAGCCTGTTCACCGCATCCGCGCACGCCGCGGACGTCCACACGCACGCCGGACGCTACCTGGTGCAGCTCACCGCCTCCGACGACGGCGACGCACTCCCGCTGGCGTTGCAACGCCAGCTCGGCGAGATCGAGGTGACCACCGCAGTCGCGGCCCGCGCGGCCCTCGCGAACGCGGGCGTACCCGAGGACGACGACCTGCTCGTCATCGACGGTCCGCTGCGCGGCCGACAGCATCTGCCACGAGCGATCGGATTCATCAAATCGCACCGGGCCGAGTACTTGCCGCCAGAGCTCCACGCCATGATCGGCACGCTGGGGCCTGGGCAGCGCACCCCAATCTTCCTGATGGGCACCAGCTGGGACCGTCATGCCTGGTACCTGCGGCTCCCATGCGGCCCCGGAGCGCCGTGGGCCGGCATCGTACGCGTCGAGTGCAGCGCGGACTTGCCGACCACACTGGCAATCGCACTCGCCAACCAGTCCCAGACGACGCTGTGCCGGTACGCCTCGACCGAATACAAGGACAAACGGGCCCCGCAGAACCTCTACCCGATCGGCGGGCTGGAGCGGCAGCTGCGCCGCCGGCTCGGCGATCCCGCACTCCTGTACCGGGCCCTTCGGAAAGCAGCAGCCCTATGAGTCTGGACATCCATGGTTCAAGGAGGCGTGCGATGAGGTTCAGACACAAGCGGGAACGTTCACCGGCTCCGACGGAAGCGTCTCAGCCGACGTCTGCCACGAACGAGCTCCCCTACGCCTTCCCCGCCGGTGAGGCCGAGATCGAGGTCGTGGGCGAGTCCTTTCGCGCCGAAGCCATCCGCCAAGCGGTCGCCAACATGACACCAGGCCAGCCATGCGTCGCCGAGCTCGTTCCGGAGCCGCAGAATCCGCATGATCCGAACGCCGTCGCCGTCTACCTTCAAGGTGTGCGTGCCGGATACCTGCCGCGGCAGAACGCAGCGGTGCTCAGCCCAAGGATAGTCGCCCTGAGCCGACGCCACGGTGGCACCCCAGTAGCATGCCCGGCGGACGTGCCCGAGTTGTCTCCAGTTCCGCGAATCCTTCTGCGACTCAACCTCGCCGATTTCGGAGTCAGCGCAGACACCCTTCACGGACCGTCTTCGGAATTTGCGTCCACAGCTGACCGGCTCACCCGTGAGATCCTCACGCGTCCCGCGTCGACACGGTCGGTTGCCCAGGAAGACCGCAAAGGCCGCCAGCAGCTGCACAAAGCCGAGACCGCCTTGGCGAAGGCCGAGACGGAATGGGACCGCGATCCCCACACGCTCGCGCAGATCGAGAGCATGTTCCACACCGCCCTTAAACGGCTGTCCGCCTCAGGTGACCCCGGGACTGGACGGGCATGGCTGGGTCTCGCGAGATCACTTCGCTACCAGAAAGGGCGTCGGGACGAGGTACTCACCGCATTCCTCACCGCACTCAGTCTCCAGCGTGACAATGAGGAAGCATGGCGCGAGTACCTCGAATACCTCTGCCTATCCCCGAGCGCCGAGGCCCTGACAAGCGCCTTTGCCGCCATGACCCCGACAGTGCGCCTGTCGCTCGCACACACGTTGCTCGCTGTGAGTTGGCAACAGGACAGGCATGGTCGCCTAGCGGCACAGGACGGACCGCGACTGCGTAACTCTCTCGTAGAGACCGCTCAGACAGCCGGCGACCTCCGCACTCTAGCTTTGCTCACAGGTCAACTCGGCCTGAGACAAGAGAAGCAGGGGAATCTGGAGCAAGCCGTGAACTGGTGGCGTCTGGCTGTGTCAGCCGGATCCACAGACCCAAAGGTCGCCGACCGCCTCACCATCGCGCTAATCAAGGACGGCCTGAACAATGAGGCCGAATACGTCCTCCAACAGGCGCTCGCCGCCAAGCCCCAGGGACCCGTCGCGGAAAGGATGTCCCAGCGACTCGCTCGCTGCCAACGTACCCTCAGGCCCGGCATGTCGGAGGCGCCGAGCGGTCGTAACGAACATTACCGATGCAGCGCCTGTGGCGCATATGGCCACAACAAACACACCTGTCCCGAGGGGCGCCGCTCTCGGTGAGCGACACCCCGGCGTCCTACCGTTGCTCGTCCGGGAGCCCTGAACGGCGTCACGACCCAATGGTGTACCTCGTGAGTGTTTCGAGTGCGACCGGATGCCGCACATGACCCATAGTGATCAGCAGCGGAAGCCCCCGTGGATGGGCCGACGGCGACCATGGGGGGGGCATCGTCGTGAATTCGGGCGGCGTTGTCAGCGGTTTGCCCATGCCCGGCCCGTATACGTCGGTGAGGCCCTGCCGAAGCCCGCTGGGCTGGGCGTCGGCCCTCTCCCTTCGCCGATGTCGCTCATTCAGGTGAGGAGAATCCTTCAAGCGCACGACAGGCCGCTGTCCTGGGACTCATGCTGACCTTGTCGTATCCCAGGCATGGCGTGATCGGCTCGCCGTACGCATCCGTTGGAGAGAGCGCGTGCCCCACCAAGTCCCGCTGGACGCCCCTGATGTGGTCGAGGGCGTCGTCGATCATCTGCTGCACATCAGCTACAACGAGCGCACAGTGCTGCGGCTGACCGCCACGACAGGCGACGAGGAGAGCATCACGGCGCTCGGTACAGCGCTCTTCGGCGCGCAGCCCGGGGAGAGTCTGCGGCTGCGTGGCTCGTGGACCCACAACCCGCAATACGGGCGGCAGTTCAGGGCCGAGCAGTGCGAACGCACGATGCCGGCCGACGAGAGGGCGATCCGCTTCTATCTCGCCTCGGGGCTGATCCGCGGCATCGGACCAGTCCTCGCCTCCGCGATCGTGGACACCTTCGGTGAGCAGACCCTGAAGGTCATCGATGCCGAACCGCAGCGGCTCCTTGAGGTACACGGAATCGGACAGGTCCGGCTGGGGCGGATCGCCGCGGCCTGGCAGGAACAGAAGACCATCGCTGAGATCATGGTGTTCCTGCAAGGGCTTCAGATCACCCCGGCACTCGCGGTGAAGATCTACACCGCGTACGCCGACACCGACGACGACCCGATGCGCATTGTCCGCCGCACCCCCTACCAGCTGTGCCGGGACGTGCACGGCGTCGGTTTCGTCAACGCCGACAAGATCGCCCTCGCCGTAGGCATCCCCAAGCACGGCGACGCCCGCCTCCAGGCCGCCTTGCTGCACGAACTCGATCAGGCTGGCGGGAGCGGCCACTGCCACCTGCCGGTGCGCGTACTGATCGCCCGCACCTGCCAGCTGCTCACCGACGACGACCCGGCCACCGCGGAGATCCTTGAGGACGCGGTGCTGCGCCATGCCCTGGAGGCGCTGCGCGGCCAGGGTGAGGTGGTCACTGAGACGCTTCCGCTTCCTGTGCTCGACGGCAGCGACGCGGTGGCGGACATCGAGATCGCCATGTTGCCGCACCGGCACCGCGATGAGACTCAACTCGCCTTTCATGTACGGCGCCTACTCGGCTCCACGGCCTCCTCGCTGGCCGACCTCGCGCCGTGGGCGGAGCGGCTGGCCGCGCTCACCACCCAGGAATCAGCCGGGCTGACCGACGAGCAGCACCACGCGATCCTCGCTGCCCTGACCCGCCCCCTCTCCGTCCTGACCGGCGGCCCAGGCTGCGGCAAGACCCACGCTCTGCGCACCCTGGTCGACATCGCCGACGAGGCCGGCGCGATTGTCGTGCTGGCCGCGCCCACTGGGAAGGCCGCCAAGCGGCTGGAGGAGACTTGCGGCCAGCCGGCGATGACCGTGCACCGCCTCATCCGGCCGCCCGACGGGGACTCCCTCTTCGACCACGCCGGCGCTCTGGAGAGCGCCGACCTCGTGGTCGTCGACGAAGCCTCTATGCTCGACCTCGCTCTGGCCCGCCGCCTTTTCGCAGCCGTCCGCGACGGCTGCCACCTGCTGCTCGTCGGCGATATCAACCAGCTGCCCAGCGTCGGCCCCGGCCGGGTCCTGCGCGATCTGCTCGACGTCGAAGACATCCCGCGCATCAGGCTCACCAAGGTCTTCCGCCAGCACGACGACAGCGCCGCGATCGTCATCAACGCCCACCGCATCCTGCGCGGCGAGCTGCCGAAGGACGACCCCAAGGCCTTCTGGAACTGGCCCGTTCCCATCGCCGAGGACATTGCCCGGCGTGTGGTGGACCTGGTCACCGACCGTATGCCGAAACGCTTCGGTGCCAGCCCGCAGGACATCCAGGTCCTCTGCCCGGGCAAGAAGAACATCGCCGGCATGACCGACCTCAACCTCCGCCTCCAGGACAGCCTCAACCCGCCGGACGACGACAAGCCCCAGCACTACCACGGTGGCACCGCCTTCCGCCTCGGCGACCGCGTCCAGCAGATCCGAAACAACCCTCACCGAGGTGAGAGTGGCGTCTTCAACGGAACCAGCGGCACCATCACCGCTGTCGACACTGAGACCCACCAGCTCACCGTCACCTTCCACGACGGCGAGGCAGCCACCTACCCCTTCACCGACCTCGACGAGCTGGTCCACGCCTACGCCGTGACCGTCCACCGCTCCCAGGGCAGCGAGTACCCGTACGTCATCGTCCCGATGATTAACGCTGCCGGGATGATGCTCCTCCAGCGCAACTTGCTCTACACCGCCGTTACCCGCGCCCGGCAGGGTGTCATGCTGATCGGTCAGACCGAGGCCGTCGAGCGAGCGATCGCCAACAACCGCACCCAGCGCCGCAACACCGCCCTCACCCACCGCATCGCTCACCCGGCCGACGGCGTACCGGCGCCCCGCACCCAGACGCCGACCGGTCAACTCGCCTGGAGCTGACGGCGGCGGCATGCGCTGGGCCGGCCGGCGGGCAGCGGGGCCCACGCCTCGCTACGCGGCGGCGCGGAACCGCGGCTTGGCGCCGGCCGCGGGTGCTGCCTCGGGGATGCCGACGACTTCCACCGTCACCCCCTGGCGCTCCAGCTCCTTGGCGGCCTGTGCGAGGGCGACCTGGGAGAAGGGGAAGAGCGTCTCGGGGGTCAGTGCCGTGCCGCGCTTGAGCAGGATCGCGAACACGACGTGCTTGGGGGTGAAGTCGTCCGGCAGTTCGTGCCGCCCCTTGCTCTCCTCGCGGACGCGGCGGGCGAACTGGCCCCTCACCTCGGCCGACTGCCGCAGCATCTGTACGGCGACGAGCCCCTGGTTGAAGAGGTGGCTGAGGGCGTCGGAACCACCGTGCGCGTGCTTGACCATGACCAGGGTGTTCTCGGGGGTGATCAGGTCGCAGATCTCGATCCCGGTGGTAGTCCTGAGCGGGTTCTTTGCGTTCTTGCGGTCCATGCAGACGTAGCCCCGCCGCTGGTCGGGGACGTGGGCGTTGTACTTGCGCTCGTCGGCGGCGTCGAGGTCCCACGGGGGCAGATCGACCGACGGCTGGGAGCGGAAGAGACGCTGCACGGTGCTCCTGATCGTGTCCAGGTACTCCGCGCCGATCTCGTACCACTCGCCGTCCAGGAGGCAGAACTGGCGGGAGCCGAGAGAGAGGCTGGCCTCGATCCACCGCAGAGCCTCGGTGGTGGCGATCAGATCCTGGGGCGTGGCCTTGTGGCTGCTGTAGAGCTTGACGGTGCCCTGCTGCAGGGCCTCCAGGCGCTGGCCCGCCCGCTGGATCCGGGCCCGGTCCAGGACGTAGTCGAGGTCGAAGGCGTCGAAGCGCTGCCCGTCACGGCTGCCGATCTTGATGTGGAAGGCGCGGGCGGCGGAGTGATCTTCCCAGCGGGCCGGGGGAATCGCGGCGGCGATCCGGCCGTCGGCGGGCTTGCCGAGGGCTTCGTCGAGTGCCTGGTCAAGGCGGTCGCGGGTGGGCTGGTCCTTCACGGGCACGATGTGCTCGACGAACTCCAGGGCGGGCTGGGGCGCCGTGTCGCGGCAGACGCGTGCGACCTCGCGGATGTCGGCGATCAGGTCCTCCCGGTCGATGCCGAGGGGAAGGCGGAGCCCGCACCCGCCGTCTGCGCTGACGAGGTTGCCGCGACCGCTGCGGGAGCGGGTGAGCGTCATACCGTCGACCTTTCCGCCCAGGCGCCGGACGATCTGAGCGTGCTCCTGGACACCGAGCCTGAGTACCGGCGTGCCGCCGGGCACGAGGGTGATGTCGGTCCTGGCCTCTCCGAGGGCCTGGGAGACCAGGTCCTGGACCTGCATCGGGTTCACCTTGCGAATGGCGAAAGAGAGTCCGAAGCGCTTGTCCTTCAGGCGTTCGGGGATCATCCGGTACCCCTGGTCGTAGCCGACCGCATAGACCTGGCCGTCTACGGCGAGCAGGTGCAGGCAGGCCGGGCGCCGTACCGGCTCGGAGATCTCCACCCCCGTGGAGCGGGATGCATCCGAGCACCAAGACGCCTCGGTCTTCTCCATGGGGGACGTGACCACGAGCGAGGGCACGGTCTGCCAGTCCTCGGGGAGGCGGATGGCGGCGTCCAGGGAGGTGAGCTGGTCGTGGTCGAGGGCGTCGAACATGGCCTCGACGGTAGGGGCGACGCCGTCGAGCTTGTACAGGGTGCGCTTCGTGGTGGTTGCCAAGGGGACCTCCAGGGGGCGATTCATGCGCTTCATGCGCTCGGGATTGGGCGGGAGGGGCGTGAAAGCGGCGGAACGAGAGAGTGCGCGGGCAGGGCAGGCGGGAAGTGAGTCGTCCTGGCCGCCCCAGTGAAAGCACCTCAAGAGAACCATGTAGTGAAAGCTCCGTCAAACGGCTTATCGAGTTTCGTGGGTTGTGTACAGTGGCTTCAGTTCGACAGGACGCCTCAGCCAGCGACGGGAAGCACTGATGTCTGACACGCCGGAACCGACTTCGTTCGTGACCGCGGCAGAGATCTCACGCCTTGCGGGAGTTACGCGAGCCACCGTGAGCAACTGGCGGCGGCGACACGCGGACTTTCCGGCTCCGAGCGGCGGCAGTGATGCCAGCCCGCTGTACGACCTGCGAGCCGTGGAGAGCTGGTTGGCAGGCCGTGGGCAGCTGCCGGCCGGATCGCCGCTGGACGATCTCAGGGGTGAGCTGCGCAGACGTCCGGACGGCGCCGAGTCCGAGGCGTACTTGAATCTGGTGGTGCTCGCTCTGGAGCGCATGGGGGCGAACGCACGGGAGGAACTTCTCGCTCTTCAGACGGAGGCGCTGTTGAGCGCCATCCACGCGGCTGTGAGACATCATGCGGCCGATGTGCCAGGAGCAGCCACGTGCGCCGAGCCCGGAAAGGAGGCCGAGCCGGTGTTGCGTGCCGTGGTGCGAGGAGTGCAGGAGTCCGGGGCTGTGGCCGTCCTCGACGTTCTAGCGGAATTGCCTCGGGACGAGGTGGGAGTACGCGGCGCCTATGCCACCCCAGGCGTGCTGGTGGACCTTATGGCCGATCTCCTGGCCGAGGCCACGGATGCCTTCCCGGAGACGGTGCTCGACCCGGCTTGCGGCACGGGGTCCTTCCTCGTCGCCGCGGCGGAGCGAGGCGCGTCCGTACTGGCCGGGCAGGACACGATGACGGTCCAGGCCGTACAAGCCGTGGTGCGGCTGGGGGTGCTCGCCCCCACCGGCAAGGTGCAGGTACGGGACGGGGACAGCCTGCGCCACGACGCCTTCCCCGAACTTCAAGCCGACGCGGTGCTGTGCAATCCGCCGTACGGTGACCGCGACTGGGGCCATGACGAACTCGCCTACGACGCACGCTGGGAGTACGGGGTCCCGCCGAAGGGCGAGTCCGAACTGGCCTGGGTCCAGCACTGCCTGAGCCACCTCAAGCCCGGCGGTTGGGCGCTCCTGGTCCTCCCGCCGGGATCGGCGGAACGCGCATCGGGGCGTCGTATCCGAGCCGAGCTGGTTCGGAGAGGTGTCGTGCAGGCCGTGATCGCGCTGCCCGCCGGTATGGCCCCGCCCCTCCACGTCGGGCTACACCTATGGGTGGTGCAGAAGCCGGACCAGGAGGGGCCGGAGACACGATCGGTCCTGTTCCTGGACGCAGCAGCGCCCGACGCGCTGCCGGAGCCGCGCCCTCGAAGCCCGCGCGGCAGGAAGAAGACGGAGGAGAGTGGTCTTCGCGAGGCCGTGATGCGCCGCTGGCGGACGTACGTCGGCGCGCCGGGCACCTTCGAAACCGAGCCCGGCATCGCGCGAACGGTCAATGCCATCGACCTCCTCGACGACGCCACCGACCTCACGCCCGCGCGGCACACCCGCGCGGCCACGGTCACCGTCAGCCCCAGACTGCTCGCGGAACACATCCGCCAGGTGAGCGCCGAACTCGCTCAGGCCACGGCGCAGCTGACCGCCCTGAACCGCGAAGACACCTGGCCTGCGGCCGGAGAGCAGGCCCGTACTTGGCGCACTGCGACCGTGGCCGACCTGGCCCGTGGTGCCGCCCTCGCCCTGCACCGCGCCGGCACCGTCCCTGGGCGCTTCGCCACGCGAGCCGAACGCGAGGCGTGGCAGCAGGCTGCCCCGGACCGCACGGTGGTGGCTGATGCGGCCCCCATGCTCACTGCGGCGGACGTCACCGCAGGCCACCCAGCCTCGGGGTACTTCCCGGAGAGCCAGAAAGCCGCAGCGATCGAGGTACTGGCGGGAGACGTCCTCCTGCCCGAGCTGCTGCACGACACCGGCACCGGCACCGCCGTCCGCGTCGCCGACGCGACGGACGCGGGCAGCCTCCTCGGTCCGAACCTCTGGCTCGTCCGGCCCGACCCCGACCGCCTCGACCCGTGGTTCCTGGCGGGATTCCTCTCGGCCGACGAGAACGTCTACAGCGTCGCCACCGGCAGCACCCTCCGGCGTATCGACGCACGCCGCCTGCGCGTACCCCTGCTCTCGCTGGCCGAGCAGCAGCAGTACGGCGAAGCCTTCCGCCGCCTGCACGCCCTCACCGCCGCCGGAGCACGCGTCGCCCACCTCGCCAACGCCAGCACACGACACCTCCGCAGTGGACTCACCGGTGGCGCGCTTCTGCCCCCGCCACTCGGCCGTACGTCAACACCATGACGCGAACTGACTGACGCCACACGAGGCATACCGCAGAATCAATAGCCCCACCGGCCGAAGCGGCACCGGTGGCCGCCGTGGAAGGAACCCGTTGAACAGCAGTAAGCACACCGAGCTGGCGAACCACATCTGGTCCGTCGCCGATCTCCTGCGAGGCGACTACAAGCAGTCCGAATACGGCAAGGTCATCCTGCCGTTCACCGTGCTGCGCCGCCTCGAATGTGTTCTGGAGCCCACCAAGGACAAGGTCGTCGAACAAGCTGCTGCCCTGAAGGACCGGGAGGACATCGACGCCGACCGCTTCCTGCGCCGTGCCTCGGGCCTCACCTTCTACAACAGCAGCACCTACACCTTGAAGAAGATCGCGGGTGACGCGGGCCACGCCGCCGAGCACCTCATCGAGTACGTCGGGGCCTTCTCGCCCAACGCCCGGGAAGTCCTGGAGCGGTACGAGTTCGCCCGCCAGATCAACAAGCTCCATGACGCGAAGCTGCTCTACAAGGTGATGGGCAGCTTCGCCGACCTGGACCTGCGTCCTGTCGAGCGTAATGAGAATGGCGAGATCGTCCTCGACGACAAGGGGCAGCCCAAGTTGGTGGTCTCCAACCACCAGATGGGATACGTCTTCGAGGAACTCATCCGCCGCTTCGCCGAACAGTCCAACGAGACCGCCGGTGAGCACTTCACCCCGCGCGAAGTCATCGAGCTGATGGTCAACCTCCTCATCGCCCCGGACGAGGACGCCCTCACCATCCCCGGCGCGGTGCGCACCGTACTCGACCCGGCCTGCGGCACCGGGGGCATGCTCACTGCCGCAGAGGAACACATCCGCGCCTTCAACCAGGACGCCACGGTCAAGGTCTACGGCCAGGAACTCAACCCCGAGTCCTGGGCGATCTGCCGCTCCGATCTGATGATCAAGGGCCAGGACCCCGACAACATCAAGTACGGCAACTCCTTCAGCAACGACGGACACAAAGAGGACAGGGACGACCCCGACAAGGTCACCAAGTTCGACTACCTCCTCGCCAACCCGCCCTTCGGCGTGGAGTGGAAGAAGGTCAAGGACGAGGTAGAGCACGAGTACGAGACCCTTGGCGAGAGCGGCCGCTTCGGCGCCGGCCTGCCGCGCATCAACGACGGCTCCCTGCTCTTCCTCCAGCACATGCTCTCCAAGCGCCAGCCCGCCGAGTGGGTCCCGCCGAAGGGCCCGGACGAGCGGGGCCGGTGGAAGGGCGGCAGCCGCATCGCCATCGTCTTCAACGGCTCCCCGCTGTTCACCGGCGCCGCAGAGTCCGGCGAGTCCAAGATCCGCCAGTGGATCCTGGAGAACGACTGGCTGGAGGGCATCGTCGCCCTGCCCGACCAGCTCTTCTACAACACCGGCATCTCCACGTACTTCTGGATCCTGACCAACCGAAAGACCCCGGGCCACCAGGGCAAGGTCGTCCTTCTCGACGCACGCGAACACTTCGTCAAGAAGCGCAAGTCCCTCGGCGACAAGCGGAAGGAGATCGACGACAAGCAGATCGAGGAACTGACCCGCCTGTACGGGGAGGCCCTTGATGTCGCGAGCAATGCCGAGCACCCGCTGCACAACAAGGTCAAGGTCTTCAAGAACGAGGACTTCGGCTACCACCGCATCACCATCGAACGCCCCCTCAAGCTCCGCTTCGAGGTCACCGAGACAGCACTGGCCGCGCTCGCTGCATCGAAGCCAGTCCAGAAGTTGGAGGCGGCCGGGGCGTTCGTCGAGGCCCTGAAGCCGCTGATCGGCCAGCAGTGGCAGACGAAGTCGGAAGCGTGGGTGGCGATGAAGGACGCCGTGGTCGCGGCGGGGCTGACCTGGCCCACGGGCGCGCCGTTCAACAAGGCGCTGAGGGACGCGGTCGGGGTGAAGGACCCGGAGGGCGAGACCCAGACGCTGAAGGGCGGGGCCGACGAACCTGATCCGGAGCTGCGGGACTACGAGAACGTGCCGCTGGAGGAGGATGTCGAGGAATATCTCAAGCGCGAGGTCCTCCCCGACATCCCGGACGCGTGGATCGACCACGACAAGACCAAGATTGGCTACGAGATCCCGCTCACGCGCCACTTCTACGCGTACCAGCCGCCGAGGCCATTGGCGGAGATCGACGCTGAGCTGAAGGCCCTGGAGGCGGAGATTCAGACGCTTCTGGGCGAGGTGACTGAATGACGAACGGATTCGAGTCCGTCCCGGCCCGCTGGCGCATGTCTCGCCTCGATCGGGTGGCGACGGTTAACGCGCGTATCGGCTGGAAAGCGCTGACGGCCGCTGAGTATCAGCCGGAAGGGTACGCCTTCCTGGCAACTCCCAATATCAAGAATCCGCAGATCGATTACCGCAACGTCAACTACATCTCCGAGTTTCGGTACGAGGAGTCTCCCGAGCTGAAGCTCAGGGAGGGCGACGTTCTCCTCGCCAAGGACGGCAACACACTAGGCATCGTCAATCTCGTGCGGGACCTGCCACGTCCTGCGACGGTCAACGGCTCTATTGCCGTGCTGCGTTCATACGGAATCCACCCTGCATACCTGCGGTATGTCATCGCGAGTAATGTGATGCAAGGCCACATTGGCGCGGTCAAGGATGGTATGGGGGTGCCGCATCTCTTTCAGCGGGACATCAAGCGGTTTTCCATTCCGCTGCCCCCTGAGGAGGAGCAGTGCCGCATCGTCAACTTCCTTGATGCTGAAGTCGGCAAGATCAACTCCCTGGTGGCGAAGAAGCTTGAGATCCTCTCCCTCTTGGAGGAGCGGATCGACAGTCGCATCCTTGGGCACATTGGCGCCAGCCAGCTCGTCAACTCGGCGTCTGGGCTGACTGTGCGCCCCATCCGTAGGCTGTTGACGAAGGTGAGCCGCCCGGCAGCGCCCACTGAAGAGGTGATCACCGCCTTCAGGGATGGCCAGGTTACGGCGCGGTCGCTTCGGCGCGCTGATGGATACACGCTCAGCGCGAGCACAGATGCCCAGGGTCAACACGTCGAGGTGGATGATGTCGTCATCCATGGGCTCGACGGCTTCGCCGGCGCGATCGGCATGTCCGAGGCTGCCGGTAACTGCAGCCCCGTGTACCACGTATGCGTCCCACGCAATGGTGGTGATCCCGCCTTTTACGGAAGGCTCCTTCGAGTACTCGCAGTCTCTGAATACCTGGGCCTCTTCGCCACGAGCACGCGAGAGCGGGCCGTGGACTTCCGGAGCTGGGATCTCTTCGGAGCGATTCCGATCCCGAATGTGGCATTGCGAGAGCAAGCGGAGATCGGAGACTGGGTCAGGTCTGTCCCACCTCTTCGCTCCAAGGTGGAGCGCTCAAACGCGCTTGCAGTCGAGCGCCGCCAGGCTCTGATCACCGCAGCCGTAACCGGCCAGTTCGACGTATCCACCGCCAGCGGACGAGGAATTGAGGACTGATCGCATCATGAGCCCTGTCCATCACGAGTCCGCCTTCGGCGATGCCATAGTCGCGGCTATGCGCGAGCACGGCTGGGAAGAGGCGAGCCCAACCGGATACCGGCCCGAGCTCGGGTTCGACACCAACCAGTTGTTCACCTTCATCGGGGCCACCCAGCCCACCGCGTGGAACGAGCTGCTCCGTTACTACGGCGGAGATCCGAACGCCGCCCAGCGCGGGTTTGTGAAGCGGCTCGACAGGGCGATCGCTGACGCTGACGGCGGTGTGCTCCAAGTGCTGCGTGATGGAGTCAAGGACCAGGGTGTCCGGATCCGGCTCGCGTACTTCAAGCCCTCGCTCGTCGAGTCCGAGTCGATCCTCGCCAACTACCGCCGCAATCGGCTCACGGTCGTCCGGGAGCTGGAGTACGCCACCAAGCAGGCGGACCGCGGCCATCGGCTCGACCTCACCCTCTTCCTGAACGGGATCCCGCTCGCCACCGCCGAGCTGAAGAACCCGCTCACCGGGCAGGACGTGGAGGACGCGAAGAAGCAGTATCGCTCCGAGCGCGACCCCAGTGAGCTGATCTTCACGCGCCGGGTGGTCGCGAACTTCGCGGTTGACCCGGACCTGGTCTTCGTGGCGACCCAGCTGCGGGGCGAGAAGACGTGGTTCCTCCCGTTCAACACCGGCTCGGAGGGGCCCGGCCACCCAGGTGGTGCAGGGAACCCATCCGCGACCGAGCCGGGTACATACGCGACCTCGTACCTGTGGGAGCAGATCTGGCAGCGGGACAACTGGCTGGAGCTGCTGGAGCGGTTCGTCCACCTCCACAAGGAGAAGGACGGCGAGGGCAAGGCGAAGAGGTCGCTGATCTTCCCGCGCTTCCATCAGTGGCACGCGGTGCGCGAGCTCACCGCGCACGCCGCCCGGCACGGGTCCGGGCACAACTACCTGGTGATGGCATCGGCCGGGTCGGGCAAGTCGAACACCATCGCCTGGCTGGCCCACCGGCTGTCGTCCCTGCACACCCTCACCGACGCCTCCACGCTCGCCCCGGACGCGGTGGCGGCAGGTTTGTTCCCGGGCAAGCCGGTCTTCGACAAGGTCGTCATCATCACCGACCGCACCGTCCTGGACCGCCAGCTCCAGGACACGGTGGGTAGCTTTGAGCAGACCGCCGGCCTGGTGGTGAAGGTGAAGAAGGAGGGCGGGTCGAAGTCCGAGCAGCTCGCCGCGGCGCTCTCCCAGGAGACCGGGAAGATCGTCATCGTGACGCTGCAGACCTTCCCGGCACTCATCGACTACCTGCAGCGCACGCCGACAGAGATCAAGGGCCGGCGGTTCGCGATCGTCATCGACGAGGCGCACTCCTCGCAGTCCGGTGACGCGGCCACCGCCGTCCGCAAGACTCTGCGCGACCTCGGTCTGGATGCGGACTCCGAGGACGCCGGAGCCGTAGAGGTCGAGGCGGAGGATGACGGGAAGGAAGCGAGCAGCACCGAGGCCCGGCTGAAGAAGAACGCCGCGGACCGCGGGCAGAGCCCGAACCTGTCCTATTTCGCGTTCACCGCGACGCCGAAGGCGAAGACCCTGGAGCTGTTCGGGACGCTCGACATGGTTGAGGGGAAGGAAACCTACCGGCCCTTCCACACGTACTCGATGAAGCAGGCGATCGAGGAGGGCTTCATCCTCGACCCGCTGAAGAACTACGTCACGTACGACACGTACTGGAAACTGGTCAACAAGAACCCGGACGACCGGGAGGTCGACCGGGCGAAGGCGAACCCGCTCCTCGCCCGGTACGCGCTGACCCATGCCTCGACCGTCGCCCAGCACGCGCAGGTGATCGTCGAGCACTTCAAGGAGCACACCGTCGGCCGTCTCGGCGGCCGGGCCAAGGCGATGGTCGTCACGGCTTCCCGGCAGAGCGCGGTGCAAATGGCGCGCTCGATCAAGAAGTACATCGGGGACCGTGACTACCAGGGCATCGGTGTATTGGTGGCGTTCTCTGGGACGCTGACTTACGACGGGGACGAGCGGACCGAGTCGAAGGAGAACGGCGGGTTGGCCGAGAGCGCGCTGCCGAAGGCGTTCGCCTACACTCGGGCCGACGACAAGAGCATCAAGAGTGGCGGTCCCGGAAAGCCGGAGTACCGGATCCTTGTGGTCGCGGAAAAGTACCAGACCGGCTTCGACCAGCCGCTGCTGACGACGATGTACGTCAACAAGAAGCTGGGCGGTGTCTCCGCCGTGCAGACGCTCTCCCGGCTCAACCGGACGGCCGAGCGTAAGTCCCAGGGTGACCTCGCCGTTCTGGACTTCGTCAACGACGCCGACGACGTACAGGGTGCCTTCATCCCGTACTTCGCACAGGCCATGACGCTGCCCAGCGACCCCAACCTGCTGTACACCGCGCAGGGCAAGGTTATGAAGGCGGAGATCGTCGTGGACGCGGAGATGGAGGCATTCGTCGAGGCGTACTTGGCCGCCCAGGATCAGGCGGCCGGCAACACCGCCAAGTGGGAGAGGCTGCACGCCGAGCTGTACCGGCTCACCGACCCTGCCCGGGACCGGTTCGCCGAACTACTGGAAGACGAGGGCGACAAGGACAAACTGAAGCAAGCCGAGGACTTCCGGGCCGACCTCAACGGCTACGTGCGCATGTACGGCTTCCTCGCGCAGATCGTGCCGTACAACGACCCGGAACTGGAGCGCCTCCACCTCTTCGGCCGCCACCTGCTCAACCGGCTGCCGCGCCGCGAGGACGCCGGGGTGGACATAGGCCAGGTCGACCTCACCCATCTGAAGGTGCAGAAGACCGGTGAGCACGACAAGAGCCTGACCGCTGAAGGGCCCGCCCTGATGAAGGGCATGGGAGACGGCTCCGGCGGTGCCAAGGAGCCGGAGCAGTCGCTGCTCTCGGAGCTGATCGAGCGGTTCAACGACAAGTTCGGCACCGGGCTCACCACGAAGGACGTCCTTCCCGCCTTTGAGGAGGCCATAGCCGACAAGGACGTACGGCAGGCCGCGCTGGGCAACGAGTCGGAGGAGAAGTTCGGGCACGTCTTCGAGCCGGTCTTCGAGGAGAAGATGATGGACCACATCACTCTCACCGCGGAGGTGGGCCGCCAGTACTTCAGTCCGCAGCCGGACTTCCGCAGCTCGCTCAACCGCAGTGCGCGCAGCGCCGCGTGGCGCATGATCCGGGAGTCCGTCGGCCTCGACGACGTGGCCTGACCCGAGGCTCCGGACAGCCGCCGGGCCTGCCCGCTGACCGTGAAACGTACGGTTTCGGCCAGGCCTGGCTGCATGTCTGGACGATCACTTGTCACACCCGACACACTGAACGCGTCAGAGCGGTTAGCTTCAGACGTGTCAAGACGCAGGTGACCAGCACGGGGGACGTGTGCAACCTCAACCAATCTCCGGTCGGTACGAGCTCACCCACGAGGTGCCCGGCGGCGGCATGGGCCGGATCTGGCGGGGCTACGACATCGTCCTGGACCGTGAGGTCGCGGTGAAGCGCATCCGTCCCGATGTGATCACCTCCGTCGAGCGATCCGATGAACTGGCCCGGCGCTTCCGCCGAGAGGCACGAGTCACCGCCCGGATCAAGCACCCAGGTGTCCCCCAGGTCTACGACGCCGTGCTCGACCAGTCCACCGAGGAGCTGTACCTCGTGATGGAGTGGGTGCAGGGCATCTCCCTGGGGGCGTACATCCAGCCGGAGAAGCCCCTGCCGGTCACCTGGGCCTGCGCGATCGCGGCCCAGATCTGCACTGTGCTGTCGCACGCGCACGCACTCCCGGTCGTCCACCGCGATCTCAAGCCGGGCAATGTCATGGTCGCCGAGGACGGCACCGTGAAAGTCCTCGACTTCGGTATCGCCGCCATCCTGCGCACCGGTGTCACGCGCATCACTTCCACAGGCAACCCGGTCGGCACAAGCCAGTACATGGCACCCGAGCAGGTCCAGGCAGCCCAGGCGACGCCGCAGAGCGACCTGTACGCACTCGGCTCCGTATTCCACGAACTTCTCTGCGGCCTGCCGGTCTTCGAGGGCGGCAGCGAATTCGACCTGATGCACCAGCAGGTCTACGGCACCCCCGCGCCCCTGCGGCAGATGCGCCCCGACGCGCCCGAACCGTTGGAGCGGCTGACCCTCGCCCTCCTGGAGAAGAAGCCCGAGGACCGCCCCGCGCACGCCCAGGAGGTCTACGAAGCGCTGCTTCCCTTCCTCCCGCTTCCCGGGCAGCAGCATCCGGCGGAGGAAGGCGGTCCGGCCCACACTCCGGACCCCACAATGCTCTACCGTCGGCCCTATGCCCCGCGGCCCCAGCCTCAACCCCAGACGCCTGCGCCCGCGCCGACCGTCCTCGACCTGTCCGCACACCCCGCCCCCGCCGCCGCGCAGGTACTCGAATCGATGAAAGCGGCGATCGCCCAGTGCGACGCGCTCCTGGACGAGGGCCGCTTCGCACAGGCGGCGGAAGTACTCCAGGACGTGACTGGAGCTGCCGCCGCGGGCCTCGGCGCGGAGAATCCGCGCGTCCTGTGGATCCGCAAGCGCCGCGCTGCAGTCCTGATCGTCGGCGGCGACTTCCGCCGAGCCCTGTCGGAGTTCGATTCCCTGGCCGCGGCGTATGCGCGCACCGCCGGTCCGAACAGCACGGACACCCTGGAATGCCGCCGCCAGGCGGCCTACTGCCGCGCCGAACTCGGCCAGTCCACAGCCGCTCTGAGTCAGTTCCAGGACGTCCTCGACCAGATCCGCCAAGCCGACGGCGATGCCTCCCCGGAGGCCCTGGATCTGCGGCGCAGCATCGGCATGCTCCTCCTCGCGGAGAACCGGGTCCCCAATGCTCTCGACGTCCTCCAGCCGCTGCACGAGGACCTGAACCTCGTGTACGGGCCGAACCACGAGGACACTCAGGAGATCGCTGAGATCCTCGCCCGCATCAAGCTGGCTGAGGGCTGACAGGCTCCGGCCGTGGCCCGGTTGAGGACGACCCCGGGCGTTATGAGTTGACCTCGACCAGGGCGTGCGTGCCGCTGGTACGCCACTGGGGCCCGGTAACTTCCAGCTCCTGCACGGCTTGCGGCGCCAGGCCGGTGATGACGTCCGACTTGAGCGTGCGCAGAGCCGCGACCGGACCGGGGAAGTACGACGTGACGTCGGCGAACGGGGTTGTGGCCGGCCAGTCCTGGTCGCCGACGAGGCGGCGGTAGTTCAGGTCGCCCTTCATGACCGTCAGGGTGGCGGTGGCGAAGTCCTCGTGGAGGTCGGCGGGCATGTCCGCGTAGGGAGCGGGGCGCAGGAGAAGGGGTGGGCGCGCAGAGTGAGGCGGCCGGTGGTGATGGCCTGGCGCAGGCGCTTGCCGATTTCCGCTGCGTAGCCGGGGGTGCGGTGGTCAGGCGGTGGAGGCAGGCCAGGGTGTCGGTGGTGGTGGTGGCGTCGGAGGCGTAGTACGGGTACAGCTTGAGGTGCAGGACGACGGACGCGGCACGATATGTGTGGAGCAGGTGGTCGGCTGGCGAGGACAAGGTCAGGGAGGAGCTCGGGGCCGGCTTGTCGGCCACCAGGCAGACCTTGCCGGGCGGGTTGGCAGACAGGGTTTCCCAGAGGGCAGTGGAGTCGTTGGCGACGAGGCCGGTGGCGCGGTCGCCGAGGTCGGCGTCGCCCGTTGAGAGGGCGAAGCAAGCCGCGCGAGACTGTGGCACTCCCCAGACGCGGGGCGCGATGAGGAGCGTCCGGGCCTGGGGCGGGGGAGGATGGCGGACGCGGCCTGGATGACATGGCATGCCTCATGGGCGTGCCCAGAGTGATCTGCTACCCGGGGAGTCGGCTGATCGTATTGCTGCTTGGCCTGAGGCGTCCTTGACCAGCCGCCGGGCTGGCTGATGCGCTTGACCGGTTGCGGCATCGATCTTGGGGGTTGTCTACGTGTCCAGGGCAGTTCTGTGTGTGCGGTTCCAGCCCAACCACCGTGAGGTGATGGTCGCCGATCACCTTGCCGGGGTGGTGTCGGCATACGTTTCCATCTGCGCGGAGACGGTGCGCTCATGAGGATGCGGCGGGGCATAGCGATCGCCGTTGTCGCCGGCGGTGGTGCGGCGACGACGATGTTGGTGGGGCTCGTCACGAACGCCGTGTCGGAGGAGTCGCATTGGCCTTCTTGGCTCGGGTGGATGCAGCGGCACCCTTGGCTGTCCTTCGCCATGCTGGGAGCGGTGCTGGTTGGTCTGTCCGCATTGCTCGCGGCCCTGGCGGACGTCGGCACGCCGGAGAATGGTCCGGAGCCGCTCGTCCGGCCGGACGATGGGACGGGGCCACCGGGGGCGGCCCTGGTACTGCGGTCGCTGCCGCGGGACGCCGCGGCGTTCACTAACCGGTCGGAGGAGCTCTCGCGGTTGGTGAGTTCGGTGGAAGCCTCCCAGGGGAGTGGCGAGTCGCTGCCGGTGCACGTGATCGACGGGATGCCGGGAGTCGGGAAGACGACGTTTGCGGTGCATGCCGGGCATGTGCTGGCGCATCGGTTTCCGGACGGGCAGCTCTTCGTGAACCTGAACGGGCACACCCCAGGGCGGAGCCCGGTGCAGGCTACTGATGCGCTTGCCTCGCTCCTGGCCGCCACGGGGGTGCCCACGCAGCGAATACCGGTCGGGGACGACACAGGGGTGGTCACACAGGCTCGGGCCGCCATGTGGCGGAGCCGGCTGGCCGACAAGAAGGCGCTGCTCATCCTCGACAACGCGGCCAGCTACCGGCAGCTGGAGCCGCTGCTTCCTGGCGGGATCGGCTGTCTCGTCCTGGTGACCAGTCGCAAGCGGTTGGCGGTGCACGAAGAGGTGGTCCTGGCGGTCGAGGCCCTGCCACCGGATCACGCGATCTCGCTGTTCACGCAGCTCAGCAGACGGCCGGCGGAGAGTTTCGATGGGGATGTACTGGAAGAACTGATGCGGCTCTGCGGGTACTTGCCGTTGGGTGTCTCCCTGCTCGCCGCACGGCTGAGGCATCATCCGGCATGGAGCGCCGAAGATCTGCGGGCGCGGCTGCTGATGGCACAGGACCGGCTGGGGGAGATGCGCGCCGGGGACCGCGCGGTGGCCGCGACGTTCGGCCTCTCGTATCAGGATCTTCCACCAGAACGGCAGCGGTTCTTCCGGCGGCTCGGATTCTGTCCGGGAGCGGACATTGATGCGTACGTCGGTGCCGCGCTTGACTCGGTCTCGGTGGCCCACGCCCGCCAGCACCTCGACGCGCTCTACGACGACCATCTGATCGACGAGAACCCCGGGAGTCGCTACCGGCTGCACGACCTCTTACGTGACTACGCCCGCGGTCTTGCCGACGAGGGGGACGGTATGGATCACGCTCAGGCAGTCCAGCGCGTGGGCGCTTACTACCTGACCGCTCTCGCCGATGCGAACAGGCACCTCGCCCGGGGCGGTGCGGTCGCGGCCGCTCTGCCTCCGCCCGACTCCTCCGGCCAGGCGAGCGTGGAGGTGCCCGCCCTGCGGACACGGGCTGATGCTCTGGGGTGGCTGGAGAGCGAGCGGGCCAACGTGCTCGCCTGCATTGAGCAGGCAGACAGTCTGGCGCTGCACTCCATGGTCATCCGGCTTGCCGCGGCCATGGCGCCCTTTCTGCGGCAGGCGGGCCCCTGGGACCAGGCCGCCGGCCTTCACCGTGCCGCCGTAGAGGCCGCCCGCCACACCGGGGACCGGCAGGCGCTCGCCGACGCGCTGGCCGAGCTCGGCGTCGTACGCCGCTTCATGGCCAGGTACTCCGAGGCGGCTCAGAACCTGAACGAAGCGGTGGCGGAGTACGAGGCCGTCGGTGATCAGCGCGGCAGGGCCAGGGCCCTGAACCAGGTAGGCATCGTCTGGTACATGACGGCCGACAACGAAGCAGCCGCCCTTGCGCAGACAGAAGCCCTGGCCATCCACCGTGACCTGGGCGACCGGCTCGGGCAGGCCAACGCGCTCGCGGACCTCGCGATGACGCGCCGGCAAACCAGCCGCTTCGACGAGGCGGTGGGGACGCAGACGGAGGCGCTGACGCTTTACCGCGAGCTTAGCGACCGCTACGGCGAGGCGAATTCCCTGCGGGACCTCGGCGTCGTCCACTGCCTCATGGGGGACTACGGCCTGGCTGCCCGGCGGCACCGTGAGGCGTACGACATCTACCGGGAGCTCGACGATCGGGTCCACCAAGCCTATGCACTCAACGAGATGGGCGTGGTGCACCGGCTGACCGGTGACCTCGAGGGCGCACGCGCGGCTCACGATCAGGCGCTGGAGTACTACACCGAACTCGGGGACCAGTACGGTCGCGCCAACAGCATCCGACACCTGGGCGTACTGGAGCGGCGGGTTGGACGTCCGACAGAAGCGGTGGGCGCGCAGGAGGAGGCGCTGGCCATCTATTGCGACCTCAGTAGCCGAGGCGGAGAGGCAGCCTCGCTGGGTGAGCTGGGTGCCGCACGTGGAGCCGCCGGGGACGGAGAGGGCGCCGTGGCCGCGCTCGGGCGGAGCTTGGAGATTCTGCGGGAGCTTGGCGATCGGTGTGGCGAGGCGGAGGTGTTGAACCACTGGGGGACGTTGCTGGGGTCCACGGGGGAGTCGGGCGAGGCGCGCGTGCACTTCAGCGAGGCACTGCGCCTCGCGCGGGAGATTCGGTGTCCTCTGGAGGAGGCGCGTGCCTTGGAGGGGATCGGCCGCTGCGAGCTGGCGGCTGGGGAGCGCGGTCGAGCCGACGAGTTACTGCGGGAAGCCCTCGCCGTATACGGGCAGTTGGGGGTGGCGGAGGCCGTGGGCGAGGTCGAACGGTTGCTGGCGGCGCAGGCAGGGTGAGCAGGGTCCCGCCAGTGGGGTCATGTGGTGGACATGTGCTCCGACCGTGTCATCGGGCCAGGCCATGTGGCCAGTTTCGGTATGCCGTGGTGCACGGTGGGACTGCTACGTTGCCAGCTGGTCATCCGCAGTAACTGTCTCTGTGCCATATCGAGTTCATAAATATTTGGTGCCCGGTGCGCCTATTACGAGGAGCGTTGAATGCCGCCAAGCACGACTGTTCCCTCTCCTTCGTTTTCCCGTACGGACGCGGCGGAGCCAGGACCCCGCGCCGAGGTCCTGGACCGTGTCGCAGCCCGTGTGCAGCGTCGCCTCGCGGCCGAACAGGCCGCGTCGAACCAGATCGGCGACGGCGCTCACGCAGCCTCCCTGATCTGGCCGTGGCCGCTGTAGCCGCCATCACTTGATGACGTCGTCACCTCAGTCGCCCTTCCATACCTTCATCCTCAAGGTCGCGAACCGCTGCAATATCAACTGCGACTACTGCTATGTCTTCAATTCTCAGGACCAGGCGTGGCAGGGTCTGCCGGCGCGTATGAGTGTGGACGTGGCTCGGGCAGCGGTCCTGAGGATTGCCGAGCATGTATTGACGTACGGACTGAGGACTGTCCACGTCGTGCTGCATGGTGGCGAGCCGCTGCTCGCGGGGCCACAGCACCTGGAGCATCTTCTCCGGGTGCTGAAGGACGGCGTCCCGGCGGAAACCGAGGTCCTCTTCGAGCTCCAGACCAACGGGACGCTGATCTCGGAGGCGTGGCTCGACCTCTTCGAGCGGTACGCAGTCACCGTGGGCGTCAGCCTCGACGGGCCGCCCGCCGCGAACGACCGGCACCGGCTCACACACGCATCCCGGTCGAGCGCGGCCTCGGCGGTGCGGGGCATCGAGCTGCTGCGGTCCAGGCCGCGGCTGTTCGCGGGGCTGCTCGCCGTGGTGGACCTGGCAAATGATCCGGTGGAAGTTCACGACTACCTGGCGTCGTTCGAGCCCCCGGTGATCGACTTCGGGCTGCCGCACGGGACCCACGAGGCCCCGCCGGAACGTCACGACCCCACCGTCCCCGAGTACGGGCTGTGGATGAGCCGCGTCTACGACGCCTGGCTCGCCCAGCCCCAGTACCAGCACAGCGTCCGGATGCTGGAGGACATCGTGGCGCTCAGCTCCGGCGCGCGCGGTGCGGTGGAGACCCTCGGGCTGGCCCCGCCCTCCAGCGTCGTGATCGAGTCCGACGGCACTATCGAGGGTGTGGACACCCTGCGCTCCGTCGAGGAGGGCGCCTCCTGGCTCGGGCTCGACGTCTTCAATGAGTCCTTCGACGCCGCCATCCACCATCCCAAGCTCCTGCACCGGCAGGGCGGCCACGCTGTCCTCGCCGAGCAGTGCCAGAGCTGCCCAGTGGTGGAGGTGTGCGGCGGTGGCTATCTCCCGCACCGCTTCAGTGTGGCCCGCGGGTACCGGAATCCTTCCGTCTACTGCGCAGACCTGGAGTACCTCATCCGGCACGTCCAGGGTTCTTTGCAGCGACATGGCTGGACACTGGGGCCAGCTACTTCATCGTCCCCGTAACCCGCCCCGTACACACCACGAACGACAGGAGTTGTACGCCGATGAGCGTGACGATCCGCCCCGCCGAGAAGAGCGACGTCCGGGGCGTGGCCGAACTGATCGAGGAGATCGAGCGGTTCTACGGCACCACCGATGCCGACATCCAGCCCTTCGACGAGCGCCAGTCGCAGGTGGAGGAAGCGCTCTTCGGGTCGCCGCCGCTGGCCTCCGCGCTACTGGTCGAGGACGAGGCGGGAGACATCGTCGGGCTCGCCGCGTACTCGTACCTGTGGCCCTCGGCAGGGTCGACCCACTCCCTCTTCCTCAAGGAGCTGTACGTCCGTGACACGCTCCGCCGTCAGGGCATCGGCGTACGCCTCATGAACGAGCTGCGTGCCATCGCCGACGCGCGCCCGGGGTGCAGTCGGGTCGAGTGGATGACGGACCGCGTCAATCCGGACGCGCGTGCCTTCTACCAGGCTCTCGGATTCGAGGAGCACGAAGGGAAGGTCGTCTACAGGGCTATCGCCAGTACGGCCTGAGCAGGGGCCTCCGAGATGTACGTAAGCCGCTTGATGTACGTGAGTTAGGGTCACTGAGGCATGCAGGAAGAGCGTTGCGAGGAGTGCGGCAGCAAGGTCGTCCCCGGGCTGGTGTGTGACTGCCCGCCCGACAGGACAGCCGAGCAAGCGCGTCGGCGGGCCACCTCGGAGAGACAGGAATGGCGCGCCTTCGCGCCGGACACGATCCTGGTCTCCCAGACGAAGTACGCGCACATCCCGGGCGCGTGCGACCACGTGTCGGAGGAGTACGTGAAGGCCCCGGAGTGGGGGTGGATCCCGAATCCGTCACCCGGCCTGTGGGGCCGCGTGGGCAGCAGCTTTCCGGTGAGGGCGACGGGGGGGAACACGCCCGCTGGTCGTCAATGCCGGAATGGGTGACCAGGACGGTTAACTTGATGTTCCTGAAGCTGTTGAGGATCGCGCAGTCCTCGGGTTCGACTCGCCAACTTGTGATCACGAGTACATGGTTGGTCAGGTCCTGCTCGTCCAGGAGGCGCAGCACGTTGAAGGTGTGCGGCTTTACGACGGGGAGCATTGGGTCGGTGGCGCGGTTGAAGATCTGCAGCGGGGTGCGGTGCGGGCGGAAGTACCGGTGCCCGGTGAGCGCGGCGACGGCTTCCTCATCGGTCATCAGGGCGCGCGGCACTTTCATCTCGAAGTTGCCGTAGAGGTGTCGTACGCAGTAGCCGCAGTCGAGTGGGCAGCCCACGATGTGGTTCACGGAGAGTCCGGACTTGCGGTACTCGATGACCGAGGCCAGCTCGGGCTTGAGGGCGGAGACCTGTTCGGTGGTGAGCAGGGGAAGCGGGCGGCGAGTAGGTGTCGTCATGGCGGGGTCCTTCTGGGTGCGGGTGCGGGTCAGGGAGTGAGCAGGTGGTGGCGTTTCGCGCCGTACCAGGTGCCGAAGTCGCGGCAGGTGGCGGCCGCGTCGTCGGAGGTGTGGACGAGGTTTTCGACGAGGCGACCCTCGGCCTGAGCGGCGGCGAGGCTGTCGGTGCCGAGGTCGCCGCGGAGGGTGCCCTTCGTGGCCCGGGCGGGGTCGAAGTGGCCAAGCAGGTCGCGTACGAGACGAGGTGTGCCGGCCGGTCCATGGGCGAGGGCGACGGCCACTTGCCGGCCGACGTACATCTTGCGCAGGCAGGCGGGGACGGAGCAGTCGAACCAGTCGGCGCCGACGAGCAGATCCCAGTAGTGGACATGGATCTGCCAGTCGGTCACGGTCACGTCCATTTGGCCGCGTACGGACACGGACACGGCGGCGGTGATGCGCTCAAGGACTGTGTCGACGAGCCCACGGCGTACGCAGTCGGGCTTGAGGAGGATCACGCTCCAGCGGCCCCAGTCGACGCTGGTCAGAACCTCGCCGACCGCGGCGGGGCGGCGGCTCACCGGACCGGACCGAAGCCGCGAGGCATGCGGGACGGCCAGCGGTGGGCGAGCAGCCAGCGCGGGCCCGCGTCGAGCGACGCGAGGACGTCCTTCTCGACGGGGTCGGCGGGGCAGTGGACGAGCTGCCGCTTCGCCTCGAAGAGGAGCAGCACCTGCTGCCAGTACGGCTGGAGGCCGAGTCCGGCGATATCCGTGGGCCGGTACTGGACCTGGTTCGTACGCAGCGCCTCCTCGTGCCCCAGCACGGTGGCGATGGTCTGCGGCGTCGTGTCGGCGGGCATCGGAGGGAACGGGAAGCGAGAGGTGGGCGGGGCCGGGCGGTCGGCCGCCTCGGCGAGGACGCGCTGAACGCGGTCGAAGTCCCGGTCTCCGAGATGCGCCGAGCCGATGTGATGCGTGTACGTGCCAAGCCCCAGGCCGAGTTGGACTGCGGCGTACTCCTGGATCATCGTGAAGGAGAAGACATCCGCGAGCAGTCCGCGGTCGCAGTCGTTGGCCCGCATCGAGCAGACCATGTGCAACTTGCCTTCGCGTACGAGGAGATGGAGCGCGACCGCACACGACATGTCGGGGTTGTCGGCGACGGCCAGCTCACGCGCCTCGAAGATCGGCAACAGACCCCGCTTGCTGTCCGGCTCCCCGTGCAGGAGCGACAGGACGCGGTCGAAGGGCGAGAGGGTGTCGTCGCCGACGGGGTTGAAGATCCGGGATCCGTAAGCGGAGCCGCTGACGGTCGCCCCGTCGCGTGAGTCCGACCGCATCCGGGGCGCGTAGTACGCGATCATGTCGAGGTCGTTGCGGCCCGCGATGTACCAGAGCGCCTCGGCGAAGTGGAACGCCGGATTGACCTTGCGCGCGGCCAGAAAGGGCAGGCGCTCGCGTGGACCGGTCAGCTTGAAACTCAGCCCGAGGCACTCGCGGCTGGCGTTGCCGCGCGGGGCATTGCGGTACTCGTGATCGCGCACGATGTGGCCGAGCACGTCGACGTACGCCTGCTCGAAGCCGGGGTAGACGGACGGTGCGAGCACCAGAGCCTCCTGTGAAGCGGCGGAAGTGGGCCTCGCGCCGGCCCGGCGGGGGAGCCTTGCTGCGGTGTGCACCCGGCTGGCGCGAGGGACGGGCGGTTGGGGCCGCCCTGAGAAGACCCTCGCGGGGGAGGCATGGCGGCGGTACGCCGTCGATCCGCCGTTCGTCCGCCGTCTCGCGGTGGGTAGAAGGGCGGAGGCACGGCGTACCGCCGCGTCGCGTCCGCCGAGACGCTGGTCGATCCCAGAGGCATCGACCGGGAGCGTGACGCGACGTGTACGGAACGGTGTACGGATCAGATACGGACTGCGCCGTCGGCCGGCGGGAGCTGGTGCGTCACCAGTGGGTGAACCTGGCGGAGGAGGCCGAGCCTCTCGCCTTCGCCCGCGCTCAGGTTCGCCAGACGCTCGACGGCCGCGCGTCGGCATCGGTCGTCAACGACGCGGTGCTGGTCGCCTCCGAGCTGGTCGGCAACGCGCTGCGACACACGACCCCCGGTCCGGACTGCATGAACGTGGAGGTCTACCGGGACGCCGCGGTTCTGTGGGTGCACGACTCGGGCACGGACACCGACAGCGTCAAGCCGCGAGCGAATACGTCGAACGACGAGCTGCTGGAGAGCGGACGTGGGCTGCAGCTCATCGACGAGCTGACCGCCAGGTGGTTCGTCCAGCCGACCGCGATCGGCAAGATGGTCGTCGCGGTCGTAGAGTTGGACGACCGCGGGACTACGTGAGCGACAGACTCTTCTGCACGTCCCACCGGTACTCCCGCTCTTCGCGACGCAGCTCCACCAACTGAACTTCCGCGACCGGGAGTTCGACGGCGGAAAGGGTGCGGAGACCGGCCACGGCTTCGATGACCGGGGCGGCGACGCGCTGACGGTTGTTGTACGCCAGGCTGAGGTGCGGCCGGAAGACCGAAGTCGGCTTCTTCGGTGCCAAGCCCGCGGTCCGGCTGACGTCAATCAGGGTGGCGTGCAGCTGGAGTAGCGGCTTCCACGGGCCGAGGGAGAGGCGTACGGCCCCGCGGGAGCCGGCCAGCGGCATGGCTCGCAGGGAGAACGCGGCGGGCAGCACCGGCCCGGCGGATCGAGCGACGCCCTCCAGCTGCGCCAGGGTGACGGTGTCCGGGGTGCCGACGCGGGTGAGGGTGATGTGCAGGCCATCCGTCGGTACGGGGTCGAGGCCGCCGAGCGGGGCGAGTGCCTTCTGACACTTCAGCGCGAGAGCGGCGAGTTCCGGCGCGTTGGGGAAGGTCAGCATCCAGTAGTACGCCCTGCTGCCGTCGGCCCATCCGGGGCGGGCCCAGTGGTCGGTCATCTCGTCCAGTGCGCTGAAGGCCGCCCAGTCGTGCGCCGCGACGGCTTCCGGATCCTGCGGATTCGCCGGGGGCTCGGCGGGAAACGCGGCGGGATCGGCGCTGAGCAGGGGCACCCGGCGTACTCCTTCGGCATTACACCGCTCTGGTGCGAGACGACATGGCCAGGGCGGCTGGCTGTGAGCTCCAGGCGCGGAGCTCGTCGCCATACTGGCCTACCGCCGGATACTTCCGCCACGGCCTGGCCTGCTCGTACAGCTCATTGGCGCGTTGCCATACGGACCTGATGGGGGAGTCCCCGCACAGCCGAAGGGCTTCCTGGCCGAGCGTCATGGCGTGGTCGAGATCGGGTGTGCGCTGGCGCAGCAGGGCGGTGGACACGTCGAGGCGTACGAGCGCGCGGCTCCACGAGGAGTCGGAGTGCTCGACGAGATCGTCGATGCGCTCGGCGTCGCTCAGTACCTAGGCGGTGTCGTGGAGCGCCAGGTGCGCGGTCACTGCGTTCGCCAGGGTCCGGGCCCGCCCGTACGGCTCGAAGGAGATGCAGGAGGTGAGCCCGACCGTGACGTCGTGTCCGTCGGAGAGATCGAGGGCCTTGCCGATGGCGTGCTCGGAGGCGCGGCGGTCGCCGGTCTTGGCGAGGGCGCGCGCCCGGCCGTTGACGAGCAGCCGGATGGACTGGGCGCTGCTCGGCGCCTGCTCCACGGCCGCGGCGGCGCACGCGTCGGCCTCGCCATACCGGCCGGCGTAATAGAGGCCGAAGGACAGGGTGCCGCTCGCCCACAACTCGGTGTCCCGGTCGTCGATCGCCCTGCTGAGGTCCAGGGCCTCGGTGCAGTACGCCTCTGCGAGCTCGAAGTCGCCGGTGTTCACGGCCATGTAGCCCAGCAGCCCGGAGGCGCGGGCGGCGAGGCGGAACAGCTCCTGGCGTACGCGCGGGGGCTGGCGGCCATCGAGGAGAGTGTGCGCGAGCTGCCGGAGGTTCCGGGTCTCGGGGCGCAGCGCGTGCGGGCCGTCCAGCTCGTACCGGGCGGTGACGGTCTCCAGGGAGGAGCCGAGGAGGGCGAGGGTGGCGTCGTCCGCGTTGCTGGCGGTGAGGTGATGGGCGCGGGCGACGATCTCCAGCGGGCTGTCGCCGGGATCCCTTGGGGGAGGGGAGCTGGGCGGTGTTTGTGTCGTACGGGCGTCATCGCGGCCGCCCGGCACGGAGAACAACTCGGAGACCGGCCTGCCCAGCATGTACTCCAGCACTCGGCAGGCATCCGGGCGCGGCAGTCCGCGCAGCTCACCGCCGAGCCAGCGGTCGAACTGCCGGGAGGAGACCTGAAGCGAGACGAGACGCTGGTCGCCGTCGAGATCCGCGAGCTTGGCGGCCGAGCGCTCGAACTGGGCCGAGAACGCCTCGTACGTCGTCAGATGACGCTGCTGAAGTAACTGCCGGAACAAGGTCGTCCGGGGCATGGCACACCCTCCTGGTGTGGCGAACCAAGCCGACTCGGAGGCGCGTCCACGCCGACGGTGGTGCACCCGTCGGTCGGCTTGGGCGCGCGTCCGGAGAACACGCGTCGTGACCCTAGGCAGAATGCCGGTGTCACAGCGAACTAGGCAATATGTCTGGTGAAGTTGACTCGTACGGGTTGTAGCACCCCCCATCGGCCGGACAGGCTTCTGGCATGGCCTTGAAGAGGAGCCTGGTCCCAAATCCGTCTACCGTCGCCAACTAGCCGCACGCCTCAAGGAGTTGCCGGACACGGCGGGTCTCACCCTTGCCGAGGTCGCCGCACGGATCGAGGTGAACCAGGGATCGCTGAGCCGTATCGAGACCGGTGACCGCGGCACGTCACCGGTCCTCGTGCGTGCGCTGCTCGACTGCTACGGCGTCGAAGAACCGGCCCAGCGGGCCGACGTACTCGATCTCGTACGGGCGGACAAGGAGCAGCAGAAGCCGCGGTGGCGGAAGTACTCCACGGTCCTGACCGCGACGCGGTACGACGGCTATCTCGCGCTGGAGGCCGGAGCGGTGTCCCTGGCCAACTACCAACCGATGCTCGTCCCCGGCCTGCTGCAGACCGAGGACTACGCGCGCACCGTGATCTCCCAGATGCGGATGGAGCTCACGTCGCCGCAGGTGGAGGCCCTGGTCAAGGTGCGTATGGAGCGGCAGAACAGCCGCCTCGACGGTGATCGGCCGGCCAAGCTCTGGGCGATCCTCGACGAGGCGGTGCTGCGACGCACCGTCGGCTCGGCGGACATCATGCGCGACCAGCTGCGCAAGCTGGTGGAGGCGAGCGAGCAGCCGAACATCACGGTGCAGCTGCTGCTGTTCGAGCTCGGCGCGCACCCCGGACTCTACGGTCCGTTCGTGATCCTGACCTTCCCCGATCCCACGCCGAACCTGGTGTGGCTGGAGAACCCCAAGAGATCTGTGGACCGCGTCCCTCGCGGGCGACGTGCCGCACGGCGCGGATGTGGCACGAGGAGCTTCGTCGCGTTCCAAGTAGCAACGCAATCCCCGGAACGGGTGTGTCTTCACATGGCCCGCGTCACGCCGCCACGTAGTTAGGTAGTTCAACGACAGCGTCCCCAGCGCAGGCCGTGTCGGCCATGAAGCCCGCTGCGGGGCTGGCGTTAGCCGCGGACTCAAGCCCCCCCCCGAGGTTCCCACTTGCGCACCCGACGCAGCTCTTGCCGAGAGGGTCGGTTCCCCGTATCCGCGGGCGCGGCCGCTCGCGCGTGCCAAGGATCGATTCGAGCCACCACCGATCAATAACGTCGCGGTAGCAACCCCAAGTTGGCTAGCCTGAGCAAACAACTAGAGTGTCAGATTGCAACGGTTGTGAACTACGTGACTGCCGCTCAGGACTGTATGGGGGATCTGTGAAGTTCGATATGGGCAGTACGACGCTGTCCGGACTGACCAGCAGCACGGTGGGGTCGAGTACCGATCTCGGCACGCTGATTCAGATGCTGATCGCGGCTGCGGAGCCGCTGGAGGGCAAGTTCAACGGATCGGGGAAGGTCGCGTTCGACTCGTTCAAGAACCGTTCGGACGAGATCACCGCGGCGCTCAACGGATCCCTGAACGCGATCCTGGGCGGCCAGTCCGGGATGGACAACGCCTTCGGTACCGGTGACCAGGAGACCGAGGACAACGCCACTCAGCACATGGCTTCTGCGAACTTCGACGCCGCCCGGTTCTCCGGGCGATAGGGGGAACTTCCATGGCAAGTCAGGACCGGCGCAGCTACGACACAGGCGCCTCGGTAGAGGTGCAGAGCGGGCTGCAGGGCATCGTGGGGCAGTTGGAGCGAGTCCTCGCAGATCGAGACCGGGCGGTGAAGGCCGCGATGACGGAATTCACCGCCGATGGGGTCTCGGACGAGTACCACGGCAAGGAGCTCCGCTGGAACGTGGCGGCCAACGAGGTGCGCAACATCATCAAGCTGGTGCGCACGACGCTGGAGAAGAACGATGCCACCGCGCAGGCAACCTTGGCCCGGGCCAAGGCCGCGGTGGACGCCATCGGCTGACTCGGCCGCTCACAACTAGGGGGATGACGTGACGGGTTGGGATTTGGAGCCTGCCGGGGTGAAGGGTGCACTTGCGGTGACCTCCGTCTCGGTGGACTCGCTGCCGGGGCAGGTGAAAGCTTTCGCCACAGACCTGGAAAGCGCCGCCAAGTGGGCAGGCACGCTGAGCCAGGAGGGTTCGGACGGGGACGGCACGGCCGGCCTTGTCGGGGCTGCGCTCATGCAGTTTGCGCTGGCTCGCCGAGAGCAGTTGGTGTTCATGCAGCGGCGTGCGGTCAAATCAGTGAATGGCGCCAGGGCTGCGTTGGCGGCGTACGAAGCCGGCAACCTGGAGATGGCTCACACGGTGCAGCAGGAGGCCCTCAAGGCGCCCACCATCCCCGATCTCAATCTGCCTGGGGTCGACGGGGAGAGCGCCAAGTGATCAAACCGGAGGACATACCCAGGTTCACCGGACGTCAGGAGGAGCTGGAGAAGGCAGTCGGGGCGCTGTCCGCCGACGGCTCCGGGTTCACCTCCACGGGCACGGACATCCACAGCCGGTTCCAGTCACTGTCCTCGTACTACGAGGCTCCTGAGGCAGAGAAGCTGTTCGCCACCACGGCCGCGGTGCAGACGGCCGGGGAGAACCTCGGCGCTGATGTGGAGAGTGTGGCCCGCGCGCTCGGTGAGTACGCGAACGAGATACGGCCGCTGGTTGCCCGGCTCGACGATCTGCGGAAACAGGCGATCGCGTTCGTCGCTGAGGCAAAGGGCGACGAGGGGCTGCTGAACAGCTGGCAGCGCGACCAGAAAAAGGTCGACAAGAACGAGGATCTTGTCAACGACGTCACTGCCACGACTGTCGCGTTCTGGGAGGCCGAGCGCACGGCCGCGAACAAGATCATGGCCTTGTTCAGTTGCGTCAAGTACCAGGCCAACGACGGTTCCAACAAGCCGGACATGTACGGGTATTCGGCCGATGCCTTGAAGGATGCGGAGCTTCCCTGGGGCACCGTCGAGGAACGCACGTTCCTGCCGGGCAATATCGACCGGCACATCAAAAGCTTTGTCTGGGACGGCCTGATCGTCGACAACATCTGGGGGACCATCCAGGGCCTGGGCGCGCTGGTGGGCATCGGCGCGGACGCCTCCGACACCTGGGACGCGCTGGGCCGCGTCTTCCTCGGAGCCGGCGACTACGTGCAAGACCCTCGCAACGAGCGCCCGGGGGGCTTGGGGGACCTGCCGATCGTCCAGGAGAGCAGGAAGGACGCCAAGGAGTTCGCCAAGGGCCTGGTCGCGTGGGACATGTGGAGCGAGAATCCGGCCCGCGCCTCCGCCACGGTCGTTTTCAACATCCTCACCCTCGGCGTGGGCCCGCTCAAGGCTGGAACGGCGGCCAAGGCCGGCCTCGGCGCCAAGACCGCGGGCACCGCGGCCAAGATCGGCGGGCTGCTCGACCCCGTCTCCGCAACGATCAAGGCCGCAGGAGCGGCCGCACCGAAGATCGCGGAGATCACGGCTGGCCTCCGCAAGGCCGTACCGGACCTCCCCGAGGCGGCAGACGGGTCCGTCCGGCTCCCTGAGGGATACATCCTTCGCGCGGACGGGGAACTCGTACGGCCGGACGGAAGCGTCGCGCGGAAAGGCGCCGGTGAGATGTCCGCCGCTGACCGCGCCGCCTTGGACGATGCTTCTCGCATTCCCGAACGGGTTCCGGCGGCCGTCTCAGAGACCCGTGTTCCCGCTGCCATGGCCAATGCAGGCGAGAACCTCGAACCCCGGGCCAACCACGGACCCCCAGACAACCATCACATAAACCAGGGTGGTTCGGGGAACGGAGGCCTTCCCTCCTCTGGATCCGGAGATGCCGCTCATGGCGCGGTCTCGGGCGGAGACCATCTGGATTCGGTGCGTGAGGCACCGACGGGAGCCGGTGGACACGACGGAGGCCATCCGGAAAGCCACCGCGCAGGTGCCTCCGAGTCCCCGGGCGGCCCCGCTCGCGCGCTGACACCAGAAGAGCAGGCTGCGCATGCCCAGCACCTGGAAGAGATCGAGCAGCGGCACGCGGACGACTTCGACCAGCTGAAGCAGGACCCGGACCACAAGGGGAAGGTCAAGCCTTCCGAGATGGATGAGGCTCGCCTCGCCCTCGACCTGCGTGAGCAAGGGAAAGTACCGGACGACATTCAACGGCCGCCCGAGGCGAACCATGGCGACCTTTATTCACCCAGCACGGGCGAGTTCTACGATATTAAGGGCGTGCACTCCGACTGGCCACCGCTCAACAACGTCCGGGACAAGTCGCTGCCGTTCAAGGGAGCGTACAATCCGGCAGATAACCAAGGGTGGATCCGGAAGCTGAGGGATCAAATCGTAGCCAAGGAACGCATCGTCATCCTCGACACGCGCAACGCAAACCAGGCCGCGATCGATGACCTTAGAGAAATTGCGAAGCGGAACGGTTGGAGTGATCGCATTGTCTGGTATCCGTGACGATGGGCGCCGCGTCAAGGCGCTCCCAACTGATGTGCAGGCTGCCGCTGTCTTGGAGGAGTGGTCAGCCAACAGCGAGTCTCTGTTGGACGTGGCTGGGCTTGACCTCAGGGGGGCCGACATCTCGGGTGCAGATCTCGCTAACGGGTTGCTCACTGAGGCCATCCTCCGCAACGTGAACCTGTCTGGGGCCGATCTGTACAGATCTCATCTTGAGGGGGCGGATCTCAATGAGGCAGATCTCTCCGGGGCCTCGCTCGTGAAGGCCGTATTGGATGAATCCTCCTTGGGCTCCGCGAATTTGGATCTAGCTGATCTCGGAAGTTCGGAGATGTGGGCAGTTGACGCTCGAGGAGCAAGCTTTCGAAACGCGAAGTTTGATGGGGCCGGGCTGCTCGATGTAAGACTTCAAGGTGCGGACCTGTCGGGCGCAAGCGTTCAGCGGACATCGTTCCAAGTGGTCATGGATGAACACACGACCGTGCTGGGCCTTACCGGTACCGTGTTCGGCCCAGCTTCAGTGGCCGAAGGCGACGACCTGCGAGAGCTCTCAGGAGTGGACCTTGAAGCATGGCTGAATAGCCGAGGCGCACAGGTTCACGTACTGTCGCCTCGACAGCTACAAGGGCGCTGATGCGTGCCCCGCAAGAATGTGCTTCTTGGGTTTGGGAACTCGACGAATTCGCTACTCCTGGTCTGGAATCCGCGCTGATGACGGCGGCGCGGATGTCCGCCGTCCTGCGTGACCATGGCCTCCTGGAGCCAAGCGGCCTTGAATGGGACTGGTTCATCTTCGGTGTCGGCGGACTTGGCTTGCATACGCGGCTTTCCCTCGCAGGAGGGGCGATCGACGACGCGCGCCAGGCTCAGCGGGTCGTTCAGTGCCGACCTGCGGGCTTTCCGGATGCCCAGGTTTCCGACATCCTGGTGTCGGGGGTCGGCACATGGCTCGACGCGGAAGGGAAGCATCGTCGGGAGCACCGCCTGGTTGAGCTGACTGTTTCGCCTGATTCCATCGGCCTGTCAGCAGAGGTGGCCGTCTTCCATGATATCTGGGGTGAGTTCGACTTTCGTGGTCAGCCGCACCCGGATGTCTGTAAGCGCAATGCTCCGCGCCTCGCCGCAGCCCTCCAGGCCCTCGATTCATTGCTGGGTGTGGCCGCGGAGCCCGGGGAGGCCACATATTTCGGACGTGCCGAGGGCTATGGAATTCAGGTACCGGAAGTACTGGACGGTCGCGGCCCCGACCTCACGGACCTGCTCTGACACCCCGCGGACGCTGGGCCCAATGAGACGTTCGCGGCTGCGCTTTCGCTTGAGCATCATTTCGATATACAAGGAGCATGGTGTCATTGGCGCCCTATCCGTCGCCGGGCTCTATCGGGCCCGGACAGTCGGCGTCCCAGTTCGGATCGGCTCCGGCTGAGTTCCCCGCTTACCCCACGGCTGGGCTGCCGGTCTACCCGGTCAACGGCCCCGCGCCGGGCGTGACCGTTACGGCAAACGTGGGATCGCGGCTGGGGGCGCGGGTGCTCGACGTGGTCTTCTGGTTTGCGGGGTACTGGGTGCTTGCCCTGCCGCTGTCGCTGTGGATTGACCTGCGAGGTCCGGAGGAATCCGGGTTGCCTCAGGCGCTGTTGATCGTCTGGCTCCTCGTTTCGTTCACGCTGTACTTCCCGTTCAGCGTCTGCAAGTTCGGGATGACACTCGGCAAGCGGATCTGCGGCGTACGCATCGCCCGGTGTGAGACAGGGGGACGCGTCGGGTTCTGGCGGGCGTTCATGCGGGAGTTGTTCTGGCTCGTTTCGATCGTGATCCCGGTGCTCTGCATCCTGAACCCTTTGTGGTGCTGCTGGGACAAGCCGTTCCAGCAGTGTCTGCATGACAAGGTCGCGGGCACCAGGGCCGTGGAGCGGTAGGGCGGTTCGATGTCACAGGATTACGACAGTCAGTTGCTGGAGTCGGTGTCGGTTCGGCGTCGGCGGATGTGTGACGCCCTGCTGTTCGGTGCTCAGCGGGGGCGGCGATCGGCCAATGAGCGGTTGGGGAAGGTTTTCGCCGGGATTGTGATCGCGGCGGTGTTGTGTGCCGGGTGCGTGGGGTGGTCGTTCGTCTCGAACCGGCTGGTCGGGCAGGGGCAGGGAGCGGTGCCGGGTCCTGTGAGCAGTTCTGCTCGGTGATACGTTCGGTCGGATGGGGACTTTGGGGGCGGCGGTGCAGCGTACGGAGTTGAGCCGTGTCACTTTGGTGGGTGACCGCCGGCGTATCGATCTCGTACTGCCGTCGGATGAGCCGGTGGGGCGGCTGTTGCCAGAGGTGATCCGGCTGCTGGGTGACCGGGTCGCCGCGCAGCCGATGCTGCGGCAATTGGTCACCACCGACGGTTCGGTGATTGCGCAGGAGAGCACGCTGGCGGCAGCGGAGGTGCCGGACGGCGCGGTGCTGCGGCTGGTGCGTGTGGAGGATATTCCGTCGGCCTCGGTTGTGCACGACGTCACCGATGAGGTGGCGGAGGATCTTGGCGTACGGGCCTGGCGGTGGCGTCCCGCAACGCGGCGAGTGACGGCGGGCATCGTCACAGTGGGCCTGGTTGTCACGGCGGCGATGCTGGCGCGGGCCGGGTTCTCAGCTGCGGTTGTCGGGGCTGTACTGCCCTTTGCCGCGCTGGTGTTGGCAGTCGGTGGCGCTCTGGCCGGCCGCCTGGGTAATCGCGGGCTTGCCACCACGCTGATCGCGAGCAGTGGGGCCCTGGCTGTGCTGGGTGCCTGGTGGCTGGCCGATGCCCACGGGTGGTCCGGTTCGGGACGGCTGGCAGGCGTCGCCGGGGCAGGCGCGCTGATGCTGCTGTTGCTGGGCTGGTTCTCGCCTCTGGGCCGCGGCGGTCTGATCGGTGCCGGCGCGGTTGCGGTGTCGGCCGTCGGCTGGGAAGTCGTGGCGGCCGTGCAGAGCGGGGCGGGCACAGCGGTTCAGCAGGCCCGGCTCGGGACGGTGCTGGCAGTGGCGTCCGTAGTCGTACTGGGCGTACTGCCGCGCCTTGCTCTGATGGCTGCCGGCCTGACGAGGCTGGACGACACACGGTCCGGCGGGGCTTCGGTGAGTCGGCATCAGGTGGCTACGGCGCTGGCGGCCGCCCACCGAGGGCTGGCGCTGACGACCGTCGTTATGGCGGTTTCCGCAGGGGCTGCCGGGCTGCTGGTGGTTCGCGAGCCGAGGGCGTGGACCGTGACTCTGGCGTCCGTGGTGGCCATGGTGCTGTTGCTACGTGCACGGGCGTTTCCACTGGTGGCCGAGGTTGTGGTGCTGCTCGCCGTGGGACTGGCCCTCGTGGTGCGCCTGGCCATGCTGTGGCTGGAGCATTCTGCGGCGTACGGACCGATCGTCCTGGTGGTGGGGCTGGCTGTGGCCGGGCTCGTGGTGCTCGCGGTGGAGCCTGCCGAGCATGTGCGGGTGCGGTTGCGGCGGATCGGGGACTTGGCCGAGTCGGTCGGCGTTGTCGTTCTGTTCCCTCTGGCGATCGGTGTGTACGGCGTGTACGGGCGTCTGCTCGACACGTTCCGGTAAGGGGTACGTGATGGCTGGGGACAGCTGGCAGCAGGACATTCTGCGGGAGTTGCGGCAGCCCAGCGCGTTGGAGGGGCAGGGCGGGGCACCGCGGCCGGCCGCTTCCGCGGTTCCCTCGGAGCCGCAGCGTCAGGCCCCCGCCGTACCAGCAACCGTTTCGACGGACGGACCCGCGGCTCCCGGATCCAACCCCTCCACGGGTAGGCCCTCGGCCGCCCCGTCGGCCGGAAAACCAGCCGTCAACTCTCGCCCCACTCCGGAGTCCGTCCCCGTCCTCGATCCGCGTCTCGCCCTCCTCAGGGGCCGCTCGCAGCACGGCGATTCCGCGGTGCGCCGCACCGGACGCTCCCTCCGTCGCCTGGCCGTTAACTCCGTTGCCCGTGAGGTCGCCGAGACGACACGCATCGCAGAGCAGCTGCAGCAGCCGGTCACCACGGGACGGCACATCGCGGTTACCAGCATCCGTGGCGGCGCGGGAAAGAGCACGGTGTCGGCGCTGTTGAGCCGGATCTTCAATCATTACCGGCACGATCCGGTGCTGACGCTGGAGGCGGACACGGCGCTCGGAACCTTGCCTGTGCGGCTCGGTGCCGAGTCGGTCCGCTGGTCGTGTTCCGACATGGCGCGGATCCTGCGTCCGTCGATGTTGCTGACCGATATCACGGGTTATCTGGTGCCTCTGGAGAACGGCGGCTGGCTGCTGCCCGCGGGGCAGGGGCGTGTCGGTGCGCAACTCGACGTTCGTACTTATCGATTGGTGACAGTGGCGTTGAGCCGGTATTTCGGGGTGACCGTGGTGGACTGCGAATCGCTTCCGGGAGACATAGCCCGTACGGCGTTGGACACCGCCCATGGCCGGGTGCTGGTGGCTCCGGCAACGTTGGAGGGCGTGGCCGGCGCGCGTACGGTGCTGGACTGGATGGCAGGACTCCCGCGTCCGGCACTGCCGGGCACTGTGGTGGCGCTGAATTCGGTCTCTCC
This sequence comes from Streptomyces sp. ISL-98, assembly GCF_018614055.1. Taxonomy (GTDB): domain Bacteria; phylum Actinomycetota; class Actinomycetes; order Streptomycetales; family Streptomycetaceae; genus Streptomyces; species Streptomyces spiramyceticus. Next base: position 60,117 of record NZ_JAGGPB010000046.1, read on the forward strand.
TGACATGACCACCGATCTGAAGGCTGCCACCCGGCATTTGCAGGAGGCCGGTGTTCCCGTGATCGGTATCCCGTACGACCGGCATCTGGCCGCGGGCGGACCGGTACGTACCGAACTGCTGGGGCAGGCGGCGCGGGAGAGCGTCACCGGGCTGGCCGCCGAGGTTCTGCGGCGAGCGGTCGGTGTGCGGTGACGTATCGGTTGATCCACCGGCCGGCCCGCTCCACGCGTCCGCTCGCGCCGCCCGGCCCCGTCACCGTTGAAGCTCCCCCGAACCTGCCCGAGGGCAAGATCGGCAGTCCGGCGGCCGCGCTGCTGCCCATGGCAGGTGTCATGGGCTCCGTGGTGATGATGACGGTGATCCGTAACAGCCAGTTCGCCGCCATCGGCGCGATCGTGCTGGTCTTCGCGCTGCTGGGTGCCGTCGCGCTGTTCGTGTCCCAGCGGGGCAAGGCGCAGCGCACCCGGCGCTCCCAGCGCGAGCGGTATCTGGAATATCTGGAGGAGCTTCGCGAGGAGTTCGGCCGACTGGAGCGTGAGCGCCGGGAGGCTGCACGGCTGCTCAACCCACCGCCCGAGGCGCTGTACGACGTCGTACGTGATCCATCGCGGTTGTGGGAACGACGCCGTGCGGACACCGACTTCCTGCGGGCGCGGCTCGGCACAGGTGAGGTGCCCCAGCAGGAGCTGACGGTCGCACAGCAGGGTGTCAGCAATGTGCTGACACCTCCCGACCCCTTCATGCTCAACGAAGCGAATGCCCTGATAGCTCGCTTCTCGGTCGCCACCGATTTCCCGCTGACTGTCCCGCTGGACCGCGCCGGCAACATCAGCATCATCGGTGAGCGCGACAGCGTGGTGCAGGTGGCCCGTAACCTGCTTCTCCAGACCGCTGTGGCGCACTCACCGGACGATGTTGCCCTGGCCCTCGGATTCCCCGGTGAGCGGGAGGACGAGTGGGCGTGGGCGAAGTGGCTGCCGCACGTGCTTGCGCCCGAGAACGGCGAAGCCCCGGTGGCCGCCCGGCGGATCGCGCCCAGCCTCACGCAGTTGGCGAAGCTGATCGGTGGCGAGCTGAGGGCGCGCGCCGCTTATGCGGCGGAAGTACGGCGAGGCCTGTCCAGCCATGATGCCTTGCGCATGACCGACCGGCTCCTGGTGATCAGCGACGAGTACGGGAACGTCGCGGCCGAGCTCCCCAGGCCGGACGAGGCCGTCACTCTCACCAACATGGGTGTCACCGTGCTGCATCTGCTGGAGAAGCAGGTGCACGAGCCGGACCAGGTGACGGTACGGATCCGGGTGGACGGCGACCGAGTGACGATCGAGGATCTGCGCACCCCCGGCACCCGCCCCATACACGGCACCCTCGACGCACTGCCGGTGCCCGGTGCCGAGGGACTTGCCCGGATGCTGGCGCCCCTGCGGCTGTCGGCCGAATCCCTTTCCGAGGGCACCCCGGTATCCGGCCCCGTGGACTTCGCACAGCTGCTCGGCGTGGACGATCCGGCGAATCTGGACCTGGACGCATTGTGGGCGCCGCGCGGTGACCGGGCTTTCCTGCGGGTGCCCATCGGTCTCAACGACCGGCATGAGCCGGTGCTGTTGGATCTCAAGGAGTCCTCGGAACTCGGAATGGGCCCGCACGGACTGTGCGTGGGCGCCACCGGTTCCGGCAAGAGCGAGCTGCTGCGTACGCTCGTCCTCGCCCTGGTCGCCACGCATCCGCCCGAGGACCTGGCCCTGGTTCTGGTCGACTACAAGGGCGGCGCGACCTTCGCACCTTTCGCGGACCTGCCGCATGTGGCCGGTGTCATCACCAACCTGGAGAACCAGGCCGGGCTCGTCGAGCGGGTCCACACCAGCCTCGCCGGTGAGGTCAAGCGCCGCCAGCAGGTGCTGAAGGACGCCGGGAACATCGCGGACATCGGGCACTACGCTGCGCTGCGTGCTCAGAAGCCGGACCTGGAGCCGTTGCCGCATCTCTTTGTTGTGATCGACGAGTTCGGTGAACTGCTGACCGCCAAACCGGACTTCATCGATCTGTTCCTCTCGATCGGACGGATCGGCCGCTCCATCGGAGTGCATCTGCTGCTGTCCAGCCAGCGCATCGAAGGTGGCAAGCTCAGGGGGCTGGACACGTATCTGTCGTACCGACTGGGCCTGCGAACATTCTCGGCCGACGAGTCGCGCACCGTGCTCGACACCACCGATGCCTTCCACCTTCCGCCGCTGCCCGGATTCGGCTACCTCAAGGTCGACACCTCGACGTACGAACGCTTCAAGGCCGGGTACGTCTCCGGGGCTTACCGTGGCCCGGCGCTGCGACGCCCGGCGGCGACCGACAAGCCGACCGTGCTTTCCTACGGCGTCTTCAACACATCCACGGATCCGGATACAACGGCCACGACGGCACCCGAGATGCGGGAACGGGAGACCGGACCGACCGTGATGTCGGTGATGGGCGACCAGTTGCGGGCAGCCGCCGCTCCCGTACGGCGGATCTGGCTGCCCCCGCTCCCCGCCGCACTCACCCTCGATACGACTGCCGGCCCTGTCGAAGTCTCCGAGCGCGGCCTGCACCTCGCCAAGCGCCCAGGTCCGATGCGCGTGCCGCTGGGGCTGCTGGACGACCCCGCCAGGCAGTGGCAGGAACCTTGGAACCTGGACCTCACCGTGGCCGGCGGCCACGTCGCTGTCATCGGTGGTCCGCAGTCCGGAAAGACGACCCTGCTGCGCACGCTCGCCCTGTCGCTGGCCATGACGCATACCCCGCAAGAGGTCGCGATCTACGGCCTAGACCTGGTCGGCGGCGGCCTCGCCGCCCTGGCCGGGCTGCCGCACGTCGGCGGGGTGGCCGGCCGTATGGACCGTGAGCGGGCCGCACGCACCGTCGCCGAGGTCCGTGCCATGCTCGGCGCGCGCGAAGAACTCTTCCGCGAGCTCGGCATCGACTCCATCGACCAGCTCCGCGCCTTGCGTGCCTCGGGGCAGGTGCCCCAACTGGCCTCCACCGACATCGTCCTGATCATCGACGGCTTCGGCGCATTGCGCGACGACTTCGACGACCTGGACGACTCAGTGACCGAACTGCTGCGCCGTGGCAGCGGCTACGGCATCCACGTCGTCGCCGGCATGCTCCGCTGGAATGACGTTCGTATCGCCACCCAATCGCTGTTCGGCACACGAGCTGAACTACGGCTCAACGACCCTGCGGACTCAGGTATCGACCGCAAGCTCTCCGAGACACTTGCTCCCGACGAGCCGGGGCGTGTACTCACCGACGCCAAACTCTTCGCGCACGTCGCCCTGCCCCGGATCGACGCCGTCGCTTCCGCTGCCGGAATCGGACCGGCGCTGGAGGAGGCCGCCCGTACGATTCGCATGACCTGGCACGGTGAACTCGCCGCACCAGTACGAGTCCTGCCCACCAAGCTGGCCGCCGACGGGCTGCCGCCCCTGGTAGCCGAGCCGAAGCTGGTTCCCATCGGTCTGGGTCAGGAGGCACTGGAGCCCGTGCTCCTTGACTTGTTCGGGCACGATCAGCATCTGCTGATCCTCGGAGACACCGAGTGCGGCAGGACCAACCTCCTCAAGCTCATCTCACAACAGCTCATCGACCGCTACTCGGAGGACGAACTCGTCTTCGCGGTCTTCGACCCGCGCCGCGGACTGCGCGGAGTCGTCCCCGAGCCGTACCGTGGCGGCTACGCCCATAACGCGAAGCTGGCCTCCGCCCTCTCGGCGGGTATCGCGACCGAACTCGAGAAGCGGCTGCCGGACAACACCGCGGACCACGACTCCCTCGCTGACATTCCCAGCTTCACAGGCCCTCGCATTGTCGTCCTCGTCGACGACTACGACATCCTCGCCACCGGCGGACAGCAGCCGTTGGCCCCGTTCCTGCCGTACATCTCCTCCGCACAGGACATCGGCCTGCACTTCGTCGTCGCCCGACGCATCGCCGGCTCCTCTCGCGCCCTCTATGAACCGTTCCTGACCACGCTGCGCGAGACCGGCACCGCTGCCGTCGTCATGAGCGGCGACCGCTCCGAGGGGCAACTCTTTCCCGGCCTGTACGCGTCCGCACAGCCGCCCGGCCGCGGCACAGTGGTCCGCCGCGGCCACCCCCACCAGCTGATTCAGACAGCTCTCGCTCCAGAAGACCCAGGACCCGCCTTGTGACAAACGACGTCATCGCGCTCACCCCGAAGATGCCGGACCTGTGGACCGTCGTCGCGGGACTCCATGCCGGAGGGCCGGACCTCGGGGTGGCCACCACCGCGGACGGAGCCGTGATCCAGCTCTGCGGACCGGGCGGACGCCCGCTGGTCTCCATCGAGGCACCGATCCTCGTTCACACCCCAGGAGAGGCCGAACGGCTGCTGGGCACCGTCGCTGCGGGAGCACCAACGGCACCACTGTGGTGGACCGAGGCTCGTGCCTCGACCGCCGTCCCCGAGGCGGAGCGCCTGGCTGGATCGTTCGCCGGCCGGCTGACGACCGTGCTCGGCGGCGTCACCTGGCCGCCGGAGGCCGCACACACCGCCGTCGTACCGCTCAGCCCCGACGTCACGGCCCTGCCTGCGGACGCCGACGCCCTTCCTGCCGTGGACGTACTCACCGGTTCCACGGCTGTCGTCCTGTCCGAGCGGCCGCTCGTCGCCATGACAGCGTGGCTCTCCGACATTCTGAGTGTGTGCACCGAGACCGACAGGGCGCTGCACATCGTCACGCCGCCACATGCCCGCCTCACCCTGGCCACGCGCACCGCACTGACCGGCGCACCGAACCGCTGGGTCGTCCAGGACAAGGAGTGCGGCTACTACGACGGCCTTTCCGGTGCCGTACTGCGGTGGCAGGACGGCACGTTCGCCCCTGTCTGCACCGATGCGGGTGCCACGGCCGTAGCTTCGTCCTTCGCACGCGACGCCGAGACAGATGAGCGGCAGCTCATCCTCTCCTTCAGTACCCGGCACGCCCCTGACGAGCAGCTCGTCCTCGGACGGGCGCTGGAAGCGGCGTGGCAGACGCTCACCGGATGTTCACCGGTCGGCTGGAGCACAGCCGAGCCGATCAACCTTCCGTGGTCCACTCGCCAGTTGACGGACTTCGCACGTCACCGTGCCCCTAAGCCCACCTGGCTCCTCGCCATTGGCTCCCCGGACCGTCCGGCCATCGCCACCATGCGAGTCACGCGGACCAAGGACGGCGTCGAGGAAGAGGTCACTCTCGTCACCGGCTACGGCCCCGACGAAGAGCCGCCGCTGCACGTGGTCCAGCCCCTCGCCGAGACACTCGCCACCCGGCACGGCCTGTCGTCCATGATCGCGTCCTTGCGCGCTGCGCGCCGCGATCTGACCGTCCCTCCGCGCCTGGAGACACCACCCATTCCCATCGCCTTCACCCTCGGGCCCGACAGCGTCAGCGACATCGGCCTCGGCCACGCCCGGCGCCCTCCCCTGAACCTCCGCCCCGTTCAGCTCGGTCCCGACAGCCGCCCCGGACTGCACTACCCCCTCGGCAACGGCACCGACGCCGAGTCATGGACAGTGCTCCAGGAGCTCACGCGACACCTCCGCACCCCGTAACGAGCACCCGACAGTCGGCACGACGGCGAAGCGTTCCCGGGCGGGCTTCGCCGTGGGGTGCCCCTGGGTCTGGTCAAGCTGATGAGCGCTCCGGCGAAGTTGCCCTGGCAGGTGCCGTGCGATGCCGACGGCTAGCGCCTGAGCCCGCACATTACGCACGTACTCTGCACATGCTTCGATGCGGCGGATCGAGTTTTCAGGGATCTGACCTGCAGCTTCCCTTGACGTGTTTCAGTTGCATCTGTTCTCGATGACGCACCACGTGGAGTGCGTCGCGATCCTTGAGCCCCGCGACAAAGGGCGTCTGACCTGCGGTTTCTCGGGTGTGCATTATGTGCGTTGTGGGCGTTACAGGCGATATGTTGATGCTGAAATGACGCTCGTGACGCGCATTTGATGCTCGTTCTGATGGGTCGTCACCTCGTTGTTGGTGCTGGCCACGAGTGCTGGACGCTGTGGTTCCCGTGGTCCGGACGCTCACCTCCCCGCCCAGAGCAACGGCCGCCGTGCTGTAGCTGAGAACGCGACCTTCGCCGGCGACATCGGATAGCCGCAAACCGGTCCCGATCCGCATCGGCCGCTTCGCCAGCTCCCCGGATGCCGCACCCGGCCTCCCCGGCGAAGCGGCCGATGCACGTCCGCGCACGGGAAGTCCTCAAAGTCCTTGTGCATGGGGTGGTCCGCTCTTCGCAGGGCGGCGGTGTCGTGGTCGTGTCCCAGCCGCGATCACCAGGGAGGCCCGCTGATGGCACCCATTGTGTTCACCACCGTTCTGATGCTCACCGCGCTGGCGAAGGCCGGTCCGTACGCGCTCGCAGATGTGCAGCGCTGCGTCCGCCCCGGGACCGGGCGTCACCGCCGGGTCCGCACGGGACGCCACGCCGCACGGGGAGGCCGACGATGAGCACGCCGAAACTGCCGCGCCGCTCGACCGCACGAACGATGGTCGTCTGCCGCTGGACCAGCTGCACCCCTGATGCCCCCGCGCGCGCCCGAGCCGAGCTGCGCCGCGTTCTCGCTCAACTCGGCTTGAGCGGAGAGGACATCAGCGATGCTGTCCTCGCGGTATCCGAGCTCGTGGCCAACGCCACCGAGCACGCCCCGGGGCCGTACGAGATGCGGCTCCGGCGTACCGCGGCCGAGTACATCTGCGAGATCGAAGACGGTGATCCGCGCATTCCCGCGATCCCGGCGTTCCCCTCGGCCGCCCCCTTCGAGGCTGATCCCGAGGGACGCGGAGGCGGGATCGACGCGTTGCTGAAGCTGCTGGCGGAGCGCGGTCGCGGCCTGCGCATCGTCGATGAACTCACCGGCGGCGACCCTCGCCTTGATCGCGCACGAGGACACGCTCGTGGTTCGCAGGGGCCCGTTCCCGGTGAGTTGCCACGAACCCGAGTACGGGCGGACCGAAACGAAGACCCAGCCCTACTCGTCCCGCAACCCCCGCGCGCAGGCCGCATTCCGCGCCCGAGTTTGCTCGAACAAGGCTGCCCATGAACGCCGCTGATCTCCGTATCGGGAGTCTGTGCTCCGGCGTCGGCGGACTCGATCTCGGCGTCCAGGCCGCCCTGGGCGGGCGCGTCGTCTGGCACGCCGAGACCGACCCCGGCGCCGTCAAGGTGCTCTCCCGGCACTGGCCTGACGTCCCCAACCACGGCGACATCCGGCAGATCGGCTGGGGGCGCGTCGAGCCGGTCTGTGTCCTCACGGCGGGCTTCCCCTGCCAGGATCTGTCCGTGGCCGGCTCCCGTACCGGCCTCGTCCCCGGCACCCGCTCCGGGTTGTGGCACCACATCGTGACCGCCGTCGAAACCCTCAGCCCGCATCTGGTGGTGATCGAGAAAGTCAGAGGGCTCCTCTCAACCCGCTCCGGAACCTCTCCCCTTCGCGACCTGGAACCCTGCCCGCGGTGTCTGGGAGACGCAGACGGTACGCCTCGGATGCGGGCACTCGGAGTGCTTCTCGCGGACCTGGCCGACCGAGGGTATGACGCGGGCTGGATGTGCGTACGTGCCAGCAACGTCGGAGCCCCGCACCGCCGCGCGCGGATCTTCCTCACGGCCTGGCCCTCAGCCCGTCTCCCCGGTGCCGCTGCTGAAGACGCCGACGGCGAACCTCGGCAGCAACGGCGGCTCCCAGCACCCGGAGTCTCACCTTGGCCTCCACAGCGGCAACGCTCGCTGCTCTGAGCACGCCGACGGGGGCTGCCGCGAAGCAGCAGCCTGCCCCGCTACAGCCTTCCGACACACGCAAGGCCGCAGGCCACGGCCCCACCCCGACCGAGGAGATCGAGTACCTGCTGCTGCCCACCCCGACCTCATCGGACGGGAAGGGCGGAGCGGGCACGACCCCGAAACGCCAAGGCGGCATGAACCTGAGAACAGCCGTCACTCACCTGCCCACTGGTGGGGCGACTACCTGCCCGCAATCCACCGATGGGAGCGTGTGAGTGAACGCGCCGCGCCCATACCCACTCAGTCCGGCACGCGCAGGCTGTCCGCCGAATTCGTTGAGTGGATGATGGGTCTTCCGTCCGGGTGGGTCACCGCCACCGAGGGCCTCACCCGCGCTGCCCAGCTTCATCTCCTCGGCAATAGCGTCGTCCCCCAGCAAGCTGCACTGGCCCTGGACCTCCTGCTGACCGACAGCTGTCCGCCGCGCTGCTGGCTACAGCTGGGCGGTAGGTCAATGGAGGGCGCACGATGAGCCCGCCTCCACGCAAGGACACCGCCGCTGAGGTTTGCGGCCCGGCAGGTTCCCCTGAGCCGACTCGTGTTGACACACTGTCGGCTGCGGGTCGGGTGTCGAGACGCTCGGCCGGGCTATGCCGAGTGGAGGAGAGCACTGGGCAGGGTCCGGCAGACTCGGGGTTTGACGGACGACAAGGTAGTCAGTCCCCTGACAATGAACGCTGCGGCCTTGCGCGACTGCCGGAACGGCCGGGTGACAGCCCGGCGACACCTGGCCGTCAACTTGAGGCTCACCACCGCTGCCGACCCCGCCTCCCGAGGACACCAGCACGCAGGACCCGGCATGCCCGACCGCTGGGCGAGCGTCAGGGCAAGGCAGTCGAGGACGGAGCCGCGCAGAGCGGAGATGCACTAGCGGAGGAAGAAGCCTCTGCTTGGATCGAAATGCACTTCGGGAGGCTATCAAAACCCACTGTGCACGTGGTCTGGGCGATCAACGAAGAGCATGACCGAGATACCTACCGCCGTTTGCTGAACCTACTGTTCAGCTCCCGCTCTGGGCGTCCGTCCCCCTAAGCTGCCCGCTGCATGGATGACCCCGGGGTGCAGCAAACACGCCGGGGTCCGGGCAGCCATGGGCTGCCTGGCCAGTCGCGAAGGGGACTGACATGACCCACACTCTCACGCCCGCATTGCGTGCTGTCGACTACCTCCGGGTGTCCACCGAGGAGCAGGCCAAGGGGTACGGCATCGCTTACACCGGCAAGAGGACCGCCAAGTATATCGAGAAGAAGGGCTGGACCCACGTCGATACATACTCTGACGAGGTCAGCGGCAGTCTGGAGGCCCACGAGCGTCCTGATCTGAGGCGCCTGATGGAGGATGCCAGGAGAACGCCCCGCCCCTTCGACATGGTGGTGGTCAACGAGGGGCGTGGTATTGGCCGCACCGGTCGCGCCTTCTGGAAGTGGGTTTGGGAACTCGAAGATCTCGGCGTCTACGTCGCCGTCGTCAAGAAGGACTACGACAACACCACGGCCGTCGGCCGTTCCCAGATGCGCAAGGATGCGGACTATGCCGAAGAAGAGCGCGAACTCATCCGTGAGCGCACTCAGGGAGGCGTTCAAGAGAAGGCCGAAGAGGGGGGCCATCCCGGCGGTGTTGCCCCGTACGGCTGGCGTATCGAGGACAAGGGGCAGCGCGGCAAGAGCCGGATTGCCCTCGACAATGAGCATGCGGCGGCCCTGCTTCGTCAGGCATGGAAGCACATTGTCGAAGACGAAATGGCTCCTCACGCGGTAGAAGACGAATTCAATCGGCAGGGAATCCCTGGTCCGACGAAGGAGTACTGGCCCCGTGGATCGCTGCGGCACATTTTGACCGGCCGCGCGGTTCAAGAAGCAATCCGGGTCCACAGGGATCCCGCCAGCAACAGTGGCCGACGTGGCACACGATTGGATTCCGCAGGAAAGCCGCTATATGGCGAAACAGTCATCATCGAGCTGCCGCCGCTGTTCACGAAGGAGGAACTGAGGCGCCTCAACGCCGCGTTGGCCCGCACTGCTCGTAAGCCCACCAGTGCGCGCGAGTCCATCCCGGAGGCTGCCGTTCACCCACTCAGCCAACGCATCGTGGGGGCGTGCGGCAAGTACTACACCGGTACCAGTCGCATCGGCAGGGACGGGGGACGGGCATACCGCTGCTCGGGCAAGGGGCAGGGATATGCAGGGGCGCCACGGTGCGACTGTGCTCAGATCAACGCTGATGCGCTGGAGAAGAGGGTCTGGGACGAGGTCTGTGCGCTACTGGAGGACCCCGATCGTCTGATGGTCATGGCAGAGGACTGGATCGATTTCGGTCAGTCGGGCCGCGTGGATTATGCCACTCGGATCGCCGGCCTGGAAAAGCAAGTGGCTGCCCATGACGCCGCCATTTCGGCGGCTGTTGTCGTGGCTGCCAAGCAATGTGACGCCAAGGTGGCCATCGAGCAGGCAGTCCTCACACTGGCCAAGGAGCGGGAGAAAACCGTTGAGCTCCTGGAAGACGCCAAGCTGTGGCAGCAGGAATCCGAACATGCCGTGCAGCGAAGCCGCCATCTTCAGGGCTTGGTTCAACTGGCTCGTCACCGGCTGCGCGGGATGGATTCGCGCCAACAGGCGGATGCTCTGGACCTCTTGGAGGTTCAGGTCACCATCCTGGGGGAGATTCCGCGGAAGGCCCGGTGCGATGACGGGATCAGCGCGTGGTTCCGTAAGCGTGAGCGCCGTGTTCCCGTTCTGACGGAAGACGCCTGGGCGAAGGTTGAGCCCATCTTCACGGGGCGCAAGGGTAGGCGCCCCAAGGACCCCCGGGGCATGCTGGACGCCATGCTGCACAAGGCGCTTGACGGTTGTGCCTGGAGCGAGCTGCCGCTTCCGGGCGGCAACCTTGCCAGTGTTTGGCAGCGGTGGCTGAAGACGGGCTTCTGGGAGCAGCTCATGGACGCGCTGATCGACGTGCCGGGGGAGTTGCTCCCAGAAGGCGGGGTGACGCTCCCGCCCCTTGAGGTGCACGGACGGGTTGATCCCCGGTTGTTCCTAAGCCAAGATCCGTCCCCTGACAGCGGCGACGTGTTCAAGGCCTCCGACTACAAGATCTCGCCGTTCGAGCTGGAGAGCGCGCTGCTGGAGCACGAGGCGGTGGCGGAGGCGGCGGTCGTACCCGCGCCCGATGCGCTGCGGCTGTCCGTGCCGAAGGCGTACGTCGTACTGGCAGAGGGGTGGGAGCCGGGGACCGACACCGCCAAGCTGCTCTTCGAGCACTCGCGGTCGGTGCTCGCGGCGTACCAGCGCATCCGCCGCATCGAGTTCGCAGAGCTGCCCAAGACGGTGTCGGGCAAGATCCGCCGGATCGAGCTGCGCGAGCGCACGGCGAAGGGCTCGTCCGCCGAGTACGCCGAGGGAGACCTGCGATGAGCTCGTACACGCACGGCACCGGCTCCGCACCGCTCCTCGGCGACACGATCGGCCGGAACCTCGACCGGGCGATCGCGGCGTACCCGGACCGGGAGGCGCTGGTCGATCTGGGGAGGGGCGGCCGTTGGACGTACGCGGAATTCGGTGCGGCCGTCGACCAGTTGGCGCGCGGACTGCTCGGCACGGGGGTTGCGAAGGGCGACCGGGTCGGGATCTGGGCGGTGAACTGCTCGGAGTGGGTGCTGGTGCAGTACGCCACGGCCCGGATCGGCGCGATCATGGTGAACATCAATCCGGCCTACCGGGCGCACGAGCTGGCGTACGTACTCAACCAGGCGGGCATCTCGGTCCTGATCGCCTCGCAGTCCCACAAGACGAGCGACTACCGCGCGCTGGTGGATCAAGTGCGGCCGGACTGTCCCGGGCTGCGGGCCGTCCACTACATCGAGGACGGTTCCTGGGACGTGCTCCTTGATGCGGCCAAGCGGGTCACCCCGTCCCAACTGACCGCCCGCGAGGCCGAGTTGTCGTGCGACGACCCCATCAACATCCAGTACACGTCGGGGACAACCGGATTCCCCAAGGGAGCGACGCTCTCCCACCACAACATCCTCAACAACGGCTATTTCGTGGGCGAGATGGTCGGCTACACCGAGCAGGACCGTATCTGCCTGCCCGTGCCGTTCTACCACTGCTTCGGCATGGTGATGGGAAATCTCGCGGCCACGTCCCGCGGCGCGTGCATCGTCATCCCGGCGCCGTCCTTCGACCCGGCTGCGACGCTCCGGGCCGTTCAGGAGGAGCGCTGCACCTCCCTCTACGGGGTCCCCACGATGTTCATCGCGGAGCTCGGCCTCCCGGACTTCTCCTCGTACGACCTGTCCTCCCTGCGCACCGGCATCATGGCGGGCTCGCCCTGCCCCGTGGAGGTGATGAAGCGGGTCGTCGCCGAGATGCACATGGCCGAGGTGTCCATCTGTTACGGCATGACGGAGACGTCCCCGGTCTCCACCCAGACCCGCCGCGACGACGATCTGGAGCGCCGTACGGGCACGGTCGGGCGGGTCATGCCGCACGTGGAGATCAAGGTCGTCGACCCGGTGACGGGTGTGACGCTGCCGCGTGGTGAGGCGGGCGAGCTGTGCACGCGCGGTTACAGCGTGATGCTCGGGTACTGGGAGGAGCCGGAGAAGACCGCGGAGGTCATCGACGCGGGCCGCTGGATGCATACCGGCGACCTGGCGGTGATCCGCGAGGACGGCTACGTCCAGATCGTCGGCCGGATCAAAGACATGATCATCAGGGGCGGCGAGAACGTCTATCCACGCGAGATCGAGGAGTTCCTGTACGGCCACCCGAAGATCTCCGACGTCCAGGTGGTCGGACTCCCCGACGAGCGTTACGGCGAGGAGATCCTGGCCTGCGTCATCCCCCACAAGCAGGACGACCCGCCGACGCTGGACGAGGTGACGGCGTACTGCCGCGAACAGCTCGCCCATTACAAGGTCCCGCGGCGCCTGGCGATCATGGATTCGTTCCCGATGACGGTCAGCGGCAAGGTCAGGAAGGTGGAGCTGCGGGAGCGTTACAGCGACTAGCGATCGATCAGCGGTCAGGGGTTGTCGATACGGACGACCAGTTTGCCGACCGAGCGGTTGTGTTCCATGTCGGAGTGCGCTTCGCGGATGTCTTCGAGGCGGTAGACCTGCGGCGGACCGAGTGCGATGCGTCCGTCGGCGATTTTGTCGAGGCAGTCCTGCAGTACGGCGGCGGGGAGGTCGGTGGACTTGCCGCCGTAGCCGGTCAGGCGGACCCCGTTGGGCAGGTAGCCGATGGGGTAGAAGTCCGGCACGGTCCATTCGTTGGACAGCATTCCGGTGAAGCAGACCGTGCCGTGGACGCGGGTGGCGGCGAGAGTGTCGGGGAGGGTGGGGGTGCCGACGAGTTCGACGGCCGCGTCGACCCCGCCTGGCACGATGTCCCGTACATCGTCGGAGATGCGTCCCGTGTCGACCAGGACATGATCGGCGCCGTGCTCGGTCAGCGCCTTGGCCCGGTCGGCCTGCCGGGTCGTGGACAGGACAATGGCACCCATGTCCTTGGCGAGCGCCGTGGCGGCGAGCCCGACGGACGACTTGCCGCCGCGCACGAGGAGGGTCTGGCCGGGGCGCAGATCCAGGCCGGTGGTGAGCGAGCCGTACGCCGTCTGCAAGGTTTCGGGCACCGCGCCGATGACCTCCCATGGGAGGTCCGACCGGAACGGGATGACCTGGCCGCGCGGCACGACCGTGTATTCGGCGTAGCCGCCGTCGAATGTGCGGCCCATGCCGCCGATCATCGTCGCGACCTGTTGTCCGGTCCTGAACTCGCCGTCCGGATCCGCGTCGACCGTGCCCACGCATTCGATGCCCGGTACGCGCGGGAAGGTCACTCCTTCCGCGAGGCCGAGGCGGGTGTGCAGCTCGGAGCGGTTCAGGCAGAAGGCGCGCACCGCGATACGGATCCAGCCTGGCGGGGGCTGTGGCATCGGCAGTTCACGGAGGTGGAGGTTCTCGACCGGCCCCGGCCCGGTCAGGACTGTCCCGCGCATACGCGTCTCGCGACCATCGGACTCATAATCCGTCGGCTGTGGGTTCGAGTCCCACCCGCCCCACTTCGCCTCCCGCGCAGAACGATCTGGCCTGTGGAAACGCGGGTTGGAGGGGTGTTTTGCGTGAGGCGTTTACCTCACATCGGTGAGGCGGAGACGTCTCTGTGCGCCTCACCGGGCCCCGATCCCCTCGCGAACTGGGGCTTTAGGGCCTCACCTTGGTGGGATCCGTGGTTGACGGTCCCACGGCCCCTTTGGGGCACCCCGCCCTGCAGCGACCTCCGGGGACATGGAGCTGTGCCACCAGTACGGCATTCCTCACTCGCAGTTCACCGCGGCGGGCGACGGCCGTTGGACGGCCTTGGACCGGGAAACGGCCCTGTCGTATCTGGCGTACACGCGCACGGTACGCCAGGGCTGCGGTACGCGGGTGCCGGAGCGGGACGCGCAGGTTGGGGGCGACCACTTCGCGTACATCCCGTAGACGAGCCGCTGCCCAGGCTGCGAGTTAATCGAGATGGAACGGGAGCAGGTACCGGAAGGGCCTGAGGGGCGCGGGGTGAAGATCGGGCTTCGGGAAGGACGGCAGAGGGTTTCGCGGTCAGGCCGCCGGCCCGGCGGTCTCGGTGACCGCCAGCGCGAAGGCCTCCGCCTGCGTGGAGGGCCGGGTGCGGTGACGGATGAGGCCCAGTTCGGATTCCGGCAGGCCCTGCACCGCGACGAAGGTGAGGGAGTCGCGGCGCCCGTGGTAGTCGGCCGTGGACCGGCACAGCAGCATGGCGCCCCGGTTGGCCGCCGTCAGACTCAGCCCTTCCTGGAGCGTGTTGACGGTGGGTCCGGTCGGCACGGGGAGGCCGCCCGGGGTCAGGCCGGGGGCCTGGGCCCGTCGCCAGTACTCGGGGGCGCCGCCGTCGATGCCGATGAGTCGGCAGTCGGCGAGTTCCTCGGCGGAGAGCGATTCCCGGGCGGCGAAGGGGTGCCGGACGGACACGGCGAGGGTCTGCGGCTGCCGGGAGAAGACCGGGCCGAGGACGAGGTCGTCCTCGGCGACCGGCAGCAGGACCACCGCGCAGTCCACCTCTTGGCGGCGCAGCGGCCCGAAGGGGTCGGAGAGCGGGATCTCGACGATCTTGATCGCGCAGTCGGGATGCCGGTCCCCGAACAGGGCGATTGCCCGGCTGAGGTAGTCGTCGACGGTGCCCTGGAAGCCGATGCGCAACTCCCCGCCCATGCCCTGTGCGGCGGCCCGCGCTTCGTCGACCGTGGCGCGCAGGGCGTCATACGCTGGGCGTAGGCCCGCGAGGAAGCTCTCGCCGAGCGGGGTCAGGCGCACCCGGCGGCTGGTGCGTTCGACGAGCGGGGCGCCGATGCGGCTCTCCAGGGAGCGCAGCAGCTGGCTGACCCGACTCTGGGACACATACAGCCGCTCGCCCGCCCGTCCGAAGTGCAACTCCTGGGCGAGTACGAGGAACGTCTCCAACTCGCGTATCTCGACACCGCTCATCGGCTCTCCTTCGTGGATACCCCCGGCTTTAGCCGGGGGAGGAAGCGAAGCTCCTGCGGAGCAGGGCAGGGAAAGCAGTTTCGCCTCCAGGGCGGAACGGCGTTGTCAGTGGCGGCCGGTAGGTTGATCACATGCATCTGCGGTACTCCTTCCGGATCGATCCGAGTCCGGGTCAGCACCTCACGCTGGCCCGGACGTTCGGCTGTGCCCGGGTGGTCTACAACGATGCGCTTGCAGCTAGGAAGGCCGCGTACGCGGCGGACAAGTCGCGTATCCCCACGGGCGAGCTGGCCCGGCGGGTGATCACCCAGGCGAAGAAGACACCGGAGCGGTCGTGGCTCGCTGAGGTGTCCGTGGACGCGTTGCAGTCTTCTCTTCGGGATCTCGATACCGCGTACGCGAACTTCTTCGCGTCGGTGACCGGGAAACGGCGTGGCCGTCGGGTGGGTCTGCCGGTGTTCAAGTCGAAGCGGGAGAACCGGCAGTCGGTCCGGTTCTCGAAGAATGGATTCCGGCTCCGTGACAACGGCCTGCTGAACCTGGCGAAGATCGGGGATGTCCGGGTCCGCTGGTCTAGGCCCCTGCCGTCCGCCCCGTCGTCGGTGACCGTGATCAAGGATGCGGCCGGCCGGTACTTCGCGAGCTTCGTTGTGGAGGTCGAGCCGTCGGATCTCGCCCCGGTGGAATCCGAGGTCGGTATCGACCTGGGTCTGACCACATACGCGGTGCTCTCCGACGGGAAGACGATCGACAATCCCCGCTTCCTGCGCCGCGCGGAGCGCCAGCTGAGGAAGGCTCAGCAGACGCTCAGCCGGAAGGCGAAAGGCAGCAAGAACCGGGCCAAGGCCCGCATCAAGGTCGCCCGCGCCCATACGCGGGTGGCTGACGCGCGGCGGGACTGGTGCCACCAGACGGCTTCGAGGCTGATCCGCGATAACCAAGCGGTCTACCTCGAAGACCTGGCGGTCTCCGGTCTCGCACGTACCCGCATGGCCAAGTCCGTCCACGATGCCGCGTGGGGCACCTTCCGCCGTGTACTGGAGGAGAAAGCCGCCCGGTACGGCCGCCACGTCGGCGTGGTGTCGCGGTGGCTGCCGTCGTCCCAGACCTGCCACCTGTGCTGGGTCGTGGACGGGAAGAAACCCCTGCACGTCCGTGAGTGGACGTGCGGCGGATGCGGAGCCCTGCATGATCGTGACCTCAATGCGTCGCGTGTGATCCTCGCCGCCGGACAGGCGGAGAGGCTAAACGCCCCTGGAGGACCGGTAAGCCCTGGCGTGGAAATCCCACGCCAGGCCCGGCCCGTCGAACGGGGAACCCACCCGAAGGCCCAGCCGGTCACAACCGGCAGCCAGGCGGGAATCCCGCTGCTTTAGCTGGGGGAGGATGTCAAGGTTCCCTTTCCACACCGCCGCTCCGCGCGGTCGATCCAGTAGCCCCGCTTATCGAAGGATGAGGGATCCGCCGTTGTTCCCGCAGGTCGGGGCGGGTTGGCTGGTCGCATGGCACAGACTGAGGAAATTGCAGACACCACCGGAGTGCCGGAGCGATCCGCGATCCGCGGCTGGCTGGGCGTCGCGGCGGTCGCGAGCGCGACGTTCACGGTGGTGACGTCCGAGATGCTGCCCGTGGGCCTGCTGACGCCCATCGGGGACGTGCTGAAGGTGACCGAGGGCACCGCCGGACTGACCCTGACCATCACCGGCCTGGTCGGCGCGGTGTCCGCGCCGCTGCTGATACCGCTGTTGGGGCGGTTCGACCGGCGGACGGTGCTCTGTGCGCTGATGGCGGTCCTGACGGTGGGCAACCTGCTCGCGGCGTGGACGCCGAACTTCGCGGTGATGGTGGCCGCCCGCGTTCTGGTCGGCATCGGCATGGGCGGGGTGTGGGCGATCGCGGCGGGCCTGGCGGTACGTCTGGTGCCGCCGAAGTCGATCGGCTCCGCGACCTCGCTGATCTTCAGCGGTATCGCGGTGGCGTCGGTGCTCGGCGTCCCGGCGGGTACGTACATCGGCGAACTGGCCGACTGGAGAACGGCGTTCGGGACCGTGGGCGCGCTCGCGCTGGTGGTACTGGTCGCCCTGGCGGTCCTGCTGCCGCGGCTGCCCGCCGAGCAGGAGGTGCGGCTCAGCGGTGTGATGCGGCTGTTCGGCGAGGAGCGGGTGCGGACCGGACTGGCCGTGGTGGCACTGCTGGTCACCGGTCACTTCGCCGCCTACACGTACGTGCGTCCCGTACTCGAGGAGGTCTCGGGGGCGAGCGCCGGGATGATCGGCACGCTGCTGCTGGTGTACGGAGTCGCCGGCGTGGCGGGCAACTTCGCGGCGGGCGCGGGCGCCGGCCGGTCCCCGCGCTCCACCCTGCTGGTGATCAGCGCGGTACTGGCGGCCACGGTCGCGCTGGTACCGGTGCTCGGCGGCTCCGTCCTGACCGCCGGTGTGCTGCTCGCCGTCTGGGGACTGTCGTACGGCGGTGTGTCGGTCAGTACCCAGACCTGGCTGCTGGCTTCGGCTCCCGAGGCGCGCGAGGCCGCTTCCTCGCTGTTCGTGGGCGTGTTCAACGGGGCGATCGCCCTGGGCGCGCTGGTCGGCGGGCTGGCCGCGGACGGCGCCGGGGTCACCGCGGTGATGTGGCTGGGCGGCGGGCTCGCCGTCGCGGCCCTCGCGGTGACGGCGCTGGGCAAGGCGCCCTCGTCCGGGCGCCTCTGAGACCGGGCCCGGCGCCCACCCCCGGGCCGCGTCACCCCGATCCCCGGGTCGGCGGGGCCGGGCGCCGGGCCCACGACCGGCCGGACGCCGCGGGACGGTCCGGACGGCGCGGGCGGTACGGGCGGGCCTGCCCGTACCGCCCGCGGTGGTCAGCCGTCGACGGCGGCGAGGAACTCGGCAACCGCGAAGGATCTACAAAGGCCAATCACAGGCATACCCTCTGACCTGGACAGACAGCGAAGATCAGGCAACAGCGACAAGGGCCGACACGATCACCAAAGGACTTGCTTCCCCCTTGACCTGTCTGACCTGTCACCCGTTACAGCTCGCGCCGCATGCACACCCGCGGCCAGCGGTCGAGGCCGTGCGCGGCTTCGTCGCGCCTGATCTGCCGTAGTCCGTCCGTCAGTTCGGCATCGGCGAGTGTGCGGAAGCCTATCCGGGCGTAGTACGGGGCGTTCCAGGGAACGTCGGCGAAAGTGGTGAGGGTGAGCGCCGTCAGGTTCTGGTCGACCGCGTGGGTTGCGACATGGCTGATCAGGGCGCGTCCCACGCCGCGCCGGGCGGCGCAGGGGTGGACCGAGACCTGCTCGATGTGTGCGGCGGCGTCGACGACATCGGCGATCAGGTAGGCAATGGCCTTGTCGCCGGTGTCCGCCGCCACCCAGGCGCGGCCCGCGTCGAGATAGCGCTCCAGCACTTCGATCGCGGGCGGGGCGTCGTCGGCGATCTCTGCCATGCCCAGCGTTCGGAAGGGCTCGCCTGCGGCACGCTCGATGTCCTGGAGCGTGGGGAGCTCTGCGGTCCTGGCGGGACGTATATGCATGGGGGGAGTATCGCTCAGGCGCCTGTGCTGATCAGCTCGTCGGCCGGGCGGTTGACCGGTTGCGGCGTACCGGTGAGGTCCATGACGAAGAGCGGGATGCCGAGGTCGTCGGCGCGGGCCCGGGCGTCGTCGGCGTACCCGGCGAGGGAGAAGAACACGCTCACCGCCGACGCGCTGAGCCCGTTGAGCCACAGGCACTCGACGTCGCGCAGATTGGCGGGGCGGGTCGTCGGGTCGACCTGGGCGACCAGGCCGGGGGCGCGCAGGTCTATGCCGGACGCGGGCCGCTCGGGGGACTGCATGATGTCGCGGAATCCGAGCCACTTGAGGTAGAGCGCGGCCGCGGTCACCGCGTCCCGTGCGGTCCTGATCGTCATCGGGCGGAACTTCGGACGCGGGGGAGCCGAGGTCGGCGGCAGTGGGATGTGTGGGGGATGTCCGGCCGTGGGGCCGGATCCGTCGGCTCTTCGACTGCCCGGGGCGGCGGCCGACGGGGGCGGGGGGTTGCGCGGCACGGGCCGTACCGGAATGCGCAGCACCGCACCGCAGGCGCACCCCAGCTCGGGCTGCGGCCACTGGTCCTGGCGGCCGCAGGAGCCGCAGCGGACGGTGACCCATGCGTCGGTCCAGGTGCGGTGTGTGATCCGCTCCGGGGCCGCGCCCCGTAAGAGGGGCGGCGCCAGCGGCTCCCCGCATGCGCAGGGGAAGACCGGTGGCGTGAATGCGTGCTCGCGACGGCATGCCGGGCAGCGCACCGGCACGTTCTCTCCCATGACCGTCCCCCTCGGACCGTCGGGTGCTGTGACTGCGGTACGTGGTCCATGGTCCACCAACAGCGATGCCTTGGGGAGGGACTTCCGTCATTGCCGCTCTTGACGCACGCAAGAGCTCACCCTAGATTGCTTCCGTATAGCAGAAGTGCACTTCCGCATTATGGAATGACGCTCACCGGTCGACACAGGTGAGGTCACTCCGCCAGCCGACGCAGGAGTTACCCCATGGCTCGTATGACCGCTGCCGCTGCCGCAGTTGAGATCCTCAAGCTCGAGGGTGTCGAACAAGCGTTCGGCGTTCCCGGTGCTGCGATCAACCCCTTCTACCGCGAGCTCAAGAACGTGGGCGGCATCAAGCACACGCTGGCCCGCCACGTCGAGGGTGCTTCGCACATGGCCGAGGGCTACACGCGGGCCAAGGCGGGCAACATCGGTGTCTGCATCGGTACCTCGGGCCCGGCCGGCACCGACATGATCACCGGCCTGTACTCCGCGATCGCGGACTCCATCCCGATCCTGTGCATCACCGGCCAGGCTCCGGTCTCGAAGCTCCACAAGGAGGACTTCCAGGCCGTCGACATCGCCTCGATCGCCAAGCCGGTCACCAAGAAGGCCACCACCGTCCTGGAGGCCGCGCAGGTCCCGGGCGTGTTCCAGGAGGCCTTCCACCTGATGCGCTCCGGCCGGCCGGGCCCGGTCCTGATCGACCTCCCGATCGACGTCCAGCTGACCGAGATCGAGTTCGACCCGGAGACCTACCAGCCGCTGCCGGTCTACAAGCCGCGCGCCAACCGCGCCCAGGCCGAGAAGGCCCTGCGGTTTCTGCTGGAGTCCGAGCGCCCGCTGATCGTCGCCGGTGGCGGCATCATCAACGCCGACGCCTCCGACCTGCTGGTCGAGTTCGCCGAGCTGACCAACATCCCGGTCATCTCCACCCTCATGGGCTGGGGCACCATCCCGGACGACCACGAGCTGAGCGCCGGCATGGTCGGTGTCCAGACCTCGCACCGCTACGGCAACGCGACCTTCCTGGAGTCGGACTTCGTCCTCGGCATCGGCAACCGCTGGGCCAACCGTCACACCGGCTACAACCTCGACGCCTACACCAAGGGCCGCAAGTTCGTCCACGTCGACATCGAGCCCACCCAGATCGGCAAGATCTTCGCCCCGGACTTCGGCATCGCCTCCGACGCCAAGGCCGCACTGGAGCTCTTCATCGAGGTCGCCAAGGACCTCAAGGCCGAGGGCAAGCTGCCGGACTTCTCCGCCTGGGCCGAGTCCGCCCAGGAGCGCAAGGCCACCCTGCAGCGCCGTACGCACTTCGACAACATCCCCATGAAGCCGCAGCGCGTCTACGAGGAGATGAACAAGGCCTTCGGCCCGGAGACCCGCTACGTCACCACCATCGGTCTGTCCCAGATCGCCGGTGCGCAGATGCTGCACGTCTACAAGCCGCGCAACTGGATCAACTGCGGCCAGGCCGGCCCGCTCGGCTGGACCATCCCGGCCGCGATCGGTGCCGCCACCGCGGACCCGGAGACCCCGATCGTCGCCCTCTCCGGCGACTACGACTTCCAGTTCATGATCGAGGAGCTCGCGGTCGCCGCGCAGCACAAGGTCCCCTACGTCCACGTCCTGGTGAACAACGCCTATCTGGGCCTGATCCGTCAGGCGCAGGGCGGCCTGGGCATCAACTTCGAGGTCAACCTCGAATTCGAGAACATCAACACCCCGGAGATCGGCGTCTACGGCGTCGACCACATCAAGGTCGCCGAGGGCCTGGGGGTCAAGGCGATCCGCGTCACCGACCCGAACGAGCTGGGTGCCGCCTTCGAGCAGGCCAAGAAGCTGGCCCAGGAGTTCCAGGTCCCGGTCGTGGTCGAGGCCATCCTGGAGCGCGTCACCAACATCTCGATGAGCAAGACGGTCGACATGAGCGACGTCACCGAGTTCGAGGAGATCGCGACCGAGCCGGGCCACGCCCCGACGGCGATCCGCCCGCTCGTCTGACGTACCTGCCCCAGGGCCCGGTCTGCTTCGGCAGGCCGGGCCTTCGGCGTACCCGTGTACGGGCGGTCGCGGCCGATTGCGCTGAGAGCGTGCGCGCGTTCCCAACGGGGTGATCACTCGGCAGAGTTGCGGGCATGAAGCTATTGATACTGGGTGGAACGGAATTCGTCGGCCGGGCTGTCACCGAAGACGCCCTGGCGCGGGGCTGGGACGTGACCGTGTTCCACCGCGGGCACCATGCGGCCCCGGCGGGTGTCGTCGCGCTGCACGGTGACCGTACGGCCCCGGACGGCCTTGCCGCGCTCGCGCAGGGGGAGTGGGACATCGTCGTCGATACGTGGTCGGGTGCGCCGTCCGTCGTACGGGACTCCGCGCGGCTGCTGGCGGGCCGGGCCGCGTCGTATGTGTACGTGTCCAGCGCGTCCGTGTACCGCTACCCGTCCCCGGCCGGGCAGGACGAGAACGGTGCCGTTGTCGACGGCTCGGCCGATGCGGGCGGGGACGTCGCCTATCCGCAGGCGAAGCGGGGCGGTGAGCTGGCCGCGGTCGAGGCGTTCGGGGAGCGGGCGCTGCTGGCGCGGGCCGGGCTGATCGTGGGGCCCGGGGAGAACATCGGGCGGCTGCCGTGGTGGCTCACGCGGATCGCCCGGGGAGGGGCTGTGCTGGCGCCCGGGCCGCGGGACTTGCCCTTGCAGTACATCGACGCGCGCGACCTCGCGGGGTGAATGCTGGACGCCGCTGAGCGGGGCCTGGGCGGCCCGTACAACCTCGTCAGCCCGCAGGGCCACGCGACGATGGGTGAGCTGCTGGAGGCGTGCGTACGGGTCACGGGAGCCGACGCGGAGCTGCGCTGGACCGAGCCCGGGGTGATCCTGGCGGCCGGCATCGAACCGTGGTCGGAGCTGCCGGTCTGGGTGCCGCCGGGCGAGCTGTACGACGCGCTGCACGACACGGGTGTGCGCAAGGCGGTGGAGGCGGGGCTGCGCTGCCGTCCGGTCGCGGAGACGGTGGCGGACACGTGGGCGTGGCTCCAGAAGCTGGGCGGGACGGCCCCCCAGCGCCCGGACCGCCCTGTGGTGGGCCTGTCCCAGGAGAAGGAGGCGGCGGTGCTGCTGGGCGCCTGAGAACGCCGAAGGGCGCGGAGTACGGGACCGTCCGTACTCCGCGCCCTGGTCGGGCGTGCAAAGAACCCCCGGGCACGAGCCCGAGAGGGGGAGAAGCCGCCCGGCGGCACGAGACTGGCGCGACATGACGTCCGTGCCGCCGGGCGGAGTTGTGGGGAGGAGCGCCCCGCCGGACGGAGTCCGGCGCAGCGGGCCGAAGCCCGCGGAGCGGTGCGCGAGGGGCGCACGCAGAGCAGAGACATGGGGGAAGGGGTTCCGCGGCGGGGGCGATGAGCTTGCGGGCGTTCTCCTCTCAGGTCGAGGAGAACGTTCCGTAAGCCTTGACCACCGCACTGGCTCGCACGCCGCCGCGGTACCCATTCCTGTCCGTGGACCCCGACCACCCCTCATCGGAGCCGGGGCACGGACTGCGCGGGGGAGTTGACCTCCCGTCAGCTCACCCGCGCGGTCTGTGCGCTCAGTCCTCGCGCAGTGCGCGGACCGCTTCCTCGACGCGCTTGCCGTACTCCGTGTCGGCGGCGTGGAAGTGCGCCAGGTTCTTCTCGATCACGTCGTCGCGGGTGACCTGCGAGAGGCCGCCGGCGATGTTGGCGATCAGGCGGGACTTCTCCTCGTCCGACATCAGGCGGTAGAGCTCACCAGCCTGGAAGAAGTCGTCGTCCTTGACGTGCGAGGGCGCGGCGTGCGTGCCGGTCCAGCCGGTCAGTGCCAGCGGCGCGGAGAGCGCCGAGTCCGTCTGGGCCGGGCCTTCGTACGAGTTGGGCTCGTAGTTCTTGTCGTGGCGCGAGCCGTTGCGCAGCGCCATGGCACCGTCGCGGCCGTAGTTGACGGCCTCCGTCGCCTTGGGGGCGTTCACCGGCAGCAGGGTGTGGTTCACACCGAGGCGGTAGCGGTGCGCGTCCGCGTAGGCGAAGAGACGGCCCTGGAGCATCTTGTCGGGCGAGGGGCCGATACCCGGAACGAAGTTGTTCGGGGAGAACGCGGCCTGCTCGACCTCGGCGAAGACGTTGTCCGGGTTCCGGTCGAGGACCAGACGGCCGACCCGCTGGAGCGGGTAGTCGGCGTGCGGCCACACCTTGGTGAGGTCGAACGGGTTGAAGCGGTAGTCCGCGGCCTCGGCGGCCGGCATGACCTGGACGTACAGCGTCCAGGACGGGTTGACGCCGCGCTCGATGGCCTGGACCAGGTCCGTCTGGTGCGAGTTGGCGTCCTTGCCGACGAGCTCGGCGGCCTGCTCGGACGACAGCGACCGGACACCCTGGTTCGTCTTGAAGTGGTACTTGACGAAGAAGGCCTCGCCCTGGGCGTTCGTCCACTGGTAGGTGTGCGAGCCGTAGCCGTTCATGTGGCGGTACGACGCGGGGATGCCGCGGTCGCCCATCAGCCACGTGATCTGGTGCGTCGCCTCGGGGGCGTGCGCCCAGAAGTCCCAGACGTTGTCCGGCTCCTGCTTGCCCGTGAAGGGGTCGCGCTTCTGGGAGTGGATGAAGTCGGGGAACTTGATCGGGTCCTTGATGAAGAACACCGGGGTGTTGTTGCCGACGAGGTCGTAGTTGCCCTCTTCGGTGTAGAACTTCAGCGCGAAACCGCGCGGGTCACGGACCGCGTCCGCGCCGCCGAGGCTGTCCGCGACGGTGGAGAAGCGGATGAAGGTTTCGGTCCGCTTGCCCACTTCGCCGAGGAAGTCGGCGCGGGTGTAGCCGGTGACGTCGTCAGTCACCTCGAAGTAGCCGTACGCGCCCGAGCCCCGGGCGTGGACGACGCGCTCCGGGATGCGCTCACGGTTGAACCGGGCCAGCTTCTCCAGCAGGTGCTGGTCCTGGAGGAGGAGCGGGCCGCCGACACCGGCGGAGGCGGAATTCTGGTTGTCGGCGACCGGGGCGCCTGACTCGGTCGTGAGCACACGCTTCGACATGGTGACCTTCCTGCGGGATCTGCTGGCGGCGTGAGGAGCGTAAGTACGCACACAACGTAACGTCAACAGTTTGTTGAAATTGAAGTGAGAGATCCGGGCGGCGGCAGCGCCTGGGCGCGACAGGACAGGTGTCAGCGCTGCCGCAGCCCGGGGTTCAGGGGGTGGTCAGCTCTGGACGGGCTGACCGGAGAGGCGCTCGACGGCGCGCAGCAGGGCGGAGTGGTCCAGGCCACCGTCACCCTGGGCGCGCAGCGAGGCGACCAGCTGGGCGACGACCGCGCCGACGGGGAGCGCCGCACCGACATTGCGGGCGGCGTCGGTGACGATGCCCATGTCCTTGTGGTGCAGGTCGATCCGGAAGCCGGGGGCGAAGTCCCTGTTGAGGAAGTTGGCCTTCTTGCGGGTCAGCACGGTCGAGCCGGCCAGTCCGCCGTTGAGGACGTCGAGGGCGGCGGTGAGGTCGACGCCGGACTTCTCCAGGAAGACCACGGCCTCGGCGCATGCCTGGATGTTGACCGCGACGATCAGCTGGTTCGCGGCCTTCACCGTCTGGCCGGAGCCGTGCGGGCCGCACAGCACGATGGTCTTGCCGAGCGCGTCAAGGACGGGCTTGGCGGCGTCGAAGTCGGCCTGCGAGCCACCGACCATGATCGACAGTACGGCCTCGATGGCACCGGCCTCGCCGCCGGAGACCGGGGCGTCCAGGACGCGCAGGCCCTTCTCGGCACCGGCCTTGCCCAGGTCGACGGAGGTCTGCGGGGTGATCGAGGACATGTCGATCAGGAGGGCGCCCTTCCTGGCGTTCTCCAGGATGCCGTCCGGGCCGTACGCGATCGCCTCGACCTGCGGGGAGGCGGGCACCATCGTGATGATGACGTCGGCGTCCTTGACGGCCTCGGCGATCGAGGACGCGCCCTTGCCGCCGGCGGCGACGAGGCGGTCGATCTTGGGCTGCTCCAGGGTGTAGCCGGTGACGTCGTAACCCGCCTTCAGCAGGTTCTCGGACATGGGGGAGCCCATGATGCCGAGGCCGATGAAGCCGATCTTGGGGAGGTTGCTCATGATGGGTATGCCTCTTTCAACACACAGGTAAAGATGGTCAGTTGGGGAGCCAGCCGAAGGCTTCGGCGCTCGGGCGGTCGCCGGGCTTGTACTCCAGGCCCACCCAGCCGTCGTAACCGGCCTTCTTGAGCTGGTCGAGCAGCTCCTCGAGCGGCAGGTTTCCCGTGCCGGGGGCGCCGCGGCCCGGGTTGTCGGCGATCTGCACGTGGCCGGTCTTGTCGGCGTACGACGTGATGACCTCGGGGAGGTCCTCGCCGTTCATCGACAGGTGGTAGAGGTCGAGCAGGAACTTGGCGTTGCCGAGTCCGCTGAGCGCGTTGACCTTGTCGACGACCTCGATCGCGGCCGGGGCGCTCACCAGCGGGTAGAGCGGCGACTCGGGCTTGTTCAGGGTCTCGACCAGGAGGATCGCTCCGACCCGGTCGGCCGCGCGGGCGGCCAGGACCAGGTTCTCCAGGGCGAGCTCGTCCTGGACGGCCGGGTCCACGCCGTCGACGCGGTTGCCGTAGAGCGCGTTGAGCGCCTTGCAGCCGACCGAGGCGGCGAAGTCTGCCGCCACGTCGATGTTGGCGCGGAAGCGGTCGGACTCCTCGCCGGGGACGGAGAGTGCGCCGCGGTCCGGGCCCGGCAGCTGCCCGGCGTAGAAGTTCAGGCCCACCAGCTGAGTGCCGGCGTCGTCGAGCGCCCGCTTGAGGGCGTCGAGCTCGGCCTGGTCGGGGGTGGGGGTCTCGATCCAGGGCCACCACAGCTCGACCGCGTTGAAGCCCGCCGCGGCGGCGGCCGCGGGGCGCTCCAGGAGCGGGAGTTCCGTGAAGAGGATCGAGAGGTTCACATCGAAGCGCTGGTCCGTGTAGCCCATGAGGGTTTCGGCGCTCCTTCCGTATCGCGGAAGTTATTTTCTGCCTGATGGAAGGTTGCCTGCTCGCGTCGAGGTCTGTCAAGAGGGAGCCGGGCAGGAGCCGCGGGCTCGCCAGTAACGTTGGCGGCATGGTGCGTTTGAGAGTGGAGTTCACGACCGAGCCCTTCGACCTGGACGAGGCGCCTCCGCATGCCCTGGCCGCCCGCGAGGTCATCCAGGCCGCCGAGCTGGACGCCGTGGATGTCGGCCCGTTCGGGAACACCGCGGAAGGCGGCGCGGACGCGGTCCTGACCGCCGTCGACGCGCTGCTGCGCAAGTCGCTCGATGCGGGAGCCACCCGGGTCTCATTGCAGGTCAACGTGATCGGGGAGGGCGAGAAGTGACGGATCTCAGCGGGCCGGGCGACCACTCCCTCACCGACCACCCCCTCATCACCGCGGTCAAGCCGCTGGTCGACGCCATGGGCGGCGAGCTGATGGTGCCGGAGCAGGCGCGCGGCGACGACGTGGTGCTGGCCTGGGAGGGCCGGGACGTCGTCGCCGTACGGCTTCCGCAGCTTTCGGACTCGCTCGACCACATCCTGGTGGCCATGGGGCGCCGTTACGGCATGCCTCTGGCCGAGCTCGACCGCAAGGAGAAGCAGTCGGTCGTACGGATACTTGAGGCGCGCGGCGCCTTCTCTGTGCGGCATGGCGTGGAGACCGTGGCCGGGGCCCTCGGGGTCAGCCGTTTCACTGTCTACAACTACCTGAACAGGGAAAACGCCGCCAAGAACGAGTAGTTGATCAAGGATTTTGATCGATCATTTCGATGGAGCCGCCGTCCGGACTGTCCGGACGGCGGCTTTTGTTTCGCGAAGTTTCAACAAAGTGTTGACGTGATGTTGTTCAGGGCGTTAGCTATGCGCAGCCCGTCCAGCACAAGGCCACGGAGGCTCCCGTGACTTCAGGTTCGACGCCGGGCCTAGCCCGGTTCAACGCCTCGGCAGACAGCGAGGCCTCCGCCACGCTCCACGAGGTGTGTGCCAGTCCGGCGTGGGGAAGCAAGCTGCTCGCCCAGCGCCCGTACGCCACCGCAGAAGCCCTCTTCCTCGCCAGTGACGCCGCCACGGCCGAGCTGACTACGAAGGATCTCTCCGACGCGATGGCGGGGCACCCGCCGATCGGCCGGCCGAAGCCCGGCGACCCGACCTCCTCCCGCGAGCAGCAGGGGATGGCCGGAGCGTCCGAGGAACTCAAGGTCGAGATGCTCGAACTGAACCTGGCGTACCAGGATAAATTCGGACATATCTTTCTGATCTGTGCCACCGGCGCGACCGGTGAGCAGATGCGCGACGCGATGCGAGAGCGGATCGGGAACTCGCCCGAGCAGGAGCGGGCCATCGTCCGCACCGAGCTGGGCAAGATCAACCGCATCCGGCTCGCACGCCTCGTAGAAGAAGGAGAGTGACCCGCGCCATGAGCACGGAAACCACCGCTTCGGTGTCCACGCACATCCTGGACACCAGCATCGGCCGCCCCGCCGAGGGTGTCGCCATCTCGCTGACTGCCCGCAGCGGCAGTGCGGCCGAGTGGGTGGCGCTCGGCGGGTCGAAGACCGACGCGGACGGGCGCTGCAAAGACCTGCCGGCTCTGCCGGAGGGCACCACCCACGTACGTCTCGACTTCGAGACCGAGGCGTACTTCCTGAGTAAGCACAACGACAACAAGCAAGCCGAGGCACAGCAGGACGCCCCCCGCGTAAGGGACAGCGGCGCGTTCTTCCCGGAGGTGGCGATCACATTCGCCGTCGTACCGGGCGAACACTTCCACGTACCGCTGCTGCTCAACCCGTTCGGCTACTCCGTATACCGAGGGAGCTAGCACCGACATGCCCACGATTCTCGGCCAGAACCAGTACGGCAAAGCAGAGAACCGCGTCGTCAAGATCACGCGGGACGGCGACACCCACCACATCAAGGACCTGAACGTCTCCGTCGCCCTCTCCGGCGACATGGACGACGTGCACTACTCCGGCTCCAACGCGAACGTCCTTCCCACGGACACCACCAAGAACACGGTGTACGCGTTCGCCAAGGAGTACGGCATCGAGTCCGCCGAGCAGTTCGGCATCCACCTCGCCCGTCACTTCGTGACGTCGCAGGAGCCGATCAAGCGCGCCCGGATCCGTATCGAGGAGTACTCCTGGGAGCGCATCGCGACCTCGGACAACAACTCGAAGTTCATCGGCTCCGACGAGGTGAACCACTCCTTCGCCCGCAAGGGCCAGGAGCTTCGCACCACGCAGATCACCTTCGACGGTGAGAAGTGGCAGATCATCTCCGGCCTCAAGGACCTCACGGTCATGAACTCCACCAACTCGGAGTTCTGGGGCTACGTGAAGGACAAGTACACGACGCTCAAGGAGGCGTACGACCGCATCCTGTGCACCGATGTCTCCGCCGCCTGGCGCTACAACTGGACCAGCGACGCCGACCGGATGCCCAACTGGGAGAAGTCGTACGCGCAGGCCAAGAAGCACATCCTGCAGGCCTTCGCCGAGACGTACTCCCTCTCGCTGCAGCAGACCCTCTACCAGATGGGTTCGCGGGTCATCAACAGCCGGAGCGAGATCGACGAGATCCGCTTCTCGCTGCCGAACAACCACCACTTCCTGGTCGACCTCGAGCCCTTCGGGCTGAAGAACGACAACGAGGTCTACTTCGCCGCCGACCGCCCGTACGGCCTGATCGAGGCCACCATCCTGCGGGACGGCGTCGAGCCGCAGATCCCGGTCGACATGACCAACCTCTGACACGGGCCTGAGCTGCGCCGCCACCGCCCTGACCCGGTGGCGGCGCACCAGACCGGAGGAATCCCATGGCAGCTCCCCCATGCCCGCCCCCGGCATCGGCGCCGGCGCCCCGGTCGCGGTCCCGCTCAGCCTTTGCTTCACCCATCTCGGCACCCGGAGCCACGCGGCTGCGGCACTCAAATCCCCCTAGGGTCCTGCCGTGCCCACACCACCGAGAGAAGTAGGACGCACCATGGCAGCAACGGCAGCCGCGCGCACCATCATCGAGAACTGTGCCATCGCCACCGTCGACGCCAACGACACCGAGTACGCCTCGGGCTACGTCGTGGTCGCCGGAAACCGCATCGAGTCGATCGGCGCGGGCAAGGCCCCGGAGGGCCTGGCCAACGTCGTACGCCGCATCGACGGCACGGGTCATCTGGTCACGCCCGGCCTGGTCAACACCCACCACCACTTCTACCAGTGGATCACCCGCGGTCTCGCCACCGACCACAACCTCTTCAACTGGCTGGTCGCGCTGTACCCGACCTGGGCGCGCATCGACGAGCCCATGGTCACGGCAGCCGCGCAGGGTTCGCTGGCGATGATGGCCCGCGGCGGTGTCACCACCGCGATGGACCACCACTACGTCTTCCCGCAGGGCTCGGGCGACCTGTCCAGCGCCATCATCGGCGCCGCCTCGGACATGGGCGTACGCTTCACGCTCGCCCGCGGCTCCATGGACCGCAGCGTCAAGGACGGCGGCCTGCCGCCGGACTTCGCCGTCGAGACCCTCGAAGGCGCGCTCGCCGGCACCGAGGCGACCGTCGACCAGCACCACGATGCGTCGTTCGACGCGATGACGCAGGTCGCGGTCGCGCCCTGCTCGCCCTTCTCCGTCTCCACCGAGCTGCTCAAGCAGGGCGCCGAGCTGGCCCGCCGCAAGGGCGTACGCCTGCACACGCACGGCAGCGAGACGGTCGAGGAGGAGCAGTTCTGCAAGGAACTGTTCGGCATGGGCCCGACCGACTACTTCGAGTCGACCGGCTGGCTCGGCAGCGACGTGTGGATGGCCCACTGCGTCCACATGAACGACTCCGACATCGCCGCCTTCGCCCGTACGGGCACGGGCGTGGCCCACTGTCCGTCCTCCAACGCCCGCCTCGCCGCAGGCATCGCCCGCGTCCCGGACATGCTCGCCGCCGGCGTCCCGGTCGGCCTGGGCGTCGACGGTACGGCGTCCAACGAGTCGGGCGAGCTGCACACCGAGCTGCGCAACGCGCTGCTGATCAACCGGCTCGGCGCGCACCGCGAGGCGGCGCTCAACGCCCGCCAGGCGCTGCGCCTGGGAACGTACGGTGGCGCCCAGGTGCTCGGCCGCGCGGACCAGATCGGCTCGCTGGAGGCCGGCAAGCTCGCCGACCTGGTGATGTGGAAGATCGACGGACTCGGCCACTCCACCATCGCCGACCCGGTCACCGCGATCGTCTTCGGCGCCGCGGCCCCGGTCACCCTGTCGCTCGTCAACGGCAAGCCCGTCGTCGAGGACAACCACCTGATCACGGTGGACGAGGACGCCATCGCCCGCAGCGCGCGGGCCGAGGCGCAGCGACTCGCGCGGATCGTCGCGCAGGGCTGATGTCCCCCGAAGAGTCCGGCTGAGGGGGACGGCCCTCAGCCGGCGGCCGTGAACCCGAGCGGGGTCCACGGCAGCTGTGCCCGGGAGCGCGCGCCCCAAGTGCCCGCGCTCCCGGGGACGGTGATCACCCCCCGGTCACCGTCCCTCGGTACGTCAAATTGGTACGTCTGTTGGTACGCGCCGCACCCCCCACGCGTCACGTATGTCTGCACCACCTGCTCCACGCACCACTCCGCACCACCTCCAAGACACCCACGTCCCCAAGGCGTGTAACCGACCGGAGGAACCGCTGTGGCCGCCAAGCCCAGGTTTCGCAAAGATGCAGCCGCCGAATCCGCCCCCCGGACCGATGACCGGGCCGATCCCCATCCGGTCGACGAGAAACTTCCGCCCGGCAAGATGTTCACCAGCGGCCTCCAGCATGTGGCCGCGATGTACGCGGGCGTGGTGGCTCCGCCCATGATCGTGGGGCCCGCCGTGGGCCTGGACGTCAAGGAAACGGCCTTCCTCATGGGGGCCAGCCTCTTCACCGCAGGCATCGCCACCCTCCTCCAGACCCTCGGGTTCTGGAAGATCGGTGCCAAGCTCCCCTTCGTCAACGGCGTCTCGTTCGCCGGAGTGACCCCGATGATCGCCATCGGCAAGGGCGAGGGCGACAACGCGATACCGATCATCTTCGGAGCGATCATCGTCGCCGGCCTGCTCGGTTTCATCGCGGCCCCCTACTTCGGCAAACTGGTCCGCTTCTTCCCGCCCGTCGTCACCGGCACCGTCATCACCCTGATCGGTGTCTCCCTGCTCCCCGTCGCCTTCAACTGGTCCCAGGGCGGCAATCCCCAGGCCGACGACTACGGCTCGATGACCAATATCGGCATGGCCGCCCTGACCTTGGTGATCGTCCTCGCGCTGCGCAAGCTGCTGCGCGGCTTCCTCCAGCAGATCGCGATCCTCCTCGGGCTGGTGGCGGGCACACTCGTCGCCATCCCGGTGGGCATCACGAACTTCGACGCCATCAAGAACGCCGACCTGGTGGGCTTCCCGACGCCGTTCCACTTCGGCGCCCCGCAGTTCGAGATCGCCGCGATCATCTCCATGTGCATCGTGATGCTGGTCTGCATGACCGAGTCGACGGCCGACATGCTCGCCCTCGGCAAGATCGTCGGCCGCCCGGCGGACGAGAAGACCATCGAGGGCGGACTGCGCGCCGACACCCTCGGCAGCGCCATCAGCCCGCTCTTCAACGGCTTCATGTGCAGCGCCTTCGCACAGAACATCGGCCTGGTCGCGATGACGAAGGTCCGCAGCCGGTTCGTCGTCGCCGCGGGCGGCGGCATCCTGATCCTGCTGGGCCTGTGCCCGGTGCTCGCCTCCGTCATTGCCCTCGTCCCGCTGCCGGTACTCGGCGGCGCGGGCATCGTGCTCTTCGGATCGGTCGCCGCGAGCGGCATCCAGACGCTGGCCACGGCCGCGCTGGAGAAGGGCGAGAACGCGCTGATCGTGGCGGCCTCGGTGGGCATCGGCCTCATCCCGATCGCCGCGCCGCAGTTCTACCACGCGTTCCCCGAGGACCTGCTCGTGGTGCTCGACTCGGGCATCAGCACCGGGTGC
This sequence comes from Streptomyces sp. ISL-98, assembly GCF_018614055.1. GTDB lineage: Bacteria > Actinomycetota > Actinomycetes > Streptomycetales > Streptomycetaceae > Streptomyces > Streptomyces spiramyceticus. The sequence goes on from NZ_JAGGPB010000046.1 coordinate 92,742, forward strand.
GTGGTGGCCATCGTCCTCAACCTGGCCTTCAACCACCTGGGCAAGAAGGGCAGTCGGGACGATGACGCGGCCGCGGCCGCGGACGCGGCTCATCCCGAGATCCCGGACCAGGTCCCGGCAAGCGCTCACTGATACGACGACATGTGGCGCGTACGGCACTGAAAGGTGCCGTACGCGCCACAGCCCGTTTCAGCCGAGCAGTTCCGCACTGCCCGCCGGCTCGCGCCGCGGCTGCCCGTTGATCCGGTGCCGCTCGATGGAGGAGCGCCGGTAGACCTCCTCGCGTACGCGCTGGATCTCGCCGATGGGCCGGTGGTCCTCACGCGTGCGCCAGGGAGTGATCGACGTACCGTCGGCGGCGGTCAGGTTCTCCTCGCCGCCGACGTTCTGCCGGGGGATATCGATCCGGGCGACCGTCACCCACGGCGACAGCTGCTCCGGCCACTCCACCGAGGTGTTGTCCACCGGCATCCGCGCCAGGTCGGTGTTGAGCTGCACCTGCAGCTCGAAGGCATGGTCGCGCTCGGCCGCCTCCGCCACGAGCGTGTTCCTGAAGGCCTCGCCGTCGGTGCTCACGTCGACCGTCAGGTGCGTGACGGGGGACGTGGGCACGGTTCGCACCTTGGCGATGTGCTCGCCGTAGCGGAAGGCTCCCATGCTGTTGTACGTGTACGAGAGCAGGTTCTGCCGCGGGACCTGCGTGAACGACAGCATGGCCAGCAGCTCGTCCCACAACCACTCGTCCGCGGTCTCCAACGTCCCGCGCCGGGTGAGGAATTCGCCCATCCACGACTTTCGCCGCGCGGGGTTCACCAGGGCGTCCGGCAGCTCGGCGAAGAGCTCCTCGATGATCATGTAGTCGTATGCGGTGTTGGCGAAGAAGACCTTGTTGTTGATCAGGTTCAGATCGAAGGTTGTCGCCTCGGCCTCGTCCGTCAGCAGGGAGGCGCCGGGCACGCCGAACATCTTGATCCCCATGCCGCAGGCCGCGCCGAGCAGCGAGTCCGCGCGCAGATGTCCGAGCCCGTTGGAGTAGCGCACCACGGCGTCGTACGCGCCGGGCTCGGCGAAGATGCCCTGGGCGTAGGGCTTCGGGATTTCACCGACGGTGACTGATGCCTTCATGAGCCCGTACGTCTTGCCGTGCGCGGTCCTGACCGAGCGGCCCACGCCCTGCCGCTCGACCGACTCGCGGGTGCGGCGCCCCACATTGCGTACGACCTCGTCCAGCTCTTCCTGGTAGGTGGGTCGTTCCACCGGGGCGTACGCCTCGTACCTGACGAATTCCATGCCGGGCTCTCCTTGCCTTGCGGGACGCTGTCCTGAAAGAAAGATAGCCTGCAATTCAATTGCGCACGATTTAAATGGGCGTGATGGTTGCCACTCGAGTGAACCCGGTGGCCCGGCTCAGCTCAGCCGGTCGGTCAACTCCCGCAGTCGGTCGCGGAGTTCGTCCGCCTCTTCGGCGGTCATGCCGTACGCCCGGCCCATGGCGCCCGGCACCTGCGCGGCGCTCGTGCGCAGTGCCTCGCCCTGCTCCGTCGCGGCCACGGTGATCGTCCGCTCGTCACCGGCCTGGCGTTCCCTCCGTACGAGGCCCGCCGTCTCCAGCCGCTTCACGAGCGGCGACAGCGTTCCGTAGTCCATCCCCAGTGCGGCGCCCAGCTCCTTCATGGGGAGCTCGCCGCGCTGCCAGACGGCCAGCATCGTCAGGTACTGCGGGTAGGTCAGCCCCAGTTCGGCCAGCACCGGCCGGTAGGCGGCGGTCACGGCGCGCGAGGCGGAGTACAGCGCGAAGCAGAGCTGGTCGTCGAGTGCCAGGGAACCCGCCGGGGGGTCGATCTCGTTCATGGCCCCATTGTCCGCTGGTGCGCCGGCCCCGGCGGCTCTGCTCGGCCGATCCCGGTCAGTCGATGAGGTACTCGTCGCCGTACACCTTCCAGCGCAGCGGCGTACGGAGGTCGAGCCTGCCCTCGCGGAGGAAGACCCGCTGGGCCGTTTCGATGCGGCTGGTGTCCGAGTGGGACGGCTCCCAGCGGATGGCCGCCACCCGGGCGTCGAGGAACGCCCCCAGATACACCTTCTCGTCGCCGCCGCGAGACGGCGGCTCGGCGTTCTCCATCGCTTTGCGGCGCATCGTACGGAAGCCGACGTTTCCTTCGGCGTCGCCGAGGCCGTGCATCACATAGGCGTCGAAGTAGATGAACTGGCCCAAGGCGCCGAGCCCGTCCTCCTTGGCCTGGGCGACCGCCGGATCGAAGTAGACCCGGTCCCGCTCCGCGTCCTGCGCCGTGCGGAACGCCGGATCCCCGGCGGCTCGCGCCCACGCCTCGGTGAACGGCCGCCCCAGCCCCTCGTGCGAATCGCTGCCCTTCACCGCGCGCAGGGCCGGAATGAAAGCCTCCAGTGGATTGCCGGGCTCGGCCTCCGCATAGCGCTGGACGACTTTCAGCATGTCGCCGCAGCCCGAGCAGAAGCCCATGATTCCGCCGGTGTAGCCACGGCCGTCGCCGATGTCCTCGATGTACTTGTACTGCGCCTTCCAGTCCAGCGAGGAGTTCTCGGCGCTGGAGACCAGCTGCATGGCGATGTCCTTCATCGCCGGATCGTCCAGCCCGCCGGCCGTGGCGCGAGGCTTTCCGTCGCCGGTGGGGACCGTACAGGCACAGAGGAGGAGGGCGAGCAGTGCGAGCAGGAGGCGGGTGGTCGGCTTCACGCCGTGACCCTTTCACTGACCTGGCCCCCGTGCGGTAGGGGCGCCCCGGTCAGGGCTGTAGCGTCAGGGGCATGAGTGATCACTCCGTAGTGGATGTCGGCGACGTACGGCTGGCCTATCGGGCCTGGGGCGATTCGTACGGAGCGCCGGTCGTGCTCCTGCACGGGCTCGGCTCGTCGGCGGCGAGCTGGGAGGAGGCCGGGCAGGCGCTCGGCGAGGAATGGCGGGTCTACGCGATCGACCTGCGCGGGCACGGCGAGAGCGACTGGCCCGACGAGTACTCCGTCGAGCTCATGCGGGACGACGTCCTCGGCTTCCTCGACGAGCTGGAGCTCGACCGGGTCGGCCTCGTAGGCCACGGCATCGGCGGTGTCGTCGCCCGTCTGCTGGCCCAGGAGAACGCGGACCGCGTGGAGCGGCTCGTACTGGAGGAGACCCCGCCGCCGTTCCCTGGCGACACGGAGCCGCCTCCGGTGGTGCGCCCCGAGGAACCGCTGGACTACGACTGGCCCGTCGTACCGGCCATCACCAGCGAGATCTCCGACCCCGACCCGGAGTGGCACGACGGCCTCGGCGAGATCGTCGCACCGACGTTGATCATCACGGGCGGCCCGGACAGTTCGATGCCGCAGGACCGGATGCAGGACATGGCCGCACTGATCCCGGACTGCCGCCTGATCACCATTCCGGCCGGCCATTTCGTACATGAGGAGCGCCCCCGCCCGTTCGCCCAAGAGGTCAGTGAATTCTTCAGCAGCTGATCGTCGGCGGATCTCCGGCGGATCTCCAGCTGAACTCTCAGACGATCTCCTGGGCCGTTCGGTTCATATCGCAGTAGTTCTTGCCGGGCGCGGCCATGCGTGACATACAGGTCTGGACCAATATCCCCGGATGAAGGGTCCAACCGTGCAACGCCCCACCGTATGCGCCGTGTTGACCTGCTCTGTCTCCCTGCTTCTTCTGCTCACAACGACGACCGCCTGCTCGGACGAACCCGACCGGGACAGCGAGAGTCCCTCCACGCCCGATGGGGTGACGGCGCAGGCGGGCAGCGCCACTTCCGTGCACGTCATGTGGGACCGGGCCTCCGACAACAAGGCGGTCACCCGGTACGAGGTCTACCAGAAGGGCGCCAAGGTGAAGACCGTGCCGGGCGCGCGGCACATGACCAACATCGACAGCCTGACGCCCTCGACCGCCTACAGGTTCACCGTCCGCGCCCGGGACGCCGCGGGCAATCTCTCCGCCCCCAGCAGTCCTGTCCCCGTCACCACACCCGCCCCTACGCCGGACGACCGGAAGGCGCCCTCCGCGCCGGTGGAACTACGGGGGCGGGCCGACGGGGGACGCGCGGTGAGCCTGACCTGGGGGCGGGCCGCGGACGACGTCGGTGTGACGTCGTACGACATCTACCAGGAGGACTCCCGGATCCACACCGTGCCCGGCACCGCCACGACGGCGCGGGTCAGTGGGTTGCGGCCCGGGACCGTCTACACCTTTACGGTACGGGCGCGGGACGCGGCCGAGAATTCCTCGAAGGACAGCAACGCCCTTGACCTGACGACGGCTTCGGCCCCCGGGGACGGCCCGTCCACCGCCCCTACGGCTCTGAAGGCGACGCCGCGCACGGAAGGCGGCGTACGCGGCATCGACCTTGCGTGGACGCCGCCACGCACGGGCGAGGAGGCGGTGCGTGAGTATCAGCTGTTCCTCAACGGGAAACTGGCCACGACCATCGTGTGGGGCGCAGCTCCGCCGACGGGCACGGCGACGTACCGCTTCACGGTGAGCGAGCCTGCCGGGACCCGCTTCAGCATCAAGCTCCGCGCGAAGCTGCCGGACGGGAAGTGGGGCGACTTCTCGGCGCAGCGGACGGTGGTGGTGGGCGGCTAGCGCTGCATCAGGATCGCGTGCACTGTGCGCCAGCTGTGCGCGTCCGCGGCGGCCAGGAGTCCGCGCTCGGCGTCGGTCGGACGGTAGGCGGTTTCGTCGGGGCGATGCGCGACGCCGCCCGCCTCGGTGAGGAGCAGCGCGCCCGGCGCGTGGTCCCACGGGAGCGTCCGCTGGTACAGGAGGAAGTCCTGTACGCCGTCCGCCAGCCGCGGATAGTCCACGCCGGCGCACTTGGCGCCCGGGCCTAGGGCCGCGAACCGTGAAGTCGCGGCCTGGACACGGGCTTTCGCCGCCGGGTCGAGGAATCTGGTCAGCGCCGCGCCGCGCATGTCGGCGGGGTCGGCGGGTGCCGGCGGCCGGTGGATCCGTATGCCATCCCGCCACGCCCCTGAGCCTTTCTCCGCTACGTACGTGCGCCCCTCGGCGGGCTGCACGATCCACGAAGCGACAGCTTGTCCGTTTCGTATCAGCGCAGCCATCACAGCGTATTCGGGCCGACCGGCGATGAAATTCGCCGTGCCGTCCAGAGGGTCGACCAGCCAGGCCGCCGGGGCGTCACGAAGTGCCGTGATCAGGCCGGGGTCTGCGGCGGTCGTCTCCTCGCCCACGACCGGGGCGTCGAGCACGGAGCGCAGGCGGCGGGTGATCAGTTCCTCGGCCTCGCGGTCGGCCACGGTGACCACCTCGCCGGAGGTCTTCTCCATAACCTCGCCGTCCGCCAGCGAGCGGTAGCGGGGGAGGATGGCCGTCGCCGCCGCTTCGTGCAGGATGTCGCTCACCGTGTCGATCCACATGATCAACAGGCTAGCCCGGGCAGCGGGCGAGGCGGGGCTGGAAGAGCTGTGGCTCTGGAGGGCTGTTTCCTGAGAGCGGCATCGCCAGTGCCGCCGCCCCTGCCTGGACCCGGCAGCCGCGCGCGGGGGTCGGCCTGCTGCCGGTGCCCGCTGTGGAACGTTGCGCTGACTGCGATGGAGCGCCACCCTGCACCGGCTGTCCCGGGGCGGGGCGTCCTGGGCGTCGGCCACGGCGTACAGGACTGGATGGAGCAGACCGGCGTACGAGTGGATCCGCTTCGATATCACCGAAAGCTGGCCGTGATCGGCTGTATGAGGGGGATTTTTCCATGCGCTTCAACGTCGCCAAGTCCGGACGCGCCCTGGGCGCCGGTGCCGCCGGCCTGCTCCTGTCCCTGACCCTCCCGGCCTCGCCCTCCGCCGCCGTGACCATCAACGAAAGGTGGGACACGGTCCTCAACCTCAACAGCAACAAGTGCCTGGAGGTCAAGGGCTGGAGCACCGCCAACGGCGCCTCCGTCGGCCAGTGGGACTGCACCGCCAACGCCAACCAGATCTGGGCCGCCCGGCCCTACGGGCAGGGCAACCTCATCTACAACCGTCACAGCGGTAAGTGCCTGGAGATAGCGGACTGGAGCACCGCCAACGGCGCCGCCGTCCGCCAGTGGGACTGCCACTACGGCAACAGCCAGGTCTGGCGCTGACCCGCACCGTCCCCGACCGACCGAGGCCGGCTGCCCCAACCTTCCAGGAGCGGGGCAGCCGGCCTCGGTCGTTTACGCCGGGTTCCGTCGTGGCGTCCCTGTGGCCGGGGCAAAAGTCGGGGCTACGGACGGCTCTGTTACAGGGAGGCGATCACTCTTCTGGGCTCGATCACTCGTCCCGGGTGGGCCAGCCACACTTCCTGACCGT
>NZ_JAGGPB010000047.1 GCF_018614055.1 Streptomyces sp. ISL-98
TTGAATACTTCGCGCCGGTACTTGGTCACGAACACCAAGTGGACGTGCAAGTTGTAGACGACGTGACGGCCCCGGCGGATATCGGTGTTTGGTTCCCAGCGTGGTGACATACACCAAGCGCAGTATGATCAAGGACTCGACCGGAAGGGGGTGGGCCCGATGATCCGTGCGTACAAGTTCCTCATGCGGCCGACCGTCCGCCAGGCCGCCGCGCTCGGCGAGATGCTGCGCGATCACTGCTCCCTCTACAACGGGGCCTTGCAGGAACGCCGGGTCGTCGCAGGAGTAGGTGATGCGTGGTGAGAAGCCAGCGCGTTCGCATGCCGTGATCGTGGCGGCTCGGCAGCGTTCGCAGCCGCCAACCCATGCGGAGTCACGGTGGTCTTCGAGGCGCTGATGGGGTTGGTCACTGACGAGGTAGAGGGGGTCGTCCAGAGGTGGGTGAGTCGGAATCCTTCCTCCTCCAGCGGAGTGTCGGTATGCCGGAAGATCAAGGCGACGTTGACATGCCCCGAGCGCAGCATGTGCAGGCCCTCGACCGGGTGGGCATCGACGGGGGTTCAACTCGATGACCGGGTGCGTCCGGGTCAGCTCGGTGGCTGCCTTCGGTACGAGGGTGCTGAGGACTGTTTGGCAACCGGCGAGTCGCACCCGTCCGGCACGAAGTCCCACGCGGGTGGCCAGCTCGACAGATGCGGCGTCCACTCGCCCCAGGATCTCTGTTGCCCGCTGCGCCAGGAGTTCGCCTTCGGGGGTGAGTCGGATACCGCGGCCCATTCGTTGGATGAGCCTGGCTCCGGTGGCGGCTTCCAGCCGCCCCACGTGGTGGCTGACCGACGGCTGGGAGTAATGCAGCTCCTTTGCCACTTCGGTCACCGGTCATGGCGGGCGACCGCCTCCAGCACCTTGAGGCGAGTCAGGTTCAGCATGGATTAAGTTCATCTATGACCTGGGAGGAATTGGCATTGGACGTCATGATATTGGCGGTCATCATCGCTGCATGACCGAGCTGATCCGACGAGACTGGACCAGCAGAAGGAAAGGAGTCGCCAGCCATGTCACTAGCCCGCGTCCACAACTTCTCCATCTCGCTCGACGGCTTCGGCACCGGTGAGGGGCAGAGCCACGACGCGCCGTTCGGCCACGCCGGCGAAAGGCTGCACGAGTGGATGTTCACCACCCGGTTCTGGCACACGATGACCGGCCGGCCCGGCCGGCCCGGCGGGACCGGCGGCCTCGACGACGCCTTCGCGCGGCAGTTCACGCCCGGGATCGGCGCCGAGATCATGGGCGCCGGGAAGTTCGGCCCGCCCGGCTGGCGAGAGGACCCGGAGTGGAAGGGATGGTGGGGGCCCAACCCGCCATTCCACACACCGACCTTCATCCTCACCCATCACCCGCGCCCGTCGATCGAGATGGAGGGAGGCACGACGTTCCACTTCCTCGACGCTTCTCCCGCCAAGGCGCTGGAGACGGCCCGCGAGGCCGCGGGCGGCCAGGACGTACGCGTCGGCGGGGGGCCCACCGTGATCCGTGACTTCCTTGCCGCCGGGCTCATCGACCACATGCACATCGTGGTGGTCCCGATCCTGCTCGGCCGAGGCGTACGGCTCTGGGACGGACTGGAGGGCCTCGAGAAGGACTACGAGGTCGAGGCCACCTCCTCGCCCAGCGGAGTCACGCATGTGACGTTCACCCGTGTGGGTCTCTGAGCCGGCCTCGGTCGACGACCCGGAGCGCGGGTAGGGCTCGAGGTCATGTCTTTACATAGGTGTCGTTCCAGGTCACGGAGCCAGATGTTGATCGATGCGAGGTGGACGGCGGTTTCGTAGCGCACGGCGATCCCCGGCCCGCCCCCACTCCACACGGGTCAGGCCGAGCCGCTCCAAGGCCGCGGACGTGATGGCGACTTCGGGACGGCGTAGTGGCTTGGCTATCCGAGCCGACAGGTATACGTCGGGTGCCCAGGGCAAGGTGATGGCCGCGTCCCGGGTGAACATCAGGTTCGGGTCCGTCCGGGCCGCGGCGAAACACGGGACGTCGCCGACCAGTTCGGCCAGGGGCTGACAGGTAGCACCTGCTGCATAAATGGCCTCCGTGAAGGCCCGGTGCTGAGCGGCAAAGCCCTCGAAGTCCGGATGTTCCCGGAAGAGGAATTTCTCCGTCAGCATGCCCGCGGGCACAGGACGCAGGGCCTCCAGAGCGATGCTGCTCGCGCGGTCCCGGCACGCCTCCGTCCGCTCGCTGGAGCGGTACGCTCGCCCCGGTGTCGATGCGGTCGCCCGGCACGTCGCCGAGCGAGACCCCGCCGCCCGCCACAAAGGTTGAGCTTCCGGACCTACCGGCGGGTTACTTGCGCCCTGGTGTCCGAGCTAGGACTACTGGACCGTGAGCCAGGTCTTGTCGCGCTCTTGATTTGCGCTTGCGTTCGCTCCCTGTCTCCTCGATCACACGCTCTCTTCCCGACGGACGGAGAAGGCACCCGCGGCAGCCGCCAGGACTGCCGCCTCCGCGGCCCGTTCCGGGAGCTGCGGGTCCGGATTGGCACGCAGGAGCACTAGCTGGTGGTAGAGCGGCGCCGTGGCGGCGATCAGCAGGCTCCGTGCGTCCGTGTGCTGTGCGGGGAGTTCGCCGCGCTCGATGGCGCGCTCGACGAGGTTCTCGCACTGGGCGTACCGGTCCGTCCACAACTGCGTCTGGGCTCGCGCGGCCTGTTCGGAGTGGAACGAGGCGGCCATCAGGGCGACGGCGAACGACGGCTGTACGACCAGGGATTCCTGGATCTCCTGGTTGAGGGCCGTCAGATCGCCGCGCAGCGAGCCGGTGTCCGGCGGCTGCCAGTCGATCTCGCCGGCGGCGTCGATGACGTCGACGAGCAGGCCGCCGACATCGCGCCAACGCCGGTAGACCGTGGCGCGGTGCACTCCGGCCCGCGTCGCGACACCCTCAATCGTGAGTCCTTCGTGACCGCCTTCAGCGAGTTCGGCGCGCACCGCATCGAGAACCTGGGCGCGGATGCGGGCGGTGCGACCGCCCGGACGGCGGTCCGACGTCGTGTCCAGCGGGTCTGTCATCGGCAATCAGTATCCGGTTGATCAAGGCGGCAGGGCCGTGCCAGCATCTTAACGCGACAGTTGTCGCCCTAGGCCCAGTAGAGAGGAACCGCCTCCACGATGCCGCCCGTTCCCGCTGACCCCACCGTGCTCCACCCAATGCCCGAGCACCCGCGCGTGGTTCTGCTCAAGCCGCTGGTGAAGTCGCCGCTGATCGAGGTCGGTGACTTCTCCTACTACGACGATCCGGACGACTCGACCGCGTTCGAGACGCGCAACGTCCTGTACCACTACGGACCCGAGCGGCTCGTCATCGGCAAGTACTGCGCGCTGGGCACGGGCACGCGGTTCATCATGAACGGCGCCAACCACCGCATGGACGGCCCGTCCACGTTCCCCTTCCCCACCATGGGCGGCTCCTGGGCCGAGCACTTCGACCTGATCACCGGCCTGCCCGGCCGGGGCGACACCGTCGTCGGCAATGACGTCTGGTTCGGGCACGGCGTCACGGTCATGCCTGGCGTACGGATCGGCCACGGCGCGATCATCGCCGCCGGCGCCGTGGTCACCGGCGACGTCCCCGACTACGGCATCGTCGGCGGCAACCCCGCCCGGCTCATCCGCACCCGCTACGACGCTGCGGACATCGCCCGGCTCCTCGCCGTGGCGTGGTGGGACTGGCCCGTGCAGCACATCACCAGGCATGTACGGACGATCATGTCGGGGACCGTCGCCGACCTGGAGGAGGCCGCCGCGCAGATCGACCGGCCCTGACACCGCGTCCTCGCCACACCGCCCGCACCCGTCCCGCGCCAGAAACGAGTGATCGCCCATGTCCCGTCACCGCGCCCATATCGCGATGGTCGGCGTCCCCATCGTCAGCCATGTCCTGCCCAGCCTCGCGCTCATCCGTGAGCTGGTGGCCCGCGGGCACCGGGTCACCTACGCCAACGACCCGTTCGTGGCCGACCGGATCGAGTCCGCCGGCGCGGAGCTGGTGCCCTGCATCTCCACGTTGCCCGTCGCCGACAACGACTGGCCTGCCGATCCCATCGCGGCGGCGAGCCTCTTCCTCGACGACGCCGTCCAGGCGCTCCCGCAACTGCGCGCCGCCTACGACGACGATCCGGCCGACCTGTACCTCTACGACATCGGCGCCTATGCCGCACGCGCCCTCGCAGAAGCGCAGGGCCGTCCCCTCGTGCAGCTGTCCCCGACGTTCGTCGGCTGGGACGGCTACGAGGAGGATGTCGCGGCGCATCTGAGAAAGTTGCCGGGCGCCGACGCGTACCGGGAGAGGTTCGCGCGGTGGCTCGCCGACTGCGGTGCGACCACCACGGACGTGGACGCGTTCTCCGGCCCGCCCGCCCGGGCCCTCGCCCTGATCCCGCGGGCGATGCAGCCGCACGCCGATCGAGTCGACACCGACACGGTGTCCCTCGTCGGCCCCTGCTTCGACACCCGAGCGGACACGGACCGGCTGGACCCGCCCGGCGGCCGCGGACCACGTGGTGCTGATCTCGCTCGGCTCGGCGTACACGCGCCGGCCCGCGTTCTACCGCCAGTGCATCGCGGCCTTCGGCGAACTGCTTGGCTGGCACGTCGTACTCCAGATCGGCAAATACGCCGACCCCGAGGAACTCGGCACCATCCCGCCCAACGTCGAAGTGCACTCCTGGGTCCCGCAGCGGGCGATCCTGGAACAGGCCGACGCCTTCGTCACCCACGCTGGCATGGGCGGCTGCGGCGAAGGGCTCCTCGCTGGCGTTCCCATGATCGCCGTGCCGCAGGGAGCCGAGCAGTTCATGAACGCCGACCGGCTCGTGGAACTCGGCGTCGCCCGCCGTGTGGACACCGCTGACGCCACCGCCGAGACCCTTCGCGCGGCGCTGAACGACCTGGTCACGGATCAGGAACGCGTCGACCGGTCCAAGCAGTTGCAGGCCGCCGCCCGGGCCGAGGGCGGCACCCAGCGCGCTGCTGACCTCATCGAGAACATGTTGGCCGCCGCCGCGGGCCCCACGCTCTGACCACTGCCGCTTCCCTTCCCCGGCTGGCGCCGTCCTCATCCGAGGACCTGTACCTGCAGGACAAGCGCGGGAAGATCACCGCCAAGGGTGGGGCGGCGGAGTGAATTCAGAAGATGTACGCGCAGCGGCGCACCCGCCTGGCGATGCCGCCACCGTGCGCCCGGCTCTGGTCAGGTGGATGCCGTGGCGCCCCGGCCCTCGGAAGCGCGCGGGCTGGGCACCGTCGCTGCTGGCTCAACTCCAGGCCCAGGTCGAGGCGGCTGTTCATGTCCAGCTCGAACCTGCCGTACGGGTTCACGTGCGTCCAGAACAGCGGCGACAGCGCCCGCCGGTCCGCATCGGTGAGCGTGTCGGCCTACTTCGGGTCGGCGAGGACCTGCTGCATCAGCAGCGTGTTGACGTGGACCAGGGCGGACTGGAGCAGGTGGAGGGTGAGCATGGACACCTCCTGGGACTCCTTGTCCTGCCCGGCGAGGTCGCCGTCCTTGCCGTAGAAGAGGTCCTTGTTCGCGCTGTTCCAGTTCTCCACGACCTGCAAGCCCTCGTGGATCTCCTGCCGCAGCTCGACGTCGGCGAGGTAGTCGCAAACGATAGCCGTCCGCACCGCCCGCCCGAGTTCCTCGATCGCCTGGTAGGTGGGGTGCTTCGGCTCGCCGCGGGTGAAGCGGCGCAGGACCTGCTCGGCCTCCGCGGTGCCCAGGCGCAGGGCGGTGGTGTACTTCACGATCTGGTCGTACTGCTGGCGGATCAGATCCCAGTTGATCGTCTTGGTGGACAGCACCGGCGCGAGGTTCGGCCAGTTCTCGTCCTCCCGTCCGCCGGCCGATACAGCTTCGCGGAGCCGATGTTCTTCAGCCTGGGCATGAGCTTGAAGTCGAGCATATGGGCGAAGGCGAAGCCGACGATGGGCGCGCCGTGGGTGTCCGTGTACTGCCGGTCTACCTCCATGTCGGTGCAGTGCCGCAAGACGCCCTCGATCATCGAGGCGACCTCGGAGGCCGAACAGGACATGAGCTGGGAGTAGATGCACACCGACTTCCGCTCGACGTGCCAGTAGATCATCACGCCGGGGCCCCGGTAGCGCTGGTGCCACTCGGTCATCAGGTTCGAGGACCAGGAGCCGAACTTGCGGCTGCCAGAGGCGCAAGCGGTGCCGGTGCCCCACCACATCTCGTCGCGAGCGGCGAAGGTGGCATTCACCAGCTTCACCAGCGCGGCGCGCATGTTGGCCCGGTTGACGAACAGGTGCCGCACCCGGCGCAGCGTCGCCTCGGACTCGCCGAGCAGCATCTGTACATCGACAACCACGTGGTGGAAGGCGAGGCGGACAGCGGCTGGCACGTCTTCAACCGAAGCGTGGTGGCCTGGGCACTGGCGGTCTTCCACCTCTTCTGGTGGCAAGCCGAGCGGTGGCAGGACGTAGGCCCAGAGGAAGGCCAGTCGGTGACCACGCAACGGCAGCGCCGAATCCTGCGCGAGCTCGACGCCGGTCACTCCCACTAGCAGAAAGCGTCCTTGCCCACAGAGTTGGACTTCGTTTCGCGACTCGGTCACGGCGAGGCCCTGGCATCGCCTACGCAAGGCTTTTCCGGAACTGCGGGCTGCCCAGGAGGTCCTGTGCCTTCCAGCCAATTTCATTACGGACAGTGCCCAGTTCATCGCTTGGCGTATCCGATTGGTGGCGTGCCGGTCTAGGTTCGCTGCGGCATTGGGAGGGATGCCCCATGCCGACCGCTGTCGGGAAGGACTGCATATGCCGAAATCGCGCACCACGTCCGCCGAACGCCTGGAGAACTTGCGGGCCACACTGTCAGGGGCCCGCGCGGAGGCGCGCACGAGCCGCCGGATGCGGCTCAGCCGCGGCAGCAACCTGCTGACCGGAGTGCTGCTGCACGCCGCAGCCCGCCTGGACGAGGACCTGGAACTGACCGACCTCGAACAGCGCCTGATCGACACCCTGCGTGCGGTGCTGCCCGACGAGGAGATCACCGCCTGGGGCCGGGAGTACAAGGAGCAGGTGGCCGCCCGCGGGGCCGTCGACCTCTTCCCGGCCGTGATCGCTGAACTGCCGGTCAAGACCGGCTTCGCCATGGCCGACCTGGTCGCAGCCGTCCCCGGCCTGGCCGACGAGATCCTCGCCCAGCCGAACGTCGCGGTCATCGACGTAAGCCAGCCGCCCGGCCCCGAAGGCTACGACACGCAGGAGTTCACCGCCGCACAGGCCGAGTACGGCACCGGCGTCACCATCCTGACCGGCCCGCCGCTGCCCCAGGAATTGCGCGCGGCGCCCCTCCCGGCAAGGCTGCGACTGTCTCGCTTCCGCTGCGAGAAGCAGGGCACCGACTCAGTTTTCGCTCCCGCCAACGAGATCTACTGGATGACCAGCGCGGGCAGCGACACCGACACCAAGACCACCTACGACTCGGGTGTCTTCAACGACGTCTACACCGGCAGCCAGCGCGACTTCCCCAGCGACGCCTATCTGTTCAACGGCACTGTTCAGCAGAACGTGACCTGGCACATCCAGTGCTGGGAAGAAGATGACAGCGACACCGCCTTCTACCGGGACCTGCGCAAGGCCCTGGAAGACGTCGCCGAGTACTGCATCGACGCCGCCGTCCAGCTCACCGAGGACGGCGACGACGACGCCGAGGGCGGAGCCGGCCTGGGCGCCCTGATCGCTCTCGCCGCCGCGCTGCTGGCCTGGCTGGTCGGACTGATCACCAACCAGGACGACCTGGTCAAGGAACGCAGCTACGGCATGAATAAAAGGGCGCTTTACGCCCTGCTCAACCAGCCCGGACGCGAAGACTGGTGGAGCTTCGACGGCGGCAGCGAGGGACGCCACAAACTGTGGATCCAGTGGGCCGCAGCCAAGGGCGGCCAGGTACACGCCGCGGTGCGCCGCAACGCCACCCACACTTACTTCTTCCACGGCGACCAGGTCGTGAAGTACAACACCTCCGCCGAGCGGCTCGACCAAGGGCCACTGCCGATCGGCGACGCCTTCCGCGCACTGCGCGGTACTCCCTTCGCCCGCCCCACGACCGCGGTGGAACTACCCAAGGTTCCAGCTCCTTGGGTCGCCAAGGGCCTCATCACCGACACCGGCATCGCCGATGACCGCATTTGCCTGTTCTCCGGGGCCGACTGCCTGATCTACCGCATCGACAGCAACCGCATCGAAGCCGGCCCACTGCCGATGAGCCAGCTCTTCCCCGCCGCGAAACTCTGGTTCTTCACCTTCGTGCCCGAGGCGGTCTGCCGGATCAACAACGACGAGGTATACCTGCTCTGGGGGGAGCACTACCGGCGCTACAACCAGGCCAACGACACCATCGGCGGCCAGACCAGCATTGCCGCCGGCTGGCCCGGCCTGGCCGCTGCCTCGGTCCCCCCGCACGTGATCGCCGCCGTACAGAAGGACGCCGGCCGCTACTACTTCTTCCAAGGCACGCGGTACGTGCGCTACCGAGCCTCCGGCGAAGCCGTCGAAGCCAAGCACAGCATCCTTGACGGCTGGCCCGGCCTGAAGAACACCGACTGGTGACCCACCCCACGGATCCGTAGAACTCCCCAGAGCCGCCGATCCCGCAGCGATTGGCATCGGCAAATCGGGGCTCGTGTGACTTCGGCCCTCACGACCTGATTGTGGTCGAGGGGGCCGACGTTGCTGTATCACTGGGCGGCCCGAGAGTTGTGACGTTCCCCTGGCCGCTGCGGAGTCAACTCCGCGCTCCCCATGGGGACGCTCAAGAAGTTAGGGCTGGGGAATTACGCGAACTTCCACAGGTGTTGGCGGAAGGGCTCTGTTTGTGCTTTTGTCTCGCGCAAAGCGGTGGCAGAGGCCGGTCAGAGACGGCTGTTCTCCGTTGGGAGAGGTTTTCAGGGCGTCTTGTCGCCCATTTGAAGAAGCCCCGGCCGTCCGCTCCACCGGGGTCGGACGGCCGGGGCTGGTCGAGGTGTTTCCTACGAGGCGGGCTGGCCGGAGCCGGGGCAGGTCTCTGTGCCTGTGCCGCCATGTTGGTGCGTCGTGGTGGGCGTGCCGGGCGGCGAGCCGACGCCTGCACGACCTCAACCTCGTCGGATAGGGGGCGCGGCCGGAAGGGCCACCGGCCACGACCCCATCCACCCACTGAGAGATGGTTTGCGGGACAGGCCTTAGAAGGCGCTGTTGTTGCAGCCCATGCTCGAACCGATGTGGGTGTCCTGTGCGCCCGGGTGGCCCTCGCCGTTCAGCAGGTCGCCGGCGAGGCCGTTGAGGATGCCGACCTGGCCGAGGACGTCGACGTTCAGGTCGTGGTCCTTGCAGTTGGAGCCCTGGTGGATGTTGAAGTGGTCGCCGCCCTTGTGGTGGCCGTGGTCACCCCCGGCGTGGGCAGTGCCGGCGCTCAGGAGTCCGACGCTGCCGAGGGCAGCAACCAGGACGGCAGCCTTGCGAAGCTTGTGCATGTCATCTCCCGTGGTGGGTGCGATCTGTGATAAATCGACTTCGTTCGATTACGGGAGATTAGTATGAAATGCATTCAAAACGCCCGGCGACGCGCCGAGTCCGGGCGGACAGTGCGGGCTGGCCGCCTATGGGGTGCGCTGTGCGGGGTGCTCTTCGCAAATCGCCGACGCGATCGACGTACCGCTTGCCGGTCTCGGCAGTGAAGAGCCCCGGCCGTCCGCTCCCCAGGGGCGGACGGCCGGAGGCGGTATCAGCGGCCGGCGGTATACGGGGTCCGTGTTCTCGTGTCGACGACAATCACGAACGGGTCGCCGTAGGACTTCCTCGACCAGCCCCGCCTTCGCTTGGGCTGCGGCCCTGCTGCGGACTTCCACGCCTGGTAGCTGTCCACCACTTCGGCGTACCGCGGATCAATCCAGTCGCGCATCTCGACCTCGCCTCTCTCCGTTCCCAACGACGGTAGAGCCGCGGGGGAACGGAGACCAGGCAGTCGGTCAGTTCGGGCCCGTGTTACCGCAGTCGCCGGTGCACGAACCTTCGGGACCGCCCGGGGAGTGCGAGCACGACGCCGCGACGGGGATGCTGTTGTCGCTGGGGCCCACCCACATTGCGGGCTCAGGGGTGTACCCGGCGGCCGTGATCGCTTCCTGGGCGCGGGTGAGGGCGTCAGGGTCGTGGCGGCTGGTGTCCGGGGCCTCAGGTACGTGGTGGACGAACAGGCCGAGCCGGTCAGCCAGCGATTGCTTGACGCGCGTGTGCAGGATCAGCGCGTGCCATCCCTCGTCGACGACACGGGACGGCTTCAGGCAGGCACGGGGGTGCGCGGCGCAGGCCGCCTCGAACTTCAGCGCCTCCAGGGTGATCAGTTCGGCGACGTCGATCGCCATGCCGGGGTTGTTGCGCTGGACGGTCGCGGTCACAGCCACCAGGTCCTCGGGATGGATCAGGTCGAAGACGTTCCGTGCGACGGTCGCCTCGGTGGTGATACTCATGGTGGTGTTCTCCCTTTTCTGGATGGGATGGACGTCCGCCTCGGCCGGGGTCTCCTGGCCGGATGCATCGGCCGAGGCGGGTTTTGCAGGCCCGCTGCCCTCCTCTTGCACGGGGTGCTGAGGGCAGCGGGGGTCAGTGGGCGCCGGGCTGCCGGGAACATCCGGGGACGGCGAAGGGGGCGGCGGCGTCCACGGTTTGTCGGAAGGCTGGCCGGCGCGCTTACCGTCATCGGACAAGTGACCCTCCCGGTTCGAAGTGGGGGGTGAAGAGCCTGCCTCGGCTGTCGACGCCCCCAGGCGCGCGGCGACCGAGGCAGGAGTCATGGGGTGGGCAGCTGGCCCTTACCAGGGCCGGGAGTGGCGCGGAGGAACGCGGTGACGATCTCCCTGTAGCCCGTGTGGCCGGTCAGGCCTGCGTGGTGGAGAGCCCAGCTGTCGGGCCCCAGCTGGTCGGTGCTGGCCTCGGACCGGTCCTGGCAGGTAGTGCATTCGATCTCGCGGATCGGCGGTGACGCGCCCTGCGAGTGGTCTGCACCGAGCGTCCAGGTTGCCTTTTTGATGATGGAGCGTGGGGTCACTGCGTCTCGCCCGCGCGCTTCGGCCATGCCTCGCGGGAGTAGGCGCGGAAGTGGTCGCCGCTGTGGCCCGCGCGGAGGGTGCAGCGCATCGGGGTGCCCGGCTTGGGGACCCAGCACACAACCGGAATATGGACGCGCCTCTGCTTCCAACTCGTCATGATGGCCGCCCCGCCATCGCCTGCTCCGCGGCAGGCGTCAGTTGGCGCTGCTGACGACACGGCGCGCATGCGTACCGGCCGTAGCCCGAGCCGGACGTTGCCTCAACGGAGTCGATGAGGACGGCGGTCCTCGATGGCCCTCATGCCAGTGACGCCAGGTGCGGGGCGTTCCCGCTTCGGTGGCCCCCGAGGGGCGGGTTCCTGAGTCCATGAGCAGCACCGTAGGGAGACGATGTGTACGCACTCCAGCAATGTGCAGCAATGTTCATGGAGATGCAGTTTCCCTGCTCGATAGAGCTTTGCACTCTTGACCAAGTCGCCCTAGCTGGACAGGAGTTGTGTACATCCATGCACACGTGCGGCGATGGAGGCGGCCATGGCATTACGGTTCATTGGCATCGACCCCAACACAGGTGACGGCGAGAGCCCGACAGTGTGGGTCGACGAGACAGTGCAGGAACTCGTCCTCCAGGGATGGAAGCCGAGCGCAGAACTCGAAGCAGAGTGCGCGGCCACAGAGGTGCCCGGCCACGCCAAGGGAATCCCGGACCACGAAGCGGTGGTCCGCATCCCAGCCAGGATGGTGCCGATGATTCGGGAGGCGTGCGATGTCATCGAGCGTCCCGACGTTCCCTGAGCTGTTGCGCTCCGCCAGCGAGTCGGCCGTACACCTCGAAATGCGCGACTCGTACGCGGTCGACAACGAGAAGGGCCCGTTCGCCAAGTGGCGGGCCGGCGTCCGTCTCGACCCAGCTGACCGGTCCTCCTGGTGGAGGCCGTGGCTGGACCTCATCTCCGAGACCGTCGCGCGCGGCGTCGTTGTCCGCCGGGCCCGCATTGTCTCGGAGCCGGTCAGCGAGTACATCCGTTTCGAGCACTCCGGCACCTTCACGAACGTCGCGGCTGGTGAACAGGTGCGGTGGCTGCCACGCCGCCAGGCCTCCGGCATCGCGCTGCCGGGCAACGACTTCTGGCTGATCGACGGTCGGCTGATCAGGTGGAACCACTTCACCGGTGACGGGGCCTCGGCAGGTGGCGAGATGAGCGAGGACCCTACCGAGGCGAAGCTGTGCGCCGAGGCGTTCGAAGCGGTGTGGACGCGAGGCATTCCACACGACGAATACAAGATCGTATAGCGCGAAGAGGCCCGGTCAGCACATGCCCATCTCCCCGTCGTCTGCTGCGCAGGCCGCCCGCGCGAACGTCGCGCAACGCCTTCGCGAGCTCCGCGCCGACGCCGGTATCACAGGGTCTGAGCTGGCCGCACTCTGCGGATGGACTCACTCGAAGTCGTCCCGCATCGAGAACGCACGCACACCCCCCTCCGCAGACGACATCCGCCTGTGGTGCCGCGCCTGCGACGCCGAGAACCAGGCGCCGGACATCATCGCCCAATCACGCAACGCAGAGTCCATGTATGTCGAGTGGCGGCGCAAGGTCCGCGCCGGGCTGAAGCAGCTGCAAGACAGCTATGTACCCCTCTTCAAAGCGACGAAGGTCTTCCGCGTCTACTCCGGCACCCTCGTCCCCGGCCTCCTCCAGACCGAGGGCTACGCCACCGGCCTCATGTCCCTGATCGCCGAGTTTCGGGAGATCCCGAACGATGTGGCGGAGGCCGTCGCTGCGCGCATAGAACGGTCACGGATCCTGCACGAGCCCGGCCACCGCTTCGTGCTCCTGGTCGAGGAGACGGCGCTGCACCATCACGTCGGCGACGCCGACGCCATGGCCGCCCAGTTGGGGTACCTGCTGACTGCCGGGGCGCTGCCGGCGGTGTCGCTCGGTGTGATCCCGGCGGCTAGGCAACGGACCGTCTGGCCCATGGAGACGTTCCACATGTACGACGAAACTCTTGTTTCGATGGAGCTTCTCTCGGCGCGTGTCACGGTCACTCAGCCCTCCGAGATTGCCATGTACCTGAAGGCGTTCGAGGAACTGCGCGGCATGGCCGTGTACGGAGCGGCGGCCCGGGGGCTGATCGTGAAGGCGATCGAGGCGCTGCACTGATCCCAGGCGTACGAAAGGCCCCCTGCCCTCCCGAGGGGGAGAACAGGGGACCCGGTTCCGAGTTTGGCTCTACGGCGCGATCTCGTACTGGACGTTGGTGTCCGAGCACTCCTCGGCAACGGCCTTGAGCGCATCCATCTCCGGCTCATCGACCGTGAGAGCCCAGCGCTTCTTGGTTCCCACCCACTCGGCGACATACTGACAGTGCACGTTCATGGCCGTTGGCAACCAGGTGGGTCGTCGAGGGCCTCCGTGTCGATCTCCTCGCCCGACTCCACCATGCGTGTCGCGCTGGTCATCAGGCGCTGAATACGGAGCCCGTCATCAGCGGACGGAGCTTCGATGCGGTAGACGCGGACCGTCTTGTCCTTGCCCGGGACCGGGAGCTCCAGAGCGTCGTCGAGCAGCTCATCAACGGCTGCGAATTGGCGGGCCATTACGGGCAATCGGGTTCGTGATGGGCGTCAGCGCGCCCGTGCCGGTGAAGGTGACCTGGACCTGATCAAGGTCGGTGTACTCGCCGCCCTGGGGTTCCCAGTTGGGCAGGCCGTAGCCCTCGTACGCCTCCGGCAGGCCGTTGCGGTCCATCCACCGCATGTGGACCTTCGAGTCGGCGCCGTACGCGAAAAACGCGGTACGGATCTTCTCGTGCACAGGCGAATAGGCGGTGTAGTCCGGGGAGTGCTTCCGGTTGAAAGTCGTTTCGACCTCCCACTCCTGCGCCGTCTTCTCGTTCTCCTTCCAGCCGTCGGTGTCGTAGGACGTGCCGTCCTCGTGGTTGGGCTCGGCGGTCCACTGGAACTCGGTCACGCCAGGGCAGAGCTGCCAGTCCGGCACACCCGCAGTGCCTAGCCGCCAGCGGCGGGCAAGAGCGGTCTCAGTCGGCGTCGGCATGACGGCCTCCTACTCGTAGAGGTGTGGTGAGGGGCGCGTCGTGCGCGCGTAGAAATTGGCGGCGAGCTCCATACGTCCGTGCTGGTCCTGGCCCATGAGGGCCTGCGACTGCCGCCAGATCAGGGCCACATGGACACCGCCGAGCACGAGGCCGCGGCGGTTGTGGAGCAGGTCGAACAGCGCGTCGGCGATCGCGTCCAGGTCGCGTGGGTCGCGGCCGGCGCGCATACGGATCTGGATGCCGGTGGTGGCGTCGGTGAGGTCGGTGTCCTCGACGGGGTACGCGGTCAGGCACAGGACCCGGTCCGGCTCGTCCGGCATGACCGTGAAGGTGATCCCGGTCTCCGTGGCGGCGTAGATGCCATCGGGCCGGTACATGGCGAGGCCGGTGCCCTCGACGAGCGTGGCGAGGCCTCCGAGGAGGTCGCTGGTGTAGCCCACGGGCACCTCCGGACATGCGAAAAGCCCCGCACAGGGCGGGGCTTGAGGGGTGGGGAGGTTAGGGCCTGTCCGACGGGTCGCGTGACGGGCCTGGCGGTGGATCGTTCCGACCGCCAGCCGTATGGTTGGCGGCCTTCCTCATGCGCGTGGCAAGGCAGGCAGGCGCTCAGCCGTCCTAGCGGGGCGGTGTGCCGCAGCCCTGACCGCCCAGCCCGCCGATCTGCACCGAGCTGAAGAAGTCCCGGTAGACAGGGCCGAAGTTCCCTTTGCCTGTCGGGCCGGCGGAGGTCACGGCCGTACAGCCGGAGTAGTACATATCGGACCAGAGGTAGATGGTCGAGGGCGTCCGGTTCCAGTCGGACTTGGCCCGGTCGTTCATGCCGAACGCCGCGAGATCCGGGGTGCTTCCCCTGAGGGTGATCATGTCGCCGGTCCCGTCGAGGCCCGAGAACATGCAGTAGTGGCCGTCGGGGCACCGGTCGTACCCATCGGCCGCGTGCGCCGCGGAGACCGGCACTACGGCCGCGGGAGCTCGAAGAACTTCAGCAGCAGCGCGAAGCCGAGCCCGGTCGTCCCGGGCTTGTTCCGCACCCGCTTCATGTCGTCTTCGAGCAGCGTCCAGACCTCGATCAGGTCCTCCAGCTCCCAGTCCTGCCGCACCCGTGCTCCTCTGCCCACCCGAGATCACTCGTTCAGCTCAACGAGGCGTCCAGCGAGGGGAAACGACGACCACAGCAGTCACGCAGCGCTACATGTCCGTTGGCCGTAGCTATAAGAGAACAGGGCCGTGACGATCGAGATGGCTGTCTATCCGCGATCTGAACGTGGCTTAGGCAGTGCCGTCTGAGGGTGTTTCGGGTTTCGTGTGGAGGATCTCGCGGGCCTGTTCGGCGGCGCGGGCGGTGCTCTCGGAGACGAAGTCGAGGAAGCGGGCGACGTTCTCCAGGCGGGTGCCGGCGGGGGTGCGGGGGCCGAGGACGCCGACGCCCTGCCGTGCGGTCTCGACGATCTGGGCGATGGACCGGGCGCTGGCCATCATCGCCTGGTAAAAGACGTCGTCGTCGACGACGTAGCGGTCGCGGCGGCGTTCGTCGCGTTCCCGGCGGACCATGCCCTGGCTCTCGAGGAACGTGACTGCTTTGGAGATGGACGCCGGGCTGACCTTCAGGCGCTGGACGAGTTCGGACGCGGTGAGGCTGCCTGTGTCGGTGAGGGTGAGGCAGGCCATCACCCGGGCCATCATCGTGGGCGTGCCCGTAGCGATCATGACGTTGGTGAACGTCTCCTCGTACTCGCGTACCGCCTCGGCGTCGCGTCCGTGGGCCTGCTCGGGCGCGTGCGGGTCCCGGGGTGCGGCCTGCGTGCGCCGGTGGGCGCGGCGGCGTTCGGTGGCGCGGTGGGCCAGGTCGGCGCGGTAGGCGGTGGGGCCGCCGTTGCGCATGACCTCACGCGTGATCGTCGAGGTCGGACGCTCGAGGCGTCGGGCGATCTCCGCGTAGGCGAGCCCGTCTGCCACCCCCAGCGCGATCTGCTGGCGTTCCTGCTGGGTGAGCCTGCCTCCCGGCATCGCGATCTCCCTTCAAACGCTTCCCTGATGCCTCCAGCATAGCGTTCACTCTCAATCCAATGCAACGAGCGGGGTGGCTGCCGTTGCTTTAAGGAGCAGGCCGGTGCAACGATGTTGAGGCCCTGACCTGCATTGATGATGATTGTGCGCAACGAGCTTGTTGCCGGAAACCTTGAAGGCAACGTAGCGTTTCTCTTGTCAGAAACAACGAGCCGAAGGACAGTACGATGCAGAAGTTCGACACCCCCGCCCCGGTCGCCGCCGTCCTGGACATCCCCGCGGGCCGCATCCGGTTCATCGCCGCCGACCGGGCCGACACCACGGTCGAGATCCTGCCCGCGGACGCCTCCAAGAGCCGCGACGTGAAGGCGGCGGAGCAGACCACGGTCGCCTACGCCGACGGCGTCCTGCGGATCGAGGCCCCGGCGGCGAAGAACCAGATCCTCGGCAACTCCGGATCCGTCGAGGTGACCGTCCAGCTGCCCGCCGGCTCCCGCGTCGAAGCGAAGGCCGCCGCCGCCGAACTCCGAGGCGTCGGACGGCTCGGCGACGTCGCCTTCGAAGGCGCCTACCGCCAGATCAAGATCGACGAGGCCGCGAGCGTCCGCCTCACTGCGGCCGACGGCGACGTCGAGGTCGGCCGGCTGGGCGGCCCCGCGGAGATCAGCACCGCAAGGGGCGACATCCGGATCGCCGAGGCCGTGCGCGGCACGGTCGTACTCCGCACCCAGTCCGGCAACATTTCGGTCGCCGCCGCCGGCGTCTCGGCCGCCCTGGACGCCAGCACCGACTACGGCCGCGTCAGCAACGCCCTCAAGAACGACGGCACCGCCGAACTCGACATCCGCGCCACCACCTCCCACGGCGACATCACCGCCCGCAGTCTCTGACCCGCAGCCTCTTAAGGGAGCACCCCTCATGACCAACCTGGCCATCGCGGCGAACGGGCTGCGCAAGTCCTACGGCGACAAGATCGTGCTCGACGGCGTCGACCTGGCCGTCCCACAAGGAACGATCTTCTCCCTGCTCGGCCCGAACGGCGCCGGCAAGACCACCGTCGTCAAGATCCTCTCCACCCTCATCGCCCCCGACCCCGCCTCCGGCCAGATCCGCGTCGGCGGCCACGACCTGGCCGCCGCCCCGCAGGCGGTCCGCGCCGCAATAGGCGTCACCGGGCAGTTCTCCGCCGTCGACGGCCTGATCACCGGCGAGGAGAACATGCTCCTCATGGCGGACCTGCACCTGCTCTCCCGCCGTGAGGGCCGCCGCACCGCCGCCGAACTCCTTGAGCGCTTCGACCTGGTGGAGGCCGCGAAGAAGCCCGTCTCCACCTACTCCGGCGGCATGAAGCGCCGCCTCGACATCGCCATGACCCTGGTCGGCAGCCCGCGGATCATCTTCCTCGACGAGCCGACCACCGGCCTCGACCCGCGCTCCCGGCACAACATGTGGGGGATCATCCGCGAGCTCGTCACGGGCGGCGTCACCGTCTTCCTCACCACCCAGTACCTGGAGGAGGCCGACCAGCTCGCCGACCGTATCGCCGTACTCAACGACGGCAAGATCGCCGCCCAGGGCACCGCCGAGGAACTGAAGCGGCTGATCCCCGGCGGCCACGTCCGGCTCCGCTTCGCCGACCCGGCCACGTACCAGAGCGCCGCCCTCGCCCTGCGCGAGGTCACCCGGGACGACGAGGCACTGGCGCTGCAGATCCCCAGCGACGGCAGCCAGCGCGAACTGCGCGCCACCCTCGACCGGCTGGACTCCGCCGGCATCGAGGCCGACGAGCTCACCGTGCACACCCCAGACCTCGACGACGTCTTCTTCGCCCTCACCGGCGACACCACCGTCCCCAACCAGACCAAGGAGACAGTCTGATGAGCGCCCTCTCCCTCGCCGTACGCAACTCGAACACGATGCTGCGCCGCAACCTCCTGCACGCTCGCCGCTACCCGTCCCTCACCCTGAACCTGCTGCTCACCCCGGTCATGCTGCTGCTGCTGTTCGTCTACATCTTCGGCGACACCATGAGCGCGGGCATCGGCGGCGGCGCGGACCGCTCCGCATACATCGCGTATGTCGTCCCGGGCATCCTGATGATGACCATCGGCGGCACCACGATCGGCACCGCGGTGTCCGTCTCCACCGACATGACCGAGGGCATCATCGCCCGCTTCCGCACGATGGCGATCCACCGCGGCTCCGTGCTCATCGGACACGTCATCGGCAGCGTGCTGCAGTGCGTGATGAGCGTGGTCCTTGTCGGCGCCGTCGCCGTGGCCATCGGCTTCCGCTCCACCGACGCCACCGCCTTGGAATGGCTCGCGGCGTTCGGACTGCTCACGCTGTTCGCCCTGGCGCTCACCTGGATCGCCGTCGGCATGGGCCTGATCAGCCCGAACGCCGAGGCCGCCAGCAACAACGCGATGCCCCTGATCTTCCTGCCGCTCATCTCCAGCACCTTCGTCCCGGTCGACGCGATGCCGGGCTGGTTCCAGCCGATCGCCCAGTACCAGCCGTTCACCCCGGCCATCGAGACCCTGCGCGGCCTGCTGCTCGGCACCGAGATCGGCCACAACGGCTGGCTCGCCATCACCTGGTGCCTGGCGCTGACCGTGCTCGGCTACCTCTGGTCCAAGGCGTCGTTCAACCGCGACCCGAAGTAGCCGCGCATGACAACGCGGGCCACCTCCCGCAACCCGTCCCACCCCAGGGCGGCGTACACCGACACCACATCGGCGTACGCCGCCCCGTCTGCGTCCTCGGCCGCCCGACCGGCGGATGCGGCGCTGCCCGGCAGGGGTGCCGGTAGAACCGTGTCGCCAGCCGCAAACGGCCTCGTCCCGGGCTCCGGCCCCGCCCAGGGCCTGCGTCCCCTGCGTGACTCGGACGCGGCCGACCCCGTACGACAAGGCCCTGTTCTCGTATAGCTAATCCGTTGTGAGCGGCCCCACGGAACAGGCGGTGAGCCCCGGTGCCGTTCGAGCAGCAATGCTGATCGCATGGCGTCAGCTCTCGCTGCCCGAGGGGATGTCGAAGGGATGCCTCTCACTGGCAGTCCGGCACCGCCCAGCTGCTGCCCCGCCTCATCGCCCGCCGGACCCGCGGCCCGCTGTTCCTCACCGACCGCAAAGCCCCAGCCGGAACGCCGACGCTCGACGTGTGCCCGGAGACCGGCCGCGCCCGGCTCTCCTACCGCCGGGCCGAGGAGGTCTTCGAGGAGAACACCCGGCTGCTGGCCGACCCGCTCGCCTCCCCGGACGACATCGAGGACCTGGACGGCTGGACACTCCACCGGCTTCGCCGCAGTGCCCTGACGCACGACGCCGAGGGCGGCACTTCCACCCCGATGCTGCTGGCCCGCTCCCGCCACGCCTCCGTCCGCTCCCTGGAGCGGTACGCCCGCCCCGGCGTCGACGCGGTGTCTACCACGCGACGGGAAGCGCGACGGGACCTCTGAGGAGGGCGTCCTTCTGGAAGGCGACCTCGTCGGAGGGCACGGTGAGGTGCAGGCGGGGGAACCGGGCGAAGAGGGCCGGCAGCAGGACCTGGGCCTGGAGGCGTGCCAGATGCGGTGCCACGCAGTAGTGCGGGCCGAAGCCGAAGGCAAGGTGGTTCGGGCCGGCACGGTGGGCGTCGATCTCGGCCGGACAGGCGAACACTCCGGGGTCCCGGTTGGCGGCCCAGTAATGGACGTAGACGAATTCCCCAGCCCGGATGGTGACATCGCCCAGCTCCACGTCCTCCATGGCCACGCGGGGCTGCCCGATGCCGTTCTTGTGAGGGATCCAGCGCAGCAGTTCCTCCACCAGCTGGGGCACGGAGATCTCCTCCCCGCGCAGGGCCTGAACCAGGGGTGGCCGGCACAGCAGGGTGAAGACCATGTTTGCCAGGATGTTGCGCATCGGGTGCCAGCCGTTCAGCGCGGTGAGGGAGGCCATGGCGAGTGCTTCGTCCTCGCTCAGGCGTTGGCCGTCGACAGCCCGGGCCAGGTCGGTCATCAAGTCAGGGGCGGGCGTGGTGCGGCGTTGGACGAGCAGGTCGGCGAAGTACCGGGCTGCCTCGTCGCGCAGCGCGCGGGCCCGCTCCGCGTCCGCTTCGTCGCGCGGGCGCACGAGGATGCCCTCAGCCCAGCGCCGGATGTGGGGACGCTCGGCGGGCGGGACGCCGAAAATCTCTCCGATGAGCGTCAGCGGCAGCGGCGAGAGGAGGCCTTCGACGAGGTCCGTGGGCGGGCCGACGGTTTCGATGCGGTCCATCAGCTCGGCCGTCAGCGCCTGGGTGTGGGGGCGCAGCTCCTTCATCCGGGCTTCTGAGAAGGCCGGGGCGACCACGGATCGGATGCGGGTGTGGTCGGGTGGGTCGACGAAACTGACGCTGGCGCCCATCGGGATGAGGTGGCGGTTCATGGTGGGGAAGGGCCGGCCTGTGATGTGCCGGCTGAAGCGTGTGTCGGACGTCACCAACCGGACCTCTTCGTACCGGGTGACCAGCCAGCACTCCTTGAGCGCCTCGCCCTGGGGGAGCAAGACTTTCATCGCTGCTCCCTGTTCCAGCGCACGCGTCAGGAACGGGTCGAACTCCAGACCGGGCAGATCGGGCGGCCCGTACTCCGGCAGGCTCATCGAGGACACACCTCATTCCCTCTACATGTCATTGCCCCATCTTGCCCAAATATGACCACTAGACAGCGACTCGCCACACCGATGCCCGACTACTCACCCGGCTCACCGCCGCCAAGACTCTCCCCGCTCCTCAATACGCGTCCCATGCCGCGTTGACCAGCCGGTGACGCCGGCGCCGCCGAGCGTCAGGTGAGCTGCTCGAGGACTCTTTGCAGGTCTCCGAAGGCGTAAGCCCAGTTGTGGCACTTGAAGCTGCGGAGGTCTTCGACGCCGGGCGGGCCTCACCAATGGCTCCGCGACGAATGGCGGATCTGGTGGGCAGTGGTGGACGCCCGACTATCCGGTCCGCTCAAGCCCGGTGAGGCGCCGGATCGACCCTTGGTCGCCAGTTTCAGGGTCGCACGTTCGGTGGCGGCCGGGCCCGTGGACCGGCGTCAGCGATTTCTGTTGTTTTTGCGGCGAGTACTACGGCGACCCCAACGAGTGGGCATGACCGTAATGCGTAACTGTGACCGTGGAGAGGCGTTTACCCGTCTATGAATTTTCCGACCTCTCCACGGGCCGCGTCCACTGCCCTTCTCGCCGCCGCGCTGCTTCTCTCCTCGGCCGGTACAGCGAGTGCTCAGCAGGTCGCTGTTGGAGCAGCGACCAACCAGGGGGCCCGGTATCAGCTCGCCATCCACAAGGGGAAGGATGCCAGTGGCCCGATCCTGTCTGAGGTCACGCTGATTTGTCAGCCGACCGGAGGCACGCACCCGAATGCCTCACAAGCGTGCTCCGCGCTGGCGAACGCTAAGGGTGACTTCGAGAAGCTACACGCAGACGACTTCGTCCTCTGTGACATCACCTACGATCCGCTGACGCTCACCGCTAAGGGCCGCGGCTTCGGCAAGAAGACCAACTTCAAGAAGACATTCTCCAACCGGTGCGTCGCGAACTTGGAGACCGACGGCGTCTTCAGCTTCTGACCGCCGCAACTGGGTCTGGCGCGGGCAGTTGAGGCATGGGCCCGTCGCTCTCTGCTACATGTCCGTGTGCCGTCGCTATACGAGAGTCAGGCCGACGAGGCCGTCACACACCCTCAAGCCGCGCCGGGGCGAGGGCCAGCGCGACCCTGCGCGGACAGGACGCGACGCTGGAGCGGCTCCGCGTCGACCGGCAGCTCGACGAGGCCCTCACCCACGGGCCCGACCCTCTCCACCTCGCCGAGGTGTTCGGGCTCGATGAGAAGACTGCGATGGGCTACGCGGCCTCCGCACGGGCGCTGCTGGAGCAGGTGGCCGAAGCCGGCACCGTGAGTTGACTGCGAACCCACGGGTCCATGGTGATTTCAGGAACAAGCACTGATCTTGTCTTTTAACCTCCGGTCTCGAACGGAGTTCCGAACTTGATCGCTCGGATGGGGATTCGCCAGATGTGGGCACGACCTTCGGCCGATTCTGTGCTCCGACCAAGGATGCACTGACCAGCACGAAGGCCGTGGTTGAAGGTCTTCAACTCCCGCTCTGCAAAGTCGACTTGGTCAGACCTGCTTGCACGCGTCCCACCTGCCGCCCAGAATGTGATCGGTCACCGATGGGGTGGTCCCAGTGAGCCTGGTGGTGCTTGCGATGGCGGCAGTGAATGTGTCGAGAATCGATCGTCGCGTGCGGGGCGAGGTGGAACGGAGGGGGCTGTTCCTCGTCTCACCTGACCCGGAGCCCGGCATGCCGGATCACTTCGTCTTCGTATGCACTGACCCGGACCCGGGAGACTGCGGCTTCACCAGGGTGGGACAAGTGTCCACAGCGACGGGGGTTAACCACGTCGTCTACGTGATGGACGGTCGCAATCGCCGGCAGGCGGTATCGCTCTCCCAGATCCGGGGCCATTTCCCGACTTGGGAAGACGGGATCATGGCTGTACTTGCCGCGTTCGATCAGTGGCGCTGACTTGACTCTTAACGGCGGTCGTCGAATGTTCCCTCGAACTTGATCATTCGCGGAGGGAATCGCCGGACGTAGGGGCGGCCTTGGCGTGACCCTGCGTGCTGTCCAGAGCGCGCGTTTCACAAGACCCAGTTGGGACCAAGGCCGCCAGGGGTGAGTCTGCTGCATCACGATGTTGTGCGGGATTCGTTCGCGCTGCTGTCACACTTCCGGACGGAGTTGTCCGCGTCCATGACGGCCCGGAGGGACGCTCTGTTCGAGCTCACCGACGCGCTGCTGTGCGCGGACGGCCCGGTGAAGACGCTGGTCGGTCTGGCGCTCGCGCCGGAACACCGGCGCGGGCACGGAGCCCTCTACGCAGGACTGAACCATGGGCGCCTCGACGTGGACCGGCTGCGGGCGCGGTCGCTCAGCGCTCCAAGATCATCCCGTGGCGAGTTTCTGGCGTATCTGGGAACCGGCGCGTATCGCATCCGATGCGAACTGGCGTCATCTTGCGTGGCATTGGTCGGGCGGGCCCCAGGGGACTGCTGGTCAGCGGCTGGACGGCTTGCCAGGGTCTGCTGGGACGGTAGCTGACGGGACGGGTGCATGTCGTTCCGCTTCACTCGATCGGATGGCTGACCTGCTGTTCCGCTCCGGACATCGCATCTGATGCGAGATTCTCGCGGCGAATGCGATCTACGGAGCGTGACAATTTGGCGAGCGACAACGGGGCGGCACCGGGGGCCGCGCGGCTTCACCTGGCCGACGGGGTGCCGCTGCTGCGGCCGGACGAGCAGGTCTTCGAGGCGATGCTGGATGGCTGGCGCAACCAGCAACTGGCCCGGAACCTCGCGCTGTCGACCATCAATGGCCGCGAGCGAAAGGTACGGGCGTTCGCCGCTCACGCCGACGCCTTCCCCTGGAACTGGTCCTCACCGCTGGCCGACGAGTGGTTCGGCGACTTGCGGTCGGTTCACGGCTGCGGACGTTCGACACTCCGGGGTTACCAGGAAGCGGTAAGGCTGTTCTGCGGCTACGCCACCGACCCGGCCTACGAGTGGACGGCCGAGTGCGAACGGCGCTTCGGGACTCATCCGATCCAGGTCTGCCACGAGTGGAACACCGCTGTGCACATGCAGGAGTGCGAGGCAGAGGCCCCGAAGCGGGCGTTCACTCGGGATGAGTTGCAGACGTTCTTCGATCACGCCGACGACCAGGTCGAGCGTGTCCGCGGCCGCGGCCGCAAGGGCTGGCTGCCCGCCTTCCGCGACGCGATGCTGTTCAAGACCGCGTACGCCTTCGGACTGCGCCGCAACGAGACCCGGATGCTGGACACCGCGGACTTCGGCCGCAACCCCGAAGGTGGGGAGTTCGGTGAGTTCGGCATCTGCTATGTCCGCCACGGCAAGGCGAAGAAGGGTTCGCCACCCAAACGACGCAGCGTGCTGACGGTATGGGAGTGGTCGGCCGAGATCCTCGACCCATGGACGAGCGAGGTCCGGCCTGCCATGCGGCACGCGGGCGGGCCAGCCCTGTGGCCCTCCGAACGCGGGCGGCGAGTGGGCCTGCAACGGCTGGACTCCCGCTTCGCCGCCTACCGCGATGACCTCGGTCTGGACCCGGTCCTGGACTTCCACTCGCTGCGAAGGTCGTACGTCACCCATCTCATCGAGGACGGCTGGGACGCCCTATTTGTCCAGCAGCAAGCCGGCCACGACCATGCGAGCACCACTTCCATCTACACCTGCGTGTCCTCCGACTTCCGCACCCGCACCCTGCGGCGGGCCCTGGACGCCACCATCGAGGCCGCGCTCAAGCCCGCGAGGAGGGCCTGATGAAACGCCAGGTCAGCTACCAGTGGCGGCTGCGCGAGCGGATGGCCGCCGCCGGGATGTTCACCACCAGCGAGCTCGCCCCGCCACTCGCCGAGCGCGGCATCAACCTCTCCCTCTCCCAAGTCCACCGCCTGGCCACCGGCACCCCCGAGCGGCTGTCCCTGCCAGTGCTGGCCGCACTCTGCGACATCTTCGAGTGCACCCCAGCCGACCTGATCGCCACCAAGGCCGAGAACGCCGCCATCCGCAAGGTCGCCACCGGCGACGCCGTCGTCGATCTGTCGGCGGTCCGTCCCAAGCGCGCCCGCATCCGGCCCGAGGGATGAGCCGCACTCGGGTCCGCGCCGAGGACCTGTTCTGCACCCGCTGCGACCGCACACTGCAGCCAGGTGCGAACCATTGGCCCGAGGGCTACATCTGCCAGACCTGCATGACCAGGGCCCTGGAGACCTACGGAACATGCATCGGCTGCGGCGTCGAGCGGCTCACTCCCGGCCTCGCGCCAGACGGCGGGAAACTCTGCACCGACTGCGCAGGCGGGATCGGCGACTTCATCTGCGAGCAATGCGGCCAGGAGGCCAGACGCTACCGGCGCGGAATCTGCGGAAGATGCGTCCTAGCGGAGAGGCTCCGCGAACTCCTCGATGACGGCACGGGCTCCGTCCGCACCGAACTCCTCCCGTTGTTCGACGCCCTGCGGCAGATGCGTCGTCCCTGGGGCGGCCTGACCTGGACCAGCCAGCCGCACGTCCGACGGAACCTGCGGGCCCTGGCCAGTGGCGAAGTCCCGCTCACCCACGACGGATTGGACCAGCTCACCCCCTGGCGCTCGGTCGCCTACCTGCGTGACCTGCTCATGCAGTCGGGGGTCTTGCCTCCGGCCGACCGGCAGCTTTTGTTGTTCCAACGCTGGCTCGCCGAGAAGCTGCCCGCCGTCGGCGATGCCGAGCACCGGAGGCTGCTGGAGCTCTTCGCCGCCTGGCACGTCCAGCGCCGCTTGCGCACCCTGGCCGATCGCGGCCCGCTCACTGGCAAGCAGATCCAGCAGGCCCGCGCTGAAATCCGCCTCGCGACCGCGCTCCTCACGCACCTCGCCCAGCGCGGACGCTCCCTCGCCGACTGCACACAAGCCGATGTCGACGCTTGGTACGCCGGCGGCTACTCGCTCGGCGCCTCACGCACGCCTTCCTCCGGTGGGCCATACGGTCCAAAACACGCGCCCACCCTCGTCATCCCGCACCGCTCCACGAGCAATCCCGCCCCCATCGCTCAGCACCAGCGCCTCACACTGTTGCGACAGACCCTGAGCCGCGAGGACATTCCACTCCAGGATCGGGTCGCGGCCGCGCTCGTCCTCCTCTATGCGCAGCCGATCACCCGCATCACCCGGCTGACCACCGATGACGTGCCTCAGGACGACGGTGAGGTCGTCATCCGGCTCGGCGATCCACCATCTCCCGTCCCCGAGCCTTTCGCCGGGCTGCTGCTGACCTACCTCGACCAGCGGCCGAACACCATGACCGCAACCAATCCCGAGGCCCGATGGCTCTTCCCCGGTCGCCGGGCCGGACAGCCCATGACCACGGAAACCATCGAACTCCGGCTCCGTCGCATGAGCTTCCCCACCCAGCAAGGACGCACGGCGGCCATCCGCCACCTCGTCCTCCAAGCCCCCGCACCTGTGATCGCCCGCATGCTCGGCTACCACGACGAGACCACCGCACAGCTCGCCGCCGAGGTCGGAGGAACCTGGCGCCACTATGCCCCCGGCGACCACACACGGTGACCCCAGCGCCTCACTCACCAAGGAATAGGCGTCAGTCGATTACGCGAGGTCGCCAGTTTCATGCTCCGTGAGGCCCGTGGGTTCATGCAAACTGAAGGGTTCTCAGCGGGAACCGAGGATGGACTGTCGTGTTTCCGTGGGTTCGGCCTTCGGGTTCAGGCGAACACGCGGGGTGGGTTCCGAGCGGGCCGCACCCCTGGGCACCCTCCTTGGGAACGGTGCTGGCATCGTACGAGTCATGGGAGCAGCAGGAACGACACCGGAACCGGAAACCCCAACGCAGAGCGGCTGCATGTCCCTGCATGAGGTGGCATGGCGTTATCAGGCGGATGAGATCTGCCCTGAGGAGCTGCCGATGATCGCTGCCGAGGCACTCGCGGCGGGGCTGGACACCCCGACGCTGTGCGAGCTCGCCGGTTGGCCTCGCAACGCGGATGCCCGCGATATCCGCGACGCGTTCGAGCAAGCACTCTCCGAGTCCGGAATCGAGTTGCCCGATCCGGGCCTGGCCCGGCGCCACGCTCTGCGCCGGCTGGCGGCGAGGCTCAGCGATGGGGAAATCGCTCCCGCCGAACTGGCGGCGGATGACTGGTGGGAGACGGAGGTCGAAACCGCGGAGGAGCGATCGTTCGTGTCGCTGATCCCGCAATGCGGGTGCTGCATTGAGTACACGTTGGGGCTTGACCAGCGGACGTGGGCGGCCAAGCTGCGGATCGCCGCGGTCGCCCTTACATCGTCTCCGCCGATCGGCCCCGGCTGCTGACTCAGCCTTGACGGTGTGCTCACCCCGCGAAAGGCGAGTCCCGGTCGCACTTCATGGCTAGGACGAGTTGCGCTTGGGGAAGCGGTCCAGGTCCTCCTGATGGACGATGGCGACAGCACGCATCCCAAGGGCCTCGTAGAAGGCCCGGCCGCCGTGGTTGCGGGGCGAGCACTGGACGATGAGCGGAGCGAGTTCTCGCTCGTGTGCCCACGCGCGGACGCAGTCGACCAGGGCGCGTCCTTCGCCGCTGCCGCGGTGCTCGGGGTCGACCCACATCTCGTGGATCACGCAGCACCCGCGATCGTCGGGACCGGCGATGATGTAGCCCTGTTCGGTGCGGTGCGTCATCCCGGCCGGGGGCGCGGGGCGCTTTCTGAGACCCCCGCAAAACCGCATAACGCTGGGCAGGGGTGCGTCCACGGCTTTCGCAACGGGCGCGCTCTCTCGCACGTCCGTCCGAATGCCGGACGCCCGGCCTGGACGGCGGGTGTCGACTTCGTATTCTCTGCTCGCACGGGCAGAGGGCTCGCGTCAACCTCCGCCGCCGCACAGTCGTCCGGCGATAACGCCCGACTTCGGGCTCGCGGATGTGCCGGTGAGTGCTGTCCGCTGTTTCGGGAGCTGAGGGGGCAGCCTTGGCCCGGATCCGTAGGGCAGTGGCGAGCAGTCGGTCACTGGTCGTTGATGGGGTGGGGGCTGGGTACTGCGACGTAGCTGCCGGTCTCGTGCAGTGCCAAGGCCACGCCGCCGAGTGCTTCGGCTCGTGCGCCGAGCTGTCCCGAGATGACCTGGACGTGCTGGGCGGCTTCGTGGACGGCGCATCGGGCGATGGCCTGGCGTATCGGGTCCAGCAGGAGGTCGCCGATCGTGCCGAGTTCCCCGCCGACCACGATGCGCTGGGGGTTGACGACGTTGACAAGATTGGCGACTGTCACGCCCAGGATGCGGCCCGCATCCGCGATGACGCGCCGACAGCCGCGGTCCCCGGCGGTGGCTAGTGTGCTCAATCGCTCGATGGTCAGGTCGTTGCCGTGGCTCGGGCCCAGCAGCCTCACCAGGTGGTCGGCGCCGACCAGCATTTCTAGGCAGCCGCGGTTGCCGCAGCGGCATACCGGGCCCCTGTCGTCTACGGTGAGGTGGCCGATCTCACCAGCTGTTCCGGTTGAGCCGCGCAGGACGCGGCCGTCGGCGATGATGCCGGCGCCCACGCCCGTGGCGAGCTTGATGTACACCAGGTCGCGCGCGTTCCTTTGCCGGCGCCCCACAGGAGTTCGGCTCGTACCCCGAGGTTCGCGTCGTTGTCGATGGGACTCGGTGGCCGATGCGGTCCTCCAGCAGCTGACTCCTGCACGACTGTCGCGGAGATGAGCCGCGAGTTGAAGGGGCGAGGGGAGCGGTGCTCCTGCGCTCCGGCTCAACTGGCATACGCGGATCAGGTGTCGGGTGCGCTCGGGGTGGACGGTGGGGCGTGGTCCGGGTGTTCGTTGGGCGGGAAGGCGCGGGCGGTGCCGTGGACACGGAGGCCGACCTCGTCGCCGACTGCGGGTGGGACGGCGGCCGGGTCGAAGATCCGGGCGGCCACCGGCGTGCCGTCGTTCAGGCGCAGGGCGAGCATCGCGTCGTGGCCGTAGAAGTCGCGTCGTACGACCGTCGCGACGACCGTGCCCGGGGAACTGGGCGGGGCGAGCGTGATCTGTTCGGGCCGCAGCAGTACGCGCACCGGGCCCGTCGGCACGCCTTCGTCGGCCGGGGTGACCCATACCGTGCCCAGTGGTGTGCGGGCCCGGTCGCCGTCCCGGACTGCGGGCAGCCATACGGCCTCGCCGACGAAGCCGGCCACCCACGGGTCGGCCGGGCAGCGGTAGACGAGCTCGGGCGGTCCGCTCTGGATGATCTTGCCGTCGCGCATGACGGCGACCTCGTCGGCCATCGACAGGGCCTCCGCCTGGTCGTGAGTGACGAGGACGGCGGTGGCACCGTCGGTACGCAGTGCCTGCCATACGTCCCAGCGCAGTTCGGCGCGCAGCGCGGCGTCGAGAGCGTTGAACGGTTCGTCGAGCAGCACGACCGGTGGGCGCGGCGCGAGCGCCCGGGCGACCGCGACGCGCTGCTGCTGCCCGCCGGAGAGGTGGTGCGGCATCCGATCCTGGAAGCCGGTCAAGCCCACCAGGTCCAGCACGGCGGCGGCCCGGCCGGCCTTCCGGGCGGAGCGGTCGAGTCCGTAGGCGACGTTGTCGACGACTGCCAGGTGCGGGAAGAGGGCGCCCTCCTGCGGGACCATCGCGATCCGTCGCCGTTCGGGGGGAGTCGTGGCGTAGGGGGAGGCGATGCGGCGGCCGTCGACGTGGATCTCGCCTGCGTCGAGCGCTTCGAAGCCGGCGATGCAGCGCAGCAGTGTGGACTTGCCGCATCCGGAGGGACCGAGCACGGCCACCAGCGCTCCGGACGGGACCGTGAGGTCGACCCTGGACAGCGCCTGGACCCGCCCATATGCCTTGCGGACACCGACGATACGCAGTTCCGCCATGTCAGCCGCCTCCCCGGGTGAGCACTCCGGTCCGGACCGACAGCCACCAGGTGGGTACGGCGGCGATGAGCACCAACAGAGCCGCGTAGGGTGCGGCGGCCGCGTACGCGCCGACCGAGGTGTGCGTCCACAGGCCGGTGGCGAGGGTGTTCATCGCGGTCGGGCGCAGCAGCAGCGTGGCGGGCAGCTCCTTCATGCAGGTGAGGAAGACCAGTGCGGCCCCGGCGCCGATGCCGGGTGCGGCCAACGGCAGGGTCACCGTGCGCAGCACGTAGGAGGGACGGCGCCCGAGCGAGCGAGCCACCTCCTCCAGGCCGGGCGGGGCCTGCGCGGCGGCAGCGCCGACGGCCGCGACCGCGAGGGGCAGGAAGAGCGCCGCGTACGCCAACGCGAGCAGCCACACGCTCTGGTAGAGCGGGTAGGCCACGTTGATGCCGAAGAACACCAGCGAAAGACCGATGACCAGACCGGGCAGCGCGTGCGAGAGATAGGCGAGGCGGTCCAGGGCCACGGCGAGCAGACCGGGTGCGCGGACGGTGAGCAGACCGACGGGTACCGCGAGCAGCATGGTGACGGCCGTCCCGAGCAGGGCGACGCCGAGTGAGTTCCCCGCCGCGGTGGCGAGCTCGGCAAGCGATCCGGGGCGCGAGACGCCTTCGCCGAACCACCGGAGCAGGCTCCCGGCCGGGACTCCGAGGGCCAGTGCGACGACGCCGCTGAGCCCGAGCAGGGCCGGCCACCGCAGCCGTCCCAGGCTCAGCCGCGTTGCGGGTCTGGGCGCCCCGCTGCCCAGCCGCGCGTAGCGGGCCGCGCGTCGTCGGGTGAGCTGCTCGCCGAGGAGCGCGAGGGCAGTGAGGGCGACGAGCACGGTGGCCAGCACGAGCGCCCCCGTACGGTCGAAGCCGAGGTTGATCGAGGTGAAGATGGCCCGGGTGAAGACGTCGACCCGCAGGATGGAGACGGCGCCGAAGTCGGAGAGCACGTAAAGCGCGACGAGCAGCCCGCCCGCCGCCACCGCCGGCCGCACCTGCCGCAGCGTCACTCCGAGCACGGTGCGCCACGGTCCCCGCCCGAGCGACCGGGCCACCTCTTCCTGCGCCGGGTCCGCGCCGGCCAGCGCGGCGGCGACGGGCAGGTAGACGTACGGGTACGAGACCAGCGTGAGGACGAGAGCGGCCGCCCAGAAGCCCTCGAATCCCTCGACCGTGGACACCCAGGCGAAGGAGGCGACGTAGCTGGGCACCGCGAGCGGCAACGCGGCCAAGACCCCGAACACGCGCCTGCCCGGCACATCGGTGCGGGTCACCAGGAACGCCGAAGCCGCGCCCAGTACGGCGCACGCCGCGGTGACGACAGCTGCCAGCGCCACACTGCGGATCACCAGCACCCCGGTGCGCGCCGTGAACACCTCGTCGGCGATCCGGGTCCAGCCCGCCTCGCTGACGCGTACCGCCAAGTACACCAAGGGGATGAGGGCGACCCCGACGGCCAGCACCGCGGCGCAGGCCAGCACGGGACGCGGCACCAGCCGCCGCACCCGCCGCAGGGTGAGGACCGGCGTGCTCACACGAGACCCGACTCCTTGATCATCTTGACTGTGGCCTCCAGACCGCCCAGATCATTGAGGTCGATGTCCGGCGAGTTCAGTGAGGACAGCTCGGGCAGGCCGGGGGCGCTCGCGACTCCGGCCACGAGCGGGTACTCGTACGTCTCCTCGGCGAAGTACGTCTGCGCCTCGGTGCCCAGCAGGTAGTCGGCAAAAGCGCGCACGTCGGGGTCGGCCTCGGAGTCCTTCAGCACGCCGACGCCGGAGACATTGACCAGGGCGCCGGTGTCTCCGCCCGGGAAGAAGTGGTTCTTCGCCTTCAGCTTGTCGACGGAGGTGCCCTTCTCCTTGGCCAGCTCGTACACGTAGTAGTGGTTGACCAGCCCGGTGGCGAGCCTGCCGGAGTCGACGTCGGCGACGATGGGGCCGTTGCCCTCCCGGATCTGCGCGTCGTTGGCCTTCAGCCCCGCGAGGAAGTCCTCGGTCTTGTCGTCGCCGTGCTGGACACGCATCGCCGTCACGAAAGCCTGGAAGGAGCCGTTGGTCGGCGCGATCCCGACCTTGCCCTTCCACTTCGGCTCGGTCAGCTCGAACACCGACTTCGGCAGATCGGCCGTGGACACCTGGTCGGTGTTGTAGACCAGCACGCGTGAGCGGCCGGTGACCCCGACCCACTCTCCGCCCGTCGCGCGATAGTCCTTCGGCACCTTGTCCAGGACCTCGGCGGGCAGCGGGGCGAACAGCCCCTTCTCCGTCACGGCACTCAGGGCGCCCGCGTCCTGTGCGAGGAACACGTCGGCCGGGCTCTTGCTCCCTTCCTCCAGCAGCTGGGCCGCCATCTGCGCCGTGTCGCCGTACCGCACCTCGACGGTGATGCCGCTGGCTTTCTGGAAGCTGTCCAGCACCGGCTTGACGAGCGACTCGCTCCGGCCGCTGTACACGGTGATCTTCTTGTCGGAACCGCTCTCGTGCGGCTCTCCCTCCGCCGAGCCGCAGGCGATGGCTCCAAGGGCCAGCAGACAGCCGAGAGCAGACGCCGACGTGAGTCTCGTCCGGGGGGTACGCACGATCCCACTCCTCCATTGCCGGTCAGCCGCGCTGCGGGGCGGGCGGCAGCCCGCTGTTAGGTCAGGCTAACCTTAGAAATGAGTGGAATGCGAGAATTGCGCGCAATTGGGGTGATTCGATTCCAGCAGGCGCCGCCGCAGGATCCGACGTCAGCCCTCGGGCTGCTCGACGACCTGCGCGAGGTACAGCGGCTCGCCCAGCTTCTCGATGAGCTCCAGCTGCGTGTCCAGGTAGTCGATGTGGTGCTCCTCGTCCGCGAGGATCGACTCGAAGAGGTTCGCCGAAGTGATGTCTCCCTTGGAGCGCATGACCTCGATACCGCGCTTGAGGCGGTCGATCGCCTCGACCTCCACCTCGCGGTCGGCCTGGAACATCTCGATGACCGTCTGTCCCACCCGCACATGGAAGAGCCGCTGATAGTTGGGCAGGCCGCCGATGAGGAGAATCCGGTCGGTCAGAACCTCCGCATGCTTCATCTCCTCGAACGACTCATGCCGCGTGTAAGCAGCGAGCTTCGTCCAACCGAAGCTCTCCTGCATCTTGTGGTGAAGGAAGTACTGGTTGATCGCGGTCAGCTCCGCGGTCAACTGCTCGTTGAGGAACTCAAGGACTTCGGGGTCGTCCTGCATGACAACGCCGCCCTTCCAGAGGTGCCGACGTCATGCCGCACCGCTCTGCACCACGACTGGCGGCTGATGCGACAGACGCGCATGGCAAAAGCGGTCCTTTGTGCCAGCCGGTGAATCCGGCTCGGCCGGGACGCTGCCGCTCGCGCCCTCTTCTTCGACGATAGCTCGTACCTGATCAAGGCGGAGGTCGAGAGCGCCGGCCCTCGCGGCGCTCGGAGCGCTCCACTCCCGTCGGGCCCGCTCCAGGATGTCGGCACGCTGGTGGAACGCTGCTGTCCAGGGCGATGCCCTGCCGACCGTGTCCCATGGTCTGCCCCCTGGCCGCGTGTGGAGATGAGCCGATTCGGAAGGGTGGCTGTGTGTCGCGAGCGGCGAGGTCAGGGCCGCGCGGAAGGGTCCCGGTGGTGCGAGCATCGGGGTGTGGTGAGGAGCTGGCGGACCTGCTCTCCGGCCTCGGCCGCGTCCCGGGCCGTGGCCGGGAACAGGAGGCGCAGATCGCAGTGGCCTTCGCGGTACTCGCAGCGCAGGGTGATGCCGTGCCGGTCCACGGCGAGCGGCAGGGCCCGCACCACGCCGTGCGGCAGTCGTGACCCGGCGAGGACGATCAGGTCCGCCACCATGTCCTCGTGGGCGTCGGCGAGATGTGTCAGCATCGCGGCCTCCTCGACGGCGAGCGGATCGGGTTCGGCGAGGGCGAACGCGTCAAGACCGACGTCCTGGGTTCCCGCCGCCGTCCCCAGCGTCACGCGTGCCAGAACAAGACGCAGCGCGTCGCCGCCCTCCTCCGGGCCCGCCGGAGCGAGCCAGCCGGAGATCGTCACCCTGGCTCGCACGCGGTCACGGAGCGCCGTCGGTGCGATGTCGGTGAACTCCAGCAAGGCAGCGAGGCTGCCACGCGGCGCGGCGGAAACCTGGGCGGCCAGCGGGCTGTCCGGCTGGGGGTGGAGAGTGATCCGCCCCTTGCTGCCCACGGAGTGCATGCCGATCAGGTCGTAGTCCTGCCCGCCCGTTGTGAGCGACAGGGAGACCGCCCGGGCTAGTAGGGAGCGGACGTGCTCCGCCGCGGTCTGCTCGGACATGTCTGTGGCGGCACTCAAGGTAACTCCTCGCGGGACGGGTCGGATTGGGGCGGCTCCGGTTGGGGCGACGTGGAATCAAGCCCCTTCGATGTAGGTAAGGCTAACCTAACTTGTCAGGCCGATCTGCCGCGAGGCTTCCCTGGATACCCGTGCGGCCCGCGCCGTTGCGCCATGCCTGTCCGACCGCGATACGGGTTGTTGCCCACGAGTACCGCCCTGCGCGTAGGCGCCGAACGACACGTTGTTGACGAAGGTGCGTTATCCGATGCGTCGTCGCGGTCGAGTCCGTCCCGGCCGAGATCACCATGAAGGGGACTCCGTGCTCCGCCGACACACCGGCGACGAGGGCCTGCCTGCCGTCTCTGCGGGCCACGCCGAGGAGATCCGCACCGTCCGCCAGAGCGTCGCGGGCGAGCGCGGCGACATCCTGAGGGTGGCAGCCGGCAACCGTCAGGGCGGCGATGTAACCGAGGTAGGCGGTGTGAATGTGCGGGTCGCCCCGCAGTATTTCCAGGGTCAGCCGGGGCCGGCCGGCGGGGTCGATTCCGTCGATGTGGAACCCGATGATCAAGTGGCCGAGCGGGCCGCAGGGAACGACAGTAGCGCCGTCGTGCAGACCGGTCTCATCTGCGAGCTTCTGTGCTGAGCGCAGTCCAGATTCGCGGAGTTCATCGGCTTTGCGCGCGAGTTCGAACATGCAGCGCTGGAGTGTGGACAGCCAGGTCTTCGTCGTCATCGACGCGGCGGGCGCGGAACTGGTCATCAACACCGTGCTGGCATCGACGAAGTGGCACGCCAAGCTCGTCATGGTGGCTGTACAGAAGAAGTCCGAGCCCATCGACCTGGGCTCGATGCTCCGCAGTGCGTTGACCCTGATCGCTTCCCAGGGCTACCCGATGGAGATCTTCGAGGTGACCGAGGAACTCGTGTGGCACCAGGAGCTGTTCGCGAAGCTGATCAGCCACCGCGTCCCCTTCTCCGACGTCGAGCGGGCCTTCGAGCTCACGCTGACGCCGGGCGCGGCCGAGAAGGTCGTCGTCACCTTCGACGAGGAGCAGTAGGCATCACCGGTCCCTGCCGCCTGCTGAGGTAGGCG
Source organism: Streptomyces sp. ISL-98 (assembly GCF_018614055.1). GTDB lineage: Bacteria > Actinomycetota > Actinomycetes > Streptomycetales > Streptomycetaceae > Streptomyces > Streptomyces spiramyceticus. The sequence goes on from NZ_JAGGPB010000047.1 coordinate 35,041, forward strand.
GCACGGACCGCTACTGTCGCTGCGGAGGTGAGCACGTGTCCTGGCCATCTGTGATCATTCTTGCCCCGGCGGAGCAGCGCCTGTCGCTTGAGACGCGGATCCGTTCTTTCGGTCTCGCGCCGGACCCAGCAACGGGATGCGAACGCCTGTACTGGCAGGGGTACTCGTACTATTTCGACTTGTCGGGCGACATTCTTGACGACTTCGAGCCTGAGGATCTGGAACAGATCACGGCCCGGATCGGGGAACCGTACGGGGCCTATGTCTCATGCGGGTCCATGGACGCGGCCCGAGCCTTCCTGGGGCAGGTTCTGCCCGGCTTCAACGGGCTCCTCGACACCAATCACTATGAAGTTCTTCCGGCCGACGAGTTTCTTGATCTGCTCGCCCGTCACCCGCAATGGGACTGGCGCCGCATCCCGAGCACGGATCTTCATTGAAATCCTCCGCCCCCTGAAAGGGGCGGAATCCCATCGGTGTCAGAGTGCGACTGGATGAGTGGTTGACGTTTCACGGCCTGCCCACTGGCTAAGGCTCCACGTCCTGACACCCGCAATGTCCTGGGGCGTTTGGTGCTTGGTGGCTGTCTCGATGTTGCACGAGCCGTTGGTGTCGGCGTTGCCGGACCATCCGCACGTCTTGTTCTTGCACACGAACACGGCCTGGCTCTCGCGGTTGCCTTCGGTGATGAAGCCGCAGGCGTGGCACCGCTTCGAGGTGTTCGGGGCGGGGACCTTGACCAGGTGTCCGCCCCGGTCTGTCAGCTTGTATTCAAGCAGGGTGACCGTGCGGCCCCATGCCTCGTCGCTGATCGACCGGTTCAGTCCGCGCTTCTGCGCGACGTTCTTTCCTGGTTCCTCGATGGTTCCCTTGGCTGACTTGACCATGTTCGTGATCTTGAGTGCTTCCACCCCGACGACGCCGAACAGGTCGGCGATGCCGGTGGTGGTCTTGTGCTGCCAGTCGAGGGTGCGGCGCTTGGCTCTTGCCCGGTACCCGGCGATCAGGCGATTCGTGCGGCGAAGCCGGTTCGATGTCTTCTCGCCCGGCTTACGGTGCTGTTTCTGTCGTTCGCGGGTGCGCTCCAGACGGCGCAGCCGTTCGGCTTCCTTCGGGCGAAGCCACTCGTCGTGGTCGCGGAACGATCCGTCGGAGAGGGCCAGGGGCTTGGTGATGCCGACATCGACGCCGACGCCGGGACCCGTGTGGGGCTTGGGCTCGTCGACGAGGGTTTCGGTGCGGAACACGATGTGCCAGCCGAGCGTGTCTTTGACCAGACGCGCGCCGGTCACCCGGCCCGCGGGGCTGCTCTTGGTGACGCCGGGGAGGTCTTTGGTCCAGCGGAAGCGGACCAGGCCGACCATCGGCACCCACACCTGGCCCCAACGGCGGTTGATGCGCTTGATGCGCAGGTCGCGGCCCTGGGGAATGTCGATGGAGGCGCGGGTGCGGAACCGGGCCTTGAAGTTCGGTTTCTCCGCACGCCCCTCCCAGCAGTTCGCCCAGGCCCGCATATACGTCTTGAG
>NZ_JAGGPB010000048.1 GCF_018614055.1 Streptomyces sp. ISL-98
GGACACCGGCCCTGCGGGCCTTATACTCCACGAACTGTCCGAGCTGGGCGAAGGCCCAGGAATGCAACGCAACCCGTTGGGGCTTTCTCAGCCGTACCCGCTGGCGGATACCGGCAAGGTCTTCCATGCCGATTCCGCGCCCGGTGCGTTCAGCCTCGGTCACGATGCGCTTAGAGATGATGTGGTTGGCCTCGGTCGCCTTGCGCTGCTCCTTGCGGCGCTGCCGCTTAAGGACCCGCTTGGCTGACTGGGTGCCCTTCTTCTGGAGCTTCGCCCGCAGGGCAAGCTGACGCTTGCGGTAGCGGTTCAGCCCGCGTCCAGCGTGGATCTTCCCGTCCGAGGTGGTGGCGATGTTGACGATGCCCAGGTCCACGCCGAGGAAATCGGCCGGCTCGTACTGCTCGGCCTCGGGGACCTCACACGTGGCGATGAGGAACCACATGCCGTCACGGTGGACAAGATCAGACTCGCCCTTGCGGTGCTCGGCCAGCAGCTTACGGGCCTGCTCGGAGCAGACGAACCGTACCCCCCGGATACGTCCGGCGGCGGTCCAGATACTGACGGTCCGCTCGTCCACTTGCCAGCTGAGGCACCGGTCGTCATACGGCTGTGCCGCGTCCGGCCGGAACCCGATCGGCTTTCCCTCTGCCCTCCGGCGGCGCTTCGACCCCGGCTTGCCGAGGTTCCCGTTGCGGATGTTCGCCCGCAGGGTGGTGTAGGCGTCGGCGACCTTCCGCAGCACATGCAGCGCGGGTTGCGCCGACAGCCCCCGGTCTTTCAGGTCGCGGTAGGCGAAGCCCTGCAACGCCTTGCGGGAGGTCTCACCCCGCTCGTGCGCCTGGCCCGACAGCCAGTTCGCCGCGTCGTTCGCCGTGCGCAGGGTGCACTCAAGTGCCGACGCCACCTCGGGCGTCGGCATGAGACGAACCTCCGCGACGATCTTCATACGATCCGCTGTGCGAAGGCGACGAATCCGGCCCACTGGGCGGCGTCGAAGGTGAGCACGTCGCTGTCGGGGCGCTTGGAGTCCCGTACGTGGACGGTGTGGGGGCAGGTGGCGACCTCGACACAGTCGCCGCCCTCGGCACCGCTGTAGCTGGACTTCCGCCAGGTCATGGCGACTTCGACGCACTGGCCACCCTCGGCGCCGCTGTAACTGCTCTTGAACCAGTCGAGTTCGCGCACGACGTTCATACCTCTCCCAGCAACTTCTCGATGAAGGCCAAGGACTCACGAGGGGTGAGAGCCTGTGCTCGGATAATCCCATAGCGCGCCGCGAAGGCTCGCACATGCGTACGTTCAGTCACTAGTGTGCTCTGCCCCTGGACCTCCATGTATGCGACTTCCTCGCCGTCTGTCGGCGCAATTACCGTGAACGCACCATCCACCCCGGCGTTGTCCTCCCGATCCAGGGGCATGACCTGAATCTCGACGTTACGCCGCTGACCGGTGAGCAGCAGATGCTCCAACTGGCCACGAAGCACCGCCTTTCCGCCGAAGGGGCGGCGGAGGACGGGCTCCTCGAAGACGAAGCTCAATAGTGGGATCGGCTTGCGTTCGAGCATCTCCTGCCGGGCCAGTCGGGCCGCCACGCGAAGTTCGATCGTCTCGTCGTCCAGCACAGGGCGTCGCATGGCGAGCAGCGCCCGCGTGTACTCCTCTGTCTGCAACAGGCCGTTGATTACATGGGTGTCGTAGACCTGAAGGTCAGCGGCTTCCGCCTCCAAGCGCGCCGCGTCACGGAAGAACGCCGGATACTGCGCCCGCGCGACCTCGCCCTTCATCGTGCTCAGCACCCCACCCGCACCCAGCACTTCATCCGCCTTGTCGATGAACTTCGGCGGCGGGATACGCCTCCCCTGCTCGAACGCGGCAATGGAGGAGGGCGAGTAGCCAGTCACAGAGCCGAACTCCGGGCGCTCCAGACCCGCTCTCTCGCGGAACAGCTTCAACTGGCGCCCGAACACCTGAAGAATCCCGGACCCCGACGGATCGTCCGGCAACTGGTCGGTCATGGTCCCGCACCTCCACGCGTGTACACGTACGGCACGCCCCGCTTACAGCCTGCCCGGTAGGCGCGTCCCTTCTCGCCAAGCTACGCCGCGCCCGGAACCGTAATGCCCATGAACGCACAAGCTCCTTCGTCCGAGGTACTCCCCCAAACCCGCACCGCAACCCACGAGTTCGGCATGCACTTCACCTCGACCACACGCGGCGCCCGCCTCGCCCGTCGGCTCGTCTCCCACCGCCTGGACGCGTGGGGCCACCCCTACACCTCCGACACCAACACCACCGTCACCCTCATCGCCGCCGAACTGACCGCCAACGCCGTGCGCCACGGCCACGTCCCCGGCCGCGACTTCCACGTACGCCTCACGCAATCCGCCACCCACACCATCCGCGTCGAGGTCAGCGACACCCGCACCGAACGGCAGCCCACGACAACGGCCGCCCCCGCGCCGGATTCCGACGCCGAGGGCGGCCGTGGTCTGTATCTCGTCGCACAGCTCGCGACCCGCTGGTCCGTCACCGGCCGCGCGCCCGCGCCGGGCAAAACGGTGTGGGCCGAGCTCGCGTACTAGAAGCCCGGCGGCTCCGTGTACACGCCCCACTCGTCCCGCAGTACGCCGCAGATCTCGCCCAGCGAGGCTTCCGCCCGTACCGCTTCCAGCATCGGCTCGATCATGTTCGAGCCGTCGCGGGCCGCCGCCAGCAGCGCGGCCAGGGTCGACTTGACCTTGGCCTCCTCCCGGGCCGCCTTGCGCTCGCCCAGGACTCGTACCTGGTCGCGCTCGACCTCGTGGCTGACGCGGAGGATCTCCAGGTCACCCGTCACCGAGCCGTGGTGGCAGTTCACGCCCACCACCCGCTTGTCGCCCTTCTCCACCGACCGCTGGTACTGGAAGGCCGATTCGGCGATCTCGCCCGTGAACCAGCCGTCCTCGATACCGCGCAGGATGCCGGACGTCATCGGGCCGATCGGGTGCTGCCCGTCGGGGTGCGCCCGCGTTCCGCGCTCCTTGATCTGGTCGAAGATCTTCTCCGCGTCGGCCTCGATACGGTCGGTCAGCTGCTCGATGTACCAGGAGCCGCCGAGCGGGTCCGCCACATTTGCTACGCCCGTCTCCTCCATCAAGACCTGCTGCGTGCGCAGCGCGATCTCCGCCGCCTGTTCCGAGGGCAGAGCCAGCGTCTCGTCCAGCGCGTTGGTGTGGAGGGAGTTCGTGCCGCCGAGGACCGCCGCCAGCGCCTCGACCGCCGTGCGGACGACGTTGTTGTACGGCTGCTGCGCGGTCAGGGACACGCCCGCCGTCTGGGTGTGGAAGCGCAGCCACTGCGCCTTGTCCGTCCGGGCGCCGTACACGTCCTTCATCCAGCGCGCCCAGATTCTCCTCGCCGCGCGGAACTTCGCGATCTCCTCGAAGAAGTCGACGTGCGCGTCGAAGAAGAAGGACAGACCGGGCGCGAAGGTGTCCACGTCCAGGCCCCGGGACAGGCCCAGTTCGACGTAACCGAATCCGTCGGCGAGCGTGTACGCGAGCTCCTGCGCGGCCGTCGCGCCCGCCTCGCGGATGTGATAGCCGGAGACCGACAGGGGCTTGTACGCGGGGATGGAGCTCGCGCAGTGCTCCATGAGGTCGCCGATGAGGCGCAGGTGCGGCTCGGGCTGGAAGAGCCACTCCTTCTGGGCGATGTACTCCTTGAAGATGTCGGTCTGGAGCGTGCCGTTGAGTACGCCCGGGTCCACGCCCTGGCGTTCCGCCGCGACCAGGTACATGCAGAAGACGGGGACAGCCGGGCCGCTGATCGTCATCGAGGTCGTGACGTCTCCGAGCGGGATGTCCTTGAAGAGGACCTCCATGTCGGCCGCCGAGTCGATGGCGACACCGCAGTGGCCGACCTCGCCGAGCGCTTTCGGCTCGTCGGAGTCGCGGCCCATGAGCGTCGGCATGTCGAAGGCCACGGAGAGCCCGCCGCCGCCGTTGGCCAGGATCATCTTGTAGCGCTCGTTGGTCTGCTCGGCATTGCCGAAGCCGGCGAACTGGCGGATGGTCCAGGTCCGGCCCCGGTAGCCGGTCGGGTACAGGCCGCGCGTGAAGGGGTACTCCCCGGGCCAGCCGATCCGCTCGAAGCCGTCGTACGTGTCGCCGGGGCGGGGCCCGTACGCCGGGTCGACCGGGTCTCCGGAGAGGGTGGTGAAGTCCGCGTCGCGCTTGCGGGCCTTGTCGTAACGGGCCTGCCAGCGTCGGCGGCCTTCCTCAATCGCGTCAGCGTCCATACTTCGAATTTACTAGGACGTCCTAGTAAATGTCGATGGCTGACCGCCGTGAGCATTGCTCGCGGCGGTGGCCAGCGCTGAAAGAGGGAAGAACTACGCCTTGGCGGTCGCCGGGGCGGCGTCCGTGATCAGCGAACGGGCCTCACGGGTGACCTTCGGCTCGACGAAGAACGAGGCGAAGGGGATGCAGCCGGCCGCGAGCACCCACAGCAGTTTGCCGAACGGCCACTTCGCCTTGGTGCCGAGGTCGAAGGCGAAGACGACGTAGATGATGAACAGCACGCCGTGGATCTGCGAGATCAGCATGGTGTCGCCGACCTCGAACGCATACTTCGCGATGATCGCGGCGGTGAACACGAGCAGCCATACGGCGGTGATGTAGGCCATCACCCGGTACCGGGACAGCACATTCGACTTCATGGCATTGAGCGTAACCGGGCGCAATCGGCGATCTTCGGGCGGGGCGGAGCCCGTCACCGCCCTACTGCTCCTCGAAATCCTTCGCCGCCACCCGCAGCGGACGCAGCATCGCGAAGATCTCCGCACACTCCTCCGCGTCGTACGCCCCGAGGCCGAAGTCCATCGCCATCAGGTCCCGGGTCGCCGCCTCGACGACCTCGCGGCCCTTCTCGGTGATGGAGGCGAGCGTGCCGCGCCCGTCGTTCGGGTTCGGCCGCTTGTCGACGAGGCCGGACTTCACCAGCCGGTCGACCGTGTTCGTGACGGACGTCGGGTGGACCATCAGCCGCTCGCCGATCTTGGACATCGGCAGCTCGCCCGCCTTGGAGAACGTGAGCAGCACGAGCGCCTCGTACCGGGCGAAGGTCAGTCCGTACGGCTTGACGACGGAGTCGACCTCGGCGAGCAGGATCTGGTGCGCGCGCATGATCGAGGTGATCGCGGCCATCGAGGGCACGGGACCCCAGCGCTGCTGCCAGAGTTCGTCGGCTCTGGCGATGGGATCGAAGGGGAGGCTGAGCGGCTTTGGCACGCCGTCGACCCTACCCGCCGGTCATATGGTGAACAGCCCCGTCTCGCGCTTCGGTCTTTGAGTGGGTGCGGGGAACTGCGCCGCAGGCACCCGCACCCCACCCCTGGTGTCGCACCCAAGCCCTATATACCCCTTATGTAATGATTGCCCGGTTCGCACCACCTACCGCCAGTCGTCGAACCGCCCAAGGGGGCTGGATGTCCGGCCGCAGACCGACCCGCTCGCTCACCGCCGCATCCGTCGCCCTCTTCGCACTCACCACACTCCTCGCCGCAGGCTGCTCCTCCTCCGGTAGTTCCGGGCCCGAGCACGGGCAGCAGCGCGAGTCCGCCGCCCGGGCCCACGCCCCCATCGGCAACTCGTCCCCCTTCTGGGTCGACCCGGACAGCGACGCCGCCCGCCAGGTCGCCGACTGGGAGGCGGCGGGCCGCAACGGCGACGCCCAGGTGCTGCGCAGGATCGCGGACCGGCCGATGGCCCTGTGGGGACCGGGTGACGACCCCGGCCCCGAGATCCGCCGGGCCAGGGCGGGGGCCAGGGCCGCCGGGCGGACGATGGTGCTGGCCGCGTACAACATCCCGCACCGCGACTGCGGCCAGCACTCGGCCGGCGGCGCCCGGGACGCCCGCGCGTACCGCAGCTGGATCGGCGCCTTCGCCGACAACATCGCCGACAACAAGGCCGTCGTCATCCTGGAGCCGGACGCCGTCGCGCACATCATCGACGGCTGCACCCGCGCCGATCACCACGCCGAGCGCTACCGGCTGCTCTCGGAGGCCGTCGACCGGCTCAAGCGGAACCCGAACACCAAGGTCTATCTGGACGCGGGCAATCCGGCCTGGATCCGCGACCCGAGGGACCTCGTGGTGCCCCTCTACAAGGCGGGCCTGGAGCGCGCCGACGGCTTCGCCCTCAACGTCTCCAACTTCCAGACGGACGACACCGTAGAGGCATACGGCACCCGGCTCTCCGGCCTGCTCGACGGCGCCCACTTCGTGATCGACAGCAGCCGCAACGGGAACGGCCGACTGTCCGGCGACGGCCCCGACGCCTGGTGCAATCCGCCGGGCCGCGCTCTGGGTACGCCGCCGAGCGACCGCACCGGCGTACCGCGCCTGGACGCGTACCTGTGGATCAAGCGGCCGGGCGAATCGGACGGCGAGTGCCGTGGCGGCCCGGCGGCAGGCACCTGGTGGACGGAGTACGCGCTGGGCCTGGCCCGCAGAGCCAAGGACGCGTAGGGCGTGTCCGGCGGATCATGCCTGGGCCGCGGGGTCTGGCACGCCCACCAGCACCAAGAACACGCCGCACCCTGATCCGCCGGACACGCCCTAGCCCCGAGGGGCATGCTCACTCCACGTGCAGCCACTTCGCCTCCGACGGCGTGCCCTCCACGTCCGTGACGAAGAGCATGTACCAGCCGGGCGGCACCAGCGACTTGTCGCCCGGCACCTCCACCGTCACCTCGCCCTTGCCCTTCGTCAGGGCGAGTTCGATCGAGCGCTGCTCGACGTCCGTGTTGTGGGTGACCGCGCTGGGCCGCATCAGCCGGGCCCGCGCGATCCGCTCGGGATGGGCGGTCTTGTACGTCGCCCTGTTCTGCGGGCCCAGCTCGCGCGGCCCCTGTCCGAGCGCCGGCCGCAGCGACTTGTCCCGGTAGAGATACGGCGGCGTGTAAATCTCCATCCGCTGCTCGAACTTGCCGAGCTTGGTGTTGCTCTTGTCGCCGAAGAGGGAGTCCGAGCCGAAGGTGACGACGCGGCCGTCGGGCAGCAGCAGCGCCTCGGAGTGGTAGTTGCGCCCGACCCTCGGCTCGGCCGCGGCCCTGAACTCGTTCCTCTTCGGGTCGTAGAACTGCGCCTTGAGGATGTTGCTGGCGCCCCGCCCCCGGTAGTCACTCGACCCGCCGCTCGTGAAGACCGAATCGTCCGGCATGATCACGCTGTTCAAGTACCTGGTCCCCTGCGGGAGTTGGGGCCCGTCCCTGAAAGCCGGACTGTCCTCCTTCAGGTCAATGATCGCCGTACGGCCCGTCGCCTTGTCGGACTCGCCGACTCCTCCGCCGCCGAGGATCATCACCCTCTGGTCCTGCGCGGGCGGCAGGACGAGCGAGGCCGACGTCTCGGTCTGATCGAGGTCGGTGAGACCGCCGACCTTCTTGAAGGTGTTGGTCGCCAGGTCCCAGATCCCGGGCAGGCGCCCCTTTTCGGCGGGCCCGTACCCGGCGTTGGACCCGGAGTAGAACAGCTTGCCACCCTTGGTGAGGAAGAGCGCGGGATACGTCGGGAAGTACCGGAAGGGTGCCTTGGACCACTTCTTCGTCCTGGGGTTGTAGTACTCGTTGTCGCCCGGGAGGATCGCGCCGACGTCGTCGAGCCCGGAGACGGCCAGCACCTTGCCGTCCTGGAGGGTGACCAGCGTCGGGTACCAGCGGGCCTCCTTCATCGGGTCGACGGGTACGTATTTCTCCGCCCTGGGGTCGAATTCGTACGCCGCCTTGATCCCCTGGAAGTCCTGCTTCTCCATGGTGATCTCCTGGGCGATCCCGTACGCATTGGCGGCGTCGTCGCCCTTCAGCCCCTCGATCTCGTACTGCGCGGCCTTCTTGGTGACCCCCTGCAGCCCCTCCTTGACGGCCTCGACGAAGACCCGGGCCTCGGCCGCGACGACCTTCGTCCTCCAGGGCATCATCCGCCCGTTCTTGGCGTAAGTGATCTCGGACTCGCGCTTGGCCTTCGGCACGGTCACGTCGAACTTCGAGACGTACGTCCCCCCGGAAGGCGAGTGGAAGCGGGTGCCCTTCTTGAACGTCATGGGCTTGTCCGGGCTCTCGTTCTTCACCCGCATCCCGCCGCCGGCCCGCATGACCTTGTCGCCGAGCACCTCGTAGCGGGCGGTGCCGCCCGCCACCAGGAGGCGCCCGTCGGGGAGTTGGGAGTGTCCGGCGCAGAAGAAGTCTTCGGGCGTGGGCACCAGCTTGAAGGAGTCGTCCGCCGGGTTCCACAGGACGGTGTCGAAGGAACCCTCGTCGAACTTCTTCTGGTCGTTGCCGGAGCCCGCGATGATCAGCACCTTGCCCGTGTGGAGCAGGGCCGCGTGGATCGCGTTCGTACGGTATTCCTTCGGAATGTCGACGGTGTGCCAGGAGCCGTACCGCGCCTTGTAGGCGGGCTGGGCGATCTTGTACGCGTGGTACTTCTCCTCGGCGAACGAGAGCACGGCCGGAGCGTTGAGACCGGCGAGCACCACCACCGCGCCGCTGCCGAGGAGTGTCTTCTTGAACTTCTTCGTCGGCCGGTAGTCCATGCGTCAGCTCCTTTCGGTCGTCGTGGCGAACGCGGGCTCCGGCTCCTCACCCTGTGTTCTTCTCGTGCCGCTCGTGCCGCTCGTGCCGACGACGACCGCGGCCCTGCCGCGGCGCGCACGCAACGAGGTCCAACACCAGACGCCGACCGGCGCGAGAGCGATGATCAGCGCGAGTACGGACCAGGTGCGCATCGCCGCATGGGTGTGGCCGTAGTGGAAGGAAGCGACCAGCGAGACGGTCAGCACCGCGGCCCAGAAGAGGTGGATGCGGAAGGTCATCAGCCGGTCGGGGCTGGCCTCGCCGCCCTTGGGCGTGACCACGAACCTGCCCCGGGTGCGCAGCAGCGCCGAGACGAGCGACTTGGCGTAGACCGGCGCGCAGAGCGCGGACATCACCATGCCCGCGAGTCCCCCCGAACCCGCGGGCTCGTGCGGCGATACGTTGTGCCGCCGATTCCACAGGTAAAGCCCGACCTGGAGGGCCGCGGCGTCGCTGTAGAGCATCAGCCACACCGAGGAGGAGACCTGGGTGCCGGAGGCCCCGAACCACAGGAACAGGACGCAGCTGAGGATGCCGAGCAGCCAGTTGACGGCGGTCATCGGGTAGTACACGAGCATCAGCGTGTACGTCAGCAAGCGACCCGGCGGCACCCGGAACGGCGCCTTCCAGTACTGCCGGAAAAGGGTCTCGTACGTCCCGCGGGACCAGCGCATCTGCTGTGTGAAGAAGTCGGTCCACGAGGCGGGCCCCTCACCGACGGCCAGCACGTCCGGGGTGTACACGGAACGCCAGAAGTGCCCGGTGACCGGGTTCTTCCTGCGGTGCAGCTCGAAGCCGGTGGCCATGTCCTCGGTGATCGAGTCGTAGAGGCCGCCGACCTGCATGAGCGCGGTGACGCGTACGACGTTGTTGGTGCCGACGAACATGGGGGCGCCATAGCGGTTGCCGGCCCGCTGGATCAGTGCGTGGAAGAGGAATTGCTGCGACTCGGCCGCCTTGGTGACGCACTCGCTGTAGTTCCCGTACACCTGCGGTCCGACGACGAAGGCCACGTCCGGGTCGCGGAAGTAACCGAGCATCCGTTCGAGGAAGTTGGGGAGCGGGACGTGGTCGGTGTCGACGGAGGCGAAGAAGTCGTACGCGTGACCGTGCATGGCGAGCCAGGCGTTGTAGTTGCCGTGCTTGGTCTTCGTCCGGTGCGGGCCCTTCTTCCTGTTCCACTCGGGTACGCCGCAGCGGGTGAAGTGCCGTATGCCCAGCTCCACGCAGAGCGTCTTGGCCTGTACGCCGTCGCCCTCGTCGAGGAGCCATATGTCGAGCGGCCCGTCGTGCCGGAGCCGGACCGCGCCTTCGAGCGTGGCCCGCAGCATCGCGATCGGTTCTTTGCCGGGCACGTACGTGGTGAGGAACGCGACCCGGGTGCCGCGCTCGGGAGTCACTGGTATGGGGTCCCTGGCGACCAGCGTGGCGTGTGCGACCGACACCACGTTGACCAGCATGAAAAACATGATCAGCCCGATCGCGAGCAGCATCACGAAGTCGAGATGTACCAGCCAGCGGTCGCCGCCCTCACGCTTGGTCCATTGGGTGGGCCAGACCAGGTAGACCAGGAGGACGGCCGAGAGGAGCGGTGCCAGGATCATCAGCAGCACGGCGCGTATTCGGCGCGGCTCCTGGGACATGAGGCTCCGATACCGCACGCGATAGGGGCCGGGGCCGGGCTCCGATATCGGCCCGGCGAGCAGGCTGTGAGTCTCGTAGTCGTAGCCCTCCGGTCGCACAGTGCCTCCAACTGTCGAGCTGCCCCGATACCCCTACAGAAGGGGAGATTTGTCGGCGTGTCGAACCAAGGGCGTCCGAGCGGGCGGTTTTGCCTGTCGCGCAGGCACGACAAAGCCCCCGACCGCTAGCGCGGTCGGGGGCGGCGTCGGCCGGCGTCGGCAGCCGGATCAGGCGCTCAGGTGGCGCTCCACCGTTTCGACCTTGGAGGTCAGGCCGTCGGTGACTCCGGGGCGTACATCGGCCTTGAGAACCAGGGAGACGCGCGGGGCGCGGGCCTCGACGGCGGCCACGGCACGCTTGACGACGTCCATCACTTCATCCCACTCGCCCTCGATGGACGTAAACATCGCATCGGTGCGGTTCGGCAGCCCCGACTCGCGTACCACGCGGACGGCGTCGGCGACGTACTCGCCCACGTCCTCGCCGACACCCAGCGGGGAGACGGAGAAGGCGACGATCATGCGCCGACCACGCCTTCCTGGCGGGCACGCCCGGCGATGATCGCGTCCTCGGCCTCGCGCTTGAGGCCGCGGTCGGCGAAGAAGCCGCCGGTCGGCAGGACGGACATCGCGAAGTAGAAGGCTGCGGTCTTCAGCGGCCACTTGGCGCGGTTCCAGGCGTCCGCCCAGAAGAGGACGTACAGGACGAAGAGCAGACCGTGCACCGCGCCCATGACCGGGACCGCGTTGAATTCCGTCGTGCGCTTGAGCACCGAGCAGACGAGCAGCAGCAGGAAGGAAACCGCCTCGGGCATGGAGACCAGGCGGAGGCGGCGGAGTGCGGAAGCGGTCTTGATGTCCACGGAGGGCAACCTTCGTAGTCGCGGAAAACGGTCACTGTCGATCTTGTGAACGGACGCACAAGCTCGGCCCCCATTGTGACAGCCACGCCCTGCGCCCCTTTATCAGGGTCGCGCCCACGGGATACCGTCACCTCCGTGGCTCAGTTCCGACTCCAAGGCAGCAAGGTGCTCGCCGTCGACATGACCGGCGACGCCGTCAAAGCGAAAAACGGCTCGATGGTCGCGTACGACGGCCAGATGGCCTTCAAGAAGATGTCCGGCGGCGGTGAGGGCGTGCGCGGCATGGTGACGCGCCGACTCACCGGCGAGCAGATGACCGTGATGGAGGTGAAGGGCCACGGCACCTGCTATTTCGCCGACCGCGCGAGCGAGATCAGTCTCGTATCGCTCCACGGCGAGAAGCTGTACGTGGAGTCCAGCAATCTCCTCTGTACGGACGCGGGTCTGCGCACCGGCACCTCATTCACGGGGCTGCGCGGCGGCGCGACCGGCAACGGTCTGTTCACCACGACCGTGGAAGGCAGCGGCCAGGCGGCGATCATGTCGGACGGCCCGGCGGTCGTCCTGCGCGTCTCCTCCCAGTACCCGCTCCAGGTCGACCCGGGTGCGTACATCGCGCACCAGGGGAACCTCCAGCAGCATTTCCAGTCCGGTGTGAACTTCCGCACGCTCATCGGTGAGGGCTCGGGCGAGGCGTTCCAGATCCGTTTCGAGGGCGAGGGTCTCGTCTACGTGCAGCCCAGCGAGCGCAACACCATCGGGGGCGACGTCTGACATGCCGTTCACCGAGATCAATTCCCGCATGGTCGAGGCACAAATCGCGCCCGGCCAGAAATTGTTCAGCCAGCGCGGCGCGATGCTCGCGTACAAGGGCGACGTCTCCTTCACGCCCAACATCCAGGGCGGCCAGGGCGGCGTCATGTCCATGATCGGCCGCCGGGTGGCCGACGAGGCGACCCCGCTCATGACGGTCGAGGGTTCGGGCACGGTGGTCTTCGGCCACGGCGGCCACCACATCCAGGTGATCAACCTGGCCGGCGACACCCTCTACGTCGAGGCGGACCGCCTCCTGGCCTTCGACGGCACCCTCACCCAGGGCACGATGTTCATGGGCTCGCAGGGCGGCGTCATGGGCATGGTGCGCGGCCAGGTCACGGGCCAGGGCCTGTTCACGACCACCCTCAAGGGCCACGGCGCGGTAGCAGTGATGGCTCACGGCGGCGTGATCGAGCTCCCCATCACCCCGCAGCGCCCGGTGCATGTCGACCCGCAGGCGTACGTCGCGCACCACGGCGACGTACGCAACAAGCTCTCCACCGCACTCGGCTGGCGCGACATGGTGGGCCGCGGCTCCGGCGAGGCGTTCCAGCTGGAGCTGTCCGGCAATGGCGCGGTGTACGTACAGGCCTCGGAGGAAAAGCTGTGAACACCCCCATGCCCGCAGGCCCTGTCGTCTTCGACCCGCACACCCTCCCCTCCGACGACAACGTCAACGCGTACACCTTCTGCGTGGAGCTCAAGGGGAGCCAGTGGTTCCTCCAAAAGGGCAAGATGATCGCCTACTACGGGCAGATCGACTTCAACGGCATCGGCCACGGCCGTTTCGACCGTCTCCTGCGCACCAGCTTCCACTCGCCGCTGCACGCGAGCGACTGGGTGGTGGCGGAGGGTCAGGGCAAGATGCTGCTCGCGGACCGCGCGTTCGACGTCAACAGCTTCGACCTCGACAACGGCAACCTCACCATCCGCTCCGGCAACCTTCTGGCGTACGAGCCGACGCTTGCCCTGAAGCAGTCGATCGTCCCCGGCTTCCTGACCCTCATCGGCACAGGCAAGTTCGTGGCGGCCTCCAACGGCCCGGTGGTCTTCATGGAGCCGCCGATCCGCGTGGACCCGCAGGCCCTGGTCGGCTGGGCGGACTGCCCGTCGCCCTGCCACCACTACGACCACGGGTACATGACCGGCGTCATGGGCGGAATCCGGTCACTCACCGGCCTCGGCGGCACGTCGGGCGAGGAGCACCAGTTCGAGTTCGTGGGAGCGGGAACCGTACTGCTCCAGTCCACCGAACTCCTGATGACAGAGCAGGCCACGGGCACGACCCCGCACGAGCCGGGCGTACCGGGCGGAGGCGGCGGACCGGGCTCCGGCCAGGGTCAACACGGGGCCGCACCGCGTCTTCCCGGTCAGCTGGGGGACCTCCAGCGTCGCTTCGGCCTGTGAGCGGTAGTCTGCAGAGTGTGACGTCGAACGCCTGCGCCCCTTCTGCGCGCCGGTCGTGCCGGGCGTCACACTCCGCGACTTCGTCCAGCATTCAACTTCTTAGGTAGAATCCATACATGGAGACCGAGACGGCCACCCCCTGGCTGACCGATGCAGAGCAGTGCGCCTGGCGCACCTACTTGGATGCCAATCGGCTGCTGACCTACCAACTCGAAAAGGACCTTCAGCCGTACGGGCTGACGATGAACGACTACGAGATCCTGGTCAACCTCTCCGAGTCCGAGGAACGCCGGCTGCGAATGAGCGACCTCGCGGCCGCCACGCTTCAGTCCAAGAGCCGCCTCTCCCACCAGATCACGCGCATGGAGAACGCGGGGCTGGTCCGCAGGGAGAACTGCGAGTCCGACAGGCGGGGCCTGTACGCCGTCCTCACCGACGAGGGCAGCGAGACGATGCAGAAGGTCGCGCCGCACCACGTGGAGTCGGTGCGCAAGCACTTCATCGGCATGCTGGCCCCCGAGGCGCTGGCCGACATGAAGGCGTCGCTGACCCCGGTGGTAGACCAACTACGCGGCCGCCGCGGCAGGTCCTGACCCCCCTGCGCGCGCCGGCACCACAAACCCCGGGGAGCCGCCACTCCCCACCACCCCGAACAGCGAACCCCGGCAGCCCCCTCCCCCCAACGCACCCCTGACACGACCCGGCAGGGGGGCCACTCGGGCTACGGCACGCTGAAGCACCCACGGGAGACGTTCACATCCCGCAACTCCCTGAAAAGGGAGGGCGGGTGGGACGCGCTGCCCGCCGCGGGCGGGCGCAGCTCAGCTCAGCCTCCCGCCACCGGCAGCCGCAGCGCGAACACCGCACCCCCAGTGCCACGAGCCCCGCGCTCCGCCTCCGCCACCGTCAGCGTCCCCCCGTGCCGCTCCGCCACATCGCGCGCGATGGCCAGGCCCAGCCCCGCGCCGCCGTCGTCGCGACTCCGCGCATCGTCGAGCCGTACGAACCGCTCAAAGATCCGCTCCCGCTCCTCCACCGGCACCCCGCCCCCGTCGTCGGCGACCTCCACCACCACAGCCGCACCCTCACGCCGCACAGTCACCTCCACCGAACTCCGCGCATGACGCTGCGCGTTGTCCAGCAGATTCCCCAGTACCCGCGCCAACTGCCCGCGTGATCCCTCCACTTCGGCCTCGCCCGCCCGTATGTTCACCGCCACCGGCAGCCGGTCCGAACGCTGAGAGACCTCCTCCCGTACGAGCGCCGCCACATCGATCCGCCCCTGCCCCGGCCGCTCCCCCGCGTCCAGCCGGGCGAGCAGCAGCAGGTCGGCGGCGAGCCCCTGAAGCCGTACGGTGTCACGCACCGCACCTTCCACATCCAGCAACTCGGGGTGCGCGGAGCCCACTTCGAGCTGCGTGCGCAGTGAAGCGATCGGGCTGCGCAGCTCGTGCGACGCGTCGGCGACGAACCGCCGCTGGCGTTCCACCGACGCCTCCAGCGCCGCGAGCGTCTCGTTGGTGGTCACGGCGAGCCGCGCCACCTCATCGTGCGCGTCCGGTTCCGGAACCCGCCGGGACAGGTCCTCCGAGGCGGTGATCGCGGCCATCTCCCGCCGGATGCCCTCCACCGGCCGCAGCGCCCGCCGTGTCACCAGCCAGGTCACGCCGCCCACGACCACAAGCAGCAGCGGCAGCCCGATCAGCATGGCCTCGCGCACCGTACCGACCGCGTCCTGCTCGGTGGCCAGGGGCGCACCCGCGTACACCGTGACGGTCTGCCCCTGGGGTGCGGTCGCCTCGACGGCGGCGAAGCGGTAGTCGGCCCGCTCGCCGTCCACCGTGGCGCTGCCGGACGACATCCGAGGATCGTCCCCGGACACTTCGCCGCGCCCCGGGTCGTCATCATCGTCGTCGTCATCACCCACCGGCTCCCCAGAACCGCCGGCCCGCACCGCCGGACTCCCGGCCCCCTCGATCGCCTCCAGATCCTCGCTGACGGCGACCACACGCCTGCCCTCGTCAACAACCTGCACAGGACGGTCGTCGGGCAGGTCCAGCCCGCCGTACGCATGCCCCAGGGCCACCTGAGAAGCCACATCCCGCGCGTCGACCTCGGCCTGAAGTTCCGCCTGGTCGGTCAGATTGGCCCGCAGGACCAACAGCACAGCCAGCCCCGCAGCGACCAGCGCCACCGCGACCACCACGGTCGCGCCGAGCGAGGCCCTCGCCCGTACGGACCCGAAGAGCCGCCGCATCATCCCGCCACCAGCCGGTACCCGGCGCCGCGCACCGTCTGAATACGCCCGGCGCCGAGCTTGCGCCGCAGCGCGCTCACGTACACCTCGACGATGTTCGGATCACCCGCGTACGCGAAGTCCCAGACGTGCTCCAGGATCTCCGCCTTGCTGACCACCTCGCCCGCCCGCACCGCCAGCTGCTCAAGTACGGCGAACTCCTTGACGGTCAGAACGACTTCGTCCTCGCCCCGGTACACACGCCGAGTGGCGGTATCCATCCGCAAATCCCCGACAGCGACAACCGGCGAGGCACCAGCACCACCCCGCCGCCGCAACAGCGCCTTGACCCGAGCAACCAGCACCACGTACGAAAACGGCTTGGTCAAATAATCATCAGCACCGGTGTCCAGCCCCTCGGCCTCGTCGTACTCCCCGTCCTTGGCCGTCAGCATCAGAATCGGCACGTCGTTCCCGGCGGCCCGCAGAGCACCACACACCCGATACCCATTCATTCCGGGCAGCATGATGTCGAGCAGAACGAGGTCGTACGAGCCCTCCCCCGCCCGGTGTAGCCCTTCGAGCCCGTCGTGCACCACGTCCACGGCGAAGCCCTCGGCGGTGAGCCCCTTGGCCAGGGACACCGCGAGCCGCCTCTCGTCCTCCACGATCAACAAGCGCATGCGCACAGCTTCGCAAACCGAACCTGAAGACTCCTTCAGGCGGCTTCAGGCTGCCTTCAGCATCGCTCGGCCATGTTGGTTCCACAGCAACGAACACAACCAACGTCTGCTCGGGAGAACACTCATGAAGCGCAAGCTCGCCATCGCCACGGCCGCAGCGGCCCTGCTCATCGTCGGCGGAACCACGACGGCCTTCGCCACGGCGGACGACGAAGCCAAGCAGCCGACAAGCACCAGGACGACCAGCGTCCCGGCAGCGGCATTCGACGACGACGAGGACGACGGCGCCCAAGCCCCCAAGAGCACACAGGTCACGGCCAACGAGGCCATGGAGACGGCCCTGAAGTCGGCCCCCGGCAAGGTGACGTCGATAGACCTGGACGACGACGACAGCAACGGCCGTCTGCTCTGGGAGATCGAAATCGACGGCAAGGACGGCAAGGAGCACGAGCTGGACGTAGACGCGAAGACGGCCAAGGTACTCAAGTCCCACGTGGACGACGTTGACGACGCGGACGACGCGGACGACGCGGACGACGGCGACAACGACTGACCCGAACGAAGGCCGGCACCACCCACCGGCGCGAGGGGGCGGGTCGCGCAGGGGGCGCTGTTCGGGACGTAAAGCGTGATTTGTGCGCAAGTTACTGGCTTCGCAAACGCAGCCCAAGCCGGGCAGCTAAATCATGCAGTCCCGAATGGCGCCCCCCGGAGCGGCCCGCCCCCGCACGGACCCACCGACGTCGGCACAGCACAGCACCGCACCGCACCGGCGCCGCACCCCGACACCTACCCCTCAGTCAACCCCGCCACCAACTCATCCGCCGCCGCATAAGGATCAAGCTCGCCCGCCACAATCCGATCCGCCAGCGACCCGAGCCGCCGGTCCCCCCGCAGGTCGCCGATACGTTCCCGCAGCGCGGTGACAGCGATCGTCTCCACCTCGTGGGCCGCCCGCTTCGCCCGCCGCTCGCCGAGAACCCCCCGCTCCTCCATCCAAGCCCGGTGCTTCTCCAGCGCCTCGACAACCTCGTCGATGCCCTCGCCCCGCGCCGCCACCGTCTTCACGATCGGCGGCCGCCAGTCGTTCGGCCCCCGGGACTCCCCGAGCCCCAGCATGTGGTTGAGCTCGCGCGCGGTCGCGTCCGCCCCGTCCCGGTCGGCCTTGTTCACGACGTACACGTCACCGATCTCCAGGATGCCCGCCTTCGCGGCCTGGATCCCGTCCCCCATCCCAGGGGCAAGGAGCACCACCGACGTATCGGCCTGGGAGGCGATCTCCACCTCCGACTGCCCGACGCCCACCGTCTCCACGAGCACCACATCGCACCCGGCCGCATCCAACACCCGGATAGCCTGCGGCGCGGCCCACGCGAGCCCGCCGAGATGCCCGCGCGTGGCCATCGACCGGATATAGACACCGGGATCCGACGCGTGCTCCGACATCCGCACCCGGTCGCCCAGCAGCGCGCCCCCGCTGAACGGCGACGACGGGTCGACGGCGAGCACGCCGACCCGCTTCCCGGCCCGCCGGTACGCCGAAACGAGCGCCGACGTAGAGGTCGACTTACCGACACCGGGCGAGCCGGTAAGCCCCACGACATACGCATTGCCGGCGAGCGGAGCCAGCGCCGCCATCACTTCGCGCAGCTGCGGGGACGCCCCCTCGACCAGCGAGATCAGCCGGGCAACGGCACGCGGCCGGCCCTCTCGCGCCTGAGCCACCAGCTCGGGGACGTCCTGCATCACAGCTCCGCTCCTTGAATCGGCGTACTACGACTACAAAGGCAAGGGGTTCAGTTGCCCCGCACCTTGATGATCAGAGCGTCGCCCTGACCGCCGCCGCCGCACAGCGCCGCCGCACCGACGCCGCCGCCACGGCGCTTCAGCTCCAGCGCCAGGTGCAGGACGACCCGCGCACCGGACATGCCGATCGGGTGCCCGAGGGCGATCGCGCCACCGTTGACGTTCACCTTTTCCGGCGAAACTCCGAGGTCCTTCATTGACTGGACGGCGACCGCGGCGAACGCCTCGTTGATCTCGATCAGGTCGAGATCTTCAACGCCGAGCCCCTCCTTGCCCAGCGCGTGCGCAATCGCGTTCGAGGGCTGCGACTGAAGCGAGTTGTCGGGCCCGGCCACGTTCCCGTGGGCCCCGATCTCGGCGATCCACTCAAGCCCGAGAGCCTCGGCCTTGGCCTTGCTCATGACGACCACAGCCGCCGCACCGTCCGAGATCTGCGAGGCCGTACCGGCCGTGATCGTCCCGTCCTTGGCGAAGGCGGGCCGCAGCTTGCCCAGCGACTCGGCGGTCGTCTCGGGCCGGATGCCCTCGTCCTTCGAGAAGAGAACCGGGTCACCCTTGCGCTGCGGGATCTCGACGGGCGTGATCTCGGCCTCGAAGAGGCCGTTCTTCTGGGCGGCGGCGGCCCGCTGGTGCGAGAGCGCCGCGAACTCGTCCTGCGGCGCCCGCGCGATGCCGAGCCGGGTGTTGTGCTTCTCGGTGGACTCGCCCATGGCGATGCCCTCGAAGGAGTCGGTCAGACCGTCGTGCGCCATGGAGTCGAGCATCTCGATCGCGCCGTACTTGAAGCCGTCACGGGACTTCGGCAGCACGTGAGGGGCGTTCGTCATGGACTCCTGGCCGCCGGCCACGACGATGTCGAACTCACCGGCACGGATCAGCTGGTCCGCCAGCGCGATCGCGTCGAGCCCAGAGAGGCAGACCTTGTTGATGGTCAGCGCGGGCACGTTCATCGGGATGCCGGCCTTGACGGCGGCCTGGCGTGCCGGGATCTGGCCCGCTCCGGCCTGGAGGACCTGCCCCATGATCACGTACTGGACCTGGTCGCCGCCGATTCCGGCCCGGTCCAGCGCCGCCTTGATCGCGAATCCGCCAAGATCCGCACCGGAGAAGGACTTGAGGGAGCCGAGCAGACGCCCCATGGGCGTACGGGCGCCGGCGACGATGACGGAGGTGGTGCGGTTCGTTCCAGACATGAGGCACGGCCCCTTGAGGTGTAGTGACGCGGTAGTGAACGAGGGTTTACCTCAATGTACTGAGCGGTACGGGCCGGGTCACCGGGCAGCGAGTGTGATCGCGCGCACGTTGCGTAACCACCGTGAATAGCGCTGCACTGGACCCATGCTGACGCGAATCGACCACATCGGAATTGCTTGTTTCGACCTCGACAAGACGGTCGAGTTCTATCGCTCGACCTACGGTTTCCAAGTCTTCCACTCCGAGGTCAACGAGGAGCAGGGCGTCCGCGAAGCCATGCTCAAGATCAATGAGACGTCGGACGGCGGCGCCTCGTACCTCCAGCTCCTGGAGCCCACCCGGGAGGACTCCGCGGTGGGAAAGTGGCTGGCCAAGAACGGTGAGGGGGTCCACCACATCGCCTTCGGCACCGCCGACGTGGACGGCGACGCGGAGGCCATCCGTAACAAGGGTGTGCGGGTTCTCTACGACGAGCCGCGCATCGGATCGATGGGATCCCGTATCACATTCCTGCACCCCAAGGACTGTCACGGGGTACTGACAGAACTGGTCACTTCGGCCCCCGCCGGCGCCACGGAGCACTGACCTCCGGATTGCACGGCCGGTAGAGTGGGCCGTTCCGGTCCCGGGCCGGTCCGGGGCCTGTGACCCATGCCTCTCTGTTGATCTGACACCATTCCCCCGGGGGCCGCTCGATGTCAGGGTGGTGCTTGTTCGGAAGAGTTGCGACCAGGGGACGGATGGGACCGCGCAGTGCGGGGCTACGAACGCCAGGAGAGCCCACCGCGGGCTGAAGCCGACCATCTCTCGCGGTTCGAAGCCGAGATGGAGCGGCTGAAGACCGAGCGGGAGAAGGCCGTTCAGCACGCCGAGGACCTCGGCTACCAGGTCGAGGTGTTGCGCGCCAAGCTCCACGAGGCGCGTCGCAACCTCGCGTCCCGACCTGCCTACGACGCGGCGGACATCGGCTACCAGGCCGAACAGCTGCTCCGTAACGCCCAGATCCAAGCCGACCAGCTGCGCACGGACGCCGAACGCGAACTGCGCGACGCCCGTGCGCAGACTCAGCGGATCCTCCAGGAGCACGCCGAGCACCAGGCAAGGCTCCAGGCGGAGTTGCATTCGGAGGCCGTCACCCGCCGCCAGCGCCTCGACCAGGAGCTGGCGGAGCGCAGGCAGACCGTCGAGGCGCACGTCAACGAGAACGTGGCGTGGGCGGAGCAGCTTCGCGCCCGTACCGAGTCACAGGCACGCCGGCTCCTGGAGGAGTCCCGCGCCGAGGCCGAGCAGGCTCTGTCCGCCGCCCGCGCGGAGGCCGAGCGGGTCGCCCGTGAGGCCCGCCAGCGGCTCGGCGCGGAGGCCGAGAACGCCCGCAGCGAGGCCGAAGCGATTCTGCTGCGCGCCCGCAAGGACGCCGAGCGCCTGCTGAACGCCGCGTCCAACCAGGCGCAGGAAGCGACCACCCACGCCGAGCAGCTGCGTTCGACGACCACCGCCGAGTCCGACCAGGCACGGCAGCAGGCGGCCGAGCTCAGCCGCACCGCCGAGCAGCGGATGCAGGAGGCCGAGACGGCGCTGCGCGAGGCGCGCGCCGAGGCCGAGAAGGTCCTGACCGAGGCCAAGGACTCGGCCGCCAAGCAGCTGACGACCGCCGAGTCGGTCAATGAGCAGCGCACCCGTACCGCCAAGTCGGAGATCGCCCGGCTCGTCGCCGAGGCCACCAAGGACGCCGAGGCGCTCAAGGCCGAGGCGGAGCAGGCGCGCGCCGATGCCCGCGCCGAGGCGGAGCGGCTGGTCGCGGAGGCCGCAGAGAAGGCCCGTACGGCCGCCGCCGAGGATTCGGCGGCCCAGCTCGCCAAGGCTGCCCGTACGGCCGAAGAGGTTCTCACCAAGGCGTCGGACGACGCCAAGGAGACGACCCGCAAGGCGTCCGAGGAGGCCGAGCGGATCCGCCGCGAGGCGGAGGCTGAGATCGAGCGGCTGCGCCAGGAGGCCGCGGAGCAGGCCGACCAGCTCAAGGGCGCCGCGAAGGACGACACCAAGGAGTACCGGGCCAAGACGGTCGAGCTGCAGGAGGAGGCGCGCAGGCTGCGCGGCGAGGCCGAGCAGCTGCGGGCCGAGGCGGTCGCGGAGGGCGAGCGGATCCGCGGCGAGGCCCGCCGGGAGGCCGTCCAGCAGATCGAGGAGGCGGCCAGGACCGCCGAGGAGCTGCTGACCAAGGCGAGGGCCGACGCCGACGAGCTGCGCACCTCCGCCGCCGCCGAGAGCGAGCGCGTCCGCGCCGAGGCCATCGAGCGCGCCACGACGCTGCGCAGGCAGGCCGAGGAGACCCTGGAGCGCACCCGCACCGAGGCCGACCAGCTGCGCGCGGAGGCCGACGAGCAGGCACAGCGCACCACGGCCGACGCCGAGGAGGCCGCCCGCGCGCTGCGCGAGGAGACCGAGCGCGGCATCGCGGCCCGCCAGGAGGAGGCCGCCGAGGAACTGACCCGGCTGCACACCGAGGCCGAGCAGCGCGTCGCCACCGCCGAGGAGGCGCTGCGCGACGCACGGGCCGAGGCGGAGCGGCTGCGCCGGGAGGCCGGCGAGGAGATCGAGCGGCTCAGGACCGAGGCGGCGGAGCGGGTACGTACGCTCCAGGCGCAGGCCGAGACCGAGGCCGAGCGGCTCCGTGACGAGGCCGCAGCCGATGCGTCGCAGTCGCGCGCCGAGGGCGAGACCGTCGCCGTACGGCTGCGCAGTGAGGCCGCGAACGAGGCGGAGCGGCTCAAGGCGGAGGCGCAGGAGAGCGCCGACCGGATGCGCGCGGAGGCCGCGGCCGCCGCTGAGCGCGTCGGGGCCGAGGCCGCCGAGGCGCTGGCCGCGGCACAGGAGGAGGCCGCGCGGCGCCGCCGGACGGCCGAGGAGACGCTGGCCGCCGCGCGCGACGAGGCGGAGCAGGAGCGTGCGCAGGCCCGCGAGCAGAGCGAGGAGCTGCTGGCTTCGGCCCGCAAGCGGGTCGACGACGCGCAGACCGAGGCGCAGCGCCTGGTCCAGGAGGCGGACTACCGGGCGACCGAGCTGGTGGCCGCCGCCGAGCAGACGGCGCAGCAGGTACGGGACGCGGTGGCCGGGCTGCACGAGCAGGCCGAGCAGGACGTCGCCGGGCTGCGTTCCGCCGCCGAGCACGCCGCCGAGCGTACGAAGACCGAGGCGCAGGAGGAGGCGGACCGCGTCCGCGCCGACGCGTACGAGGAGCGGGAGCGGGCCACCGAGGACGCCACCCGGGTACGCCGCCAGGCGCAGGAGGAGACCGACGCGGCGAAGGCGCTCGCGGAGCGCACGGTCGGCGAGGCCATCGAGGAGGCGGACCGGCTGCGTTCCGACTCCTCCGAGCAGGCTCAGCGGATGCGTACGGAGGCGTCCGACGCGCTGGCTTCGGCCGAGCAGGACGCAGCCCGTTCGCGCGCCGAGGCCCGCGAGGACGCCAACCGCATCCGTAACGACGCGGCGGCGCAGGCGGACCGGCTGATCGGCGAGGCGACGAGCGAGGCCGAGCGGATGGCGGCCGAGGCCGTGCAGGCGCTGACGGCCGCGGGGCAGGATGCGACCCGGATCCGTTCCGAGGCCGAGCAGATCAAGGCGGACGGCGAGGCCGGCGCCGAGCGGCTGCGCGCCGAGGCACGCGAAGAGGCCGGGCAGGTCCTCGACGAGGCGCGCAAGGCCGCCGACAAGCGCCGCGGGGACGCCGCGTCGCAGGCGGACAAGCTCGTCTCCGAGGCGAGCGCCGAGGCGGACAAGCTCATTTCGGATGCGAGCGGCGAGGCCGAGCGGCTGCGTGCGGAGGCCGCCGAGACGGTGGGCTCCGCCCAGCAGGCGGCGGAGCGCATCAGGTCCGAGGCCGAGAAGGTCAGGGCGGACGCCGAGGAAGCGGCGGAGCGGATGCGCAGCGATGCGCGGACCGAGGCCGACCGGCTGGTCGACGAGGCGCGCGAGGCGGCGTCCAAGCGCCGTGCGGACGCCGCGGAGCAGGCGGACCAGCTGATGACGAAGGCCCAGGAGGAGGCCCTGCTCGCGGCGACCCGGGCCGAAGAGCAGGCCGACACGATGGTCGGCGCGGCCCGCAACGAGGCCGAGCGGCTGGTCGCGGAGTCGACGATCGAGGGCAATTCCCTGGTGGAGAAGGCCCGTACGGACGCCGACGAGCTGCTGGTCGGGGCACGCAGGGACGCCACCGCCATAAGGGAGCGGGCTGAGGAGCTGCGCGCTCGCGTGGAGAGCGAGATCGAGGAGCTGCACGAGCGGGCCCGGCGCGAGACGTCCGAGCAGATGCGGACGGCCGGCGAGCGTGTCGACAAGCTGGTGAAGGCCGCCACGGAGCAGCAGGCCGAGGCGGAGGCGAAGGCCAAGGCGATGGTCTCCGACGCGAGTTCCGAGGCCGGCAAGGTCCGGCTCGCCGCGGTGAAGAAGGCCGAGGGGCTGCTCAAGGAGGCCGAGCGGAAGAAGGCCGAGCTGGTACGGGACGCCGAGCGGGTGCATGCCGAGGCGGAGGCCGAGGCGAAGCGTCTGGTCGACGACGGGCAGCGCGAGCTCGATGTGCTGGTACGCCGCCGTGAGGACATTCAGGCCGAAATCTCCCGTGTCCAGGACGTACTTGAGGCGTTGGAATCTTTTGAGGCACCTGCCGGGGGCGGCAAAACGGCACCGAACAGCGGCTCTGCCGCGGGTGCGGTCAAAGCGGGCGCGGCGGCGGGCGGGAATCGTTCGGGTGGCAAGTCTTCCGAGGGGTAGCCAGGAGCCCCAGTCAAGTGCTTCACGCGGGTGTTCATCCTTGCGGGTGGCAAGCTGTCTGGCGGTTAGCCACTCAAAAGGGGGGTCATTCTCCAGATCAAACTGGCAATGGCTCGATGACACGCCGCTCGGGCCCCTAGGATTCCCCCTATCACCTCACCGGTCTCATTCGACAGGAACCTCATGAGCGACACTTCCTCCCCATTCGGCTTCGAGCTCGTGCGGCGTGGTTACGACCGCGGTCAGGTGGACGACCGCATTACCAAACTCGTCGCCGACCGTGACAGCGCTCTGGCCCGAATCACTGCTCTGGAAAAGCGCATCGAGGAGCTCCACCTCGAGACGCAGAACGCCCAGGCCCAGGTGAGCGACGCGGAGCCGTCGTACGCCGGTCTCGGTGCGCGCGTCGAGAAGATCCTCCGTCTTGCCGAGGAGGAGGCGAAGGACCTGCGCGAGGAGGCCCGTCGCGCCGCCGAGCAGCACCGCGAGCTCGCCGAGTCCGCCGCCCAGCAGGTGCGCAACGATGCCGAATCGTTCGCCTCGGAGCGCAAGGCGAAGGCCGAGGACGAGGGCGTACGGATCGTCGAGAAGGCCAAGGGTGACGCCTCGACGCTCCGCACCGAGGCTCAGAAGGACGCGCAGCAGAAGCGCGAGGAGGCGGACGCGCTCTTCGAGGAGACCCGCGCCAAGGCCGCCCAGGCCGCCGCGGACTTCGAGACGAACCTGGCCAAGCGCCGCGAGCAGTCCGAGCGCGACCTGGCTTCGCGTCAGGCCAAGGCCGAGAAGCGTCTGGCCGAGATCGAGCACCGCGCCGAGCAGCTCCGCCTGGAGGCCGAGAAGCTTCGTACGGACGCGGAGCGCCGCGCCCGTCAGACGGTGGAGACCGCGCAGCGCCAGGCCGAGGACATCGTGGCCGACGCCAACGCCAAGGCCGACCGGATCCGCAGCGAATCCGAGCGCGAGCTGGCGGCGCTCACCAACCGCCGCGACTCGATCAACGCGCAGCTGACCAACGTCCGCGAGATGCTGGCCACGCTGACCGGTGCGGCCGTCGCCGCCGCCGGTGCCCCCGCCGACGACGAGCCGATCACCCGCGGCGTCCCGGCGCAGCAGACCCGCTGACCACCGGCACGCGTACGACGCAATCAGCCCCAAAAGGCCCCCTGCCATTCCAGTGGCGGGGGGCTTTCTGCGCCCTTAGCGTGGCCGTCATGCTGTGCTCTCCCGGGGGACGCCCCCCGGACCCCCGGCCGGACAACCAGGCAGGCCCACAGACCGAGGCGCATTCGCGAGGTGAATTTCAGTGATCGAGCTGACGGGGCTGACGAAGCGTTACGGCGACAAACTGGCCGTCGACCATCTGACCTTCACCGTACGGCCGGGCATGGTGACCGGCTTCCTGGGGCCCAACGGGGCGGGCAAGTCGACCACCATGCGGATGCTGCTGGGCCTGGACAACCCGACGGCGGGCGATGTCCGTATCGACGGCAAGCACTACGCCGACCTCAAGGATCCGCTGAAGTACATCGGCGCGCTCCTGGACGCCAAGGCCATGCACGGCGGCCGCAGCGCGTACAACCACCTTCTGTGCCTTGCCCAGAGCAACGGCATCCCCCGCAGCCGCGTCAAAGAGGTCCTCGACACGGTGGGCCTGACGGCGGTCGCGAAGAAGCGTGCCAGGGGCTTCTCGCTCGGCATGGGGCAGCGGCTCGGCATCGCGGGCGCGCTGCTCGGCGACCCCGAGATCCTGATGTTCGACGAGCCGGTCAACGGTCTCGACCCCGAGGGCATCCACTGGGTCCGCAATCTGATGCAGTCGCTGGCGGCCCAGGGCCGTACGGTCTTCGTCTCGTCGCACCTGATGAGCGAAATGGCGCTCACGGCCGACCACTTGGTCGTCATCGGCCAGGGCAGGCTGCTCGCCGACACCACGATGGCGGACTTCATCCGGGAGAACTCGCGCAGTTACGTACGCCTGCGCTCCCCGGAGCAGGAGCGTCTGCGCGACGTCATGCACGAGGCCGGGATCACCGGGATCGGCGCGGTCGACGGGACGCTCGAAGTGGACGGCGCGACGGCGGAGGCGCTCGGCGAGCTCGCTGCCCGGCATCGGCTCGTACTGCACGAACTGAGCCCTCAGCAGGCGTCCCTGGAGGAGGCCTTCATGCAACTGACGGCGGAGTCCGTCGAATATCACGCGCACTCGAAGGAGGCCTGACCATGGCGGCCACGCAGGTGCTCAAGTCGGAATGGACCAAGATCAAATCGGTTCAGTCCACGGTATGGACACTCAGCCTCTCCGCAATCGCCACAATTGCCCTCGGCGTACTGATCAGTATTCTTTCCAGGAACGAATTCAAGAACATGAGCGCGGAGGACAAGCTCACCTTCGATCCGACGTTCGTGAGTTTCGCGGGAACGAGTCTTGGGCAGCTTGCAATGATCGTTTTCGGTGTGCTGGTGGTGTCGAACGAATACAGCACCGGAATGATCAGGACGTCCCTCGCCGCTGTTCCGCAGCGAGGCACCTTCCTCTTCAGCAAGATCACCGTCGCGGCGGCACTGGCACTCGCCGTCGGCATGGCAACGAGCTTCACCGCCTTCTTCCTCGGCCAGGCGATCCTGGGTGACCTGAGGGCCGGCATCGGCGACCCGGGCGTACTGCGCGCGGTGATCGGCGGCGGGCTGTACATGACCCTCATCGCACTCTTCTCGATGGGCGTCGCCGCCATGCTGCGCAGCCCGATGCTCGCGCTCGGCATCCTGATGCCGGTCTTCTTCCTGCTCGCCCCGATCCTGGGCAATGTCTCCGCGACGAAGAAGGTCGGCCAGTACCTCCCCGACCAGGCGGGCAGCAAGATCATGCAGGTGGTGCCGCCGCTCGACGACGACACCCCGTACGGCCCGTGGGGCGGACTGCTGATCATGGCGCTGTGGGCCGTCGCGGCGGTGTCCTGCGGATACGTCCTGCTGAAGCGGCGGGACGCCTAGTCCGGCTCTCCGGTCACGGTTCGGTGCCGTCTCCGGCTTGGCCGGAACCGTCAGTGCGCGGTTATCCTCCTAACCCTTACGGGGGCGCGTTCGGCCATCTGGTCACAGCCCCGACCACCCGACCTGTCGATGGGGCTGCAGAATGATCGAGGCAGTCGGCCTGACGAAGCGCTACGGCGCCAAGACGGCCGTGTACAACCTTTCCTTCCAGGTGCGCCCGGGCACGGTGACTGGCTTCCTGGGCCCCAACGGCTCCGGCAAATCCACCACCATGCGCATGATCCTCGGGCTCGACGAGCCCACCGAGGGCCATGTCACCGTCGGCGGTCACCCCTTCCGCAAGCTCCCCAACGCCCCTCGCCAGGTGGGCGCCCTCCTCGACGCCAAGGCCGTGCACGGCGGGCGCAGCGCGCGCAGTCATCTGCTGTCGCTGGCGCAGCTCTCCGGCATCCCGTCCCAGCGGGTCGACGAGGTGCTCGGGGTGGTCGGCCTCCAGGACGTCGCCAAGCGGCGCTCCAAGGGCTTCTCGCTGGGCATGGGGCAGCGCCTGGGCATCGCCGCCGCGCTGCTCGGCGACCCGCAGGTGCTGCTCTTCGACGAGCCGGTCAACGGTCTCGACCCCGAGGGCATCCTCTGGGTCCGCAACCTGATGAAGACGCTGGCGTCCGAGGGCCGTACGGTCTTCGTGTCCAGCCACCTCATGAGCGAAATGGCGGTCACGGCCGACCACTTGATAGTGATCGGACGCGGGCAGCTGCTCGCCGACATGAGCGTCAAGGACTTCATCTCCGCCAACTCCGCGGACTTCGCCCGGGTGCGTACGCCGCAGACCGAGCCGCAGCAGCGCGAGAAGCTGTCCGCCGTACTCTCCGAGGCGGGCGGGCACGTCATGAACGAGCAGGACGGAGCCCTGCGCGTCACCGGGCTGCCGCTGCCGCGCATCAGCGACCTCGCGCACGGCGCCGACGTACGGCTGTGGGAGCTCTCGCCGCACCAGGCCTCGCTGGAAGAGGCGTACATGCGGATGACACAGGGCGCGGTGGACTACCGCTCGACGGCCGACCAGCTGGCCGGCTTCCAGCAGCCGCAGCAGCCCGCCGGGTACGCCCAGCCCGCACAGCAGGCGCCGCAGCAGGGCTGGTACGCCCCGCCGCCGCCCCAGGCCGGCGGACAGCCCTTCGGCGGTGCCCCCGCGCCGGGCCAGGCGCCCGCCCCGGTCCAGAACCCGTACGCGGCGGCTCCGGCCGCGCCGCCCGCCGCGCCGCCCGCCTCCGCGCCGGCCCAGCCCGCCGCACAGCCCGCCGCGCCGGCGGCGCCGACAGCGCCGCCAGCGGGGTCGCCCGCCGCAGACCTGACCAAGAGCGACAGCCCCGAGGACGCCCGATGACGACCCCGTACCAGCAGCAGGCCCCGCAGCAGTACCAGCAGCAGGGCGTCGCTTCGTACATCTCGCCGATCCCGGTGCGCAAGGCGAGCCTGGGTGACGCGCTCGCCTCCGAGTGGACCAAGATCCGTTCCGTGCGCTCCACGGTCTGGACGCTCGGTGTGATGATCGTGCTCGTCCTCGGCATCGGCGTGCTCTCGACGGTGGCCGTCAGCTCCTCCGGCGCCGACCTCGGCGAGACCCCGGTCCTCAGCCTCGGCTTCTTCGGCGTACTGCTCGGCAGCATCCCGGTGATCACGCTCGGCGTGATGACCGTCGCCTCCGAGTACACGACGGGCATGATCCGTACGACCCTGACGGCGTGCCCCAGCCGCTCCCGCGTGCTGGCCGCCAAGGCGATCGTCTTCTTCCTGCTGTCCTTCGTCATCACCCTGGTGACCACGGCGATGGTCGGAGCGCTCCAGACCGGTGCACTGGACGGCGTCACGCCGACCGGTGAGGACTGGCTGCGTGCGACGGTCGGCGTCAGCCTCTACGTCGCGACGCTGGGCCTGCTGTCGCTCGCCGTCGGCTCGCTCATCCGGCACTCGGCGGGCGCTATCACCATCATGATCGGTGTGGTGCTGCTGCCGCTGGTGCTGGCGATGTTCATGTTCTCCGAGACGCTGGCCGACCTTCAGCAGGCGCTCTTCGAGTACTCGATCCCCAACCAGCTCGGTGTCTTCTACGACGCCTCGGTCACCCCGTCGGGACCGTCCGGCTGGGACCCGCTGTGGATCCTGCTGGGCGTGACGGCGGCGGCGCTCGGCGGCGCCTTCCTCGCCCTGGAGAAGCGCGACGTGTAACTGCGCCTGCTGCCTCAGTGGCGCGGGGCGTTACGGGACCGCTGCACCCTGGAGGTGCGGCGGTCCTTCGCGTTCCAGCAGGCCTTGTGCCAGTGCCGCCGGTCGTCCACGCCGCCGTACTCGGACCAGGCGACCAAGTGCGGTACTCCGGAAGGGATCTCCTGGTCGCAGCCGGGGCAGCGGTAGCGCTTGCCCGCCGCGCTCGCGCCGGCCACGTGGCGCACCGACCACTGCTCGCCCTGCCACGACTCGGTGCTCTGCAGCCCGAATCTGTCACCTGCCGCTGCTCCGCTGTCGAGCTCGTTCGGCTTCTCGCCGCCCTTGGGGCGGTTGCGGCGCGGGGACACGTAGAACCTCACGGGTCAGATCGGACTGGTTTCCCCCAGCCTAGGGCCATCCGACAGGGGTACGCGTACCGCACGGCAGGAGAGCCGGACGTACACCGGAGCCGGTTTACCGGAAAATCGCAACAACTTCCGTCGCACCCGTGCCTTTGGCACGTGTCAGACGTTGTTGCCGGTAAGGGGGATGCCGCGTCGGCCGCAAGGAGGCAGAAGGCGATGCGCGTTGGAACTTTTGTACTGGCGGCCCAGTTTCCGGGTCAGGGCCAGGGGGAGGCACTGCACCGGGCGGTGAGGTCGGCCGAAGTCGCCGAGGAATCCGGACTGGACTCGGTCTGGCTCGCCGAACACCACTTCGTACCGTACGGCGTGTGTCCGTCCGCCGTGACCCTTGCCGCATTTCTGCTCGGCCGCACCCGGCGCATCCGCGTGGGTACGGCGGTCAGTGTCCTGCCGACCGTGCATCCGGTCGCCCTCGGCGAGCAGGCGGCGCTGCTGCACCTCACCTCCGGCGGGCGCTTCACGCTCGGCATCGGGCGGGGCGGGCCGTGGGTGGACCTGGAGGTGTTCGGCTCGGGCCTTTCGGCGTACGAGCAGGGGTTCCCGGAGTCACTGGACCTGCTGCTGCGATGGCTGCGCGAGCCGCGCGTCGAGGCCAGCGGAGAGCGGTTCAACTTCCGCCAAGTCGCCGTCGTACCAAGGCCGGACGAGCTGCTGGACGAAACGGCGACGGACGGCCCGGAGACCGTCCTCGCCTGCACCTCGCCCAAAAGCGTGCGGATGGCCGCCGAGCGCGGACTGCCGATGCTGCTCGGCATGCACTGCGGCGACCAGGACAAGGCGGAGATGGTGGCCCTGTGGCGTACGCAGGCACTCGCCGCGGGGCACGACCCGGACAAGGTCGCCACGACGGGCCATGTGTCGGCCGGACTGGCCCAGATCGCGGACCGCGCGACGGACGCCACGGAGATGCTCACCAAGGCGATGCCCGGCTGGCTCAAACGGGGTCTCGACGCCCATGTCACGGTCGACGGACGGCACCGGGCGATGCGAGACCCCGTCGCGTACACGGAGATG
This sequence comes from Streptomyces sp. ISL-98, assembly GCF_018614055.1. GTDB lineage: Bacteria > Actinomycetota > Actinomycetes > Streptomycetales > Streptomycetaceae > Streptomyces > Streptomyces spiramyceticus. The sequence goes on from NZ_JAGGPB010000048.1 coordinate 30,712, forward strand.
CTGTGCGAGCTGCACCCGGTGGGGCCGCCGCGGCTGGCCGCGGACCGGCTGGCGGCGACGGCCGAGCGTACGGGCATCACGCGCTTCGCACTGCTCGCCGAGGGATCGGGCGACCTGGCGACCACCGAGGAGAACGTTCGGCGGCTGGGGTCCGAGGTGCTGCCGCTCCTGGCGTGATGGAATGCTGCCGCTCCGTACTGGACGTACCTCCCGCAATCCGGAGCGGCAGCACTGCCTCAGCAGTCCCGCAGTTCCGGAGACTGGTTGAGGAGCTGGCCCCTGATCGAGGTGAAGCGGGCGTGCCGCTCGTCCGAGGTGGAGTCCAGCGGGAACACCGCTACGCGGTGGCAGTTCTGGAATGCAAGACGTACGCCGAAGTGCCGCTGCAGCGCACCGCGAATCGCGTCACTCGCGAGTGCACGCAGCAGCTGACCACGTGCCTGCTCGTCCGGCGGGGGCGTCTGGTTGTCGGCGAACTCGCCACCGTCGACCTTCAGCTGAGCCACCAGAGAGCTGATCATCTCCCATGCGTAAGGCAGGGAGGTCCGGACGCAGTCGACGAATGCGGCTTCGTCGACATCGCCTCGCTCGGCCTGTTCCAACAGTGCCGGTGAGACGTCGAGCGACATGGGTTCTCCTCTCGCGACCCCGCGGAGCGGAGTCTTACGGGCAGGGAAGGCGGGCGACGACGCAGAGTGCACGCACGACGACCTCCTGCATCCACGGTAAGCGCGTGTCCGGGCCCGCACCAGGAGATTGGGAACACAACCAGCCAACAACGAACGGGGTCTTACTGGGCGAATCGCGTAGAGCACGGGTCGTCGAGTAGCGTTGCGCCCCATGCGTCTCGTCATTGCCCGCTGCTCCGTGGACTACGCGGGCCGGCTCACCGCCCATCTGCCCTCCGCGCCCCGTCTGATCTTGGTGAAGGCGGACGGCAGCGTCTCGATTCACGCCGACGACAGGGCGTACAAACCGCTCAACTGGATGTCGCCGCCCTGCACCCTCAAGGAGGGCACCGGGGACGACGCCGGTGTCTGGACGGTGATCAACAAGGCGGGCGAGAAATTGATCATCACGATGGAGGAGATCCTCCACGACTCCTCGCACGAGCTCGGTGTGGACCCCGGGCTCGTCAAGGACGGCGTGGAAGCGCACCTCCAGGAGCTCCTCGCCGACCGCATCGAGACCCTCGGCGAGGGCTACTCCCTGATCCGACGTGAATACCCCACCGCCATCGGCCCTGTGGACATCCTGTGCCGCGACGCGAACGGGGCGACCGTGGCGGTCGAGCTGAAGCGGCGCGGCGACATCGACGGCGTCGAGCAGCTCACCCGCTACCTCGAACTCCTCAACCGGGACCCGCATCTGGCGCCGGTACGGGGCGTGTTCGCGGCTCAGGAGATCAAGCCGCAGGCGCGCGTACTGGCAACGGACCGCGGGATCGGCTGCGTGGTCCTGGACTACAACGCGATGCGCGGCATCGAGGACGACAAGCTCCGCCTGTTCTAGCGACCTGATCCCTCACATGCCGGACGGGCTGGAATATCCAGCCCGTCCGGCATTTGAGGTTCGAGGAGTGGGGTCCGGGGCGGAGCCCCGCGGCCCCTAGATCACCGCACTCGACGAAGGCGACTCCGCCCCCGGCTCCGGCGCCGACTCCGTCGCCGACGCACTGGACGAAGCCGGCGCGCTGGCCGAATCCGACGTGTCCGGCGGAGGCGTCGACGGCGACGTGGACGGCGTAGGACTGGTCGTGGTCGGCGGAGGCGTCGACGGCGGCCTGCTGCTGGACGTCGGAGGGCTCGGCGGCGGCGTGGTCCGGGGCGGCGTAGAACCGCCCCCGCCCGGCCGAGTGGACCCACTCGACGACGGCGGCTTGCTCCCCGGCGTCGAGGGATCGTCGTCCGTCGGCTTGCCGCTCGTGGACGGGTCACCGGGAGCCCCGCTGTCCCCGCTCTCCCCCGGGTCGGGCTGTCCGGACGTACCGGGGCCCGCGGGGACGCCCGGGTCGCCGGGGCGCTTCGTCGAGCCGGGGGTCGGCTCGTCGGCCGTCAGGCCGTCCTGACCGTCGTCCTCGTTGGCCGACTGCTCGGACGTGACCCTGTTCGGCGGCTGTTCGTCCTCGGATGTCGCGCCGAGCGTCACCACAGTGCCAAGTACGGCGACGAGCAGTGCGCCGGCGCCCGCGGCGACCATGTTGCGCCGGGCGCCGCTGAGCAGGGCGCGAGGACCACCGCCCCCACCACCCGCGTCGGAGCGGTGCGTGACCAACGTGCTGTCCTCGCCCGCCAGTTGGACCCGTTCGGGCAGCATGAACGGTGCGGCCGCAGCCGGTACGCCGCCGGGCGGCGAAGCCGATTCCTCGTAGCGCGCGGCCGGCACTTCCTCGCCCGCGGGCGTACGACCGCCGAGAGCCGGAGCGCCTGCTCCGACACCCGCGCCGGAGCGGTCCGCGACGAGCGCGAGCGCCCTGCGCCCCGCGACCGTGCCGCTCTTGTCGGCCACGGCACCGCGCATCGCGATGGAGGCCTCCAGCTCGGCGCGGGCCCGGTCGAGGCGGCCGGTGCAGAGCGCGAGGACGCCCAACTCGTGGTGGAAGTACGCCTCTTCGGCAACCTCGCCCGCCAGTCGCGCAGCCTCCAGGCCGGTCCGCAGGACCCGCTCCCAGGAGCCCCAGCACAGTCCGGCGGCGAAGGCGGGTGCGGCCGTACGGGCCAGCAGCACGGCGGCACTCGGATGCCCCGCCTCACTACCCGGCACCAGCCCGCTCAGCGCCGCGAGGACGGCGTCGGCCTCCGCCACCGCACGCTCGGGCGTGACGGAGGGGTGCCCGGTCCACCAGGCGTAGTGCTGGGCGGCGGTGTGCGCCCGCTCCGTCACGTCGTCCGCGTACCCGATGGCCTCCAGCTGTACGGCGACATCGGCCGCCAGCCGGTAGCGCGAGCCGACGGGCGAGAGCAGCCCGCAGCTGAGCAGTTCGCCGAGCGCGGCGTCGGCGTGCGTGTCGCCGACGAGCGCCGGCAGGTGCGCCCGGTGCGGGACCTCGCCGCCGAGGGCGAGGGCGAAGCGCAGGGTGGCGCGGGCGGAGTCGCTCAGCCGGGACGCGAGCAGCGCGACGGGCGCCGCCCCCTCGGCGAGCGAGGGCAGTGGTACGTCGTGACCGTCCTCGGCGTCGAAGGGCGCGTCGACCGGCTGCTCGTTGAAGACGCCGTACTCGTCGAAGGCGTTGGGGTCGGCGCGCAGCCGGTCGCGCTGCCGCAGCAGTGCGCCCGCCTGCACGAAGCGCATCGGCAGGCCCTCGGACTCGAACCAGAGGTCGCCGGCCCAGTTGGCCTCGTCCTCGGTGAGCGGCCGGTCCACGGCCCGCTCCAGGAGTTCCAGGCCCGCGCTGCGGCCGAGACCGCCGAGGAAGACCTCTTCGATGTGCGAGTCGGGCGAGGGGGCGGCGACGTCGGGCGTAGCGGCGAGCAGGAAGGCGCACTCGGGCGTGGCCTCCAGCAGCTCGTCGAGCGCGGCTCCGCCGAACTCCAGGTCGTCGAGGACGACGACCGCACCGATCTCGTGGACGAGGCCGAGCAGCTCCGCCCGGTCGGGCCGGTGCAGCGGCGCGCTGTATACGGCGGCGAAGAGGTCGCGGAGGAGTTCGTCGGGCGCGCGGTGGCTGCCGCAGAGCCGTACGACGCCGTCGGGCGCGAGGTCCGCGCAGTCGGCGGCGACGGCGTCGAGCAGGGCCGTACGACCGGATCCGGAGGGTCCGGTCAGCCGCACGGAGCGCCCGCGCGCCAGCAGGCGTACGAGTCGCTCACGCTCCTCCTGGCGTTCGAGGAGCGGACGGTCGGGAACGACGGGCCCCGGCGCGATGGGCGGCTGGGCCGCGCGCAGCAGCTCGGCGCGGTCGTCGGCGGTGTGCCGTACGGGCCGCGGGGGCCGCTCTCCGGGCGGGCAGGCTTCGATCTCGCTGCCGTCGACGGGGTTGACGGTGAGCAGGAAGTCACCGGCGATGACCTGCACTGTGCGGGCGAGAGCGGGCTTGGGCGCGGGCGCCGGTGCCGCGGGCTGTTCGCCGCCCTTGAGCTGCCCCATGGCCGGTGGCAGCGCGTCCTGTGGTGGCCGACGCGATGCGTCACCGGCTTCGGTCTCGCCGAAGTGGTCGTTGTCGTGGCCGTACTCTTCCGGTCCCCGGTTCATCGGGTCCATGGTCCTAGCCCCCCAGATGCGGTTGCGTGCGGATGCCCCTCCCGGCCTTTCACACGCCCGCTGTCGCTTCTGGTCCGGTGCCCGCCGTACTCGGGTTCGTCAATCGGCAGGCGACCGAACCCTAGACCTTCGCACAGTATCCAGGAACAGGAGGGGTGCCACCCCGCCCGGGACGTCACAGTCTCGTGAGGATTGTGCGTCCAGGATGGCGCGTCCGCAGGCGTGGACGCCGCGCGCACTCAGACGCGCGGCAGCGACTCGGCTTCGATGCCGCCCTCGATGGCGAGGATGCGGTGCAGCCGCGTCGCCACCAGCAGGCGCTGCATCTGGGCCGGCACACCGCGCAGCACGAGCCTTCGGCCCGCCCGCCCGGCCCGCCGGTGGGCGCCCATGATGACACCGAGTCCGGTGGCGTCCCAGGAGTCCAGCTCGGTCAGGTCGAGCACGAGATCGCCGACTCCGTCGTCGACGGCCGAGTGCAGGACCGTACGGGCGTCCGCCGCGCTGCGGACGTCGAGGCGGCCCCCGACGACCAGCTCGACGTGGTCGCCCCTGATGTGCATATGCGCTCCCCGAGAGTGGGTCAGTTCTCCGTGTCCTGATTCCTTGCACCAACTGACTGCCGTACGGGCAAGGAAGTTGCCGTCTGTAAGCGAACCGATACCGAATTCACCCTTGGGGGTGAACCCAAGGGGGTTTGGCGCGGTTCAGTGCTTGTAGAAGCCCTGCCCGCTCTTGCGGCCGATGTCACCCGCGTCAACCATCCGGCGCATCAGCTCCGGCGGCGCGAACTTCTCGTCCTGCGACTCCGTGTAGATGTTGCTGGTCGCGTGGAGCAGGATGTCGACACCGGTCAGGTCGGCGGTGGCGAGCGGGCCCATGGCGTGTCCGAAGCCCAGCTTGCAGGCGATGTCGATGTCCTCGGCCGATGCGACGCCCGACTCGTAGAGCTTGGCGGCCTCGACGACGAGCGCCGAGATGAGGCGGGTGGTGACGAAGCCCGCGACATCGCGGTTGACCACGATGCAGGTCTTCCCGACGGACTCGGCGAACTCGCGCGTGGTGGCGAGCGTTTCGTCGCTGGTCTTGTAGCCGCGTACGAGCTCGCAGAGCTGCATCATCGGGACGGGCGAGAAGAAGTGGGCGCCGACGACCCGCTCCGGACGCTCCGTCACGGCCGCGATCTTGGTGATCGGGATGGCGGAGGTGTTGGAGGCGAGGACCGCGTCCGGCCGGACGATCTTGTCGAGGGCGCGGAAGATCTCGTGCTTGACCTCGAGCTTCTCGAAGACGGCCTCGACGACGATGTCCGCGTCGGCGACCGCGTCGAGGTCGGTGGTCGTGGTGATGCGGCCGAGCGCGGCTTCGGCGTCCGCGGCCTCCAGCTTGCCCTTCGAGACGAACTTGTCGTACGAGGCCTTGATGCCGTCGCGGCCGCGGGTCAGTGCGGCGTCGGTGACATCGCGCAGGACGACGTCCCAGCCCGCCTGCGCCGAGACCTGCGCGATACCGGACCCCATGAGTCCGGCTCCGATGACGGCGAGCTTCCTGGCCACGACACACCCCTTGATTTCTTTGGCCTCAACGCCTGTCCACCACAGGCTCTCCGGCGGAGGTTAGCGTCCGTGAGGGGCCGAGAGGAGGCGAAGAGATGCGCGTCACGTCTCAAATGACGGACATCACACTGGTACGCCTCATTCGGCGGCTCGCACCGCGTAGTTGAGCGCCTTGTCGCTCAGCAGCTCCTCCATCTCGTCGATGAGGACAAGCGCTTCCCGGGACACCGCGGCAGCCTTGCGCCCGGCCACGATCTCGCGCCCGATCCACCCCATCAGCATCGAGTGCAGCCACGACAGCTGGCCGGCCACCAGCACCGGCAGCGGGTCGTCCGCTTCGGCCCCGGCCTCCTCGCGCAGCGTCTGCTCCAGGTCCTCCAGCTGCTCCTGCTGGATTGCCCAGAGCCGCGATCTGAGGCTCTGCGCCTCCTGTACGACGCGCATGAAGGCGCCGTAGCCGTCGAAGAGCCCGACGGACGGCGAGACGTTCTCGACGGCCTCGCGCAGTTCGCGCAGTACGGCGGCGGTCGCGGACTCCCCCTTGTGGCGGGCACGTACGTAGCGGGAGAGCCGGTCGACGACTCCCCTGCTCCGGTCGAGGAAGAGGTCCTCCTTGGCCGGGAAGTAGTTGTAGACGGTGTTGACGGAGACGTTCGCGACCTCCGCGATCTCGGCGATGGTGACCGCGTCGAAGCCGCGCTCCAGGAACAGGCCGGTGGCCATGTCCGAGATGAGCTGCCTGGTCTGCCGTTTCTTCCGCTCTCTGAGTCCCTCAGCCATGCCTCCATCCTAACTTCCTTGGCTTCGCTGAAAACTTAGAGTGATTGCAAAGTTCAAGCGACCCTGCTTTTCTTGGGTCATGGCAATCATCAGCACGTCCGGCCTCACCCGGACCTTCACCACCAAGGCGGGCCCCGTCGAGGCCGTCCGCGGCATCGACCTGACCGTGCAGCCCGGCGAGATCCTCGGCTTCCTCGGCCCCAACGGCGCCGGCAAGACCACCACCCTGCGAATGCTCACGACGCTGCTCCCGCCGACCGGCGGCGCCGCGACGGTCGCGGGCTGCGATCTGCTCCGCGACCCCGCGGGCGTACGGAGCAGGATCGGTTACGTCGCCCAGTCCGGCGGCGTGGACGTCAACGTCTCCGTACGCGAAGAGCTCGTCACCCAGGGCCGCCTCTACCGCCTCCCCAAGGCCGAGGCCGCCGCCCGCGCCGACGAACTGGCCCGCGACCTCGGCCTCACTGACCTCATGGACCGCAAGTGCGGCGCCCTCTCCGGCGGCCAGCGGCGGCGGCTCGACATCGCGATGGGCCTCACCCACCGCCCCGAGGTGCTCTTCCTCGACGAGCCGACGACCGGGCTCGACCCGGGCAGCCGGGCCGACCTGTGGAACCTGGTGCGCCGGATCCGCTCGGAGCAGGGCACCACCGTCTTCCTCACCACGCACTACCTCGACGAGGCCGACGAGCTCTCCGACCGCCTCGTCGTCGTCGACAAGGGCCTGATCGTCGCCGACGGCACACCGACCGCGCTCAAGCTCCAGTACGGCGGCTCGCTCGACGCGTCCCTCCAGGACACCTTCCTCGCCATCACAGGGCGCAGCGCCGCGCCCGCCGATGCCACCCCCGTAGCCGTCTAGGAGCCCTCTCTCATGTCCGCACTTCTCTCCGACACGGCACTGATCTTCGGCCGGTACGCCCGCCAGACCCTGGCATCGAAGTTCCAGATCCTCTTCGGCGTACTGATGCCACTCCTCTACCTGCTCTTCTTCGGACCCCTTCTGACCGATCTGCCGCTCGGCTCCGAGGGCGACTCCTGGCAGATCCTCGTTCCGGGGCTGCTGCTCCAACTGGGCCTGTTCGGCGCGTCGTTCTCCGGATTCGCGATCATCATCGAGAAGCAGTTCGGGGTGGTCGAGCGGATGCGCGTCACGCCGGTCAGCCGGCTCGCGCTGCTGCTGGGCCGGATTCTGCGCGATGCGGCGCTCTTCGTCTTCCAGGCGGTGCTGCTGGTACTGGCCGCGCTGGTCATGGGTCTGCGGGCGCCCCTCGGCGGCATCCTGATCGGCTTCGCGTTCGTGGCCGTACTGACGGCTGCGCTCGCCTCGCTGTCCTACGCGCTCGCACTGAACGTCTCCAAGGCGCAGGAATTCGGACCGGTCATCAACGCGCTGTCGATGCCGTCGATGCTGCTCTCCGGCCTGATGCTGCCGATGGCGCTCGCGCCGGGGTGGCTGGACGTCCTGTCGCACTTCATGCCGTTCCGCTATCTGGTGGACGCGGTACGGGCGGGGTACGTGGGCGACTACGCGAGTACGGCGATGCTGTACGGCGTAGTCGTGGCGATCGCCTTCGTGCTTGTCTCCGTGACGGTGGGCACACGCGTCTTCCGGAAAGCCGGGGCGTAACTAGGCTGGCCACATGGTCAATCTGACGCGCATCTATACCCGTACCGGCGACAAGGGCACCACCGCCCTGGGCGACATGAGCCGCACCGCCAAGACCGATCTGCGGATCTCGGCGTACGCCGACGCGAATGAGGCGAATGCCGTCATTGGGACGGCGATCGCGCTGGGGCAGCTCGACGAGGCGGTCGTGAAGGTCCTGGTCCGGGTCCAGAACGACCTGTTCGACGTGGGCGCGGACCTGTCGACGCCGGTCGTCGAGGACCCCAAGTACCCGCCGCTGCGGGTGGAGCAGTCGTACATCGACAAGCTGGAGGCGGACTGCGACCACTTCCTGGAGCAGGTTGAGAAGCTGCGCAGCTTCATCCTGCCGGGGGGCACGCCGGGCGCGGCGCTGCTGCACCAGGCGTGCACGGTGGTACGGCGGGCTGAGCGGTCGACGTGGGCGGCGTTCGAGGTCCACGGCGAGGTCATGAACCCGCTGACCGCGACGTACCTGAACCGGCTGTCCGACCTGCTCTTCATCCTGGCGCGGGTGGCGAACAAGGAGGTCGGGGACGTGCTGTGGGTGCCGGGCGGCGAGCGGTAGGGGTGCCTGCGGCGCGCAGTTCCCCGCTCCTCAACCGCTGGAGGGGCTCCATTGGAGCCTCTCCGCGGGGTGGGGAGAACCAGGGCGTGTCCGGCGGATCATGCCTGGACCGCGGGGCCTGGCACGCCCATCTGCGGCGTTGTCGTCACTCTTCCCCAAGCTCTCGGCTTCGCCTCCCTCCTCCGCCTTGCAGCTGCACGCACCAGACCCCGTTCACCAGAACCGGGAACGCGCCGCACCCTGAAGCCGGCCTGATCCGCCGGACACGCCCTAACGCGCCCCCACCGGAGCTCGCTTCGGGAAGACCGTGTACCTCGCCGCGATGATCACATTGATGCCGATCGCAATGAGCATCTTCTGCTGCCACATCCGCAGCGACCCGACATCACCGTCACCCCCCACGTACCAGACCGCCGCCTGCAGCAGCCCCAACGCGATCACCGCAGCGAGAATCCACTGCCCGGCGACCTTCCGCTCATGCACCGCCCGCGCCGTCCCGTACTTCGGCGCCCGCTCCGGCACAGGCCCGCCCGCGAAGCGGTGAGCGACCCTGGCGTCGACCCACTTGATGGTGCGATGGCCCAGCGCCACCGTGAAGCCGATGTAGACCGCCGCGAGCCCGTGCTTCCAGTCCGGCTCGGCGCCGTTCTTCAGGTCGACGGCCGTCACCACGAGCAGTACGACCTCCAGCAGCGGCTCCATGAGCAGTACCGCCGCCCCCGTGCGCGGCATCTTCGCCAGGTAGCGCAGGGCCAGTCCCCCGGCCAGCAGCACCCAGAAGCCGACTTCGCAGATGATGATCAGCGTGACGATCACAGATCTCTCCTCCCGTTACGCTTCAACCCTCCCGTCCCCAGGACCGTGATTCGTCGTCGCCAGTGACGAACCCGCACTGCATCCTTCGATGTAGCCGACGCTCACCCCGGGCGGGGACGACGTGCCCGTCCGTACCGTGTTGGATGGTCGAGTGATCCGGTTCCCACTCCCCCACCGCGACGGCATCCTCCTCGGGCTGACCGGCCTGCTCGGCGGCGTTCTGCTGTGGGGCCTCGGGCTGCACACCACCGACTTCCGCGAGCTCCTGCCGTCCTGGGTGACGCTCGTGCCCCTCACGGTGATGGCCTTCCTGGAGCTGCTGCGCAGGTCGTGCCCGCGTACGGCGCTGATCGTCGGCACGGTCGCGGTGATCGCGGACCAGTTCACCCACGGCAACCTGGCGACCGTCATCATGTTCACGGACGTGATGTACGCCGCCGTGGTGTACGGAACCCCGGCGTCCGCCCGCCGGATCCCGGTGACCACCGGTCTGATCACCGTCGCCATCACGATCGCCGCACTCGCCTGGCTCCGCCGCCCCGAGGCCCTGCTCATCGGCGTCGTCACCGGCCTGGTGTCCTTCGCTCCCGCGCTCACCGGCGCAACCCTGCGCAACCACCGTGAGGCGGCGGAAGCGGCACGCCTGCGGGCCGAACAGACCGCGCTGCTGGCCGAGATCGACCGTAACCAGGCCATAGCGGCCGAGCGCTCACGGATGGCGCGCGAGCTGCACGACATGGTCGCCAACCACCTCTCCGCGATCGCGATCCACTCCACGGCCGCCCTGTCGATCGGGGAGCCGAAGGCGTCGACCGACGCCCTCACGGTCATCCGCGAGAACAGCGTCCAGGGCCTGTCGGAGATGCGCAGGCTCATCGGCCTGCTCCGCGACAGCAGCGGCGACCAGGAGCCGGCCGTCGCCCCGGCGCTCGACGGCCTGGAGGCCCTGCTGGCAAAGGCACGCACGTTCGGCAGCGACAGCGGCCTCGTCTTCGTCCTCGACGACGGCCGCGAGTCCGGCGGCCGCCTGCCGGCGCCGGTCGAGATGGCGGCGTACAGGATCGTCCAGGAGTCGCTGACCAACGCACTCAAGCACGCCTCCCCCGGCACGGTCACCGTGGCGCTCACGCACACCGACCGGCTGCTCAAAGTGCTGGTGACCAGCCCGTACGGCGAGCGCCCCGGTCCGCGCGCACCCGGTTCGGGGGCGGGCCTGGTGGGGATGCAGGAGCGGGTGACGCTGCTCGACGGGGAAATGGAGGCGGGCCCCGTCACGGCCGGGGACGGCACAAAGATCTGGCAGGTACGGGCGGAACTGCCCGCAGAGGACGATACGGAGCTGTCCGCATGACGATTCGGGTACTGGTCGCAGAGGACCAGGCAGCCGTAAGGGCGGGCCTCGTGCTCATCCTGGGCAGCGCGCAGGACATCGAGGTCGTCGGGGAGGCGGGCGACGGCGAGGCGGCGGTCCGTATGGCGCGCGAGCTCCGCCCGGACCTGGTCCTGATGGATGTGCAGATGCCGCGCCTGGACGGGGTCTCTGCGACCCGGCAGGTGGTGGGCGAGCAGCTCGCCGACGTACTGATGCTGACCACGTTCGATCTCGACGAGTACGTCTTCGGGGCGCTGCGCGCGGGCGCATCGGGCTTCCTGCTGAAGAACACCGAAGCCAAGGATCTGATCGAGGCGGTACGTACGGTGGCGCGCGGCGAGGGTCTGATCGCGCCCGCCGTCACCCGCCGGCTGATCGCCGAGTTCGCCGCGCCCGCGCCCGTACGCTCCCCCAACGCGCCCGATCCCGCGGTCCTCGACGTCCTCACGCGGCGCGAGCGGGAGGTGCTCTCGTGTCTGGGCGAGGGCCTGTCGAATGCGGAGATCGCGCTGCGGCTGACGATGGCGGAGGCCACGGTGAAGACGCATGTGAGCCGGCTGCTGGGGAAGCTGGAGTTGCGCAGCCGGGTGCAAGCCGCCGTACTCGCACAGGAGTTTGGCATCTGAACTCCCGATGACCGCGAGACCCGTTCCTATGGTCCAGACCTCTTGACGATTGGTCCAGACCTTCCTACGCTCACCGCACCGCAGTGGTGAGCGTGTCATGACAACGAGTGCTCACCGAGCAGCGGCGCAGGTCCTATCCCCGTTCACCGCCGGACCTCTCTCTCGGGAGCACCCTTGAGTACAACTACCCCCCTCCGCACGCGCTTCAGAACCAGAGCGGCAGCCGGACTGACCGCACTCGTCGTGCCCCTCGCCGCGATGGTCGGCCTGGCCTCCCCCGCCGAGGCCGCCGAATCGGCCACCGCCTCGTACACCAAGGTCTCGGACTGGGGCACCGGCTTCGAGGGCAAGTGGACGGTGAAGAACACCGGAACCACCACCCTCAGCACCTGGACCGTCGAGTGGGACTTCCCCACCGGTACGTCCGTCACCTCCGCCTGGGACGCCGACGTCACCAACTCCGGCAACCACTGGACCGCCAAGAACAAGAGCTGGGGCGGCAACCTGGCCCCCGGCGCCAGCGTCAGTTTCGGCTTCAACGGCACCGGGGCCGGCTCCCCCGCGGGCTGCAAGCTCAATGGCGGCTCCTGCGACGGCGGCTCGGTGCCCGGCGACAACCCGCCGTCCGCACCCGGCACCCCCTCCGCGAGCACCATCACCAATACGTCGGTGAGCCTGTCCTGGACCGCGGCCACCGACGACAAGGGCGTCAAGAACTACGACGTACTGCGCGACGGCGCCAAGGTCGCGACGGTCACCGGCACGTCGTACAACGACAGCGGCCTGACCGCGGGCACCGACTACTCGTACACGGTCCAGGCCCGCGACACCGCCGACCAGACGGGCCCGGTCAGCGGCGCCCGCGCGGTCAAGACCACCGGCGGCGGCACCGACCCGACCCCCGGCCCGGGTGACCAGGTCAAGCTGGGCTACTTCACCGAGTGGGGCATCTACGGACGCAACTACCACGTGAAGAACCTGGACACCTCCGGCTCCGCCGGGAAGATCACGCACATCAACTACTCGTTCGGCAACGTCCAGGGTGGCAAGTGCACCATGGGCGACAGCTTCGCGGCGATCGACAAGGCGTACACCGCCGACCAGAGCGTCGACGGCAAGGCCGACACCTGGGACCAGCCGCTGCGCGGCAACTTCAACCAGCTGCGCAAACTCAAGGCGAAGTACCCGAACCTCAAGGTGCTGTGGTCGTTCGGCGGCTGGACCTGGTCCGGCGGCTTCACCGAGGCCGTCAAGAACCCGGCCGCGTTCGCCGACTCCTGCTACAAGCTGGTGGAGGACCCGCGCTGGGCCGACGTCTTCGACGGCATCGACCTCGACTGGGAGTACCCGAACGCCTGCGGTCTGTCCTGCGACACCAGCGGCCCGGCCGCGTTCAAGAACATGATGCAGGCCATGCGTGGCAAGTTCGGTACGAACAACCTGGTCACCGCGGCCATCACCGCCGACGCCTCGGCCGGCGGCAAGATCGACGCCACCGACTACGCCGGAGCGGCCGCGTACTCCGACTGGTACAACGTGATGACGTACGACTTCTTCGGCGCCTGGGCGGCCAAGGGCCCGACGGCCCCGCACTCCCCGCTGACCTCGTACACCGGCATCCCGCAGGCCGGATTCAACTCCGCCGAAGCGATCGCCAAGCTCAAGGCGAAGGGCGTACCGGCCAAGAAACTGCTGCTCGGCATCGGCTTCTACGGGCGCGGCTGGACCGGCGTGACGCAGAAGGAGCCGGGCGGCACGGCGACCGGCGCCGCCACCGGTACGTACGAGTCCGGCATCGAGGACTACAAGGTCCTCAAGGGCAAGTGCCCGGCCAACGGCACCGTCGCCGGCACGGCCTACGCCCACTGCGGCACCGACTGGTGGAGCTACGACACCCCCGCCACCATCGGCTCCAAGATGAGCTGGGCGAAGACGCAGGGCCTGGGAGGCGCGTTCTTCTGGGAATTCAGCGGTGACACCGCCAACGGTGAGCTGGTGACCGCGATCAACAACGGTCTGAAGTGAAAACGGTCTGAAGTAAAAAAGGCCTGAAAAAGCCGGGGGGACAGGTTGCGACCTGTCCCCCCGGCTCTTTCTGTGCTCTATGCGACGTTGACTCTCTGGCCCGGAGGCGCCGCCTCCAGCCAGGCGAGGAAACCGGTCAGCGCGTCCTCGCTCATCGCCAGCTCCAGCCGGATCCCCCGGTGCACACAGCCGAGGATGATCGCGTCGGAGAGAAGCGCCAGCTCCTCCTCGCCCTCGGGATGGCGGCGCGACAGCACCTCGATCGCCGAGCGCTCCAGCACGCGGCGCGGGCGCGGGGCGTACGAGAAGACGCGGAACCACTCGATGCGGTCCCCGCTGTAGCGGGCCACGCCGTACACCCAGCCCTTGCCCGACGTGTCGGACTCCTCGGGGGTGTTCCAGCGCAGACTGCAGTCGAAGGTGCCGCCGGAGCGCTGGATCAGCCGCCGGCGCAGTCCGAAGACAAAGAGTCCCACCAGTACCAGCGCGACTACCGAGCCGCTCACGAGCAGAGCGAGGAACATCTCCACCGACCTCCTCGCGTCATCCAGTACCAGTAAAGAGAACAGAAATTCAGCTGTATCGCCTCAGCCGCGGCCCGTCCTGGAGTACCAGTACGGGCCGCGGCTGAGTCAAATCTCTCGGCGCGGGACTCAGTGTCCCGCAACCGCGCGCAGTCGGACGGCGGCGCGACGCTCGGCAGCGGCATCCGCCTCCGCCTTCGCCCGCTCCAGCGCCCGCTCGGCACGCGCCGGGTCGATCTCTTCCGCCAGCTCGGCGATCTCTGCGAGCAGAGACAGCTTGTTGTCGGCGAACGAGATGAACCCGCCGTGCACAGCGGCGACGACAGTGCCGCCGTCGCTCGTACGGATCGTCACCGGGCCCGACTCCAGCACACCCAGCAGCGGCTGGTGACCGGGCATGACGCCGATGTCGCCGGACGTGGTGCGCGCGACGACCAGGGAGGCCTCGCCGGACCAGACATTACGGTCCGCCGCGACCAGCTCGACGTGCAGCTCAGCAGCCAAGGTGGCTCCTCGGGTCACCACCCGGCGGTTGAGCCGGGTGTTGGGTCAATTCTAGGGGGCGTACGGAGAGGGGCGGGACGTACCCGCCCCTCTCCCACGAGTCATCTGAGTCACGTGAGCGACTCACACGATTCAGGAGACGCCGAGCTCCTTGGCCTTCGCCTTGAGGTCGTCAATGCCACCGCACATGAAGAACGCCTGCTCAGGGAAGTGGTCGTACTCGCCGTCGCAGATCGAGTTGAACGCGGCGATCGACTCGTCGAGCGGCACGTCCGAACCGTCCAGGCCGGTGAACTGCTTGGCGGCGTGGGTGTTCTGCGACAGGAAGCGCTCGACGCGACGGGCGCGGTGGACAACAAGCTTGTCCTCTTCGCCCAGCTCGTCGATACCGAGGATCGCGATGATGTCCTGGAGGTCCTTGTACTTCTGCAGGATTCCCTTGACGCGGCTGGCCGCGTCGTAGTGGTCCTGCGTGATGTAGCGGGGGTCCAGGATGCGGGACGTCGAGTCCAGCGGGTCGACCGCCGGGTAGATGCCCTTCTCCGAGATCGGGCGCGACAGAACGGTCGTCGCGTCCAGGTGGGCGAAGGTGGTCGCCGGCGCCGGGTCGGTCAGGTCGTCCGCGGGGACGTAGATCGCCTGCATCGAGGTGATCGAGTGACCACGCGTCGAGGTGATGCGCTCCTGGAGCACACCCATCTCGTCGGCCAGGGTCGGCTGGTAACCCACTGCGGACGGCATACGGCCGAGCAGCGTGGAGACCTCGGAACCGGCCTGCGTGAAGCGGAAGATGTTGTCGATGAAGAGCAGCACGTCCTGCTTCTGAACATCGCGGAAGTACTCCGCCATGGTCAGGGCGGACAGGGCGACGCGAAGACGCGTGCCCGGCGGCTCGTCCATCTGGCCGAAGACCAGCGCGGTCTTGTCCAGAACACCCGATTCGGTCATCTCGTCGATGAGGTCGTTGCCCTCACGGGTGCGCTCGCCGACACCGGCGAACACCGACACACCCTCGTGCAGCTTCGCCACACGCATGATCATTTCCTGGATGAGGACCGTCTTGCCGACGCCCGCACCACCGAACAGACCGATCTTTCCACCCTTGACGTACGGGGTGAGAAGGTCGACGACCTTCAGGCCGGTCTCGAACATCTCGGTCTTGGACTCGAGCTGGTCGAAGGCCGGGGCCTTGCGGTGGATCGGCCAGCGCTCAGTGATCTGAGCCTCGGCCTCCGGCTCGTTCAGGATCTGACCAAGGGTGTTGAACACCTTGCCCTTGGTGATGTCACCGACGGGGACGGTGATGCCCTCGCCCGTGTTGGTCACCGCGGCCTGGCGGACCAGACCGTCGGTGGGCTGCATCGAAATCGCGCGGACGAGGCCCTCACCCAGGTGCTGGGCGACCTCGAGGGTCAGCAGCTTGCGCGCGCCCTCCTCGGCCGGGTCGTCAACCGAGACGTGCAGTGCGTTGTAGATCTCCGGCATCGCGTCGACGGGGAACTCCACGTCGACGACCGGGCCGATGACCCGGGCGACGCGGCCCGTGGCGGCGGCCGTCTCAACAGTGGTCGTCATTACTTGTCACTCCCCGCGGTCGCGTCGGCCAGAGCGCTGGCGCCACCGACGATCTCGCTGATTTCCTGGGTGATTTCGGCCTGTCGGGCCGCGTTGGCAAGCCGGGAGAGGCTCTTGATGAGGTCCCCGGCGTTGTCGGTCGCCGACTTCATCGCGCGGCGGCGGGCGGCGTGCTCGGAAGCGGCAGCCTGCAGCAGTGCGTTGTAGATACGGCTTTCGACGTAGCGCGGCAGCAGGGCGTCGAGGACGTCCTCCGCCGACGGCTCGAAGTCGAACAGCGGAAGGATCTCGCCCTTCGCGCCACCCTCCTCCGCTACCTGGTCGAGCGAGAGCGGCAGCATCCGGTTGCTCACCGGGTTCTGCGTCATCATCGACACGAACTCCGTGAAGACGATGTGCAGCTCGTCGACACCGCCCTCGGCCGTCTCCGTCTGGATGGCCTCGATCAGCGGTGCGGCGACGTTCTTGGCGTCCCCGTAGCTCGGGCTGTCGGTGAAGCCGGTCCACGACTCCGCGATCTTGCGCTCGCGGAAGCCGTAGTAGGCGACACCCTTGCGGCCGACGATGTACGTGTCGACCTCCTTGCCCTCACTGCTGAGCCGCTCACGGAGCCGCTCCGCCGCCTTGATGGCGTTGGAGGAGTAGCCGCCGGCCAGACCGCGGTCGCTCGTGATGAGCAGTACCGCGGCGCGGGTCGGCGCCTCGGCCTCGGTGGTCAGGGCGTGCTTGGTGGTGGAGCCGGTCGCTACCGCGGTCACCGCACGGGTGAGCTCGTTCGCGTACGGCATCGATGCCGCCACCTTGCGCTGCGCCTTGACGATGCGCGAGGCGGCGATCATCTCCATCGCCTTGGTGATCTTCTTGGTCGCGGTGACGGCTTGGATGCGACGCTTGTAGACCCGGAGCTGCGCTCCCATGAGTCAGGTCCCTTCCGTCGTCACTTGGAGACGTTGACGGCCGGGGCGTCCTCGCCCAGAAGCTTGCCGTCGGAGGTCTCGAACTGCCGCTTGAAGGCCGCGATGGCGTCGGCGATGGACTGCAGCGTGTCGTCCGACATCTTGCCGCCCTCGGCGATCGAGGTGAGGAGGTCCTTGCGCTCGCGGCGCAGGTACTCCAGCAGCTCGGCCTCGAAGCGACGGATGTCCTCGACCGGTACGTCGTCCATCTTGCCGGTGGTGCCGGCCCAGACGGAGACAACCTGCTCCTCGACCGGGAACGGCGCGTACTGCGGCTGCTTCAGCAGCTCGACCATGCGCTTACCGCGCTCCAGCGACGACTTGGAGGCCGCGTCCAGGTCGGAACCGAAGGCGGCGAACGCCTCCAGCTCGCGGTACTGGGCGAGGTCCACGCGAAGACGGCCGGAGACCTGCTTCATGGCCTTGTGCTGGGCGGAGCCACCGACACGGGAGACCGAGATACCGACGTTCAGCGCCGGGCGCTGGCCCGCGTTGAACAGGTCGGACTCCAGGAAGCACTGGCCGTCGGTGATCGAGATGACGTTGGTCGGGATGAACGCCGACACGTCGTTCGCCCTGGTCTCGACGATCGGCAGACCGGTCATCGAACCGGCGCCCATGTCGTCGGAGAGCTTCGCGCAGCGCTCCAGCAGACGCGAGTGCAGGTAGAAGACGTCGCCCGGGTAGGCCTCGCGGCCCGGCGGACGGCGCAGCAGCAGCGACACGGAGCGGTAGGCGTCGGCCTGCTTCGACAGGTCGTCGAAGATGATCAGGACGTGCTTGCCGGCGTACATCCAGTGCTGGCCGATGGCCGAACCGGTGTACGGCGCAAGGTACTTGAAGCCGGCCGGGTCGGACGCGGGAGCGGCGACGATCGTCGTGTACTCGAGCGCGCCCGCCTCCTCCAGAGCACCGCGCACAGACGCGATGGTGGAGCCCTTCTGGCCGATGGCGACGTAGATGCAGCGAACCTGCTTGTTCACGTCGCCGGAGCGCCAGTTGTCGCGCTGGTTGATGATCGTGTCGACGGCCAGAGCGGTCTTGCCGGTCTGACGGTCACCAATGATCAGCTGACGCTGGCCACGGCCGATCGGCACCATTGCGTCGACGGCCTTGTAGCCGGTCTGCATCGGCTCGTGGACCGACTTGCGGACCATGACGCCAGGGGCCTGCAGCTCGAGGGCGCGGCGGCTGTCGGTCGCGATCTCGCCGAGACCGTCGATCGGGTTGCCGAGCGGGTCGACAACGCGGCCGAGGTAACCCTCGCCGACGCCGACGGAGAGCACCTCACCGGTGCGCTGCACCGGCTGGCCCTCCTCGATACCGCTGAACTCGCCGAGGACGATCGCACCGATCTCCCGCTCCTCAAGGTTGAGGGCGAGACCGAGGGTGCCGTCCTCGAACTTCAGCAGCTCGTTCGCCATGGCCGAGGGAAGACCCTCGACCTTTGCGATGCCGTCGCCGGCAGCGCTGACCGTGCCGACCTCCTCGCGCGAGGCCGCGTCCGGCTGGTACGACTGGACAAAGTTCTCCAGTGCGTCCCGGATCTCCTCCGGCCGGATCGTGAGCTCCGCCATCTGGGTTCCCTGCTCTCCTTGTTGGGCCCGAAGTTCTTGGGGGTCTGGGGGCCGACCCCCAGGAATCTTCTGCAAATCTCTGCACGGCCCAACCGGGCCGCCGGTGATGCTTGTTCAGTTGGTGGCTGATCAGCCGGCCATGCGGCGGGTCGCCTCTTCGAGGCGCTCCGCGATGGTCCCGTTGATGACCTCGTCGCCGACGCGCACCTGGATCCCGCCGAGGACCTCGGGGTCCACGTCGAGGTTGAGGTGCATCTGGCGTCCGTACAGCTTCGCCAGTGCTCCGCCGAGACGCTGCTTCTGCTGGTCGGTCAGCGGCACCGCCGACGTGACCACCGCGACCATGCGGTCCCGGCGCTCCGCGGCGACCTTGGAGATGGACTCGAGGCCCGCCTCCAGGCTACGTCCACGAGGCTGAGTCACGAGACGCACGATGATGCGCTCCGTCACAGCGTGGGCTTTGCCGCCGAGCAGGCTGCGGAGCAGCTCACCCTTGGCGGCGGCCGTGGCCACCCGGTCGGTCAGCGCCGCCCGCAGCTCAGTGCTGGAAGAGACGATCCGGCCGAACCGGAACACCTCGTCCTCCACGTTGTCGAGCGCGCCTGCCTGCTGCGCCGCGGTGAGGTCGGCGGTGTCCGCCAGTACCTCGATCGCGTCGACCAGGTCACGCGAGCGCGACCAGCGGGCGCGGACCATGCCGGAGACCAGGTCGGCGGTCTCGCCGCCCACCTGACCGCTCAGTACTCGCGCGGCCAGTCCGGCCTTGGCCTCACCGGCCTGCGACGGGTCGGTCAGGACCCGGCGCAGCGACACCTCGCGGTCGAGCAGCGCGGTGACGGCGGCCAGCTCGCCCGCGAGCTTCGCCGCGTCGACCGACGTGTTGTCGGTCAGCGCGTCGAGACGCTCGCGTGCGGCGGCCAGTGCCTCGCGGCTCGCTCCGTTCATCGCGCAGCCTCGGCCTTCTCCTCGAGCTCGCCGAGGAAACGGTCGATGGTGCGGCTCTGCCGGGCGTGGTCCTCGAGGGACTCGCCGACGAGCTTGCCGGCCAGTTCGGTGGCGAGCTTGCCCACGTCCTGACGCAGCGAGTGTGCGGCCTGCTTACGGTCCGCCTCGAGCTGGGCGTGGCCTGCGGCGATGATTTCCTCGCGCTGGCGCTGACCCTCTGCGCGAAGTTCTTCCTTCAGCACAGTGCCCTGTTCCAGCGCCTCCTGGCGCAGGCGGGCGGCCTCGTGGCGGGCCTCAGCGAGCTGGGCCTTGTACTGCTCCAGCACGCTCTGGGCCTCGGTCTGAGCCGCGTCGGCCTTCTCGATACCGCCCTCGATGACCTCGCGGCGCTGCTCCAGAACCTTGTTGATGTTCGGGAGGAGCTTCTTGGCGAGGAAGCCGAAGACGATAACGAAGGCGATCAGACCGATGACCAGCTCGTCGAGATGCGGGACGAGAGGATTCTGAGGCTCCTCCGCCTGCGCAAGGAACAGAGCGTTCACATCAGTGCCTTCCGTGAAAGGGGTTGGGCTGTCGGTCCGGCTTACTGGTAGACGAAGCCCATGACGATGCCGATGAGGGCGAGCGCCTCACAGAAGGCGAAACCCATGATCTGGTTGGTGCGGATCAGGCCGGCAGCTTCGGGCTGACGGGCGAGAGCCTGGGTGCCGTTACCGAAGATGATGCCGACGCCGACGCCGGGGCCGATCGCCGCGAGGCCGTAGCCGATCGAGGCGACGTTGCCGACGACGGTGGTCTTGGCGTCGGCGAGGTTGATCATTTCCAGAGCAGCGGACATGCCGTTACTTCCTTCTCTTTCACGGACCGGTGGGGGTTGGCCACCGGACGTCTGTTGGACTCAGGGGTGCGGGGCTGGCTCAGTGGCTCTTGGCGAGCGCGCCCTGGATGTAGCTGGAGGCCAGGAGCACGAAGACGTACGCCTGGACGGCCTGGATGAACAGCTCGAAGATGGTCATCGCGAGGACCATGACGAACGAGACGCTGCCGTAGGCAATGCCGATGCCGTTCATCAGGTACCACGCGGCCAGCGTGAACATCACGATCAGCAGGTGGCCGGCGAACATGTTCGCGAAGAGCCGGACCGCGTGAGTGAAGGGCCGGATGATCAAGTTCGAGAAGAACTCGATCACGACGACGAGCGGCATGACCCAGCCGAGCGACTTGTCGTAGCCGGTGATGTTCTTCCAGCCGCCGACGAATCCGTGCTTCTTGAAGGTCAGCGAGACCCACAGGACGTACACGATGCCCGCCAGAACAGCCGGGAAGGCGATCAGCGAAGTGACCGGGAACTGGGCGAGCGGAATGATCGACCAGACGTTGAGAATCCACACGAAGAAGAACAGCGACACCATCAGCGGGACGTACTTCTCGCCGTCCTTCTTGCCGATGATCTCGTACACGATGCCGCGGCGTACGAAGTCGTAGCCCGCCTCACCGATCATCTGAACCTTGCCCGGCACCAGCTTCGGCTTGTTGAAGGCCGCCCAGAAGAAGGCGACGATCAGAACCGAGCCGAGGAGCGCGAGCAGCATCGGCTTCGTGAATTCAAACCCCGACACCGTGAAGATGGGCTTGTACACGAAGGTGTGGAGGCCCGGAGCCGGGAACCCGCATCCGGTGAAAATGTGGCAGCTCGCATCAAAGGCAAGCGTTGTGTCAGCACTCACCGCGGGCTCCTTCAGCGTGGCGCATAGGTACGGCAACCTCGTTGTGTCGGCGCGGCACGGAGCCGCGGGTCGGCACTGGACTGGTGGTCTTACGGACGTGGGCGGGGCGGTTCGGCATCGAGCCTCGCGCTGGGACAGGCGTCAGCTCGGATGCCCGCGCCCGCAGTGCCGCAGTTGGCACCGGACGATAGCAGGATCTCGAACGGCCATTTATCCCGGCCCTACCCTTCACGTCGAGGGCCCTGTCTTCTTCGGCTTGTCGGCCTCGGACGAACTGGGCTCAACGTAAAGGATCTTGGCTTTCAGGTAGGAGCGCGCCTGCGCCGCGATCCAGACGACAGTTGTCGCGAGGAGCGTGAAGGCGAACACCTTGAAGTCGAACAGGTCGGTTCCCTTGAACAGGGCCAGGAAACCGAAAAGCAGCAGCAGTTGAGTGACATAGAGCAAAAGCCCCATGCCCTGGAACAGGTGCGGCAGCTGCTTCGCGGTCTTCTGGAGCGCCACCAGTCCGATCCCCATGAAAGCGATGGCCACCGCCGCACCCACGACTGCGCCGAGCGCCCCCTTGCCACCGACGACCAGTCCGCCGATCACGACGGCGACAGCGCCGACGGCAGCGGTGGGTACGACGGTTTGAAGGAGGATGCGGGCGTCGTTGGACGGCATGGCGGCAGCTCCGCTAGATGGTGGGGGCAGTAAGTGTCGTCATGGACGAGCGTAAGCCGGGACCGAGGTGTCACCTCGTGCCCAAAGGGCCGTCGCACTACGGTCCTTCGGCCCTGTCGCCGGGTCTCGTGAACGGTATCACAAACTATTTGATGAGGTCTTTACCAAGAGGTGTGCCGACTGTCACACATGAGAGTGACTCCGCCCGTCTGTGCACGACACGGCGACACTTTGGCTGGTATTGGGATGCAGCGCGCCAAATCGTCAGCGAGACGTTCCGGCCTTGCGCCGCTCGGGGAACCGAGAACGGGGCCCGATGGCGGTCGCGCCGTTGACGCCCGCCGGCATCGGAGCGCGCTCCTGCGGCTCGTCCACCGCCTCGTCCGTCACATCCGTCGCATCGGCCGCGTCCGCCGAGTGCCACTCCCTGCCGCTCCTGCGGTATCGCGGCGGGACAAAGGCCTCCGCCCACCGCGGGGCGCGCGGCGTGAACCGCGGCAGCAGCAGGAGCACCAGGCCGACCGCGCTCAGCGTGACGATGCCCAGGACGATCCACATGCTCGCCGAGTGCACCGAGTAGGCGACGGCGCCGAAGGCAATCAGGGCCGACCAGAAGTACATGATCAGCACGGCGCGGCTGTGCGAGTGGCCGATTTCGAGCAGTCGGTGGTGCAGGTGTCCGCGGTCCGCGGCGAACGGCGACTTGCCCTGCCAGGTACGCCGCACGATGGCCAGCAGCAGGTCCGCGACCGGGATCGCGATGATCGTCAGCGGCAGCAGCAGCGGGATGAAGACCGGCAGCATCGCGTGCGTGGCCTCGCGCTTGCCGCCCGCGAAGAGCTTCATCGCGTCCGGATCGACCTGTCCCGTGACCGAGATCGCACCGGCGGCCAGGACCAGGCCGATGAGCATCGACCCCGAGTCGCCCATGAAGATTCTGGCCGGATGCATGTTGTGCGGCAGGAAGCCGACGCACATGCCCATCAGGATCGCGGCGAAGAGGGTGGCGGGGGCGGCCTCCTCGATTCCGTACCCGTACCAGATCCGGTACGCGTACATGAAGAACGCCGCCGAGGCGATGCAGACCATGCCCGCCGCGAGGCCGTCGAGGCCGTCCACGAAGTTCACCGCGTTGATCGTGATCACGACGAGCGCGACGGTGAGCAGGTTGCCCTGCCAGGCGGTCACCGAGACGGGGCCGATGCCCGGGACGGGCAGCCACAGGATCGTCAGACCCTGCATGACCATGACGCCTGCGGCGATGAACTGGCCGCCCAGCTTGATCAGGGCGTCGATCTCGAATTTGTCGTCCAGTACGCCGATGAGCCAGATCACCGCGGCGCCGGACAGCAGCGCGCGCGGCTCGTTCGACAGCTCGAAGACGCTGTTCAGGTTCTGCAGATGGTCCGCGACCAGCAGACCGGCGCACAGACCGCCGAACATCGCGATGCCACCGAGCCGAGGAGTCGGCTCCCGGTGTACGTCGCGGGCACGGATCTCCGGCATCGCGCCGGTCGCGATGGCGAACTTCCGCACCGGTCCGGTCAGCAGATATGTCACCGCCGCCGTGACGCAGAGCGTCAGCAGATATTCACGCACGGGCTGCCCCACAGGTATCGCCGGCCATCTCAGCCCCACAGCCTAGCTTTGCGGCCACGCACTCGAAGACATACGGGTACCGGCTGATGGTTGCACGACCCGCTCGGGCGCGTTCAATCCCGTGCTGGATACGGCGGAAACCCGTCCGCCAGCTCCCGTACCTCCGTCAGCGCTTTCCTGTCCTCGCGCAGCGCCATCGAGAAGAGCTCCGCGATACGCGCCATCTCGGCCTCGCCCATGCCCTGCGTGGTGACGGCCGCAGTCCCCAGCCGGATGCCGCGCGCGTCGCCGTACGGAAGGGCGCATGTGTCGAGCACCATGCCGGCGGCCGCCAGGCGGCCGCGGGCCGTACGGCCGTCCATGCCCAGCGGAGCCGTGTCCGCGGTGATCAGGTGGGTGTCCGTGCCGCCGGTGGTGACGGCCACGCCCTCGGCCGCGAGCCCCTCGGCGAGCGCGCGGGCATTGGTGACCACCTGATGGGCGTACGTCGTGAACGCGGGCGCCGCCGCCTCCCCGAGGGCGACCGCCTTGGCGGCCACCGTGTGCATCTGGGCGCCGCCCTGTGTGAAGGGGAACACGGCGCGGTCGATGCGCTCGGCCAGGTCCGCGCCGCACAGGAGCATGCCGCCGCGCGGGCCCCGCAGCACCTTGTGGGTCGTGGCGCAGACGACATCGGCGTACGGGACGGGACTGGGCGCCGCTCCCCCGGCGACCAGGCCGATGGGGTGGGCGGCGTCGGCGATCAGGTAGGCGCCGGTCTCGTCGGCGATCTCGCGGAAGAGCGCGTAGTCGGGGTGCCTGGGGTAGGCGATGGAGCCGACGACGATGGCTCGGGGGCGGTGCGTACGGGCCAGGAGGCGGACCTGGTCGTAGTCGATGATGCCGGTGTCCGGTTCGACGCCGTAGCCGATGAAGTCGAACCAACGGCCGGAGAAATTGGCCGGGGAGCCATGGGTGAGATGTCCCCCGTACGGGAGTCCCATCGCCAGCACGGTGTCGCCCGGGCGCAGCAGGGCGGCGTACGCGGCGAGGACCGCGGCGGAGCCGGAGTGCGGCTGGACGTTGGCGTGCTCGGCGGCGAAGAGGCTCATGGCGCGGTCGATCGCGATGCGCTCGGCGACGTCGACGATCTCGCAGCCGCCGTGGTGACGGGCGCCGGGGTAGCCCTCGGCGTACTTGTTGGCGAGCGGGGAGCCGAGGGCGGCGAGGACGGCGGGCGAAGTGAAGTTCTCGGCCGCGATCAGCTGAAGTCCGCCGGCCTCGCGGCCCATTTCGCCGAGGATGACATCGGCGATCTCCGGGTCGCTGCGGCGCAGCGCGTCGAAGTCGGGGCCTGGGGCGGTGTGCGCCTGCTGAACGGTGGCTGCGGGTGCGGTGGTGACCGGCATGGCTGGCTCCGGGCCTGGCAGGGACTTGCGGCCCCTCCAATGTAGGACGCCCCCTGGCGGCCCGCCCGGCGTACGACGCGTCTTTCTTCCCCCGGCCCCGCGTCTGCCCGAAAGTCGTCAGTGGTGGGCCGGGACGCCCGTGAGCGCCGTGACCACCGGGTCCAGTGCCGTGTTGATCTCGTCGCCGATCGAGCGGAAGAACGTGATGGGCGCACCGTACGGGTCGTACACCTCGTCGGCCTCCACGCTGGGCGCGAGCAGCCACCCCCGCAGTGCCGCCGCCGCCCGTACGAGGGCCCGCGCGCGCTCCACCACGCCGTCCTGGAGCGGGTCGGGAAGCGTCGCCGGGTCTATGGCCCGTACGAGCCGCGTGAACTCCTTGAGCGTGAAGGTGCGCAGGCCCGCCGAGTGGCCCATGGAGATGACCTGGGCGCGGTGGTCGCGGGTCGCGGTGAGCACGAGGTCGGCGCGGATGACGTGCTCGTCGAGCAGCTCGCGTCCGGTGAAACCGGCTGCGTCCGCACCGAAGTCGGCGAGCACGGCGGCGGCGTTGGCCTCCATGGGGGCGCCTTCGTGCCCCCAGGTGCCCGCGCTCTCCACGACGAGGCCGCCCGTCAGGGGGTCGCCGAGGCGGTCGATGAGGCCATGGCGGGTCAGCCGCTCGGTGATCGGCGAGCGGCAGACGTTGCCGGTGCTGACGTGGAGGATACGGAAGGTGTCGCTCGTACTGCCTTCGGCTATGCCACGCCCGTCAAGGGCGGTCAACTGGCCACCTCGAGGTCGGGTACGACCTTGCGCAGCTCCTCGGCGTCGAGCGCGCCGGCCCGCAGTAGGACCGGGACCTTGCCCGTGACGTCGACGATCGACGACGGGACAATGCCGGGGGTCGGGCCGCCGTCGAGGTAGACGGAGACGGAGTCGCCGAGCATGTCCTGGGCGGCGTCGCAGTCCTCGGGGGCGGGGTGGCCCGTGAGGTTGGCGCTGGAGACGGCCATCGGGCCGACTTCGGTGAGCAGCTCGATGGCCACGGGGTGCAGCGGCATGCGGATGGCGACGGTGCCGCGCGTCTCGCCGAGGTCCCACTGGAGGGACGGCTGGTGGCGTGCGACGAGGGTCAGGGCGCCGGGCCAGAAGGCATCGACGAGCTCCCAGGCCTGCTCGGAGAAGTCGGTGACCAGGCCGTGCAGGGTGTTCGGGGAGCCGATGAGGACGGGCGTGGGCATGTTGCGGCCGCGGCCCTTGGCCTCCAGGAGGTCGCCGACGGCCTCGGCGCTGAAGGCGTCGGCCCCGATGCCGTAGACGGTGTCGGTCGGCAGCACGACCAGCTCGCCACGACGGACAGCGGCCGCGGCTTCGCGAAGACCGGTCTTGCGGTCGGTCGCGTCGTTGCAGTCGTATCGCCGTGCCATTTAACGGGCCTCCTCGGGCGGGGTCTGGTCTGGTACGCCGCCGGTCACGGCATGGCCTTGCGGGCCGTAGCGAAGCGGGGCCGGTTGTTCAGGTCGGGGTGGTCGGCGGCGTCGGCCCAGCCCCGCTCCTCGGTGAAGATCCACGGGACCTGGCCGCCCTGGGTGTCGGCGTGCTCGATGACCACGACGCCGCCGGGGCGCAGCAGGCGGTGTGCGGTGCGCTCGATGTGGCGGATGAGGTCGAGGCCGTCCTCGCCGGAGAAGAGGGCCATCTGGGGGTCGTGGTCGCGGGCCTCGGGGGCGACGTACTCCCACTCGGTGAGCGGAATGTACGGCGGGTTGGAGACGACCAGGTCGACCTGTCCGTCCAGCTCGGGCAGGGCGGTGCGGGCGTCGCCCTGGTGGACGGTGACGCGCGATCCCTCGGCGTTCTTACGGGTCCACTTGATGGCGTCGTCGGAGAGCTCCACGCCGTGCACGCGCGAGCGCGGCACCTCCTGTGCCATGGCGAGCGCGATGGCACCCGATCCCGTGCACAGGTCGACGATGAGCGGCTCGACGACGTCCATGGCGCGTACGGCGTCTATGGCCCAGCCGACGACCGATTCGGTCTCGGGGCGGGGCACGAAGACCCCGGGCCCGACCTGGAGCTCCAGGAAGCGGAAGAAGGCGCGTCCGGTGATGTGCTGCAGCGGCTCGCGGGCCTCGCGGCGCGCGACCGTCTCCCAGTAGCGGGCGTCGAAGTCGGCGTCCTTGACGTTGTGCAGCTCCCCCCGCTTGACACCGTGCACGAACGCGGCGAGCTCCTCCGCGTCGAATCGCGGTGAGGGCACGCCGGCGTCGGCCAGCCGCTGGGTGGCCTGAGCCACCTCGGCGAGCAGCAGATTCATCCCGGTCCTCCGGCTTGCAGGGGGCTTTACTGGGCGGCCGCGAGTTTGGCGGCGGAGTCCGCGTCGACGCAGGCCTGGATCACGGCCTCCAGGTCTCCGTCGAGTACCTGGTCCAAGTTGTACGCCTTGAAGCCCACGCGGTGGTCCGAGATGCGGTTTTCCGGGAAGTTGTACGTACGGATCTTCTCGGAGCGGTCAACTGTGCGGACCTGGCTGCGGCGCACGTCGGAGGCTTCCTGCTCGGCCGCTTCCTGGGCCGCGGCGAGCAGCCGCGAGCGCAGGATGCGCATGGCCTGCTCCTTGTTCTGGAGCTGGCTCTTCTCGTTCTGGCAGGAGGCGACGACGCCGGTCGGCAGGTGCGTGATGCGGACCGCGGAGTCGGTGGTGTTGACGGACTGGCCGCCGGGGCCGGACGAGCGATAGACGTCGATGCGCAGGTCGTTGGCGTGGATCTCGACGTCGACCTCTTCGGCCTCGGGCGTGACGAGCACACCGGCCGCCGAGGTGTGGATGCGGCCCTGGGACTCGGTGGAGGGCACGCGCTGCACGCGGTGCACCCCGCCCTCGTACTTGAGCCGCGCCCAGACGCCCTGGCCGGGCTCGGTCGCGCCGTTGCCGCCCTTGGTCTTCACCGCGACCTGGACGTCCTTGTAGCCGCCCAGCTCGGACTCGGTGGCGTCGATGATCTCGGTCTTCCAGCCGACGCGCTCCGCGTACCGCAGGTACATGCGCAGCAGGTCACCGGCGAACAGGGCCGACTCGTCGCCGCCCGCGCCCGCCTTGACCTCGAGGATGACGTCCTTGTCGTCGCTGGGGTCGCGCGGGACGAGGAGCAGCCGCAGCTTCTCGGTGAGCTCGTCGAGCTGCTTGCCCAGGACCTTGACCTCCACGGCGAAGTCCGGGTCGTCGGCGATGAATTCCCGTGCCGTCTCGATGTCCTCGCCGGTCTGCTTCCAGGCCCGGTACGTGCCGATGATCGGGGTCAGCTCGGCGTAGCGCTTGTTCAGCTTGCGCGCATTGGCCTGATCCGCGTGGACCGAGGGGTCGGCCAGCTTCTTCTCAAGATCGGCGTGCTCGCCGATCAGGTCCTCGACCGCCTCGAACATCTTCGGGCTCCTGGGTAGCAAAAAACGAAAGGGAAGTGCGGACTGTGCGTCACGACAAAGCGCCGGTCCTCCCCGCCCCTGTACGGAGCGGCCGAGGACCGGCGCAATGGCTCGCTACTTCGCGGCGGCAGCCTTGCCGAAGCGGGCCTCGAAGCGGGCCACACGGCCACCGGTGTCGAGGATCTTCTGCTTGCCCGTGTAGAACGGGTGGCACTCGGAGCAGACCTCGGCACGGACGTTGCCGCTGGCGATCGTGCTGCGGGTGGTGAACTCGGCGCCACAGGTACAGCTGACCTGGGTCTCGACGTACTCGGGGTGGATCTCGCGCTTCAAGGTGTCTCCTAGTTTCGGGAGGGCGCCGGGTCGTGCGCGCGGATTGCGCGTACGTGAACCGGGGCCGACGTACCAGTCTGCCAGCACTGGCCGCATCTCCCAAAACCGGGGACGGACCGGAACTATTCCCGGCTCTCTACCGGCTCGCTTCACCGGCTTCGCTCGCCACGACATCGCCCGCGTCGCCCTTGTCCCCCGCCGAGTCCTTGGTGGCGGAGGCCGGCACGGGCTTGTCCTGGCGCAGGGCGTCCCAGACCTGCCGGCCCTGGCGCTGGAGCGGAATGACGCGGTTGGGGTCGGCCGGGTCGTACTGGACGGGGAGCGTCACCATCTCCATGTCGCCCGCGCCGATGCCCTTGAGGCCGCTCGCGAAACTCGCCAGCTCCTTGACGGAGGCCAGGTCGGAGTCGGTGGTGACGGTCTTGGTGGCGCTGTCCGCGAGGTCGTACAGCTTCTTCGGGCTGGTGAAGACGCCGACGTCCTTGACCTGGTCGATCAGGGCCTTCATGAAGGCCTGCTGGAGCTGGATGCGACCGAGGTCACTGCCGTCGCCGACACCCTTGCGGGTCCGTACGAGACCGAGCGACTTCTCGCCGTCGAGGGTGTGCGTGCCGGGCTTCAGGTGGAGGTGGCTCTTGTCGTCGTCGATGGCCTGCTTGGTGGTGATCTCCACCCCGCCCAGGTCGTCGACGAGCTCGGTGAAGCCGGTGAAGTCGACCTCGATGTAGTGGTCCATGCGGATGCCGGACATCTTCTCGACGGTCTTGACGGCGCAGGCGGGGCCGCCCGTCTCGTACGCCGTGTTGAACATCTGGCGCTGTCCGCCCGGGACGGTGCCGCCGCCGCTGTCGGACGTGCACGAGGGGCGGGTGATCAGGGCGTCGCGCGGGATCGAGACGACGCTGGCCTTCTTGTGGCCCTCGTAGACGTGCACGACCATCGCGGTGTCGGAGCGGGCGCTGCCCTCGTCCTTGCCGTACGCGGCGTTGTCGCCGGAGCGGGAGTCGGAGCCGAGAACCAGGATGTCCAGCGAGCCGTTGTCGACGTCGCCGGGGCGGTCGGCGCCGAGCTGGGTGTTGATGTCGACGCCCTTGAGGTTGCCGTTGAGCTTGAAGTAGACGTATCCGAGCCCTGTGCCGCCCAGCAGCACCACGCTTGCCGCAGCCCATGCGGTGAGGGTCCAGGCCCTGGAGCGGCTGCCGGGCTCCTTCCGGCGTTTGCCGGTGCCGCGTATTCGGCCGCCCCTGCTCTGCTCGGTCATGGTCTCCCCAGTTACGGTTTGTCGGCACTTGTGAGACGACAGATGAGCGTGAAGGGTTGCACAACGCCCTGTGGCCCCTGCTGGGGGCAGGGGCCACAGGGCGTTTGGCGTACGACGCGGGCGAGCGGGACGCGAACCCCTCTCACCAGGGATTTCAGCCGAAGATGTTGTACTGCTGCCAGCCGGTTCCGATGTTGATGCGTGTGGCGAAGATCTCCGAGGAGGCCTTGCCCGTACCCGGGTAGAGGTAGAGCGTGCCACCGGGCGTACGGGCCAGGTAGTCGGCCTTGCCGTCACCGGTGATGTCGCCGGCCGCGTCGAAGGCGTTGTAGCCGCTCCACGTACGGACCTCCTGGCGGGCGGAGAAGGCGGCGGTGCCGGCCTTGCCCGTGCCCTTGTAGAGGAACATCTCCGAGGTGCTGGACTTGCGTGCGATCAGGTCGGCCTTGCCGTCGCCGGTGAAGTCACCGTTGCCGCGTACCGAGTTGTACTGGCTCCAGCCGGTGCCGACCTGGACGCGGGCCTCGAAGGTGCCGTTGCCCTTGCCCGGGTAGATCCACAGGACGCCCGAGGAGTCGATGGACAGCATGTCGGGCAGGGCGTCGCCGGTGACGTCACCGGGGACGATGATCTGCCGCCTGGTGCTCCAGCTGGACGCGATCTTCGTCTCGGCCCAGGTCTCGGTGGACGGCACCCAGTGCAGCCAGTAGACGTCGCCGCTGCCCTTGACCCGGATGACGATGTCCTCGTAACCGTCCCGGTTGAGGTCGGTCTGGAGGATCACATTGGTGCCGCTGAAGTCGCCCCAGGAGACGCGCGTGGCGAACGAGGTGCCCTTTGACGTGTACTGGAACAGCTCGCCGCCGGTGCTGCGGCGGGCGAAGACGTCGGCCCGGTGGTCACCGGAGATGTTGGCGTCGTCGACGCGCGGGACGACGGAGCCGGCGTACGTGCTGACCTTGCTGTAGACGCTGTAGGCGCCCTTCTCCACGCAGTCCTCGATGCCCCACGAGACGACGCCGACGATCTTGCCGCCGACGACCAGGGGGCCGCCCGAGTCACCGTTGCAGGCCGACACGGTGCCGCTGTCCTGGCCGCTCGCGGGCTGGCCGGCGCAGACCATGTGGCCCTTGACGAACTCGCCGCCGAGCTGCCAATTGGCGCACGTGGTGTCGGAGTTGATGGGCAGGGTCGCCTTGCGGAGCGTCGGCGAGATGTTGTCGTTGGTGGAGCTGGTGCGGCCCCAGCCGTAGACGGTGGCGCTGGTGCCCGGCTTGTACGACGTCGTGTCGTCCGACTTCGTGATGTTGATCGGCGTGGCCTTGACGGGGGCAGCCAGGGTCAGGACCGCGATGTCGTTGTCCAGCGTGGTGTCGCTGTACGACGGGTGGTTCCACTGGCGCCAGACACCGGTGACCGCGCCGCCGTGGCCGTCGGCGGTCGCCAGCTTCTCGGTGCCGGTGACGACGACGCCCTTGTTCTTCCAGTCGGCACCCTTGACGCAGTGGGCGGCGGTGAGGATCTTCGTCGGCGCGATGACGGCGCCGCCGCAGAAGAACGAGTTGTCGCCGTCCTCGTAGAAGAGCTGCGCCATCCACGGGGCCGAGGAGATGGTGGTCGTCGTACCACCGATGATCTTCGGGTCGATGGTCGAGTCCGACGAGCTCGTGGAGAACTTCGACGCCTGCGGCGGCTGGTCGGCGCTCTTCGCGGCGGACGCGAGGCGGGCTTCCAGCTCGGCCTGCGAGGGGCCGCTGACGGCGGGCTCGGCGGTGGGCTTCGGGACCGGCACCGCGGCATTGGCCGGCGCCATGAGCATCACGCCCGCAACTGCGGCGGCGATCGCGGCGGTGGCGGCCGGTACGGCTATCCGTATCCGGCGGCGGTGCTTCCCGCCCTGCTTGCCAGAGATCACTCGGGACTCCTGTTCAAGATCTATGAGGACGCCCCAAATGGATCCCCCCACCTGTGGCCGGTTGATCGTACGACCGACTCCCGTTCAACGACAGCCACTTGTGACCAACGAGTGACTACAACTTGACAACATCTCCCCGTAAAACAGGTTTACGGCCGGACACAACAAAGCCGCCCCGCCACTTTCGTGACGGGGCGGCCGAGTTGGCGCTGCGGCGGTCAGTCGCTGCCGTTGCCCGACGGAGTCGTCTTGGCGATCTGCATCAGGAACTCGGCGTTCGACTTCGTCTGCTTCATCTTGTCCAGCAGGAGCTCGATCGCCTGCTGCGAGTCGAGTGCGTGCAGCACCCGGCGCAGCTTCCAGACGATGGCGAGCTCTTCCGCGTTGAGGAGGATCTCCTCCTTACGGGTGCCGGACGGGTCGACGTCGACAGCCGGGAAGATGCGCTTGTCGGCGAGCTTCCGGTCGAGCTTGAGCTCCATGTTGCCGGTGCCCTTGAACTCCTCGAAGATCACCTCGTCCATGCGCGAGCCGGTCTCGACCAGCGCGGTGGCCAGGATGGTCAGCGAGCCGCCGTCCTCGATGTTGCGCGCCGCACCGAAGAAGCGCTTCGGCGGGTAGAGCGCGGTCGAGTCGACACCACCGGACAGGATGCGTCCGGAGGCGGGAGCCGCAAGGTTGTACGCACGGCCCAGACGGGTGATCGAGTCCAGCAGGACGACCACGTCGTGACCCAGCTCGACGAGACGCTTGGCGCGCTCGATGGCCAGCTCGGCGACGGTGGTGTGGTCCTCGGCCGGGCGGTCGAAGGTCGAGGAGATGACCTCGCCCTTCACCGACCGCTGCATGTCGGTGACCTCTTCGGGACGCTCGTCGACGAGGACGACCATCAGGTGGCACTCGGGGTTGTTGACGGTGATCGCGTTGGCGATCGCCTGCATGATCATGGTCTTACCGGTCTTCGGCGGGGCCACGATCAGGCCACGCTGGCCCTTGCCGATCGGCGCGACGAGGTCGATGATCCGGGTCGTCAGCACGCCCGGGTCGGTCTCGAGACGCAGACGGTCCTGCGGGTACAGCGGTGTCAGCTTGTTGAACTCCGGGCGCCCGCGGCCGGATTCGGCCGCCATGCCGTTCGCCGAGTCGAGGCGGACGAGCGCGTTGAACTTCTCGCGGCGCTCGCCGTCCTTGGGCTGGCGGACGGCGCCGGTGACGTGGTCACCCTTGCGCAGACCGTTCTTGCGGACCTGGGCCAGCGACACGTACACGTCGTTCGGACCCGGCAGGTAGCCGGAGGTCCGGATGAACGCGTAGTTGTCGAGGATGTCCAGGATGCCCGCGACGGGGATCAGGACGTCGTCCTCGGAGACCGGCGGCGCATCGCTGCCGAACTCCTCGCGGCCACGACGGCCACGGCGGTCGCGGTAGCGGCCGCGGCGGCCACGGCGGCCACCCTCGAAGTCGTCGTCGTCCTGCGGTCCGGCCTGGCCGCCCTGGGCCTGGCCGCCCTGGCGCTGCTGGCGCTGGCCGCCCTGGTCGTCGCCCTTGCCGCGGTCACGGCGCTCACCGCGCTCGCCACGGTCCTGGCGATCGCCACGATCGCCGCGCTCGCCACGGTCCTGGCGGTCACCGCGCTCGCCGCGCTCGCCGCGGTCACGCTGGCTGCCGCGCTCACGGCGGTCACCGCGCTGACCGCGCTCCTGGCGGTCACCCCGGCGGCCTTCGGCGGTGTCGACGGCAGCCTCGGCCTTGGCCTCGGGCTGGGCGTCGGTCCTGTCGGCCTTCACCTCGGTCTTGGGCTCGGCCCGTACCTCGGTGACGACAGAGCTCTCCGGGCTGCCCGCCTGCGCGGTGGCCCGGCGCCGGCGGCGCTCGCCGACCGGCTGGTCGTCGCTGGCCGGCTGCCCGGGAATGTCGATCTGCTGCTGGGCCACGGCCTTCTCGGCAGCGGGCGCAGCAGCGGCGGCGGGTGCAGCGGCCGTGGCCGCCGCCTCGTCGCCCGTACGGGCCTTGGAGGTGGCGCGGCGCTTCGGCTTGGTCTCGGCGGCAGAGCCGGCCGTGTCGGCGCTCTTGGCGGAGGATGAGCCTCCGGCCTGCGCCTCCTTGATGACCTCGATCAGCTGGCTCTTGCGCATACGCCCTGTGCCCCTGATCCCGAGGCCGGACGCGACCTGCTGCAGCTCGGCCAGGACCATGCCCTCGAGGCCGGTGCCGGAGCGGCGGCGCCGTGCGGCACTACCAGTGGCAGCACCTGTGGCGGGCGCGGCGTTGTCGACATTGTTGTCGGCAGTCACGCCCATCAGATCGGTGGTGTCGCTCACGAAGGGTCCTTCCCTGGAGCGGACGTCGGCCTGTCTGGCTCGGCGACCGGTTGTGCTGTCCGACTGCGGTCTTGGAAAACCGTGCCGGGGCGGTGGTCCGCCGGATACGGCGGAGGAGATAAACGTGCTGGATTCCGGCTCTTTACCGGTTCCGGAGCGTGCTCGAAACTGCTCAGGCAGGCTGCTCAGGCAGTTGGGGAGGCTCCCGGAAGAATGGTGGTCCCGAACGGGGACACGATGCACCGCGCCACAAGGACGCCGGGTGCAGACTTGAGATTAACACTACCGGATCCAACAAATATTCCCCCTCTCGTTCACCGGCAATCGCGTGTCACGACGAGCCGAGCGGCAAAACGCTCGCGCCCGTGGCGTCGAGAGCCAGCCTGTTGGCTGCCCACCCCTCGCCCGCCAGCTGTGCGACCTTGTCGGCCGCACTGTCCTCGACCAGAGCGAGCACCGTAGGGCCCGCACCGGAGATGACTGCTGGGACGCCGTCCGCGCGCAGTCGGTTGACCAGGGCCACGCTCTCCGGCATCGCCGGGGCGCGGTAGTCCTGGTGAAGTCGGTCTTCTGTGGCCGCGAGCAGGAACTCGGGACGCCTGGTCAGAGCCTCCACGAGCAGTGCCGCGCGGCCCGCGTTGGCCGCCGCGTCCACGTGCGGGACGGTACGCGGCAGCAGTCCGCGGGCGGTCTCCGTCAGCACCGGCTTTCCGGGTACGAAGACCACCGGAACGATGGAATCTGCGGGGTCCATCCTGATCGCCCGCGCCGCGCCCCCGTCGGTCCATGCCAGCGTGAAGCCGCCGAGCAGGCAGGCGGCGACATTGTCGGGGTGGCCCTCGATCTCGGTCGCCAGCTCCAGCAGGGCGGCGTCGTCGAGCTTCGCGTCGCCGCCTATGGTCACGGCGCGCGCGGCGACGATGCCGGCGCAGATGGCGGCGGAGCTGGAGCCGAGGCCGCGGCCGTGCGGGATGCGGTTGGCGCAGACGACTTCGAGGCCGCGCGGCTGTCCGCCGAGCAGGTCGAAGGCCGTACGCAGCGACCGTACGAGCAGGTGACTCTCGTCGCGGGGCAGCGTCTCGGCGCCCTCACCTGCGATGTCGACGTGCAGGCCGGAGTCGGCGACCCGGACGACGACATCGTCGTAGAGCCCCAGCGACAGGCCCAGGGCATCGAAGCCAGGACCGAGATTGGCGCTGGTGGCGGGAACGCGCACCCTTACGGCGGCGGCGCGGAACGCGGGACCGGCCATCGCTCGACGACTCTCCTTGTGGGACTGCGGGATTTTCACTGCGACATTTTGAGACTGCGACATTTTGCAGGACGTACGAACACCCGAAGGCCATGA
Source organism: Streptomyces sp. ISL-98 (assembly GCF_018614055.1). Classification (GTDB taxonomy): domain Bacteria; phylum Actinomycetota; class Actinomycetes; order Streptomycetales; family Streptomycetaceae; genus Streptomyces; species Streptomyces spiramyceticus. Next base: position 66,347 of record NZ_JAGGPB010000048.1, read on the forward strand.
CGGCGGCAGCACCGCGGCATATGCGGCGGGGCGGGTTGAGTACAGCCTATCGAAGGAAGGTTCTGTGACGACATAGGGCGCACAGGAGGCGCACGATGCGTGTCGCGTACCGTCCTGTGCGCCTATGTCTGACCTTACGGCCTTTACGTTTGCGCTTGAGCCCGCGTTTGTGCGCTTCTGCGCCTACGCGAGGCCGAGGCGCTCTGCGGCCGTGGCGGCGTCCACCGGCACCGTGACCGGCTGCGGCGCTCCCGCCACCGCCCAGTCCGGGTCCTTGAGGCCGTTTCCGGTCACTGTGCACACGATCTTCTGGCCGGGGTCGACCTTGCCCTGTTCGGCGGCCTTGAGCAGACCGGCGACGCTGGCCGCCGACGCGGGCTCGACGAAGACGCCCTCCTGCGCGGCCAACAGCCGGTAGGCGCGAAGGATCTCACGGTCCGTCACCTCGTCGATGAAGCCGCCCGACTCGTCCCGCGCCTCAAGGGCGTACTGCCACGAGGCGGGGTTGCCGATGCGAATCGCGGTGGCGACGGTGTGCGGGTCCTTGACGACCTCGCCGCGCACGATGGGCGCCGAGCCGGAAGCCTGGAAGCCCCACATTCGGGGGGTGTGCGTGGCGATGTTGTCGGCCGCGTATTCGCGGTAGCCGCGCCAGTACGCCGTGATGTTTCCGGCGTTGCCGACGGGAAGTACGTGAATGTCGGGGGCGTCACCGAGCGCGTCGACGATCTCGAAGGCGGCGGTCTTCTGGCCCTCGATACGGACCGGGTTGACCGAATTGACCAGCGCCACCGGGTAGTTGTCCGACAGGCCGCGTGCCAGCGTCAGACAGTCGTCGAAGTTTCCGTCGACCTGGAGGATCTTGGCGCCGTGGATCAGCGCCTGGCCCATCTTGCCGAGCGCGATCTTGCCCTGCGGCACGAGTACGGCGCAGACCATTCCGGCGCGTACGGCATAGGCGGCGGCCGAGGCCGACGTATTGCCGGTGGAGGCGCAGATGACGGCCTGCGCGCCCTCTTCCTTGGCGCGGGTGATCGCCATGGTCATGCCGCGGTCCTTGAAGGACCCGGTGGGGTTGGCGCCCTCGACCTTGAGGAACACCTCGCAACCCGTGCGCTCGGAGAGGACCTGCGCCAGTACGAGCGGCGTACCGCCCTCACCGAGCGTGACGACCGGCGTCGTCGCCGTCACCGGAAGACGGTCCCGGTATTCCTCGATGATGCCCCGCCACTGGTGGGTGCCCTTGCTGGTCATGGGTCCTTACTCCCCTTCAACACGCATGATGCTGGCGACACCGCGCACGGTGTCGAGCTTGCGCAGCGCTTCGACGGTCCCCGAAAGGGCGGCGTCGGGCGCGCGGTGGGTGACGACGACGAGAGACGCCTCGCCGTCTCCGTCCGGTCGGCCTTGCTGGCGGACCGTATCAATCGATACGCCGTGCTCGGCGAAGACCGTGGCGACCTGGGCGAGTACGCCCGGCTTGTCGGCCACGTCGAGGCTGATGTGGTACCGCGTGACAACCTCGCCCATCGGGCTGACGGGCAGCCGGGTGTACGCGGATTCGCCGGGCCCGGTGGTCGCGGCGACGATGTTCCGGCAGACGGCGACGAGGTCGCCGAGCACGGCCGACGCGGTCGGCGCACCGCCGGCGCCGGGACCGTAGAACATCAGCTGCCCGGCCGCCTCGGCCTCGATGAAGACCGCGTTGTACGCCTCGCGTACGGAGGCCAGCGGGTGGGTCAGCGGGATCATCGCGGGGTGGACGCGCGCGGTGACGGACTTGCCGTCGGCGGCGCGCTCACAGATGGCGAGCAGCTTGACCGTGCACCCCATGCGCTTCGCGGAGGCGATGTCGGAGGCAGTGACCTCGGTGAGCCCCTCGCGGTGTACGTCGCCGATCCGCACCCGGGTGTGGAAGGCGATTCCGGCGAGGATGGCGGCCTTGGCGGCGGCGTCGAATCCCTCGACGTCGGCGGTGGGGTCGGCTTCGGCGTAACCGAGCGCGGTGGCCTCGTCGAGCGCCTCGGAGTAACCGGCTCCGCTCGTGTCCATCTTGTCGAGGATGAAGTTGGTCGTGCCGTTGACGATCCCGAGCACGCGGTTGACTTTGTCCCCGGCGAGGGACTCGCGCAGCGGCCGTACAAGCGGAATGGCACCGGCCACGGCGGCCTCGTAGTACAGATCCCGCCCGTGCTCTTCCGCAGCGGCGTGCAGGGCCGCGCCGTCCTCGGCGAGCAGCGCCTTGTTCGCGGAGACGACCGACGCGCCGTGCTCGAAGGCGGTCGTGATGAGCGTACGGGCGGGCTCGATGCCGCCGATCACCTCGATGACGACGTCGATGTCGCCCCGTTTGACCAGGGCGGTCGCGTCGGTGGTGACCAGCTCGGGATCGATGCCCTCACGGACCTTGGAGGGACGCCGCACCGCGACCCCTGCGAGCTCGACAGGGGCCCCGATGCGGGCGGCGAGGTCGTCGGCGTGCGTCGTCATGATGCGCGCCACCTCTGAGCCGACCACACCACAGCCCAGCAGCGCCACCTTCAGCGGACGCGTACGCATCATCCGACCTCGTTTCCTCTAAAACTTGAGTGTGAACCAGTCTCACTCACTGGACGGGAGTTTCTGCCCCTCGTCCAGATTGCGAGACATCTATTTCATCAGCCGACATCAAGACGCAGGAGATCTTCCTCCGTCTCGCGCCGGACAATCACGCGCGCCTCACCATCATTGACGGCGACGACGGGCGGGCGCAGCGAGTGGTTGTAGTTGCTCGCCATGGAACGGCAGTAAGCGCCGGTGGCGGGCACGGCAATCAGATCCCCGGGCGCGAGATCGGCGGGCAGGAAAGCATCCCGGACCACAATGTCCCCGCTCTCGCAGTGCTTGCCGACGACGCGGCTGAGCATCGGCTCGGCGTCGGAGGTCCGGGACACGAGAGCCACGCTGTACTCGGCGTCGTACAGGGCGGTGCGGATGTTGTCCGACATGCCGCCGTCCACGCTGACGTACGTACGCAGGCCCTCCAGCGGCTTGATGGTGCCGACCTCGTAGAGCGTGAAGGCGGTGGGCCCGACGATGGCGCGTCCCGGCTCGACGGAGATACGGGGGGTGGCCAGCCCGTGCGCCTCGCACTCCCGGCCGACGATCTCGTTCAGCGCCTTGGCGATCTCGTGCGGCTCGGCGGGGTCGTCCTCGGAGGTGTACGCGATGCCGAGGCCGCCGCCGAGGTCGATCTCGGGCAGCTCGACGCCGTGCTCGTCCCGTACGTCGGCAAGCAGCTGAACGACGCGCCGCGCGGAGACCTCGAACCCGGCCATGTCGAAGATCTGGGACCCGATGTGCGAGTGAATCCCGACAAGCTCGATCCCGTCGAGCTTGAGGGCCCGCCGCACGGCTTCGGCGGCCTCCCCGCCGGCGAGCCCGATCCCGAACTTCTGGTCCTCGTGGGCGGTCGCGATGAACTCATGCGTATGAGCCTCGACGCCGACCGTCACCCGGATCTGGACGCGCTGCCGCTTACCCATGCTCTGCGCGATGTGCGCGACGCGGACAATCTCCTGGAAGGAGTCGAGAACGATCCGCCCGACGCCCAGACGTACGGCGCGCTCGATTTCTTCGGTGGACTTGTTGTTCCCATGAAAAGCAATGCGCTCGGGGGGCATGCCGACGTCGAGGGCGGTAGTCAGCTCGCCGCCGGAGCACACATCGAGATTCAGCCCCTCTTCCATCAGCCAGCGGACGACGGCCCGCGAGAGGAAGGCCTTGCCCGCGTAGAACACGTCCGCGTCCGGCCCGAAGGCGTCGGCCCATGCCCGGCAGCGGGCGCGGAAGTCGCTCTCGTCGAGGAAGTAGGCGGGCGTACCGAACTCCTCGGCGAGGCGGCTGACTTCGATGCCGCCGACGGTGACTACGCCGTCGCTGTTACGTCGTACGGTCCGGGCCCAGACCTTCTCGTCGAGGACGTTGAGGTCGGCCGGCGGGGCGGTGTAGTGCCCCTCGGGGTAGACGTCGGCGTGACGGGGCCCGGCGGGGTGTGCGGAACGGCTCATGGTTCTTCTGTCTCTCTCACAGATGTTCGGGGGCACTGATGCCGAGCAAGGACAGGCCGCCGGCGAGCACCGTCCCGGTGGCCTCGGCGAGGGCCAGTCGGGAGCGGTGGGCGACCGAGGGTTTCTCGTCGCCGAGAGGCAGGACGGGGTGGGCGTCGTGAAAGCGGAAGAAGCTTTCGGCGGTCGCGTCGAGGTAACGGGCGAGCCGGTCGGGGGCGCGGTGGCGGGCGGCGGCTTCGAGGACGACGGGGTAGTCGGCGAGGGCGCCGAGGAGGGGCGCGGCGTGGCGTCCGTAAGCCGCTTCGTCACGTGCTTCGAACCCGAGGGCGGCGGCATTACGGGTGAGCGCCCGGGCGCGGGCGTGGGCGTACCGGACGCGGAAGAGGGGGTTGCTCTCGCGCTGAACGAGGAGGTCGTCGGGGCGGGCGACGGAGGTGGGCCAGAGGACACTCCACACGGCGGCGTCACGCCCGAGCCGGCCGACGACCTCCCGGAAACCACCGTCCGCCGCCCCACTCCTCACAACGGTCACGCCCTGGGCCTGCATCAGCCGGGCGACGGCGTCGCCATGGGCCCCGGCCGCGACTTGGACGACCTGGCCGGCTCCGTCGACAGAGGTCCCGTGCCCGTACGAGCTGCGCTGGATGAGGACGGTACGTACGACGGCATCCTGAGCAGGGCGGACGAGCGTGAAATTCAAGAATCCCGGCCCGGTGATCTCGACGTCGGCGATCTGCTCGTCGACGACGAGGATGCGACGGAGAATCTCGGCCACTTCGCGGGCGGGCAAACTCGCCGACCCAGCCAGCTTGAGGGCGACATTGGAGGCGTAATCCCCACGCCCCCCGGGCCGCGGCCGCTCGACGACGGCCCGCTCCGGCACCGGCGCTCGCAACACGTCCTCCTCGACGGCGCGACGCACGGCGCGCAGCACGGTACGGGAGAGCTCGGCGGGGGTCACGGGACAAGCGTATGGGAGGAGGGGGGTCCCTTAGCGAACCGGTTTCGCCATCCGGTCACGGGCGTCGGCTGAGGGCCCTCACCCGACGGCACTCCCCGCCTGCCCGGCCTCATGCCTGCCGTCGGCAGACGGCGGCTCCTCCTGGTGCATCAGCTGCCGTACGAGCCTGACCAGCGCGGCCGGCTCGAAGGGCTTGGCGAGAAAGGCGTCGACGCCGGAGGCGAGGCCGCTCTCCACCTCGTACTGCGTACAGGCGCTGATGATCGCGACGGGCAGATGAGACGTCCGCGGGTCGTCGCGGAGGCGGGCGGCCGTACGCAAACCGTCGAGGCGCGGCATGACGACGTCGAGCGTGACGACATCAGGCCTGACCCGCTCGACAATGTCCAGACACTCGGCACCATCGGCCGCGGTCACTACCTCGAAGCCCTCCAGCTCGAGATTGACCCTGATCAACTGCCGGATGACCTTGTTGTCGTCCACAACAAGCACCCGACCGGACGCCCCTGGCACAACTCGAGGGTAGGTTGCCGCCCGGGGCTGCGTCCGGGTTTTGTCCACTTCCACCCCGTGCGGGGTACGGCGACGATGCGGCCGGGGAACGAAATACCTGTTCATGGTCACCCGGCAGGAGCTGGTAGTGTTCAACCCGTCGCCACGCTTACTGCGGCGGTACGCCCCCGTAGCTCAGGGGATAGAGCAACGGCCTCCGGAGCCGTGTGCGCAGGTTCGAATCCTGCCGGGGGCACCTTGTACGAGGTGCCCAAAGACCCCGCCATCAGCGCTTCGCTGAGAACGGGGTCTTCGCGTATGCGCAGCCGTATGCCGCTCTGAGTAGCCGTATGACGGACTCTGTGGACTATTCGTGGACACGATCTTGGCGCGTCGGCGCAGGTCGGCCGCGTCACGGGGAATGAGCGTGCCACTGGTACTCGCGTAACAGGTCCTCGATCTGAAAGTCCTCAGCCAGCTTTGGCGATGATGCGGTCCATCTCCTCCCGACCGAAGGCCCGCAGGGTCGTGGTACGGACGTTGCCCAACCCGCCGACCTGCAAGAGCAGCGCAGTGGCGGTCTGGTCGTCGGGCGCCTCTACGACCGCCACGATGTCGTACGAACCGACGGTCCAGTAGATGTTCAGGACCCTCGCCCCGAGCTTCTGTGCCGCTGCGGCGAAGACCTCGGCGCGCTGCGTGGTGTCCTTGTAGGCCCGGATCCCCTGATCGGTCCAGTTCAGCAACGTGACAAACGTCGGCATGGTCTTTCACTCCCAAGGAAGAAGACACAACACATCGTGTGTCGATTCTGGGCATTGCGCGCGCAATGCGCATAGGGAGCGCGCCAGAACGAGTGATGCGAGCGGTCAGCGCTCGAACTCCCCAAGCGGTGGTCAGCTCGCCGACACGACCTGCTGTACGAGGCAGCGGGTCTCTATGGACCCTCGACGGTCCAGCGGTCCTCCTTCGACCTCGAACCAGCCGAAGTTAGATGGGTCCTCCGGGAGCGAGGCGCGAACGCAGCACCCTGACCTGGGTAGACGCTCCGCGCTCCAGGATTAGAGCGGCCCGGACCCTATTCGGGACAAAGGATTTCCCGGAGACACTGAAGCCATGCCCGCCGGAGCGTCTCCGGGCTCATCGAGAAACCAGACTCAAGCCACTTCATCGACGTGTTTGCTGCATGCTTTCTCGATCTTGTCGAGGAACCGGAAAGCCTCGAACCAACCCTCACCCGGCTTGGCGTCGCGCACCGCCTTATGAAGGGACTCGATCAGCTCCTTGTATGTGGCGCTCCACAGCTTTCAGAGCCTCTGTGAGAAGTACGGAACGGCACAGGAATCCTACGGGACTCACTTCGCTGTTCAGTGCGAGCAATGCCGTGTCACCTTCCGCGCCACAACGGTGGTCCGGGCTGATCGCCGTCCCGTAACTGCCGTCCATTACACAGGTACACAAGGCATGAGCATGGGGTTTTGAGCAAAGACTGAGGGTTGAATTCAGCTAGCGCTCTCTTCGTCCTGGTTCGCCTACGGCTCGCAGCGCCCGCAGGCCGCGCTCCGTCGACGATGAAGTGGGCGCAGCTGCTCGATGGGCCCCTCGCGGTTAGTTGAGTGCGCGGCGCAGCACCTGGAGCGAGTCCACCTCGGGGAAAGCCCTCGGGATCTGCTGGGCAGCTTGCTCGATGAGCAGTTCCAGCACTCCGGGCGCTGCGTTGTGCAGCACCTCATGCAAGTACACGTCCAGTTCGGCCGCGTCGGCCGGAAGCTTCAGCTCCGCTGTGAACGGCGTGCCGTCAGTCTTGTACCTGCCCGGTGGCAACCCGACCTTCTCCGGGTGCACACAGACCGGCACGCCGGCCGCTGTGTACCGGTGGCCGTCGACAGGGTTGAACTGGCAGTCGTGCGAAGGGCGCTCGAACACATCGAATTCGCCGAGCGGAAATCGACGGGACGGGCAGATGCCACACGCAGGATGTACTCCACCGGTGAGGAAAGGCTCAGCCATAGCGCGCAGCGTAGCGCTGACCTGTGGGCGCCCCGACTCACAGTGGTAGGTCAGGTTGTGATGAGCACTGGGTCGCTGTTCGCGTCGGAGGTCATTGAACGTCGTAGCAGCACGCGTCAGGCGCCGGTTCACCATGTGAGCGCCGCAACAGGATCACCCACGACGCGGAATTGCTGGACGGAGACCTCAAGCATCGGCGTCCGATCTCGGACGCGGACATGACCGATGCGATCGGTCTGGCTGACCCGTGGGGCCGTGCACAGGGCTACGAACTGTCCGCCCGCAGCCCCCATGTACGGTGCGTCAGCGTCCGGCCGCGAAGCCCAGGAATTCCGCCCAGCTCTTCTGCGGGAAGGCGAGTTGCGCCTTGGCCGGTGCTTTTGAGTCCCGCACGTGAACGGTATCGGGTGTGGCAGCCACTTCCAGGCACGCGCCACCCTCGTTGCCGCTGTAACTGCTCTTGAACCAGGCGAGTTGCGCGGAACCCTCGGTGCTCATCGGTCTGCCTGCATCCTCTCGATCAGTTCGAGGGACTCTCGCGGAGTGAGTGCTTGAGCCCTGATACTGCCGTAGCGTGCGGCCAGGATACGGACCTCCTCGGCATCCGTCGCCAGACGCGTATGGTTCTGGACTTCCGTGTAGCCAACCTGCGGCTTCCCTTTGGGCGTCAATAGGATGAAGGGCCTCCCATCCCGGCGTGCTCGCTTCTGTCCATCGGCATGACCTGGAGCTCGACGCTGCGCAGCCTTCCCAGCCTGAGCAGCTGTTCGAGCTGCTCCTTGTGCACTTCCCACCCACCGATCGGCCGCCGCAGCGCGGCCTCTTCCATCACCGCTGTGACCATCGGAGACGGCCAGCGGGTCAGGATCTCTTGACGGCCCATATGAGAGGCCACCCGCTGCTCGATCGTCTCCTCATCCAGCAGGGGCTTTCGCATCTGGTACAGGGCCCGCGCCCGCCGTTCGGTCTGGAACAGGCCGGGAATGTCATGGCTGCTGTAGTCATTGACCTCAACCGCTTCCGCTTCCAGCCGCGCGTAGTCCCGGAACCAAGCCGGATGCCTCACACGTGCCCTGGCCTTTGCCCGCGCCACATCTTCCTTGGTCGCCTTCAACAGGCCACCCGCGTCCAGCAGATCGTCAGCTGCGTCCAGCAGCTCCGGCTGCGGTGTCCTGCGCCCGCGCTCCAGCGACGAGATCAGGTCCTCGCCGTACCCCAGGCGGTCGCCCAGATCCTTCTGCGTCAGCCCGGCCCGCTCCCGCAGCAGCTTGAGCTGCTTGCCCACCGCCCGGTTCAGATCCGCCGCGCCGTCCGTGTCCTCCGGCGGATCGGGGCGGCGCTCCGCGTCCCGCTGATGAATGCCGTCCGTCATCGTGACCACCGCCCAACCCGCGCACCCGCCCGCCCGGTTACTACCGCCACCCCGGACAAGCAACCGACCGTACCGGTACACGCACTCTCCGTACCGACGGCTTCCCTGGTCAGCGTACGGGCATCCGGCCACGCTCTGTCACATGAAGTCGGAAATCCACGCGCCTCAACTCGGCGTCCACGCAGCTCGCTTCAGTCAACAGCTCAGTTCCACCCGTCGCGGCGCCCGCCTCGCGCGGCTGCTCGCCGTACAGCAACTGGCTGACTGGGGGTGGGCCAGGGACAGCGAGACTGTGCAGACTGCCGCGCTGCTCGTTGCCGAGCTGGCCACGAACGCCGTCACGCATGGCCGCGTACCGGGGCGTAACTTTCTGCTGACCCTGGCGGTCATCCGACACCCTGGCGAGACCACCACGCTCCGTATCGAGGTCGCCGACTGCGGGGGAGAAAGGCCGCCGGTCCGGCTCAGGCCGGAGTCGACGGCGGAGCACGGGCGCGGGCTTCTTCTCGTCGAGGCTCTGTCAGCGCGCTGGGGTGCCGAGCCACGGCCCCCGTCCGGGAAGACGGTATGGGCCGAACTGTGCGTGAGCGGAGGCCATGCCGGATGAGCCGAGACAAGGGGGCGCCCCGTGGTGGGGCGCCGCTCTGTTGATGCTCAGTCGGCGGTGATCGAAGTCAGCTTGGTGAGCGTGTCGATAGCCCAGTTGGCTGTCCCTACGACTGTCGGGTCCTCTGCCCACAGGTAGCCCCACGGTCCCCGGCGGATGTGCGCCGTCCGCAGGCCTGCGGTCCTGGCGGGGAACAGGTCGTCCGCGGGGTTGTCCCCTACGTACACGGTCTCGTGCGGTTCGGCTTGGGCGACTTCGATCACTCGCTCGAAGAACTCCGGCGAGGGCTTCGCGATCCCCCATTCGGCGGACGTGACGATCAGGTCGGCCGGGAGGTCCAGGCCGCGCAGCAATTCGCCTACCCTTGCGGTCTGGTTTCCGGCAATGACGACGCGAATGCCTTGCTTGCGGAGTCCAGCGAGGGCAGGGCGTACATCGGGGTACAGGTCGGACTCGTCGAGGTGCTCACCCCGGCCGGCCGCTTCGCGAGCCAGGTACGCCTCACCGACGTCGATGCCGGGCTTTACGAGGCGCAACGCGTCTGCGTTGTCCCTGCCTTGCGCGGCTACGGCTCCGACCAGGGCAGACATGGTGTGTCTGGGGACGCCGAGCCAGTCGGCCCATGAAGCCCAGTGGCGGTCGTCGCGGACAAGGGTCTCGCCGATGTCGAACACGATGGTCTCAATCACCCACAGCACGCTACTGGGGCGAAGACGCAGGACTGCGGTTCTGACCTTCACTGTCCGAGTGACTGTGGAAAATGTCGGCCCGTCTGTTACGTCGTTTGAGGCCGGGCCGCCCGTTGGAGTTATTGGGCGGCCCGGTTCTGGTGTTTCTCAGGTGGTGATGAGCGCCGGGTCGCTTACGCTCGCCGCGCCCGTTTCAACGTGGCCCGCGAAGCGGCGTAGGAACGTCGTGTTCGTGTCGGTGGTTATTGATACGTCGTACCAGCGCTTTGTCGCGCGCAGGTCCACCGAATGGGTCACCGTGGCCGACGGGCGGACCGTGAAGGTTTGGGGCTCGCCGCCGTAGGTGTTGGTGATGGTGAGGTGGGCGTCCGTGGACGTGGGGTTCGTCAGTGTTACGTCCAGGTTGCCTGTTGTTGCGTTGTGGCGGACCGTCGCCTCTGGGGTTTTCGTTTTCGCCGGGCTCTTGAATGTGCGCAGGAAGCCGTTCGGGCCGTGGACCGTGAGGTTGTGGGTGCCCTTTGAGTACGCGGAGTTCCACGTGTCGGTGAGCTTCTTGCCCGCCTCCGTGGTGTACGTCCAGGGGGCGTCCGTGCGGTTTGCCGACGTTACGTAGAACTGCGCTCCTGCCGCCGTGCCCGGGCTGAAGGTCAGGGCTATTCGGCCGTCGCTCACGTTTACCGCTGCGTCTACGTACGGGGCGTACGGGAGTGGCCGCGCCGGGCGGCTGCCCGGTTCCTGCTTCGGGAGCGTGCCCGTGGCCGGCGGTACCGGCTTGTAGTCCGGGTGACGGTCGTGGTCCGGGGGCTCGTAGGCCGCCGTGTCGGGGAGCTCGGCCGGCGTGGCGTCCGTGGTTGCGAAGTCGAAGGCCGAGGTCAGGTCGCCGCAGATCGCTCGGCGCCAGGGGGAGATGTTCGGTTCGCGTACGCCGAAGCGGTTTTCCATGAAACGGACGATCGACGTGTGGTCGAAGACCTCGGAGCAGACGTAGCCGCCGGTGCTCCAGGGGGAGACCACGAGCATCGGGACGCGCGGGCCCAGGCCGTAGTTGCCTGCCGCGTACGCCGAGCCGCCCTTGTAGAGCTCGGTTGTCGTGTCCACTGTCGACAGGCCCTGGGCTGCTGAGGCCGGCGGGTACGGCGGGACTACGTGGTCGAAGAAGCCGTCGTTCTCGTCGTACGTGATGAACAGTGCCGTCTTGCTCCAGACCTCCGGGTTGGAGGTGAGGGCGTCCAGCACCTGGGCGATGTACCACGCGCCGTAGTTGGACGGGAAGTTGGAGTGTTCGGTGAAGGCCTCGGGCGCTGCTATCCAGGAGATCTTCGGCAGGGTGTTGGCCTGTACGTCGGCCTTCAGGTCGGCCAGGTAGGCGTCGCCGTTCTTTACGTTGGTGCCGGTGCGCGCCTTGTCGTAGAGCGGGTCGCCGGGCTTGGCGTTGCGGTACTTGTTGAAGTAGAGGAGCGAGTTGTCGCCGTAGTTGCCGCGGTACGCGTCGCTGATCCAGCCCCAGTGTCCTGCGGCGTCCAGGCCGTCGCCCGTGTCCTGGTAGATCTTCCAGGAGACACCGGCCTGCTCCAGCCGCTCGGGGTACGTCGTCCATCCGTAGCCCAGCTCCTCGTTGCCGAGTACGGGGCCGCCGCCGGTGCCGTCGTTGCCCGTGTAGCCCGTCCACATGTAGTAGCGGTTCGGGTCTGTGGCTCCGATGAACGAGCAGTGGTACGCGTCGCAGACGGTGAACTTGTCGGCGAGGGCGTAGTGGAAGGGGATGTCCTCGCGCGTCAGGTACGCCATTGTGGTCGGCGTTTTCGCAGGGATCCACTGGTCGTACTTGCCGTTGTTGTACGCCTTGTGGCCGCCCGCCCAGTCGTGGTTGAGGCCCTGGAGGAACTGCATCCCCAGGTCGTCGGCCGTGGGGTGGAAGGGGAGCGTTTCCTTCTTGTTGGCGTCCGCCTGGTGCCAGACCGACTTGCCGCTGGGCAGCGTCACCGGGCGCGGGTCGCCGAAGCCGCGTACGCCCTTCATCGCGCCGAAGTAGTGGTCGAAGGAACGGTTCTCCTGCATCAGTACGACGATGTGCTCGACGTCCTGGATCGTGCCGGAGACGCGGCTGGCGGGGATGGCGGCGGCGCGGTCGATGCTGCTCGACAGGGCGGCGAATCCCGCGGTCGCGCCGGCGATCTGAAGGAAGCGCCGCCGATTGAGTTCAGGCATGACTGTGGGCCCTCTTGGGGTGTGAGGAAACGGAACCGAACAGAATGTTCCAAGAGGACCCGATGGAAAGGAAGGGGGCGGGAAGGAGTGGTGTCTTGCGTGTGAAAGGTTGCGCTATTTGCTGCTAACTGGGCGAGAGGTGCGGGTGGTTGGCGTGGGGGCTGTCGCCGCTGGTCGCGTGTCCGTCAGGCGGATGTGCGCTTCCTCGTTGTCTTCTTTGCTGCCGTCGACTTTTTCGTTGCGGTCGACTTCTTTGCCGTGGTCGATTCCTTCGCCGCTGCTGTCTTCTTTGCTGCTGTTGACTTCTTTTGTGTCGTTGACGTTGATTTCTTTGCGTCTGTTCCGGTCGCTGCCGACTGCTTCTTGCGGCCCCTGATCGGCCTGACCTCGGCCTCCGGTTCGCCCTCGCCCCGGGACTCCTTGGCAGCGCGGACGCTGTTCTCCAGTGCGGCCATCAGGTCGATGACCTTGCCACCCGCTCCGGCAGCCGCCTTTTCGGACTCCGGAACCCTTCCGCCGCCCTCGACCTTCGCGGCGATCAGCTCCTCGACCGCCTCGCGGTAGTCGTCGTGCAGCGAGTCGAGGTCGACCCCGCCCAGCGTGTCCATCAGGGCATCTGCCAGGTCGAGTTCGGCTTCGCGGACCGTCACGTTCGTCTCCGGCGCGACGCCCTCGGGTTCGCGGACCTCGTCGGGCCAGAGCAGGCCGTGCATGGCGATGACGTCGCCCACTACGCGCAGCATGCCGAGCCGTTCGCGACCGCGGAGGGCGAACTTGGCGATGGCGACCTTGTCGCTGCGCTTGAGCGCCTCGCGCAGCAGGATGTACGGCTTGGCGGCGGGGACGCCGCTCGCGGAGAGGTAGTACGCCGCGTCGATCTGGAGGGGGTCGATCTCGGCAGCGGGCACGAAGCCGACGATTTCGATCGTCTTGGCCGTGGGGAGCGGGAGCGCGGCCAGGTCGTCATCCGTAATGGGGATGATCGCGCCGTCGGCCTCCTCGTACCCCTTGCCGATCTCGGGCGGCGGAACCTCGTCGCCGTCGAGTTCGCAGACCTTCCGGTAACGGATCCGGCCGCCGTCGGTCGTGTGGATCTGGCGGAACGAGACCGAGTGGTGCTCGGTGGCGTTGACCAGCTTGATCGGGATGCTGACCAGGCCGAAGGAGATGGCGCCGTTCCATATGGATCTCACGATTCGTCCCCTTTGGTCGAGATCCGTGGGATTCTCATCGTATGTCGCCGATCACGGAGGTGGAGGGGCGGCGCCTGGCCCTCTCCAATCTGGAAAAGGTCCTGTACCCGGCCACCGGGACCACCAAGGGCGAGGTGGTCCACTACTACGCCGTCACGGCCGGTGTCCTTCTTCCGCACCTTCGCGACCGGCCCGTTTCCTTTCTCCGCTACCCGGACGGACCTGACGGGCAGCTCTTCTTCACCAAGAATCCGCCGCCGGGGACACCTGAGTGGGTGAAGACGGTGGAGGTACGGCACTCGGACGCGACGACGACACAGCAGGTGCTCGTACAGGACATGGCGACGCTGGTGTGGGCGGCGAACCTGGTGGTGGAGTTCCATACGCCGCAGTGGCTGGCCGACGAGCGCGCCTGCGCCGACCGGCTCGTCCTCGACCTCGACCCCGGGCCGCCGGCGACTGTCGCGGAGTGCTGCGAGGTGGCGCTGTGGCTGCGTGACCGGCTCGCGTCGGACGGGATCGAGGCGTACGCGAAGACGTCGGGGGCCAAGGGGCTCCATCTGCTCGCGGCGCTGGAACGGACACCGTCCGAGGAGGTCTCGGCGTACGCGAAGAGGCTCGCGGTGGAGGCGGAGCGTGCGCTTCCGGGGCTGGTGCTCCATCGGATGAAACGGTCGCTGCGGCCCGGGAAGGTCTTTGTCGACTTCAGCCAGAACGCTGCCGCGAAGACGACGGCCACGCCGTACACCTTGCGGGCCAAGGAGCAGCCGACCGTGTCGGCGCCTGTGACCTGGGAGGAGGTCGAGGACGGGCGGGCGGATCCGGGGCGGCTCGTTTTTCTGGCGGGGGACATGGGCGGGCGGATCGAGCGGTTCGGGGATCTGCTGGGGGCGCTCAACGATGCGGGTCGGGCTCGGCCTTTGCCGCGGGCGTGAGTGGGTGGGTGGTTGCGGTGGTGAGTGAGCGGGTGCGTGGGTGGTGGTGGCGTGAGTGACCGTGATGACGTCACTTTGGTGCCGCCTGTTGACGTGATGCGGCCTCGCGCGGTGAGTGAGGTGCCGGTGGAGAACGGGCTGCCGGGTGGCGTGCAGTACAGCGTCAAGCTGGACGGGTTCCGGTGCGTGGCCTTTGGGGGCGGAGGTGGCGGTCCGGGTGGTGCTGTCTTTTTGCAGTCGCGGTCCGGGCGGAACATGGCGCTCGAATTTCCGGACATCGCCGCCGCCGTCGCCGGGCTGCCTGCGGGGCTCGTTCTCGACGGGGAGGTGTGCGCCTGGGTGAACGGCGCGTTCTCCTTCGTGCAGTTGATGCGGCCGCACGCGGCGCGGGTGGCCGACGGGGTCGCCGTGTCGTACGTCGCCTTCGACGTGCTAGCCCTGCCGGGGCAGGACGTACGCGAACTGCCGCTGGCCCAGCGGTGGCAGCTGCTCGGCGCCGCGCTTGAGGGGGTCAATCCGCAGGTGCAGGCTGTAATGGCGACGACCGACCGGGATCGTGCGCTGCTCTGGTACGAAACGCTGGTGGCCTCGGGGGTGGAGGGGCTGGTGTGCAAGGCGCTGGCGTCCCGTTACCGGCCGCGGGACAGCAAGGCGTGGGTGAAGGTGCGGCATTCGGATACGCACGATGCGGCTGTGATCGGCTACACGGGGAGTGCGGAGCGGCCGCGTGCGCTGGTGTTGGTGCTGGCGGGGGACGACGACACCCCGGTGGTGTCCAGCCCGCTGGCGCCGGATGTGCGGGTGCAGGCACGGGAGTTGCTGGCGGGGGGTGCGGGTGTCAGTGACGGTGGTGGTGAGGGGCGGATCGTGGCGATTGGGATCGGTGAGGTGGCCTACCGGCGGGTGGGGGCGGGGGTTATGGCCGAGGTGCAGCAGTTTGTGGGACGGCACGCGACGACCGTGGTGCGGAGGCTGCGGTTCGAGGGGCGGTGAAGGCTTCGGGCGTGTCCGGCGGATCAGGCCGGCTTCAGGGTGCGGCGCGTTCTCGGTGCCCTGAGCGGGCCTGGCGGGTCCAACTGCAAGGCGGAGGAGAGAGTCGACGCCATGGGAGTCCCCCTGTTCGAGGGCAGTCGAGAGCTTGGGGGGAGTCGCCGACCGACGACAACGCCGCAGATGGGCGTGCCAGGCCCCGCGGCCCAGGCATGATCCGCCGGACACGCCCTACACCCGTAGCCACGTCCTCCGGTCTCGCGCCGCCGCGTACAGGGATTCGATGTCTGCCGGTTTCAGTACGCCGCCCGCCCTCGCCAAGTCCCCCACCTCGTGTTCCCGCAGGATCCTTACGTCGCGCAGCGTCGGCGCCGGGTCCACTCTGGCCTGGCCCGTCAGCGCCAGGATCGGGCGTACCGCCGCCGCCAGGGCCAGTGACGCGCGTTCTGCTTCTCGGCGGGCCCAGCGCAGTTGGGGCAGGGGGGCGGCTCGGCCGATCGTGACCAGGGGGTCGGCGATCCTGACCCGCTGCCTCGCGTTCCCCCCGTACAGCGTGCGCACGCTCATCGCGCCCGCCGGGCCGATCAGCAGGTGGGCGATGTACGCCCCGCCCGGCAGCGGTACCGAGTGGAGTACGCGCCAGCCGGCGTCCTCCAGACGGTCGAGTTCCCCGCCCAGCAGCTCCTGCGCCGCGAGGGCGTCCCTGCGCGGGTCGGTACGGAAGCGATGGGTGCGGAAGCGGCGGGCCGCGGCGTGGGGGGTGTGGTCCAGTTCGGCGAGCAGCGCCTCGCCGGGGCGGTTGGGCGCCAGGTCGTCGTCGGGGTGCAGGGCAAGGCGGGCCAGGTCGGCGGCGGTGGGGACCGGAGGGGGGCCGATGGTGACCGGGCCTGTGGCGTACGGGGCGATGGCGGCCAGTACGGCGTCCCTGGCATCGGCGTCGAGCAGGCTTACGCGGCCGGTTTCCCTGTCGTACCAGGCGATGATCCTGCCGTCGGGCAGGCTCACGTACAGCCGGTCCTGGCCCTGGTGGCGCGCATGTACGATCCGCAGTCCCGTCATGTCCCATCACCCCATGCCCATGGGAACAGTCCCCGCACGGCAGGGGCAATAACTCTTGCCGTTCGGCTTGGTGCAGACTCGACGGCACGGCACGCACCGACCGCGGAGGGGACCACGCATGATCATCTTTGGCAGCAGGAGCTATCTCTACCAGCTGGCCATACTCACGCTCGTCTGCGGGCGCTGCGGCAATCCGGCCGCGCACACGCTCAAGAAGCGGGTCAGCAAGTTCACGCTCTTCTTCGTTCCACTGTTCCCGTTCTCGACGAAGTACGCGACACAGTGCACCTTCTGCGGCGCCGAACAGCAGGTACCCAAGGAGCAGGCGGAGCAGCTCCAGGTGCAGGCGCAGCAGGGCGGCGGCGGAGAAGGACAGGGACATGGACAGGGGTACGGGCACGGGCAGGCGCCGCAGCAGCCCGGGCGGAATCCGTATCAGCGCTGATTCCAGTACGCAGAGCTGAGCAGAGCAGAGCAGAGCCAGTAGAGCCGGCAGAGCTGAGTACAGAAAAGGTGCTTCCCTCCGAATAAGGTCTACGCGGAGACGAATCTGCCCAAAACGCACCGCACCGCCGAGAGGGGAGCCTTGAGCGCCCACCGCACCACCCGTGGAGCACTGCTGCTCCTGACCGTCGCCGCCGTGCTGCTGGCGCTGCCCGGCTGCGACGACGAGGGTGGACTCCAGAGTGCGGGCGCGACGCCCACCGCCATCGGGCCCACTCAGCTCTGGCCCGACCGGCCTACCTCGACGACCCCTCCCCTGGACTACGGCGAGGGCGAGACCGAGACGGTGCAGGGGATCAAGGTGCCGGGCGGCGACGTGCGAAAGGTGAGGCCGGTCGCCGTCGCGCAGGCGGAGGAGGCGGCGAACCCCGAGGAGTACAGCGGGTCGGACGGGATGTACGAGGAGACCGCCCGAGGCCTCCGCGAGTGCGATACGAAACCGAAGGCCTGCCCGGTCCTCAAGGCCTACTACCGGGACCTGAGCGGCGACGGGAAGGACGAGCTGATCCTCGGCATCTCCATGCCCGAGGATCAGCTCGTGGTGCGCTGCTATCTGGCCGAGAAAGGCCGGCTGATCCGGATCATGTCCACGTCCGACGCCGTGATCAGCGTGGCGCTGGCCGGCCGGGACGTGATCATCCGGGCGCCGTCCATCCTTCCCGGATACGAGTACAGGACAGCCTGGTCCTGGGACGACCGGCAGCGCGCGATGCTGCCCACCCGGGACGAGATTCTGCGTATGGACCGGGACGACGCGACACCCTCGGCCTCCCCGAGACCGGAGCCCACGCGGACGGCGGCGCGGACACCGACGCCGACACCGACGCCCAGCCCGGAGTCCGCCACCGCCGGCGCCGGTGGTGCCTCATGAGGCCCCGCCTGCCCGCCTGGACCGCCCTCCTCACCTGGAAGGCCGCAGCCTTCATCGCCGTAATGTGCTGCGCGCTCGCGGCGCTTCTCGGCGCCCTCGTGCACGTGTCGGTGACCCACCAGACGGTGAGCGAGGCCCGCGAGAAGGCGCTGACCAAACTGGGGGACGCCACCCGGGCGTACGAGGCGGGCGAGCCGCTGCCGCCCGGCGCGGGCATCGACCCGGACGGGCTGCCCGGCTCGCTGCGCGACCTCGCCCTGCGAGGCAAGCGCGGAAGCCTCGTCAGCGACCACGAAGGGCGCCCGACCATGTGGGCGGCGGGGCCTGCCGACGGCAGGGCGATCGCCGCCGAGATCGACTACACCCAGAGCGTACGGACCATCACGGGCCTCGACCGGGCCATCGTCGGCTCGTCGATTCTCGCCATCGGCGTCACCCTGATCGTCGGCGTCTTCGCCGTCACCCGGGTGACGCGCAGGCTGCACCAGACCGCCGGGGTCGCGCGCCGGATCAGCGCGGGCGACCTCGACGCGCGCGTCAACGACCCGCGCACCAAGGACCCTTCCCGCCCGCAGGACGAGGTGGCCACGGTCTCCGGCGCCCTGGACGCGATGGCTTCCACGCTCCAGGGCAAGCTCCAGAGCGAGCAGCGTTTCACCGCCGATGTGGCGCACGAACTGCGCACCCCGCTGACCGGTCTGCACGCGGCGGCCGAGCTGCTGCCCTCCGGCCGCCCGACCCAGCTCGTCCAGGACCGGGTACGGGCCATGCGGCTGCTGACCGAGGACCTGCTGGAGATCTCTCGGCTGGACGCGGGCAACGAGAAGATCAGCCCGGACCTGTTCCGGCTGGGGCCGCTCGCGGAGCGCGTGGTGCGCGGCTCCGGGAGTCCGGCGGAGGTGCGGATCGTACGGGACGCCTTCGTGGAGACCGACCGGCGGCGGCTGGAGCGGGTGCTCGGCAATCTGCTCGGCAATGCGCACAAGCACGGCCTCCCCCCGGTCGTACTGACCGTGGACGGGCCTGTGGTGACGGTCCGGGACCACGGCGAGGGCTATCCGGACTACCTGGTCGAGCACGGGCCGCAGCGCTTCAGGACCGAGCCGCGCGCCGGGAGCAAGGGGCACGGTCTGGGGCTGACGATCGCCGTCGGCCAGGCGGGGGCCATCGGCGCGGAGCTGACCTTCTCGAACGCCCCGGACGGCGGAGCGGTCGCGACGCTGGAATTGCCTGAGGCACCGCATGTGGAAGACGGGGAGAGCGGATCGCCGGGCGATCCGCACACGGATTGACACTTTGCGAACACCGTGTGTCGCATTTAGCGTGAATCGCGCGAGTTGAGGACCAGTTCGCCAGTCAGTCAGTCACGGACCGGAGCCTCCGCCGCTCTTCGCCACAGTCAGCCGTGGCGGAGGCCCCCCACCTCCCATGGAGGCAGCATGTCTGTGCGTTCTCCCCTCCGCAGGGTCGGCCTGTACGCCGCGGCCGGCGCCGTGGCTGCAATGACCGCCGCGGGTCCGGCACTCGCCGCGGACCCTGTGCCCGGCGCGGCCGATCCCGCCCAGCCCCAGAGCCAGACCCAGCCCGAGCCCCAGACCGATCCCTGGGCCGAGCCCGAGGCCGAGCCGCAGACCGAGCCGCAGACCGAGGCTCAGGCCGAGCCCCAGGCAGAGCCTCAGACCGAGATCGAGAGCCGCCGCCTGTACAAGGGCCGCGTGACCGCCAAGAAGGGGCTGATCCTGCGCGACAAGCCCACCCGTAGCAGCCGGGTCATCGGCTTCAAGCGGCATGGCGCAATCGTCCACATTTTCTGCAAGACCACCGGCGGCAAGGTGAAGGGCAACAACCACTGGTACCTGCTGACCGACGGCACCTGGGCCTGGGGCTCGGCGAAGTACATCGAGAACATCGGGCGCGCTCCGCGCTGGTGCTGAGGCCGCGGACACAACCCTTCCACCCACGTCCCGAGGAGTCCGGCACTCACTCCACAGCGAAGCCGTCACCGAACTCCTCGGGCGTGAGCGTACATATACGGACATACGGCCCGCCTGCTTGCTACGTTGCCCGACATGACCGCAACGACGACGGATGCTCCCCCGCCCGGCGTACGCCTCCCCAAGCGGCGCGGCGTCGAACTCTCGCTCCTCGTCTGCGCCGTCCTCATCTCCGTGTACGGCTATGTCGCCGTCGGCCTCGCCAAGAACAGCGCCGTGCCGCCCGACGTCGCCGGCTACGGCGCGGGCCTCGGCGTCCTCGCGCTCCTCGCCCATCTCGGCGTACGCTTCCGCGCCCCGTACGCCGACCCGCTGCTCCTGCCCATCGCGGTCCTCCTCAACGGCCTCGGCCTGGTGCTGATCTACCGCCTCGACCTGGAGACCCCGAAGGACCAGGCGGCGCCCACCCAGCTCATCTGGTCCACCCTCGGCGTCGCGCTCTTCATCGGAGTCGTGATCCTGCTGCGCGACCACCGCATCCTCCAGCGCTACGCGTACATCTCCGTCGCCGCCGCACTGGTCCTGATGATGGTGCCGATCTTCTTCCCCGCCGTGAACGGCGCGAAGATCTGGATCCGGATCGGCGGCCTCTCCTTCCAGCCCGGCGAGTTCGCCAAGATCCTTCTCGCGGTCTTCTTCGCGGCCTACCTCGCCGCGAACCGCAACGCCCTCGCCTACACCGGCCGCAAGTTCTGGAAGCTCCAGCTCCCCACCGGCCGCGTCCTGGGCCCGATCGTCGCGATCTGGCTGCTCAGCGTCGGCGTACTCGTCCTGGAGCGCGATCTCGGCACCTCGCTGCTCTTCTTCGGCCTCTTCGTGATCATGCTGTACGTCGCCACCGGCCGCACCGGCTGGATCGCGGTCGGGCTCCTCCTCGCGGCCGTCGGCGCGTTCGTCGTCGGCTCGCTCGAACCGCACGTCAACAGCCGCGTCGAGGACTGGCTGAACCCCTTCGCCTCCATCGACGCGGGCGAGGGCCCCGGCCAACTGGCCCAGTCGCTCTTCGCGTTCGCGGCCGGCGGCACGCTCGGCTCCGGGCTCGGCCTCGGCCACTCCATCCTCATCGGCTTCGCCGCCAAGTCCGACTTCATCCTGGCGACGGCGGGCGAGGAGCTCGGCCTGTCCGGACTCACCGCGATCTTCCTGCTGTACGCGCTGCTCGTGGCCCGCGGCTACCGGGCGGGCCTCGCCCTGCGCGACCCGTTCGGCCGACTGCTGGCGATCGGCCTCGCCTCGATCCTCGCCCTCCAGGTGTTCGTCATCGCGGGCGGCGTGATGGGGCTGATCCCGCTGACCGGCATGGCGATGCCGTTCCTGGCGCAGGGCGGTTCCTCCGTCGTCACCAACTGGATCATCGTGGCGCTGCTGATCCGGGTCAGCGACTCGGCCCGCAGTCCGCGCCCCGAGCACGTCGAGACGGGAGTCATCGCGCCCGTCGTGACCGTGGAGGACGGCAAGTGATCCGCTACATCCGCCGCGCCGCCGGTCTCTGTCTGCTGCTGCTCGTCGCGCTGCTGGTCAACGCTGCCCGCATCCAGGTCTTCGAGGCGGAGTCGCTGAACGACAATCCCGCCAACCGCCGCCAGACCATTACCCGCTACCAGCAGGTGCGCGGGAACATCATCGTCGACGGGAAGCCGGTCACCGGGTCGAAGGACACGGGCGAGCAGCTGCGGTACGAACGGACCTATCTGCACGGGCCGTTGTACGCACCGGTCACCGGCTACGCCTCGCAGACGTACGGCACGACCCTCATCGAGAACGCCGAGGACGACGTCCTCTCCGGCACCGATCCCATGCTGGCCCCGCTCCCCCTGTGGAACGAGATCACCCGCTCCCAGCAGCCCGGCGGCCACGCCGTCACCACCATCAAGGGCGCGGTCCAGCGGGCGGCGTACAAGGGGCTCGGCGGGAGGAAGGGCGCGGTGGCCGCGATCGAGCCGTACTCCGGGAAGATCCTGGCGCTGGTGAGCAGCCCTTCATACGATCCGGAGCAGCTGTCCGGGACCGGGAAGGCGGTCACGGACGCCTGGTCGCGGCTGAACGGCTCGCCGGATCAGCCGATGCTCAACCGGGCCATCCGGCAGACGTACCCGCCCGGCTCCACCTTCAAGATCGTGACGGCGGCGGCGGCGCTCGAATCCGGTGAGGTGACGGACATCGACGCGCCGACGAAGACGCCCGATCCGTATGTGCTGCCCCACACGAACACCGTGCTCCCCAACGAGGTGAGCGGCTGCGGGAACGCGTCGCTGGCGTTCGCGATCAGGTTCTCCTGCAACACGGTGATGGCGAACCTGGGGGTGAAGGTGGGGATGGCGGGAATGCTCGACACGGTGCGGAAGTTCGGCTTCAACGACAGCGGGCTGAAGATCCCTTCGCGGGTGTCCAAGAGCAACTTCGACACCAGCATGACCGACGACCAGCTCGCGCTGTCCGCCATCGGCCAGTACGACACGAGGGCGACGCCGCTCCAGATGGCGATGGTCGCGGCGGCGGTCGCCAATGGCGGTGACCTCAAGGCGCCGTATCTGGTCGACACGGCGACGCAGGCGGACGGCGATGTCGTCTCGCGGACCGACCAGGAGACCCTGCACCAGGTGATGAGCCCTGGCACTGCGGGGCTGCTGCAGCAGATGATGGTGGACGTCGTCGAGAAGGGCACGGGCACGAACGCGGCGATCACCGGGGCCAGGGTCGGCGGCAAGACGGGCACGGCGCAGCACGGCACGGACAACACCGGTACGCCGTATGCCTGGTTCATCTCCTGGGCGCAGGAGGCAGGTGCGGGGCCGGCGGGGGTCGCGGTGGCGGTGGTCGTCGAGGACGCGTCTGCGGATCGCGGGGACATCAGCGGCGGCGGAAGCGCGGCGCCGATCGCTCGGGGGGTGATGGGGGCGGCGTTGGGTGGGTGAGTGGGTGCGGTGCGGGCGGGGTACGGGTGCGGGTTGCCTGCGGCGCAGTTCCCCTACCCGGGGAACAGGCACCGCGCAGCGGCCTCGCCCTGGGTCTCGGTCCGCGAAACGCCCTCCCGGCCCCGCCGAGGAGATCATTACTCTGCCCGCATGGCCATAACCACCACTCACGAACTAGCCCAAGTCAACATATCCCGCATGAAGTTCCCATTGGACTCACCCGAGTTCAAGGACTTCGTCGACGCCCTCGACTCCGTCAACGCCGACGCCGACGCCGCCGACGGCTTCGTCTGGCGGCTCCAGAGCGACGCCGGCAACGCGACCGAGCTGCAGATCTTCGGGGACGAGTGGCTGCTGGCCAATATGTCGGTGTGGCGGGACACCGACGCCCTGACCGCCTACATGTACCAGGGTCGGCACCGGGAGATCATGGCGCGGCGTCGCGAGTGGTTCGAGCACGTGCACGAGGCCATGACCGCACTGTGGTGGGTGGAGGCAGGCAGCCGCCCGACGTTGCGGGACGCCGAAACGGCGCTCCTCCACCTGCGCGAACACGGGCCGACGCCGCATGCGTTCACGCTGCGTACGTCGTTCCCGCCGCCCGCCGCCGCGCAGACGCGCTGAGCCGTCACGCCTGCGCGATCGCCTCCTCGATCTCCACGAGCCGCTCCCGCTCCTCCGCCTCGAAGCGCTCCTTGTCGAGCTGTTCGGCGATCTCCTCGTCCTGGGTCATGAGGAGGTCCAGGTTGGAATTGCCCATCTCGAAGACGCCCATGTCGACGTACGCCTTCTGGAGGCGCGGGCCCCACAGGCCGATGTCCTTCACGCACGGCACGATCCGGCTGAACAGCAGCTTCCGGAAGAGGTGCAGGAATTCGGACTGCTCCGTGTACTCCTCGGCCTCCTTCTTCGTCACGCCGAAGTTCTCCAGCACCTCGACGCCCCGCAGCCGGTCGCGCATCAAGTAGCAGCCCTCGATGACGAATTCCTCGCGCTCGCGCAGTTCGGCGTCGCTCAGCTGCTTGTAGTAGTCGCGCAGCGCCATCCGCCCGAAGGCCACGTGTCTGGCCTCGTCCTGCATGATGTACGCCAGGATCTGCTTCGGCAGCGGCTTGTCCGTCGTATCGCGGATCATGCCGAAGGCGGCGAGTGCGAGGCCCTCGATGAGGACCTGCATGCCCAGGTACGGCATGTCCCAGCGGGAGTCGCGGAGGGTGTCGCCCAGGAGGCTCTGGAGACTGTCGTTGACCGGGTAGAGCATCCCGACCTTTTCGTGCAGGAAGCGGCTGTAGATCTCCGCGTGTCTGGCCTCGTCCATCGTCTGCGTCGCCGAGTACAGCTTCGCGTCCAGGTCGGGGACGGACTCGACGATCCGCGCCGCACACACCATGGCGCCCTGCTCGCCGTGCAGGAACTGGCTGAACTGCCAGGACGTGTAGTGGCGGCGCAGCACGCCCTTGTCCTTCTCGGTCATCTTGGCCCAGTGGCGGGTCCCGTAGAGGCTCAGCGCGTCGTCGGGGGTGCCGAGCGGGTCGTACGGGTCGACCTCGACGTCCCAGTCGATGCGGGTGGCGCCGTCCCACTGCTTGTCCTTGCCCTTCTGGTAGAGGGCCAGGAGGCGGGCGCGCCCTTCGTCGTACTCCCAGCTGAAGCGGGCCGCGCCGGAGGCCGGCACCTGCCACAGGGGGTCCGACGGGGCCGTGGTGTAGAGCTCGTACGTCGACATTGACGTCTCCCTTGCCGCATATCCCTTAACAGGACGGACAGTTGGCAGACTCACACGTTGGTAGACAGCGGGTCAACAAGTCGTGCACGAGGGATTGACTGCCTTGCTGACAAGCAGTCTCATAAGTCGTGACCCCAGGTAACCCACTCGTGAGGTGCCCCCCCGCCATGACGACAGTGACCGAACGCGACGTACTCAGGGACGCACTCGGCCTCCTCAAGGACCGTGAGCAGGTCGCCGAGCGCCTGCTGGAGTCATCCGCCAAGCACTCGTTCGACCCCGAGACCGAACTCGACTGGGCCGCCCCGGTCGAGGACGGCAAGTGGTTCTGGCCGCCCGAGCTCGTATCGCTCTACGACACTCCGCTCTGGCACAAGATGTCCGAGGACCAGCGCATGGACCTCGCCCGGCACGAAGCCGCCTCGCTCGCCTCGCTCGGCATCTGGTTCGAGATCATCCTGATGCAGCTGCTGGTCAGGCACATCTACGACAAGTCGCTGACCAGCAACCACGTCCGATACGCCCTCACCGAGATCGCCGACGAGTGCCGGCACTCGATGATGTTCGCCAAGATGATCCAGAAGGCCGGCGCACCGTCGTATCCGGTGCCGAGGCTCTACCACAACCTCGCCCGCGTCCTGAAGACCGTCTCGACCACGCCCGGGTCGTTCGCGGCGACGCTGCTCGGCGAGGAGATCCTCGACTGGATGCAGCGGCTGACGTTCCCCGACGAGCGTGTGCAGACGCTGGTGCGCGGCGTCACCCGTATCCATGTGGTCGAGGAAGCACGCCATGTCCGGTACGCCCGCGAGGAGTTGCGCCGCCAGATGGTGACCGCGCCGCTCTGGGAGCGGGAGCTCACCCGGGTCAGCTGCGGCGAGGCCGCGCGCGTCTTCTCCACCTGTTTCGTGAACCCGAAGGTGTACGACAACGTCGGCCTCGACCGCCGCGAGGCCGTCGCCCAGGTCAAGGCGAGCGGCCACCGCGCCGAGGTCATGCAGAGCGGCGCCAAGCGGCTCACCGACTTCCTGGACGACATCGGCGTTCTGCAGGGCGTCGGCCGCAGGCTCTGGAAGAGTTCCGGCCTCCTCGCGTAAGCCGCGGACCGCACACCGCAAACCGTCCAAACGCGGGGATACGCTGCGGACATGACCCCGGCAGCAGCGTCCCCCGCGTACCGCAGGCTCAGTGTCGAGGAGCGTCGCAGCCAGCTCCTCGGCGCCGCCCTGTCGCTTTTCGCACACCGGGCGCCCGAGGACGTCTCGCTGGACGACGTGGCGGAGGCGGCCGGGGTGTCACGGCCGCTCGTCTACCGCTACTTCCCCGGCGGCAAGCAGCAGTTGTACGAGGCCGCGCTCGGCTCCGCCGCCGACGAACTCAAGCTGTGCTTCGCCGAACCGCAGACCGGGCCCCTCACCCGGCGCCTCATCCGCGCCCTGGACCGCTATCTCAGCTTCGTCGACGAGCACGACACCGGGTTCAGCGCACTGCTCCAGGGCGGCAGCGTCGCCGAGACCTCCCGTACGACCGCGACCGTCGACGGGGTGCGCCGGGCCGCGGCCGAGCACATCCTGACGCATCTCGACGTCGCGGGGACGGCGGGACCCCGGCTGCGGATGATGGTCCGCACCTGGATCACGGCGGTCGAGGCGGCCTCCCTCATCTGGCTCGACGAGGGCAAGCAGCCGCCGGTCGGTGAGCTCCGGGACTGGCTCGTCGACCACTTCGTCGCCCTGCTCACCGCGACCGCGGCCACGGACGCGCAGGCGGCGGCCGTCACGAGGGCCGCGCTGGCGACCGAGACGGCGGACGGCTCGGCAGGGGTGCTGGCACGACGCGTGCTGCCGGTGATCGCGGAGGCGGCCCACCTCCTGTGACCCTGTAAGACTGACGGGGTGAGAAGCGAGAACACGCCCTTCGTGGGCGGACCCCTGGACGGGCGCGTGCTGCCGGTCCTCGTCGGGCCGACCGGACACCCGCCGAAGTGGTACGAGGTGCCGGTGCCGGACGACGCCGGCGGGCCGCCGACCGTGCACGCCTACCTCCGCGTCCCCGCCGGTCACACCAAGCGGCTCGGGCTCCAGCGCGGCTGGAAGTACGAATACGCGCCGGACGGGCGCGAGCGTCGTCACCGGCCGAGGTGGCCCTGGTCGAAGCCCGACGGCACACCATAAGATCGGCTGTTGTGCCGGATGTGGCCGCTGTGGACGAAGGAGCGGCCCCGGCACGGTGACCACGGGGGGTGCGCCTTGGAAGCGCTGCGTCAGGACGATCCACGCCGAATCGGGCCGTACGCCACGCTGTTGCGCCTGCGCGAGACCGCGAGCGCCGTGCAGTACTTCGCGCACGCTCCTGACGGTGCCCCGGCCGTGGTGTCGGTCGCCCGGCCCGCGCTCGCGGGGTCGCCCGCCTTCCGGCGCCGTTTCCAGGCGGAGGCGCAGACTGCCGAACGGCTGGCCGGCGGCTGGGTGGAGGCGCAGCTCGGCTCCCGTACCGAGGGGCCCGAACTGTGGACGGCGAGCGGGTACGTGCCCGCGCTGACCCTGGGCGAGGCGATCGCGCTCGCCGGGCCGCTGCCGGAGCGGACGGTACGCATCCTTGGTGCGGGCCTCGCCGAGACCCTCTCCCGGGCGCACGCCACCGGCGCCGTGCTCCACGGCCTCGCCGCGGACACCGTGCTGCTGGCCTCCGACGGGCCGCGCCTGACCGCGTTCGGTGCGCTGGGTGCGGCGACGGCCGCCGAAGCTGGGCCCGGCGGCCAGTTGTCCGTACGCCTCGACTACCTCACGCCGGAGCAGGTGGCGGGCCAGGAGCCCGGCCCCGCGTCCGACATCTTCGTACTCGGCCTGCTTCTGGCGTACGCCGCGACGGGCGCGACCCCGCTGGCGGCGGGCCCGCAGGACGCGGCCGCCGACCGCATCGCCCACGCCGATCCCGAACTGGCCGCGGTTCCGGAGGAGTTGCGTCCGCTGATCGCCCGGTGCCTGTCGAAGTCACCGGAGGACCGGCCGACGCCAGGCACGGTGGCCGCGGATCTGGCCCTGGAGGGCGCGGCGGCGATGGCCCGCACAGGCTGGCTCCCGGACGGCCTGCTGACGGCGCTGGCGGAACAGGCGGGACGGGTGATGGGGCTGGGGGCGGGCTCCGGTGCCGGTGGTGACTTGGGTGCCGGTGCTGACTCAGGTGCGGGTGCCGACTCGGGTGCGGGTGCCGACTCGGGTGCGGGTGCCGGTGGTGACGTGAGGTCGGGCGCGACCGTGGTTATCCGTGCGGGGGCACTGCGTGGCGGGCGTGGGGAGCGAGTTCTTCCCCTACCCGCCCCTTCCCGCAGTGACAATTTGCGGCTGCCGCCAAGTGGGGGCTCCGCCCCGGACCCCGCTCCTCAAACTCCCCCAGACTTCGTCCGGGGGGACCCCCAGGGGCTGAATGTTCCGCCGGAGGGGCTGGGTATTTCAGCCCGTCCGGCGTTCGAGGACACTCCCCCAGACTTCGTCCGGGGGGACCCCCAAGCCCGTTCGGGGCCGGCCCTCACGCACCCCGCCACCGCACTCGCCCTCCCACCCACCGCTCCCGCACAGCCACCGCAGCTTCCGGCCCTGCCATCCACCCGCACCGCCACCGCTCCGGTCGGCAACGGCCTCGGCGGCCTCAGCCGACGCGGCCTCTTCGCCGCGATCGCGGCCGGCGCCGCCGGGCTCGTGATCGGCGGCGGCGGTGCGCTGGCCCTCGCCGGCGGTGAGGACACCCCGCCCGCATCCCCCGACGCCAAGCCCGCCGCCGCCAAGAAGCCGCTGCCCGGCATGGCTCCGACCCCTCTCTGGCACTACCGGCACCCTGTCGAGCTCACCTCGGGCGGTCCCTCCGCCCGCATCTGGCGCGACAAGCTGCTGCTGATCCCTGGCGAGGAGCAGACCACCGCACTGGACCTGCGTACCGGCCGCCGCCTCTGGGCGCAGAAGGCCGCAGGCACCGGGTACAGGCCCGAAGCCGCCGACGACACCCACTGCTTCGTCATCACCCGCACCGATTTCGTGTGGCTGTCCGCGAAGGACGGGCAGGTCAAGCACCGTCTCCCGTACGGCCCGCTGCTGACCAAGGGAGAGGACGGCGAGTTCACCCTCGGGGCGAAACTGGCCGTGGACGGCCCCGTGGCCTGGTTCGCGGGAAGGATCGAGACGGCCGACGTAAAGAAGAAGGGCAAGAAGACCGAGAAGGTGACGCGTACGCGCGTCTACCTCTTCGCGTACGACATGGCCGCGCGCAAGGAACTGTGGCGGTCCGAAATGGCGGACGTACATTCCGGCCCCTTCCCCCGTTACGAAGCGGTCGGCATCCGCCCCGACAGTCTGCTCCTGCGCCAGGAGGCGGACTCCCTGACCCCGGCCCAGAAGAAGAAGGCCAAGGGCAGGTCGTCCTTCGTCCTCATCGACCGCAAGAGCGGCAAGACGCTGTGGCAGAAGTACTTCGACGGGGTGCGTGAGGGCGCGGACACGACGGACGACACGTCGGGGCAGCTGTACGCAGCGGTGGACGACGACTTGCAGGCGTACGACACGCGCAAGGGCAAGAAGCTCTGGAAGCTCAAGAACACCTCCGGCCGCTTCAGCCATGGCGTCGTGAGCGGCAAGACGCTGTACGTCGCCGACAGCCGCAACGAGGTGTACGCCGTCGACACGGCGACCGGCACCGAGCAGTGGAAGCGCGACACGGAGTACCCGGGCCGTTCCACGCCCTCGGTCGTCCTGAGCGGCAGCGGCCGTACCGTCTTCGCCCTGAACGACACGCAGGCCACCGCGATCAACGCGCGCGACGGCCGACGCCTGTGGAAGTTCCAGGACGCGGGCGCCGAGGACCCCGGTAACCCGGCCTCGTACCGGGCACAGACCTCCGGCAGCACAGCCGTCCTGTGGCGGGGCCGCAACTTCTACGCGCTGCCTCTCGACTGACAGGGGGCGGGTGGGGGCACGCGGCGCCACGCCGGTGGCGTCGCGAATTGGCCCTGCACGGGTGACGGCGTTGGCCCAACCCGACCACTCACCATCCGCCCCGCTCGCATGCCTGCACATCATCGCCAGTAGGCCGGAGCTTCCGGCCGCGAAACCGGAGGTGATGACGTGTCAGGCAAGCTTTCCCGGTCCGTCTGTACGGTGGCCCTGGCTGCCGCAACGGTGATCGCGGCGGTACCGGCACCATCCGCCGCAGGTGTACCGGCCATGCCCACGCCGCCCGCCGAGCCGCTGCCGGCCGAGTCCCTGCCGGCCGAATCTCTGTCCGCCGAGCCGACCGTCGCGGAGCTGTTGACCGAACTCCAGAAGCTGTACCAGAGGGCCGAGGAGGCCAGTGAGGCGTACAAGGCGACTCAGGAAACCATCAGGGAACAGCTCGGCGAGGTCAGGACAGTGACCGCCGGTCTCTCCAAGGCCCGGACCGATCTCGCCGCAAGCCGGAGTGCGGCGGGGCGGCTGGCGCGCGAGCAGTACCAGGGGCGTACCGGCCTCTCCCCCTACCTGCGGCTGCTGCTGGCGAAGAACCCGGATCGTGCGCTGTCCCAAGGACACGTACTCCAGCGGGCCGCGGCCGACCGGGCCGCGACCATCGCCCGGCTGGAGAGCGGCGAGAAGCAGGCCGACGCGCTGGCGACGAGAGAGCGGTACGCGCTCGCCCGGCAGCAGACGCTGGCCCGGCAGCAGAAGAACCAGCAGGACGCGGTGCGCGCGCGGCTGTCCGAGGTGGAGAGGCTGCTGGCTTCGCTGACCCAGGATCAGCTCGCCGAGATCGCGCTGCTGGAGGCGCGAGTGACGGGTGAGGCGCAGCGTGAACTGCTGACCTCGGGGGCGCTCGGCAGCCCGGCGTCGGCCAACGCGCGGAAGCCTTCGCGGCTGGGCCGGGCGGCACTGGCGTACGCCGCCCGGCAGATCGGCAAGCCCTATGTGTGGGGCGCGGAGGGGCCGCGCTCCTTCGACTGCTCGGGGCTCACCTCGCAGGCGTGGGCGCATGCGGGGCGTGAGATTCCACGGACGAGCCAGGAGCAGTGGCGGCAGCTGCCGAAGGTTTCGCTGAAGGAGCTGCGCCCCGGTGACCTGGTGATCTACTTCCCCAAGGCCACGCATGTGGCGATCTACCTCGGCAAGGGCCGGGTGATCCAGGCACCTCGCCCCGGCGCCCGCGTCAAGGTCTCCCCGATCGCGGCGAATCCCGTGCTGGGCGCGGTCCGCCCCGACCCGCGCCTGAGGGCACTGGCGACGTACAGCCCGCCGAGGCTCCCGGGCGGTGCGTCGATCGGGTCGGACCGGGGGTACGGGGTGGAGGCGGCGCCGAGGGCGTGAGTACCCGGCGCCGCCCCCAGGCCCGGTCCCTGCTAGGGCTACGTCGACGTGCCGACTTCCGCACTGTGCCCCAGGTACTCGCTCACGGCTTTGATGTTCTCGCCGCAGTACAAGAGGGCTGACGTGTAGAAGTGCCGCAGCGCGATCGGGCTACCTGCCGACGTAGCCCGATCGTGATGCACCGCGCCCCTGTTCCGGCTACGGCCGGGTCAGGGGCGGTTTCGTGCGTTCGGGTCAGGCCCGACGTTCGGCACCCTCCGGCCACACGACGTCAACCGGCAGACCGGCCGCGCGCGCGTCAACCACGACATCCGCCGTACCGCCGCCCTTGGCTGACGGAGGGGAGCCATTCCACACCGCGACGAGTCGGTCTGCCCGCTCAAGCAAGACCGCGTTCGCCGTCTCGTATGCCTGCCGGTTCGCGGTCTCGTGCGGCATGATGAGGACCTCGTCGGCAGCCGCGTGCAGCCGGTCGAACAGTTCGGCGTGATCGGGCTTCACCTTCGCTTGCCGGTAGTCCTGGGAGGGCAGCACGACGACGAGCCGACCGCCCGCCTCGACAACCGCCTCGGCAAACAGCGAGTCTGCGCCGGCTGCGATGCACGAGACGCCGACGAGATCCTCGCGGTACGGCTGGAACAGCTCGCGCAGGGCTGCTTTCACAAGCGGCACGCTCTCGTCGGTCAGATCCATGTGACCGGTTACGGCCAGTGTCACCATGCGGCCCCTCCCTAGCTCGACAGCAGGTCGCGGATACTATCGCGCGCCTTGCGTACCGTTCGCGACTCGCTGTGCCCCACGGTGTACTGGTAGAGCTGCCCAAGCTGCGTGCGCACCCGGCCGGACTGTGTGCGCCGCGCAGCGCCGACCGCCCGTCGGGCCTCCTCTGCGCCCCCTGCGATGTCTCCCGCGAGGAATCGGCACTCGGCGAGGCCGATACGGTCAAGTGCGTGGGAACGGCCGGCCTCGGGGCCGCGAGCAGCGAGTGCACAGCGGATCTCTGCGGCGGCTCGTTCGGCGTGCCGATGCGGGTCCTGCCGGGCCATGTCGAGGAGTCTGCCCCCTGTGACCCCGGCGAGCTCTGCCTCGTCGAAGTAGGCAATCCAGTACGGCTCTTGCTCGCCCGGCACTGCTGCGGCGAGCGCCTCGGTGGCCCGCGCCGTCGCTCGTTGAAAGCCGGCAGTCCTGCCCTGCGCTGCGTACGCCCATGCCTCGCGGGTGTGAAGCATCGCCCGAACGCATGACCCGATGACGTCGCGGGCGCCTTCTTGGGCAAGGTTGATGAGCTGCAGCGCGTCGTCAGGCCGATCGCGGTAGAGCATCTGCCGAGCCATCCCGGCGAGAACGTTCGCGCCGAACACAGCGTCGCCCCCGGCATGTGCGGCACGCAGCGCGAGGCGGTAGTAGTCCTGCGCGCGGCTCTGCAGTCCGGAGTCCCATGACATCGTGGCTGCGGTTCCGGCGAGTTGAGCCATGATCCGGTACAGGCGCGCTTCGACGTCCGGCGCCTGGTGCTCGTCGAGGTTCGCCGACACCTCGTTCAGCTGCCCCAGTACGGCCTTTCGGCGCAGGCCGCCGCCGAAGCGGTGGTCCCACTGTCGGAACGCTCGTGCCGTCGTCTCCAGTTCGCTGATTTCGGTCATGCCAAGGCGCCCCCGGCGGCGTGGCCTCGGAACCGCGGCGGCGGGCTGCAGCCACCCTTCCAGGGAATCGAGCAGGGAAGCACCGGTGACAGTTGCTCCAGCTAGTGCGCGAGTCATCGCGCGTCGGTCCATCACGAGATCTTTTCCAGTCAGGTGCGAGGCAAGATCGACGGTGGCGTCGGGGCGCCACGGAATGTCGTCTGTGGCTGGTCGTTCACCCGACGGCATCGGCGGGTGAACGACCGGTGGCTCGGTGGTTTTCTCCCACGGTCGGGGAGCGAGCCCGAGCAGGCTGCCGGGGATGCGTAACCCGTCGGCGATGCGGCAGACCACTTCGAAGGACGTGACCCGTTGCGCCCCGCTAATGATCGTTGACACCTTGCCGGGGGTGAGCTGGCAGGCCGCCCCGATCCGGTTCTGCGACAGGCCGCCCCACTTCTTGATCAGGGTGAAGGCGGCAGCGAAGTCATGCTCAGCGAGGGCTCGTCGGACGTCGTCTCTGTCGAGTACGTCGGGGTTGAGCGGGCCGGGGGTGGTGGCATCCATGTGGGCCGACTTCCGGAGCGATCTTATGTACGCGGGCGCACCTTGCAGGAGCTGCAACGAGTGTATTACCGGTTCGGTAACCCCCGTCGGTCATACCGCAGTTGACCGGATCGGTCGACGCTACAAGAGCGACCGGAGCCGAGGAGCGCCCCGGGCGACCAGTACAGATACCGAGGGTCGGAAGAGACGTAGCAATGACGATGACGATCAAGGTTTACCGGGTAGCGGCCGACGGGCAACGGCGTGACGTCGGGCCGACGGTGACAGTTCCGCAGGGCGACCCCGAGCGGCTGCCGAAATCCCTCAACGACAGCGACAAATGCACGTGCCGGCGTTGTGAGGCCAGCCGGTGAAGGCGCCGCCCGAAGCCTCCGGTATGGGTGTCCCTCAGGACTGGTGCGAGTGGCACAACGGCCCTACCGATACTGAGCTCGACGCACTGTGGGGCGAGACGAATTCGGGCCCGCCGATGCAGACCTTGGCGTGCGAGTCGTGCCGCGAGGCTGCTGCCGCCAACGCCGCGAGGTACGGGTCGTGAGCGCCGTACAGACCGTGCGGCGCGTGCAGATGACTCACGTCTGCTGGATCCCGCAGTCCGGCCGGCCTCTGCGCTGCACCCTGGAGCCGAACCACAGGCGCGCTGATCACTACCACTGGCCGACGCGCACGTCATGGCCGCGCAGGGCGGGCGAGTCACAGTGACCGCTACCACCGTGCCCAGCAGACCCACGTACAAGACGCCGGAATGCCGCGCCGACGCGTGCGAGCTCTGCCACGGCCCCGGCGACGTCCGGCTGCCCGGTATAGCGCTGCCCGTCGAGACGCTGCGCTGCGACTGCGACTGCCATAGGCGGCCGCCCGACTGACCCCGCCCCGGCCGATGCATCCGGCCAGGAACCCCGGCCGAGGCGGACGTCCATCCCATCCAGAGAACGGGAGAACACCACTATGAGTACCACCAGTACGGCGTCCGCAGTACGAGACGCCCGGTCGTACCTGACCCCCGCAGAGTTCGCCGGCGTCTCCGCCACCGTCCAGAAGGACAACCCCGACATGGCTCCGGCCGTCGCCGACCGCATCACGCTGGAGGCGATCAAGTTCGTCGCCGTGGCGGCGGAGGGGGCCAAGGGCATCGCCCCGTCCCGAATCGTCGATGAGGGTTGGCACGCCCTCATCCTGCACACCGACCTGTACGGCCGCCTATGCGATCGGCTCGGCGGCGGGTTCGTCCACTACTACCCCGAGCTTCCGGACGCCGGTCGGTACGGCCCCGAGTTCATCGACCGGACCATGGCCGCCATCGAGACCGCCCGGTTCAGTGTCGACCGTGAGCTGTGGGTGGCACCGCCTGACGTCACGCTTATCGAGGTGAGCGCCAATTGCCAGCACGCGCCGAACTGCACCATCAAGCCGGGCCCCAAGCCGGAGTGCCTGCCTGGCACAGCTGCTTGACCGCAACCCCGCGCGTACCCTGCTACCGGATGGGAGGACACACCATGACGGAGTGGACAGACCCCCGGTACGCGGAACTCGTGAAGTTCGTGCGTGAGCAGCAGGAAGAGGCCAAGCAGCGGACACCCAAAGGCGAAGAGCCTCCTCGGTTCCGCAGCTTCGTCTACCAGCTGCCCACCACCGACTGAGCCCGCCCGACCAGGCCCCGGTCGCACGGCCAGCGACCGGGGCCCCTGTCTGCCCGGAGACCCCATGACCACCACCGCCTGGGACGACTACGCCCTGCGCGTCAAACCTCGCCCGCCCGCCAACGCCGCCGGCGCCACCACCTGGTTCAACTGGACCCAGTACCCCGACCACGGACCCGGCGCCGAAGCCCTCGGCAACGGCCCCGGCGCCGAGGTCCTGGACCTCGGGTGCGGCAGGGCGACAACCTCGCACACATCGCAACCCTCGGCGCCCGCGCAGTCGGCGTCGACGTATCCGCCGTCCAGCTCCGGCTCGGCGCTGCCGTGGCCATGGTCGATGAGGCGAAGGACGTACTTAGCGGAGGCGACCTGTGACACCTTCCGGCGTGATCCTGTATGGGCCTCCCGGCTCAGAGAAGGACACGGTTACGGCCGAACTGGCGTGCCTCCGCCCCGAGTACACGCTCTTCCAGCGGCTCAAAGCCGGTCCCGGTCGGACCACTGGATACCGAATGACCACCTGTGAGCACATCGAAGAGCTCTCGCAGGCGGGAGAGCTGCTGTATCGCAATGCTCGGTACGACGCCGAGTACGCCATTGACCAACGCGGGGTGTCCGACCTAGTGGAGGGCGGTCGGATTCCCGTGCTGCACATGGGCCAGGTCGCTGGTGCGAGCGCCATCGGAGCGTTCCCGATTCGGTGGGCGAAGGTCCTCCTCTGGTGCCCTCAAGCGGTCACGGAGGAGCGCTGCAAAGGACGCGGCGACAAGGACGTAGACGTGCGGCTCAAGGTCTGGCACGAGACCAGGCAGGACCTCTTGGATCACGCAGGCGAACCATGGCCGCTCGTCATCGAGACCCATCGGCTCACCCCAGCGCAGGCCGCCCGCAACATCAACGGCGCCCTCACAGTCGGGACGCTGCCCGAAGTACGAAACATCAGGAAACTGGTCGGATGACGACACTGGGCATCTTGCACCCCGGAAGCATGGGTGCCGCCGTTGCGGCACAGGCAAGGGAACGAGGGGCGGAAGTCCTTTGGTGCCCAGAGGGGCGGAGCGCAGCAACCAAGGATAGGGCTCTGCGGTATGGGCTCACGCCCGTGCGTGACCTCGGGGAGATGTCCCGACGTTGCGACATCATCCTCAGTCTCTGCCCACCAGCCAACGCAGAAGACGTAGCAGCCGCTGTTGCCTCAGAGTCTTTCTCTGGGGTCTACATCGAGGGCAACGCAATTTCCCCGGCCCGTATGGCGCGCATCAGCGGTCTCCTGCTGCGTACAGGCACTGCCGTTGTTGACGGCTCGGTCATCGGCTCGCCGCCCTCAGCGTCGAAGACTCCCCGGATGTACTTGTCCGGCCCAGAATCTGCCTTGGAGTCCGTCGCTCTGCTTTTCGAGGGGACGTCCGTGCAAACCCGTCCCTTGGCCGGGGGGATCGGCAAGGCATCGGCACTGAAGCTGGCCTACAGCAGCTACCAGAAGTCCAGTCGAATGCTCGCAGCTGTCGCCTACGCTCTTGCCAGCGACCACGGATTGGAAGAAGAACTCCTAGAGGTCGCGAAGGACCGCACGGGCAGCTACCTCGCTGAGGCGGCGTACATCCCAAAGGTCGCCGCACGGGCGTGGCGATGGGCACCGGAGATGCGTGAAGCTGAGAGCGCCCTGTACGAAGCAGGCCTGCCGGCCGAACTGGCACAGGCCTCCGCCGCAGTCATGGAACGGTGGGCGATGTCCAGAGATCGGCCGCTCGATTTGAGCGAGGCGCTCGCACAGCTTCACGAGGCCTCGGAGCGGTAAGCATCGGAATGTGCATCCCACTCCAGCAGGGATCCGATCGCGGCTGAGACGTCCGCCGCCCTCAAATCGGGGCTGCGGGCATCAGTCGGCCACCGCCGTCCGGCCGAGATCCATGCTGTCCGCAGCCCCGCAGACCGGCCCCCCTCGACATCCGTCTTGGGGTTGTCACCCACCATCCACCCGCCCTCGGCAAGGCGGACGCCACAACGGACAGCCGCTACGTTGAATATCGCCACGGACGGCTTCCGCGCTCCGACTTCCTCGGAGATGCACACGGCATCCAGCAGCGACACGAGCCCGGCTGCCTCCAGCTTCGCCGTCTGTATGTCAGTCGCTCCATTCGTGAAACAACCGCGATCGTCCAGCCAGCCGCCCGCATTTTGCTGAGGTCACTGAGCACCCCCACTCGACAACGAGCGCGGGCAGCCATACCCACGACGTAATCGCCCCACAGTGAGGCGACCCGCTCGGTGAGGCCGAGGGAATCCTTGAGTCGCTCGAAGTCGGCCGGGTACGCCCTCTCGCGAAGCACATCGATAATCAGGCGTTGCGCATGGGGAGGCAGTGCGCGAGACGCGCTGAAGCTACGGGCCCAATCGACCAAGCCGCCCTGCCTGTCGATCAGCGTGTTGTCCAGGTCGAAGAGAGCGAGCCGTTGCACCCGGCGAAGGATACGCGAGGCCTGCCTCAGACCTCCTCAGTAGCTACCGCGTGTGCAGCTGGAGCTGCTCGCGATCCGGTGCAACACGCCTGGAGGCGCCGCTGTCTGACACGTCAAAGCCGATGGGGTGAACTGCCCGCCACGCGCCAACCGTCACTGACCGATCTCGCTAGAGCTACGGACTGTGACTCATCCCCTTGCTATCCATGGCTGACTGCCTGTGCCTGCTCGTTCGACTTCAGAGAGAGCTTTCTTCGTGATGACCTTGGCGAAGTACCCGGAGCCAAAGGCGATGTTCATCACGACGTACCAAAACCTCTCCGCCGTAGTCATTTCAACGAGCCCGTATTCGCACAGTGCCTTCTTGGTGGGGACCTTCGCGAAATAAGACGCCCCGAACGCGATCCATCCGAGGATGTACCAGAAGTTTTCCGCACTCGTGGTACTGCCGCTACCGAGAGTCTGTGTGGTCATTTGGATCTCCGCTCCGGACGTCGTACTGGATCGACGATCATGTGCCCATTTTGCGCCGTTCAGTAAGATTTGCCGGTGTGAGTGGCTATGGTGCAGTTATGCCTGCACCCGGAGAACTCAATAGGCCGTCACGGAGCCAACGCGGTAGAACTTTCCCTACCTCGTCAAGCGCTGCCAGGGCGTCAGCGGAAGCCGGAACTGCGCCCTCTCGCTGGCGAAATCCCTCCCTGCCCGTAGCGCCGACCCGACAACACGCTTGGTTTCTTGGATTATTAGCCGTTGTTAGGCGGGCGCTAGCTCCAGATTGATAGCCCTGGACCGCCGCCGCGAGCGTCCCTTCTTCGGACACTCCTTACAGTGCGTCGCTCCATGGTCTTTGCAACGTTGCCCTTGCCGGATCGCTTTGGTTATGCCCTTGAGTTTCAAGGGTCGACGCGTCGCCTTTGCTGCCGCACGAGCCTTCCGCCGTTCTTCCTTTGTGGGTACCTGTCTATTCTGCGCCCGCGTACTCCGAGACTCGCGGTCAGTCATGGCTTATCTCACTTCCTGTCTTTGCACCAGCCTATTATGTAGGTGAGAAACTTCACGAACCCGCCTGCCATGGTCGCGTACGCAGCTACCCAGCGGGGCTGGTTCTCTTGCGAGTCTCCCATGGGTATAAGTACGAGAGCGATGCCAGCTGCCAGCAATATGATTCCGAAGTGATATGTCCACTCGGCGGCCTGCTCCCATCTGCGCCCCGTTTTTGCTTCCACTTCCTGGTCGTTATGAAGACTCTGGGCTTCATCTTCAGTCCACGGAAGTGGGCGCCATTCCGTGATCTCCGCGTGTGAGTACATGCGAGCGCGCGCATTGAACCCACATTGCACGCAGGCGACGAATGCCATTGCGGCGAGAGTGAGGAGAAGCAAAGCCCAGCCCGAGTAGCGGATTTTGTCCGGAGCCTGAGCAATGACTCCGACGAGTGCGGTGGAAAAGCCTGCCAGGAGGGCGCCCGCTCCGCCGGACATCGACTGCCGAGCGGGTGTCAGGCCGAAGGGCCCCGGGTCGTGCCAGCGCAACGCGGGCGGCGGCGGCTCGGGAGGAGAGTGCGGGCACTTTCCCCAGGAGATGTGCAGGCCCATGACGCCTCACCTACCTCACGCCTCTCATTCATGGTCGAGTCTGTGATCTCTGCTGGCAACTGGAGAAGCCCGACGGCTGCGCTCTGCTCGCGTCATCACCTGCGACCATCCGGCGGCCCGGTATGTCTCGACGGGAGCCTGGCTCGCCAGGACGCGGGGAGGCACCCGAGACGCCTCAGCGACCAGCTCACCTGGAGTTCGCATTGAGGGGGTAAGGGTCCGCTACGCGGGCCATCGCGGCCAACCTCTGGCCAGAAAGGCCGGTGAAGAGTGCGACGCGGCCCGTCTGTCGAGGTCAGCGCATTGCTGGGACCGTAGGTGGACTGGTCTTGAAAACCGTCACTGCCCGAGTGCGGTAGAACTTTCTCTACTTCATCAAGGCCCGCGCACGGCGCGGGCATGAGGGGGGAGACACTCTCTGTGACTGGGGCGGTCCGCTCCAGGCTCTAGGCAGCCACTTTGGGGCGAGCCTGCAAGATCATGGTCCCAACGTCGTGCTTTACCGGGCAGGTCCACAGACTGCCCGACTCGCCGGAAGCTTATGGGGCCATGATCAATCATGTGGAGTCGAATAAGATGCGGCGCCATGAACGCCATTGGGCCCGCCGGGTTTTGGAGCTACACCCACCGCGACGACCACCTTGACGGGGGGCGCATTCGGCGCCTCGCCGAGGCCATCGCGCACGCATTCGAGATTACGACAGGTGATGAGCTCCACGTATTCGTGGACAATAACTCCATCGCCTGGGGTGAACAGTGGCGTGCACGCCTGGATTCCGCTCTCACTAGTACAACTTTTCTAATCCCAATCGTCACTCCGAAATTCCTTAAGAGTCAGGAGTGTCGACGCGAAATCATTACCTTCAGTAGTCACGCTGCAAGCCTCGGCCTTGACGACCTAATCCTTCCGATTCACTATGTGAATGTTCCTCAACTGACCGAGGGGGACTCTAGCGACGAGGTTGTTCAACTGATCGCGCGACGCCAGTGGGTGGATTGGCGTCAGCTTCGTCTCGAAGACGAACACTCCCCAGAGTACCGTCAAGCGGTCAATGACCTCGCTCTGCGCTTGAAAGGGATTCTGGAGACACCGCCTGCTAGCGGTCCCATCGTAATCCCCTCGAATGACACAGAGGTCGATCAGCCCGGTTTCCTTGACTCGCTCGCCGAAATGGAAGTATCGCTCCCTGAGTGGGCGGAGACGGTGCAGGAGTTCGGCGAGGTTCTTGAATCGCTCAATCAGAAGACGCTAAACTCGGCGGCTCTGATGCAGCAATCCGATGATCGCGGCGGAGGCTTCGCCGGTCGTTTGCGGGTGACTAACGAGCTGGCGGCCGATCTGGGTGAACCAGTTGCCAAGATGTCGGAGCTCGGGGGGAGGTATTCGGCAGAGCTATCCAGAATCGATCCGGGAATCATCACGATTATTCGAATGATCAGTGAGGGTGAGGTCACTCAAGAAGAAGAGGAAACGGCACGCGAATTTTTCACTCAACTAATGGGGATGATCGTAGCGGCGCGCGAAGCCGTCCCGAACTTGCAGAGTGTCAGTGATGGGGCGAGAGTTATGGCCTCTGGAAGTCGAGCCCTGCGGCCTCTGATGAACTCAATTCAGACTGCTGCACAACAGGTGATCGACGGACAGACCCTCATCGAGGAGTGGGGGCGGATGATTGACGAGCTTGGTCAACCGGTAGCTGAGGCTGGCGAAGCACATGAGGGCCCTCCAATCGGTTGACGGGGGCAAGCTAAGGGCTGTCCCGTAAATG
>NZ_JAGGPB010000004.1 GCF_018614055.1 Streptomyces sp. ISL-98
TTCTGGCGCATCACACTAGTGCCGGATCAGGCAACGTTTGCCCTGTCGTGATGTGACGCGCCGTCCGGGTGCTGTGCCGGGAGGCGCGTCACGGCCACCCTGTCGGGGTGGCGATACGAGTGCGGGTCCGTGAGATCGATGACGACGAGGGCCGCCGGTTGCTGCGGATCATCCGCAGGGGTACCGGGTCGGTGGTGACCTGGCGGCGGGCCCGGATGGTGTTGCTGTCCGCGCAGGGCATGCCGGTGGCGAAGATTGCCGAGTGTCGTTCACCAGCGACGACCGGGTCCGCGATGTGATCCACAACTTCAACGCCAACGGCTTCGACTCGCTCTATCCGAAGTACAAGGGCGACCGGCCCAAAGTGTTCACGCTGCCCGAGCGGCGCGAGATCAAGAAGATCGCCAAGTCCAAGCCCACCGAACACGACCTGCCGTTCTCGACCTGGAGTCTGACCAAGCTGGCGGACTTCCTGGTTGCCGAGGGGGTGGTCGACGACATCAGCCACGAGGGCCTGCGCATCCTGCTCCGCGAGGAAGGCGTCTCCTTTCAACGCCTGAAGACCTGGAAATCCTCCCGGGACCCGGACTACGCGGCCCTGAACACCTCTACGCGATCGCCGACGGCGAGGTCATACCCGAGGCCGACGACCCCGACGTCGTCTTCTGCATGGACGAGTTCGGACCCCTCAACCTGATGCCCCACCCGGGCCGGCAGTGGGCCGAACGCGGCGGCAAGCACAAGAACCCCGAACGGGAGCCCCGCCGCCGGGCCACCTACAACCGCTGCGGCGGAGTGCGGAACCTGTTCGCCGCCTGGACCTGGCCCGGGACAGGCTCTACGGCCACATCAAGCCGGTCAAGAAGCGCACCCAGTTCCTGGAGTTCTGCCGCTACCTGCGCAGCCTCTACCCGCCCGAGGTCCGCCTCGCGATCATCTGCGACAACTTCTCACCGCACCTGACCACGAAGCGGTGCCAGCGCGTCGGCACCTGGGCCGCGGCCAACAATGTCGAGATCGCCTACACCCCGACGAACTCCTCCTGGCTCAACCGGATCGAGGCCCAGTTCACCGCCCTGCACTACTTCACCCTCGACGGCACCTACCATGGCGACCACAAGGAACAGGGCAGCATGATCCGCCGCTACATCATCTGGCGAAACCGCCACGCCGACGACCGGAGCCTACGCGCTGTCGTCGACAGGGCCAACGCTGCCTGACACGGCACTAGCAGCAGTCCGGGTCCAGGCCCAGCGGCAGCCGTTCGCCGCTGAAGACAGCGGTCGTCGCCTCGTCTCCCCCCAGAGCCGCCACCGCCAGCAGCAGCGAGCCCGCCGTCCACGTGGTGAGCTCCTCGGGCCATACCGCCCGGTTGCCCTCGAAGACGTAACCCGTCCAGTACATGCCGCCCTCGGCGCGCAGGTGCTGGATCGACTGGAGGATTTCCAGGGCCCGGTCCGACTCGCCCATCACCCAGAGCGCCAGGGCCAGTTCGCAGCTTTCGCCGCCCGTCACCCACGGGTTGGGCAGCACGCACCGCACGCCCAGACCGGGGACCACGAACGCGTCCCAGTGGCCCTCGATACGCTCCTTGGCCTCGGCGTCCGTCAGCGCGCCGCCGAGGACCGGGTAGTACCAGTCCATCGAGTAGTGGCTCTTGTCCAGGAACCGCTCCGGGTGGCGCCGGATGGCATGCCGGAGGGCGCCGACCGCCAACTCCCAGTCCGGCTGCGGCTCTTCGCGCTGCTCGGCAATGGCGAGCGCGCAGCGCAGCGCCTGGTGGATGGAGGAACTGCCGGTCAGCAGCGCGTCGTTGACGGGTGTGCCCCCTTCCTCGGGGGACTCGCGCTTCCAGCCGATCTCGCCGCCGGGCTGCTGGAGGGCCAGTACGAACTCGGTCGCCGCGTAGACGGCGGGCCACATCCGGTCGATGAAGGCGTCGTCGCCGGTGGCGATGTAGTGGTGCCAGACGCCGACGGCGATGTAGGCACAGAAGTTGCTCTCGCGGCCGCGGTCGGTGACCCGCTCCGCGTCGCCGTCGTCGTACGCCGCGAACCAGGAGCCGTCCGTGTTCTGGTGCCTGGCCAGCCACTCGTAGGCGCGGGCCGCGGCCTCGTGCTCGCCCGCCGCGTCGAGCGCCATGGCGGCCTCGGTGTGGTCCCACACGTCGAGGTGATGGCCGCGGAACCACGGAATGGCGCCGTCCTCGCGCTGTGCGGCGAGGATGCCCGCCACCGTCTCGGCGGCCTCGTCGGCGGTGAGCACACCGGGCAGGACGAGGTGTTCCGTACGTCCGGGACTTGTCACTTGGCGGCCGCCGCGACCGGCAGATGCGGCTTGGTCGCGTACGCCACGAAGCTCTTGCCTACGACCGGGTTGAGGGCCTGTTCGGCGAGCCGCGTGACCAGGGGCTTCTTCATGATGTCCCAGACCAGGAGCTTGTGGTAGGCGCGGACCGGCAGCGCCTTGTCGTTGTCGACGCCGAAGGCGCACTTGAGCCACCAGTAGGGGCTGTGGAGTGCATGCGCGTGGTGGGTGCCGTACGGCTTGAGGCCCGCTTCCCGCATCTTGCCGAGCAGCTCGTCGGCCTTGTAGATGCGGATGTGGCCGCCCTCGACCTCGTGGTACGCGTCGCTCAGCGCCCAGCAGATTTTCTCCGGGCCGTAGCGGGGCACGGTGACGGCGATACGGCCGCCGGGCTTCAGGACGCGGACCATCTCCGCGAGGACGCCCTTGTCGTCGGGGATGTGCTCCATGACCTCGGAGATGATCACGACGTCGAAGGACTCGTCGGGGAAGGGGAGGTTCAGGGCGTCGCCCTCCATGGCGGTGGCGGTCGCCCCCTCGGGCGCCTCCCCGGCCTCCTTCATCGCGGCGAACCACTTGGCGACCTCGCGGATCTCCTCGCCGTTCTGGTCGAGGGCCACCACCTGGGCGCCGCGCCGGTAGCACTCGAAGGCGTGCCGGCCTGCGCCGCAGCCCAGGTCGAGCACGCGGTCGCCCGCGGCGAGCGGGAAGCGGGAGAAGTCCACGGTCAGCACGAGGTCTGCCCTTCCGGGTGGTGGGGTGGGTTACGGGGTTACGGTCGGCTTCGCGTCTGCGTCCGGGGCAGACGGCTTCGCGGCTGGCAGTGCCTCACCTGGCTGCCCCGCGTACCGCCGCCTGGGCCGCGATCCGTTCGCGGTAGAGCTCTGCGGTGCCCTGGGCGGCCTTGGCCCAGGTGAACCTGGCCAGCACCCGGTCCCGTCCGGCCGCTCCCAGCCTCCGGCGCAGGTCGGCGTCGTCCAGCAGCCGGCCGAGACCGGCGGCCAGCGCGCCCGCGTCGCCGGGCGGTACGGCGAGGCAGGTCTCGCCGTCCGTTCCCGTGACCTCGGGGATCGCGCCGCCGGTCGTGGCGACGAGCGGGGTGCCGGTGGCCATCGCCTCGGCCGCGGGGAGCGAGAAGCCTTCGTACAGGGAAGGGACGCAGGCGATCTGGGCGCCGCGTACCAGGTCCACGAGTTCGGCGTCGGTGATGCCCTTGACGAACTCGACGGCGTCCTGGAGCCCGTACCGCGCTATGGCCTGCGCGACCGGGCCGTCCTCCGCACGCCTGCCGACGACGACGAGGTGGGCG
This sequence comes from Streptomyces sp. ISL-98, assembly GCF_018614055.1. Classification (GTDB taxonomy): domain Bacteria; phylum Actinomycetota; class Actinomycetes; order Streptomycetales; family Streptomycetaceae; genus Streptomyces; species Streptomyces spiramyceticus. The sequence goes on from NZ_JAGGPB010000004.1 coordinate 3,617, forward strand.
GCCGGGTGCTCGGTGCGGAGCTTGGCGAGCGCCTCGACGAGGTGGATGAGCCCCTTGAGCGGTACGTCCGCGCTGGACGTCGTGACGATCCGCCCCGGGATCTCGGCGACGGACGGGTCGGGCGACCAGAGGTCGGTGTCCGCGCCGATGTGCACGACGTGGATACGGTCCGGCCGCACCCCGAGATGGTCGACGATCTCCTGCTGCGAGGAGCCGGAGACGGTGAGCACGGAGGGCAGTCGGCGCGCGACGCGCTTCTGCATGCGGGTGAAGCCGTACCAGCGGCGTACGGAGGCGCGCTTGCGGCGGCTCTCGGCGGCGTCGAGTTCGAGCTGCCGGTCCACCGTGATGGGGTGGTGGATGGTGGTGACCAGGGGGGCGCCGAGGTCGCCGAGGAGGCCGTAGCCGAGCGTCTGGTTGTCGTGGATGACGTCGAAGTCGCCGCGACGGGCGGCGAGATGGCGCTTGGCGCGGAGCGAGAAGGTGAGCGGTTCGGGGAATCCGCCGGTCCACATGGTCGCGACTTCGAGGGCGTCGATCCAGTCGCGGTACTCGTCGCGCTTGGGCGTGCGGAAGGGGTCGGGGCTGCGGTACAGGTCGAGGCTGGCCAGCTCGGTGAGCGGCACGCCCTCGTCGAGTACGGGGTAGGGCTGGGAGCCGAGGACCTCGACGCTGTGGCCCAGGCGGGCGAGCTCGCGGGAGAGGTGGCGTACGTAGACGCCCTGGCCTCCGCAGAAGGGGTTGCCCTTGTAGGTGAGGAGTGCGATGCGCAGTGGGCGGTCGCCGTCGCGGTCGCGGTCGCTGTTGCGGTCGACGTTGCTGGGGGCCCCCGCGTGGGGGCCCGCTTCTATGGCCTCAGCGGTCACACTCGGCCCCCTTCTCAACTGCTCTTTCACCGGAGCGTAGCCGCAAGCGCTAACCTAGAACAAGTTTCAGTATGGATCGTTGGACGAGCTCTGAATCTACCGGCAGGTAGCGCAACCGTAAGCGCCGGATCAGGTGATTCGCGCCACGACGGGTGCCCTGCCATGCTGTGCCACCCGGGGGTCCCACTCCCCCACGCCGGCGTACGGACAAATGCCATGGAATGGGACGCATGACAGCGGAAGTCAAGCCCTCGTCGCCTCCTCTGACGGAACGTCAGGAGGCTCGCCGCCGCCGGATCCTGCACGCCAGCGCGCAACTGGCCAGCCGGGGCGGCTTCGACGCGGTTCAGATGCGGGAGGTCGCCGAGTCGTCGAGCGTCGCGCTGGGCACGCTCTACCGCTACTTCCCGTCCAAGGTCCACCTGCTGGTCGCCACCATGCAGGACCAGCTGCAGCACATGCACACCACGCTGCGCAAGCGGCCGCCGGGCGGGGAGAGCGCGTCGGAGCGGGTCGCCGAGACGCTGATGCGCGCCTTCCGGGCGCTTCAGCGGGAGCCGCAGCTGGCGGACGCGATGGTGCGGGCGCTTACGTTCGCCGACCGCAGCGTCAGCCCGGAGGTGGACACGGTGTCGCGGCAGACGACGGCGATCATTTTGGACGCGATGGATTTGGCGGGGACGCCTACGCCGGAGCAGTTGTCGGCGGTGCGGGTCATTGAGCACACGTGGCACTCGGCGTTGATTACCTGGCTTTCGGGGCGGGCGTCGATCGCCCAGGTGAAGATCGACATTGAGATGGTTTGCCGGTTGATCGACCTGACGTCAACCGACGATTGACCGTTGCTATCACCATCGATTGCATTCCTGATAGCATCGCTGCATGCCGATGATCACAGTGGAATTCACCGAGGAAGAGCTTGCCGAGGCCAAGGCCCACGCCGCCTCGCTCGGCAAGTCCATGCGCGCACACGCTCACGACATAATCGTCTCCGATGCCCAGCGGGCGGCGTTCCTGAACGGCGCCGACGAGACTGTCGCCTACTACATGGACGTCTTCAAGGACGCACCTGAGGGGCAGCGTTGAGCCCTGCCATCCGCGTCGACGCGGGCTGGATCCTCGAAATCCAGACGCGCGTATCGCCCGTCAATACCCCCATCGCCGACTGGGGCGCGCTCGACACCATGGCCAAGCGCCATATGTTCGAGCAGCCTCACGGGCAGCTGTACTACGAAGCACCTGCCGCCCGAGCGGCCACTTTTCTCCACAGCGCGGTTCTCCTGCGACCGTTCGCGGACTACAACTCGGTGATCGGCTGGGCATGCGCCGAGCGGTACATGATCGCGTCGGGCGAGCCCATCAGACCGCCGAAGCCGGACGAGGTCCACCTCCTCACGGGTGCGATCCGGGCGCAGGAGGCTACTCTCCGCGATATCGCCCGAGCCATCACCGGCTGGCAGTGAACACCAGGGGACCGGTCTACTCCTCAGGCGGAAAGACCGGCTCCCCGCCCTCCAGCAGTGTGATCGCGATCGCCTCGACGGGGCAGCCCTCGGCGGCCGCAAGCACCCTCTCGTTCGCGTCCATGTCCGGTTCGGACGGGTGTGACTGGCGGGCCGCGTCCAGGGCGAAACCGCCCGGGGCCAGGTTCACGCACATGCCAGAGCCGATGCACACGCCCCGGTCGACCTCGACGTGCCAGCGGTCTCCCATCACGCCTCCCCGTGGCCCGCCGGCAGGTGGATCATTTTGTGCTCCAGGTACTCGCTGTAGCCCTCGGGACCGAACTCCCGCCCCACGCCGGAGTTCTTGTAGCCGCCGAAGGGGCCGAGCATGTCGATGCTGAAGGTGTTCACTGAGTACGTGCCGGTCCTGACCCGGCGTGCGATGTCGATGCCGTGCTCGACGTCGGCGGTCCATACGCTGCCGCTGAGCCCGTACTCGGAGTCGTTGGCGATCCGTACCGCCTCGCGCTCGTCGTCGTACGGGAGAAGACAGATGACCGGGCCGAAGATCTCCTCGCGGGCGATGCGCATCGAGTTGTCGACCCTGCCGAAGAGCGTCGGTTCGACGTACCAGCCCTGCTGCATGCCCGCCGGGCGGCCGCCGCCCGTAAGGATCTTCGCGCCTTCCTCCTGGCCGATCCTGATGTAGTCGAGGGACCGTTGCTGCTGGCGCCGGGCGACCAGCGGGCCCACTTCGGTCGCCGGGTCGAGCGGGTCGCCGACCTTCAGCGCGCCCGCCGCCGAGGCGAACGCGTCGGCGAACTCGTCGTAGCGGGAGCGCGGGGCGAGGATGCGGGTCTGGGCCACGCAGGCCTGGCCGTTGATCATCCAGGCGAACGGGGCGATGCCCGCGACGGTCGTCGCCAGATCCGCGTCCGGCAGGATCACGGCGGCGGACTTGCCGCCCAGTTCCAGCGTCACGCGGGTGAGATTGCGCGAGGCCACCTCCATGACGCGCTTGCCCGCCCCCACCGATCCGGTGAACGACACCTTGTCGACCCCCGGATGCCCGACCAGGTATTCGCTGACCTCGCGGTCGGCCGGGATGATGGAGAGGACCCCTTCGGGGAGACCCGCCTCGGTGGCTATCTCGGCCAGGATGTACGCGTCGAGCGGCGTCTCCGGCGACACCTTCAGCACGGCCGTGCAGCCCGCGAGCAGCGCGGGCGCGAGCTTGGCCGCCGCAGTGAACTGCGGGACGTTCCACGGCACGACGGCCGCGACCACGCCGACCGGCTCGCGTCGTACCAGAATCGAGCCGAGTACGCCGGTCCGCCGGACTTCGTACGGGAAGTCGCGCGCGACGGTGATCGTCGCGTCCCAGACCATCATCGCGGCGAGCGCCTGCATCATCACGCTCGCGGTGTACGGCGTGCCGTTCTCGGAGCTGATCGACCTGGCGATCTCCTCGTGCCGTACGGCGATCGCGTCCTTGATGCGCGTGACGACCGCGATCCGCTCGTCCAGCGGCATCCTCGGCCAGGGGCCGTCGTCGAACGCGGTGCGCGCCGCGGCGACCGCGCGGTCGACGTCGGCCCGGGACGCATGCGGTACGCGGCCGATGACCTGCTCGGTGTGGGGCGAGATCACCTCGATGACATCCGTGCCGAGCGGATCTACCAACTGCCCGCCGATGTACAGCTTTCCGTGCTCCACAAGCTCGGTCATGACTGACGCCTCGCCTTCACCCGCAGCTGACGGTGTTTCAGAACTGATACCAGTTCTAGTGGCGGGAGTCCATGGACCGAACCCTTTGCAAAGAAGTCGACCTGGGCGACTATTGAAACGAGTTCTAGTGTTGAGGGATCAGGGATTGGGGACACATGTCGCAGGTGACCGAGCACGGCGGTGGCGTGTGGTCCATCAAGGTCCCCATCCCGGACAACCCCCTCGGCCACACCCTGGTGCACCTGCTCGACACCGACCGGGGCCCGGTCCTGATCGACACCGGCTGGGACGACCCGGCCTCCTGGGACACCCTGGCCGCCGGTCTCGCCTCCCTCGACGTGGCCGTCACCGACATCCACGGCGTCGTCATCACGCACCACCACCCCGACCACCACGGCCTGTCCGGGCAGGTACGGGACGTATCCGGTGCCTGGATCGCGATGCACGCCGCCGACACCGAAGTCGTACGCCGTACCCGCAGCGCGGAACCGGGCACCTGGCTCGACTACATCACCGCGAAACTCACCGCGGCCGGGGCCCCCTACGACCACCTCGCCCCCCTCCGTGCCGCCCGCGAATCCGGCCGCATGCGTACCCTCCCCGGCCTCGGGGCGGCCCTCCCCGACCGCGAGATCGTCCCCGGCGACCTGCTGCCCCTGGCCGGCCGGCGCCTGCGCGCCGTCTGGACGCCGGGCCACACGCCCGGCCATGTGTGCCTCCACCTGGAAGAGACCCACCCGGCGGGCCTGCCCGGCAACGGCCGCCTCTTCTCCGGCGACCACCTCCTGCCCGGCATCACCCCGCACATCGGCCTGTACGAGGACCCCGACGACGCCACCGTCACCGACCCCCTGGGCGACTACCTCGACTCCCTCGAACGCATCGCCCGCCTCACCCCGGCCGAAGTGCTCCCCGCCCACCAGCACGCCTTCACCGACGCCCCCGGCCGCGTCGATGCACTCCTCGCCCACCATGACGAGCGCCTCACCGGGCTCCGCGCACTCCTCGCCACCCCGCTCACCCCCTGGCAGCTCGCCGAGCGCATGGAGTGGAACCGGCCCTGGGACCAAATCCCGTACGGGTCGCGGAACATCGCCGTCTCGGAGGCCGAGGCCCATCTGCGGCGCCTGGTGAAGCTGGGCCACGCGGAGGCGGTGCCGGGCAGCGACCCGGTGACGTACATCGCCGTATGAGCAGCGGAGCCCCCACGCCCGCCCCGGGCCTGCTTGCTACGGGTCGGTAGAGTGGGCGCGTCGTCATCATGCCCGTCCTGGGGGAAGCCGGTGCAAATCCGGCACTGACCCGCAACCGTATGCCGCTCCTGGTGGGCGGTTAGTCGGAACACCCTGTCCGGCATGACTGGCTCGGCACCGTCGAGGTATACGGGGCCGGAGCCTGGTGCGTGGTCTGCGTGCTTGTGCCCGGCTCCTCAGCAGGAGAGGCCCCCGCCCGTCATGACCCTTCGCCGCAGCGCAGCCATAGTGCTCGCCGCTTCCGCCGTACTGTGCGCTGCCGCCGCCCCGGTCGCAGTCGCTGCCCCGACCCCCAAGCCTCCCGTGGTGCCGTCCGGTCTGTACGGCGCCAAGGACCCGACGTACGACGGTGTCTGGCGGCAGTCGCTGGCCCTCCTCGCCCAGGACACGGTGGGCGTCGAGCCCGCCGCGAAGGCCGTGAACTGGCTGGCCGGGCAGCAGTGCGACAGCGGTGGTTTCGCGTCCTTCCGCGCCGACGCCGCCGAGCCGTGCACCGCGAAGACCATGATGGACAGCAACGCCACCGCGGCCGCCGTGCAGGCACTGAGCGCGCTCGGCGGGCAGGACGCCGTTGTGAAGAAGGGCGTCGGCTGGCTGAAGTCCGCGCAGAACCAGGACGGCGGCTGGGGCTACAACCCGGGCGGCCCGAGCGACTCCAACTCCACGTCGGTCGTGATCGGCGCGCTGGCCGCTGCGGGCGAGAAGCCCGGCGAGGTGAAGTCGCAGAAGGGCAAGTCGCCGTACGACGCGCTCGTGACGTTCGCGATCCCGTGCGACGCGAAGAAGGGCGGCGGCGCGTTCGCGTACCAGCCGGACAAGGCCGGGAAGCTCGCGCCCAACGACGACGCGACAGCGGCGGGTGTACTGGGCGCGCTCGGCCAGGGACTGGCTGCCCAGGGCAAGAAGGACGGCGCGAAGGCGGAGTGCGCCGAGGCGGCCGGGAAGCCGACTCCCGCGCAGGCCGCGGCCAACGGCGCGGCGTACCTGACCGGCGTACTCGCCAAGACCGGGCACCTCGACACGCCGCCCATGCCCGGCGCCGAGAACCCCGAGACGCAGCCCGACTTCGGCAACACGGCGGACGCCGTCGTCGCACTGGCCGCGCAGGGCGGGGCCGACCAGGCGAAGAAGCCGCTGGAGTGGCTGAAGAAGAACTCCGCGGCGTGGGCGAAGGAGAACGGCCCGGCCGCGTACGCCCAGCTGGTCCTCGCCGCGAACGCGACCGGCACCGACCCCCGGAACTTCGGCGGCACCGACCTGGTCAAGGCGCTCAACGCGACCGGTCCCGCGCCGCAGGAGACGAAGGCCGGTGAGGAGAAGAAGGACAGTGCGGACGATGACGGCGGCTTCGCCGGGTGGTGGATCGTCGCTGTCTTCTTCATCGCCAGTGCCGGCGTCGGCATCCTGTTCAGCGGCCGCAAGAAGAAGAACGCGCAGCTGTGACCCGTACCCGGCTTGCCGCCTCCGTCCTCGCGCTCGGCGTCGTTCTTACGGTGCTGGGCGGCGGGGCGGGCTCCGCGCAGGCGGCAACCGGCTACCGCTACTGGTCGTTCTGGGTCGGCGACGGCGGGAAGTGGACGTACGCGACGCAGGGGCCTGCCGGCCTGCGGCCCGCCGACGGTGATGTGATCGGCTTCCGGTTCTCGGTGAGCGAGGACTCGCAGGAATCCGCGAAGCCGCGCCGCGCGGCCGGCTTCGACGCGATCTGCGGCAAGTCGCCCGAGTCCGCCAAGGCCGGTTCCGACGGCGGCTCCAAGCGGATCGCGCTCGTCATCGACCCCGGTACGGCGGCCGACGCTCCGGCCGGCGAGCAGCCGCCCGCGCTGCGTACCGCATGCGCGCGGGTCGGCGCGGACGCGACGAGCGCCGACGCGCTCGCCTCGGTGGCGAAGCCGCTGCGCTACAACAGCGGGGCGCTGCTCTGCGCGATCTCGGGGTACCCGAAGACGGGCTGCGGGGAGCAGGTGTCCGACGGGGGCGCGGACATGTCCGCCCGGCCCGCCATCTCCGTCAAGACCGACGACGGCAACGGAAGCGGACCCTCCGCAGGGCTGCTCGTCGGCCTCGCCGCCGTGCTCGGGCTGGGCGCGGCGGGGGTGTGGCGGGCGCGGCGCCGGCGCGGATGACGCGAATGACCCGGATGACGCGGAATCGGCTGATCTCGATGACGTCCATGGCCTCGCTGCGCTCTCTGACCTCATTGACCTCATTGACCTCGCAGACCTCCAAGGCCCTCCGCGCGCCCGAAGCGAACCGCAGCAACGCCCTGCACGCCGGGGCCTGGTGGCTGTGGGCGCTCGGACTTGCCGCAGCCGCTTCCCGGACCACCAACCCGCTGCTGCTCGGGATGCTGGTGGGAGTGGCGGGGTACGTGGTGGCGGCGCGCAGGACGGATGCGCCGTGGGCGCGTTCGTACGGTGCGTTCGTCAAGCTCGGGCTGGTCGTCATCGGGATCCGGCTGGTCTTCTCCGCCTTCCTCGGCTCACCGATCCCGGGCATCCACACCGTCTTCTCGCTGCCCGAAGTGCCGCTGCCCGGCTGGGCACAGGGCGTGCGGATCGGCGGGCGGGTGACTGCCGAACAGCTGGTCTTCGCCCTGTACGACGGGGCGAAGCTGGCCACGCTGCTGATCTGCGTGGGCGCCGCGAACGCGCTCGCCAATCCGGCGCGGCTGCTCAAGTCCCTGCCCGCCGCGCTGTACGAGGCCGGGGTCGCGGTCGTCGTCGCGATGACCTTCGCGCCGAACATGGTCGCCGATGTCGTACGGCTGCGTACCGCGCGCCGCCTGCGCGGGCGTCCGACCGGCGGGGTCAAGGCCGTTCTCCAGATCGGGCTGCCCGTACTTGAGGGCGCCCTGGAACGGTCGGTCGCGGTGGCCGCGTCGATGGACGCGCGCGGCTACGGGCGCACCGCCCAGGTACCGCCCGCCGTGCGCCGTACGACGACCGCGCTGACGCTGGGCGGGCTGCTCGGTGTGTGCGCCGGGTCGTACGGGCTGCTGGCCGCCGAGGGGGCGGCGTACGGTCTGCCGGTCCTGGTGGCCGGGCTCGTAGCCGCGATGGCGGGCCTGCGGCTGGGTGGCCGACGCAGCGTCCGTACCCGCTACCGGCCCGACGAGTGGGGTGTGCGGGCGTGGCTGGTGGCCGGGTCGGGTGCGGCGGTCGCGGCGCTGATGATCTGGGCGGGTTCGTGCGATCCGGAGGGGCTGCAGCCGGGGGTTGTGCCGCTGGTGGCGCCGGAGTTCCCGCTGTGGCCGGCGGCGTCCGTCCTGATCGGCTTGCTGCCGGCTTTTGTGGCTCCCGTGGCTCCCCTCGCTCCCGTGACCCCCGTACAGAAAGCGAATCAAGGCCTGTGATCCGGTTCGAGAATGTGTCGGTCCGCTACGGCGATGCTGCCGCGCCCGCGATCCAGGGTGTCGATCTCACGGTGCCCGAGGGTGAGCTCGTGCTGCTCGTCGGCCCGTCGGGGGTCGGCAAGTCGACTCTGCTGGGTGCGGTTTCCGGGCTCGTACCCCACTTCACGGGGGGCACCCTGCGCGGCCGCGTCACGGTCGACGGGCGTGACACCCGTACGCACAAGCCGCGCGAACTGGCGGATCTCGTCGGCACGGTGGGCCAGGACCCGCTCGCGCACTTCGTCACCGACACCGTCGAGGACGAGCTGGCGTACGGCATGGAATCGCTGGGCCTCGCGCCGGCTGTCATGCGACGCCGGGTCGAGGAGACGCTGGATCTGCTGGGCCTGGCGGAGCTCAGGGACCGCCCGATCGCCACGCTGTCCGGCGGCCAGCAGCAGCGCGTGGCGATCGGCTCGGTCCTGACGCCGCACCCGAAGGTGCTGGTCCTGGACGAGCCGACGTCGGCGCTGGATCCGGCGGCGGCGGAGGAGGTGCTCGCGGTGCTGCAACGTCTGGTGCACGACCTCGGGACGACGGTGCTGATGGCGGAGCACCGGCTTGAGCGGGTCGTGCAGTACGCGGACCAGGTCATTCTGCTGGCGGCGCCGGGCGAGGCGCCGCGCATGGGTGCGCCGGCCGAGATCATGGCGGTGTCGCCGGTGCATCCGCCCGTGGTGGGGCTTGGGCGCCTCGCGGGCTGGGACCCGCTGCCCCTTTCTGTACGGGATGCGCGGCGGGGGGCGGCGGATCTGCGGGCACGGCTGGCCGGCGCGGAGGCGGACTTTGTTCCCCACCCCGCCCCTTCCCGAAACTGGGGGGCAAGCCCCCAGCGCCCCGGGACGCCCTTCGGGCGTGGTCCTCAAACGCCGGACGGGCTGGAAAATCCAGCCCCTGGGGGTCCCCCCTGGACGCAGTCCTTGGGGGAGTTTGAGGAGCGGGGTCTGGGGCGGAGCCCCAGTTTCGGGAAGGGGCGGGGTGGGGAAAGACTCGCCCGCCTGCTGCGCCGCAGCACGGAGCACCGCCGTGACGCGTCAACGGCGTCCGGGGCGGAAAGCCCGTCGCAGGCGCACCGCATCGCAGCCATCGCAGCGCTCGGCGTCCGCCGCGACCGTGTCGAGGCCCTCCGACGGGTCGACCTGACCGTCTCCCCGGGCGAAACCATCGCCCTCATGGGCCGCAACGGCGCCGGCAAATCCACCCTCCTCTCCGCCCTCGTCGGCATGATCGAGCCCACCTCCGGCTCCGTGAGCGTCGGCGGCCGCACACCCCACCGCACCCAGCCCCGCGAGATGGTCCGCCAGGTCGGGCTCGTTCCGCAGGAGCCGCGCGATCTGCTGTACGCCGACACGGTCGCCGCCGAGTGCGCCGCGGCCGACAGCGACGCGGGCGCCGAGCCCGGGAGCTGCCGCGCACTGGTGACCGCGCTCCTCCCGGACGTACAGGACGCCACGCATCCGCGCGACCTGTCCGAGGGCCAGCGCCTCGCCCTGGCCCTGGCCATCGTGCTCACCGGGCGCCCCCCGCTCCTCCTCCTCGACGAGCCGACGCGCGGCCTGGACTACGCGGCGAAGGCCCGCCTGGTCGGGCTGCTGCGCGCCCTGGCCGCCGACGGGCACGCGATCGTACTGGCGACGCACGACGTCGAGCTCGCCGCAGAGCTCGCCCACCGGGTCGTGATCCTCGCCGACGGCGAGGTCGTCGCGGACGGCCCGACGGCCGAGGTCGTCGTCTCCTCCCCCGCCTTCGCCCCGCAGGTCGCGAAGATCCTCGCGCCGCAGAAGTGGCTGACCGTCGCGCAGGTGCGCGACGCACTGGGAGGAGGAGCCGCATGACCACCGCGCGCCCCGTGCGCCTCGGCCCCCGGTCGGTCGCCGCGCTCCTGCTCATCAGCGCGATCGGCGTCATCGCCTTCGGCTGGCCGCTGCTCGCCGACTCCGCCTCCGGGCTCGCCCACTCGCAGGACGCCCCCTGGCTGTTCGCCGCGCTGCTCCCGCTCCTCGTCGCGGTCGTGGTCGCGACGATCACCGACTCCGGGCTCGATGCGAAGGCCGTCGCGATGCTGGGCGTGCTGGCGGCCGTGGGGGCGGCGCTGCGCCCGCTCGGGGCGGGGACAGCGGGTCTGGAGCCGATGTTCTTCCTGATGGTGCTGAGCGGCCGCGTCCTCGGCCCGGGCTTCGGCTTCGTACTCGGCTCGGTGACGATGTTCGCGTCCGCGCTGCTCACGGGTGGTGTCGGGCCGTGGATGCCGTTCCAGATGCTGGCCATGGGCTGGTTCACGATGGGCGCGGGCCTGCTGCCGGGAGCGGAGAGGCTGCGCGGCCGCGCGGAGCTGGCGATGCTGGCGGCGTACGGCTGCGCTGCCGCCTTTCTCTACGGCACGATCATGAACCTCCAGGGCTGGCCGTACTTGGGCAGCGACTCCAGTGGCATCTCCTTCGACCCCGACGATCCGCTGCACGAGAACCTGGCCCGCTTCCTCGCGTACTGCGTCGCCACATCCCTCGGATGGGACCTGGGCCGGGCCACGCTCACCGTCGTACTGACGCTCACGATCGGCGCGACTCTCCTCAAGGCGCTGCGCCGGGCCACGCGCCGTGCGGCCTTCGAGGCGCAGGTCACATTTGACGGTCCGGGGCGGTGAGAGGGCCCACAGGACCTTGGTCCTCAACTAGCCCGGGTAGTAGGCGCAGGGACCCCTCAAGGGACCCCGTCACACCTCTCTGACCTGCGCAGACAGGTGCTAGCGCACCCGTAGGCCGTTATGCCTGATTTGCCGGTTCTGCTAGTAAGCAGGGTGATTGCAGCGGGCTCTCAGGCCTGCTTCATTGGAGCAGTCGCCGAGCGCAGCACCACCGGCCGCAACGGCCCGCGCCGCGACATCCCTTGTTCCCGACGTTAGGCATCCACGTGTCCTTCTCCTTCGCCAACCGCCTCTCCGCCCGCCAGAAGTCCGTTGCCGTCGGCGCCGCCGCGCTCCTCGGTTCCGTGGGCGTGGTGATGGGTGGAGCCGGCTCCTCCGAGGCCGCAGCCGCGACCCCGCAGTCGATCGCGAAGAAGATGATCCCGGACAACGCGCAGTACCAGTGCTTCGACAAGATCGTGTCGCACGAGAGCGGCTGGAACCCGCAGGCCAGCAACGCGTCGTCCGGCGCCTACGGCCTGGTCCAGGCGCTGCCCGCCTCCAAGATGTCGTCCGCGGGCGCCGACTGGAAGACCAACCCGGCCACGCAGATCAAGTGGGGCCTGGACTACATGAACGAGCGCTACGGCAGCCCGTGCGAGGCCTGGGGCTTCTGGCAGTCCAACGGCTGGTACTGAGCCGACCGGCCGGCCACCCTCGACGAGTCGCCCCTGTGGTCGGCCACCCCCCGGCCGACCACCCCCGCTACAGCCGCTGAATGATCGTCCCCGTCGCGAGCGCACCGCCCGCACACATGGTGATGAGCGCGAACTCCTTGTCGCGCCGCTCCAGTTCGTGCAGGGCGGTGGCAATCAGCCGAGCGCCGGTCGCCCCCACCGGGTGGCCGAGCGCGATCGCCCCGCCGTTGACGTTGACCTTCTCCAGGTCCTGCTCGAAGACCTGAGCCCAGCTCAGCACCACTGAAGCGAAAGCCTCGTTGATCTCGACGAGGTCGATGTCCTTGAGCGACATGCCCGCCTTGCCGAGCACCGCCCGGGTCGCGTCGATCGGCCCGTCGAGGTGGAAGTGCGGGTCCGCGCCGACCAGCGCCTGGGCGACGATTCGGGCGCGCGGCTTGAGCTTGAGGGCCCGCGCCATCCGCTTGGACGCCCACATGATGGCGCTCGCGCCGTCCGATATCTGCGAAGAGTTGCCGGCCGTGTGAACCGCGGTCGGCATCACGGGTTTCAGCCCCGCCAGCGCCTCCATCGAGGTGTCGCGCAGCCCCTCGTCGCGGTCGACGAGCCGCCACATGCCCTGCCCTGCCGCCTGTTCCTCCTCGGTCGTCGGCACCTGCACGGCGAAGGTCTCGCGCTTGAAGCGCTCCTCGGCCCAGGCGGTAGCGGCCCGTTCCTGCGAGATGAGCCCGAGCGAGTCGACGTTCTCGCGTGTCAGCCCTCGGTTACGGGCGATCCGCTCGGCAGCCTCGAACTGATTGGGCAGGTCGACATTCCACTCGTCCGGCCACGGCTTCCCCGGCCCGTGCTTGGACCCCGATCCCAGCGGAACCCGCGACATGGCCTCGACGCCGCAGCTGATGCCCACGTCGACGACCCCCGCGGCGATCATGTTGGCCACCATGTGACTGGCCTGCTGGGACGAGCCGCACTGGCAGTCCACGGTGGTCGCTGCGGTCTCGTACGGCAGCCCGACCGCGAGCCAGGCATTGCGCGCCGGGTTCATGGACTGCTCGCCGGCGTGGGTGACCGTACCGCCGACGATCTGCTCGACGCAGTCGGCGTGTATGCCGGTACGGCCGAGGAGTTCGCGGTAGGTCTCGCCCAGCAGATAGGCCGGGTGGAGGTTGGCGAGCGCGCCTCCGCGCTTGCCGATGGGGGTGCGTACGGCTTCGACGATGACGGGTTCCGCGGCCATGAGCTCGTCCTCTCCTAACCCGTAGGACGTCCCGGCGCCCACGGCAGGCTTCGAACTAGTACGCGTTCTAGTTCTCTCAGCAGTCTTATGAGTGGCACCCGGCAGCGCAAGGGTCTTGCACGCCTTGTACACGCTCTCCACACGCAACAGATGACGCCGCGACCCTTGCCACTTGTAGAACCCGTTACTACATTCCGGGCAACTTCTGATGGGCCGTCAGACAGACATGGAGCTGCCGATGCACTGCCCTGCGCTGCCCGAAGGGTTCGACTTCACCGACCCAGACCTGCTCCAAGACCGCGTACCGCATCCGGAGTTCGCGCAGATGCGGCAGACCGCCCCGGTGTGGTGGTGCGCGCAGCCGCCCGGCATCTCCGGCTTCGACGACGAGGGCTACTGGGCGGTGACGCGGCACGCGGACGTGAAGTACGTATCCACGCACCCGGAGCTCTTCTCCTCGAACACCAACACCGCGGTCATCCGCTTCAACGAGACGATCAGCCGCGACCAGATCGAGGTCCAGAAGCTCATCATGCTCAACATGGACCCGCCGGAGCACACGAGGGTCCGTCAGATCGTCCAACGCGGCTTCACGCCGCGCGCCATACGTTCTCTCGAAGACGCCCTGCGCAACCGCGCGCGCTCGATCGTCGAGACGGCGATCGCGAACGCCTCGTCCGACGGCTCCTTCGACTTCGTCACCAACATCGCGGTCGAACTCCCCCTCCAGGCCATCGCCGAACTCATCGGCGTACCGCAGGAGGACCGGACCAAGATCTTCGACTGGTCCAACAAGATGGCGGCGTACGACGATCCGGAGTACGCCATCACCGAAGAGGTCGGCACCGAGGCCGCCATGGAGATCGTCTCGTACTCGATGAACCTCGCGGCCGCCCGCAAGGAGTGCCCGGCCAAGGACATCGTCTCCACGCTGGTCGCGGCGGAGGGTGAAGGGAACCTGGGCTCCGACGAGTTCGGCTTCTTCGTCATCCTGCTGGCGGTGGCCGGCAACGAGACGACGCGCAACGCGATCAGCCACGGCATGCACGCCTTCCTGACGCATCCCGAGCAGTGGGAGCTCTACAAACGGGAGCGTCCGGAGACGGCGGCCGAGGAGATCGTGCGCTGGGCGACGCCGGTGGTCTCCTTCCAGCGGACGGCCACCCAGGACCTGGAACTCGGCGGTCAGGACATCAAGAAGGGCGACCGGGTCGGGCTCTTCTACTCCTCGGCGAACAACGACCCCGAGGTGTTCGCCGACCCTGAGGCCTTCGACATCACCCGCGACCCCAACCCGCATCTCGGCTTCGGCGGCGGCGGACCGCACTTCTGCCTCGGCAAGTCGCTGGCCGTACTGGAGATCAACCTCATCTTCAACGCGATCGCGGACACCCTTCCGGACCTGCGACTCGCGGGCGACCCGCGCAGGCTGCGCTCGGCGTGGCTCAACGGCATCAAGGAACTCCAGGTCAGCCACCCCTGAACCGGGCCCGGACCCTTCCGGCCGACCCCGGACATGGGAGGTGGGGGCTCATCCCCCTACGCTCCGCCCCCACCTCCCGCCGGGATCCCCGAGTGGTGATCTACGACGCTCCGGTGGATCCTGGCTGGACGCGACGATCCGCCTTGGGGGCGAGGCCGCAACATGCCTCGCCCCCGAACGCGTGCGCGAGAGAGTAGCCGCCCGCAACCTCTTGAGTCATCCGCCACTCAACTGAAAGAGTCGACTTGCTAGATCAATTCGACTGAATCGGTGGAGAAATGAGCCCGGCGGAACAGAATCAGCAGCTGGCAGTGACCGAGCGCACCCGGCACCGCCGCCTGCGCGAGCAGGGCAGCACCGCCCGTGACGACCTCGACGCCGTCCTGCGAGCAGGGTTCGTCTGCCACCTCGGGGTGGTCGTCGACGGGACACCGATGGCCGTACCGACCGTGTACGGCGTGGACTTCGGCACCCGGACGCTGTACGTCCACGGGTCCGTCGCCAGCCGCAGCCTCGCGCAGGCACCCGACACCACCGTCTGCGTCACCGTCACCCACATCGACGGCCTGGTCCTCGCCCGCTCCGTCTTCGAGCACGGCGTCAACTACCGCAGCGCCATGGTCTACGGCATACCCGAGCTGGTCACCCGGCGCTCCGACCCCGACGCCCTCCTGCACGGGCTGCAAGTCGTCACCGAGCACTGTGCGCCCGGCCAGTGGGACTACGCGCGCCGCCCCAACGCCAAGGAGCTCGCGGCGACTTCACTGCTCGCGCTGCCGCTCGACGAAGCGTCCGTCAAGATCGCGTCGGGCCCGCCGGAGGACGGGGAGGGGCCCGACGGCGAGTTGGGGCTGTGGGCCGGGGTGGTCCCCATGCGCACCTACTTCGACGTACCGGAGCCCGATCCCGCGCTCCCGGCCGGGACTTCCGTGCCGCCGCACATCTCCGCGATGGGGACCTGGGCTTCCGCAGAACCGGTCTGACCCCCCTGACCGGACACAACCAGGCCGCGCGGGCCCGCCAGCGCGTACGTCAGCCAGAAGCCCGCGGCCACCACCGCCGCCCCGCCCACCGCGTCCAGCACCCAGTGGTTGGCGGTGGCGACGATCGCGCAGAGCGTGAGCAGCGGGTGGAGCATCACCAGCAGCTTCATCCACAGCTTCGGTGCGAGCAGCACGACGATCACCCCGCACCACAGCGACCAGCCGAAGTGCAGTGAGGGCATCGCCGCGTACTGGTTGGTCACCGAGGTCATCGCGCCGTACTCCGGATGGGCGAAGTCCTGCGGCCCGTGCACCGTGTCGACGTAACCGAGGCCCGGCATCAGGCGGGGCGGCGCGAGCGGGTAGAGCCAGAAGCCGACCAGCGCGATCACGGTCGCGAGGGCGAGCGAGGTGCGGGCCCAGCGGTAGTCGGCGGGGCTGCGGACGTACAGCAGGCCGAGGATCACCAGCGGCACCAGGAAGTGGAACGACGTGTAGTGGAAGCTGAGGAGGACCTCGAGCCAGCGGACCTCGACGACCGCCTGGTTGGCCCAGTGCTCGATGTCGATGTGCAGGAACTGCTCCATCGAGAGGATCTGCCGCGCATGCTCCTCGGCGTCGGCGCGGCCGCCGTTCGCGGCGACGCGCACATGCGAATAGGCGGAGTAGCCGACGCGGATCAGCAGCAGTTCGAGGAGGAGGCTGGGGCGGCTGAGGACCCGGCGCCAGAACGGGACCAGCGGCACCCAGCTCCAGCGGCCCGGTACGGGTTTCGCGTAGTCGGTGGGGATCGGGGTCTGCCAGTACGGCGACGTCCTGGACGTGAAGGGGACCGCGCAGGCCGCCGCGAGGGCCGCCACCAGCAGGGCGTTGTCGCGGAGCGGGTGGAGCACCGTCATGTTGGGCAGCATCATCTCGCCCGGCAGGGACATCACCAGGACAACGGCCGCGGGCCACACCATCCGGTCCGATGCTCGCTTGCCGACCCGGCCGGCCACCGCGAGCAGCACCCAGAGCAGCTGGTGCTGCCAGGCCGTCGGCGACACCGCGACCGCGACACAGCCGGTCAGCGCGACGGCGAGCAGCAACTGCCCGTCCTTGGCGTACCGCACCGCGCGCCGCAGGCCGACTACGACGACGGTCGCGGCCAGCAGCAGGAACAGCGCGATCTCCAGCGGGCCCGACAGACCGAGCCGGAGCAGGGCGCCGTGCACCGACTGGTTGGCGAGGGTGCCGGGGTTCCCGCCGAGCCCCGCGCCCACGACATGGTGCACCCAGTACGTCCACGAGTCCTGCGGCATCGCCACCCACGCCAGCGCCGTACAGGCGGCGAACGCGGTCGCCGTGTTGAGCGCGGTGCGTCTTCGCCCCGTCAGCCACAGCAGCGGCGCGAACAGGAGCACGGCGGGCTGGAGGGCCGCCGCGATGCCGATGAGGATGCCTGAATTGCGTTCCCCGCGCGCCTGGAAGCAGCCGAGGAGGACCAGGAGCACCGGGATGATGCTGGTCTGGCCGAGGTGGAGCGTATTGCGGACGGGCAGCGACAGCATCAGCAGGCTGATGGCGACGGGCGCGGCCAGCAGCGCGGTGCGCCGCGAGACGGGGCCGGGCAGCGCACGGGCGGCGGCCACGCCCAGGGCGGCGACGAGGAGCGGCGTTCCGAAGGTCCAGGCGACGCCCAGGGTCTGCTCGGCCGAACGGGCAAGCGGCTTGAGGACGAGCCCGGCGAAGGGCGTTCCGGTGAACCGGTCGGTGTCGTAGAGCGATCCCGTGACCCGCAGAACGCCGTGCTCGCCGATCCAGGTCTCCAGGTCGGTGAGGCGCTCCCCGGGCGGCGTCCGCAGCACCGTCGCGATCTGCCGTACTCCCAGGACGGCCACCACGGCCCAGAGGGCGATCCGCGCCGCTCCGACTCTGACGCCCACCCCGATGGCGCCGACCGCACCGTCCGGCCGCCCCTGCTCCGCCTTCGCCACTCGCGCCGACCCTCCAAGCCGTCCCCGGCACCCTTCGCGTGGGTGCGTAGAGCTCGCACTGCCCTGAGCAGAAGACGCAGGCAACCCGGTCTTCGCCTGACCGTCATCCAGTTTTTTCCGCAGAACGCTGGTGCACACCCTGCCCGGTTCGGTAGGGGGATCGCGACATGGATCACAGGGGGAGGAGTTGGAGTACCCGTTCGCGCGTGTACGGCAGGATGAGAGGCATGAGCGTTGTGAAGATCAATGTGCTGACCGTGCCGGCCGAACAGCGAGAGGTTCTGGAGAAGCGCTTCGCTTCCCGGGCCGGGTCCGTGGAGAACTCCGACGGCTTCGAGTGGTTCGAACTGCTGCGGCCCGTCGAGGGCACCGAGCAGTACCTCGTCTACACCAGGTGGGCGGACGAGGCTTCGTTCCAGGCGTGGATGGAGGGGCCGATGAAGGCCGCCCACCAGGGGGGCGGCCAGGGCGGTGGGCAGGGCGGCAGCGGTGAAGGCGGCGAGCGTCCCAAGCCCGCCGCCTCCGGTTCCACGCTGTGGTCGTTCGAGGTGGTCCAGCAGGCCGCCCCGAAGAAGGCCTGAGGACCCGCCCGAGGACCTTCAGGGGCCTCCTTTACGTCCTGGTCCTGCGTCGGCTAAGTCCTGGTTCTGCGTCGTCAGATCCGCAACAGGCGTTCCGTCACCTCGCGGTACGTGCGCAGGGCGATCCGCAGTACCTCCGTATCGGCCTGGCGGTCTTCGCCCGCCCAGGTCGTACGGAGGGAGCGGCGCCGTTCGTCGACGCTCTCGGTGAGCCTGCGGGTGGTCTCCTCCAGGATGTTGTCGGCCTCTTCGACCGCGCGCCTCGGGCCGTCCACGAACGTGTTGACGGCCTGCTGGAGACGCAGGGTCAGTTTGTCGCGCTCCCCCTGGACGAGCAGCCGGTTCGGGGCGGGCTCCGTGCCGGTCTTCGGTCCGGTCACGGTCTCCGGCGCGATCACGGCCTCGCGTCCGGTTTCGTGTTCGGCTTCGTACGTCATCAGGCCCCACTCCCCTTCGCATGGTGGTGGTGCCGGCCGCCCGAGCCCGCGAACCACGGGGCGGCGCGGGTGGGGCCCACGCGGGTCCTGTCGTGCGAGGCGTGCTGCGGGCGGTGCTTGCCGCTGTCGGCGGGCTTGGCGGTGACCAGGTCCTCGAAGAGCTCCCGCGCTTCGATCATGGCCGCGCGCATCTGTTCCGTACTGCCCTCGCCGTGCGCCGCGAGGTGCACCTCGCGGTAGCCGCCCACGTGCTCCGGGTGGTGCACGGAGAGCGCGGCGACCTGTTCGTCGTACTGGCTGCCTTCCGGGAACCCCCGGTCGGCCGCGAGCCGCGCCAGCAGCCGGTCGGCCTCGGCGACGGCGCGCTGCGGAGAGTCGACGAACTGCTCCTGAACTCCGGCCCAGTGGGCCACGTACTGCTCACGCGTCTCGGCGGTGAGCGGCCGCGGTTCGAGCGCCCCGTGCCGCTTGACGCGCTCGCTCAGCTCCCGCTCCGCCGCTTTCGTGTCGCCGTCATGGCGGGCCACGACCCTGTCGTACTCGGGACCGAACCGCCGCTTCAGCCCGTGCCCGCCGCCGCCCCTGCGCTGTCGGAAGACGACGACTGCGGCGGCGGCAACGACGAGGACGACCACCGCGATCAGGGCGATGATCCAGACTGCTGACATGACTGGCTGCCTTCCCGGTTGTCGGTTTTCGAATGGCTTGTCACACCCCGTGTAGCCGCAAAATCGGTCGCCAAACAGCGCACCCGTCGGGTACAGAGGTGATCATGAGCTGGAGCATCGCCGCCGAGCGCTACGACACCCCTGACGCGACCGCGCTGCGCCGCGACTACTACGACGAGGTGGCCGGCCGTTACTGGGGGCGCCCGGCGACCGTCCAGGAGATCGACGAGGGCCTCACCGACGACGGCGTCGAGCAGCTCGTGTCCCCCACGGGAGCATTCGTCGTCGGCCGGTACGACGGCACGGCCGCCGCCTGTGCCGGTCTGCGGGTGGTCGACGGTGACACCGCCGAGCTGACGCGTGTGTACGTAAGCCCCGCCTTCCGCGGCAGCGGGGGCGGTGGCCTCCTGCTGGCCGCGATCGAGGCGGGTGCCCGCGACTTGGGCGTCAAGCGGATCCGGCTGGACACCAGGAACGACCTGGTCGAGGCGCGTGCGTTGTACGCCAGGCACGGATACGAGGAAGTCCCGGCCTTCAACGACGGGAAGTACGCCGAGCACTGGTTCGCCAAGACGCTGTAAGTGGGCCACCCAGTCCAGCCCGTCAGGTCGGGCAGTCCGTCAGATCGAGTGGTCCCGCTTGGGGCCCGGGCTGTACGGCCGGTCCGCGTCGGTGCCGCTCACCTCTGCGTTCAGCTCCTCGACCAACTTGACCAGATCGGTCGGCCGGTCGGGGCCCCACCAGTCGCCGAGCATCTGCGACAGCGACTCCTCGCGGGCGTGGGCGAGCTTCTCCGCGACCTCCATCCCCTTCTCGGTCAGCAGCAGTTGCAGGCCCTCGCGGCGGGCGAGGCCGCGCTCCTCCACCTGGCGGGACGCGTCGGTGATGACCCGCAGAGGGACCGGGGTGACGTCCGCGAGGAAGGCGGGTTCGACGGCGCCCTCGCGTTTGATGCGCAGCAGCAGCCAGCTGGCCGCGGGCAGCAGGTCGTAGCCCGCTTTCGCGGTGATTTTCTCGTAGACCTTGCGGCGCCCCTCCCTGGTCGCCAGCACCGAGAGGGCGCGTGCGCATTCGTCGTACGAGGAACGCTCGACCGGGTTGGATGCCAGAGTCTGTCCGGCGTCCGGCGCGGTCACCGAGCCGCGCAGCTTGTCCTCCCTGAGGAACCAGGCGACGACGAACGCCACCAGGACGACAGGGGCGGCGTACAGGAAGACGTCGGTGATGGATGTGGAGTACGCGTCCAGGACCGGCGGCTGGAGGTCGGGCGGGAGCTGGGCGATGTCGCGCGGGTCGGCCGCGACCTGGTCGGGGCCGATGCCGGGCGGCAGTTGCTGTCCCTCCAGGGCGTGATCGAGTTTGTCGACCAGCCGGTTGGTGAAGACGGTGCCGAAAATGGCCACGCCGAAGGACGCGCCGATGGAGCGGAAGAAGGTCGCGCCGGAGGTGGCGACGCCCAAGTCGGCGTAAGTGACGGCATTCTGGGCGACCAGCACCAGTACCTGCATGACCAGGCCGAGTCCGGCGCCGAAGACGAAGAAGTAGGCGCTCATCGCCCAGTCGCCGCTGGTCGCGGACAGCTGGTGGAGGAGGAGAAGGCCCAGTGCGGTGATGGCCGTACCGGTGATCGGGAAGACCTTCCAGCGGCCCGTACGGCTGACGATCTGGCCGGACGCGGTCGAGGTGATGAGCATGCCGAGCACCATCGGCAGCATGTGCACGCCGGACATCGTGGGCGTGACGCCCTGCACGACCTGCAGGAACGTCGGAAGGTAGGTCATCGCGCCGAACATCGCGAAGCCGACGATGAAACTGATGACCGCGACGAGCGTGAACGTCCTGATACGGAAGAGCTTCAGCGGCAGGACGGGCTCGGCGGCCTTGCGCTCCACGGAGACGAACCAGACGAGCAGCACGGCGCCGAGGACCGCGAGCCCGATGATCTGCGCCGAGCCCCAGGCCCAGGTGGTGCCGCCGAGGGACGCGACCAGGACCAGGCAGACGGCGACGGACGCGATGAGGGTGGTGCCGAGGTAGTCGATGGTGTGCCGGGTGGTGCGGACCGGGATGTGCAGTACGGCGGCGATCACGAGCAGCGCGACAATGCCGACGGGGATGTTGATGTAGAAGACCCAGCGCCAGCTGAGGTGCTCGGTGAAGAGGCCGCCGAGCAGCGGCCCGAGGACGCTCGTCGCGCCGAAGACCGCGCCGAACAGGCCCTGGTACCTGCCGCGTTCGCGGGGCGGCACGAGGTCGCCGACGATCGCCATCGACAGCACCATCAGGCCGCCGCCGCCCAGTCCCTGGAGGGCGCGGAAGGCGATGAGCTGCGGCATGTTCTGCGCGACGCCGCACAGGACGGAGCCGATCAGGAAGATGACGATCGCGCCCTGGAAGAGCTTCTTGCGGCCGTACTGGTCGCCGAGTTTGCCCCACAGCGGGGTGCCGGCGGTCGCGGCGAGCATGTACGCCGTGACGACCCAGGACAGGTGCTCCATGCCGCCGAGTTCGCTGACGATCGTCGGCAGCGCGGTCGAGACGATGGTCTGGTCGAGCGCGGCGAGCAACATGCCGAGCAGCAGCGCGCCGATGGCGATGAGGACGGTCCTTCGGCTGTCGACCGGGCCCCCTTCGGGACCGGTCCCCGGACCGGCGCCCGGGGCCACTGCCGGGGGTCCGCTCGCATGCTGAGCCATGGACTTCTCCTCGTCCCTGGGGACGTCCCTGCACCTATGTTCCATGGTGATTGTTATGGGCCGATATGGCCTGCCGAGCCTGCAGCGACGGGTGGGGCCGGTGGGAATCCCCTCGGCGGGTCTGCATAATCGCTGGCAGTTCGAGGGAGGGGACCCACGGTGAACGGACACATATGTCCTGAGTGCGGTACGGACAGGGGGTCTGCGTCGGACGACGGCAGACCCGGCTGCGAGTGCGCCGAGCGGACGGCGGAGGCGGTGAGGGCGGAGCGGTCGGCGGAAGTGGCCGCGGCGGAGGACTTCAATCCGCTCCGGATACGCCCGTACGTCACGCTGGAGGAGCCGGCGACGGGCGAGGTGCCGCCGAGGCCGGTGGAGGTGTACCGCGAGGGCGACGCGGCGGTGACGATGCCGCTGGGGGTGGTGAGCGGTTCGGGGGCGGAGCCCGGCGCCACGGCGGCGATGGACGCCCTGACCGACCCTGCGAACGACCCCTTCGCCCTTCCTTACCCGTTCGAGGAGCCGTCCGTACACCCTCGGCAGCGGAGGCGTCCCGCCGCGCTGTGGCTCGCGGTGGGGACGGCGGCGGTGGCCGTGGTGGGCACGGCCGCCTTTGCGGGCGGGCTGTTCACCGGGGGCGACGAGGAGGAGCGGGCGTTGCCGGACACGGTGACGAGCGCGCCGAGTGCGAGCGACGGCCCGGAGGCGTCCACCTCGGAGTCCGCGGCGGAATCGAAGTCCCCGTCGGCCTCGGCCTCGGCTTCGACGTCCCCTTCGGCAAGCCCCTCCCCCTCCGCCTCCCTCACTACGAGCGCCGGCCCCAGCCCCAGCTCGTCACAGCCGGTTAAGGCGACCCCGTCGGCGACGCCTTCCACTGCGCGGGCCACCGGCACGGTGGAGGAGGAGCCGGAAGCGGGCGGCGTCACGCTGAGCAGGGGCGACAGAGGGCCGGAAGTCGTGGAACTGCAGGACAGGCTGAGCCAGATCTGGCTGTACAGCGGCCCGGAAAACGGTCACTTCAGCGACCGCGTGGAGGACTCCGTACGGACGTTCCAGTCGTACATGTCCGTCGAGGGCGACCCCGAGGGCACCTACGGGCCGAACACGCGCCGCGCCCTTGAGGCACAAACCGAAGAGCCCTGACCGCCGGCCGCGAGGGGGGCGGGGTGGCGCTGGCCCCAGCGTTTTGTATAGTGGTGGAACAAAGTGGCTCCGCCCGTATTCCCTGACCGGCGGGCGGGGCCGCTTGTTCTCTTTCTCCTGCGCTCTGGAGTACGCCGATGCCGGCCACCACCGTTCTGAACGCCCACGCGCTCCTCCTGGACATGGACGGCACGCTCGTCAACTCCGACGCGGTGGTCGAGCGCGTGTGGCGGCGCTGGGCCGGGGCGCACGGCCTGGACCCTGAGGAGGCCCTCAAGGTCGTACACGGCCGCCAGGGGTACGCGACCATGGCCGTCCTGCTGCCGGACCGCCCCGTCGAGCAGAACTACGCCGACAACCGCGAGCTCCTCGCCCAGGAGACCTCCGACGTCGACGGTGTCGTACCGATCGCCGGCGCCCCGGCGTTCATGACCTCCCTGACCGGCCTCTCGTACGCCCTGGTGACGTCGGCGGACGAGGCGCTGGCCCAGGCACGCATGGCGGCTGCGGGCCTGCCGATACCGCAGGTGCGCGTCACGGCGGAGATGGCGGGCGCGAGCAAGCCGGATCCGGAGGGCTTCCTGAAGGGCGCGGCGGACCTGGGCCACGACCCGGCGGACTGCGTCGTCTTCGAGGACTCGGAGGCGGGCATCGCGGCCGGCAAGGCGGCCGGTATGCGCGTGATCGGAGTGGGCCCGCGCGCGGCCGCACACAACCCGACGGCACACGTCGACGACCTGACGCAGGTACGGGTGGAGGCGCTGCCGGACGGGACAGTGCGGCTGCATGTGGCGACCCGGGGGGCGTGAAGCTTTCAGCCCGTGGGGCCCCTGGACGCAGTCCTTGGGGGAGTTGAGGACACTCCCCCAGACTTCGCCCGGGGGGACCCCCAAGGGCGCCCGGGGGCCTGGGGGCTAGCCCACAGTTCGGGAAGGGGCGGGGAGGGGAACTGCGCCGCAGGCAACCCGCACCACACAACGCACCCGCACCCCGCACCAGTCAGCCCGCAGCCGCCTCGTACAGACTGAACCCCGCCAGCGCCAGCATCAGCCCCGCCGCCACCTTCGTAATCAGCCGCAGCGGCACGTACTTCATCAGCGTGCGCCCGCCCACGATTCCGATTCCCGCCACCGCCCAAAGCGCCAGCACCGCGCCGAAGCCCACCGAAACCGGGTTGTCGTAACGCGCCGCCAGGGTCGCCGTCATGATCTGGGTGAGGTCGCCGAACTCCGCGACCAGGATCAGCATGAAGCCCGCGCCCGACACCTTCCAGAAGGACTGATCGGCGGGGGCCTTGACCTCCTCCTCGCCGTCGTCCTTCTTGAAGAGCAGGACCAGCGCGCCCGCGAGGAACAGGACGCCGACGACTGCCTGCACAAGCCGGTGCGGCAGCAGCGTCAGCACGCTGCCCGCCGCAATGGCCAGCGCCACATGCAGCGCGAAGGCGGCGGCGACGCCCGCGAAGACGTACGAGGCGCGGTAACGGGTGCCGAGCATGAGACCGGCCAGGGCGGTCTTGTCGGGGAGTTCGGCGAGGAAGACGGTGCCGAAGGTGATCGCCATGACGGTAAAACTGATCATGGGGCTGGGGTCCTCAATCGGTCGGGCTGCCCGTACCGAGAGACGAGACCTGCGTGATCGAAATCAGGGGTCGCTTCGGCACGGCAGCGTCGTAAAAAGACAACAACACTGCGGCCGAAGGTCTCGCTGGCGGACCGAAAGGACCGTAAGGCCCGAAATCATGTCCGCCTCCGGGCGCCGGCTGAGGCGTGCTCAGCAGTATGTCGACGGTCCGGCGAAGAGCTACTCCCCTTCTGCTCCGTACAGGGTACGCGACCGGTACAGCCGCCCCCGCGCCACCAGCTCCAGCACCACAGCCACCGCCACCGCCTGAACCGCGAGCAGCGCGACCAGCACGAACAGCTGCACAATCCCCGCGAGCATCGGCGACGCCCCTCCCAGCAGCATGCCGACGAACGCGCCCGGCAGGGTGACCAGGCCCACCGTCCTGGTCTGGTCGAGGCCCGGCAGCAGCGCGTCCGACGCGGCGGGGCGGGCGATCTCCAGGCGGGCCTCGCGGTCCAGCAGGCCGATCGCCATCCCCGCCTCCACCTCCCCGTGGCGCGTCGCCAGCTCGTCGAGTGCCCGGCGCCCGCCCAGCACCGTCGCGGTGAGCGCGCCGCCGATGAGGATGCCGGTCACGGGGACGAGCGCGATGCCGTCGGGCGGTACGAGCCCGGTCAGCAGGAGCGCGGCGACGACGGGGGCGACGCCCGCGCCGATCGGCACGGCGGCCCACCACCAGGTCGCGTTGTCGGTGATACGGCGCCCTGCGGTGCGTACGGCGACGGCGTACATCAGCGTCAGGAACGCGAGCAGCAGCCACCCGGACCGTACGACCCACCCGATCAGGAGGGCCACGGCGACGAGCTGGACGGCGGCGCGCAGGCCCGCGACGGCGACGGCGCGGGACCGGCTGCCGCGGCTTCCGTCCTCGGAGAGGCGGGCGAACGCGACCACTGTCACGGCGACCGCGAGCAGCACGGCAAGGACGGCGCCCAGGGTGAAGTTGACGGGCAGCAGGACCTGGTCGGCGGCGAGAGGGCGTACAGGCAAGGCGGGCACCGCCCAACTCTAGAGCGGTGGAGGAACGGTGTCGGGACGCCAGAACACTTGATGTGACGTGCTCATGTCGCCACCCTGTTACCTGGCGCCCATCCCCAGGAAACCTGGCGCCGCCACGATGGCCGGGCCCCAACAGGGGCAGTCCGGCCAAGGCCCCCCACATCAAGGGAGTTCGCATGTCAGGTGTCTACGCGCGTCGAATAGCCGTGCTCACCGCGTCCGCCGCTCTTGCCGGCACCAGCATCCTTCTCACCTCCCCCACAGCCCAGGCGGCCCCGCCGACCCCCGTGAGCGCCGCCACGGCCCGTACGTACCTCGGCCAACTGACCGAGCGGGCAGAGGGCTCGTCCACCGGCTACAGCCGGGACAAGTTCCCGCACTGGATCACCCAGTCGGGTGCCTGCAACACCCGTGAGGTCGTACTCAAGCGCGACGGTACGAACGTGCAGCAGGACTCCAGCTGTGCGGCCGTCAGCGGCAGCTGGTACTCCGAGTACGACGGCGCCACCTGGACCGCCGCGTCCGACCTCGACATCGACCACGTCGTGGCGCTCGCCGAGGCCTGGCGCTCCGGCGCGAGCAGCTGGACGACCGCCCAGCGGCAGTCCTTCGCCAACGACCTGACGCGCCCGCAGCTCATCGCCGTCACCGACAACGTCAACCAGGCCAAGAGCGACCTGGACCCGGCGGAGTGGCTGCCGCCGCGCACCGCCTACCGCTGCATGTACGCCCGGATGTGGGTGCACGTGAAGCACCACTGGAACCTGACCGTGGACTCCGCCGAGAAGAGCGCGCTTCAGGGCGTCCTCAACAACTGCTGACCAGGAACCTCCCCGCCCTCCTCCGTCGTTCCGTACCCTACGGGGCGACTGAGGAGGGCGATCTATGGCCGGGCTGCGCCTGGGACCACTGCTGCGGCACGTCGACCGCGAGGCCGGTGACGCCGCGACCGTATGGGTCGAGGCGGACCGGCCCTGCACGGCGGAGGTGCGGTGCGAGGAGGACGGCGCGGGCGGCTCGTCCCGTACGTTCCAGATCGAGGGCCACCACTACGCGCTGGTCACCGTGACGGGGCTGCGCCCGGGCTCCGAGACGGCGTACGAGGTGCTGCTCGACGGGCGCCGGGTGTGGCCGCTCGAAGACTCCCGCTTCCCCCCGAGCACCATCCGTACACCCTCGATACCTGCTGCCGAGGTGCGCGTCTCCTTCGGCTCCTGCCGGTGGACCGCACCGCCCGCAGGCGAGAGGGACCCCGTCGGCCCCGACGCCCTGGACACGCTCGCCGCGGGCCTCGCCGCCGACCCGACGGCGGCGCGTCCCGACGTACTGATCCTGCTGGGCGACCAGGTGTACGCCGACGAGACGTCGAAGGCGACGCGGCGCTGGCTGGCCGCGCGGCGGGATCTGCGGGACCCGCCTGGTGCGGAGGTCGCGGACTACGAGGAGTACACCCGGCTCTATTACGAGTCGTGGCTCGACCCCGAGGTCCGCTGGCTGCTGTCCACCGTCCCCAGCTGCATGATCTTCGACGACCATGATGTGATCGACGACTGGAACACCAGCGCGTCGTGGCTGTCCGAGATGCGCGCCACGCCCTGGTGGCGGGAGCGGGTGCTCAGCGGCCTGATGTCGTACTGGGTCTATCAGCACCTGGGCAATCTCTCCCCGGCCGAGCTGGCGGCGGACGAGCTGTACGCGGCCGTACGGTCCACCCCCGACGGGACGGACGCCCTCCGCCGGTTCTCGGCGGAAGCCGACGCCGACCCGGCGTGCGCGCGCTGGAGCTACCGCCGCGACTTCGGCCGGGTGCGGCTCCTCATGGTCGATACGCGCGCGGCCCGCGTCCTGGACGAGGGCAAGCGGGCGATGCTCGACGACGCCGAGGCACAGTGGGTGCACGATCAGGCGCTGGAGGACCCGGGATCGTACGACCACCTCCTCATCGGCACCTCCCTGCCGTGGCTGCTGCCGCCGCTCATCCATGACGCGGAGGGGTGGAATGCCGCACTGTGCCGGGGCGAACGCGGCGCGCAGTGGGCGCGTTTCGGCGAGGACCTGCGCCGTAGGTCGGACCTGGAGCACTGGGCGGCTTTCCCGGCGTCCTTCGAGTGGCTCACCGGGCTGATAGAGAAGGCCGGTTCCGGCCCCGCTGCCCCGGCCACCATCTGCGTGCTTTCGGGCGATGTGCACCATGCGTACGTCGCCGAGCTGACCTGGCTCAACGGCCGTGCGGAGGCGGGACCGGTGGCGCGGGTGCTCCAACTGACCTGCTCCCCTGTGCACAACAGAATTCCCCGCTCCATACGCCTCGGTTTCCGTTTCGGCTGGAGCGGAACAGGACGGCGGCTGGGCCGCTTTCTTGCCCGGCACGGGAGGGTGGATACGCCGCGGATCGACTGGCGCAAGACGTCCGGGCCGTGGTTCGGCAACCAGCTGATGACGCTGACTCTGCGGGGGCGTACGGCGGCGCTGCGGCTGGACCAGGCGCGGGCCAAGAGGGGCTGGAGCCCGGTCGGGAATGGGGGCAGAAGCCGGGGCGCGGGTGCACGGCTCGTGACCGTACTGGAGCGGGACCTTACAGAGGGACCGTGATCTTTTGCAGGGTGACCGTGATCCTCGCAGAGGGACCGTGATCCTTCCCACAGCGGACGAAGATCCTCCGTGACAGGGCTACGACTTCCGGCTCTCCCCCGGCATGATGAGCCGGACCCTCCGCTTCCTGCGCCCCACGCCCCGGGAGTCACCGTTTTGTCCGCAGTACGCCATGCCCTCGCTGTCGTGGGCGCCGGCCCCCGAGGCACCAGCGTGCTCGAAAGGCTCTGTGCCTCCGTGCCCGCGCTGATCCCGGACGTCCGGCTGACGGTGCATGTCGTCGACCCGGCGCCGCCGGGTGCGGGCCGGGTCTGGCGGACGGAGCAGCCCGCCGACCTGCTGATGAACACGGTCGCTTCGCAGGTCACGCTCTTCACCGACGAGAGCGTCGACTGCTCGGGCCCGATACGGCCGGGCCCGAGCCTGTACGAGTGGGCGACGGCGGCAACCCCCCGTACCAACGCCACAGCAACGGACGCGGCGCTCGGCCCCGACGACTACCCCACCCGCGCCTGTTACGGCCGCTATCTGGAGTGGGTGTTCCGCCAAGTAGTGCGGGGCGCCCCCGAGTCGGTGACTGTTCAGGTGCATTCCGCACGGGCCGTACGCCTCCAGGACGCCCCGGACGGCACGCAGAGCCTCGCGCTCGACACCGGCCTCACGCTGACCGGCCTGAGCGCCGTCGTACTGGCCCAGGGCCATCTGCCGGTGCACCCGGGCAAGTCGGAGTCGCACTTCACCGCGTACGCGGCCCGCCACGGCCTGCGCCACCTGCCACCCGCGAACCCCGCCGACCTCGACCTCTCCGCCCTCGCACCCGGCGAACCGGTCCTGCTGCGCGGCCTCGGCCTCAACTTCTTCGACCACATGGCGCTGTTGACATCGGGCCGGGGCGGCACTTTCACGCGCGGCACCGACGGCACCCTCACCTACCGTCCGTCCGGTTGCGAGCCGCGCCTTTACGCGGGGTCGCGGCGCGGGGTGCCGCACCAGGCGCGCGGCGACAACGCCAAGGGCCCGTACGGCAGGCACACCCCACTGCTCCTGACCCCCACTACGATCGCGGCCTTCCGGGCCCGTGCGGACGCGGGTGATCCGCCGGACTTCCTGGCCGAGATATGGCCGCTGGTGGCAAAGGAGGTGGAGACGGTCTACTACGAGACGCTGCAAGCGACGCGACTCCGCACCACCGACACCGCCACCACCGCCACCGCCACCGCCTTCCGCGAACGCTTCCTCGCCACGGCACACCACAGCCCCGAAGAGGCCGCTGTACTGGACGGCTTCGGCATCCCGCACCAGGAACGCTGGTGCTGGAACCTGACCGCCCGCCCGTACACCGGCCGCACCTTCCAAAGCCCGGCCGGCCACCGCGCCTGGCTCCTGCACCACCTCCGCCGGGACGCGGCGCACGCGGCGCTCGGCAATGTCGCGGGCCCGCGCAAGGCCGCCCTCGACGTACTGCGCGACCTGCGCAACGAACTGCGCCGGATAGTGGACCACGCAGGCCTGCCGGGCGCGTCCCGCCGCGACCACCTGGACCGCTGGTACACGCCGCTCAATGCCTTCCTCTCCATCGGGCCGCCGCGCCGCAGGATCGAGGAGATGACCGCCCTGATCGAGGCGGGCGTACTGGATGTGATCGGTCCGCGCATGACGGTAGGGACGGCGGACGGCGCCTTCGTCGCATCGTCACCCGACGTACCGGGCTCGGAAATCACGGCGACGACACTCGTCGAGGCGCGGCTGCCGGAGCCGGATTTGCGGCGTACGTCCGACGAGCTCCTCGCGAGCCTGCTGAAGACGGGCCAGTGCCGCCCGCACACGGTCGACGGTTACGAGACGGGCGGCCTGGACGTAACTCGCCGCCCGTACCACTTGATTGACCACCAGGGCGAGGCACACCCGCACCGCTTCGCCTTCGGGGTGCCGACGGAGGGCGTGCACTGGGTGACGGCGGCGGGTGCCAGGCCGGGCGTCGACTCGGTGACGCTGACGGACGCGGACGCGGTGGCGCGGGCGGCGCTGCGGGCTACGACGGCAGTACGTACGACCGAACTCCTGACGTCGTCGCGCCCCTGACGACCCGTCGCGCCCTCTGACGACTCGTCGCGCCCTTCCCTGACTATCCCTCGCGCCGCTCCCCGACTATTCGTCGCGCCCCTGACGATCTCCGCCGATATGGCAGGCGTACGCTGTATGGCTGTACAGCCGCCCCTGCCGCTCCCCTGCGACGTCGCGGCGTTCTTCACGAACCGGGGAGTCACGTTGTTCGAAAGTGTGGGGGCGCTGACCGGCAGCCCGTGGATCTATGCGGTGGTAGCGCTCTCCGTGGTCCTGGACGTCTTCCTCCCCGTCCTCCCCAGCGGAGTCCTGGTCATCACGGCCGCGACAGCCGCTGCCGCGGGCTCGACCACGGCCGCCGGGGCCACCGGCCAGGTCGCGCACCAGGTGCCCGACATCCTCGCCCTGATGGTGTGCGCGACGACCGCTTCCGTACTGGGCGACCTGGTGGCGTACCGCCTTGCCTGGCGCGGCGGCGAACGTCTGGACCGCGCCATCGCCCGCTCCCGCCGCCTGACCTCGGCGCAGGAACGTCTCGGCACAGCACTCAGCCGGGGCGGCGGCATCCTCGTAGTCATCGCCCGCTTCGCCCCGGCCGGCCGCTCGGTGGTCTCCCTGGGCGCGGGCGCGGCCCACCGCAAGGTCAAGGAGTTCCTGCCGTGGTCGGCCCTGGCGGGCATGGCCTGGGCGGGGTACAGCGTGGGCCTCGGCTACTTCGGCGGGCAGTGGCTGGGTGCGACGTGGCTGGCGGCGGCGGTGTCGGTACTGGCCCTGTTCGGCGCGGGCTCGCTGGCGGCCCTTTTGGTACGGCGCCCGGCCAGGGTGCCGGTAACCCCGTAACCCTTCAGTCGCCTTCGCTTACACCTACGCCTTCGCTCTCGCTGCCCCTCGCACCTCAAGCCCGGCGAGCAGCTTGCTGGTGGCCTCGGCAATGTCGGCGACGGCCTGGTCGAAGACGTCCCGATTGTGGGCGGCGGGGGCCCGGAATCCGGAGACTTTACGTACGTACTGGAGGGCAGCGGCGGTGACGTCCTCGTCGGTGGCCTCATGCTCCAGGACGGGCGGTCGGAGAGTCTTGATGCTGCGGCACATACAACGACGGTAACGCCGGAGGGACCGGGCAGCGTCGTTTCTCATGGTGCACCTGATCGACACGGACGCCCCTCGGGCCGCGTCCCCGGAGCAGTCCCGTCCGGCGTACGTCTATCTCCCGCACACCACACGAAGGCCCTGAAGCAACGGAACGCGGCGATGGGCGGACGGCAGGGTGCGCTAGCGCAGGCGCTCAGCCAGGAAGTCCTCCCAGGTCCGCCGACCCACAGCGGCCCCTTCGAGAGACAGGTTCTCGCCGGCCCGGTACGCGCGGCCGGCCTTTCCGGGCATCCGGACCGGCATCATCGGGCGGCGCTTGCCGCGCGCCTGCAGGTATCCGCGGCTCAGGTCGGCCATCCCGTACACCTTCGGCCCGGCCAGGTCGGGCACCAGGCCGGCCGGCTTGCCGAGCGTCAGTTCTACGAGCCGGGCCGCCACCTCGCGCGAATCGACCGGCTGGAACCGGAGTCCGCCCGGGACGGGTATCACCGGCAGCTTCGCCATCTTCTCGACCACGGTCAGGGCCAGGTCATGGAACTGGGCGGCGCGCAGCGTCGTCCATGGCAGGCCGGACTCGGCCACGGCCCGCTCCGCGCCCAGCTTGGACTTGAAGTAGCCCAGCGGGACCTTGTCCGCCCCGACGACCGAGATACACACGAGGTGCCGCACGCCAGCGGCCCGCGACGCGGCCCGCACCAGGTTCCGGGTCGCCTCTTCGTCGCCCTTGGGGCCGCCCGCGAGGTGCAGGATGATCTCGACGCCGTCCACGGCGGCCTCGATCCCCTCGCCCTTGAGCAGGTCGCCGGTCACGTACTCGATGCCGTCCCCGGACTCGCGGCTGTGCCGGCTCAGCACTCGCACCTTGCAGCCGGCATCTCGAAGGAGCGGGACGACGTGGCCTCCCAGGGTGCCCGTGCCGCCGGTGACGAGGATGGATGAAGTCATGACTACTCCCACATTCGTTCGAGTCGGGCGATCAACTGCCCGGTTGGATCAGTAGGTTCTCGGTGTCTGCTGCTTTGACACGCCGCGAGCGAGGAATGTGACCGATGGACGAGAACCCATTGCTGATCAAGCGATTCGAGGAGGACCGCACTCACCTGCGGGCGGTTGCGTACCGGATGCTCGGCTCGGTGAGTGAGGCCGACGACGCAGTTCAGGAGGCCTGGCTGCGCGCGAGCCGCGCCGACACCGGCGGCGTCGAGAACCTCACCGGGTGGTTGACCACGGTGGTGTCACGGGTGTGCCTGAACATGCTGCGTACGCGCCAGTCGCGGCGCGAGGATCCCCTCGACGTGCAGGTGCCCGACCCGGCCGTCGGCCCCGAGGACGGGCACGACCCCGAGGAGGAAGCGCTGCTTGCCGACTCGGTCGGGGTGGCGCTGCTGGTGGTGCTCGACACGCTGACGCCGGCCGAGCGGCTCGCCTTCGTACTGCACGACATGTTCTCCGTGCCCTTCGACGAGATCGGCCCGATGATCGAGCGTTCCCCGGCCGCGGCCAGACAACTCGCGAGCCGCGCCCGCCGCCGGGTGAAAGGCGGCGCCACCGTGCCGGACCCCGATCTGACCCGTCGGCGCCAAGTCGTCGACGCCTTCCTGGCCGCCACCCGGGGCGGGGACTTCGAGGCGCTGGTCGCACTGCTCCACCCGGACGTGGTGCTACGAGCCGACCGCGCGGTCGGCCCCACCCTCGAACCGATCGTGGTACTCGGCGCCCACAGGGTGGCCACGGGCGCGATGGCCGCCACGGGACGGGCCCGGTTCACGGGACTGGCGCTGCTCGACGGAACGGTCGGGCTGGCAATGGCGCCCCACGGACGACTGTTCCTGGTGCTCAGCTTCACGATCACAGACGACAAGATCACCGAAATCGACGTAATCGCGGACCGGGACCGCCTTTGCCGACTCGACGTCGCCGTTCTCGACGACTGACGCGACGGCGGCCGCCGCTCGGGCTTTGCGCAGAAACTCCTTGGCGTGGGGCACGCGGACCGGATAACGTTCGACGAGACGAACCGTTCCGTTCCATTGAGTAGGAGTGAGTATTTGTGCCGAACGCCAGGACTTGGTTCATCACCGGTGCTTCCCGTGGCTTGGGCCGTGCGTTCGCCGAGGCCGCCCTGTCCGCCGGAGAGCACGTCGTGGCGGCCGCCCGCGATGTTGAGCCACTCGCCGAGCTGGCCGAGAAGTATCCGGACGATCTCGTACGGCTCACTTTGGACGTCTCGGACCGCCGAGCCGTGTTCGAGGCGGTGGAACGGGCGGCAGCGGCTTTCGGCCGACTCGATGTCGTGGTCAACAACGCCGGCGGCCTGTTGTACGGAATGGTGGAGGAGGCCACGGAGGAACAGATCCGAGACCACCTCGACGTCAACTTCTTCGGTGCGGTGTGGGTGGCCCAGGCCGTGATCCCCCACCTGCGTGCGCAGGGCTCCGGACGCATCCTCCAGGTCACGTCGATGGGCAGCAGCGGCGGCATGGCCTCCGTCGGGTTCTACGGGGCGGGCAAGGCGGCGCTCGACTCGGTCAGCGAGGCGCTCGCGATGGAGGTCGAGCAGTTCGGGATCAGGGTCACCAATGTGCAGATGGGCGGCTACGCCACGGGGCTGTTCACGGCAGGCACCACAGCGACCACACCCGACCCGGCATACGAAACGCTGCGTGCCCAACTGGCGGAGATGTGGGGCGAGGACGCCGGCCCGGACCCGAGCACCGCTGCACCCGTCATCATGAAGCTGGCGGAACTGCCGGAGCCACCGCGACGCCTGATAGTCGGCAGCCGATCGTACGACCTCGTCCAGGAGATGAACGAGGCCCGCGTCGACCAGTACCGAACCTGGGAACCCCTCAGCCGCATGGCACCGGGCTGACGCCGAAGGAGCGCGGAACGGGACAGTCTCCGCGTACGCACGCGTACGCGGAGCCGTCCGTTTCCACACTCGATCAGCGGGCAGGGCGGAGGGCGTCTTCTTGCGTGCCACCGAACAACTGGCACGCTGCTCCGACGTCCTTGCCGCCTGCCAGACCCGTGACGCCGCCTGGCATTACGCCGTCCGTACCGAAGAGTTCGCCACGCGGGTACGTTCCACCGTGTGCGCAGCGATTACCAGAGCGCGAGGATCGCCCTCGGTGCGCGGCTGCGCGAGCTGCGCACCGAGGGCGGCTTCGACGGCAAGCGCATCGCCCAGGCCGTGTTTTGAAAGGTCGCCGCCCTTCTTGATGATCTTCGCGTGGGGCGGGGAGATCTGTCAGATGATCAATGGGCCGTGCTGGAGCCGCTTCTGCCGGCCGCAGCGACGACGGAGTGCGGGCAGGGCCGCTCACCAAGCTCCAGGCGCGAGCCAACGCGCGCAGTCGCATCGGGTGAACGGTGAACGTCGACTCCACGCTCTGCCGGACTCACCAGCACGCCGCCGGGGCACGCCGGGACGGCCAAGTCCAGAAAGAACCTCCTTGGCCCAGGGGATCCCGCGAGCCGCAACGAGTCCTGCGGCGTCCGGCGGTCGTACTGTCGAACCCGTTACCGAGGAGGACTGCTGATGCGCAGCGTGACCTATTCGATGAGCGTCTCACTTGACGGCTACATCGTCGGGCCGGACGGCGGCTTCGACTGGACAGCGCCCGACGAGGAGGTCTTTCGCTTCTGGATCGACGAGATTCGAGAGGTCGGCGTCCACCTGCTGGGACGACGGCTGTACGAGACGATGCTGTACTGGGAGATCGCCGACCAGGATCCATCGCTCGACGACTCCATGCTCGAGTGGGCCGCGCTCTGGAAGCCGCTCCCCAAGGTGGTGTTCTCCACCACGCTGTCGGCGGTGCAGGGCAATGCCCGCCTGGCCTCCGGCGGCCTGGCGGAGGAGATCGAGCGGCTGCGAGCCGAGCCGGGGGAGGGCGACATCGCGATCGGCGGCGCGACTCTCGCCGCCGAGGCGGCCGCGCTGGGTCTCATCGACGAATACCGGGCCATGGTCTACCCGGTGCTGGTCGGCGGTGGCATTCCGTTCTTTCCCCACCGCGAGCACCGGGTGGATCTCGAACTCGTCGAGACCCGCACCTTCAGCTCGAGAGTCGTCTACCTCCGCTACCGCGTGGCGCGCTAGGCCGTGTCTGGGAACGCTGCCGCGCGATGTCGCTGATGTCGTCGCCCGTGGTGCGTCTGGTGCCACTGGCACGAGGGGCCATCGATGACCACCGTCCTCATCGACCCCGTCGAGGCGACGTCCGGCTCGGGCTACGGCCGGTACGCATGCGCACCGTGCCGTGAGCAGCGCGGCCTCGTGACCACCGCCGATGCGCAGGCCCGGGTGGCTCCATGAAGCACGGAACAGCCGAGACGGTACGGCCTGCGGGACTCAAAATCTGCTGGGTGCCGAAACCGGACACACCGGCGCGGTGCCGCACCCGCAAAAGACCCGAACCACAAAGACGATCACCACCACGAATACTCAGGCGCTTCCTGGCCCCGCCGCGAGGGCGAGAAGCGGTGACCGCCCCCACGACGGCACGACCCGGCCCGGACACGGCGGGCGCCTGCCGAATCGGCGAGCACCAGATGTGCCACGGCAACGAGGACGTGAGGGCCGGCGGCGTCGTCGCAGTTCGCCTCCGCTGCGCACATCGCCGTCCGCTACGCCAAGTCCGAAACTGTCCGTCCGGCCGGTCTTCGCAGGCACTTTCCTGAACTGCCCCGTAAACGAATCGTCACGAAATCTCGGTGAAGCGGACAGACCAGGCGTAGCCGCTCAAGCTGTCGTGCGGGACCCGCCGGACTTCTCTGACCTGGCAACCGTCGTGAGCGTACTTGCGGGCGAAC
The DNA here is from genome assembly GCF_018614055.1 of Streptomyces sp. ISL-98. GTDB lineage: Bacteria > Actinomycetota > Actinomycetes > Streptomycetales > Streptomycetaceae > Streptomyces > Streptomyces spiramyceticus. The sequence continues at coordinate 40,019 of NZ_JAGGPB010000004.1, forward strand.
CGGTCGAGGCGCTGCACGTCGGTGAGATCCTCCATGGACAGCGGTGCTCCGACGACGAGATCTTGGTGAAGGACTGTGTCCTGCGCGGCGCCGTCCGAACAGGCCGAGCAATCATGCATTTCAGGTAGGGCCATACCCCCAGTGTGCTCCTTAACCCGGATCCCCCGAACTCTGGCGCGAATGCAGACGTCGGTGGAGCGAGCGGCTTTGGGCGGGAGCGGCCATGGGGAGAGAGATCATGGCCCCTTGGGTGGCCGCGATTCGGGCAGCACCTCGCCGTCAGATCTGGATGCCAAAGGCCTGCGCGGTGCCGCTGCTGTCCGCTGCCGTTGATGTCAGCCATGGATGTCACCGCACCCGCGACTGTGTCACTTGCGACGCCTTGGTGCCTTCGCTTTGCGCTCGGCTTCCTTGCGCCTCTGGACGGTGTACGAGGACCAGTCGCCGCGGTGGAGATTGCACCTCGACGCGTCCACCATCGCCAGTCGCCGGCACCGGGTTCCCCTCTCCGTCAGCGCTCCACACCTGGACTGCGTAGTAGCCACGATTCCCACCCCTGGTCTCGGCTGTCGAGCGGACTGGTCCAGGGTTACGGGGCGCATGCCGTCGGCGGAAGGCGCACCGCTCCGCGAACCGGTGCACGGCGGCCCAAGGCTGTTGCTCGGGGGCGCACGCTTTTTCCAAGGCCTGTTGGTGGGGTGCTGGGTGGCGTGCAGGGGCGTTCACCTGCGTTCATGGGCAGCCTGCTGCTGGGGAGGGCTTGTGGGCGGGATCTCTCTGAACGTCTGTGAACGCGGCTGAATGAGAAGGAAACTGAGACGGAGCGCGTGCTACTGCGTGACGGCCGACCCCCGTTGGGGTCAGCGTGCGGCGGTGATCAGTAACGAGGGGCAAGGATGGGGCGGAAGCCGCACGTCTCTGGACAGCTTGCATCGACAGCTCGACCGGCCGGTTGAGGGCGTTCTCCTCAGCGTCGAGCACAACGGGTTCTGGTACGCGGGCTGGGGTGAGCGTCCGACCGATGGGGCGGCGGCACTGGACACGGCGCGGCGCCATCTGGCGGAGGCGCCGGTGCTGATGCCCGGCTACGCCCATCGGTACCTTCCCGCCGGCCGGGGAAGCTTCGGGCATCCGGTGCTCTCGATGTGGCGGACCGTCGACGAGAGTTGGAACCAGAGAGCAACCGGCCCCTGCTGGCGGGACCTTGACGAGTTGATCACGTGTGTAGGCGCCAGGATGGGCAGGTTGTACCTGCTGAAGACGGTGAACGCGACCCCTGACTTGTGCCGGCCCCGTAAGAAGTCTCCGTGACCGGTTGAGCCTCAGGGCCCCGGATGCCAGCTCCGATGAGCGCTTTGGGAGATATCGGATTAGCCTCCGAATTGAGCGCCAAGTGGATCTTTTGGTGGTGCGCTCTACTCATCCCAAGGAGGAGAAATGCGCAAGCTTCACAAGGCCGCTGTTGCGGCCGCCATCGTCGGTAGCATCAGCTTCATAGGCACCGGCACCGCCACCGCCCAAGGCGCGGCCGCCATGCATGGCGGCGGGTGCAAGTCCCACGACCTGAACGTCGACATCCTCGGCCAGGTCGGGGTGGCCAACGGCCTGGCCGGCAACCTGCTGAACGGCGAGGGCAGTCCAGGCGCACAGTGGAACCACGTCGGTTCCGAAATGGGCTGCGAACACGGCCATGGCCACGGTCACGGTCACGGTCACTGGTAACAGAGAATCGCGTAGCGCAGCTCACCGAAATGGGTCTCGGCGCCCGGGCCACAGGCCCGGGCGCCGGGCCATACCTCCGCCCGCGGGGCGCGCGCCGGCCGGGTGCGTGGGGCTCGAAGTCGTATGCGCAGGCTGGGAGTTCGGCGCCTTGGCGGTGCAGCGAGCGGCAGGAAGAGCACGGGCCGGATCGTCCATGTGATGCGTGTGCCGGCCTGGGAAAGCAAGCCGTCCAAGAGATTGACCGTCGGGTCGTTGTCAACCCTCGGCAGGCGCGGGAGTTGCTGGCGGCGGTGGTGTATGTAGGCGGCTACGAGCGGGCCGGCGGTCGGCGGCTCCGGAACTCTGCTGACCTGCGGCGGAACAGCACTGGCGCCCGATAGCCGCAGAGTACGTTCTCCGCTGTTCCCCGTGATTCCCCGCACTATCCGGCAGGGCCGACCGCCCCAGCCACATCGGGCTTCCTGTCCCCATCCCCCGAGCGCGCAGCGCGCCGCCGGGCGCGGCCGGCCGGGGCGGAGACAGGAGGCAGGCCGCGCCGCAGAGGCGCTGTGCCCCGCGCCGTGCGCCGTGCGCGGGGTGTGGAGAAACGACAAAGGCCCAGGCTTCCGGCTTACTGCCGGTGACCTGGGCCTTTGTCGTGCTACCTACTGGTGGGCGCGGACGGTTTCGAACCGCCGACATCTGCTTTGTAAGAGCAGCGCTCTACCCCTGAGCTACGCACCCGTGGATGAGGCAACAGCGTACATGGCCCAGGGGGCCGGATCCCAACCCGTTGCCTGGTCGGGGGTGGGAGGGGTCGCTGGCGGGCGCCGTCATGGGGTGGGGTGGGGTTAACCCCCCTGCTGTTCGGTGGGCGGCCGCATCGTCTTGGGATGGGTTCCGTTCGTACGGTGGGGGCTCGTCAGTGGGACTACCTGGGGGAACGATCACCGTGGCACTTCACACCCGCACCTTCCTTGCCGTCGGCGGGGCCGTCGTCGCCGTGGTTGCGCTGAGTGGATGTGGTGGCTCGCAGGCCAAGGACGCGCCCGCCGAGGAGAAGGCGTTTGCATTCAGTGGGGGCGCTCTGACCATCGATGCCGACAATTCCGTGCTTGAGGTCGTGCCTGGTGACGTCAAGGACGTGGAGGTCACTCGGCGGGCCGACGGGTGGGTGTTTCTCGGGGAGGGGCCCGAGTCCACCTGGGAGATGAAGGACGGGCGGCTGGTGCTCCGGCAGCACTGCACCGCCTTGGCCAGTGACTGCGACTCGTGGCATCGGGTGACCGTGCCGCGTGGCGTCGCGGTGACCGTCAGGGACGACAACGGGAGCGTGACTGCCGCCGGGTTCGATACCGCGCTCAAGATCCGTTCCGACAACGGTGAAGTGATCGTCAAGGACTCCAGCGGTGCTCTGGATCTGGAGAGCTCGAACGGGGACGTCCGCGGGCAGGGGATCTCGTCCAAGCAGGTGAACGTCAGCGCCGACTCCGGGAGTGTCTGGCTGGCATTTGTGGGGGTGCCTGGGCTTGTGGAGGCCAGTAGTGACAACGGTGAGATCAACATCGACCTGCCCCGAGCCACCTACAACGTGACGGCCAAGAGCGACAACGGCGACGTCAACGTGGACGTGCCGCGCGACTCCGGCAGCCCGCATGTCGTGAGGGCACGCAGTGACAACGGCGAAGTCAGGGTGCAAAGCCCGAACTAATCGGCCCGTGTGTTCGTCTTTACCTGGTGGGAGAATGTAGCCGGGCAGGGCGGACACAGCACGGGAGAGGGATGTGACGGCGACACGCACGCAGCCGTACACGCAGCAAGTACGCCGCCGTACGAAAGCGGGTGCCGTCCGGGACGTCGTCGCGCTCGTGCTTCTGCCGGTGCCGCTGATCGCCGCGCTTCCCTTCGCCTTCGCGGGCGGCGGGGGCGGTACGAGACGCTGGTTCGGGGGGCGGGGCGAGAGCGTAAGGGCCGATGCGCAGGCCGCCAAGGATGCGGCCGCCGCGGCTTTTTACGAGCTGGATACCGCGCAGCGTGACCTGCGGATCTCGATCGAGACGATTACCGCAGTGGACAGTTCGGCCAAGGCACGCAAGGTCGTTGAGGACTTCGCGGCGCTCGGGCGGCGTATCGACGAGGTTAGTCATGCGTACATCACGGCCGTCGACGCGCACGATCTCGACCGGGACGACTTGGAGGCCTCGACCGCTGCGCGAGCGCGGGCGGAGCTGACCAAGGCCAAGGACGAGCTGGTACGGGTCAATGGCGAGCTCGACCGCTTCGCGCAGGGGCTCGGGCCACTGCTCGACACCGCCGAGACACAGCTCGCCCGGCTCGCGCCCGCCGTGGAGCGGGCCCGGCAGATGCTCCTCGCGGCCAGCAACGCGCTCGATACCGTACGGGCCTCGGGGCTCAAGGCCGATGATCTCGCCGCGCGGCTGGCCGCCCTCGCGCCCGAGCTGACCAAGCTCAATCAGGGCGCCGGGCGGCACGGCGTACCGGAGACGCTGCAGCGCGCCGACCAGGTGTTGCGCGATGCCGAGGCGGTACGGGCCGAGGCCGAGCGGCTGCCGGAGCGGGCCGCCGAGATCGACCGGCGGCTGGTGTCGCTGCGGACCCGGGCGCAGGCGCTGACGACCCGGGCCGAGAAGGTCGAGCCGATCCTGAGTGAGCTGCGGCGCCGGTTCACGGTGGCGTGCTGGCAGGACCTGCAGGGCGTACCCGCGCAGACGGCGAGCACCGTCCGGCAGGCCGAGGAGAAGATCAGGGAGGCGGCGAAGGCGCGCGACGAGCAGCGCTGGCCCGACGCCACTTCCCTGCTCAGTACGGTCAGGGCACTCCTGAACTCCACCGACGAGGCGGTGTCGGCGGCCGGCGACCGGCTGCAGCGGCTCAATGCCGTGGCCAAGGATCCGCAGCAGGAGATCCAGCGCACGCGGTTCGCCATCCGGGACGCGCAGCGGCTGGCCATGGCCGGGCGCAACACCCCCGATCCCCGGCATGCCCGCCCGCTGGACGACTCCGTGGCCAGGCTGGACCGGGCCGTCGCGGGCCTTGAGGGCCGTCACCCCGACTACTGGCACTTCCTGACCGAGACGGAGGCCGTACGGCGGGCCGTGGCCCGGGTCGTGTCGGACATACGGGAGGAGCGGGGCGCGGGCTCCTGAGCCATTGCGGGACTCAGTAACCTGTGTGCATGCCCCGTTACGAGTACCGCTGCCGCTCCTGCGGCACCAGCTTCGAGCTGAACCGGCCCATGGCCGAGTCCTCCGCGCCCGCCACCTGCCCCGACGGACACGAGGACACCGTCAAGCTGCTGTCCGCGGTCGCCGTCGGCGGAACCGCCAAGTCCGCCGGGCCCGCGCCCGCTGCCGGTGGTGGCGGGGGAGGCTGCTGCGGCGGTGGGTGCTGCAGCTGAGCCCGCTGCTTCCGTCCTGGTCAGCGCTTTCGTGACAGGGTCAGGCCGTCTGCCACCGGGAGCATCACGCTCTCCATGCGCTCGTCGGCCGTCACCCTGTCGTTGAACTCCTTGATCGCGGCCGCGGACCCCGTCGCGTCCGGGTCGACGACCTGGCCGCCGTAGAGGACGTTGTCCGTGGCGATCACCCCGCCCCGGCTCATCCTCGGCACCAGCTCCTCCCAGTACGGGACGTAGTTGACCTTGTCCGCGTCGATGTAGGCGAAGTCGATGTGCGGCTCCGCCGGCATCGCGCGCAAGGTGTCCAGGGCAGGGCCGATCCGCAGCTCGACGCGGTCCCCGACGCCCGCCTTTTCCCACGCCTCGCGCCCGTACGCCGTCCACTCCTCCGAAATGTCGCACGCGATCAGCCGGCCGTCGGCGGGCATCGCCTGCGCCATCGACAGTGCAGAGAAGCCGGTGAAGGTGCCGACCTCGACGATGTGCCGGGCGCCGGTCAGCCGTACCAGGAAGGCCAGCAGCGTCCCCTCCTCCTCGGCGGACTGCATGCCCGCGTACTCCGGAAAGCGTGTCTGCGTCGTCTCCACGAGCTCGCGCTGCACGGCGTCCAGCGGCGAGTTGTGCGCCATGACGTACGCATACAGCTCATCGGTGATCTTGAGGCTGTTTCCCTTGCTCATCGCGCTCCCTGTCAGGTTGGACTGGTCAGGTCCCTCCCAAATATCACAGGTCGGCCGGATCTCGCGCTCAGACCTGGAATCGGGCGGCCGTGCGAATGAAGGACCGCAGGATCTCCTCGCCCACCGCGACACCCCGCTCCGGCAGGACCGTGACCTGCGGGGCGGTCCAGCCCGTGTCGGCCAGCTCGCCGTGCCCAGGACGCCAGCCCCGGTCCGCCGCCAGCAGCAGGTCCGCGTCGAGGAGGGAGTCGCCTGCGGCGAGGGTGAGCGTGGCGCCGGTGCGGCGGGCCACCTCGCGCATGGCCGCGCTCTTGGTGAGGGGCTTGGGTACGGCGTAGATCTTGCGACCCTGCAGCGAGACCGTCCAGCCCTTGGCCTCGGCCCACTCGCCGAGTTCCTTCACCCATTCGTCCGGCAGCAGCGCGCGCTCCACGACGAGATACGCGAAGAGGTCCTCGGCCACCCGCTCCTTGAGCAGCCAGGCCGGGTCAGCGGCGCGGACGAGGTGGGCGCGGACCTCGGGCAGGGAGGCGCATTCGTCCGCGAGGGTCTTCGCCACCTGCTCCTGCCAGTCCGGGTCGGACACCCCGTCGACCAGGATGTGGCCGCCATTGGCGCAGATCGCGAACCGGGGGGTGGGGATGGGGAGTTGGATGCGCTGGTACTGCTCGCGGGTGCGGGTGGTCGCCGGTACGAAGCAGGTGTCGGCGGCGAGTTGCGTCATCAGGCCGGCGGCGGCCTCCGTGACGTACGAGAGCGGCTTGCTCTCGTACACCTCGACGCAGAGCAGGCGCGGCGCCTCCGCATCGGGCATGCGCAGGCCGAGGGCCGCCGCCGAGTAGATCAGCGTGCGGTCGAGGTCACTCGCCACCAGGACGGGAGGGCGTTCGGCAGTCACTTGGATGCCACCGCCTTGCCGTCCGCGCCCGTCGCGCCGCGCGTGTACCGGGGGTGGATCAGCCCGACGCAGGTGTACGGGAGCCCGTCGACCTCCTCGACCGGTACCCCGCGCTGCTCCGCCAGCAGGCGCACATGGTCGAGGTCGGCGCCTGCGTCGCGCTTGGCGAGGATCTTCCAGGGGACGCGGCGCAGCAGGACGCGGGTCGTCTCGCCCACGCCCGGTTTGACGAGGTTCACGTCGTGGATGCCGTACTCCTCGCTGATCCGCTCGACGGCCGCCCAGCCCTCCCAGGTGGGGTCCCGGTCCGCCGAGAGCAGCTCCTTCACCTCGGCGTCCACTTCGTCGGCGACCTCGTCGAAGCGGGCGGCGACGGTGTCGATGAAGTGGCCGGACACGTCGTCGGCGGCGAGCTCGCGGTAGAACTTCGCGCCGTGGAAGTCGCCCGGGCCGACCAGATCGGAACGCAGGACCGTACGCGAAATCAAGCCGGATACGGTCGAGTTGAGGCAGGCGGAGGGGATGAGGAAGTCCTCGCGGGTGCCGTACGTCTTTACGCAGCTGCCGGGGTCGGCGAGGACGGCGATCTCCGGGTTGAAGGCCGGGGATCCCTGGGACCCCTCGGAGCCGTCGAAGCCCTCGAAGCCGTCGAAGGCGCTGAGCGCGTCGGCCAGTTCGCGGGTGATCGCGCCCTTGCCCGTCCAGCCGTCGACGAAGACGACGTCGGCCGGGTCGTGGTTCGCGGCCAGCCAGCGCAGGGCGGTCCGGTCGATGCCGCGGCCCCGGACGATGGAGACGGCGTAGTGCGGCAGGTCGAGGCCGTGGCGGTACTGCGCCCAGCGGCGCATCAGTACGCCGACGGGCGTGCCGGCGCGGGCGAGTGAGACCAGTACGGGGCGCGGGGACCGTTCGGCGAGGACCGTCTCCGTCACGACGGCGACCGCGCGGGCGATGCGGGCGGCCGAGGTCTCCAGGGCCGCCTTGAAGAGCTCCTGGTACTGGGCGCTCGGCTGGTACTCGACGGGCAGCGACTCGGCGTAGTGCGCGCCGCCGCTCTGGATCGCCTCCTCGCGCTCCTCCGTCGGTGCTTCGAGCTCGACGTCAGAGAGGTCCTGGAGCAGCCAGCCGACGTCCTCCGGGGCATACGAGGAGAAGGCGGGGCCGCGGAGGGGCTCGGGCATGGGCGGTTCCTGCCGTTCGGGGGCGTGCTGGGCGTGCGGGGCGTTCTCGGTGTGCGAGACGTTCTCGGGTGCGTACGGCTCGGGTACGTACGAGGGGACGACCGCCAGCACCACATGCGGGATGTGGGCGGCGAGCCGGGCGAGGAGGCCGTCGGGGGCGTACAGCTCGGGGGTGTCGGCGGCGGAGTCGACCACGGCGACCACCGCGTCGAAGCCGGCGCCGGCCACGTTGTAGGCGTAGCGCGCGCCGGGGCCGTCGGCGGGGGCGTCGTGTGCCGGGAAGACGAGCCGGGTGCGGATGGCGTAGCCGGGGTCGTCGACGGCGAGCACGGGTGAGCGCGTGGTGGTCGAGTACCGCACCTCGGCGCCGACGCGCTCCTCCAGCGCACCGGCCAGCCTGAGCGGCGCGTACATCAACTCCTCGAAGCCGAGGACGAGTACGCGGCGGGCGCCCTCGGGCAACGCCCCGGCGATACGTTCCGCCATGCCCGGCAGCGCGTCCTCAAGGTCGGCGCGGTGGGCGGGCAGGAACCCGTGCCGCCCGCCGTCGGGCACACCGACGGGCCAGTCGAGGTCGATGCGGGCGAAGTTGGCAGCGACGACGGCAGGGACAGCGGCAGTCGTGGGTGTGGTCGGCAGGGACTCGTGGTGGGCCACCAATGCCTGGCCCTTTTCCAGTACGTCCTCCGGCAGGCGGACCGTTCCCGATGCCATCGCGAGCAGGTCGACCCGCGCGCCGATCTCCCGCGCGAAATCGTCCAGCCTGCCCCGGTCCCGCGCCGAGCGCATGTCGACCAGGGCCACGATCACGTACCACTCGCGCGGGTAGCGCTCGTGCAGGTCGCGGATGGTGTTGAGCACCGTGTTGCCGGTGGAGAACTCGTCGTCGACCAGAACCAGTGGCCCCTGGCCCGCGAGCAACGCCGGGTCCTCCGGCAGCAGCAGGTGCGACGTGGCGTGCGAGTGGGACTCCTCGAAGCCGCCCGCCGTCGCCACGCCCGCCACCGGGCGGCGCGTCGAGTGGAGGTACGGCGCGACGCCCACGCCGTCCGCCACCGCGTGGCCGAGGCCGGTCGCCGTCTCGGCGTACCCGAGGACCACCGCGTCGGTGGCCGCGGCCTCGCCCAGCAGTTTTCGTACGTCCTCGCCCAGCGCGAACCCGGCTCCGTACACCCGCGAGGGCAGCTGCGGCACATGCTTGCCGAGCACATTGGAGACGAGCAGGTGAGCCCGCTTCGGGTTGCGGCGCAGGGCCAGGCCCAGCAGATCGTTCAGATCGCCCGGTCCGCCCTCGCCGCCTTCGCCGACGAGTTCGACACCGAGCCGCTCCGCGACCCACGTTCCCGACCACACCACGTCGTCCGTCTCCATCTCAGTCCCGGATCTCAGCCGGCTATGCCGGCGGTCAGCAGCTCCACGAAGCCGACGTCCTCCCGCGCCACACCGAAGGCCTCGGCGCGCTGCAGCGTGCGTTCGGCCCAGGCGCGGTGCGGCTTCACTTCGTTCATCTTGTTCGTGTACGCGGAACGCAGCACTCCGCCGCCGCCCCGCTCGGGCCGCAGGATGTCCTGTGCGTCGCTGAATTCCTCATGGCTGACCACCGACAGCGCGTGCACGGGCAGGACGTGCGAGGGGTGAATGCAGGTCTTGCCGAGCAGCCCGTTGGCGCGGTCGAGGGAGATTTCCCGCAGCAAACCGTCCATGTCGTGCTCGATGAGCGCCGCACGCAGCTTCTCCGCCTCCCCCATGAAGGGGCTGCGGCGCAGCTGCGGCTTGAACATCCGCTCCTGGACCCGGAAGTACTCCCACACGGGCCCGGTGATCGTGAACCCCGTGCCGTCGGAGCGCCCGAGGACATTCACCACGTCGGCGATGACGCCGGCCACGATCTGCACGTCGTACGCCGTCATGTCGGGCGCTCTGCGCAGCCCGTACGCCGAGCAGAAGTCGGTGACCCCGAGGCGCAGCGCGAGCACCCGCTCCCGGTACTTGTCGACGGTGCGGGCGATGCCGCGGAGTGTCTCGGCCCTGGTCTCCAGGTGGAGCAGCTGCGGCGATTCGAGGACCGGCATCGCGAACAGCCGTTGTCCGCACTCGGCTTCCGCCGCCGCGAGCGCCTCCAGAAAGCCGACTCCACGGTCCTCGGTGAACTTCGGAAGTACGAATCCGGACAACAGCCGCGCCGAGGGCCCGAGCCGGTGCACGAGGTCCGGAATCTGCTCGGGCTCGCGCACCCGGACGAACAGCAGCGGCGGCTCCGTACCCCGCGCGTCGAGCTCCGCGAACTGCCGGACGAGGTTCTCCTCGGCGTTGCCGACTTCCGCGTCGTCGATGGAATCCTCCAGGCAGAGCACCATGGAGACGACTCCGCGCCCGGCCTGCTTCGCCACGTCGTCGGCGATCTTCGGCCGCGTGGCCGGGCTGTAGAGCGTGGCTCCCAGGGCGGCCGCAAGCGTCTTCGCCGGGGACTCCGCATTGAACTCGCCCGGCGCCTGATGGAAGAGGCCGTCCCGGACAGAGCGCGGGATATGCCCGAAATGATGCATGAAGGTCCCCCCGTGCTGCCGCAATGGCCTGTCGATGTGTGGCCGGTAATAGTACGTAGGGGAGGGTGTCAAGAGTTCCCCAGGTGGATGAATTCCAGGTAACTCGGGTGGAAGGTCCACTCCGCCGGACGTACCGAACAGGCCCCCGCGTTGTCCGTACCACCAGCGGGAAGGCAGGATGAAGGGCATGACGCACGCGATGCTGAAGGGCTCGAACGTCCCGCTCGATGCGACGGCCGTACGGGCCGTACTGCGCTGGACCCCGGGCCCCGACGTCCCAGAAGTGGACGCCTCGGCTCTGCTGCTCGGCGTCGACCGGCGCGTGCGCTCCGACGAGGACTTCGTCTTCTACAACCAGCCCCGCCACCCCTCCGGCCTGGTCCGGAGCCTGGGCAAGAAGCGGCTCCCGGACTGTGTCACCGACTCGGTGCAGACGGACCTGGCGACGCTCGAACCCGCCGTGGACCGGGTCCTGATCGTCGCCTCCACGGACGACGTCCCGTTCGAACGCGTACGGGACCTGCGCATCGAGGTGTACGACGCCACGGCGGCCGGCAGCGGCGAGCCGCTCGCCTACTTCGAGGTCAGACCGGAGACCGGTGCGGAGACCGCGCTGATCTGCGGCGAGCTGTACCGGCGCGGCGAGGGCTGGAAGTTCCGGGCGCTGGGCGAGGGCTACTCGAACGGTCTGATCGGGCTGGCCACCGACCACGGCATCTCCGTGGACGAGACAGGGAACGAGAGCTCCCCCGAGGGAGCGACAGCGGCAACAGAGCCCGCACCGGCCTCCGAGCCGTCGGCGCCCCCCGTCCCGCCCGCCCAGCCGCCCGCCGAGCCCGCGTACGGCTACCCGCAGCCCGCCGCGCCCCAGCCGGCACCCGCACCTGCCCCCGCCTACGGCTACCCCCAGTCAGCGACGACACAGCCCGCCTACGGCTACCCGCAGCCGGCCGCCGCCGCTGCCTTCGCGCCGGACCCGAACTTCAGGCTGCCGCCGCAGGGCCCCCAGTTCGTCCGCCCCTAGGGCGGACGACAGCGGAGGACGGCAGAGGACAGCGGACCTCCGTCAGATCTTGGTCTTGTAGCCGCGCCCCCACTGCAGCCCCCACCCGTACAGCCGGTCGAGCTCCGCCTGGAAGCCGTAGACGAACTTCACCTCGCGCCGCACCACCAGATCGCCCTTGACGTTCTCGACGGTGAAGACCGCGCACGAACGCGCCTGCGGGGCACGCTCGTCGAGCTCGATCTCGATCCGCGGGCCGTTGCTCGGGAAGAGCGTGACCACGGCGTGCGTACGGTCGAAGGCCGGCGTCTGGTCGTAGATGTACACGAAGACCAGTAGTCGCTTTATCGACTCGCGCTGGTCGAGGTTCACATAGATCGTCTCGCCCGACGGGGCGCCGAACCGGTCGTCGCCGCTGAGCTTGATGTACGGCGGCGCGTTCAGGCTGCCGAAGAAGCTGCCCAGCGGCTGCACCACGCCCTTGGTGCCGTCCGCCAGCTCGTACAGGCAGCCCAGGTCGAGGTCGACATTGACCACGCCCTGGGTGTGCGCCTGGACCGCATCCGGCTGGAAGAACTTGAACGGCCGCCGCCAGACGCTGCCGCTGCGCCGCTGCCTGCCCCCGATGTCGGAAGTCCGCATCCGCCAGGACAGGTTGACCCGCAGATTGCCGCTGTCGGCGCCCTGCTTGCTGAGCGAGACCGTCGGGTGCCGCTTGGTCAGTTCGATCGCGTTGGTTGCCGCACTGCCGGACGCGAACTGTTCCGCCCTGTCCCGTCGCAGGCTGTCCCAGAAAGCCATCCCACCCCCAGGTGTCTCGTAAAGCCGCGGCACTCACGCCGCAGGGCGGCCGCGAGGCCAATGCCTCGTGACCGCCCCACGTCAGAGCGTTCCTCAATACCTGCCGGGTCACACCATCTGGTGGGTCACACCCCGGACGGAATCTCGGCCTTCTCGCCGGGGGCGCCGTCATCTCCCCCGCTGGCAGCGATCTTTTTGTTGCGGTGCAGCGAGGACCAGAACGACCCGGCGATCAGGAGGACACCGACAAGACCGGTGATGAGCTCACTGATCTCGTGCTCGATGGTGACGAGCAGGATGACCGCGAGCGCGCCGATCGCGTAGTGCGCGCCGTGCTCCAGGTAGACGTAGTCGTCAAGGGTGCCCTGGCGGACCAGGTAGACCGTGAGCGAACGTACGTACATCGCGCCGATGCCGAGGCCGAGCGCCATCCAGAAGATGTGGTTCGTAATCGCGAAGGCGCCGATGACACCGTCGAACGAGAAGGACGCGTCGAGGACTTCCAGGTAGAGGAAGAGGAAGAACGCAGCCTTGCCCGCGAGGCCGACCACGGAAACGGGCTTGCCCTCCGCCTTGGCCTTCTCCTCCTCCTCGTGCTCGCGCTCCTCTTCCTCTTCGATCTTGTTCTCGAAGTGGCCGGAGAGGCCGCCGACAATGAGGTACGTGATCAGGCCGGCGACGCCGGAGAGCAGGACGGTGTCCGACTTGTCCAGGTAGCCCGTGCTGGTGTGCGCGTGCTCGGCGAAGGTCATCGCCGTGACCATCAGGGCGATCAGCGCGATGCAGACCGACAGCATGTCGATCTTGCCGAGCTTGGCCAGCGGACGCTCCAGCCAGCCGAGCCACTTGATGTCGCGCTCCTGGAAAATGAAGTCCAGGAAGATCATCAACAGGAACATGCCACCGAAGGCGGCGATCGCCGGGTGGGCGTCCGTGACCAGCGACTCGTACTGATCGGGATTGTCCATCGCCAGCTCGATCGCTTCGATCGGGCCGACCTTGGCGCTGATGGCGACGATGGCTACGGGGAAGACCAGCCGCATACCGAAGACGGCGACCAGGATGCCGACGGTGAGGAAGATCTTCTGCCAGAAGGCATTCATCTTCTTCAGGATTCCGGCGTTGACCACCGCGTTGTCGAAGGACAGTGAGATCTCGAGGATCGACAGGATCAGTACGACCCCGAACGCCTCCCACCCCCACTGCCAGGCGGCGAATGCCAGTCCAATTGCCGTGACGGCAAAGGACCAGCCGAAGGTTTTGAGAACCACTGGTTACCCCATCGTGTAAGTACGGGTCTCCCCCGCGCCGTGCGCGGCTTTACGAAACGTTGACCCCGAAGTCTAGGGCGATGCCTCTCAGGCCCGACGCATACCCCTGCCCTACGGCCCGGAACTTCCACTCGCCGCCATACCGGTACACCTCACCGAAGATCATCGCGGTCTCGCTGGAGGCGTCCTCGGAGAGGTCGTAGCGAGCCAGTTCCTGACCGTCGGCCTGATTCACCACGCGAATGAAAGCATTGCTGACCTGGCCGAATGTCTGGCCGCGATTGTCTGCGTCGTGGATGGAGACCGGGAAAATGATCTTGTCCACGCGCTCGGGCACCTGGGAGAGGTCGACCAGCAGCGACTCGTCGTCGCCCTCGCCCTCACCGGTCAGGTTGTCACCAGTGTGCTCGACGGAGCCCTCGGGGCTCTTGAGGTTGTTGTAAAAGACGAAGTACTCGTCGCCGAGCACCCGGCCGTTCTCGCACAGCAGTGCGCTGGCGTCGAGGTCGAAGGGGGCTCCAGTGGTGGAGCGCGCGTCCCAGCCGAGCCCGATCAGGACCTGAGTGAGGTTCGGTGCGGCCTTGGAGAGGGAGACATTGCCTCCCTTGGCGAGCGTAACGCCCATGATCTTGCATCCTCCCCGCGGTACGGATGAGTGGTCAGGCACGTCCGGCGCCGCACATGTCGCGTGCGACGCCGGACGGGAAGGCGGTCTGGCTCAGGCTCAGACGTTGACGCCGAAGTCCTGCGCGATGCCGCGCAGGCCCGAGGCGTAACCCTGGCCGATTGCCCGGAACTTCCACTCCGGACCGTTGCGGTAGAGCTCGCCGAAGACCATCGCGGTCTCGGTCGAGGCGTCCTCGCTCAGGTCGTAGCGCGCGAGCTCCGCGTTGTCGGCCTGGTTCACCACGCGGATGTACGCGTTGCGGACCTGGCCGAAGCTCTGCTGCCGCGCCTCGGCCTCGTAGATCGAGACGGGGAACACTACCTTGGCAACGTCGGCCGGCACACCGGCCAGGTTCACCTTGATGACCTCGTCGTCGCCCTCGCCCTCACCGGTGAGGTTGTCACCGGTGTGCTCGACGGAACCGTCGGGGCTCTTGAGGTTGTTGAAAAAGACGAAGTTCGAGTCGTTGGTGACCTTGCCCTCCGTGTTGGTCAGCAGGGCGCTGGCGTCGAGGTCGAAGTCACCCCCGGTGGTGGTACGAGCGTCCCAGCCCAGACCGACGATGACCGCGGTCAGGTTGGGGGCGGCCTTGGTCAGCGAGACGTTGCCGCCCTTGCTGAGGCTGACTCCCACGAGTCCTCCCATGTGATGTCGAGGGGCCGAGGCACCCCGTATTGCGCTGGTATCGGATCAACGAGTCGATCCTAGTGACCGGTTCCCGCCCGCAGTAGCTGTCAAGTCCCGATTTTCCGCCTGCGGAAGGCCGCTCCGGGGCCGGTGGGTCTCAGAGGTTGTTGAGCGCCTTGAGGTACTCGTTCAGGTCGCGGGCGTCGGGCAGCGCGTTCACGACGGTCCAGCGCACCACGCCCTCCTTGTCGATGATGAAGGTGCCGCGCACCGCGCAGCCCTTCTCCTCGTCGAAGACGCCGTACGCGCGCGAGGCCTCACCGTGCGGCCAGAAGTCCGACAGGAGCGGGTACTCGAAGCCCTCCTTGTCGGCGAAGACGCGGAGCGTGTGGATCGAGTCGTTGGAGACGGCGAGCAGCTGCACGTCGTCGTTGACGAACTGCGGCAGCTCGTCACGGAGCGCGCACAGTTCGCCCGTGCAGACACCGGTGAAGGCGAACGGGTAGAAGAGCAGCACCACATTCTTCTCGCCGCGGAAGTCGGAGAGCTTCACGGTCCGGCCGTGGTTGTCCTTGAGCTCGATGTCCGGGGCCTGAGTGCCGACCTCGATCGCCATGAAACGCCGTCCCTTCAGAGGTGATCTTTGCGGGGGTCTGTACGGGGTGGTCTGTACGGGTGAGACAGCCTACGCAAAGGCCCCCGCCGACTGATGTCGGCGGGGGCCCTGGTTCGCCTTGGGCGCAGCCTGCTCATGAGGAGTCTGCTCGGACGCGGCGGTGGCTCAGCGCTTTGCCTTCGGGGTCACCAGCCGGCCGGCGCTCCAGTCCTTGCCCGCGCTGACGGTCTTGGTCTGGGAAAGACCCGCCGTCTGCGCAGCCTCGCTGATGTCGCTGGGCTCGACGTACCCGTCACGGCCGGTCTTCGGGGTCAGCAGCAGCACCTGGCCGCCGTCCTCGAGCAGACCAATGGCGTCCACCAGCGCGTCCGTAAGGTCGCCGTCCTCGTCACGGAACCAGAGAACAACGACGTCAGCGACGTCGTCGTAATCCTCGTCGACGATTTCCTGGCCGGTGATGGCCTCAATACCCTCACGGAGTTCCTGCTCGACGTCGTCGTCGTAGCCGATCTCCTGGACCACCTGTCCGGGCTCGAACCCCAGGCGTGCTGCCGGGTTGGTCCGCTCCTCCGCGTGGTCCGCGGTCGCGCTCACGGATTGCCTCCTGATCATGTTTTGGGGAATACCTTCAGCCCACGCGCGTGCGTGGGCGTTGGCCGTAGTCCACACGTGCGGGACCGATCGCGCAAGTACCCGGCCGTGGAGACAGCCGAAACGGTGACGGATAGGGCGGGTTCACCGCAACTCCAGACCCGGCCACAGGCCGTCCGGTGACTCATCCCACACCCCATTCCGGCACTTTTGTAAGCCTACGCGGCTTCGGTGGGCCGTTCGAGGGCGAACAGCCTTACGGAACGCGTGAACGTGTTGGGCGTAAGGTTGCGATTTGGCCGGACCCATCCTCGGATCCTCCTCGGACCCGTCCTGGGGCTGACGACGAGCCTTCTCACCGGGCGGGGGTTACCCCTCGGTAGAGATGACGTTTGCGTTCCCGGGGTACACGATGGAGGCGGCGCGACACCCCTCACGACCCAACCAGCGAAGGAACAGCGTGGCTTCCGGATCCGATCGCAATCCGATCATCATTGGCGGCCTTCCGAGCCAGGTCCCGGACTTCGATCCCGAAGAAACCCAGGAATGGCTCGACTCCCTCGACGCCGCCGTCGACGAGCGGGGCCGTGAGCGCGCCCGCTACCTGATGCTCCGTCTGATCGAGCGCGCGCGGGAGAAGCGCGTCGCCGTTCCGGAGATGCGCAGCACGGACTACGTCAACACCATCGCCACCAAGGACGAGCCGTTCTTCCCCGGCAACGAGGAGATCGAGCGCAAGGTCCTCAACGCGACCCGCTGGAACGCGGCCGTGATGGTGTCGCGCGCGCAGCGCCCGGGTATCGGCGTCGGCGGTCACATCGCCACGTTCGCCTCCTCCGCCTCGCTGTACGACGTGGGCTTCAACCACTTCTTCCGCGGCAAGGACGAGGGCGACGGCGGCGACCAGATCTTCTTCCAGGGGCACGCCTCCCCCGGCATCTACGCCCGCGCGTTCCTGCTGGACCGGCTGAGCGAGCAGCAGCTCGACGCGTTCCGCCAGGAGAAGTCGAAGGCGCCGTACGGACTGTCGTCCTACCCGCACCCGCGGCTGATGCCGGACTTCTGGGAGTTCCCGACCGTTTCGATGGGTCTGGGCCCCCTCGGTGCGATCTACCAGGCGCGGATGAACCGCTACATGGAGGCGCGCGGCATCGCCGACACCTCCAAGTCGCATGTCTGGGCGTACCTCGGCGACGGCGAGATGGACGAGCCCGAGTCGCTCGGCCAGCTGTCCATCGCCGCGCGTGAGGGCCTGGACAACCTGACCTTCGTCGTCAACTGCAACCTGCAGCGCCTCGACGGCCCGGTGCGCGGCAACGGCAAGATCATCCAGGAGCTGGAGTCGCAGTTCCGCGGCGCCGGCTGGAATGTCATCAAGCTGGTCTGGGACCGGAGCTGGGACCCGCTGCTCGCCCAGGACCGCGACGGCGTGCTGGTCAACAAGCTGAACACGACGCCGGACGGCCAGTTCCAGACGTACGCCACGGAGACGGGCGCGTACATCCGCGAGCACTTCTTCGGTGACGACCACCGGCTGCGCGCCATGGTCGAGAACATGACCGACGACCAGATCCTGCACCTGGGCCGCGGCGGTCACGACCACAAGAAGGTGTACGCGGCGTACGCGGCGGCCAAGGCGCACAAGGGCCAGCCGACCGTGATCCTCGCCCAGACCGTCAAGGGCTGGACGCTGGGGCCGAACTTCGAGGGCCGCAACGCGACCCACCAGATGAAGAAGCTGACGGTCGAGGACCTGAAGCGCTTCCGCGACCGGCTGCACATCCCGATCACGGACAAGCAGCTGGACGAGGGCTACCCGCCGTACTACCACCCGGGTCGCGACTCGGAAGAGATCCAGTACATGCACGACCGGCGCAATGGGCTGGGCGGGTACGTACCGACCCGTGTCGTACGGGCGAAGCCGCTGCCGCTGCCGGAAGAGAAGACGTACGCGGCCGCGAAGAAGGGGTCCGGTCAGCAGTCGATCGCCACCACCATGGCTTTCGTGCGTGTGCTGAAGGACCTCATGCGGGACAAGGAGATCGGCAAGCGTTTCGTGCTGATCGCGCCCGACGAGTACCGCACCTTCGGTATGGACGCCTTCTTCCCGAGTGCGAAGATCTACAACCCGCTGGGGCAGCAGTACGAGGCGGTCGACCGCGATCTGCTGCTCGCCTACAAGGAGTCCCCGACCGGTCAGATGCTGCACGACGGCATCTCCGAGGCGGGCTGCACGGCGTCGCTGATCGCCGCGGGTTCGGCGTACGCCACGCACGGCGAGCCGCTGATCCCGGTGTACGTCTTCTACTCGATGTTCGGTTTCCAGCGGACCGGCGACCAGTTCTGGCAGATGGCCGACCAGCTCGCGCGCGGCTTTGTGCTGGGTGCGACCGCCGGACGTACGACTCTGACCGGTGAGGGCCTCCAGCACGCGGACGGCCACTCACAGCTGCTCGCCTCGACGAACCCGGGCTGTGTCGCGTACGACCCGGCCTTCGGGTACGAAATCGCGCACATCGTCCAGGACGGTCTGCGGAGGATGTACGGCGAGAACGCCGAGGACGTCTTCTACTACCTGACCGTCTACAACGAGCCGATCCAGCACCCGGCCGAGCCCGCGAACGTCGACACCGACGGCATCCTCAAGGGCATCTACCGCTTCAAGGAGGGTGAGAAGGGCGCGGTTCCGGCCCAGATCATGGCCTCCGGTGTGGCGGTGCCGTGGGCGGTCGAGGCTCAGCAGATCCTCGCCGACGAGTGGAACGTCAAGGCCGACGTCTGGTCCGCCACCTCCTGGAACGAGCTGCGCCGCGATGCCGTCTCGGTGGAGGAGCACAACCTGCTCCACCCGGAGGAGGAGCAGCGCGTGCCGTACGTGACGCAGAAGCTGTCGGGTGCGCAGGGTCCGTTCGTGGCTGTTTCCGACTGGATGCGTTCGGTTCCGGACCAGATTTCGCGCTGGGTTCCGGGCTCGTACTCCTCGCTCGGTGCGGACGGCTTCGGCTTCGCCGACACGCGTGGTGCGGCCCGCCGGTACTTCCACATCGACGCGCAGTCGATCGTCCTCGCGGTGCTCACCGAGCTCGCCAAGGAGGGCAAGGTCGACCGCTCGGCGCTGAAGCAGGCTGTCGACCGGTACCGGCTGCTCGATGTGACAGCGGCGGATCCGGGGGCGGCGGGCGGCGACGCGTAACCGCGGTTGTTGGTGGGAAGGGGCGGCGGGACCTCATGAGGTCCCGCCGCCCCTTCCGTTCTTCCCTCGTTGCGCGTTCCATACGATGCGGGCATGAAGGTGCAGACGGCGCAGAGCCGGTGGGAAAAGCGCACGCAGGGGGTCCTGCTGTGGCTGGCGGTGGCTTTCGCCGTCGCGTACGCGGTGCCGATCGTCGCGCCCGACGCCAATGGCGCAGTGCGCCGGACATGCATGATCGCCGAGTGGGTGGTCTGGGGTGCCTTCGCCCTGGACTACCTCGTACGGCTTGCTCTGGCGCCCAGCAAGTGGCTGTTCGTACGCAGTCACCCGCTGGACCTGCTCGCGGTGCTCGTGCCGCTGCTGCGCCCGCTGCAACTGCTGAGGCTCGTCGCCACCCTGCTGCTGGTCGGCCGACGCGCCATGGTGGCCCCCCAGATACAGCTGACGACGTACGTCGGGGGCGCGGTGCTCGGCCTGCTGATGTTCGGCTCGCTGGCCGTGCTGGAGGTCGAGCGCGGCGCTCCCGGCGGGAACATCAAGACGCTGGGTGACGCGGTGTGGTGGTCGTTCACGACGATGACCACGGTCGGGTACGGCGACCACTCCCCGACGACGGGGCTCGGGCGGATGCTCGCGGTGGGCCTGATGCTGTCGGGTATCGCGCTGCTCGGTGTCGTCACCGCGAACATCGCGGCCTGGTTCATCTCCCGCTTCGAGCGGGACGACGTCGAGGAGCGCCGTCAGACGGCGCTCCTCGAAGCGTTGACCGCGGAGGTCAGGGAACTGCGGGCGGAGGTCGGCCGGCTTTCGGGCGGGGCGGCGGCGCAGGTGCCCGCTCAGGGGTCCGAGCCGGTTGCGCCCGCCGCGGACCGGCCTGCGGCCCGCTGAGGGTCTCGGGCCGGTTTCCGCCGGAACGGCCCGTTCAGCTCTCCCACACCTTGAACGCCCTGACCCGGTAAGGGGATTGCGGCACCCACGTCCCCCCTCCCGGATACGTCTCGAACTCGCCCGTCTCCTCGCACTCCCGCGACTGGTACGTCGTAACCGGCCGCCCCGTCCGGTTGGCCAGGGACTGGGCGTCCGTGCCCGGAGGCAGTGGGACGCAGCTTTCGATGTCGATGCCGGACAGTTCGTGGGCCTGGCGCCCGCCCTTGAAGTCCGGTTTCGCCCACAGGCAGAGCTCGCCGGTGGCACAGCTCCCGAGGCGCGGTGGCGTCGCGTGGGCGGTCTGCGGCAGGAGTGCCGCGACGGTCAGGATTCCGGCCGCGAGTACGGTCGTACGCATCTGGATCAACCCCCGTGTTGTGCGGATCAGTTGACCGCACCCTGACCTGCGAGGACGCAGGGGCGTAAGGGCCCGGGGGACGTTCCACCCGGATAGGCGACAGCCCCGCCGGAACCGTCCGGCGGGGCGGTCGTACGCACCGGGTTGACGTCAGATGTGGGCGCCGCCCGCCCCCGCCTCCGCGTTCGCGCCGCGCTTCGTCAGCGTGGCGACCAGCGCCGCGACGACCGCGACCACGCCGGCGACCGTGAAGGCCAGGCCCATGCCCGACACGAACGTGTCATGCGCGACCGAGGTGATCGCCTCGGCGACGGGCTGTGGAGCCTTCGGCGGGACCGGGGCTCCGCCCATCTCGATCACGGTGGAGGCCTGGTCGAGCTGCGCGGGCGTGAGCGGCGGCAGCTTCGCATCGGCCCAGTTCGCGGGCAGGTCGTTGTCGACCCTGGCGGCCATTACGGCGCCCAGCACCGCCGTACCGAGCGCGCCGCCGACCTGCATACCGGCCTGCTGGAGACCGCCCGCGACACCCGACAGCTCCATCGGGGCATTGCCGACGATGACCTCCGTGGCGCCGACCATGACCGGGGCGAGGCCGAGGCCGAGCATCCCGAGCCAGAGCGACATGGGGAGCGTGGCGGTGTCCGTGGTCATGGTGGACATGCCGAACATCGCCACCGCGGTGAAGACCATGCCGCCGACCAGGGGGACACGCGGGCCGAACTTGGTGATCAGCGCGCCCGCGATCGGTGAGGACACGATCATCATGGCCGTCAGCGGCAGCAGGTGCAGACCGCTGTCGACCGGGCTCATGCCGTGCACGTTCTGGAGATAGAAGGTGACGAAGAAGAGGCCGCCCATGAAGGCGAAGGCCATCAGCACCATCAGGACCGTACCGGCGGACAGCGGAACGGACTTGAACATGCCGAGCGGAATGAGCGGCTCCTTGACCTTCGTCTCCCAGAAGGCGAAGAGCACGAAGAGGACGACCGCTGCCGCGAGGAAGCCCAGCGTCTTCGTACCGCCCCAGCCCCATTCCGAGCCCTTGATGAGGGCCAGGATCAGCGCGAACATGCCGCCGGACAGGAGGAGGATGCCGGGGATGTCGAAGGACTTCGGGGCGTTCTCGGCGCGGTGGTCCTTGAGGATCACCAGGCCCAGTACGAGGGCGATGACACCGACCGGCACGTTGATGAAGAACACCGACTGCCAGCTGACGTGTTCGACGAGCAGTCCGCCGACGATCGGGCCGCCCGCGGTGGAGGCGCCGATGACCATGCCCCAGATGCCGATCGCCATGTTCAGCTTCTCGGCGGGGAAGGTGGCGCGCAGCAGGCCGAGCGCGGCCGGCATCAGCAGTGCGCCGAAGAGGCCCTGGAGTACGCGGAAGGCGACCACCAGGCTGACGTTCTCGGAGAATCCGATGGCGCCGGAGGCGAGCGCGAAGCCCGCCACGCCTATGAGGAAGGTCTGGCGGTGGCCGAAGCGGTCACCCAGCTTGCCCGCGGTGATCAGTGCGACGGCGAGCGCGAGGAGGTATCCGTTGGTGATCCACTGGACGCCGGCCATCGTGGTGCCGAGGTCCTTGGCGATGGCGGGGTTGGCGATCGCGACGATCGTGCCGTCGAGCGCGACCATCATCACGCCGATCGCCACACCGATCAACGTCAGCCAGGGGTGTCCCCTGAGCCCCCTGGCCGGTGCGGGCGCGGGATTCTGCGGCGGCGGCGCCTTGTCGATGGTCGTCTGACTAGTCATACGCAAGAGGCTAATGACAGCCACTGACAGTTGACAAACGAATTCACAAGACGGTAACTGTCACGAAGCTCACAGGTATTCTGAGCTGGACAAACGCGGAAAGAGGCCACCAGGGCATGACGCCATGACCGAGCAGCAAGAGGCCACCCGGCCGACGGGACTGCGCGAGCGCAAGAAGCAGCGCACTCGTGACGCCCTGCTGCGCGCCGCGCTGGAGCTCTTCACCACACAGGGGTACGAGCAGACGACCGTCGACGAGATCGCCGACGCCGTCGAGGTCTCCCAGCGCACCTTCTTCCGCTACTTCGCCAACAAGGAAGAGGCCGCCTTCGCCGTCCAGGAGATGGTGGAGTCGCACTTCCTCGCCGAGCTGCGCGAACGCCCCGCGAAGGAGGGCCCGTTCGTAGCCATGCGCAAGGCCGTACTGGGCGCCTGGGACACCATCGGCGAGGCCATCGAAGCCGTCGTGCCGGTCGAACTGCACATGCGCACCTACCAGATGATCGAGTCGACGCCCGCGCTGCTCGCCGCCCATCTGCGCCGCTCCACGGAGCTGGAGGAGCAGGTCGCCCGGATCGTCGCCGACCGCGAAGGGCTGGATCTGGACGCCGATCCCCGGCCGCGTATCGCCGTCGCGGCGTTCACCGGCGTCATGCGCGTGTCGGGCCGGCTGTGGGGGCAGAGCGAGGACGTCAGCATCGAGTCGATCAGGGCGCTGACCGAGCTCTACCTGGACCACCTCGAACCGGCGCTCGCGGCCGACTGGCGCACTCCGGCGTGCGACACGGTTGCACACAAAGCGTGAACATCCCTTCACCACCGGCCGTTTGAAACGTGATCCGAGTCACGGTCTTCGCGGTGAGCCTCCCGCGTCTCCTAGGGTGGCTCGATAGTGACTTCCTTCGACTCCTCCCCCACCCTCAACGCATGGCGCGCGCTGCTCGCTCTCGCCGTGGTGTTCGTCCTGCTGGCGACCTCCGGATGGACGGCGATACGCCACCACAAGGACGAATCCGATCCGCTGGGGGCATCGCTCTCCGCCTGGGCCCGGGGCGGCATCGACGGCCGCGAGCTGCCGGAGGCCGGGTCGGCGCCCGACCGGATCGCCCGCTTCTTCGCCTCCCTCACCGCGACGCAGCGGGGCCGGCTCGTCGACCGCTACCCGCTGGTCGTCGGCAACATGAACGGCGCCCCGCTCACTCTGCGCTACCGCGCCAACCACCGGGCCCTCGGCGAGGCGCGCACGGTCGAACTGCAGCGCATGCACGACAAACGGCTGACTCCGGAAGGCCGCATGGCGGCGGACCGCAGGATGCACCGGTTCGCGTCGCTCATGAACAGCGACCGGCAGATCCTGGCCTTCGACCCCGCGGGTTCCGGCCAGGTCGCCGAGGTCTTCGGCGACCTCGGGCGCGCACAGCGGGTCTCGGTCGTCGTCCCCGGCGTGGACACCAATGTGGTGAATTTCGAGCGGACACGCCGCAAGTACACCGCGCCTGTCGGCATGGCGAAGTCGCTGTACGCCGCCGAGCGCGCGGCAGCGCCCCGTACCCGTACCGCCGTCATCGCCTGGGCCGACTACACCTCGCCCGCCGGTGTCGGCATGGACGCGGCCATCGGCAAGCTCGCCAGGGACGGCTCCAAGCGGCTCACCTCGCTCGTGCGGGCGCTGCCCGGCGACTCGAAGGTGTCCCTCTTCTGCCACAGCTACGGCTCCGTGGTCTGCGGCGTCGCCGCCCCCGAACTGCCGTCGCGCGTCTCCGACATCGCGGTCGCCGGCAGCCCCGGAATGCGGGTCGACAGCGCCAAGCAGCTGCGCACCGGGGCGCGGGTGTGGGCCACGCGGGACGGCGACGACTGGATCCAGGGAGTGCCGTATCTGGCGGTCGGCGGGCTCGGTCACGGCGCGGACCCGGTGACGCCGGAGTTCGGTGCCCGGGTCTTCTCCGCAGCCCGCGCGGTCGGGCACACCGGCTATTTCGAGCCGGGCACCGAGAGCCTCAGCAACTTCGCCGGGATAGGCGTCGGGTCGTACCGCACGGTGAGCTGTGCGGGCGGCAGCGGGGCCTGCCGGAGTGGAATTTCCGGCGGGGAAGCGACCTGACGCGCGTAGATCGTCGCGGCGGCCCTCAGTATCGCGCCGGGCTCCGAGGGGCGACGCGCGGGCGCACGCCGCATACGATGAGCCGCATGGGTGATGTGCTGGCCGGAATTCATGCCACCTGGGAGTTCGAGAGCGACTCCGTGCTCATCCGCTTCGAACGGGGGATCCGCACACCGAAGCTGTTCCAGGCGATCGGTGAGCGACGTGTCCCGCACGAGGCGCTGGCGTCGGTGACTCTGACGCCGGGGAAGCGCGGCACAGTCGTTCTGCACGCGACCCCAAGACCGGGCGCCGACCCGCTCATGGAGGCTGCGGCCGGACAGCTGCGGGACGGCTCCGACCCGTACCGGCTCGTGCTGCCCGCCGAGCGCGAGACGCTCGCCGAGTACTACGCCGACGAACTGCGCGCCCTCCTGGTGCCCGAGGCGAAGGTGCCCGCCGAGAAGTACCTGGTGCGCGCGCCCGAGGCGCCGCTGCACTTCAAGGCGTACGACGGGAAGGCGTCCTTCGACGGGTCGCACGTCTCCTTCCGCTGGTTCTGGACGGGTGCGTCCTCCGCGAAGTGGAAAGCGGGCGACCAGAGCTTCCCCGTCCAGGACCTGCACGGCGTCGAGTGGCGCTCCCCCGATATCTTCGACGGCTATCTGCGGCTGCTGCGGCGCGCTGACGCCGGCAATGGCAGTGTCAGCACGCCGCAGCCGGCCCAGGCCGACCAGGACCCGGCCGCCGTCGTCTTCGGCCTCGGTTACGGGCCGGTGCACGAATCCCTGCCGTTCGCCGCGGCGGTCCTCGGCGCGGTACGGAGCGGGAGCGCGGCCCCTGTGGACGCGGTGCCCGTCGAGGCCGTGAGCGTCGCGCACGGGCGGCGCGACCCCGCGGACATCGCCGAGCGGATACGGCACCTCGGCGACCTGCACCAGGCCGGTCTCGTCACCGACGAGGAGTTCAGCGCGAAGAAGGCGGAGCTGCTCGCGGAGCTGTGACTCGCGGAGCTGTGAGCCGGCGTGTCATACCGGAGTATGAGGTCTGCTTCCGGACCCCGGTATGACGCGCCGACGGGCGTCGGCTGCCTACGCTGACCGAGCCATGACCGAACCTTCCGCTCCCCCGCCCCCCTCCGACGGCCTGATCACCGCCGGACGCCGCAACGTGCGCGCCCTCGCCCACGCCGTGAGCCACCCCTCGCACGCGCCGACCCCCCTGTTCGCCGACGCCCCGCGCCGCTGGCAGCGGCTCCTGCCGTACGCCGCGGTCCTCGCGCTCACCGCCACGCTGCTGCCCGTCACCATTTCGGTCCTCGCCAACGACTACGCCGTGCCGGGCGGTCTCGCCGGGGCCATCGCCGCCGCGCAGACGCTTCCGCTGCTGATGATCGGCCACCGGCCGCTCCAGGCATGGTGGATCATCTTTCCCGCCGATGCCGTCGGGAGTCTTTTCCTGCTCGAGGGCCTCGGCAAGGGCGAAATCTGGCCGTGGAGCTCGCCCGTCATCGTCGGCTATCTCTTCCTGATGCTCGCGCTGGCGCTGCGCGAGACGCGCCGGACGCTGATCGGGGTCTGGCTCGTCACCTGCCTCGTCGGCCTCCTCCTCGGCACGCTCTTCCCCGCGGAGACCGACGGCACGGACGTGCTGATGATCGTGCTGAGCGCGGTGGTCCTGGTGATCGGGGGCGCGCTGCGCGAGCGCGGCGACGTACAGCGGCGGCTGGTCGAGCAGGAGACCATCAGCGAGGCGGAGCGCTCCCGGCGCACGCTGCTGGAGGAACGGACCCGCATCGCACGCGAGTTGCACGATGTCGTCGCCCACCACATGTCCGTCATCACCGTGCAGGCCGACTCAGCGCCGTACCGGGTCGGGGGGCTCTCGCCCGAGGTCCAGGACGAGTTCGCCTCGATCGCGACGAGCGCGCGGGAGTCGCTGACCGAGATGCGGCGGCTCCTCGCGGTGCTGCGCAGCGAGGACGCCACCGGCGAACTGACCCCGCAGCCGGGCATCGACCGGCTCCAGCAGCTCGTCGAGGCGACGGTACGGGCCGGCGTGCCGGCCGAACTGTCCCTCTCCGCCGGTCTCTCCGACCCGGGTCAACTGCCGCAGGCCGTCGACCTGTCGGCGTACCGCATCGTGCAGGAAGCCCTGGCCAACGTGGTGCGGCACGCGCCGGGGGCCACGACGCGGGTGTCGGTCACCTCGGACGGCACCGACCTGATCGTCCTCGTCGTCAACGGGCCCGCCGCAGGCCGCACGGCGCCGGTGGAGGCGAGCGGGGCGGGCGGTCACGGCCTGGTCGGGATGCGTGAGCGCGTACGGTTGACCGGCGGCAAGCTGGACACCGGTCCTCTGCCGGACGGCGGCTTCCGGGTCGCCGCCCGGCTTCCCATCGGCGCGAAGGACTCACCCTCCCCATGACCATCCGCGTGATCATCGTCGACGACCAGGCCATGGTGCGGGCGGGGTTTGCCGCGCTGCTCTCGGCGCAGAGCGACATCGACGTGGTGGGCGAAGCGCCGGACGGGCGGCAGGGGGTCGACGTCAGCCGGTCCACGCATCCCGACGTGGTCCTCATGGACGTCCGGATGCCGGAGATGGACGGGCTGGCGGCGGCGCGCGAGCTGCTGGATCCGCCGGTGGGCGTCGTGCACCGGCCGAAGGTGCTGATGCTCACCACCTTCGACGTGGACGATTACGTGTACGAGGCGCTGCGCGCCGGGGCGTCCGGCTTCCTCCTGAAGGACGCACCGCCCGCGGACCTGATCTCGGCGGTACGGGTGGTGGCAGCCGGGGAAGCGCTGCTGGCACCGTCGGTGACGCGGCGTCTGATCGCCGACTTCGCCCGCCAGCGGCCGGCCCCGCGCAGGGACCCCTCGCTGCGGCTCAACGGGCTTACGCCGCGCGAGACGGAGGTCCTGGAGCTGATTGCCCGGGGCCTGTCGAACCAGGAGATCGCGGGGCGGCTGGTGCTGGCGGAGCAGACGGTAAAGACGCACATCGGCCGCGTCCTGGCGAAACTCGACCTGCGGGACCGGGCGCAGGCGGTGGTCTTCGCGTACGAGTCGGGGTTGGTGTCGCCGGGGTCGTAACGGCATTCGCGCCGGGGCGGTGCGGGGCCTGTCTTCGTGCCGGGGGCGGGGGTGCTGCGAGGCCGGTGGTGGTGCCGGGGGCCGGGGCCTACCGGAAGCGGCGTCCGGGACTGCATGCTGTGCCTTCCCGGGGACAACCCCCGGACCCCCGGCCGGAAACCCGCCGACGCGAGCGGGTCGACGCCACCCATCGGCGCTAGGACGGGGCCTGTCGTAGTGGGCGGGGCGGGCGCGCTGCCAGGCCGGTCGTGGCGCCGGGGGCCGGGGCCTACGGGAGCGGCGTCCGGGACTGCATGATTTAGCTGCGTTCCCGGGTCACCGAAAGCCTCCCGGCGTCCCGCGCACACATCACGTTTTACGTCCCGAACACCACTCCCTACGGCCCCGTCCCCCTCCCGTACACCGTTGAACACCGACCGGCGCCGGTAGCCGGGCCGCCTGAACCAGGATGCGAACGGCGGCGAGGGGGCGGGTCGCGCAGGGGGCGCTGTTCGGGACGTAAAGCGTGATTTGTGCGCGAATTACTGGCCTCGCAAACAAAGCCCCGCCCCGCAGCTAAATCATGCAGTCCCGAATGGCGCCCCCGGAGCGGCCCGACCCCGCACGGACCCACCCGGCGCAAGCCGAAACCCGGCGCCAACTACCCCCACCCCTACCCAAGTAGCACCCCCGACTTGGCTCCCCGGTGTGACGCCCCCGCCCGCATCGTCTTCCTACCTTCCTCTCCGCCAGCCACTGGACGAGAAAAGGGAGACGGAATCATGCGCCGCTACAAGAGGACCCTGGTTGCCGTCGCGCTCGCGACCACCGTCGTAGCGGGCACGGCGGGCTGGGCCTCCGGGAATGCGCAGGAGGCCGTCACCGGCCCACCGCCCGGCAGCTCCGCCTGGCGCGCAGAGGGGCTGCCCGATCCCGCAGCCACCACGCCGGAGCAAGTCGCCTACTTCTTCGCCGGGTTGAGCCAGGACCGCCGGCAGGACCTCGCCCGCCGCCACCCCCTCGTCGTCGGCAACCTCGACGGCGCCCCCGTGGAGCTCCGCTACGAGGCGAACTCGCGTGCCGCGAAGGCCGAGGGCTTCGACCGCCTCGCGAAGCCGGGCCGGCAGATCCTCGCGTTCGATCCGCGCGGCCGTGCCCAAGTCGCCGAGGTGTACGGCGACTTGGGCAAGGCGGAGCACGTGGCCGTCGTCGTCCCCGGCTCCGACATAGATGCCAGGACCTTCGACCGTACGAACGACGTGTACGGCACCCCGGCCGGCATGGCGAAGTCCCTGTACGACTCGACGAAGAGCCACCGCACCGCCGTGATCGCCTGGGCGGGATACACCACCCCCGTCGGCGTAGGTGTCGACGCCGCAACCGGCGACCTCGCCGAGGCGGGCGCCGAACGCCTGGCCCGGCTGACGGACGGCCTCGATGCCACCGGCGCCCCGGACCCTGCCGTGTTCTGCCACAGCTACGGCTCGGTCGTCTGCGGCCTTGCCGCGCCCCGTCTGGACGCCGCCGATGTCGTCGCGCTGGGTTCCCCCGGGATGCGGGTCGCCAGCGTCGACGACATGCGCACCGACGCGCGGGTGTGGGCGGCGAAGGACCCCTCCGACTGGATCTCCAAGGTCCCGAACGTCGAGTTCGCGGGCCTGGGGCACGGCACCGACCCCACCGAACCCGCCTTCGGCGCCCGGCGCGTACCGGCCGACGACGCCGAAGGCCACACCGGCTACTTCGCCCCCGGCACCGAATCCCTGCGTACCTTCGCCGCCATCACCGTGGGAGAGCTGTGATGACTGCCGTCAGCGCTTTGCGGAAGACCGCGAACAGGATCGACGCGCAGACCCCCGCCCACCGCGACCGCGCCATCGACGGACTGCGCGCGCTCGCCCTCCTCGCGGTCCCGACCGGCCACTGGATGCTCGGCGGCTTCACGCTCGACGGCGACAGCGGCAACGCGCTGCGCAACGCCAGCCCGCTCTCGTCCTTCGGCTTCTTCGCCCCGCTGAGCTGGGTACTCCAGATGCTGGGCATCTTCTTCCTGGTCGGCGGGTACGCGTCGGTCCTCTCGTACCGCCGCCACAAGGGCTCGACCGGCGAGTGGCTGCGCGGCCGGATCGCGCGCCTCGGCCGGCCGGTGCTGGGGGTGACCGCCGTGTGGGCGGTGATGCTTCCGGTGCTGTACACGTTGAGGGTGCCGGGTACGACCCTGCGGACCGGGTCGACGCTGGTCATCCAGCCACTGTGGTTCGTGGGTGTGTACGTCGCGGTGACCGCCCTGACGCCGTACTGCATACGCGCCGGCCGGACGATGGGCGCCTGGGCCGCCGCGCCCCTCATCGGCTCCGTGGCCGTTGTCGACTTCCTGCGCTACGGGCCGTACGCCGACGCGATGCCGTCCTGGCTGAGCCTGCTGAACCTGCTGCCCGGGTGGCTCTTCGCGTACCAACTCGGCGTGTGCTGGGGCGACAAGCGCCTCGGCAAGCGGGGCGGGGCGATGCTGCTGATCGGCGGCGCGGTGCTGTTCGCGGCGCTGCTGACGGCATTCCACTACCCGGCGTCCATGGTCGGCGTACCGGGCGAGGCGCGCACCAACTCGCACCCGCCGTCCCTGCTGGTCCTGGCCCTCGCGGCGGCGCAGAGCGGCGCGGCGATCCTGCTCCGCGACCGCATCGGCAGGCTGCTGCGGCGGCCTGCGCTGTGGGCGCCGGTCGTTGTCGTCAACCTGTCGGCGATGACGATCCTGTGCTGGCACCAGACGGCGATGCTGGCGTCGGCGGTGCCGGGTTCCTTGCTGGTGGGTACGGTCCCGGGGCTGACCAGCGCCCCGGACTCGCTGGGCTGGGTACTGGCGAGGGCGGCCTGGCTGCCGGTGTTCGCCGCGTTTCTGGTGCTGATCGGGAAGTACGCGCGCGGATTCGAGGCGCCGTGGACGAAGGCGACGAGGGGGCGGAGAGCGGCGGCGGGGGTGCTGGCGGCGGGGTTCGCGGTCTTCGCGCTGGGGCTGGCGTGACGGCGGGGGAGGTTGGGGGGCGGGCCGCTGCGCGAGGCTGTTCCCCTCCCCGCCCCTTCCCGGCTGTGACATCCGCGGCTCCGCCGCGTGAGGGGCAAGCCCCCAGACCCCGCTCCTGAGGGGCAAGCCCCCAGACCCCGCTCCCCAGAGCCCCGGAGAGGCCGGTAATCCAGCCCGTCCGGGGTCTGGGACGGAGCCCAGTGCCTACTCCCGCCCCGCCGACGTAAACGTCATGTCCGCGTACCGGCCCCCCGCCACCTGCCCCGCGATGGGTTCAAGCAGCTCCAACTCCGTCTCCGTGAGCAACAGCCGCGTCGCGCCCATGTTCTCCTCCACCCGCACCCGCTTCCGCGTCCCCGGAATCGGCACCACTGCCAGGCCGTGCACCTGCGCCTGCTGCTGCACCCACGCCAGCGCGACCTGCCCGAGCGTGGCGCTGCGTCCTTCGGCGAGCTTCCGCACCGGGTCGAGCAGCGCAGCGTTCGCCGACGCGTTGTCGCCGTTGAAGCGGGGCTGGTGCCGGCGGAAGTCGTCCTCGCTCAGTTCCTTCTCGGCGCTGACGAACGCCCCGGTCAGGAAGCCGCGCCCGAGCGGCGAGTACGGCACGAGTGCGACGCCGAGTTCCGCCGCCGCCGGCACCACACCCGCCTCGATGTCGCGGCTGAACAGCGACCACTCCGACTGCACCGCCGCGATCGGGTGCACGGCCTGCGCCGCCCGCAGTTCGTTGCCGGTCACCTCGCTCAGCCCGAGGTGCTTGACCTTGCCCTCGCGGACCAGCTCGGCCATGACGCCGACGGTCTCCTCGATGGGGACGTTCACATCACGCCGGTGCATGTAGTAGAGGTCGATCTCGTCGACGCCGAGGCGCTTGAGGCTGCCCTCGATGCACTGCCTGATGTACGCCGGGTCGTTCCGGATGATCCGCTTCGTGGGGTCGTCCGGGTCCACCGCCAGCGCGAACTTCGTCGCGATGACGACCTCGTCCCGGTGCGCCCGGACGAACGGTGCGAGGAAGGTCTCGTTCTCCCCCGCCCCGTACGCGTCCGCCGTGTCGTACAACGTGACGCCCAGCTCCAGCGCCCGTTCGAGCGTGGCCCGCGCCTCGCCCGCGTCCGTCGGCCCGTAAGCGAAACTCATGCCCATGCAGCCGAGCCCCTGGACGCCGACCTCCGGTCCGCCGGTGCCGAGCTGTACTTTTTCGATCCTGCTGTCGCTCATGGGGTTCAGGCCCTCTCCGACGCCCGCCGGGCGTCCGCGTAAAAGTCGATCTTGAAGTCGAGTACGGCGAGCGTGTCGTTCAGCTCGGCGATCCGGGCTCGCACATCCCGGCGTGTCGACTCCAGCAGCTCCTGCCGCTCTTCGAAGGTGTGCTCGCCCTCCCGCATCAGCTCGGCGTAGCGCACCATGTGCGCGACCGGCATCCCGGTCAGCCGGAGCTTGCCGACGAAGGCGAGCCAGTCCAGGTCGGTATTGCGGAACCGCCGCTGGCCGGTGTGCGACCGGTCCACGTGCGGCATCAGCCCGATCCGCTCGTACCAGCGCAGGGTGTACGCCGTGAGCCCGGTGTGCGCGGCGACCTCGCTGATCGTGTAGTGGTCCTGACCTTCGGGCCGGGGGTGTGCCCGGGGTTCATCGGCGCAGGAATGGGTGCGTGTGGGGGCGGTCTCCATCACGGTCATGGCCACCACGCTAGGACCTTGGAGTGCACTCCAAGCAACCGAAAACGGGAAGAAGTTTCCGTACGTGCTGACTAGCCTCCACGGCATGAGCCCCGTACGCCGCGCGACCGCCGCCGACGCCGCGGAAGTGATCCGCCTGCGCCAAGTCATGATCGATTCGGTCTTCTCCGTCGATCGGTCCACCGACTGGCACGCCGAGTCCCTCCCGACCGTGCGGAAGAAACTCGCCGACCCGGACGGGGACTTCGCCGCCCTGGTCGTCGACCACCCGGACCGGCCAGGGGCCCTGGCCGCACTCGCCGTCGGCACCGTCGAGTACCGCATCGGCCGCGCCGGCAATCCGCACGGCTCCGTCGGTTACGTCTTCAGCGTCGCCACCGACCCGGACCAGCGCCGCCGCGGCCACGCCCGCGCCTGCATGGAGGCGCTGCTCGACTGGTTCCGCGAGCGCGGGGTCGGCAGCGTCGACCTCAACGCGTCCGCCGAGGCGGAGCCGCTCTACGCCTCGCTCGGCTTCGTCCGCAAGCCCGACCCCTCGATGCGGCTGACGCTGTAGAGCCTTTACGCTCGTACGCATGGACAGCGTGCGGATGATCGAGAACTGGCCGGTACCCACCGCGGCGGCCGCCGTCGTACGGGCGGACGGCACCGTTCTCGGGTCGCACGGCCCGACGGCCCACCGCTTCCCGCTCGCCTCCGTCACCAAGCCGCTCGCCGCGTTCGCCGCACTCGTCGCGTACGAGGAGGGGGCCGTCGAGCTCGACGAGCCGGCCGGGCCCGAGGGCTCCACGGTCCGGCATCTCCTCGCCCACACCAGCGGCCTCGCCTTCGACGAGCACCGCGTGATGGCGCCGCCCGGCGACCGCAGGCTCTACTCCAACGCGGGCTTCGAGGTCCTCGGCGACCACATCGCGAAGGCGACCGACATCCCCTTCGCCGACTATCTGCACCAGGCGGTGCTGGAGCCGCTCGGCATGGCGTCCACCTCGCTGGACGGCTCCCCGGCCAAGGACGCCGTCTCGACCGTCGACGACCTGGCCCGTTTCGCCGCCGAGCTCCAGGCGCCGCGTCTGCTCGACCCGCGCACGGTCGCCGACGCGACCTCCGTCGTGCACCCGGGCCTGAAGGGCGTACTGCCGGGGTACGGCCACCAGAACCCGAACGACTGGGGGCTCGGCTTCGAGATCCGCGACTCCAAGTCCCCGCACTGGACGGGCAGTTCGTCCTCACCGCGTACGTTCGGACACTTCGGCCAGTCCGGCACGTTCCTGTGGGTGGATCCCGACGCGGGCATCGCCTGCGTGGCCCTGACGGACCGCGCCTGGGGGCCCTGGGCGGCCGAGGCCTGGCCGCCCTTCACCGACGCGGTGCTCGCGGAGTCGCGCCGCTCAGCCTGACATCTCCCACAGCAGCAGCTCGGCCGCGACAGCGGCGACGATCTCCAGGTCCTTGGACTCCGTGATCCGAATGGCGTCCCCGGGCCCCAAGTCCTCGCCCGCGCAACGCACTTGACCCCGTACGACATGGCCGTACACGTACGCGGCGTCCGGTACGGCCGTACGCTCGCCGGCCGCGAGCCGCCGCACGTGCAGCATCGCGCCGGCCGCCGGGACGGCGTACGGCGTGGAGTCGGCGATGCCGCGCACGATCTCGTACGCCGGGTCGCCGCCGGGCACCAGCGGCGCCAGCCACATCTGCACGAAGCGCAGCGGCTCGCCCCCGTCGTTGCGCTCGACGTGCCGCACGCCGTCGGCCGCGCTGAGGTGCTGGACGTCCCCGGGGCGTACGACGGTCGCGTGACCGGCGGAATCGCGGTGGGTCAGCTCGCCCTCGACGACCCAGGTAACGATCTCGGTGTGACTGTGCGGGTGCTCGTCGAAGCCCGCGCCGGGGGCGATGCGCTCCTCGTTGCAGGCGAGGATCGCGCCGAAGCGGAGGTGGCCGGGGTCGTAGAAGTGGGCGAAGGAGAAGGCGTGGAGGGACTCGATGCCGGCGGAGGCATCGCCTCCGCGAAAGCGGTCTGCGGCACGCCGTACAGAAATCACAGAGCCCACCGTAGACCCGGTCAGGAACAACGGTGGGCCCCCGGCCCGCCGCGCACCCGTCCTGATAAGGCAGTCTTGTCCCGTGCCCCAACCCGATCCTGAGCAGCCCGCCGCGAACGCCGCCCACCCGCACGCCGCGACTTTGCGCCGACTGGAGAAGTCCTCCGGCCGTCTCGCCGCGAACGCGATCGCCCGCATGGACGAGACGCTGCCGTGGTACCGGGCCATGCCACCGGAGAACCGGTCGTGGATCGGCCTGGTCGCCCAGGCCGGTATCGCCGCGTTCACCGAGTGGTTCCGGCATCCCGAGACCCCGCAGGCCATCTCCACCGACGTCTTCGGCACCGCACCCCGCGAGCTGACCAGAGCGATCACCCTGCGCCAGACCGTCGAGATGGTGCGTACGACGATCGAGGTCATGGAGAGCGCGATCGACGAGGTCGCGGCCCCCGGCGACGAGTCGATCCTGCGCGAGGCCCTGCTCGTGTACGCCCGCGAGATCGCCTTCGCGACCGCCCAGGTGTACGCGCAGGCCGCCGAGGCGCGCGGCGCCTGGGACGCACGTCTCGAATCGCTCGTCGTGAACGCGGTGCTGTCCGGCGAGGCCGACGAGGGTGCGGTGTCGCGGGCCGCCGCGCTCGGCTGGAACTCCCCCGAACATGTCTGCGTCGTCCTCGGCACCGCGCCCGACGGCGACTCGGAGCTGACGGTCGAGGCCATCCGCCGGGCCGCCCGGCACGCGAAGCTGCAGGTCCTGACCGGGGTGCTCGGCAGTCGGCTGGTCGTCATCGCGGGCGGCAGCGACAACCCGCTCCAGGTCGCGAAGGCTCTGATCGGCCCGTACGCCGCCGGGCCCGTGGTCGCCGGACCCGTCGTGCCCGACCTGCTCGCCGCCACCCGGTCCGCGCAGGCCGCGGCCGCCGGGCTGAAGGCGTGCCAGGCGTGGCAGGACGCGCCGCGCCCCGTTCTGGCGGACGATCTGCTGCCGGAGCGTGCGATCGCTTCCGACCCTGCGGCGCGGGAGCAGTTGGTGGAGGAGATCTACAGACCGCTGGAGGAAGCGGGCTCGGCGCTCCTGGAGACATTGAGTGTGTATCTGGAGCAGGCGAGCAGCCTCGAAGGCGCGGCGCGGATGCTCTTCGTACACCCCAACACCGTGCGCTACCGGCTCCGACGTGTGACAGACGTCACCGGCTGGTCACCCTCCGATGTACGTTCCGCTTTCACGCTGCGGATCGCACTCATCCTGGGGCGCCTGGCCGACGGAGATACGCAGTCCTAGACTTTTGTCGAACACCAACAATTCCCCCGACGGTTCTTGGTCCCTGTCCCCACGGGCCTGTTGGGCCGTCCACAAGAGAGAGTGTGAGGGTGCTCGTACTCGTCGCTCCCGGCCAAGGCGCCCAGACGCCCGGCTTCCTGACTCCCTGGCTCGACCTCCCCGGCGCCGCCGACCGGCTCGCCGCATGGTCCGACGCCATCGGGCTCGACCTTGTCCACTACGGCACGCAGGCCGACGCGGACGCGATCCGCGACACGTCGGTCGCCCAGCCCCTGCTGGTCGCCGCCGGTCTGCTGTCCGCCGCGGCGCTGGACGTCCGCGCGGATGTCTCCGCGGTCGCGGGTCACAGCGTCGGTGAGATCACCGCCGCCGCGTATGCCGGTGTGTTCACCGAAGAGGCCGCACTCGGTTTCGTACGTACGCGTGGCCTCGGCATGGCCCAGGCCGCCGCCGTCACCGAAACCGGCATGTCGGCCATGCTCGGCGGTGACCCCGAGATCGTCGTCCCGCATCTGGAGAAGCTGGGCCTGACCCCGGCCAACGTGAACGGCTCGGGCCAGATCGTGGCCGCCGGCACGGCCGAGCAGCTCACCGCTCTGGAGGCGGACAAGCCCGAGGGCGTACGCCGCGTCGTGCCGCTCAAGGTCGCCGGCGCGTTCCACACGCACCACATGGCCCCGGCGGTCGCCGAGCTGGGCAAGGCCGCCCAGGACCTCGTCGTCTCGGACCCGGCCATCACGTACGTCTCGAACGCCGACGGCAAGACCGTCGCGACCGGGCCCGAGGTCGTCGCCCGCCTGGTCAGCCAGGTCTCCAACCCGGTCCGCTGGGACCTGTGCATGGAGACCTTCGAGAAGCTGGGCGCCACCGCGCTCATCGAGGTGTGCCCGGGTGGCACGCTGACCGGCCTCGCCAAGCGCGCACTGCCCGGTGTGAAGACCCTCGCGCTCAAGTCCCCCGACGACCTCGACGCGGCCCGCGCGCTCATCGCTGAGCACGCGGCCCGATAGGAGCCCGAGAGAGCATGTCGAAGATCAAGCCCAGCAAGGGCGCCCCGTACGCGCGGATCATGGGTGTCGGCGGCTACCGCCCGACCCGTGTCGTGCCCAACGAGGTGATCCTCGAGACGATCGACTCGTCCGACGAGTGGATCCGCTCCCGCTCCGGCATCGTGACCCGCCACTGGGCCTCCGACGAGGAGACCGTGGCCATGATGTCCGTCGAGGCCGCGGGGAAGGCGATCGCCGACGCCGGGATCACCCCCGAGCAGGTCGGCGGAGTCATCGTCTCCACCGTCTCGCACTTCAAGCAGACCCCGGCCGTCGCGACCGAAATCGCGGACAAGATCGGCGCGAACAAGCCCGCCGCCTTCGACATTTCAGCCGGATGCGCCGGCTTCGGTTATGCCCTGACCCTCGCCAAGGGAATGGTCGTCGAAGGCAGTTCCGAGTACGTCCTCGTCATCGGCGTGGAACGGCTTTCGGACCTGACCGACCTGGAGGACCGCGCGACGGCCTTCCTGTTCGGTGACGGTGCGGGCGCCGTCGTCGTCGGCCCCGCCACGGAACCGGCCATCGGCCCGACCGTGTGGGGTTCCGAGGGCGACAAGTCCGACACGATCAAGCAGACCATTCCGTGGTCGGACTACCGCGACAGCGAGGTCGCGAGGTTCCCGGCCATCACGCAGGAGGGCCAGGCGGTCTTCCGCTGGGCCGTCTTCGAGATGGCAAAGGTCGCCCAGCAGGCGCTGGACGCGGCCGGGATCACCGCAGATGATCTGGACGTCTTCATTCCGCACCAGGCGAACATGCGGATCATCGACTCGATGGTGAAGACGCTGAAGCTGCCGGAGCATGTCACGGTCGCCCGCGACATCGAAACCACCGGTAACACCTCGGCCGCCTCGATTCCGCTCGCAATGGAGCGGCTCCTGGCGACCGGGCAGGCGAAGAGTGGCGACACCGCGCTCGTCATCGGCTTCGGGGCGGGTCTCGTCTACGCCGCGACGGTCGTTACCCTCCCCTAGGCGGGTCCGGAACCTTTCGGGCCTGCTGTTTTACCAATTCCCTCTCTGTTCAAACACCGAAGGAGCGCCACAATGGCCGCCACTCAGGAAGAGATCGTCACCGGTCTCGCCGAGATCGTCAACGAGATCGCCGGTATCCCCGTCGAGGACGTCCAGCTGGACAAGTCCTTCACCGACGACCTGGACGTCGACTCGCTGTCCATGGTCGAGGTCGTCGTCGCCGCCGAAGAGCGCTTCGACGTCAAGATCCCCGACGAGGACGTCAAGAACCTCAAGACGGTCGGCGACGCTGCCGGCTACATCCTCAAGCACCAGGCCTGATCCGGCCGATCGTGTGTCGCCACCCGGCGGTGGCGCCGTAAAAATTCAGCACCCTCTACACGTGGAGAAAGAATTCCTGTGAGCCCGACCAATCGCACCGTGGTCGTCACCGGTATCGGCGCAACAACCCCGCTGGGTGGCGACGCCGCATCGACCTGGGAAGGTCTGATGGCGGGACGATCCGGCGTCAAGCCCCTCGAGGGCGAGCGCTTCGCCGAACTGCCCGTCCGTATCGCGGCCCTGGCGGCCGTCGACCCGGGCGACGTACTGCCCCGTCCGCTGGCCCGCAAGCTGGACCGCTCGGCGCAGTTCGCGCTGATCGCGGCGCGCGAGGCGTGGGCCGACGCCGGTTACATCGACAAGGCCGGCGAGGACACCAAGATCCAGCCCGAGCGTCTGGGCGCGGTCATCGCGTCCGGCATCGGCGGCGTCACCACCCTGCTCGACCAGTACGACGTGCTGAAGGAGAAGGGCGTACGCCGCGTCTCCCCGCACACCGTGCCCATGCTCATGCCGAACGGCCCCTCCGCCAACGTCGGCCTCGAGGTCAACGCCCAGGCGGGCGTGCACACCCCGGTCAGCGCCTGCGCGTCCGGTGCCGAGGCCATCGGTTACGCCGTCGAGATGATCCGTACCGGCCGCGCCGATGTCGTGGTCGCCGGTGGCACGGAAGCGGCGATCCACCCGCTGCCGATCGCGGCCTTCGCCAACATGATGGCGATGTCCAAGAGCAACGACGAGCCGGAGAAGGCCTCGCGTCCGTACGACACCGGCCGTGACGGCTTCGTCCTCGGCGAGGGCGCGGGCGTCGTCGTCCTGGAGTCGGCCGAGCACGCCGCCGCGCGTGGTGCGCGGGTGTACTGCGAGGTCGTGGGCCAGGGTCTGTCCGCGGATGCCCACCACATCGCGCAGCCCGAGCCGAGCGGCCGCGGAATCGCCGCCGCGATGCAGAACCTGCTGGACGACACGGGGCTCAAGCCGGCCGAGATCGTGCACCTCAACGCGCACGCCACGTCGACCCCGCAGGGCGACCTCGCCGAGGTGAAGGCGCTGCGCAAGGTCCTCGGCGACGACCTCGACCACGTGGCGATCTCGGCCACCAAGTCGATGACCGGTCACCTGCTGGGCGGCGCCGGCGGCATCGAGACCGTCGCGACGGTCCTGGCGCTGCACCACCGCATGGCCCCGCCGACCATCAACATCGACGAACTGGACGGGTTCATCGGTGAGGACGGCGCGGACATCGTGCGCGACAAGCCGCGCAAGCTGCCCGAGGGTTCGATCGCCGCGATCAACAACTCGTTCGGCTTCGGCGGCCACAACGTGGTCCTGGCGTTCCGCTCCGTCTGATCCGCATACGCCGAAAGGCCCTGCCGGGACGCTCCCGGTGGGGCCTTCGTCGTACGTCGCACTGGGGGTGGCGGGGCGTCAGACGACCTGGTGGAGCCAGCGGACCGGTGCGCCCTCGCCCGCGTACCGGAAGGGTTCGAGTTCGTCGTCCCACGGCTTGCCGAGCAGCTTGGAGATCTCGGCCTCCAGGTCGGTCTCGTCCCGCACCGAGCGGGCGAGCGCGGCGCGCAGCCGGTCTTCGGGGATCAGGATGTCGCCGTGCATGCCGGTGACGGCGTGGAAGATGCCGAGTCCGGGGGTGGAGCTGTAGCGCTCGCCCTCCGCCGTCGGGCACGGCTCGGCCGTGACTTCGAAGCGCAGCAGATGCCAGCCGCGCAGTGCGGAGGCGAGCTGTGATGCGGTGCCTGGCTGTGCCTGCCAGGAGAACTCGGCTCTCCAGGTGCCGGGCGAGGCCGGCTGCCTGATCCAGTCGAGGTTGACCCGCACACCGAGTACGCCCGCTACTGCCCATTCGACGTGCGGACACAGCGCGCGCGGTGCGGAGTGAACGTACAGAACTCCACGTGTCGTCACCGGGACCTCCAGTGTGGGACGAGGTTCGCCTTCCCCAGCGGCCTCGCGTCCGTACCGGTCGCGGTCAGGACAGCACCAGACATCCTGCCCCAATGGCCACATTCGGGCCGGCTCCCGAGGTTGTCAACAGTAAACAGCATCGGGAGTTAATCTCCTGAAAAGGGACAGTATGTGACGTGATGTAATTTACCGGATCCGGTCGGCGTGGCGCCTCTGGTTCGACGGGGGAAAAGCTACCGTGCGGCGGCGTCCGACGGGTGACGTACTGTCGGTCCGAGGGGCCTGAAATTCATAGCTTTCACTCGCCAGGACGCCATGTAAGACGCCATGGAGGGGAACACGGGATGCGGGACAGCCATCTCAGCCGCCGGTCGCGCGCCGTCGTCGCCACTGCGACGGCGGCGCTTCTTGTACCGCTCGGCGTGCTCGCGGGCTGCGACTCGGGGGACGCGTCGGGCCACGGCGGTTCGTCGGCGGACCAGCGGCCGTCCCCGAGGCCGACGCCGGCCTGGGACCGCAGTCCGGAGTCCATCGCCGCTGTTGGGGACTCCATCACGCGCGGTTTCGACGCGTGCACGGTACTCGCGGACTGCCCCGAGGTGTCCTGGGCGACAGGCACCGACAAAGACGTACGCAGCGTGGCGTGGCGCCTGCTCGGAGGGACGGGGGCGGCCGGACGCAGCTGGAACCACGCGAAGTCCGGGGCACGGATCGCCGATCTGCCGGAGCAGATGACGCAGGCCGTGGCACAGAAGCCGGAGTTGGTGACCGTCATGGTGGGCGCGAATGACGCCTGCCGGGACAGCGTGTCGCACATGACATCGGTGGCTGACTTCCGGACATATTTCGAGACGTCGTTGAAGAAGCTGCGCAGCGAGCTGCCGAAGTCGCAGGTGTACGTGTCGAGCGTGCCGGATCTGAAGCGGCTCTGGTCCGAGGGGCGCGGGAACGCGCTGGGCAAGCAGATCTGGAAGCTGGGGATCTGCCAGTCGATGCTGGGTGACGCGGACGCCATGGACACGGCGGCGGTGACGCGGCGCGACGCGGTGCAGGAGCGGGTCGTCGCGTACAACAAGGTGCTCAAGGACGTGTGCGCCAAGGACGCCCGCTGCCGGTACGACGGCGGGGCGGTCTTCGACTACCGGTTCTCCGGCAAGCAGTTGA
The DNA here is from genome assembly GCF_018614055.1 of Streptomyces sp. ISL-98. Lineage (GTDB taxonomy): Bacteria > Actinomycetota > Actinomycetes > Streptomycetales > Streptomycetaceae > Streptomyces > Streptomyces spiramyceticus. The sequence goes on from NZ_JAGGPB010000004.1 coordinate 80,877, forward strand.
GCCACTGGGACTGGTTCCACCCGAGCAAGAACGGGCAGGGGCGGCTCGCGGAGATCGCGTACCGGAACATCACGGCGAAAGAGCCTCCGGAATAAGCACTATTGAAGCGCCGGGCCTTTTCTATCGGATTGCCTGACCGCCGGTTTCCGGCGTGTCGCCGGCTGCGTGTCGCGCTCTTGCTGCCCGCACGGCCGAGAGGGCTTCTGTATCGGCAGATGAAAAAGCGCCGACGGCCAGCCGCTTCACCCGTCCGGCGCCCTCTCCCGAGGCCTGCCCCTGAGCAGGACGGACACTCCGGGGGCGGGCAGGGAAAATGCCCGCCCCCGTCGGCCTGTCTCAGGCCTGGACGTCCAGGGTGGCGCTGAGGCGGCTGTCCGCGATGGAGCGGCCGGCCCGGACCTCGTACGAACCGGGGACGAGAGACCAGGAGTTGTCCCGCTCGTCCCAGATTTCAAAGGCGCGACGCGGAAGCTCGATCTCCACCTCCGCCGATTCGCCGGGGCCGGCCTCCACCCCGGCGAAGCCCGCCAGCCACCGCACCGGCCGTTCGGCGGAGTCCGACTGCGGGGCCAGGTATACCTGGACGACCTCCCGGCCGGTGCGTGAACCGGTGTTGCGTACGCGGACCTTGGCCGCCGCAGGGGTCACCTCCAGGGACTCGTACTCCCAGGTGGTGTAGCCGAGGCCGTGGCCGAAGGCGTACGCGGGGGTGGCGCCCGCCTTGTCCCAGGCGCGGTAGCCGATGAAGAGGCCCTCGGCGTAGTGCAGTTCGCCGTCTCGCGGCGCTACGTCCGCCACCGGCACATCGGCGAAGGAGACCGGCCAGGTGGTCGGCAGCCGGCCGCCCGGCTCCTCGGCGCCGAGCAGCACATCGGCGAGCGCCGCGCCGCCCTCCTGCCCCGGGAACCAGCCGAGCAGCACCGCGGCCACGTCGTCGCGCCACGGCATCTCCACCGGGGAGCCGGAGTTGACGATCACGACGGTGTTCGGGTTGGCGGCGGCGACCGCGCGGACCAGGTCGTCCTGGCGGCCGGGGAGGCGCAGGTCGGTGCGGTCGAAGCCCTCGGATTCGACGCTTTCCGTGGTGGCGACCACGACAACGGCGGTGTCGGCGTCGCGGGCGGCCTCGACCGCTTCGGCGATCAGTTCGTCGGCGTCGCGCTGCGGCGCTCCGTGCAGGAACGAGAACATCACCGCCGGGAGCGGCGCGGCGTCTGCCTTGTCGACGGCGTGTACGAGCGAGACCTCGACCGGCTCGCCCTCGGTGAGGCGGGCGCGGCCGCGCTCGGCCGGGGCGCCGAAGAACGCCTCGAAGGGGTCGGACGCGTCCGACATCGGCTGGACACCGTCGTAGAGGACCTCGCCACCGACGGTCAGGGTGAACGCGCCGATGCCGCGGGTGCCGAAGGCGTGCTCGCCGCTCTCGCGCGGGGTGAAGGTGCCCTTGACCTCGACGCTGTGGAGCGTCTCGTGGGTGACTCCGTCGGGCAGGTCGTTGCCGATCCACTGGACCTGGCCGCCGGGGAGGGAGCGGCGGCCGATGACGTGGCCCGCGGCGTCGCGGCAGACGGCCCGGAGCTCGAAGCCCTTGTCGGCGGGGCCGAGTTCGTCGCTGGGGTCGGCCCCGACGGCGTACGTCAGCGTGCCGGCGGGCAGTGCGGCGGCGAGGCCGTCGAGCGGGGCGACGACGCGCTCGGGGAAGACGGTGGCGGAGCCGCCGCCGAGGACGCGGGCGTCGCGGGCGGAGGCACCGACGAGTGCGAGCTTGCGGATCTTCGAGGCGTCGATGGGGAGTGCCGGCCGGCCGTCGCGTACCTGGTTGCGTACGAGGACGAAGGCGCGGCGGGCCACCTCGCGGGCCAGCGCCTGGCCGTCGACGGTCTCCGGCAGCTCGCTCACCACGGCGGGGGCGCCTTCGAGGAGGCCGACGCGGGCGGCGAGCCGCAGGACGTTGCGTACGGCTTCGTCGACCACGGCCTCGTCCACCTCGCCCGCGCGGACGGCCCCGGCGAGCGCCTCGCCGTAGACGGTGACGGGGCCGGGCATGGCGACGTCGAGGCCGCCTTCGATGTCGCCCCGGGTGGAGCGGGCGGCCATCCAGTCGGACACGATGTAGCCGTCGAAGCCCCATTCGCCGCGCAGCACCTCGTTCTGGAGGTAGCGGTGCTCGGTCATGGTGACACCGTTGACCTGGTTGTACGCCGCCATGATGCCCCAGGGGTGGGCGTTCTTGACGATGGCTTCGAAGGGGGCGAGGTACAGCTCGCGCAGGGGGCGCGGCGTAATGATGTTGTCGACGGTGAAGCGGTCGGTCTCGGCGTCGTTGGCGACGAAGTGCTTGACGGTGGTGCCGACTCCGCCGTCCTGGACGCCCCGGACGTAGCCGGTGCCGATCTCGCCCGTGAGGAACGGGTCCTCGGAGTAGCACTCGAAGTGGCGGCCGCCGAGCGGTGAGCGGTGCAGGTTGACGGTCGGGGCGAGGAGGACGTGCACGTCCTTGCGGCGGGCCTCCTGGGCGAGGAGACGGCCGGCGCGGCGGGCGAGCTCCGGGTCCCAGGTGGCGGCGAGCGCGGTCGGGGACGGCAGTGCGACCGACGGGTCGTCGGCGGTCCAGCGGACGCCGCGGACGCCGACCGGGCCGTCGGACATGACGAGGGACTTCAGGCCGATCTCGGGGAGTGCGGGGAGCGACCACATGTCCTGGCCGCCCAGGAGGCGGGCCTTGGCGTCGAGACCGAGCTTGCCGAGCGCCGCCTCGACTGCCGCGTTACGGGCCTGCTCGCCTTGTGCGTCCTGGGTGGTGGGCTGGACTGCCACGGGCCGTACCTCCTCGTTGAGTCGTGCTGGTTCCTTTTCATCGTCACTCGTTTACCTGTAGAACGGTAGGCTTTGTTATCTACTCGTAATTATTGGCGATGGCGTACCGTCCTGCCAGCACGTACGAGGGGAAGGAACCAGGACCATGGCCAGGGCCAGGAGCGAGGAGCGGCGGGCGGAGATTCTCCGCGCCGCCCTCGAAGTGATCGCCGAACGCGGCTACCGGGGTGCGTCGCTGAGCGCGGTCGCCGAGCGCGTCGGCCTGACCCAGCAGGGGCTGCTTCATTACTTCCCCACCAAGGACGCATTGCTCGTCGCCGTCCTGGAGGAGCGCGACCAGTGGGACACGGGGGGCGCGGGGCGCAGCTCCGAGGCCTGGCGGCTGGACCTGCTCGACCCGCTCGTCGAGTACAACGCGATGCGGCCCGGTGTCGTACAGACCTTCTCGGCGCTCCTCGGCGAGTGCGTCACCGAGGACCACCCGGCCCGGGAGTTCTTCACCCACCGCTACGCGCAGGTCCGCCAGGGCATGGCGGCCGCCCTGCGCGGGGAGTACGGCGAGCGGCTGCCGGGCGGGCTGACGCCGGAACAGGCGGCGCCGCTGGTGGTGGCGGTCATGGACGGGCTGCAGTACCAGTGGCTGCTCGACCCGGGGTCGGTCGACATGCCGGCTGCCTTCCGTGACTTCCTCTCCCTCCTGCAACACGAGCCCGCCCCGTAGCGCAAGTCACCGGCGTACGGGGATACTTCCGCCACCCGACGGAAGGATCACCTGTGTCCCCGATACGCCCCGGGCGCCACGCACTTGGCGTCGCCCTTCTCACCCTCGTGCCACTTCTTGGGACCTCGCTGCCCGCGGGGGCGGCGGAGCCGACGTCTCCCGCAACGGTCGAGGAGCAGCGGCTGGACCGGGCCGTGCCGCAGGAAGTTCTGCGGCGGAGCGGATTCGACGCGGTGGCGCCCGACTTCGGGCAGGCGCTGCGTGGGGCACGGTCGTACGAGGCGGCCGAGCGGGCCGTCGTACAACACGGATCGCGGCTGTGGCAGCGGTCGGTGGACCGGGCGCAGGGGCGGGGCCCGGCGGGCGGTGACCTCAGCAGGGACGACGACCGGCCGCTGTACTGGGCGCGGCTGGGCATGACGCGGGAACTGCGGCAGTGGCAGGCGTCGTTCGGGCTGCCGGACGGGGAGCGCGCGAAGCTGCTGGACCGTCTCGAACGGTCGTCGCGCGGCCAGGACGCGATCCGCTTCCCTGCGGGTCAGGGTGCCAAGGGCATGAAGCGCATCCTGATGACGGGCTTCGACCCGTTCACGCTCGACCGGGACGTCCGCATCAGCAACCCGTCGGGTGCGACGGCGCTCGCCCTGGACGGCACGGTCATCCGTACCGCCGACGGCCGCCTCGCCCGCATCGAAACCGCCGTCTTCCCGGTCCGCTGGCAGGACTTCGCCGACGGTACGGTCGAACGCACGCTGCGGAGTGAGCTGCCGCGCGTCGACGCGTTCACCACGGTCAGCCAGGGGCGCGTGGGGCGGATCGACATCGAGCGCACCAACGGGGCGTGGCGCGGTGGCTTCCCGGACAACGAGAACGTCTCGCGCACGGAGACCGTGCCGGTCGCCGATCCGGCGTCGCAGCCCCAGTGGACGTCGACCACGCTCCCGTACAAGGAGATCGTGGCCGCCGACACCGGTCGCTTCCCGGTGTACGACAACACGTCGGTGACGGAGATCCCGGCGGGCGAAACCGCGCCCGTGGTACGCCCACAGGGCCCGACCCCCGGCTCGTCGGCCCGCGCCGGGGGCGGCGGCAACTACCTCTCCAACGAGATCGCCTACCGCGCGACGCTGCTGCGGGACCGGCTCGGGCTGGACGAGTTGCCGGGCGGGCATGTGCATACGCCGGTGCTGGAATTCGGCGCGGGGAATACGTCGGAGATCACGGACCCCGCGTTCGTACGGAACCGGCTGGACATCATTGCGCAGGTGCGGGCGATCATCGGCGTGGCGGCGGGCAAGCTCAGCGAGCGAATCCGAGGGTGACACCGAGGCCGACCAGCACCGAGCCGATGGCACGGTTGAGAGCCTTCTGGCGGCGCAGCATGGCGGCCCGCAGCCGGGAGTCGGAGAAGAAGAGCGCGATCGCACCGAACCAGCCGAGGTGGGCGGCCGACATGAACAGGCCGTAACCCGCCTGCTGCCACATGGGGGTTCCGGGCCCGACCACCTGAGTGAAGGTCGAAACGACGAAGAGAGTCGTCTTCGGGTTGAGCACATTGGTGAGGAACCCGGAGCGCAGCGCGCCGACCGGTCCCAGCGCCGGCTTCGACGACAGGTCGACGGTGAGGTCGGCGCGCGCGATGAAGGTCCGGACCCCGATGTAGACGAGATAGGCCGCACCCGCCAGCTTGATCGCGGTGAAGAGCTCGGTCGACGAGGCGATCAGCAGCCCGACGCCGAGCATGGTGTACGTGACGTGGACGAGGACGCCCGCGGCGACTCCGGCGGCGGCGAACAGGCCGGTCGTACGCCCGTAGAGGCAGCTGTTACGGACGACCATCGCGAAGTCGGCGCCCGGGCTGATGACTGCGAGGAGGGTGATGACGGCTACGGCTATCACTTCGGTCATGGCCCCGATGCTCACGCCCCGGCGTCCGGCGATCAACCGCTTTCCGGATACTGGTCCGCATGATCATCGCAGCGGCACAGTTCACGTCCGAGCCGGGCTCCGTCGAAGCCAACGCGGGGCGGATGGCGGCGTATGTCCGGGAGGCAGCCGGACACGGAGCCCGGATCACGACTTTCGCGGAACTCGCGCTGACCGGCTACGAGCTGGAGCTGCTCACGAAGGACCCGCCGCTGCTGGTCACACCGGACGACCCGCGTCTGGAACCGATCAGGGCGGCCTGCCGCGAGACGTCCACGGCGGCGGTGGTGAACTGCGCGGCGTCGCCGTCGAACAGTGCCGACTGCCCCTCGGGCAACCTCCCCACCATCACGTCCTTCGTCTTCGGCCAGGACGGCGGACTGCTCACGCGCTACGACAAGCAGCACCTGTACGAGGCAGAGGGCGAGATCTTCTCACCGGGCACGGGCGACGGACGCTTCGAGCTGGACGGCGTACGTTTCGCCCTCGCGACATGCTTCGACAACCACTTCCCGGAGCTCGCGGAACGGGCGGCGGCCGACAAGTGCCAGATTTACCTGGCGAGTTCGCTCTACTGGAAGGGCAACGGCGAGCGGGAGCGCACCGCCGTCTACCCCTCGCTGGCGAAGGACCACGGCCTGTACGTCGCCCTGGCCAACCACGTGGGCCGGTCCGGCCCGTACGACGGCTGCGGCCTGAGCGCGGTGTGGGCCCCGGACGGTACGACGATGGCGGAGGCCGCGCCGGACCGCCCGGGCTCGGCCCTGGCGGACGTACTTACGCGGTAACGGAAGCCGCAGCGACACCGTCGGCATCGGCCGACGGCTCCTCCAGCAGATCCCGCGCCATAAGCGTGGCGCCGGCCACAGCGCCGGGCATCAGGAAGACGGCAACCAGCGGAACGAGGAAGGCGAGCGTCAGCGGAACGCCGAACCCAAGAGTGAGCATGCGACGCCCGCGCAGCAGCGTCAGCCGCTGCTTCAGCTCGACGCCGCGCCGCTGAAGCGCCACCGCCGTGAGCTCCTCCGCAAGGAAGAACCCGGAGACGCAGAAGCCGATGACGGGCACGACGGTCTGGCCGACGACGGGGATGAACCCGCAGGCGAAGAGCAGGACGCCGTACAGCACCACCCGGGCGAGGACGCGCACGCTGTCACGCGCCGAGATCCACAGCTCCCGGATCAGCGGCAGCCCGGACTCGGGGGCGGTCCCGTCCGGGGACACGGAGCGGTCGACGCGCTCGGACAGCGACTCGTAGAAGGGCTGCCCGACGAGGAGCGTCACGGCGGTGAAGGTGATCACCGCGAGGAACAGCGCGAGGGCGAAGACCAGCGCCGTCAGTGCACCGCGGAAGAGGCCGAGCCAAGGGGAGCCCCAGTCGTCGGCGAAGGGGGTGGCCCAGGCGGTGAGGTCATCGGCCCCGTAGATCAGCCCGACCAGCGCAGCGAGGTACAGCAAGAAGGTCACAAGCCCGGGCAAAAGCCCAAACCCGTACGCCTTGCCATGCCGGCCAGCCCACCGCTGGCCCTTCATCAAGTAACCGAAACCCACCCCGAGATCACGCATGGAACCAGCCTATCGGCGCGAACGCCTGACGCTCCCCCCTGCCCCCCCAGCAGACCGGCGCCACCACCGGACACCGGGCCGCCCCGCTGATCCCCGTCCCGTCCCTGCCGGCCCGTACCGGCCGCACCAAGGCGGCGAGCAAGAAGTGAGCGTCGCTACGGCCGCGGTGACCGTCGAAGCCCTGTCGTGGATCACGGGCCGTGTACGCGTCGAGTGTTCCCGGCCTGAGGCGTTTGCTGGAGCGCGACTTGGGCGTGGACAGCCTCGCTTTGCTCGAACTGGTGGAAACCCTCCAAGCACGTCTGGACATCGTTGTGCCCGATGAGGTCACCGCCCGTATTGGAAAGATCGCAGACTTGCAGGATGCGGTGGCCCATCCGACGGCCGCCGCGCCCTCGACCTCGACGACGACCCCAAGGATCCGACAGCGTGAGCGAAACCGTCATCACCCCCCGCAGCCGCGGCTTCCTCTTCCTCGACTCGCACCCGGCAGGCTGCCAGCAGCTGGTGGCCGACATGTGGCAGGCCGTCCCCACCCCCGCCCAGCCGCCGGCCGACGACGGACCGGTGGCCCTCGTGATCGGATCGTCGGCCGGCTACGGACTCGCGGCCACCATCGCCGGCCTGGCCCGCGTCGGGATCCGTGGCATCGGCGTCTGCTTCGAGAAGGAACCCGGGCGGCGCACCGGCACGGCTGGCTGGTACCGCACCGCTGCCACCGCCGAACTCGCCCGACAGCACGGCCGGGACATGGTCTTCCTCAACGGCGACGCCTTCTCCGACGCCATGAAGACCGAGGTCGCCGACCTGCTCGAGAAGCGCTACGGCGGCCGACTGGACTACCTGATCTACTCGGTGGCCGCGCCCCGCCGAACCGACCCGGACACCGGCCACACGTATGCCTCTGTCCTCAAGCCGATCGGCGAGTCGTACCGGACCAAGACCCTCGTCTTCGACAGCACCGCAAACCCCGAGGTCAAGGAGGTGGAAACCGAACCGGCCGACGGCGACGACATCGAGCAGACGACCGCCGTCATGGGCGGCACCGACTGGGAACGCTGGATCGACCAGCTCGCCGAACGCAACCTGCTGGCCGACGGCTTCACCACCGCCGCCCTCTCCTACATCGGATCCTCGCTGACCGCAGCGATCTACCGCCAAGGCACCATCGGCGCCGCCAAGGCTCACCTCGAAGCCACGGCCCGAACTCTGAACGAGCGCCTGGACAGGCTGGTCGGCGGCCGCGCTGTCACCTCGGTCAACGGCGCGGCCGTCACCCAGTCCTCCACCGCCATCCCCGGCATCGCCCTCTACGTCGGCCTGCTGCGCGGCGTCCTCGGCACCGACATGGTCCCGCCGATCGACCAGCTGACCGACCTGTGGGACCAGCTCACCGGAGCCCGCCCGCTGACCCTCGACGACGAGGGGCGCGTCCGCCTCGACACCTGGGAACTCGACCCCGCCGTCCAGGCCGCCGTCACCCAGCGGTGGACCGCCGCCACCACCGACACCATTACCGACCTGGCAGACCTCGACTGGTTCCACAGCGAAGTCCAACGCCTCTACGGCTTCGCCGTCCCCGGCATCGACTACACCGCGCCCGTCGCCACCGATATTCCCTGGCCCACCGCCACCTGACCATCTGGAGGAACGCCATGCGCCTGCCCACCGACGACACCCTCATCCGCCGGCAGCAGGACCTCGAAACAGCGCTCACCGCCCTCGCCGACGGCGAACTGCGCTCGACACCGCCCGGATCAGCGAACCGGCAGTCCATGACGCTGCCGCCGCATACCTGATCCGGCCGAGCAAGCGCGCCTGCTGGGCATGGCGTTCCTCCACGCCGCACACACCCTCAACGCCGACGCCGATGTCCACTCCGACGACCTGACGGCGGCGAATGCGGATGGCCGGGGACTTCGTGCTGCAGTTACCGGTTCAGGCCAACGCCCAGCGTGCGGCTGTAGCGCGTGCCCGGGCGGCCGTCCAGCACGATGTCTTCGACCGGGGCGAAACCGGTGCGGGTCAGGACGGCCTTCGAGGCCGGGTTGTCGGTTGTCGTGACTGCGGTGAGTGAGGTGAGGTTGTAGTCGGTTGCCGCTCGCTTGCAGATGTCCCGTACTGCCGTGGTGGCCAGGCCCTGGCCTGCGGCTCGCTCGGCCATTCGGTAGCCGAGCTCGGCGGTTCCGGACGCCGTGATGTCGATCAGGTTGATGCGTCCGAGGATCGCGTCGCCTTGATCGTCCAGCAGGACATGGAAGTGGTGCAGCCCGGCGGCCTGTTCGGCGAGGATCGCGGCGTGGCGGGCTTCGAAGTGCTGGAAGTAGTCGTCGCCTCGGTCGGGTATCGAGCGGGCGAAGTACGCGCGGTTCTCCCGCTCGAAGGCCAGGAGCGCAGGCGCGTGATCGGCTCGAAGGCGTGTCAGGGTCAGCACAAGTGGAAGATAGCGCGTTGACAGGTGGCCCGGCCGGTGGCTGTAATGGGGCGCGTGTCGCGTGACGCCGGCCAAAGAGCAGTGGGCAGGCCGGTAGTTGGGCGAGCACCTTTCATCTTGGGACATGCCATGAGTTCATACTCCGCACCCCCCTTCCGCCTGACGTAAGCGCCTTCGCGCGCCGTCTCGCGTCCTGTCGTACTCCGCCGTGTTCAGCACCGGCGTGTGACGTCCGTACGTCCTCGTGCGCCCTCATTCATCCCTCGGCGCCGCCCCATGCCCTCATTCAGGAGATTTGACACAGTATGCCCACTTCCTTCAATCAAGCGGTCATCGACGAGTTCCGAGCCAACGGCGGAAAGGTCGGTGGCCCCTTCGAAGGCGGCGACCTCCTTCTGCTGACCACCACCGGCGTGAAGTCGGGGAAGCAGCACACCACTCCCCTCGGCTACGTCCGCGACGGCGATCTGCTGCTGGTCGTCGGGTCCGCCGCCGGTGCGACCCGGCATCCCGCCTGGTACCACAACCTGCTCGCCCGGCCCCAGGTGCGGGTGGAGATCGGCACCGAGTCGTTCGAGGCGATTGCCGTCCCGGCCGAGGGTGCGCGGCGTGACGAGTTGTTCGAGCTCTTTGTGGGTGTGGATCCGGGATACGGGGACTATCAGGCCCGTACTGATCGGGTCCTGCCGGTCGTGGCGCTGGAGCCGGCCGAGCGCGAGGGAGCGCCCCGCGAGGTCAGCAACCTCGCCGGCAAGCTCATCGAGGTACACACCTGGTTGCGTGGGCAGTTGCGGCATGTGAGCGACGAGGTCGACGCGCACTTCGCCGCGCGGGCGGGTCGGCGGGGAGATGGGGAAGCCTCAGTGCCGCCGGGGCTCGGGCTGCAGATACGGCAGCACTGCCTGGCGTTCTGCCAGACCCTGGAGTTCCATCACACCAGCGAGGACGCGCACCTGTTCAACGCCATCGGCGGCTACCACCCTCACTTGCGCGATGCCCTCGACCGGCTTCGGGCCGAACACCGGACAGTTGCGCGTATTCAAGGGGAACTCGTTGCCCTGCTGGGCGATATCAGCAGTGCCGATCCGCTGCGTTTCCGTAGCGAACTCGATCGGATGTCGAAGGAGTTGACCGCCCACCTCGACTACGAGGAGGAGTCCCTTCTGCCCGTGCTGGCCGAGATCCCTTGGCCTCCGGTCGCGCCCGGCACCGCCTGAGGGGTGTGCCTCTCAGGTCCCTGCCGCCCCAATACCCCCTTGTCGTCAGGCGGTTGAAGAGGTAGACCCCTGCGTACCGATCGATCACCATCCCTGATCGCATCCGAACGCATCCGACGATCCGGAGATACGCATGGGCACAGGCATACCGAGACCTCTCCTCATCACCACCGCCGCCATCGCGAGCGCACTCCTCCTCGCCCCCGTCCCCGCCACCGCCCACCCCGGCGACGGCCCGGACGGGGGCCGGGACGGCGGCGTACACCGGGAGCGGACGGCCGGTGGGCAAGGGGCGGCCGCGGCCCGGAATCCGGCTTCCGCAGCCGCCAACGCGCTCGATGCGGCGAAGTCCCCCGGGCTCAGGCACGACCGTGGATATCCGCGCCGGACCACGCTCACCCCGCCCGCCCCCAACCCGGCCGACAAGTCCATCAAGCTGGGGCTCACGCCGTACCACTCCATCGCTCCGAAGCTCAACGCCCTGCAGAAGCTGGGCAATCGGGTCAGTGTCGAGGTCGCCGGGCGGTCCGCCGGAGGGCATCAGCTCTATCTCGTCACTGTCACCGCGCCCGAGAGTTCCCGCGAGGCGCGCGAGCAGGAGCGGATGCGGGAGCTGATTGAGAATTCACCGGGCGCCGCCGCGAAGGACCGCCGTATCAAGGCGACTTACAAGGCCCCCGTCTTCATCAACAACAACATCCACGGCAATGAGTGGGAGGGTACGGACGCCGCCCTGAAGCTCATCGAGAATCTCGCGAAGGCAAAGGACGGCAAGACCGCCGATCTGCTGGCGAAGACCCGTGTCTATCTCAATGTGACTGCCAATCCTGACGGCCGGATCGCGGGCACCCGAGCGAACGCCAACGGCTTCGACCTCAACCGGGACTTCATCACCGCCACCCAGCCCGAGGCCCGCGCGATCCGGCAGATCGCCATCGACAAGCAGCCCGCCGTAATGCTCGACCTGCACGGGTACGTCAATGGCACGCTCATCGAGCCGACGACGCCGCCGCACGGCGAGAATTACGAGTACGACCTCTTCCTCAAGAATTCGTATGCGAATGCGCTGGGGATGGAACGGGCTGTGAACGGGCTCGGCTATACGCCCGCCAAGGACGGCGTCGAGCCCGCCGTCATCCCCTTCCGCGACGAGGAAGAGGGCTGGGACGACTGGCCGCCGATCTTCACTCCGCAGTACATGCCTTTCCAGGGCGCGGTCGCGGCGCACACCATCGAGTTCCCGATGCAGGTCAACAACGAGTCGTACGACACGCTGCCCGTCGATGAGCTGCGCCGCAGGGCCGCCATCAACACGGACATCGCGGGCGCCGCGATGCGCGCCTCCCTCGACTACACAGTGGCCAGGCGCACTTCCGTCATCGCCGACCAGATCGAGACCTTCCGGCGCGGTGCGGCTGGCGCCGCCCAGGTGCCGGTGTCGGCGGAGACCGTGCCGGGCGTGCCCGGCATCGGGCCCGAGGACGTCTATACGACCGACTTTCCGCGGGCGTACGTCGTCCCGGCCGGGCGGACGCAGCGGTCCGCGACCGCCGCGGCCCGGCTCGTCGACCATCTCGTCGCCAATGATGTGCGGGTGGAGCGCGCCCGGCGGGACTTCAAGCTCGGGGGGCGTGCGTACAAGGCGGGGTCCTACGTCGTCGACATGCGGCAGCCCAAGCGCGGTATCGCCAATGTGATCCTGTCCGAGGGGCGCGACATCAGCGCCGATGTGTCCACGATGTATGACATCTCCGGGTGGAGTCTCGGGCTGCTGTGGGGCGCGAGCGTTGAGAAGGTGCAGAAGGCTCCTGGTGGGGTGGATGTTCCGGGGCGTCCGGTGCATGCCGCGTCGCCCACCGGGTACGTCGCGCCTCGCGGTGATCTTCAGCTGCGGCTCGACGACCCCAAGGAGCTCACCGCCCTCAGCTCCCTCCTGGCAGCAGGGGTGAAGGTACGGCGCAGCGCCGACGGCAGTGCGATCGTGCCCGCATCGGCCCGTAAGAAGGCCGCGGTTCTCGCCGACCGTTACGGCGTCGCCTTCCACGCCACCAAGGCCAAGGGTGTCGCCCCGCTCGGCCGGACCCGGGTCGCCGCTGCCGTGACGCCGGGCGAGCTGCTCGCGCTGCGCGAGATGGGCTTCGACGTACTGCCGGTGTCCACGGCGAAGCTCAACGCGGGCTTCGACTGGTCGAAGGCGGACGTGCTGTTCGTATCGTCCGGGCTGGAGTACGGGAAACTCGAACCGGCCGCGCGCGGCGCACTCGGCGCGTTCCTCGCGGGCGGTGGCGGGCTGGTCGGCCGTGGCGCGGCGGGTGCGGCGCTCAATGCCGATGCCGGTCTCCTGGCGGCCAAGCACGTCGAGGGCAACGGTGACGCGAACGGTGTCGTACGAGTCGTCAACGCGGGCGGTCCCGTGACCGGCGGCGCCCCTGCCCACACCTTCGTGTACTCGCCGGTGTGGTTCACCGACCTCGGTCCCGGCGTCCGCGTCGACCAGTCGTACGGCGCCGGCAACCCGCTCGTCTCCGGCCACTGGCGCGCGGCCGAGGACGGCAGCGGCGGCCCGAAGGACGCGGCCGGCAAGGCGGCGGTCGTCAGCGGCACGGCGGCCAAGGGCGCGAGCGTGGTGCTGTTCGGTACGGAGCCGCTGTTCCGTGCGCACCCGAAGGGCATCTACGCGCAGGTCGGACGGGCATTGATCAACTCGGCGGGCTGAGCGACTCGGAGGACGTACGAGAAGAATCGTCCCCTTACGAGGTGAAGGGCCGCACCCCCTGGACGGGGTGCGGCCCTTCACGACGTGCTGTGCGTCGGATCAGACGACCGACAGCTCGACCTTGATGTTGCCGCGGGTGGCGTTGGAGTACGGGCACACCTGGTGCGCCTTCTCCAGCAGGTCCTTCGCGGTGGCCGCATCCACGTTCGGGATGTGGGCGCTGAGCGCGACCTCGAGACCGAAGCCACCCTCGCCGTTCGAGCCGATGCCGACGTTCGCCGTCACGACGGAGCCCGAAATGTCGGCCTTCTCCTTGCGGGCGACAACGCCGAGCGCGCCCTGGAAGCAGGCGCTGTAGCCGGCCGCGAAGAGCTGCTCCGGGTTGGTGCCGGCGCCGCTGCCGCCCATCTCCTTCGGCGGGTTGACGACGACATCGAGGTTGCCGTCGTCCGAGGCGACACGGCCGTCACGGCCGTTCTCCGCGGTGGCGACAGCGGTGTACTTCACGTCTATGGCCTGGATGGTCATGCTGAAGAATCCTCCTGCTTGGTACGCCGCGACTCGCGCCCACGACCGCGGCGGCTGTGGGTGAGCCTATCGGGTAAGAGAAACGATCATCTTGCCGGTGTTCTCACCGCGGAGCAGGCCGACGAATGCGTCGTAGCCGTTCTCGATGCCCTCGACGACGGTCTCGTTGTACTTGAGCTCGCCGGAGCGGATCCAGCCCGAGACGTCCTTGACGAACTGCGGCTGGAGCGCGGCATGGTCGCTGACCAGCACACCCTGCAGCCGGAGCCGCTTGCCGATGATCATCGCCATGTTGCGCGGGCCGGGCGTGGCCTCGGTGTTGTTGTACTGGGCGATCATTCCGCAGATCGTGGCGCGACCGTGCACGTTCAGCGAGCCGATGGCCGCTTCGAGGTGGTCGCCTCCGACGTTGTCGAAGTAGACATCGATGCCGTCGGGAGCGGCCTCGCGCAGCTGCTCCGCGACGGGGCCGTCCTTGTAGTTGAACGCCGCGTCGAAGCCGTACTCCTCGGTGAGGAGCTTGACCTTCCCGGCCGAGCCCGCCGCGCCGATGACCCGCGACGCGCCCTTGAGCTTCGCCATCTGGCCGACCTGGCTGCCGACCGCACCGGCCGCGCCGGAGACGAAGACGGCGTCGCCCTCCTTGAAGGAGGCGACCTCGAAGAGGCCCGCGTAGGCGGTGAGGCCGGGCATGCCCAGTACGCCGAGGTAGGCGGAGAGCGGGGCGAGCGAGGCGTCGACCTTGGTGGCGTGCTTGGCGTTGACGTCGGCGTACTCGCGCCAGCCGAGGCCGTGCAGGACGTGGTCACCCACGGCGAAGCGCTCGTCGCCGGAGGCGATCACCTCGCCGACCGCGCCGCCGTCCATCGGCTCGTCGAGCTGGAAGGGCGGGACGTACGACTTCACGTCGTTCATGCGGCCGCGCATGTAGGGATCGACCGAGAAGTGGAGGTTGCGGACCAGAATGCGACCCTCGGCCGGCGCGGACACCGGGGCCTCGCGCAGGGCGAAGTCCTCGGCCTTGGGCCAGCCGTGCGGGCGGGCGACGAGGTGCCAGGAGCGGCCGGTCGTGGGCAGTGCGGTCATGCGGTGCGACCTCCTAGAAAAAGCTTCAGGTACTGAAACAACCATGCTCCTGGATATTTAATGTTGTCAAGTAAATGGGTACGATGGTTCGCATGACCCCTCGCACAGGCCACCTGACCCTGGAAGTCGTCGAGCTGATCGGCGAGGTCGTGTCCCGCTACCACGAGGAGTACGACGAAGCGGCGGCCACCTACGCGCTCACCGGCGCCCAGGCGCGCGTCCTGGGGCTCCTCTCCCTCGAAGCGATGCCCATGCGTCGTATCGCCCAGAAGCTGAAGTGCGAGCCGTCGAACATCACCGGGATCGTCGACCGGCTGGAGGCGCGCGGCCTGGTGGAGCGGCGGCCCGACCCGGCAGACCGGCGGGTGAAGCTGGCCGCCGTCACGGACGAGGGGCGGCAGACCGCGGCCAAACTGCGGGACTCGCTGAACTTCGCGCGCGAGCCGCTCGGCCGGCTGTCGGACGACGAGCGAACGGTGCTGCGGGACCTGCTGAAGCGGATGCTGGGGCACTGAATCAACCCCGGGGATTACGTGCCCCGGAGCCGTGACCGCCCGGCGCTCCGCTCAGGTGCACCACCACAGGAACTGGTCGCAGGTCTCGGGCGGCTTCGGATCCGGCGTCGGCGTGGGCTTGGGGGCCGGCTGCTCGGACGGCGGCGGTGGGGGTGGCGGGGGCGCGGGCGCCGGTGCGGACGACGGCTCGCCCGTGGCCTGCGAGGGCGCACCGCCGGAGTCGCCGGATGCCGGAGCGGTCGGCTTGCCGGTGGCCGACGCCTTCGCTGCGGCGGACTTCGACGCCTTGGCGGAGGCGGAGGCGCTCGCGGATGCCGAGGCTTTACTGGCCGACGCGGACGGATCCGCATTCGCGTCCCGGATACCGCCGTCGCCCGAGGGGCCGCTGTCGCCCGTCGGGGTCGACCACCCGCTCGGGTCACCCTCGTCCTCGTCGCCCGAGGGAGCGGACGCCTGCCCCTCGCCCGAGGACTCCGTGGCCAGCTCGGCGAGGCTCAGCGCGCCCCCGGCCAGCACGAGGCCCATGCAGACGAGTGCGACCTTGCGGCCCCGGCGGCGGTGCGCCCGGCGGGAGCGTCGCGAGCGGCGTGCGCCGCGGCCGCCGGAATCGTTGGATTCGGGGAGATCGTCGGGCGCGGCGGCAGCGTCGCTGTCGTCACCGTCGTCAGTGGAACCGTCGGCGTAATCGGGGTCCCCGTAGTCAGGGTCGCCGTAATCGGCGTAGCTGCCGTAGCCGTCGCCGTACTGCCTGTCGTCGTATTGCTCCGACACGTCAGGCGCCTGCCACGCTCCGGGCCTTGGGGGCATGTCGAAGTGCTCGGGCACGGCCGCTCGGGGAGCGGTGCGGCTGAGCTCCCCGATGGGGGCTCCGCATCCGGCACAGGCCAGAGCGCCGTTGAGGTGCCTGCGGCAGGAGTGGCAGTAGTCCATGGCGCCCGCAGATTATGCGTCCCAGGGGGGACAACGGGAGCCTCACCTGTGAGGATCTTGTGTGGAAGAGCGGGTTCCGCGGCGTGTCAGAGGGGCAAGGCAGGATGGACGTATGCATACGGGCACGCATCCCTTCGGGCCGCTCGACTTCCAGCTCGTGCTGCTGCGCCGGATGGCCGACCACCAGCCCGGCCTGGTCGAGGACGCCCGGCACGAGCTGAGCGTGACGCTCGCGGAGATGCGCGAGGCCAATCGCCGGTGGCAGGCCATGCTCCGGTCGCCGCGTGCGCGCGGGACCGTGGCGCGTTACCGGTCGGTCCTCGGGCCGCCCGAGACGTCCGCACGCCGCCGGATCGGCGACCTGGAGTGCGACGCGCTGGCCTGGCCCGTGCCGCTCTGGCCGGACCTCCGCTTCGAAGTACTGACCGCGCCGGGCGGCGCCGTCTGGAACGAGTGGCTGGTACGCGCCCCCGGCGCCCCGGGCCCCGAGCTGCGTACGACCGACGACCTGCGCCCCTGGTCGTGCACCGTCGACGAGGTGGCCCGCGCCTTCGCGCCGGTTCGCCCGATGGAGGGCACCGCGCCGACCCGGTGGCGGCTGGGGATGACGCTGCCCGACGGGAGGGCGTGCGTGGCGGAGTTCACCTGGGGCCTGTTGCAGCGTGTGCAGTTTCCTGACGGCTCGTAACGCCCCGCGATCCCGTTCCTGGCAGGGCGTCAGCTCGTACCCCGACCGGCTCAGCCCAGCGCGCGCACGGCTCACGGCCCGCGCACGATGCTAGGAGGACCGGCGTCCGTCGGTCCGTCAGTGCTCTCGGGAGAAGAATCTGCCGTGACCGTCAGCCTTGAGCAGTTGCGCCGTTGCCATATCGCCGTCGACCTCGGGGCCGCGAGGACCCGGGTATTCGTGAAGGGGGCCGGGCTCGTCGTCGACGAGCCGAGTGTGGCCGCCGTGAACACGCGCACCGGCGCGCTCATCGCCGTCGGTGCCTTCGCCGAGAAGATGACCGGCCGCACGCCCGACTACATCCGCGTCGTACGCCCCGTCTCCGGCGGCACCGTGGTCGACATCGAAATGGCCCAGCGCATGCTGCGCCAGCTGATCGGCGAGAAGCTGCGCCGCCAGCTCCGCCGCAAACCGCGGCTGCGCGCCGCCGCCTGCACCCCGCACGACAGCGACCCGCTCGCCCAGCGCGCCGCCGTCGAAACCCTGATCGGGCTCGGCGCGCGCCGCGTCGAGCTCGTCGACACCCTCATCGCCGCGGCCGTGGGCTGCGGGCTGCCCGTAGAACAGCCGTCGGCCACCATGATCATGGTGTGCGGGGCGGCGACCACCCAGGTCGCGGTGCTCTCCCTCGGCTCGATCGTCACCGCCCAGCGCATCCCGATCGGCGGCAACGCCATCGACCACGCGGTGATCCAGCACCTGCGCCACCAGCACGAACTGATGCTGCCGAGTCAGTCGGTACGCCCCCTCCAGCTGGCACTCAGCGGCAACGGGCTGACCTCGGACGGCCCGGCATCCACCGAGATCCACGGCCGGGACGTGGCCACCGGGCTCGCCCGCTCCGTGATCGTCGACACCGCCGCCGTGCGCCAGGCGATCCACACCCCACTCACGGCCGTGCTCGACGGCATCGGGAAGGTGCTGCGCGACTGCCCGCCGGATCTCGTCGCCGACCTCGCCGACCGCGGGATCATGATGGTCGGCGGCAGCGCGCTGCTGCCGGGCCTCGACCAGATGCTGCGCGACGCGACGGGCATGCCGGTGCACATCGCGGAGCGGCCCGACATCTGCTCCGTACTCGGGCTCGGGGCGATGCTGGAGGGCAAGATCCAGCCGCTCGTGCTCGAACCCATCAGCGGCTGAATGGGGAAGCCGAATGCGTAAGAGGACAGCGCGGCTGCGGCTCACGTGAATCCGGAGGGCGCGGGCAGCGTGGCGCCCCGGCTGCCGATGCTGCTGGAAGCCGTGCTGAACGTCGCCACGGAGCTTGAGCTGCGCGCCACCCTCCAGCACATCGTGGACACCGCGACCGAACTGGCCGGGGCGCGGTACGGCGCCCTCGGGGTCGTGGATCCCGAACGCGGTGGTGTCACGGAGCTGTTCACCTCGGGCATCGACGAAGAGACGCGGGCCCGCATCGGACGGCTTCCCGACGGGTGTACGGGCCTGATCGGCCACCTCATTCAGGAACCCCGGCCGCTGCTCGTCCCCGACATCGCGGCCGACGTCCGCTCGTCGGGCGTCCCGCCGGGGCACCCCGAGATGCATTCGTTCGTCGGGGTGCCGATTCAGGTGCACACGCAGGTCTTCGGCAACCTCTATCTGACGGAGAAGCAGGGCGGGGAGCAGGGCGGGAAGCGAGGCGGGGCGCAGGGCGGGGAATCCGGGGGATTCACCACCGACGACCTGGCGATGCTGCGGGTCCTCGCCTCGCAGGCGGGCATCGCGATCGGCAACGCCCGCCTGCACGAGACAGCCCGCCGACGGGAGCGCTGGATCGAGGGCGCAGACGCCGTCACCACCGCTCTCCTCACCGGCGAGAGTGCCACCGACGCGCTGAACACGGTGGCCGAGCGGGCCCGTATCCTCGCCGACGCCTCGGCGGGCGTCGTACTCCAGCCCACCGCAGAGGGCGGCATGGAGATCGTCGCGGCCTCCACGCTCGACGACCCCGCCGATCTCATCGGTACGGTCATCGAGGCCGGCAGTCCGGTTCTGGAACAACTGCTGGGCGGGGAGTCGGTGTTCATCGAGGACTCGGCGACCGATGCCCGGATGACCACGCACGTACGCTCACGGTTCGGCCCGAGCATGATGCTGCCGCTGCAGAGCGGCGGCAAGCTGATCGGCACGCTCGCCCTGCCGCGACGGCGCGGCGGCGTCCCGTACACGGCGGTCGACCGGCTACTTGCCTCGCAGTTCGCCTCGCAGGCGGCGCTCGCGCTGGTCCTCGCGGACAGCAGGCACGACCGGGAGCGGCTCGCGGTCTTCGAGGACCGCGACCGGATCGCGCGTGACCTGCACGATCTCGTCGTACAGCGGCTGTTCGCCACCGAGATGATGCTGGAGTCCACCCGGCGGCGGGCGGCCGCGGCGGACATGGACGAGCTGCTGGGTGCGGCAATCGACGAGCTCGACTCGACGATTCAAGAGGTACGGACGACGATCTTCGCCCTCCAACAGCCCCCGGCGGAAGCGCCGTCCACCTTCCGGGGCCGTGTCCTGCGCGAGACGTCCGGCGCGGCGGCGCTGCTGGGCTTCCAGCCGTCGGTGCACTTCGTGGGCGCGGTGGACGCGCTGGTCTCGGAACCGGTGGCCCGCCGGCTGCTGACCGCCCTGCGCGGCGCTCTGGCGGCGGCGCACCGGCGGGTGGGGGTCACGACGGTGGAGGTGACGGTCGAGGTGCGGGAGGGGGTGGTGCGGCTTGTGGTCACAGACGATGGGCGACGGGAGGACGGGGATGGGGATGAAGGGGAGGGGGAGGGCGGGACGACGTTCAGGTGGGAGGCGGCGCTGTGACGGGGATGCCGCTTTGCCGGGGATATCGGGGATGTCCTAGTGCGTTCGCCGAAGGCGGGTCGTAGGGTCGGCGCATGGCTACCTCCTCGGTTCCCGACCTGTTTCCCACCCTCCGCTCAGGCTCCGACCGGACGGCTCTGCGGTTCGGCGACCGCACTCTGACGTACGCCGATCTGGCCTCCCTCGCGAGCAGCCTGGCGGCCCGGATCGCCGGCGCCGAGCGGGTCGCCGTCTGGGCCACGCCGAGTCTGGAGACGGCGGTGGGGGTGGTCGCGGCGCTGCTGGCCGGGGTGCCCGCCGTGCCGCTCAACCCGAAGACCGGGGAGCGGGAGCTGGCGCACATCGTGGCGGACAGTGCGCCGTCGGTGGTGCTGACCGCGCCCGGCTACGAACTTCCCATGGCGCTGGGCAGGTTGCGGCGTATCGACGTCGACACGGTGGCGGACGAATCACCGGCGCCCCTTCCCGCCGAGCCGCCGGCCGAATCCCCCGCCCTGATCGTCTACACCTCGGGCACGACAGGCCCGCCGAAGGGTGCGGTCCTGCCGCGCCGCGCCCTGGCGGCGACGCTGGACGCGCTGGAGGACGCCTGGGGGTGGACGGCGGACGATGTGCTGGTGCACGGGCTGCCGCTGTTCCACGTACACGGGCTGATCCTGGGCATCCTGGGACCGCTGCGGCGCGGCGGCGAGGTGCGTCACCTGGGCAGGTTCGACGTGGCGGGTGTCACGCGGGAGCTCTCGGCGGGCGCCACGATGCTCTTCGGCGTGCCGACGATGTACCACCGGCTGGCCGAAGCACTGGACGACGACCGGGAGTTGGCGAAGGCGCTGGCGGGCGCGCGGCTGCTGGTGTCCGGGTCGGCGGCGCTGCCCCTGCACGACCACGAGCGGATCGCGGCGGCGACGGGCCGCCGGGTCGTCGAGCGGTACGGCATGACCGAGACCCTGATGCTGTGCTCCTCCACTGCGGCGAGCGCCGGGTCCGACGGCGAGTCGCGCGCCGGCACGGTCGGCGTCCCGCTCCCGGGCGTGGAACTGCGGCTGGTCGACGAAGCGGGCGCGGACATCACGGCGTACGACGGCGAGACCATCGGCGAGATCCAGGTGCGCGGCCCGAACCTCTTCACGGAGTACCTGAACCGGCCCGACGCCACGGAGGCGGCGTTCGACGGCAGCTGGTTCCGTACGGGCGACATGGCGACCAGGGACGCCGACGGCCACGTACGCATCGTGGGACGCAAGGCCACGGACCTGATCAAGAGCGGCGGTTACAAGATCGGTGCGGGCGAGATCGAGAACGCGCTGCTGGAGCATCCGGGAGTGCGGGAGGCGGCCGTGACGGGTGAGCCGGACGAGGACTTGGGGGAGCGTGTGGTGGCGTGGATCGTGGCGACGGATCCCGGGTCTCCGCCCTCGGAGCAGGAACTGGCGGACCATGTGGCGGCGCAACTGGCCCCGCACAAGCGCCCGCGCGCGGTCCGCCTGCTGGAGTCGCTGCCGCGCAACGACATGGGCAAGGTGATGAAGCGGGCGCTGGGCGGTTAGCGGCTTCTTCTTTCCCCTCACCCACCCCCTACGACGATGACGTCGAGGGTGCGCGGGCCGTGCACGCCCTCCACGCGGTCGAGTTCGATGTCGCTCGTGGCAGAAGGCCCGGAAATCCAGGTCAGCGGTGCGGTCGCGTCGACGCGCCCGAGTGCCTCGGGAACGTCGCCGGCGATCTGGTCCTCCCGTACGACACACAGGTGGTAGTCCGGGAGGAGCGTAAGAGCCCTGCGGCCCTGCCCCGGCCCCGCGTCGAGGACGATCGTGCCGGTGACCGCGATCCCGAGGGCTGCCGTCGTCAGCACACCCTCCGCCGCGTCGAGTTCGGCCACGGACAGCGGTGGCTCGTCCCGCAGTACGGTCCATGCGCCGCCCTCGGGAAGCAGCCCGGCCGGGAAGCCGTCCGGGACGACGAGAGTGCGCAGGCCGCGCGCGGCCAGGCGTGCGGCGACGGTCGCGCAGGCGTCGGCCTCGGTCGTACGCGTCACCGTCGCCCGGTAGTCCGCGACGCGCGCGGCGAACTGCGCCACCGCGTCCGGTTCGGCGTGCGAGCGCCGGTAGTCGCGCGGTACGGGTACGTCGTCGGGGCTCTCGGACGCCGGTACGTCGGCGAGGGCCGCCCGGATCCGGCCCAGCACGGTGTCGCGCGTGGTCACTTGGAACCTTCCCTTCCGCCGCGCGTCCGGCGCCACCACGCCCGCAGCGATTCCTTCGGCGGCACGGCTGTGTCGCGCGTCCGCGTCCAGCGGCCGAGCGGCCCGGGCAGGTTGCCGATGCTGCCGCGCCGGGAGACCAGGCGGGCGGCGGGGTGCGCGAGGCGCTGAACGGCGGACAGTTTCGCGGGCGAGGCGAGCACGGACGCGGCCGCCTTCATGACCAGGGCTTCCGGGGTCGGAACCCGCCCCTTGGCACGCTTGGCCTCCACGACCTCCGCCCGTAGATGCACCAGCACCTCCGGGATATTGATCTTCACCGGGCAGGCGTCGTAGCAGGCCCCGCACAGCGTCGAGGCGAACGGCAGCGACTCGGCGTGCTCGACGCCGACGAGCTGCGGGGTCAGGACAGCGCCGATCGGGCCGGGGTAGACCGATCCGTAGGCGTGGCCGCCGGTCCGCTCGTACACCGGGCAGACATTGAGGCAGGCCGAGCAGCGGATGCAGGCGAGTGCCCGGCGGCCGACGGTGTCCTTCAGTGTGGCTGTACGGCCGTTGTCGAGCAGGACGAGGTGGAAGTCCTGCGGCCCGTCGCCTTCGGTCGTGCCCGTCCACATGCTGGTGTACGGGTTCATGCGCTCACCCGTCGACGAGCGCGGCAGCAACTGGAGAAAGACCTCCAGATCCTCGAAGGACGGCAGCACCTTCTCGATTCCCATGACGGTGATCAGCGTCTCGGGCAGCGTGAGGCACATACGGCCGTTGCCCTCGGACTCGACGACGCCGACCGTGCCGGTGTCGGCGGCCGCGAAGTTGGCGCCGGAGACGGCGACCTTGGCGCGCAGGAACTTCTCGCGCAGATGCAGGCGCGCGGCCTCCGCGAGGTCGCGGGGGCGGTCACTGAGGGCTTCGGGGGCGGGGCGGCCCCACTTCCCCATTTCGCTCCGGAAGATGTCGCGGATCTCGCCCCGGTTGCGGTGGATGGCGGGGACGAGGATGTGGGAGGGGCGGTCGTCGCCGAGCTGCACGATGAGCTCGGCGAGATCGGTCTCGTACGCGGAAATGCCTTCCTCGGCGAGGGCTTCGTTGAGCGCGATCTCCTGGGTGACCATGGACTTGACCTTGACGACCTCGGTCCGGCCCGTCGCCTTGACCAGGGCGGTGACGATGCGGTTCGCCTCGGCGGCGTCGGCCGCCCAGTGGACCTGGCCGCCCGCTTTGGTGACGGCCTCCTCCAGGCGCACGAGGTGGCGGTCGAGGTGGCGGAGGGTGCGGCGCTTGAGGGCCTCGCCCGCAGTGCGCAGCTGCTCCCAGTCGTCGAGTTCGGCGGTGACCGCGAGCCGTTTGTCGCGGATCGTGCCGGTTGCCTTGCGCAGGTTGGTGCGCAGCTGCGTGTCGGCGAGGGCCATACGGGCGGCGTCCGGGAAGGACGGGGCGCCGAGCCAGACGACGTTGTTGCTGTCGGTCACCGTCCGGTCGTCCCTTCCGTCGAGGCGAGGATTTCGGCGAGGTGACGGGTGCCTACGCCCGTACGCAGCCGGTTCAGGCCGCCGCCGATGTGCATGAGGCAGGAGTTGTCGCCTGCCGTCAGGACGTCGGCGCGGGTGTCGAGTACGGCGCGCATCTTGTCGGCGAGCATGGCGTTCGAGGTGTCGGCGTTCTTGAGCGCGAACGTACCGCCGAAGCCGCAGCAGCTGTCGGCGGCGGGCAGCTCGACCAGGTCGATGCCCCTGACCGCGCGCAGGAGCTGGAGCGGGCGGTCGCCGACGCGGAGCATGCGCAGGCTGTGGCAGGTGGGGTGGTAGGTGACGCGGTGCGGGAAGTGCGCGCCGACGTCGGTGACGCCGAGTACGTCGACGAGCAGCTCGGACAGCTCGTACACCTTGGGGGTCACCGCTTCCACGCGCTCGACGAGCGCGCTGTCGCCGTACTGCTCCGCGACGACGCGGTGGTAGTCGCGCACCATGCCGACGCACGATCCGGACGGGGCGACCACGGCGTCGTACTCGCCCTGCTCGAAGACGTCGGCGAAGCGGCGGACCATCGGGAGCGTCTCGGGGCGGTAGCCGGTGTTGAAGTGCATCTGGCCGCAGCAGGCCTGGGCCTGCGGGAACTCGACGGTGTGGCCCAGGCGCTCAAGGAGCGAGACCACCGCCTTTCCCGTATCCGGAAACAGCGTGTCGTTGAAGCAAGTGATGAACAGGGCGATTCTCATGCGTGTCCGTCCTCCGCCGGGAGCGGTGTGTCCGCGCCCAGCAAACCTTCAGCGCGCTGTACCTCCCACCCTGCGCAGGCACGCGTGTCGCAAACCCCGCGCGTCGCAAACACGGCGCTCTCGTCGACGGCATCGCGGCGGAGGGGTGAATCCGGAATCGATCGGCTCAGCTCTTCTAGCTGGCGTCCTGACTCTGACGTTGTCTGATTTCGCCGCACCATCACGCTCCGAATCCCCCCCTCCGGAGCCGTCGAGGCGGCCGTCCCAGCCGACCCGATCCCGAGGAACCACATGAAAGCGGTACTACGACGGGGCAGCCTCAGCGCTGCCACTGTTCTCGGTCTGTGTCTCGCCCTGGCTCCCGCCGCACAGGCCCACGCACAGATCCTCGTGCCCTGCGGAAACGTCACGGCTCTCCGGAACGCGATCAACGAGGCCAACAGCACGGGTGAGGACATCACCCTGGCACCGTCCTGCACGTACAAGCTGACGGACTACGACAGCCCGGGCCACGGGCTGCCGTCGATCAAAGCCGACGTCACCATCAACGGGTTCGACACCGCCATCGAACGCGACAGCACCGACTCCTTCCGCATCTTCACCGTGGAACCCAGCGGAGCCCTCACCCTGAACCGGATCACCGTAAGGAACGGGAACGTCTCCGATGACGGCGGCGGCATCTGGAACGGCGGCACCCTGACCGTCCAGAGCGGCGCCATCACAGGCAACACGGCCATCAACGGGGGCGGCCTCTTCAACGCCTCCAACGCCACAGCGACGCTGTCCAGCACCACAGTCAGCGACAACCACGCGACGACCGGAGACGGCGGTGGCATCCTCAACGCCGGGACACTGCGCCTCAACGCGAGCGCCGTCCAGGGGAACAGGGCGGCCGACCAGGGCGGGGGCCTGGGCGACTTCTCCCCCGGCAGGGCAACCCTCGCCTCCAGCAGAGTCTCCGGCAACTCCGCCACTCTGGTCTCCGGCGGACAGGGCGGCGGCATCTGGGAGAACCCCGGAAGCACGGTGACGCTCCTCAACACCAGCGTCACCGCCAACGCCGGCGGAGAATGCCGCCCGCCCGGAAGCGTCCCGGGCTGCACCGGCTGACGCTCCCGTCCCCGGAGCAGAAAGGCCCCCACGAGAGGTGGGGGCCTTCGACGTTCCCGCAGCCCGTCCACGGCGCGTTCGCGCAGCGTGAAACGTTTCTGCAGGGACTGCAGAGAGTGGGGCGGGTGGGACTCGAACCCACGGCCGACGGATTATGAGTCCGCTGCTCTAACCGGCTGAGCTACCGCCCCTTACGGCGCGTCGCGCACATTTGTGCGCGCCGTCTGCCGCAGCATAGCCGCTCATACGATCTCCTGCCTCGGATGGTCGGCAACACACGACCATGAGGACTTCGCTGCTGCCTGCGCGGTTCCAGGAGATGCGAAGGAGATACGAAAAAGGACCCCTGAGGGGCCCTTTTCCTTGCCGCTCCCCCGACTGGACTCGAACCAGTAACCCTCCGGTTAACAGCCGAATGCTCTGCCAATTGAGCTACAGGGGATCGCGCTCCCCCGACTGGACTCGAACCAGTAACCTGCCGGTTAACAGCCGGCTGCTCTGCCAATTGAGCTACAGGGGATTGCTGCGTTGCACCGAACGTACCCACCGGATGGCGTCCCGGGGGGCGTGTGCTCGCTGCGACACATACATTAGCGCAAGCAGGGGGGTGCTCCGCCAATCGGTATCGCCCCGGGTGATCACAGGTGCCCACGGGTAGGCGGCCAGCACAGCCCCGCGGTCCGAGACACCCCCGGATTCAGGGGACCGCCGACGCAAAGGAAGGGTGGCAGCCATGCGCTACCGGCTCGCATTCATCGCCGGACTGGCCCTGGGGTACGTGCTCGGGACCCGCGCCGGACGTGAGCGCTACGAGCAGCTCAAGAAGTCCGCGCGCCAGATCTCGCAGAACCCGGCCGTGCGCAACGCAGCCGAGTCGGCCGCCCACCAGAGCCGTGACATCGCGGGCAAGGCCTTCCACACGGTCAGCGACAGGGTCGGGGACAAGGTCCCCGGCTCCGTGACCGAGCGGGTTCGGTCGCTGCGCGAGCGCGGCCAGAACGCCGAGGACGACTGGGGTACGACAAACACCTAGCCGCGCGGCACGAGTCGGCGCCCGCATGCGGCAGAATCTTGCAGCATGGGGATAGTCGCCGGCTTGGACAGTTCGTCTGGTTCTACACGCATTGTCGTGTGCGATGCGGATACGGGTGCCGTGCTGCGGCAGGGCTACGCCCCGCACCAGGTGGAGGCCAAGGCCACCGAGGCCGATCCGCAGGTGTGGCTCCTGTCACTGGGCGAGGCCGCCGCCGGCGGGCTGCTCGAAGGCGTACAGGCCATCGGCGTATCCGCACAGCAGCACGGCCTGATCACTCTCGACGCGCACGGTTCGCAGGTACGTCCGGCCCTGCTCGGCAATGACAAGCGGGCCCAGGTCGCGGCCGCCGATCTCGTCGACGCGCTCGGCGGGCGCCAGGCATGGGCCGAGGCCGTCGGATCGGTGCCGCAGGCCCCGCAGCCGGTGGCGAAGCTGCGCTGGCTGGCGCGGCACGAGCCCGAGTCGGCGCAGCGCACCGCCGCGCTGATGCAGCCGCACGACTGGCTGGTGTGGCAGCTGCTCGGGCGTCCGGCCCGCAGGACCACCGACCGGGGCGCCGCATCCGGCACCGGTTTCTGGTCGGCTGCCACGGGGGCGTACCGGCCCGATCTGGTGGAGCTGGCGCTGGGGCACCAGGCCGCGCTGCCCGAGGTGATCGGCCCTTCCGACGCCGCGGGGACGACCCCCGAGGGGCTGCTCATCTCCGCCGGCACCGGCGAGACGATGGCGGCGGCGTTCGGGCTCGGTGTGGCTGTCGGTGACGCCGTGGTGTCGCTGGGGGCGTCGGGGTCGGTGATGGCCGTGCACCATGAGGCGCTGGCCGATTCGAGCGGGCTCATCACGTCGTTCGCCGACGCCACCGGGATGCATCTGCCGGTCGTGCACACGCTCAATGCCGTACGCGCGCTGCGGGGCACCGCCGACCTGCTGGGGACGGATCTGGACGGGCTTTCGGAGCTCGCGCTGAAGTCGTCGCCGGGGGCATACGGGCTCGTACTGCTGCCGTACCTGGAGGGGGAGCGTACGCCGCAACTTCCGCACACCGCCGGGACCTTGAGCGGGCTGCGGCGCGAGTCGATGAAGCCCGAGCACCTGGCGCGGGCGGCCTTCGAAGGCATGCTGTGCTCGCTGGCCGACGCGTTGGACGTGCTGCGCGGACGCGGCGTGGAGGTGCGGCGGGTGTTCCTGCTGGGGGCGGCCGCCGAGCTGCCCGCGGTGCAGGCGGCGGCGCCCGCGATCTTCGGTACGCAGGTGGTCGTGCCGCAGCCCGCGGAGTACGCGGCGCTGGGCGCGGCCCGGCAGGCGGCGTGGGCGCTCGGCGTCGCGCAGGGCACGCTGGCTCCGCACACCCCGCCTGCCTGGCGGGGGGCGGCGGCGCAGGTACTGGAGCCGGGCGAGGAGCTGGCGATGGGGCAGGCGGTGCGGCAGCAGTACGGGGCGACGCGGGACCAGATCCATCCCGGAGCATTTGCCTCCGGTTCCTGAGTCTTGACCCGGGGTTGGGATTAACCCTTGGAGTTCCCCGGGGGCGGTGACAGAAGATGGGGTGACCCCACGATCTTGCCGACCCGAGAGACTGCGCGTGCTCCTGAGACTCCTGCGTGCCCATCTGGGCCCGTACAGAAAATCCATAGCCCTGCTGGTGCTGCTGCAGCTGTTGCAGACCTGCGCCACCCTCTATCTGCCCACCCTGAACGCGGACATCATTGACAACGGTGTCGTGAACGGGGACGCGGGCTACATCCTGAAGTTCGGCGCTCTCATGATCGCCGTCAGTGTGGTCCAGGTCTTCTGCAACATCGGCGCGGTCTTCTACGGTGCGCGGACCGCCGCGGCGCTCGGGCGGGACATCCGCGCGGCGGTCTTCGAGCGGGTGCAGAGCTTCTCCGCCCGCGAGGTCGGGCAGTTCGGTGCCCCCTCGCTCATCACGCGCACCACCAATGACGTCCAGCAGGTCCAGATGCTGGTGCTGATGGCGTTCACGCTGATGGTGTCGGCGCCGATCATGTGCGTGGGCGGCGTCGTCATGGCGCTCGGGCAGGACGTGCCGCTGTCGGGTGTGCTGCTGGCGGTCGTGCCCGTGCTCGGGGTCTCGGTGGGTCTGATCGTGCGGCGGATGAGGCCGCTGTTCCGCGCGATGCAGGAGCGGCTCGACACCGTGAACCAGGTGCTGCGCGAGCAGATCACGGGCAACCGCGTGATCAGGGCGTTCGTACGGGACGAGTACGAGAAGGGCCGCTTCCGCGTCGCGAACACCGAGATGACGGATGTGTCGCTGTCCGCAGGGAGGCTGATGGCGCTGATGTTCCCCATCGTGATGACCGTGGTGAACATATCCAGCGTCGCTGTGGTCTGGTTCGGCGCGCACCGGATCGACAGCGGCGGGATGGAGATAGGCGCGCTGACGGCGTTCCTCGCGTACCTGATGCAGATCGTGATGGCCGTGATGATGGCCACCTTCATGTTCATGCAGGTGCCGCGCGCCGAGGTGTGCGCCGAGCGCATCGAGGAGGTGCTGGACACCGCGTCGAGCGTCGTTCCGCCGGCCGATCCGGTACGGGAACTGCGCGCGCGGGGGCAACTGGAGCTCCGGGGCGCCGAGTTCCGCTATCCGGGCGCCGAGGAGTCCGTACTCAAGAACATCGACCTGGTGGCCAGGCCCGGGGAGACGACCGCGATTATCGGGTCGACGGGCAGCGGGAAGTCGACGCTGCTCGGGCTCGTGCCGCGGCTGTTCGATGCGACGGACGGCGAGGTGCTGGTCGACGGTGTGGACGTACGGACGCTCGAACCGGCGCTGATGGCCAGCACGGTGTCGCTGGTGCCGCAGAAGCCGTACCTGTTCTCGGGGACGGTCGCGACGAATCTTCGGTACGGGAAGCCGGACGCCACGGACGAAGAGCTGTGGCACGCGCTGGAGGTGGCGCAGGCCCGCGAGTTCGTCGAGCAGCTGGAGAACGGGCTGAACGCGCCGATCGCGCAGGGCGGCACCAATGTGTCCGGCGGGCAGCGGCAGCGGCTCGCGATCGCCCGGACGCTGGTGCAGCGGCCGGAGATCTATCTGTTCGACGACTCCTTCTCGGCGCTGGACTACACGACCGATGCGGCGCTGCGGGCCGCGCTGGGGCGGGAGACGGCCGAGGCGACGGTCGTGATCGTCGCCCAGCGCGTGTCGACGATCCGCGACGCCGACCGGATCGTGGTCCTGGACGAGGGCCGGGTCGTCGGGACGGGACGCCATCACGAGCTGATGGAGAGCAATGAGACCTACCGGGAGATCGTGCTCTCCCAGCTGACGGAGGCTGAGGCGGCATGAGCGGGCCTGGTGGACGGATGATGGCGGGCGGCGGGCCGACCGAGCGGTCCATGGACTTCAAGGGCTCGGGGAAGCGGCTGCTGCGGCAGTTCGCCCCGGAGCGGATCACGCTGTGGTGGATGCTGGGGGCCTGTGTGCTCAGCGTCGCGCTGTCAGTGGTCGGTCCTAAAATTCTTGGCAGGGCGACGGACCTGGTCTTCGCGGGGGTCGTCGGCCGGCAGATGCCGGAGGGGGGCAGCAAGGCGCAGGCCATCGACGGGCTGCGGGAGAAGGGCGACGACGGGCTCGCCGACATGCTCTCGGGGGTGGACTTCGTCCCCGGGCAGGGCATCGACTTCGGCGCGGTCGGCGACGTACTGCTGCTGGTGCTCGCGGTGTACGTGGGCGCGGGGCTGCTGATGCTGGTGGCGACGCGCCTGTCGATCCGGGTCATCAACGGGACCGTGTTCCGGATGCGCGAGGACATTCAGGCGAAGCTTTCGCGGCTGCCGCTGAAGTACTTCGACCAGCAGAAGCGCGGCGAGGTGCTGAGCCGGGCCACGAACGACATCGACAACATCTCGCAGACCATGCAGCAGACGATGGGCCAGCTCATCAACTCCCTGCTGACCATTGTGGGTGTGCTGGCGATGATGTTCTGGATGTCGCCGCTGCTGGCGCTGGTCGCGCTGGTGACCGTGCCGCTTTCGGTGGTCGTCGCGGCGAAGGTGGGCAAGCGGTCGCAGCCGCAGTTCGTGCAGCAGTGGAAGACCACAGGCAGGCTGAACGCGCACATCGAGGAGATGTACACGGGCCATGCGCTGGTGAAGGTCTTCGGGCGGCAGGACGAATCGGCCGAGGCGTTCCGCGAGCAGAACGACGCACTGTACGAGGCCGGGTTCAGGGCGCAGTTCAACAGCGGGATCATGCAGCCGCTGATGTTCTTCGTGAGCAACCTCAACTACGTGCTGGTGGCGGTGGTCGGCGGGCTCCGGGTCGCTTCGGGCACGCTGTCGATCGGTGACGTGCAGGCGTTCATCCAGTACTCGCGGCAGTTCTCCATGCCGCTGACGCAGGTCGCTTCGATGGCGAACCTCGTGCAGTCCGGAGTCGCTTCGGCCGAGCGGATCTTCGAGCTGCTCGACGCTGACGAGCAGGAGCCCGATGCGGCGGACGCGGAGCTTGCGCGGGAGCCCGAGGGGCGGGTCGCGCTGGAGGAGGTCTCCTTCAGGTACGAGCCGGACAAGCCGCTCATCGAGAACCTGTCGGTGAAGGTCGAGCCGGGGCAGACGGTCGCGATCGTCGGCCCGACCGGCGCGGGCAAGACGACGCTGGTGAATCTGCTGATGCGGTTCTACGAAGTGACGGGCGGGCGCATCACTCTCGACGGCGTCGACATCGCGAAGATGGCGCGCGAAGACCTGCGTTCGGGCATCGGAATGGTGCTCCAGGACACATGGCTGTTCGGCGGGACGATCGCCGACAACATCGCCTATGGCGCGTCGCGCGACGTGTCGCGGGCGGAGATCGAAGCGGCGGCGCGGGCCGCCCACGCCGACCGGTTCATACGGACGCTGCCCGACGGGTACGACACGGTGATCGACGACGACGGGTCGGGGGTGAGCGCCGGCGAGAAGCAACTCATCACGATCGCACGGGCCTTCCTGTCCGATCCGGTGATCCTCGTCCTCGACGAGGCGACGAGCTCGGTGGACACCCGTACCGAAGTGCTGATCCAGAAGGCGATGGCACGGCTGGCTCACGGCCGTACCAGCTTTGTGATCGCGCACCGGCTGTCCACCATCCGGGACGCCGACGTAATCCTGGTTATGGACAATGGTTCGATCGTTGAACAGGGAACGCATGGCGAACTGCTGGCGTCGGAGGGTGCGTACGCGCGGCTGTACGCGGCGCAGTTCGCCCAGGCGGTGGCGGAGGTGGACTAGGCGGGGTGCGGGTGCGCGGGTGGCCTCGGTGCGGGGCCTCACCCCGCCCCGCCCCTTCCCGGCTGCGACATGTGCGGCCGCCCGCCTAGTCCAGGTAGCCGCGCAGCTGGTCGGCGAAGGCGTGGTCCCGGAGCTTGTTGAGGGTCTTGGACTCGATCTGGCGGATGCGTTCGCGCGTCACGCCGAAGATCCGGCCGATCTCCTCCAGGGTCCGGGGCCTGCCGTCGGCCAGCCCGTAACGGAGCTGGACGACCTTGCGTTCGCGCTCGCCGAGCGTGGACAGCACGGCCTCCAGGTGCTCGCGCAGGAGCAGGAAAGCCGCCGACTCGACGGGTGACGCGGCATCACCGTCCTCGATGAGGTCGCCCAGTGCTACGTCGTCCTCCTCGCCCACGGGCGCGTGCAGCGACACCGGTTCCTGGGCGAGGCGCAGGACTTCAGTGACCCTTTCGGGGGTCAGTTCCAGTTGGTTCGCGACCTCTTGGGGCGTCGGCTCGTAGCCGCGCTCCTGGAGCATCCTGCGCTGGACGCGGACGACGCGGTTGATCAGCTCGACGACATGGACCGGGACGCGGATGGTGCGGGCCTGGTCCGCCAGCGCGCGGGACATGGCCTGGCGTATCCACCAGGTCGCGTACGTCGAGAACTTGTAGCCGCGGGCGTAGTCGAACTTCTCCACGGCGCGGATGAGGCCGAGGTTGCCCTCCTGCACCAGGTCCAGCATGGTCAGGCCGCGGCCGACGTACCGCTTGGCGACGGACACGACGAGGCGCAGATTCGCCTCGATCAGGCGTCGCTTGGCCATCCGGCCCATGACCACCAGCTTGTCGAGATCGACGGCGAGCTGCGAGTCCAGGTCGGGGTAGCCGCTTAGCCGCTCCTCGGCGAAGAGGCCGGCTTCGACCCGGCGGGCCAGGTCGACCTCCTCTGCCGCGGTGAGCAGTGGGATACGGCCGATCTCGCGCAGGTACTGCCGGAACAGGTCGGAAGACGGCCCTCCGGTGTCGGTTCGGGTACTGCGCCGCTGCTCGGGCACGTCCGCCGGGTCCTCGACGAGGACTTCGGCGTCGGCGGCATCGGCGGGCTCAACGGCCTCGGCGCTCTCGACGCTCTCTGCGCTCTCGGGGTGATGTTCGCCCCGGCTCTGCAACGGGACCGTGGCGACGTCGGGCTCGACGCCGACACCGGTCAAGGTCTGGGTCTGGGTCTGCACGGGGGCGACCTCCAGGGTGATCGCTGCCGGTTCGGGGGCGTGCGGCAGCGGGACGGGAGCGGCGACCGGGCCGCCGTCCGTCCCGTACACAATGAGCGGAACCGCGGGTGATTGAGGCCCACTCGGCGTGGGCCGGCCGCGCTCCGAGGACTCAGGCACCGCCACCCAGTGTGGGGTACGACACATCGCCGCTACGAGGGGCGTGACGTGACTTTTTGAGTCCGGTCCGTTACTGCGTGGTTACAGGCCATTCCTTCCCCCGCTGCGGGGAAGGAATCGTCAGAGCGCGGCTGCGCCGTTGTTTCGCAGGGACTGGGCGTACTGCTGGAGGACCCACAGCTCGTTCTGCACGGCCGCCAGGTGTTCCGGGTCGGTGTGCGGGCCGGCGAGGCGGGCCATCGTGCCCTGGACGTCCAGGATGCGACGGTCCACGGCGCGCAGACGGACGCGGATCAGCTGCTCGCCCGCGTAGATCTCGTCGACGGTCTTGCGCAGGATCGCTTCGACGGCGAGCTCGGTGACCAGGGCGCGCACCGTGTCGTTGGGGGCCGCCGCGCGGACCCGGGCGAGATAGTCGGAGGCGTCCTGCGCGCCCTGTTCCGCGCCGCCCGCCTCCTCGATGACTTGGCGTACGGCGGCGTACGGCGGGGCGGTGAACTCGTCGGCCCCGTACGCGTCGAAGGCCGGGGAGACCAGCTCGGGGCGCTGGAGGGCGAGCTTGAGCAGCTCGCGCTCGGTGCGGTGCGCGGGGCTGCGCAGATTCAGCGCGGGGCCGGTCGGGACGACGGGTGCCTGTGCCTGCTGCGGGCCCGCGGTGCGAGCAGGGGCCGGGCCCCGGCCGCCGCGGTCGCGGGCCCAGCGGGCCAGCTGGGCGACTCGCTTGACCACGAACTGGGTGTCGAGGATGCCGAGGATGCCGGCGAGCTGGACGGCGGACTCGTGCTGGATCGCGACGTTCTTGATGTTGGCGACGATCGGCGCGGCTTCGTCGAGCGCGGCGGCCCGCCCGGCCGGGGTCTCCAGGTTGTGCCGGGACACGACGTGCCGGATCGCGAACTCGAAAAGCGGCGTGCGCGTTTCGACCAGGGACGCGACCGCCGCGTCGCCCTTGGCGAGGCGCAGGTCGCAGGGGTCCATGCCGCCGGGGGTGATCGCGATGGAGGTCTCGGCGGCGAACTTCTGGTCGTCCTCGAAGGCGCGCAGCGCGGCCTTCTGGCCGGCCGCGTCGCCGTCGAAGGTGAAGACGACCTCGGCCGAGGCGTTGTCCATGAGGAGCCGGCGGAGGATCTTGATGTGGTCGCCGCCGAACGACGTACCGCAGGTGGCGATGGCGGTGGTGACGCCGGCCAGGTGACAGGCCATGACGTCGGTGTACCCCTCGACGACCACCGCCCTGCTGGTCTTGGCGATCTCCTTCTTGGCCAGGTCGATGCCGTACAGGACCTGGGACTTCTTGTAGATCGCGGTCTCGGGGGTGTTCAGATACTTCGGCCCGTTGTCGTCGTCGCGCAGCTTGCGCGCGCCGAATCCGACGACCTCGCCCGTGATGTCGCGGATCGGCCACATCAGGCGGCCGCGGAAGCGGTCGATGGGGCCGCGGCGGCCCTCCTGGGAGAGGCCGGAGAGGGTCAGCTCCTTGTCGGAGAAGCCCTTGCCGCGCAGATAGCGGGTGAGGTGGTCCCAGCCGGCCGGGCTGTAGCCGACGCCGAAGTGCTGGGCGGCGCTCTGCTCGAAGCCGCGCTCGGCCAGGAACTTGCGGCCGATCTCGGCCTCGGCGGAGTCGAGCTGCTCGACGTAGAACTGCGCGGCGGCCTTGTGCGCCTCGACCAGGCGGACGCGCTCGCCGCGCTGGTTGGCGGGGTTGTAGCCGCCCTCTTCGTAGCGAAGGGTGATGCCCGCCAGACCGGCGAGGCGCTCGACCGTCTCGGAGAAGGAGAGGTGGTCGATCTTCATCACGAAGGCGATCGTGTCGCCGCCTTCCTGGCAGCCGAAGCAGTGGAAAAGACCCTTGCTCGGGCTGACCTGGAAGGACGGGGACTTCTCGTCGTGGAAGGGGCACAGGCCCTTCAGATTCCCGCCGCCGGCGCTGCGGAGCTGGAGGTACTCGGAAACAACGGCGTCGATCGGGACCGCGTCCCGGACCGCCTTCACGTCGTCATCGTTGATCCTGCCTGCCACGCGTGAAGTGTACGGCGGTGCTCGGACACTCCCGTCAGCCGAGCAGTGCGGTGAGTGGCACGGACGGGTCCGACAGGGCGTCGGTGTTGATCTGCGCCCCGGAGCGGATCAGCTCCTGGATCGCTTCGGTGACGTCCCACACATTCACGTTCATGCCCGCGAGGACCCGGCCGCTCTTCAGCCAGAAGGCGATGAATTCGCGCCTTCCTGTGTCGCCGCGGACGACGACCTGGTCGTACGAGCCGGGGGGCGCCCAGCCCGAGTACTCCAGCCCCAGGTCGTACTGGTCGGAGAAGAAGTACGGGATCCGGTCGTACGAGACCTTCTGTCCCAGCATCGCGCGGGCGGCGGCCGGGCCGCTGTTCAGGGCGTTGGCCCAGTGCTCTACGCGCAGCCGGGTCTCGAGGAGCGGGTGCTGCGCGGCGGCGACGTCGCCGGCCGCGTGGATGTCCGGGTCCGAGGTCCGGAGGGCGGCGTCGACGGCGATGCCGCCGCCGTGCGCGCGGTCGACCAGGGCGAGGCCCGCGGCCTCCGCGAGGGCGGCTCGCGGGGCGGCGCCGATCGCGGCGAGGACGTCGTTTGCGGGGTGTTCCTCGCCGTTGTCGGTGTGGGCGGCGAGGACCATGCCGTCCTGGCCGACGATCTCGGTGAGGCGGGCGCCGAAGCGGAAGCGGACGCCGTGCTCGGTGTGCAGGTCGGTGAAGAGCTGGCCGAGCTCGGGGCCGATGACCCGGTAGAGGGGGGTCGGCTCGGGTTCGATGATGGTGACCTCGGCGCCGTAACCGCGCGCGGCGGCCGCGACCTCCAGGCCGATCCAGCCGGCCCCGGCGATGAGGAGGTGCCCGTTGTCGCGGCCGAGGGAGGCCAGCACGCCGCGCAGCCGCTCGGCGTGGGCGAGGCGGCGCAGGTGGTGGACACCGGCGAGATCGGTGCCGGGGATGTCGAGGCGGCGCGGCTCGGAGCCGGTGGCGAGCAGCAGCTTGTCGTACCGGACGGAGGTGCCGTCGCCGAGCCGGACCGTTTTGGTCTCGCGGTCCAGGTGGACGACGGTCTGCCCGAGGTGCAGTTCGATGTCTTTCTGGGCGTACCAGGCGGGCTCGTGGACGAAGACGCTGTCGCGTTCCTCCTTGCCGGTCAGGAACCCCTTGGACAGGGGCGGGCGTTCGTAGGGATGGTCACGTTCGTCCCCGATGAGGATCACCCGGCCGGTGAACCCCTCGCTGCGGAGAGTCTCGGCGGCCTTTGCCCCGGCCAGTCCCCCACCGACGATGACGAACGTCAGATCTGCGTCGACCACTTGGTGCCTCCTCTGTGCCTGCCCTCACGCTACGCCGCCGTCTTCGAGCGTCCCGCACAGAGCGTGATGGCGGAAGAGGGGGTAGGCCGTGGGCGTGTCGCGGAGGGGCCACAGGGGGCGGCGGAAAACAGACCGCGCGGCGGGCGGTGGCCGCGGACGTCTCCCCCGTTGACTGCCCGCAGCCACCACGCGACAAGGGTCACGCCGATATGGACGACGTGCGGGGCTTTCGTGCACAACGCAAAGGGAACGTACAGTTCCGGCGACTGGTGACTACGCTCGTACGGACCGGAGTTGCGCGAGAGGACAGGGCGACAGCGCGCGGGAAGAGGACGGGGCGTGGGGAGCGCATGTTACGCATCCACTTCGGCACCGAGGATCTGAACCGGCTGCGGGTGGCCGCACGGCCCGACCCGCTGTGGGAGATCGTGAACAGCCTTCACCTGCTGCAGAACCGGCAGGGTGCGCTGGTCTTCGACCCCTGGCGGCGTGAGGTGCGCGCGGCGATCGCCCGCGCGGGTCTCACCCGGACGGTGGCTTCGCTGCACCGGCTGTGCCCGTGCGCGGCGTACCTCCCGGACTTTCTGACTCCGGGCCGGGGCATTCCGGATCTGGAGACCGGCCTGGACCAGGTGCTGTCCACGCCTGCGGCCAGGATGAGCGCGGAACTCGGGCGGCTCTTCGGACACGGTCCTGTGCCCCCGGTCGCCCGGCGGCTGGCGGAGGGCGACGTGGAGGCGCTGGAGCGGCTGGGCGATGCGCTGCGGCGTTACTACGCGGTGGCGGTGGAGCCGTACCTGGATGTGATCAGGTCGGCGGTGGACGCCGACCGTCCCGTGCGGGCGGAGGCGGCTCTGTCGCAGGGGCCCGAGGGGCTGCTGGCCACCTATCAGGATTTCGCCTGGCGTGACGACGGGGTGCTGGAGAGCGGCTATCCGGTGGACAAGGAACTGGAGCTGCGCGGGCGTTCGCTGACGATGATCCCTTCGTTCTTCTGTATTCGGTACCCCGTCGCGCTGGCCGACGAGGAGCTGCCGCCGGTGCTGGTCCATCCGGTGACGCCGGACCCGGGGTGGCTGGCCCTCGCCCGGGCGCACGGGGCGGGCTCCGGCCGTCCTGGC
Organism: Streptomyces sp. ISL-98; assembly: GCF_018614055.1. Classification (GTDB taxonomy): domain Bacteria; phylum Actinomycetota; class Actinomycetes; order Streptomycetales; family Streptomycetaceae; genus Streptomyces; species Streptomyces spiramyceticus. The sequence goes on from NZ_JAGGPB010000004.1 coordinate 118,470, forward strand.
GGTCCTGGTGCGAGGGGGGCCGAGCTGCCCGTGGCCCAGCTCATCGGCCACACCAGGGCGGAGGTCCTGGAGGTGCTGGGGCGGCCGATGACCACGACACAGCTCGGCGGTGTGCTGCGGCTGACGCTGTCGACGGCGAGTCGGCACGCGACCGTACTGCGGGAGGCCGGTCTCGTCACGTCGGAGCGCCGCGGCAGCCGCGTCGTGCACCGGCGGACCGGCCTCGGGGACGCGCTCATGAACGGCGGGGTCCGCGCGTCGTGAGCCGCGCGTGCAGGGAACGGGCCGCGGCGTCCGTGAACGATCCAATCTGGTCGACGATCACGCGCTTACGGGCCCGGTCGTCCGGCGCCGCGTCGAACAGGGCGCGGAACTGGGGGTCCAGTCCGTCGGGGGCGCGGGCCGTGAGTGCTTCGGCCAGCTCGGCGATGACGATGCGCTGGTCGGCGCGGAGCCGCTCCTGTTCGTCGCGCTGCATGACGTAACGGTCGGCCACGGCCTTGAGGACGGCGCACTCGTTGCGCGTCTCGCGCGGTACGACCAGCTCGGCGCCGTACCGGGTGAGTCTGCCCGTCCCGTACGCCTGGCGGGTGGCGCCCTCCGCCGACAGGCAGAAGCGGCCGATGAGCTGGCTGGTCGCGTCCTTCAGACGGGCCTGGGCGACGGCCGACCCGTCGTATCCGTGCGGCCACCATTCCTGGTCGAGGAGGCGGTCCAGAGCGGCCGCCAGCTCTTCGGGATCGGTGTCGTCCGGGACGTACCTGCCGACCGCCACGGCGAAGATCTCGTGGCGCTCGGGGTCGGCCTGCAGCAAATTCGGGTCGAGGTGGCCGGCGTGCAGGCCGTCCTCGAAGTCGTGCACGGAGTACGCCACGTCGTCGGACCAGTCCATGACCTGGGCCTCGAAGCACTGGCGGTGGGCCGGGGCGCCCTGGCGGACCCAGTCGAAGACGGGCAGGTCGTCCTCGTAGACCCCGAACTTCACCGAGCCGGGGTCGGTGGGGTGGGCGCCGCGCGGCCACGGGTACTTGGTGGCGGCGTCGAGGGAGGCGCGGGTGAGGTTGAGGCCGACGCTGACCATGTCGCCGCCCGCCGTGCCGGCGGCTGATGTCCCAGCGGGGGAACGTACGAAACGCTTGGGTTCCAGGCGGGTCAGGAGTCTGAGCGACTGGGCGTTGCCCTCGAAGCCGCCGCAGTCCTTCGCGAAGTCGTTGAGTGCCTGTTCGCCGTTGTGCCCGAAGGGCGGGTGGCCCATGTCGTGGGAGAGGCAGGCCGTCTCGACGAGATCCGGGTCGCAGCCGAGTGCCGCGCCGAGCTCGCGGCCGACCTGGGCGCATTCGAGGGAGTGCGTGAGGCGGGTGCGGGGGCTGGCGTCCCAGACCTGGCTGCTGGAGCCGGGGGTGACCACCTGGGTCTTGCCCGCGAGGCGGCGGAGCGAGGCGGAGTGCAGTACGCGGGCGCGGTCGCGCTGGAAGGCTGTCCTGCCGGGCCGTTTGTCGGGCTCGGCGGCCCAGCGCTCGGTGGCGGCCGTGTCGTACAGGGGGTCGGCCTCGTCGTGCGGGGTTCCGGGGTGCGGGCTTCCGTCGTGTGGGGAGTCGTATGCAGTGCCTTCCATGCACCGACAGTAGACGGAGCCAGTGACAGTCGGGGCTCAGGCGGTGGCCAACTCGCGCCGGATCGCCCGGGAGCGGGCGGCGAGGGCCTGGTCGTAGCGGAGCAGGAGGAGCCGGGCCATGGCGGGGTGGGCGCCGAGCGGGGCGGCCGCGATCCCCGGTGCGGCGGCGCTGCTCTGGGCGGCGAAGCGGCCCGGAGCAGCGAAGTACGAGGCGACGGCGACCCGGTGGCGGCCGCGTGCGGCGAGGGCGCGCAGGGCCTCGGGGACGGTGGGTGCGACGGCGGACGCGTAGGCGGGCACGACGGGGACGCCGCCGAGGCGTTCGCTGAGCATCGCGGCGGTGCGGCGAGTGTCGGCGGCGGACTCAGGGTCGCGGGAGCCCGCCGCTGCGAGGACGACTCCGCTTCCGCGGTTCGCGGCGTCGGACGCGCGCCAGCCTGCCTCGGTGAGGCGGTCGTACAGCGCCTCGACGAGGAGCGGGTGCGGGCCGAGGGGGGCGGCGATTCGCGTACGCAGGTGCGGGGCGGTGGCGGCGGCCTGCGGCAGGTCGTACTTGACGTGGTAGCCGCGGCCGAGGAGCAGCGGTACGAGTACGGCCCCGCCGCCGTCGGGCAGACCGGAGAGGGTGTCGGGCAGCAGCGGCTCGTTCAGCTCGATGTGCCCGAGCCGTACGTCGAGCCCCGGCCGCAGCTCGCGGACGCGCTCCAGGAGCGCGGTGACGGTACGCAGTGCCCCGGGGTCGCGGCTGCCGTGGGCAACGGCGACGAGGGCGGGCCGGGGCGGCGGGGGCGGAGGCGGTTTCGGGGTCATCGGCCGGCGGGTTCCGTTCAGGGAGACGAGCTTGAGCTGGGTGCCGAGCTGGGCGGTGATGCGGGTGAGCAGTTGCGCCGTGCTGTCGAGAGGAAGTGGCTCGCGGTGTGCTGCGGACTCCTTCATGAGCCGATACTGGCGGGCGCAGGTTGCAGCGTCGTTGCGCGAGGGTGACGGGTCTTTTCCGTGGCCTCACGGCGGGGGTGGGGGCGGTGTCAGGGGCGGGGGCGCGGTGGCGCGGTTCGCGTTCGTTGCCTGGACGGCCCTGGGGGGCTGCTCTCCCGCCCCTTCCCGAACTGGGGCCGCCCCCAGGCCCCGGATGGGCTGAAACTTCCAGCCGTGGGGGGTCCTGGGAAGGAGGGCGGGGTGGGAATTAAATCCCGAACAGCTCCCGGCACTCCTCCAGCCCCGTCACCTCCACCCGTACCGTCCGCTTCGCCTCCCAGTCCGCCCGGGTCAGCCTCAGCCGGCGTACCGTCCTGGCCTCCCCCCGTACCGAGTGCACCTCCAGGCCGTCCGGGCGGTAGCCGAGCTTCTCGGACACGCGCAGGGAGCTCGGGTTGTCCGTCATCGCGGCGGACGTGACATGCCGTGCGCCGAGGTCCTCGAAGGCCAGGTGCAGCGCCGCCGCCCGCATCTCCGTGCCGATGCCGTGCCCCTGGTGGCCCCGGCCGAGCCACGAGCCGGTCTCGCCCTCCCTCGTCACCGCGAAGTCGTCCGTCATGAAGTCCTGCCGGCCGACCGTCTTGCCCTCGTGCCGTACGGCGAGGCTGAGGGTCCACTTCTCCGGGCGCCACGTCGCGATGGTGCCCAGCAGGTGCTGGAAAGTCGCCCGGGCTCGGTCCTGCGGCGTCCCGTCCGTCCACGGCACGGTGAACGGCATGGACGCCTCGTCGTGCACTCCGTCGGCCGCGACGGCGGACAGCTCGGCGAGCAGTTCGTCGTCCGGAAGTCTCAGCTCAAGACGGGGTGTCGTGATCCGTAATCCGTACAGGGGCCAGAATTGTGTATCCATGGCGGGATCATTTCAGTCGGGGGGCAGGGAAAGACATGCAATTTCCGGTGCGCAAACCACAGTGGTTGAAAGGTGGTTGGGCGAAACGGCCGAACCTCATACCCCGGTCCCGGCGTGCCCAGCGGCGTACCGTCCAGGCCGTCATGCTCGCCTCTGTCCTCGCGCTGGCGCCCGCGACATGGATGCACGCCGTCGCGGACAGCAGGGTCAGGACGACCGCCGACGCCCCCGCGCAGGACGTCGCCGTCGTCTTCGGGGCGGGGCTGTGGCGGGGCGGTCCTTCGCCGTATCTGGCGCACCGGCTGGACGCCGCCGCCGAGCTCTACCGGACGGGCAAGGTGAAGGTCGTGCTGGTCACCGGCGACAACAGCCGCGAGGAGTACGACGAACCCGATGCGATGCGCACGTATCTCACGAAACAGGGTGTGCCGGACGAGCGCATCGTCAGCGACTTCGCGGGCTTCGACACCTGGGATTCATGCGTACGCGCCAAGAAGATCTTCGGCGTAGAGCGGGCGGTGCTAGTGAGCCAGGGATTCCACATCCGGCGGGCGATCGCGCTGTGCCGGGCGGCGGGCATCAAGTCGTACGGCGTCGGGGTCGACGCCGTACGGGACGCGACCTGGTACTACGGCGGCGTACGGGAAATCCTCGCGGCGGGCAAGGCTGCGCTCGACGCCACGATCAAGCCCGATCCTGTCTTTCTGGGGCGCCAAGAGCCGGGTGTGACCGACGCATTGGCAGGGGCATCGGGCCGCTGAGAGACTGACCGCATGTCTTCTTCTGCTGCTGCCGCCGCTTTAGTCGATCTGAGCAACAAGGTCGTTCTCATCACCGGCGGGGCCCGCGGCCTCGGCGCCGCCGCCGCGCAGGCGGTCGTCGACGGCGGCGGAAAGGTCGTCGTCTCCGACGTGCTGGAGGAGGAGGGCGCCGCGACCGCGGAGAAGCTGGGGGACGCGGCCCGTTTCGTGCGTCACGACGTGACCAGCGAGAGCGACTGGCAGGCGGCGCTGGACTTCGCGGTCGCCGAGTTCGGAAAGATCGACGGGCTCGTCAACAACGCCGGGATATCCAGCGGACAGTTTCTTGAGCACGAATCCGTCGAGCATTTCCGGCAGGTCGTCGAGATCAATCTGGTCGGAGTTTTCATCGGCATCAAGACCGCGATTCCGTTGATGCGGGCCGGCGGGGGCGGGTCGATCGTCAACATCTCGTCGGCGGCCGGGCTCACCGGTCTCGCGCTGACCGCCGGTTACGGCGCGTCGAAATGGGGTGTGCGCGGCCTGTCGAAGGTGGGCGCGGTCGAGCTGGCCGAGGCCGGGATCCGCGTCAATTCGGTGCACCCGGGGATGACGTACACGCCGATGACCGCCCCGGTCGGCATCCAGGTCGGCGAGGGGAAGTTTCCCGGCACCCCCATGGGGCGGGTCGGCGTACCGGAGGAGATCGCGGCCGCCGTCATGTTCCTTTTGTCCGACGCCGCGGCCTATATGACGGGGTCCGAGCTGGCGGTGGACGGCGGCTGGACGGCCGGGATGACCGTCCGGTACCTCACGGGCCAGTAGGGGCGGGGCTGAGCGGGGCGTACCGGGGGTGTAACCCGCAGCACCCGCCGCCGTAACACCGCCGCCGCACGCTGGGCGGTATGCCCCGCACTCCCGCCGCACCGACCGCGCCCCCCATCGCGACCGACTCCCCCACCGCGACGCCGACCCACTGCCCGTACTGCGCGCTGCAGTGCGGCATGAGCCTGCGCGCCGCAGAGACCGGCGTGGAAGTCGTCGAGCGTACGGACTTTCCCGTGAACCGGGGCGCGCTGTGCGGCAAGGGCCGTACGGCGCCCGCTGTGCTCTCCTCCCGGGTGCGCCTGACCGAGCCGCTGGTCCGACGCCCCGCCACAGGCAGGCTCGAACCGGCCACCTGGGAGGAGGCCCTGGTGAAGATCGCGGAGGGGCTGGGTCGTACACGAGAGGTGTACGGGCCCGATGCGGTCGGCGTCTTCGGCGGCGGCGGGCTCACCAACGAGAAGGCATACGCGCTCGGGAAATTCGCCCGGGTCGTCCTTTCCACGTCGCAGATCGACTACAACGGGCGTTTTTGCATGTCGTCCGCCGCGGCCGCCCACCAGAAGGCCTTCGGCCTCGACCGTGGCCTGCCCTTCCCGCTGGAGGACATCCCGCGCACCGGCTGCGTGATCCTCGTCGGCTCGAACCTCGCCGAGACGATGCCGCCGGCGCTCAGGTACCTCACGGAACTGAAGGAGAACGGCGGCACGCTCATCGTCATCGATCCGCGCCGTACGCGGACGGCCGAGCAGGCGGACCTGCATCTCGCGCCGCGCCCCGGCACGGACCTGGCGCTTGCACTGGGGCTGCTGCACATCGTCGTGTCCGAAGGCCGTACGGACGATGCCTTCATCCAGGACCGTACGGGCGGGTGGGAGGAGGCCCGGTCGGCGGCGATGGCGCACTGGCCGGAAATGGTCGAGCGCATCACCGGCGTCCCGGTCCCTCAGCTGCGCGATGCGGTACGGATGTTCTGCGACGCAGAGGCGGGCATGGTGCTCACCGCGCGCGGCCCGGAGCAGCAGTCCAAGGGCACGGACACGGTGGGCGCCTGGATCAACCTCTGCCTCGCCACGGGCCGCGCCGGCCGCCCGCTGTCCGGTTACGGATGCCTCACCGGACAGGGCAACGGACAGGGCGGCCGCGAGCACGGCCAGAAGGCCGACCAGCTGCCCGGCTACCGCAAGCTCACCGACCCGGCCGCGCGCGAGCACGTCGCCGGGGTATGGGGCGTAGACCCGGACAGCCTCCCGGGACCGGGCCGCAGCGCGTACGAACTCCTCGACGCCTTGGGCGGCGACATCAAATCCCTCCTCCTTATGGGCTCGAACCCGGTCGTCTCGGCGCCCCGTGCCGCCCACATCGAAGAGCGCCTGCGCTCGCTGGACTTCCTCGCTGTGGCGGACGTGGTCCTCTCCGAGACGGCGGCGATCGCGGACGTGGTCCTGCCGGTCACCCAGTGGGCGGAGGAAACGGGCACGACGACGAACCTGGAGGGACGGGTGCTGCTGCGGCGCAAGGCACTGGACCCGCCGCCCGGCGTACGTACCGACCTGGAGGTACTGCACTCCCTGGCCGCGCTCCTCGGGCACGAGAAGGGCTTCCCTTCCGACCCCGAGGAGGTCTTCGGAGAACTGCGCCGCGCCTCGGCGGGCGGCCCGGCGGACTACTCGGGCATCTCGTACCGCCGGATCGCGGACGAGGACGGCGTTTTCTGGCCGTGCCCGGACGACAGCCACTCCGGTACGCCCCGCCTCTTCCTCGACCGTTTCGCGACCCCGGACGGGCGAGCCCGCTTCGTCCCCGTAACCCACCGCCCTGCGGCCGAGGAGACGGACGCGGAGTACCCGGTGATCCTCACGACGGGCCGGGTCGTGTCCCAGTACCAGTCCGGCGCCCAGACCCGTCGCGTGGACGAACTCAACGCGGCCGCCCCTGGCCCCTTTGTCGAGCTCCACCCCCGGCTGGCGGAGCGCCTGGGCGCGGCCGAGGGGGACCGGCTGGCGGTGGTGTCCCGTCGCGGCCGGGCGGTCGCTCCGGCCAGGATCACGGAGGCGATCCGCTCGGACACCGTCTTCATGCCGTTCCACTGGCCGGGCGAGGGCCGCGCCAACACCCTGACGAATCCGGCGCTGGACCCGACGTCGCGGATGCCGGAGTTCAAGGTGTGCGCGGTACGGATCGAGCGGGTGCAGGACTGATCACCGTACGGCCGTCTCCTCCGCGACCCAGTCCAGATACTCGGCACTGCCGCGCACCACGGCCGTGGCGATGATTTCCGGGGTGTCGTAATCGTGCGCGCCCTTGATGTAGGCCTCCAGCTCCTCGTACCGCGCGCCCACGGTCTTGAACGACACCTGCCACTCCTCGGCAGTTTCCGTCTCCCCCTGCCACCGGTATACGGACGCGATGGGCCCGCCCACTTGGGCACACGCAGCAACCCGCGCATCCACGGCCCCACGCGCGAGCGCCAGCGCTTTGTCCCGGCTGTCGGTGGTGGTCTGTACGGTCAGCCACTCGGCCACTGTCACGGTCGGTCTCCTTAATAAATGGGCTCTGTGAATGGGCTCTGCATGAACGGGCTTCTGCCGGGCCGATCTGGCGACGAAGGCGCCCGCCGGTGAAGTCATCCTCCGGGATGAACGGCAGGAGCCCGGCGTCCTGCCCCCGCCCCTCGTCCGTACAGCCGCTCAGGCCACCGCGGCGAACTGCGCCGCGTGGAGGCGGGCGTACGCGCCGCCTGTGGCCAGCAGTTCGTCGTGCGTGCCCTGTTCGACGATCGAGCCGTCCTCCATGACCAGGATCACGTCGGCATCGCGGATCGTGGACAGGCGGTGGGCTATGACGAAGGACGTGCGGCCCTGCCGGAGGGAGTTCATGGCGCGCTGGATGAGGACCTCGGTGCGGGTGTCGACCGAGCTGGTCGCCTCGTCCAGGACCAGGATCGACGGTTCGGTGAGGAACGCCCGGGCGATCGTCAGGAGTTGCTTCTCGCCCGCGCTCAGGTTGGCGCCCTCCTCGTCGATCACCGTGTCGTACCCGTCGGGCAGGGTGCGGATGAAGCGGTCGGCGTACGTCGCCATCGCGGCCTCGACGACGCGTTCGCGCGGGACGTCGCCCGTGACTCCGTACGCGATGTTGTCGGCGATCGTGCCGCCGAACAGCCAGGTGTCCTGGAGGACCATGCCGATGCCGGAGCGCAGGTCCTCGCGGGTCATGGCGGCGATGTCGGTGCCGTCGAGGGTGATCCGGCCGCCTGTCACCTCGTAGAAGCGCATGAGGAGGTTGACGAGGGTGGTCTTGCCTGCCCCTGTCGGGCCGACTATGGCCACCGTCTGGCCCGGCTCGACCTTCAGGGTCAGGTCCTCGATCAAGGGCTTGGCCGGCTCGTAGCGGAAGGCGACATTCTCGAAAGAGACCTTGCCGGTGATGCGGGCGGGGCGCTGCGGTGAGGCGGGCGCGGCGGACTCCTCTTCGGCGTCGAGGAGGTCGAAGACGCGCTCGGCCGATGCGACGCCCGACTGGAGGAGGTTCGCCATCGCCGCGACCTGCGTGATCGGACCGTTGAACTCGTACGAGTACTGGATGAATGCCTGGATGTCGCCGATGGTGAGGGATCCCGAAGCGACTCGCAGGCCGCCGATCACCGCGATCAGGACGTAGTTGAGGTTGCCGATGAAGGACATCGCCGGCTGGATGACGCCCGAGATGAACTGGGCCTTGAAGCTGGATGCGTACAGCGCCTCGTTGTGCTCGTCGAAGGTGCGGATCGCTTCCTTCCGGCGGCCGAAGACCTTCACCAGCGCATGGCCCGTGTACATCTCCTCGATGTGACCGTTGAGCTTGCCGGTGATCGCCCATTGCTTGACGAACTGCGGCTGCGCGCGCTTGCCGATGACCATGGCACCGAGCACCGACACCGGCACGGTGGCCAGCACCACCAGGGCGAGCAGCGGGGAGATCCAGAACATCATCGCCATGACGCCCACGATGGTCAGCAGCGCCCGCACCATCTGGCTGAAGGCCTGCTGCATGGTCTGGGTGATGTTGTCGATGTCGTTGGTGGTGCGGGAGAGGACCTCGCCGCGCGGCTGCTTGTCGAAGTACGAGAGCGGCAGCCGCGCCAGCTTCGTCTCGGCCTCCTCGCGCAGCCGGTAGCCGACGCGCTGGACGACGACCATCGCCAGCCGCATCTGCACCCAGGTGAAGGCGGCGGACCCCGCGGTCACTCCGAGGACGAGGGCGAGGACTCCCCCTACCGCGCGGAAGTCGATGCCGCCGCTGTCCGGTTCTGTGGCGCCGTCGACCACCAGGTCCGTCGCGTGGCCGAGGATCTTGGGGCCGAGTACGGCCAGGGCGACGGCCGCGGTGCCTGCGGCGAGGAGGGCGAGGAGCAGGGGGCGTTCGGGGGCCATCATCCGGATCAGGCGCAGGCCGGAGCGGCGGAAGTCCAGGGAACGTTCGAGGGGCGGGGCGGTGGGCACGCCGGGGCCGCCGCGCTGCGGGGCCGGGCCCCTGCGCTCGGGGACGGTACTCATGCGGCTTCCTCCTCGGAGATCTGGGAGAGGACGATCTCCCGGTAGGTGTGGTTGTCCCGCATGAGCTCTTCGTGGGTTCCGGTGCCGACGACGCGGCCTTCGTCGAGTACGACGATCCGGTCGGCGCCGCGGATGGTGGAGACCCGCTGGGCGACGATCACGACCGTCGCGTCCGCCGTCTCCCTGGCGAGTGCGGCCCGCAGCGCCGCGTCGGTGGCGTAGTCGAGGGCCGAGAAGGAGTCGTCGAAGAGGTAGATCCCCGGCTTGACGACCAGCACACGGGCGATGGCGAGGCGCTGGCGCTGGCCGCCCGAGAGGTTGCTGCCGCCCTGCGCGACCGGCGCGTCCAGGCCCTCGGGCAGTGCCTCGACGAAGCCCTTGACCTGTGCGGTCTCCAGGGCCTGCCACAGCTCTTCGTCGGTGGCGTCCGGGTTTCCGTACCGCAGATTGGATGCGATCGTCCCGGAGAAGAGGTACGGCTTCTGCGGTACGAGGCCGACCGTGCGGGACAGTACCTCGGGGTCGAGTTCCCTCACGTCGACACCGCCCACCCGCACCTCGCCGCCCGTCGCGTCGAACAGCCGGGGTACGAGGCCCAGCAGGGTCGTCTTGCCGCTGCCGGTGGAGCCGATGACCGCTGTCGTACGGCCGGGACGCGCCGTGAGATCGACGCCGCGCAGGACGGGCTCCTCGGCTCCCGGGTAGCTGAAGTCGGCGCCGCGGATCTCCAGTTGGCCCCGGCCGCCGTGCAGTGCGGTGACGGGCTTTGCGGGCGGGACGACGCTCGGCTCGGTCGTGAGTACTTCCTGGATGCGCTCGGCGCTCACGGCTGCGCGCGGCACCTGCATCAGCAGGAACGTCGTCATCATCACGGCCATCAGGATCTGCATCAGGTAGCTGAGGAACGCGATGAGCGATCCGATCCGGAGCTCACCTGAGTCGATCCGGTGTCCGCCGAACCAGATGATGGCGACGGTCGCCAGCTCCCAGACCAGGATGACGGCCGGCATCGTCAGCGCCATCAGGCGGCCGGCCCGCAGGGCGACACCCATCAGGTCGGCGTTGGCGTCGGCGAAACGCCGCTGTTCGTGCTCGTCCTTGACGAAGGCGCGGATGACGCGGATGCCGGTGATCTGCTCCCGCATCATCCGGTTGACCCGGTCGATGCGCTTCTGCATGCCGCGGAACAGCGGCGGCATCCGGCGGATGATCAGGCCGACGACCCCGGCGAGCAGCGGTACGAAGACCAGCAGCAGGGCGGCGAGCGGGACGTCCTGGTTGACGGCCATGACGATGCCGCCGAGGCACATCAGCGGTGCGGCGACCAGCATGGTCAGGCCGAGCACCGTCAGCATCTGGATCTGCTGTACGTCGTTGGTGGTGCGGGTGATGAGGGAGGAGGCGCCGAAGCGGCCCACTTCCCGTACGGAGAAGTCCTGCACCCGGGAGAAGACGGCGGCGCGCAGATCACGCCCTAAGCCCATCGCTACACGGGCTCCGAAGAAGACGGCGGTCGCGGCGGCGAGGATCTGGAGGAGGGTGACGGCGAGCATGACGCCGCCCGTGGACAGGACGTAACCGGTGTCGCCGGTGAGGACACCGTTGTTGATGATGTCGGCGTTGAGGTTGGGCAGGTAGAGGGTGGCGAGGATCTGGGCGAGCTGGAGCACGACGACCAGGGCGATGGTCCTGGCGTAGGGGCGCAGCCGGCCGCGCAGCAGTCGGATCAGCATGACGTCGGCCCTCAGCCGGCGTACGGGCGGACGGACTTGGCGTCGCGCAGGGCGTGCGCCCACCAGGTGAGCTGGTTCAGCAGGGCTTTGGCGGCGGTGTTGGGGGCCGACGGGTCCCTGTGGCTGCCGTCCTCGTCGAAGTGGGCCCATGCGCCATGGAAGCTGACGGTTTCGCGGATGGTCGTGGCGTGCATCTCGGCGAAGACCTGGCGCAGCTGCTCGACGGCGCGCAGACCGCCGGACATTCCGCCGTAGGAGACGAAGCCGACGGGCTTGGCGTGCCACTCGGGGCCGTGCCAGTCGATGAGGTTTTTGAGGGCGGCGGGGAAGGAGTGGTTGTACTCGGGGGTGAGGACGACGAAGGCGTCGGCGGCGGCGAGGCGCGGCGAGACCTTTGCGAGAACGGCCTTGACGTCGTCGGAGGGGCTGAAGGAGAGGGCGGTCGGCAGGTCGATGCCGGCCAGGTCGACCACATCGAGGTCGAGCTCGTCGTGCTCAGTTGCCCGGGAGACGAACCAGTCGGTGATGACGGGCGCGAAGCGGCCCTCGCGATTGCTGGCGACGATGACGGCGACTCGCAGGGGAGCGGCGTTGAGCTGGGCGGATGCAGCGGATTCAATCGTGGATTCAGTGGCGGATTCGGTGATGGATTCAGTGGTGGATTCGGTAATGGATGCAGTGGTGGATGCGTTCGTGGTGAGGTCCATGCGGCAAGACTCGTACCTCAACCAAGATTGAGGTCAAGCTGTCCCGGTGAACTGTTTACGGTGGTCGCATGACTACTGCTCACGTGCCCTACATCGAGATCGACGGCCGCAGAGCCACCACCGCCGACGACCTCATGATCCCCACGCTGTACGGCGGTTACGGCCACTTCACCGCGATGCAGGTCAGGGACGGCCGGGTGCGCGGCCTGCGCCTGCACCTCGCGCGGCTCTCCGAAGGCACCCAGGAGGTCTTCGGGGCCGACCTGGACGAGGAGCTGGTACGTGAGCGGGTGCGGCACGCGCTCGAAGGGGCCGGGGTGCGGGACGCCGCGCTGCGGGTGTACGTGCTGTGGGCCCCCGACGCCGCTGCCGCCACCCTGATGGTCACCGTCCGCCCGCCCGCCACGATGCCGCAGGCTCCGCAGGCCCTGATGTCCGTCCCGTACGTACGCCCTGTGGCGCACGTCAAGCACCTGGGCGGCTTCGCCCAGACGCACTACGGCAAGCTCGCGCAGCGCGAGGGCTTCGACGAGGCGCTGCTGACCGGCCCCGGCGGGGAGGTCGTGGAGGGTGCGATCACCAACATCGCCTTCTACGACGGCACTTCAGTCGTCTGGCCCGACGCGCCGGCGCTGTACGGCATCACGATGGCCCTGCTCGAACCCCGTCTGCCGGCGGCGGGGCTGGCCTCGGTGCGGCGGCGGGTGACGCTGGACGGGCTCTCGGCGTACCGCGCGGCGTTCGTCACGAACTCGCAGGGGGTCGCTCCGGTGCGGCGTATCGACGACACGGAGTTCGCGGTGGACGAGCAGCTGATGAAGACGGTCATGTCGGTGTACGAGACGACTCCCTGGGAGGTCATCTGAGGCCGGTGATCGTCCGCGGTCGTCCGTGGCGGTCCGTGGTCGGCTTGGTCACCCGTTCGGGGCGGAGCCGGCCGTGTTTTGCGGAGCTTCTCGCGGGCTCTGCCTGACCTGCGCGGATGCCGCGCCTCCGGGGCGTCGCACCGGGACAGGCCGGTGAATCTGACTGGCCGTCAGCAGGCGCCGGGGGCGTACCGCCACTTACCTCGGAGGCAGTGCCGCACCGACGCTTTCCCGGAGGATCACCATGCCCCCTGCACTTCTGTTGGCGGGTACCGCGCTGGCGGCCGCCGCCATCGGTCTCGGCGCAGGACCGGCGTACGCCGCTGATGTCGGCGCGGGCGCGCTCGAGGTGTTTCCGGCGTCCGCGGAACCCGGCACCACCATCACGGTGAACACCACCGCGTGCGGTGCCGACAGCGGCGGCACGGGTGACGCGAACGCGGTCGGGGCCGGGAACTTCATCCTGCAGCCCGCCACCCACCAAGAGGTCGTGACGGGGGAGTTCAAGCTCCCGGAGGGCGTCCAGCCCGGTACCCACGCCATCGCGGTGGCCTGCGACAACGGCGCCACCGCCCAGGGCACCCTCACCGTGACGGAGGGATCCCATCACCCCGACCCCGTGCCTCCCACGCACCACGCCCCCACCCGCCCCGCAGGCCACGTGAAGACCGGGGTAGGCGGGTCCGCGGGGCCCGACACCACCCAGATCGCGGCGGGTGCGGCCGTACTGGCCGCTGCCGCCGTTGGCGGTACGTGGCTCCTGCGTCGCCGGGCGAGCGACACGCGGGACAGCTGACGCCCGAGGGGAGCCAGCATGACGGACCGGCGCACCAAAGGCGGGCTCGTCGCCATCGCCGTATGCACCGGGCTCTGGCTGATCCAGAACGGCGCCGAGGGGCGGAACCCGCCGCAGCCGTCCGTCGCCGAGGCATTCACCGCCGGTTCCGGGCACACGGGCGGCAGCGGCGTCCCTCCCACCGACGCGCTGCGACCTTCCGAGCCCGTACGGATCCGGATACCCGCCGTCAGGGTCGACGCGCCCGTCATGCGCCTCGGCCTCGCCCGCGACGGCAGTCTCGACGTACCACCGGCCGGGAACCGCAATGTCGCGGGCTGGTACAGGGACGGCACCCCGCCCGGGACCAGAGGAACGGCGATCATCGCCGGGCACGTCGACAACGCGCAGGGCCCGGCCGTCTTCTACAACCTCGGGGCGCTGAGGAAGGGCGACACCATCGAGGTGGACCGCCAGGACGGGCGTACCGGCGTCTTCACCATCGACGCCATCGAGGTGTACGACTACGAGGACTTCCCGGAGCAGCGGGTGTACGGAGCCAACGGAAACGCCGAGCTACGGGTCATCACCTGCGGCGGCGCCTTCTCCCCGAAAACCGGCTACCGGGCCAATGTGGTGGCGTACGCGCATCTGACAGGGGCGCGCTAGGACCACGCTGCCCTAGGACCACTGGTCGAAGGCGAGTTTCGCGACCAGTGAGAAGACCACAAACAGCAGCACACCGCGTACGAACTCACTGCCCTTTTTGAGCGCCATCCGCGCCCCGGCCATCGCGCCCGCCAGGTTGAACACCGCCATCAGCGCGGCCAGCTGCCACAGGACCGTCCCCTGGTAGGCGAACATCGCGAGGGCGCCTGCGTTGGTGCAGACGTTGACGATCTTGGCGTTGGCGGACGCGGTGACGAGGTCGAGGTGGAGCACCGCGGTCAGCGCCAGCACCAGGAACGTTCCGGTGCCGGGGCCGAAAAGGCCGTCGTAGAAGCCGATGCCGCCACCGACGAGGACGATCGCGCTGACGGTACGGGCCCGGGTGACCGGGGCCCTCTCCTCACCGGCGGCCCTGCCGAAGGCCGGCCGCAGCAGCACGAACGCGGCGACCCCTAGCAGCACCACCATGATCACTGGGCGCAGTACGTCGCTGCTGATCCCGGCGGCGAAGAACGCGCCCGTCATGGAGCCCACGAGCGCCATGAGGCCGACCCGTACCGCCGTCTTCACCTCCACCGGCGCCTTGCGGACGTACGTCACCGCCGCTCCGGAGGTACCGACGATGGCCACCGCCTTGTTGGTGCCCAGGATGTGCGCGGCGGGCACGTTCGGAAGGCCGAGCAGCAGCGCGGGCAGAAGCAGCAGCCCGCCGCCGCCCACCACCGCGTCGATCCAGCCCGCCGCGGCAGCGGCCAGGCACAGGACAACGAGCATGGTCAGCGATATCTCAGGCATGATCGCGACCCTACGTGAAGGTCACGCGCCCGCATCCAGGTAGCGGAGCACGGCCAGGACCCGGCGGTGGCCGCCGTCCGACTGGGGCAGGTCCAGCTTGGCGAAGATGTTCGCGATGTGCTTCTCGATCGCACGCTCCGAGACGACGAACGACGACGCGATGGCCTGGTTCGTACGGCCCTGGGCCATCAGCGCCAGCACCTCCCGCTCACGCGGCGTCAGCGCGTCCAGCGCCGACGCACGACGGCTCGCGCCGAAGAGCTGGGCCACCACTTCCGGGTCCAGTGCCGTGCCGCCCGCCGCGACCCGCTCCAGTGCGTCCACGAACTCGCCGATGTCCACGACGCGTTCCTTGAGGAGGTAGCCGACGCCCGCGCCGCTCTCCCCCAGCAGCTGCGCCGCGTACTTCGTCTCCACGTACTGGGAGAAGATCAGCACGCCGAGACCGGGCGAGGAGCGGCGCAGCTCCACCGCCGCGCGCAGGCCTTCGTCGGTCTGGGTGGGCGGCAGCCGGATGTCGATCACGGCGGCGTCGGGGCCGTGCTCGGCGACTGCGGCGAGCAGTGCGCCGGCGTCGCCGACTGCCGCCGCGACCTCCACGCCACGCAGGGTGAGGAGCTGGACGAGCCCGTCGCGCAGCAGCGCGGAGTCCTCGGCGATGACAACACGCAGCGGCGGCACAGCCTCAACACCCTTCATCGGCAGGGAAGTAGGACGGTCACCACGGTAGGCCCTCCGGGCGGGCTGTCGCAGGTGAGCGTGCCGTCGACGGTACGGACCCGGGCGAGCAGGCCGGTCAGCCCGCTGCCCGCTCCGACGGCCGCACCGCCGCGCCCGTTATCCCGCACGGCGAGGCGGAGGGTGCCGTCCCGGACGGTTATGCCGATGGCGGCGCGGGTCGCTCCGCTGTGCTTGACGGCGTTGGCGAGGAGTTCGGCGGCGCAGAAGTAGGCGATGGATTCGATGGCGGGGGCGGGGCGTTCCGCGATGTCGGCGGTGAGCGGGACGGACAGCGGGCTGTCGGCGGCGAGGGTGGCGAGGGCCGTGTCCAGGCCCTGGTCGAGTACGGGTGGGTGGATGCCCTTGACGAGGTGACGCAGGTCGGCCACGGCCGCCTTCGCGTTGCCCTGGGCGGTTTCGACGACGGCGACGATCCGGTCGCGGTCCACGTCGGCCGCGAGCAGTTCGCGGATCATCGTGAGGTGCATGCCGAGGCCGACGAGCCTGGCCTGGGTGCCGTCGTGCAGGTCGCGTTCGATGCGGCGCAGCGTCGCGGCGGCGTCGTCCACGGCCTGGGCGCGGGTCTCCTCCAGGGTGCGGATGCGCTGGTCGGCGGCGTTGGGGCCGAGCAGGGTCCGCAGAAGTATGCGATGCGGGACGAGGAGGCGACGTATGAACCAGGGGGTGACGGCCAACAGGAGGAGGCCTGCGGTGGTGGTGATCAGCCACCTGGGCCAGGAGTCGAACTCGACGCCGCCGAACCGGAGCCCCACGTGCCGCACCGAGCCGTCGGCCTCCCGGACCGTGATGTAGTTCCAGCGCTTGACGATGGGGTTCAGGACGAACAGCAGCCCGTACGCGTACCCGCCGAACGCGGCGAGCACCGGCGGCAGGGCGGTGAACGGCGCGGCGAGGGAGCAGCCGACGGCCCGCCACCCGGCCCGGTCGCCGAGGACGGCCCGCCGCCAGCCGAACGCGCCCGGTGCGTCGCGTCGTACGGGCGGATCGATGCGCAGGCCCAACAGCCCCAGGGCAAGGGCACGTTGGAGGTCTCCGAGGGCGAGCGCCCCTCGGACGGTCAGGGCGAGCAGCCACGGCCCGAGTGCCGTCACCGAGAGCAGCGCGCCGGCCAGCAGGCCCGTGACCACCAGGGCCATGCCCGTCAGCGCGAGGGGCAGGGCCAGGGCGGCGTACAGAAGAGCAGTGGCGGCGGCGCGGAGACGGTGCATGGGAGCCAACCTAGAGCTGGTGGATCACGGGTACGGAGAGAAGTGCGCAGACCACGGCGACGCCGGCGGCTATGCCGGTGGTCCGCAGGAGGCCGGAGCGGTCCGCGCCGAGGAAGCCTGATGCCAGCCGCGCCTGGAGCCTGGTGAAGCCCTTGACGACCCACGGTGTGAGGAACAGGAACGGCAGCCCGCCGCTGATGGCGTGCACCGCCCACGCCCCGGCCATGGTCGGGCCGCCCCAGGACTGGGTGGGGTCGTTGTCCGGCCGCAGCGGGAAGCCGAGGTTGATGGCCACGACCATCCAGAAATAGAGGGTGACCGTGACGGCGACGAGGTTGAGCGGCGCGCTGATCACTGCGTGGGCGAGGGCGAGCGCTCGGCCACGCACACCCGGCGCACCGGCTTCCCCCGCACCGGTCTCTCCCCCCACTTCCACGCCCAGCAGCCGGCTGGCGAGCCCGCGCTGGATGCGGGCCGCGGGACCGCCGACGAGCGCGATCGGTATACACAGGAGACCGACGGGGAGGGCAAGCACGACATACGCCGTGCGCTGCCAGGTCCTGGCCCGGAACGGCTCGCGGAGGATCACACTCGTACGGCTGGTGGCGGTTGCTGCGGCGGCTTGGCGCTCGGTGATGTCCATGCGTTCAGACTCCCGGTCGCACGCGCCCGTTTCGATCGTGCCTGTACGGAACTCCGGGGTTCGGTTTACCCCACCCCCGGAGTCGGCCCCCGGCGCCATCCCCGGGCAGCGCCACCCCGGGCGTCGCCCCCGGACAGCGCCCGTCCCCCGGCTGCGCCCCCTCGCCCCTCACAGCCCGGAGCACACCGCGCTGAGCGCAGTGTTCCCCGCGGGAAACAACTGGGATGCGGCCGGGTAACACCGCCCCCGCAGGCTGCGGTCATGAGCAAGGACATCGTGGTGATCGGCGGCGGGACAGCAGGGGCCAGGCTGGCCCGGCAGCTGGCCCCCTCTGCCCGCGTCACCGTAATCGGCGAGGAGGACCACGCCCCGTACAACAGGGTGCTGCTCGCCGAGGTCCTCGCCGGGCGTTACGGCCCCGAGGTCGTCGCACTGCCCGAGACGCCCGTACGGCGCGGGGTACGGGTGGTCCGTATCGACCGCGCCGACAAGGTGGTCCAGTGCGACGACGGCAGCGTCGTCCCGTACGGAACACTGGTCCTGGCGACCGGATCCAACCCCGTACTGCCGCCCCTGCGCGGCCTCGGCAACGATCTCCCCGACGGCGTCCACCCCTTCCGCACCATGGACGACTGCCTCGCCCTGGCAGCCGCCGTGCGCGAAGGCACCCGCGCCGTGGTCATCGGAGGCGGCCTCCTGGGTGTCTCGGCGGCCCGCGCCCTCGCCGAACGGGGCGCGCAGGTCGTGCTGGCCCAGCAGGGCGAGCACCTCATGGAGCGCCAGCTGGACCCGGCCGCGAGCGAGCTGCTGCGCAGCCATCTGGAGACACTGGGCGTCGAGGTCCACACGGAGTGCCGGGTACGCGGCCTGCGCTGCGAGGCCGGAGCGGTGCGGGCCGTCGAGCTCGCCGACCGTTACGCGCTGGACGCCGACCTCGTCGTCGTCGCCTGCGGTGTACGCCCCCGGGTCGGCCTCGCACGGGCCGCGGGCCTGGACGTACGCAACGGCATCGTCGTCGACGACGAGCTGCGCACCTCGGACCCGGACATCCGCGCCATCGGCGACTGCGCCGAGCACAACGGCCGCGTCTACGCCCTCGCGGGCCCCGCCATCGAGCAGGCCGACGTCCTGGCCACCCTGCTGGCCGACTCCCCGGACGCCTGCCCGGCCGACTCCCCGGCCCCCTCCTCGGACACCTCCCCGGCGCCCGCCCCGGCCCCCTCGGCGCGCTACACAGGGACCCGCGCCCTCACCCGTCTCACCCTCAACGGCTCCGGCCCCCTCGACCTCGCCGCCTTCGGCGAGACGACCCCGCTCCCCGGTGACGACGTGGTCCGGCTCACCGACGCCACCCGAGGCGCGTACCGCAAGGTCGTCGTCCGCGGGGACCGGCTGATCGGCGGAATTCTGCTGGGCGATCTCGGCGCCGTCGGCGAACTCGCCCGTACCTGGGAGGGCGACGAGCCGCTCCCCTCCTCCCCCTTGTTCCACCTGCTTGGAGGCTCCTGAGATGTCCACACCCACGATCGTGGTCGTCGGCCACGGGATGGTCGGCCAGCGTTTCCTGGAGGCCCTCGCCGAGCGGGGCGTGACCGGGCGGGCGCGTGTCGTCGTCCTGTGCGAGGAGCCGCGTCCCGCGTACGACCGCGTGCAGCTGACCTCGTACTTCTCGGGCTGTACCCCCGACGAGCTCTCCCTCGTAGAGGGCGACTTCATCACCCGTAACAACATCGAACTGCACCTGGACGACCCGGCACAGAGCGTCGACCGCGCCACCCGCACAGTGACCTCCCGGGCGGGCCGCACCTTCACCTACGACACGCTCGTCCTTGCCACCGGCTCGTACCCCTTCGTACCGCCCGTTCCCGGCAAGGATGCGGAGGGCTGTTTCGTCTACCGCACCATCGAGGATCTGCTGGCCATCGAGGAGTACGCGAAAAACTCCCGGGTCGGCGCCGTCGTCGGCGGCGGGCTGCTCGGCCTGGAGGCGGCGGGCGCGCTCAGCGGGCTCGGCCTCGACACCCACATCGTGGAGTTCGCGCCCCGTCTGATGCCCGTCCAGGTCGACGAGGGCGGTGCCTCGGCCCTCCTCCGTACGATCGAGGGAATGGGTCTGACGGTCCACACGGGTGTCGGCACACAGGCGGTCACCACCGGCGACGACGGCACGGTCGACGGCATGTCGCTCTCGGACGGTTCGACCCTCGCCACCGATCTGGTCGTCTTCTCGGCGGGCGTACGCCCCCGGGACCAACTGGCCCGTGACTGCGGCCTGTCCGTCGGCGAACGGGGCGGCATTTCCGTCGACGAACAGTGCCGTACGTCCGACCCCTCCGTCTTCGCGATAGGCGAGTGCGCCCTGGCGGCGGACGGCAAGGTGTACGGCCTGGTGGCACCCGGCTACGAGATGGCCGAAACGGCGGCCGCCACCATCGCGGACGAAGCGAATGAGGCCAACGAGGCGGACGAGGCGGGAGCGGGCCAGGCCAAGGCCTTCACCGGCGCCGACATGTCCACCAAGCTCAAGCTCCTCGGCGTCGACGTGGCGTCCTTCGGCGACGCCCACGGCACCGCGGAAGGCTGCCTGGACGTCGTGTACTCCGATTCCCGCTCCGGCGTCTACAAGAAGCTGGTGGTCAGCCCGGACGGCGCCCTGCTCGGCGGCATCCTGGTGGGCGACGCCGACGCGTACGCCATGCTGCGCCCCCTCACCGGTACCGTCCCGCCGGTCGCCCCCGAACAGCTCATCGCGCCCACCGGAACCGGCGTCTCCCTGGGCCCGTCCGCGCTCCCCGACGACGCCGTGGTCTGCAACTGCCACAACGTCACCAAGGGCGCCGTCACGGCCTGCTCCACGCTGCACGAGGTGAAGAAGTGCACCAAGGCAGGGACGGGCTGCGGCAGTTGCGTCAAGCTGATCGGCCAGCTCCTCCCCCAGTCCGGCGACAAGGGCCTGTGCGGCTGCTTCCCGCACACCCGCTCCGAGCTGTACGAGATCGTGCGCACCCTGCACATCACCTCGTACGCCGCCCTGCTCGACTCCCACGGCCGTGAGGCGGCCCGCGGCGGCGACGGCTGCGAGACCTGCAAGCCGACCGTGGCATCCATCCTGGCCAGCCTGAGCAACGGCCACATCCTCGACGGCGAGCAGGCCGCCCTCCAGGACACCAACGACCACTTCCTCGCCAACATGCAGCGCAACGGCTCGTACTCCATCGTGCCGCGCATCCCGGGCGGCGAGATCACGCCCGAGAAGCTGATCGTGATCGGCGAGGTGGCCCGCGACTTCGGCCTCTACACCAAGATCACCGGCGGCCAGCGCATCGACCTCTTCGGCGCACGCGTCGACCAGCTCCCCCTGATCTGGACCCGCCTGGTCGACGCCGGCTTCGAGTCGGGCCACGCGTACGGAAAGGCGCTGCGCACGGTCAAGTCCTGCGTGGGCCAGACCTGGTGCCGTTACGGCGTCCAGGACTCGGTCCGTATGGCCATCGACCTGGAGCTGCGCTACCGGGGCCTGCGCGCCCCACACAAGCTGAAGTCGGCGGTCTCGGGCTGCGCCCGCGAGTGCGCGGAGGCCCAGTCCAAGGACTTCGGCGTCATTGCGACCGCTAACGGCTGGAACCTGTACGTCGGCGGCAACGGCGGGGCGACCCCGCGCCACGCGGACCTCCTCGCCCAGGACCTGTCCGACGCCGAACTCGTCCGCCTCATCGACCGGTTCCTGATGTTCTACATCCGCACCGCCGACCGCCTGGAACGCACGGCCACCTGGCTGGACCGCCTGGAGGGCGGCCTGGACCACCTGCGGGACGTGATCGTCCACGACAGCCTGGGCCTGTGCGCCCAGCTCGAAGCCATGATGTCCACGCACGTGTCCAACTACCGCGACGAATGGGCCGAGACGATCAACGACCCGGAGCGGCTCTCCCGCTTCGTGTCCTTCGTCAACGCGCCCGACGCACCGGACCCCTCCATCCGCTTCGTCCCCGAGCGCGACCAGATGAAGCCGGACCTGACCATCCTCACCCTCGAAGGGACTCGCGTCGGATGACCCTCCAACTGCTCCTCGAAGACGACTGGTTCACGGCGTGCGAGGCGGCCGCCCTCACGCCGGGCCGCGGAGTGGCGGCCCTGCTGCCCGACGGCCGCCAGGCCGCGCTCTTCACCGACCGCGCGGGCCGCGCGTACGCGATCGACAACCGTGATCCGTTCTCCGGCGCCCAGGTCCTCTCCCGGGGCCTGATCGGCTCCGTGGAAGGCCGCGCCTTTGTCGCGTCCCCTCTCCTCAAGCAGCGTTTCGACCTGGAGACAGGGCGGTGCCTGGACGACGAGACGGTCACGGTGAAGACCTTCACCGTACGGCTCGGAGGTTCTTGACCGGTCGTTCCACATTCGAACGCCGGCCGTACGCTGGGGCCATGACGACTGGCTGGAAAGCGAGCGACATCCCCGACCAGAGCGGCCGTACGGCCGTGGTCACCGGGGCCAACAGCGGCATCGGACTCGTGACGGCGCGCGAACTGGCCCGCCGGGGCGCGCGCGTTGTCCTCGCGTGCCGCAGCGAGGCCCGCGGCAAGGAGGCCGTCGCCCGGATCGTCGGGGAGGTCCCGGGCGCGGTCGCCGAGTTCGCGCCCCTCGACCTCGGCGACCTGGGCTCCGTACGCGAGTTCGCGAGCTCGTACCCGTACGACCGCCTCGACCTGCTCGTCAACAATGCGGGCGTCATGGCCCTGCCGTACGGCAAGACCGCCGACGGCTTCGAGACCCAGTTCGGCGTCAACCACCTCGGGCACTTCGCCCTCACCGGACTGCTGCTCCCGAAGCTTCTCCGTACGCCCGGCGCCCGCGTCGTGACCGTCTCCAGCGGCCTGCACGCCCTCGCCAACATCGACATCGGCGACCTCAACAGCGAGCGCGTCTACCGCCGCTGGATCGCCTACGCCCGTTCCAAGTCCGCGAATCTGCTGTTCACCCACGAGCTGGCACGACGGCTGGCCGCCGCCGGCTCCGACGTCGTCGCTGCCGCCGCGCACCCCGGCTACGCCGCCACCAATCTCCAGAGCGCCGGCGTGAAGATGGAGGGCCGCAAGGGCGCCCAGCGCCTCGTCGAGTTCGGCAACCGGATCATCGCCCAGCCCGCCGAGTCGGGCGCCCTGCCCACGCTGTACGCCGCCACCGCGCCCGGCGTACGGCCCGACTCGTTCACCGGCCCGAGGATCCAGGGCCTGCGCGGAGCGCCCACACGGTCCTGGCGGGCCAAGTGGACGCTCAACGACATCGCGAGTGAGCGGCTGTGGGTGGCGTCCGAGCAGCTCACCGGGGTGACGTACCCCGGCTCCCTCAATTCCTAGCTCTTCAACAGTCCCGGCGACCGACCGGGCGCTCAGCCCTGGGCGCCCTCGCCCGCGACTGCCGCCGGGTCCATCCAGATGACCTCCCAGGTGTGACCGTCGGGGTCCTGGAAGGAACGGCCGTACATGAAGCCGTGGTCCATGGGCTCGTTCGCGGGGGAACCGCCGGACGCGAGGGCCGTGTCGGCCATCTCGTCGACCTTCGCGCGGCTCTCGGCGCTCAGCGCGAGGAGGACCTCCGTGGTCGTTCGGGTGTCGGCGATCTCCTTCTTCGTGAACTCCTTGAAGCGCGGCTCGGTGAGCAGCATGGCGAAGATGGTGTCGCTGATCACCAGACAGGCCGTCTTGTCGTCACTGAACTGGGGGTTGAACGAGAACCCGAGCTTGCTGAAGAAGGACTTCGTGGTGTCGAGGTCCGTCACCGGCAGGTTCACGAAAATCATCTGTGCCATGAGCTGTCTCTCTTCTCTCGTTGTCGGTCTCTCGTTGTCGGTCGATGGGTAGACCCAGGGGCCCCACGAAACTCATCGCTCGAACCGAAACTCGCATGAAGAAAGCCTCTCGGCGACTCCGGACCCGGCCCCCGAACACCCGGCTCCCGCCTTGCGGCGGCACGGGCCGCGGCCTAGCGTCGGGCCATGAGCAGCGCTTCCGGCAGGAAGATCACCGAGAAGCTGTCGGGCGACGCGCTGAGCGCGTCGACGGGCCGGGACTGGGACGCGTGGTTCGCTCTGCTCGACGCGTGGCAGGCCACGGACCGCACCCACGCCGAGATCGCCCGCCACCTCGTCGAGACGCACGGCGTCCCCGGCTGGCACGCCCAGTCGATCACCGTGGGGTACGAGCAGGAGCGCGGCATGCGCGAGGTGGGCCAGTCCAGTGAGGGCGACTGGCAGGTCTCCGTCAGCAAGACGGTGAACGCGCCACCGGAGCGGGTCACCGAGGCGTTCACCGACGCCGCCCTGCGCCGCCGCTGGCTCCCGGCCGGTGAACTCACGGTCCGCACCCACCGCCCGGCCACATCGGTCACCGCGGACTGGGACGGCGGTGCGAGCCGCATCTCGGTGTATCTGACGCCCAAGGGACCGGAGAAGACACAGGTCGGCCTGGGCCACACGAAGCTCGCGGACGCGGACGCGGTGGAGGCGTACAAGACATTCTGGAAGGACCGCCTGACCGCCCTCAAGACCCTGCTGGAGAGCTGACCGGCCGGTTCTGGCCAAAGGGTCGCGCGCAACAGGCCGACAGCGGACGCTTCCGCTTCATCGGTCGTTGATGCACCGTCAATCCGCGACTCCTAGGTTCCGGAAGCGCACCCCCCGCGACCCCGCCGCCCGACCGGTGCGGCAGGGACGGTCACGATCCCCCTGGAGTGATCAAGTGGAACGTCGTAGTTTCCTGCGTGGAGCGGTCGTCGGCGGCACGGCCGCGGCATTCGGCTACACCCTCATGCAAGGCGCGGCCTACGCGGCACCGGCCCAGCTGGGTCCGAGCCCGTACGGAGCGCTCGGCGCGGCAGACGCCAACGGGATCCTGCTGCCGAGCGGCTTCACCAGCCGCGTCATCGCCCGTTCCGGCCAGACGGTGTCCGGCACCTCCTACACGTGGCACAACGCCCCCGACGGCGGCGCCTGCTTCGCCGACGGCAGCGGCTGGATCTACGTCTCCAACTCGGAGATCAATCCCGGCGGCGGTGCGAGCGCAGTGAAGTTCAACTCCTCCGGCACCGTCACCGACGCCTACCGGATCCTCTCCAACACCCGGCAGAACTGTGCCGGCGGCGCCACCCCGTGGAACACCTGGCTGTCCTGCGAGGAGGTCTCCCTCGGCTACGTCTACGAGACCAACCCGTGGGGCGGCACCAGCACCCGCCGTGACGCCATGGGCAAGTTCAAGCACGAGGCCGCCGCCGCCGACCCGGTGCGGAACGTCATCTACCTGACCGAGGACGAGGGCAACGGCTGCTTCTACCGGTTCATCCCGAACACGTGGGGCAACCTCGCCTCCGGCACCCTCCAGGTCCTCAAGGCCGGCACCGGCACCTCCGGCTCCTTCACCTGGGGCACGGTGCCCGACCCCGACGGCTCCCCCACTGTCACCCGGGACCAGGTCTCCGGCGCAAAGCGGTTCAACGGCGGCGAGGGCTGCCACTACGCCGGTGACACCGTCTGGTTCACCACCAAGGGCGACAACCGCGTCTGGCAGATCAACCTGCTGAACAGCACGTACGAACTCGCCTACGACGACTCGCTGGTCAACCCCGGCCCCGCCCCCCTGACCGGCGTGGACAACATCACCGGCTCCTCCTCCGGCGACCTGTTCGTCGCGGAGGACGGCGGCAACATGGAGATCTGCATCATCACACCGGACGACATCGTCGCTCCGTTCCTGCGGATCAGCGGCCAGTCCAGCTCGGAGATCACCGGGCCTGCCTTCTCGCCCAACGGCCAGCGGCTCTACTTCTCCAGCCAGCGCGGCACGAGCGGCTCCGGCTCCGGCGGCATCACCTACGAGGTGACGGGCCCCTTCCGCAGCTGACCGGCCCAGCAGGCCCAGCCCCCGCACCTGAGCCGGGCACGGGCGCGTCGCACCTCACTGCGGCCCGCCCGTGCCCGGCACTGCCTGCCCACTACGCCCGTGCCGGGCCCTGCCTGCCCGCCCTCTACGGCCGCACCCGCCCCGCGACACACCCCTCCGCCACGTTCGGCGAGGCCGTCAGCGCCTCCGCCGGGGCTCCGCCCCGCAGCAGCGCCGCACCCAGCGGCGTCATCGTGTGCAGTACGGAGTTGCCGTGCCGCAGGGTGACGACCAGGCCGGCCTCGCGCAGTACGCACGCGTGCTGGCTCGCCGAGGCCAGCGAGACGCCTGCTCTGCGGGCGAGTTCACTCGTCGTACAGCCGCCTCCGATGGCGCCCAGGACCGCCGAGCGGGTGTGTCCGACGAGGCGGCCCAGGGAGGTGCTGGGGGCGTCGGCGGGGGCCGGGGCGCCGGTGTCGGTCACGGGGTAGACCAGGACCGGTGGCAGGTCGGGGTCGCGGTAGACCACAGGGGTGCCGCGGCAGAAGAACGACGGCTGGAGCAGCAGACCGCGGCCGTCCAGGTGCAGATCGCGGTCGACCGGATAGTCGGCTTCCAGGACCGGCGGGCACCAGCGCAGCATCGGCGGGAGGGTGTCGAGGAGTTCGTCCGCGCCGCCGTCGAGCAGGGCGCGGCCGCGGACCGCGCGGTCCGCTTCGATACGGGCCTGGATGTACGGCCAGTACGGCTCCACGGCGGCGCGGTGGTAGCCGCGCAGGGCGCCGGTGAGCCGGCCGACGGCGTCACTGCGGCCGTCCGCGAGCGGGGTGAGGCGCACCGGAGGGGAGGTGCGGTCCTGGGACGGGCACGTACCGTCCGACCGGTGTGCGGTGGCGAGCAGGCCGATTTCGGCGCGCAGCCGATCGGGGGCTGTGGCGCGTACGGCTTCGAGGCCCGCGTCAATGCCGCTCAATCCTTCACGCGGTGTCAGGAAATCCGGGAAATAGCCCCGGTTCGGCACCAAGGCGGCCAGCAGCCGTGTTTCACCATTCAACCGAGTACGGGATTCCTGACGCCATTCTCCGAAGACCTTGACACCACGCCGGTCTCTCAATCGGTGAAAACTCAGAATCGTTTCCCACAGCGCATCGGGCCGGGGAGCCAGCCGTATACGGGAAAGGTCCACACCTGAGAAATGGACACGTAGCACCGAAACCCCATCTGTTGCATCCGCAATCGCCCCCTGCAACTGAGTATGCACGCCATCACAGGCCGTCACCAAGGGCTTTCGGCCACAGTTGAAACGCATCGCGGCGGCCCTGCACCAAACGAAATGCTGTTCCCCGTCGGGCACGAACCAGAGCCCACCGGAAAGACACAGTGAAGGCCGTGGGGGGCTTTGCTGCGTCTGGCGGCGGTCGGCGAAGGTTGCGGCTACGTGTCGGACAGAGGTATCGGGATGCGGTCGGCGGGTGGGGATCCGACGACCGCATCCTGCCTCTGCTTTCAGGAAAGAATGGCGTAATTCAACTCCTGTTGGCGACCCCCGGGAGACCCCGGTGACGGCACGTTCACCAATGCCGCAAGCGAACCAACAAAAGCGCACCCGAAGCACCGCAGGAAAAGACGAAGTGGCGACACCTCCGCACGAGGTGCCGCCACTTCTGTGTATCGCCGTATCGATGCCCCGATGTATCGATGTATCGATGACCTACGTATCGATAACCTACGTGTCGGTGCATCGCCGGAGCCGCCGCCGGTCCGGTTGAGGGTGGTGGTGAACCGACGGCAGCTCCGGTGGCCCGGTCGGGTGTCCGGTCAGCGCGAGTCGCTGCCCGAGGACTGCGCCGCAGCGCGCCCCGCCTCGAGTCGCGCCACCGGGATCCGGAACGGCGAGCAGGAGACGTAGTCCAGACCCACCTCGTGGAAGAAGTGCACCGACTCCGGGTCGCCGCCGTGCTCGCCGCACACACCGAGCTTCAGGTCGGGACGCGTCGCGCGCCCGGCCTCGACGGCGCTGCGTACGAGCGAGCCGACGCCGTCCCGGTCGATCGTCTCGAACGGGGAGACCCCGAAGATGCCCTTCTCCAGGTATGCCGTGAAGAAGCTCGCCTCGACGTCGTCGCGGGAGAAGCCCCACACGGTCTGGGTGAGGTCGTTCGTACCGAAGGAGAAGAACTGCGCGGCCTCGGCGATCTGGCCCGCCGTGAGAGCGGCGCGCGGCAGCTCGATCATCGTGCCGATGGTCAGCTTGAGGTTGGTGCCGGTGGCGGCCTCGACCTCGGCGATGACCTTGTCGGCCTCCTCGCGGACGATCTCCAGCTCCTGGACGGTGCCGACGAGCGGAATCATGATCTCCGGGCGCGGGTCGCCCTTGGCGTTCTTGCGGTGCGCCGCCGCCTCGGCGATGGCACGGACCTGCATCGCGAAGAGACCCGGGATGACCAGACCGAGGCGTACGCCGCGCAGACCCAGCATCGGGTTCTGCTCGTGCAGCTTGTGCACGGCCTGCAGGAGGCGCAGGTCGTTCTCGTTGGCGTCCTTGCGGGACTCGGCGAGCGCGACGCGCACCGACAGCTCGGTGATGTCGGGCAGGAACTCGTGCAGCGGCGGGTCCAGCAGCCGCACCGTCACCGGCAGCCCGTCCATCGACTCGAACAGCTCGATGAAGTCGGCCTTCTGGAGCGGCAGCAGCGCACCCAGTGCCTGCTCGCGCTCGTCGTCCGTGTCGGCCAGGATCAGCCGCTCGACGAGCTCGCGGCGCTCACCGAGGAACATGTGCTCCGTACGGCACAGACCGATGCCCTGGGCGCCGAAACGGCGGGCGCGCAGGGCGTCCTCGGCGTTGTCGGCGTTGGCACGTACGCGCAGGCGGCGCACTCGGTCGGCGTACGCCATGATCCGGTGCACGGCGGCGACGAGCTCGTCGGCGTCGTCGGCGCCGGCGTGCATGCGGCCCTCGAAGTACTCGACGACCGGGGACGGTACGACGGGTACCTCGCCGAGGTAGACCTTGCCGGTGGAGCCGTCGATGGAGACGACGTCACCCTCCTCGACGACGATCCCGCCGGGGGCGGTCAGCCGGCGGCGCTTGGTGTCGACCTCGATCTCCTCGGCGCCGCAGACACAGGTCTTGCCCATGCCGCGGGCGACGACGGCGGCGTGCGAGGTCTTGCCGCCGCGCGAGGTCAGGATGCCTTCGGCGGCGATCATGCCATCGAGGTCGTCCGGGTTCGTCTCACGGCGGATCAGGATGACCTTCTCGCCGGAACGCGACCACTTGACGGCGGTGTACGAGTCGAAGACGGCCTTGCCGACGGCCGCGCCCGGCGAAGCGGCGATGCCGCGCCCGAGCTTCTCGGTCTTCGCCTCTTCGTCGAAGCGCGGGAACATCAGCTGGGCGAGCTGAGCGCCGTTGACGCGCTGGAGCGCCTCGGCCTCGTCGATGAGGCCCTGGTCGACGAGCTGCGTGGCGATACGGAAGGCGGCACCGGCGGTGCGCTTGCCGACGCGGGTCTGGAGCATCCACAGCTGGCCGCGCTCGATCGTGAACTCGATGTCGCAGAGATCCTTGTAGTGGGTCTCCAGCGTCTCCATGATCTGCATGAGCTGGTCGTACGAGGCCTTGTCGATGTTCTCGAGGTCGGCGAGCGGCACGGTGTTGCGGATACCGGCGACGACGTCCTCGCCCTGCGCGTTCTGCAGGTAGTCGCCGTAGACGCCCTGGTGGCCGCTGGCGGGGTCGCGGGTGAACGCGACGCCGGTGCCGGAGTCGGGGCCGAGGTTGCCGAAGACCATGGAACAGATGTTGACGGCCGTGCCGAGGTCGCCGGGGATGCGCTCCTGGCGGCGGTAGAGCTTGGCGCGGTCGGTGTTCCACGAGTCGAAGACCGCGTTTATGGCGAGGTCCATCTGCTCGCGCGGCTCCTGCGGGAAGTCCCGCCCGGCCTCGTCGGAGACGATCTTCTTGAACTTGCGGACCAGCTTCTTGAGGTCGGCCGCCTCGAGGTCGGTGTCGACCGTGACCTTCTTGGCGTGCTTGGCCTGCTCCAGCGCCTCTTCGAAGAGCTCACCGTCGACGCCCAGCACGGTCTTGCCGAACATCTGGATGAGGCGGCGGTACGAGTCCCACGCGAAGCGCTCGTCGCCGCCGGCCTGCTTGGCGAGGCCGGTGACCGACTTGTCGGAGAGCCCGATGTTCAGGACGGTGTCCATCATGCCGGGCATGGAGAACTTGGCGCCCGAGCGGACGGAGACGAGCAGCGGGTTGTCGGCCTGGCCGAGCTTCTTGCCCATCTTCTGCTCAAGGGCGTCGAGGTGCGCGCTGACCTCGGCGCGCAGCGCCTCCGGCGCCTCGCCGCTCTCGAGGTAGACCTTGCACGCCTCGGTGGTGATCGTGAAGCCCGGGGGGACGGGCAGCCCGAGGTTGGTCATCTCGGCGAGGTTGGCGCCCTTGCCGCCCAGCAGGTCCTTGAGGTCCCTGTTGCCCTCGGTGAAGTCATAAACGAACTTCTGACCCTGGGGCTCGGTGGCTACCTGGGGTTCTTTGTTTTCCGACACGGGTCTCGACTCCTCGAGGACGCGGTGGCTGCCCTGACGGCGAGGAACATACCCAGATCGAAGGTGCCTGGGTACGTCCACCTGACTGTCATGCGGCCTTAACCACTCGTCCGCCAGCAGATCTAAAGTGATCAACTTGCCGGGGCCGGCATGAGCATTCGTTCGACAGTTGTACGCATAAACACGCTCTGCACCCATCATCGCCCAGTTGGTCAGCACACAGTGACGAAAGCTTTGATCGATCAAAACAAAAAAGGTGGCACCCAGTGCCACCTTTTGAGAGATGCAATCGGGCCGGAGTCGCTCATCTGAGCAAACTTGCCATCAGGCGTGGCGAGGATCACGTCTCGAATGAGCGCGGAATCTCAGCCTCCGGACGTGTCCAGCTCCGCATCCGCACTCACGCCAGAGCAGTCGTAGGGATCCTTCAGCCAGCCATCGGGCAGAACAACTCGCCCATTACCGGACGAACGGCCACGCGGCCCGTCCGCGCCGACCGGCCACCCCTGATCCAGATCGAGCTCGCTCAAGTGAGCGTCCATTTCGTCCAGAGATGAGGAGATTGCAAGCTTCTTGCGCATCTCCGACCCGACCGAGAAACCCTTGAGGTACCAGGCAACGTGCTTACGGAAGTCAATGACCCCGCGTGCCTCGTCCCCGATCCACTCCCCGAGGAGCTCCGCATGGCGCCGCATGACACCGGCGACCTCGCGCAGCGTCGGAGCGGCGTACGCGTCCGTCCCCTCGAACCCCGCGACCAGGTCCCCGAACAGCCACGGGCGCCCCAGGCACCCGCGCCCCACGACCACGCCGTCGCAGCCGGTCTCGCGCATCATCCGCAGCGCGTCGTCGGCCGACCAGATGTCGCCGTTGCCGAGCACCGGGATCTCGGGCACGTGCTCCTTGAGCCGCGCGATGGCGTCCCAGTCGGCCGTACCGCCGTAATGCTGGGCGGCTGTACGCCCGTGCAGCGCGATCGCCGTGACGCCCTCGTCGACGGCTATCCGCCCGGCGTCGAGGTACGTGAGGTGATCGTCGTTGATGCCCTTGCGCATCTTCATGGTCACGGGCAGGGCGTCCGCGTTGGAGACGGCTTCGTTGAGGATGGCCCGCAGCAGCGGCCGCTTGTACGGAAGCGCCGAGCCGCCGCCCTTGCGGGTCACCTTGGGGACGGGGCAGCCGAAGTTCAGGTCGATGTGGTCGGCCAGGTCCTCGTCCACGATCATGCGGACGGCCTTGCCGACGGTGACCGGGTCCACGCCGTACAGCTGGATCGAGCGCGGTGTCTCCGTCGCGTCGAAGTGGATCAACTGCATGGTCTTCTCGTTGCGCTCGACCAGCGCCCGCGTCGTGATCATCTCGCTCACGAACAGGCCCTTGCCGCCCGAAAACTCGCGGCACAGGGTGCGGAACGGGGCGTTGGTGATGCCGGCCATGGGCGCGAGCACCACCGGCGGCTGCACGGAGTGCGGGCCGATGGAGAGCATGGGGAGCGCGGTGGTCATGCGCCCATTGTCCCGTACACAGGGGTGTGGGCCCGGACCGCTTCGTGCGGTACGGGCCCACGGTCGTTCCTGGGAGGTCAGCTCTGGGCGTCCTGAGTGCCCTGGGCGCCCTCTGCCGTCGCCTCGCTGCCGTCCTCCTGGGGAGTGGCGCGCTCGCGCATCTTGCGCACCAGCTCCTCCTTCTGCTCAGCGGCAGTCTTGCGGTCGGCGTTGCGCGTGGGACCGTTGTCCGCGAGTTCGGCGCGGGACATCCTCTTGCGCTGCCCGCCTACGCCGAGAAGGTTGTTGCGGCTCTTTGCCACGGGGTTCTCCCGAAGTGATGAGAAGTGATCTGCGGATTCGTCTGGTGGGGGGCGGACGTGGGATCCGCCGCGCTCTCACTCGTAGATCTGGAAGAACATGCAAGCGACATTACCCGGCCGTGGGGACGCCGGGCACCAGAATTTCCGCCACGAGGCGCCGGCTCAGCTCCGCGATGCCGCCGGATCCACCGTCGCCTGGTGCGCCTCGGCCAGGTGCTCCTCCGCCTTGAGCCACGGCAGGAACTGCACCCCCTTGCGCCAGCCGCACGTCTCGCAGGCCAACAGGCGCTGCATGCCCGCCCGCTCGACCCGGACGACATGCCCACGGCCGTGCTGGTCCCATCTGCTCACCTTGCTGGCCGCCATAGACGGCATTGCGCCTCCCCGGTACGAGTGAGCCCAGTGTGCACGAAGCCCCCGGTCCCGCGAGCGGGAAACCGGGGGCTTCGTACGTCTCGTACGACAGGGTCAGCAGCCGAGCAGGCGGCCGCCCAGGTAGGACTGGATCTGGTCCAGCGAGACGCGCTCCTGCTTCATCGTGTCGCGCTCGCGCACCGTCACCGCGTTGTCGTCGAGGGTGTCGAAGTCGACGGTCACGCAGAACGGCGTACCGATCTCGTCCTGACGGCGGTAGCGGCGGCCGATGGCGCCCGCGTCGTCGAACTCGATGTTCCAGTTCTTGCGCAGGTCGGTCGCCAGGCCCTTGGCCTTCGGCGACAGCTGCGG
Organism: Streptomyces sp. ISL-98; assembly: GCF_018614055.1. Lineage (GTDB taxonomy): Bacteria > Actinomycetota > Actinomycetes > Streptomycetales > Streptomycetaceae > Streptomyces > Streptomyces spiramyceticus. Next base: position 151,114 of record NZ_JAGGPB010000004.1, read on the forward strand.
GTTGCGGGACAGCGGCAGCACCGCGACCTTGACCGGCGCCAGGCGCGGGTCGAGGCGCATCACGGTGCGCTTCTCCATGACGCCCTTGGCGTTCGGGGCCTCGTCCTCGATGTACGCGTCGAGCATGAAGGCGAGCATGGCGCGGTTCACGCCGGCCGCCGGCTCGATGACGTACGGAGTCCAGCGCTCGCCGGCCTCCTGGTCGAAGTACGTCAGGTCCTGGCCGGACGCCTTGGAGTGCGCCTTGAGGTCGAAGTCGGTGCGGTTGGCCACGCCTTCGAGCTCGGAGAACTCGCTGCCGCCGAAGTTGAAGCGGTACTCGATGTCCGCGGTGCGCTTCGAGTAGTGGGAGAGCTTGTCCTTCGGGTGGTCGTACCAGCGGATGTTCTCCTCACGGAGACCAAGCTCGCGGTACCAGTTCCAGCGCTGCTCCATCCAGTACTCGTGCCACTGCTCGTCCTCGCCCGGCTTGACGAAGAACTCCATCTCCATCTGCTCGAATTCGCGGGTACGGAAGATGAAGTTGCCCGGAGTGATCTCGTTCCGGAAGGACTTGCCGACCTGCGCGATGCCGAACGGCGGCTTCTTGCGCGAAGTCTGCTGCACCTGGGCGAAGTTGGTGAAAATACCCTGCGCGGTCTCGGGACGCAGGTAGGCCGTCGAGCCCTTGTCCTGCGTCGGGCCGAGGTGCGTCTGCAGCATGCCGGAGAACTGCTTGGGCTCGGTGAACTGGCCCTTGGTACCGCAGTTGGGGCAGTTGATGTCGGCAAGACCGTTCTCGGGCGTACGGCCGTTGTGCTTGGCCTCGTACGCCTCGATCAGGTGGTCCGCACGGTGCCGCTTGTGGCAGGCGGTGCACTCGGTGAGCGGGTCGGAGAACGTCGCGACGTGACCGGACGCCTCCCACACCTCGGGAGCCAGGATCACCGAGGAGTCGAGACCGACCACGTCATCGCGCGCGATGACCATGGAACGCCACCACTGGCGCTTGATGTTCTCCTTGAGTTCGACACCCAGCGGTCCGTAGTCCCAGGCGGCGCGAGAGCCACCGTAGATCTCACTGCACGGGTAGACGAAGCCACGGCGCTTGCTCAGGCTGACGATGGTGTCGATCTTGTCGGCGGCCACGGTGCTCTCTTCATTACGACGACGACGAACGCGAATGATTCAGATTACCGGCGCTCGTACCCCCCGGATCAAATCGGTATGGCGGGTGCGGGATCACAGCCCCCATAACACCTCAGATCACACCTCGCATTATTGACAATCGTTTCCAGTTTTGTTGAAAATGGGAGTCATGAACGTACGACGACGCCTCATACCCACCGCCGCGACCGCCGGAGCCGTCGCGCTCGGCCTGATGGCTGTAAGTGCCTGCTCCTCCTCCGACGCCGCGCCGAAGAACAGCGGCGGCAAGCTCGACGTGGTGGCGTCGTTCTATCCGATGCAGTACCTGGCCGAGGAGATAGGCGGCGACCACGTCTCCGTATCGACCCTCACGAAGCCCGGTGTCGAGCCGCACGACCTGGAGCTCAGCCCGAAGGAGACCGCCGGGCTCGGTGAAGCCGACTTCATCCTCTACCTCAAGGGTCTCCAGCCCGCCGTCGACGAGGCCGTCGCGCAGTCCGGTGTGAAGCACACCGTCGACGCCGCCGCCCTCACCCACCTCGAAAAGCACGGCGAAGAACACGGCGAGCACGGCGAAGAGCACGGCGCCGAAGAGCACTCCGAGGAAGAAGAGCACGGCCACGACGAAGCCGCCGGCGACCCCCACATCTGGCTGGACCCGGTGAAGTACGCCGAGGTCGCCAAGGGTGTCGGCAAGGCCCTGGAGAAGGCCGACCCCGACAACGCCGCGGCGTACAAGAAGAACACCGAGGACCTGGTCGGCAAGCTCGACGGCCTGCACGCGAAGTTCGACAAGGGCCTCAAGAACGCCGGCACCAAGACCTTCATCACGACCCACTCCGCCTTCGGCTACCTCGCCGAGCGCTACGGCCTGGAGCAGGAGGGCATCAGCGGCCTCGACCCCGACTCGGAGCCCAGCCCGGCCCGCATGAAGGAACTCCAGAAGGTCGCCAAGGACGACAAGGTCACCACGGTGTTCTTCGAGACGCTCGTCAGCGACAAGACCGCCAAGACCCTCGCGGGCGACACCGGGCTCAAGACCGACGTCCTGGACCCGCTGGAGGGAATCACGGACAAGTCCAAGGGCGATGACTACATCGAGGTCATGGAGTCCAACCTCACCGCGCTGGAAAAGGCCCTCGGCGCGAAGTGAACCAGATCACCCCAGCAGAAACGGAGGCGCGAGCCATGAAGGCAGAGCCCGGCATATCCGGCCCGGCCACCACGGGCCCCGTGATAGCTCTGCGCGGCGCCACGGCCACGCTCGGCTCGCGCCCCGTCCTGCGCGGCATCGATCTCACCGTGCACCACGGTGAGGTCGTCGCCCTGCTCGGCGCCAACGGCTCCGGCAAGTCGACGGCCGTACGCGCCCTGATCGGCCAGGTGCCGGTCACCGGCGGCACCGTCGACCTCTTCGGTACGCCGCTGCGCCGCTTCCGCGACTGGTCGCGCGTCGGGTACGTACCGCAGCGCACCACCGCCGCCGGCGGCGTGCCCGCGACCGTGCGCGAGGTCGTCGCGTCCGGCCGCCTCTCCCGTACGAAGCTGCGCTGGCCGTCGAAGGCCGACCGCGCCGCCGTCCAGCGCGCCATCGAGCTCGTCGGCCTCGGCGACCGGGCCAAGGACTCCGTGAACGCCCTCTCCGGCGGCCAGCACCAGCGCGTACTGATCGCGCGGGCGCTCGCCTCCGAGCCGGATCTGCTGATCATGGACGAGCCCATGGCGGGCGTGGACCTGGGCAGCCAGGAGATCCTCGCCTCGACGCTGCGCGAGCAGGTCACGGCCGGCACGACCGTGCTGCTCGTCCTGCACGAACTCGGCCCGCTGGAGCCGCTGATCGACCGCGCGGTGGTGCTGCGCGACGGCTGCGTCACCCACGACGGGCCGCCCCCGGAGTCCCTGGGCCAGCACGCCCTGCCCGGCCACGACCACGTACATCCGCATTCGCACTCCGAACCCGTCCGGACGGGACTGCTGACCTGATCATGGAAATCCTCGAAACAGCCTTCATGCAGCGGGCGTTGCTCGCCGCCGTCCTTGTCGGCATCACCGCCCCCGCCGTCGGCATCTACCTGGTGCAGCGCCGCCAGGCTCTGATGGGTGACGGCATCGGCCATGTCGCGATGACCGGTGTCGGCCTCGGATTCCTGCTGAACAGCAACCCGGTGTGGATGGCCACGCTCGTCTCGATCGTCGGCGCCGTCGCCATGGAACTGATCCGCTGGTACGGGCGCATGCGCGGCGACATGGCGCTGGCCATGCTCTTCTACGGCGGCATGGCGGGCGGTGTCCTGCTGATCAACCTCGCGCCGACCGGCTCCAACGCGAACCTCTCCTCGTACCTCTTCGGCTCGCTGGCGACCGTCTCGGACGAGGACGTCGTCGCGATCTCCCTCCTCGCCGCTTTTGTGATGCTGGTCACGGTCGGGCTGCGACGTCATCTGTTCGCGGTCAGCCAGGACGAGGAGTTCGCGCGGGTGACCGGGCTGCCGGTGCGCGCGCTGAATCTCCTGATCGCGGTCACCGCGGCCGTCACGGTCACCGTCGCGATGCGCGTCGTCGGCCTGCTGCTGGTGAGCGCGCTGATGGTGGTGCCGGTCGCGGCTGCGCAGCAGATCACCCGGTCCTTCAAGGTCACGTTCGTACTGGCCGTGGCCATCGGCACGGCTGTGACGCTGGCGGGCACGGTGACCTCGTACGAGTACGACGTACCGCCCGGCGCGACCATCGTCCTGCTGGCCATCGGTGTCTTCATCGTGCTGACCGCGCTGGCCACCCCGCTGGCGAGACGCCGGGCGCGGGCTCTGAGCGCGGCCGAGGCCGGGGCGGCGAGCGGCTGTAGCGTGGAGGCGAGCGGTCTGCCGGACACCCGGCGCCCCGCTGACGACGTCAAGGTCTGACCGGCCCTCGGTAACGACCTGGCAGAATGGCCCGACATACGTACGGGCGACCAGAGGAGGCACCTGTGACGACTGCGGGAACCCCAGCCCCGGTGCGTGGCCGGTCCACCCGGCAGCGGGCCGCAGTAGCGGCCGCGCTCGACGAGGTGGACGAGTTCCGCAGTGCGCAGGAGCTTCACGACATGCTCAAGCACCGCGGCGACTCGGTCGGGCTGACGACGGTCTACCGCACCTTGCAATCTCTCGCGGACGCGGGCGAAGTCGACGTACTGCGCACCAGTGAGGGTGAGTCGGTGTACCGCCGCTGCTCGTCCGGCGAGCACCATCACCACCTGGTGTGCCGGGTGTGCGGCAAGGCGGTCGAGGTCGAGGGCCCGGCCGTCGAGAAGTGGGCCGACGCGATCGCGGAGCAGCACGGTTACGTGAACGTGGCGCACACCGTGGAGATCTTCGGCACGTGCGCGGAGTGCGCGGCGAACGTCTGACGACGCGGTACGCGAGTGGGCCCGCACCGGACATCGGTGCGGGCCCACTGGCGTCCGGTCGCGGCGTCCCGATCAGAGCCGCCACACGTTCCGGTCGAGGATCGCCCGCGGCCGGTCTGTGCCGCCCGGCTCGCTCACGCCGCGCTTGGGCAGGACAAGGATGCCGACGGCGGTGGGCCGGTAGACCAGCTCCACCGCCTGCCCACCTATCTGTGCCTCTGCCATGGCCCCTCCCCCTGTACCGGTGGAATAGGCCATGAACGTAGGGCTCGGCTCAGGCGCCCGGCTCCGTGCCGCGCATCGCTTCCAGTTCCTCGTTCGGGATCGCCCCGCCGAAGCGGCGGTCGCGCTGGGCGAACTCCAGGCAAGCCCCCCACAGGTCGCGGCGGTCGAAGTCGGGCCACAGGACGTCCTGGAAGACCATCTCGGCGTAAGCGCTCTGCCAGATCAGGTAGTTGGACGTGCGCTGCTCGCCACTGGGACGTACGAAGAGGTCGACGTCCGGCATGTCCGGGTAGTACATGTACTTCGCGAAGGTCTTCTCATTGACCTTGGCCGGGTCGAGCTTGCCCGCCGCGACGTCCCGCGCGATCGCCTGCGCGGCGTCCGCGATCTCGGCGCGGCCGCCGTAGTTGACGCAGAAGTACAGCGTCATCGCGTCGTTGTTCTTGGTCTGCTCCTGGGCGACCTGGAGCTCCTGGACGACGGACTTCCACATCTTCGGCATCCGGCCGGTCCAGCGGATACGGATACCCAGCTCGTCCATCTCGTCGCGCCTGCGGCGGATGACGTCCCGGTTGAAGTTCATCAGGAAGCGCACCTCCTCGGGCGAGCGCTTCCAGTTCTCGGTGGAAAAGGCGTACAGGGAGAGGTTCTTGACGCCCATCTCGATGCAGCCCTTGAGCACGTCCAGGACGACGCCCTCGCCGACCTTGTGGCCCTCGGTGCGCGGCAGGCCGCGCTCCTTCGCCCAGCGGCCGTTGCCGTCCATGACGATCGCCACGTGCTCCGGCACCAGCTCACCGGGGATCTTCGGCGGGCGCGCACCGGACGGGTGCGGCTCCGGCGTCTTGTATTCGCGCCGGTTACGGCCCAGAATCCCGCGTCGTGCCATGAGCTTTCGTCTCCCTCAATTCACTTCTCTACGTACCGCAGCGAGCGCAGTCCGCGCTCCAAGTGCCAGTGCAGATACGCCGACACCAGCCCGCTGCCCTCCCTGACGTGCCTCGGCTCGCAGCGGTCCGCCGTCTCCCAGTCCCCCGTGAGCAGCGCGCTGAGCAGACCGACGGCCTCCGCCGAGGGTACGACGCTTCCGGGAACGCGGCAGTCGCCGCATATGACCCCGCCCGCCGCGACCGAAAAGAACCGGTTCGGTCCGTGCAGGCCGCACCTCGCGCAGTCCGTGAAGCTGGGCGCGTAGCCGTTGACGGCCAGCGAGCGCAGCAGGAAGGCGTCGAGGATGAGGTTCGGTGCGTGCTCGCCGCGGGCGAGGGTGCGCAGGGCGCCGACGAGCAGCAGATACTGCTGTACAGCGGGCTCGCCCTCGTGGTCGGTGAACCGCTCGGCGGTCTCCAGCATGGCCGTGCCCGCCGTGTAGCGGGCGTAGTCCGTGACGATGCCGCCGCCGTACGGAGCGATCGTCTCGCTCTGTGTGCACAGCGGCAGGCCGCGGCCGACGAGCTCGCTGCCGCGCGAGAAGAACTGCACGTCGACGTGCGAGAAGGGCTCCAGCCGCGCCCCGAACTTCGACTTGGTCCGCCGGACCCCGCGCGCGACGGCGCGTACGCGGCCGTGACCGCGAGTGAGCAGCGTGATGATGCGGTCCGCTTCACCCAGCTTCTGGGTGCGCAGGACGATGCCGTCATCACGGAACAGGCTCATACGTTCATTCTCCCGTACGCCGCCTGCGGGCCCGGCCGGGCAGTGTTTTTAGGGCCTCTTTGGGACGCCATAAGTCTCGCTTATGTGGTCATAGGTGGGGGCCAGGTACCTGAGCAGGCATTTCGTTTGACAGGGTGGCAGGCGAACAGCTGTCTCCGCTCGAAGGGAAACCCCCATGCCCCGCGCCCTGCGGATCGCGATAGTCGGTGCCGGCCCCGCCGGTATTTACGCCGCCGACGCCTTGCTGAAGTCCGAGGCGGCCTCCGATCCCGGGGTGTCCATCGACCTCTTCGAGCGGATGCCGGCGCCCTTCGGGCTGATCCGGTACGGCGTCGCGCCCGACCACCCCCGCATCAAGGGCATCATCACCGCCCTGCACCAGGTCCTGGACAAGCCGCAGATCCGCCTGTTCGGCAACGTCGACTACCCCTCCGACATCGGCCTGGACGATCTCCGCGCGTTCTACGACGCGGTGATCTTCTCCACCGGCGCGAGCGCCGACCGGGCGATGGACATCCCCGGCATCGAACTCGACGGCTCCTACGGGGCGGCCGACTTCGTCTCCTGGTACGACGGCCACCCGGACGTGCCGCGCACCTGGCCGCTGGAGGCCGAGAAGGTGGCCGTGCTGGGGGTCGGCAATGTCGCTCTGGACGTGGCCCGCATCCTCGCGAAGACCGCGGACGAGCTGCTGCCGACCGAGATCCCGCCGAATGTGTACGACGGGCTCGCCGCCAACAAGGCGCTCGAAGTGCACGTCTTCGGCCGGCGCGGTCCCGCGCAGGCCAAGTTCAGCCCCATGGAGCTGCGGGAGCTCGACCACTCCCCCAACATCGAGGTCATCGTCAACCCCGAGGACATCGACTACGACGACGGCAGCATCGCCACCCGCCGTGCCAACAAGCAGGCGGACATGGTGGCCAAGACGCTGGAGAACTGGGCGATCCGGGACATCGGCGACCGGCCCCACAAGCTGTTCCTGCACTTCTTCGAGTCGCCCACCGAGGTCATAGGCGAGGACGGCAAGGTCGTCGGGCTGCGTACCGAGCGGACCCAACTGGACGGCACGGGCAATGTCACCGGCACGGGCGAGACGCACACCTGGGACGTGCAGGCCGTCTACCGTGCGGTCGGCTACCTCTCCGACGAGCTCCCCAAGCTGCCCTTCGACTACGTGTCCGGAACCGTCCCGCACGAGGGCGGACGGGTCATCGAGGAGGGCGGCGAGCACCTTCGGTCGACGTACGTCACGGGCTGGATCAAGCGCGGCCCGATCGGCCTCATCGGCCACACCAAGGGCGACGCGAACGAGACGGTGGCCAACCTTCTGGAGGACCACGGCGCGGGCAGGCTGGACACCCCCGCCGCGCCCGCCGAGGAGGCCGTGACGGCCTTCCTGGAGGGCAAGGGCGTCGCGTACACGACATGGGAGGGCTGGCACCGCCTGGACAGCGCAGAGCGGGCGCTGGGCGCCGCCGAGGGCCGCGAGCGGGTCAAGATCGTCGACCGTGACGCGATGCTGCGGGCGTCCTCGGCCCAGGACTGAGCAGGGCGCTCAGGACTGAGCCGGGCGGACCAGGCCCGACTCGTAGGCGACGATCACGAGTTGGGCCCGGTCCCGGGCCCCGAGCTTGCCCATGATGCGACTGACGTGGGTCTTTGCGGTGAGCGGGCTGAGGCCGAGCGTCTCGGCGATTTCCGTGTTGTTCAGGCCGCGGGCGACCAGGGCGAGGACCTGGCACTCGCGGTCGGTCAGGCCGTCGGGGCCGCCGGTCGTCGGCGCGTCGGGGGTGGCGAGGACGCGGGCGATGAGCCGGGCCGTGGGGCCCGGGGAGAGCAGGGATTCGCCGGCAGCCACCGTGCGGATTGCGGCGAGGAGTTCGGCGGGCTTGATGTCCTTGACGAGGAAGCCGGACGCGCCCGCGCGCAGCGCCTCCAGGATGTGTTCATCGGTGTCGTACGTCGTGAGGACGAGGACCTTCACGCCCGCCAGGTCGTCGTCGGCGGCGATCAGGCGGGTCGCCTCGATGCCGTCCAGGCCGGGCATACGGACATCCATGAGGACGAGGTCGGCACGCTCGGAGCGGGCACGTTCGACGGCTTCGGCGCCGGTGCCGGCCTGGCCGACGACCTCCATGTCGCGGGCAGATTCGACGAGCATCGCGAACGAGGCCCGGACGAGGGTCTGGTCGTCGGCGAGAAGGACCCGGATCGGGCTCATGCAGTGGCCTCCTGCTGTCCGAGCGGCAGGACCGCCGCAACCTCGAAGCCGCCGCCTTCCCGGCGCGGCCCCGCCGCCAGTGTCCCGCCGACGCTACGGGCACGCTCGCGCATCCCGGCCAGCCCGTAGCCCGGACTGCCGTGGTCCGAGGGGCCGTTGCCCTCGTCGGTGACCGTGACGCCCAGCGCTCCGTCGTCCCGCGCCTCTACGCCCACCCGGATCCGTACGCCGGGGCCCGCGTGCCGTACCGCATTGGTGAGCGACTCCTGCACGATGCGGTACGCCGCCGCTGCCACCGCAGGGCGCACCTGCCCCGTCCGCACCGTCAGCTCCACCTCGGCGCCGGCCGTCTCCGCCGCCCGTACCAGGCCCGGGAGCGCGGCCAGGTCGGGCAGCGGACCGTCCCGGGTGGAGTCGGTCCGCAGCACCTCCAGCGTGGTCCTGAGCTCGCCGCGCGCCGAGCGGCAGGTCTCCGCGATGCCGTCCAACGCCTTGGCGACCGCCTCCCGGTCCAGCCGGTCGGGGTCGGCGACCAGGATGTGGGCCGCGACGGACGTCTGGACGCCGATCAGCGTGATGGAGTGCGCGAGCAGGTCGTGCAGGTCGCGGGCGATGCGCAGGCGCTCCTCGGCGACCCGGCGCGCGGCCTCCTCCTCGCGGGTGCGTTCCGCGCGCTCGGCCCGCTCCACGGTCGCGGCGATGTACCGCCGGTGGGTCCGCACGGCCACGCCGAGGACGATCACCGCCAGGATCCAGCCGGAGGTGCGCAGCAGTTCCAGGCCCTTGTGGGTGTTGAGGGTGAGCATCACCGAGACGGCGAAGGCGACGACGCCCGAGCCGATCAGCACGGTGCGCAGCGGCCTGCCGGTGACCGCCACGGTGTAGACGGCGAGGAGTGAGCCCGGGACGGGAGCGGCATGGTTGTAGTCGAGCCCGTGGTACGTGCCGACGGCCGCGACAACCAGCAGCAGTACGACCACGGGCCTGCGCCGCCGCCAGGCGAGCGGCACCGTAGCGGCGGCGAGCAGCGCCCAGCCGTACGCGTCGGGGCTGCGCCCGTCGTCGACCAGGAGCGCGAGCGCGACGGCGAGCGCACCGATCACGGCGCTGATCACCATGTCGGTGCGCTGCCGGTGCGGCGCTTGCGCGGGGTCCCGCCGCAGGGCGGCGAAAACCCGTTCGGACTTCAGGGGCACCCGCTCATCCTCCGGTACGGACCGGCTCTTCTGCCACGGCCTCGTCGGAAGCCGCCGCAGGCGCCGGGCTCCGGGACAGCGCGCCCGGCCACCACACCCGTCGGCCGAGCAGCAGGCTTGCGCTGGTCACCAGGTAGGTCCGTACGAGGAAGGTGTCGAGGAGTACACCGACCGCGACGACCGTACCCAGCTCGACCATCATCACCAGCGGCAGCGAGGCGAGGACCGCGAAGGTCGCGGCGAGCACGATGCCGGCCGAGGCGATGACTCCGCCCGTCGTGCGCAGCGCTGTCAGCGCGGCCTCGGCGGGCCGGGCGCCGCGCCGCCTCCTCGCGCATTCGGTGCATCAGGAAGATGCCGTAGTCGACGCCGAGTGCGACCAGGAAGACGAAGGAGAGCAGCGGGAGGCCGGGGTCGATGCCCTCGAAGCCGAAGAGCGGGCCGAAGACCAGGCCGCCGATGCCCATGGCCGCGCCCCAGACGACCACGACGGCGACGACGAGGAGAAGCGGGGCGACAAGGCTGCGCAGCAGGGCGGTGAGGATGAGCAGGACGGCGGCGAGGACGAGCGGAACGACGATCATGCGGTCCCTGGCGGTGGTCTCCTCCAGGTCGAGCTGCTGGGCGCTCGCCCCGCCGACGTACGCCCCTTCGAGACCGGCCCGCAGCCGCTCGATGGTGGCGGTCTCACCGGCCGACTCGGGGGCGTCCTCGGCGAAGACGGCGATCTCGGTCCAGCCTTCGCCGCTGCGGCCCTGCTCGGCTCCGGCGACGCCTTCGGTCGTACGGGCCGTGCTGAGCGCCTGCGCCGCCTCCTTCGTCGGCGCGAGGACATCGATGGGCCTGCTGCTGCGGTCGGGGTAGGCGTCGGCGAGGGTCGTCATGGCGGCGACCGATTCCGGGGCCTTGGTGAAGCTGTCCTCCTCCTTGAGCCCGCCGGGCAGGTTCAGCGCGCCGAGCGCGAGGGCGCCGAGCAGTGCCGTGCCGGTCGCCAGGACGGCGACCGGCCTGCGACCGGCCGAACTGCCCATGGAGGCAAAGAGGTTGCGACGGCGCTTGGGCTCGCTGCCGTACGCGGGGATCAGCGGCCAGAACACGCGCCGGCCGAGGAGGACGAGTACGGCGGGCAGCAGCGTCGTCATCGCGGCGAGCGCGCACACCACGCCCACAGCGCCGACCGGGCCGAGGCCGCGGCTGCTGTTCAGGTCGGCGGCGAGCAGGCACAGCAGCCCGGCGGCGACGGTGCCCGACGAGGCGAGGACGGCGGGGCCGCAGCCGCGCAGGGCGGCGCTCATGGCGTCGTACGGGTGGGGGACGCGGCGCAGTTCCTCGCGGTAGCGGGCGACGATCAGCAGGGCGTAGTCGGTGCCCGCGCCGAAGACGAGGACGGTCATGATGCCCGCGCTCTGGCTGGTGACCGTGAGGCCGAAGCCCTGGACGAGGCCGTAGACCACGGCCCGGGAGGCGAGGGCGGCGACGCCGACGACGACGAGCGGCACCAGCCACAGGAACGGGCTGCGGTAGGTGATGACCAGCAGTACGGCGACCACCAGTACCGTCGCCAGCATCAGCGTGGCGTCGATGGACCCGAAGACGGCCTCCAGGTCGGTCTGAAGGGCGCCGGACCCGCCGACTTCAACGCGCATCCCGTCGGCGCCGGTGACGGCCTCCCGTACCTCTTCGACGAAGGCCGTCCGCGCCTCCTCGTCCTGGCCCGGCTCCGATGTGGAGACCGGGTACATGAGCGTCGTGCCGTCCTTCGAGGGAAGCCCCTCAGGGCGGGCGGTCAGCCGGTGCTCCGCAGCGATCGCGTCGACCTGCCGCTGGGCGGCGGTGCGGTCTGCGGCGGTGAGCCCGCCGTCGCGCTGGTAGACGAGGACGAGATCGGTGGTCTCGCCGCCCGGCAGACGCTGCTGGAGCTTCTCGGCCTGCGTCGAATCGGCGCTCGCGGGAAGGTAGTCGACGGCCTGGTCGCGCTGTACGTCGCCGAGCTTTCCGGCGAAGGACAGGGCCACCGCGATCGCAACGGCCCAGAGGCCGATCACGGCCCAGGGCACGGCACGGCGGCGGCGTCGTTGGCGTTGTCGTATCGCTGTGTCTGCAGGCCCCATTGCGGGCCTCCCTCCTGGACGGGCTTCCGGTCTTCACCAGAGTCCCGTCGGAGGGAGGCCGATTCGTCGCGCGTACGGGCGAGATGAGTCCTACTGCCGGGGGCGGCAGGAGGGCTCCCTTACTCCCCCGGGAGTAGGCGGCGGATCAGGACGGCGTACGGGCGGCCGCCAGCAGCCGGGAGGTGTCGTCCGGGCAGATCAGCAGCGCGCCGCCGACGATCGTCAGTACCTCGCGTTCGGCCGGGCTGTACGGGCCGTCGGCGAGGGCGATGGCGGCGCCCTGCAGCAGGATGGATTCCCGGCCGGCGGGGGCGAGGTGCGGCGCGAGCGGTTCGAGCGCTTCGTGCAGCTCGATGGCGAGCGCCGCACCGCAGGGCTCGGCGGTCCCTTCGTACTGCCCGGGAAGGCGCCCGGTGTCGGCTGCGAGGGCCTCGATGAGGGCGGTCAGCTGGCCCTCGGTGCAGTCGTCGAAGCCCGCGGCGCGCACGGCGGCCACTGCGGTGAGTCTGACCGTACGGGAGGACGTGCCGCCCGCGGCGAGGACGGCGAGGGCCACGGTGTGGACGGCGTCGCGGAGCATCGCGGAGAAGCGGACGGTGGTGGGGTGGTCGAGTGCCTCGGTGCCGAAGTGGGTCTGGCAGGCGGCGCATTCGATGACCGGGCCCGCGTAACCGCGCGGCAGCAGCGGGACGCCGAGGACGGTGAAGCGCCTGCGTCCTGTCCGGCGGCGGAAATTGCGGTCTCCGCCGCAATCGGGACAGAAGAAGTCACCGTCGCCGACAGTATTCCAAGCGGTGCGAATGCCCCAAACGCATCGTTTCGGGCCTTGGGCCGGCACCACGTCGCACCTCCGTAACTCCCCCGTACGCTCGCGGCAACGCTGCCGCGTTGACGTGATGTTAGCCACATCAGTGATGCCGCGTCAGCACCCTGTCACTACATGAAGCGGCCCCGCCCACCTCCACGGGTGAACGGGGCCGGCAAAACCTCAGGTCAGGCCGGAATCCAGCTTTACTGGCGAGCAGCCCTGTTGACCGCGGAGACGACCGCCTTCAGCGATGCACGCGTGGTGTTGGCGTCGATGCCGATGCCCCACAGGACCTGTCCGTCGATCGCGCACTCGATGTACGAGGCGGCCTGCGCGGACGCGCCCTCGCTCATCGTGTGCTCCTGGTAGTCCAGCAGCCTCGCGTCCACGCCCACCGCACCCAGCGCCTCGAAGAAGGCCGAGATCGGACCGTTGCCGGAGCCGGTCAGCACGGTGTCCGTGCCGTCCACGACCGCCTCGACGGTCAGGGTGTCGGTGCCGTCCTTGTCCGTGGTCGTCTGGCCGGAGCGCAGCTGGATGCGTCCCCAGGCGTTCTCGGGGTTGGGCAGGTACTCGTCCTGGAAGACCGACCAGATCGCCTTGGGCGTGACTTCGCCGCCCTCGGCGTCCGTCTTGGCCTGGATGATCCGGGAGAACTCGATCTGCATGCGGCGCGGCAGGTCCAGCTTGTGGTCGTTCTTCAGGACGTACGCGATACCGCCCTTGCCGGACTGCGAGTTGACCCGGATGACCGCCTCGTACGAACGGCCCACGTCCTTCGGGTCGATCGGCAGGTACGGCACGGCCCACTCGATGTCGTCGACCGTCTTGCCTGCGGCGGCCGCCTGGGCCTCCATGGCGTCGAAGCCCTTCTTGATGGCGTCCTGGTGGGAGCCGGAGAAGGCGGTGTAGACCAGGTCGCCCGCGTAGGGGTGGCGCGGGTGGACCTCCATCTGGTTGCAGTACTCGCTGGTGCGGCGGATGTCGTCGATCTGCGAGAAGTCGATCTGCGGGTCGACGCCCTGGGAGAACAGGTTCATGCCCAGCGTCACCAGGTCGACGTTGCCGGTCCGCTCGCCCTGCCCGAACAGGCAGCCCTCGATGCGGTCGGCGCCCGCCATGATCGCCAGTTCGGCAGCGGCGACGGCGGTGCCGCGGTCGTTGTGCGGGTGCACGGACAGGCACACGTACTCACGGCGCGACAGGTTGCGGGACATCCACTCGAAGCGGTCCGCGTGCGTGGACGGCGTCGAACGCTCCACGGTGGCGGGCAGGTTGAGGATGATCTCGCGGCCCTCTTCCGGCTGCCAGACGTCCATGACGCCCTCGCAGACCTCCAGGGCGAAGTCCAGCTCCGTGTCGGTGAAGATCTCCGGGCTGTACTGGTAGCCGAAGATCGTCTCCGGGCCCAGCAGCTTCTCGGCGTACTCCACGACCAGCCGCGTACCGTCCACGGCGATCTGCTTGACCTGCTCCTTCGATCCGCGGAAGACGACCCGGCGGAAGGTGGGGGCGGTGGCGTTGTACAGGTGGACGGTGGCCCGGCGGGCGCCGACCAGCGACTCGACGGTGCGCTCGATCAGCTCCTCGCGCGCCTGCGTCAGGACGGAGATCGTCACGTCCTCGGGGATCGCGCCGTCTTCGATGATGGAGCGCACGAAGTTGAAGTCGGTCTCGCCGGAGGACGGGAAGCCGACCTCGATCTCCTTGTAGCCCATGCGCACGAGCAGGTCGAACATCTCGCGCTTGCGGGCGGGCGACATGGGGTCGATCAGAGCCTGGTTGCCGTCGCGCAGATCGGTGGACAGCCAGCGGGGGGCCTTGGTGATCCGGTTGTCCGGCCAGGTGCGGTCGGCGATGTCGACGGCCTCGTACGGGCCGTACTTGTGGATCGGCATCCCGGACGGCTTCTGCATCTGGGTGGCATTGGTGATCGGCGTCTTATTGCCAACGGTGATGGACATCTGCGTGGGGCTCCTCGGGATCCAGCGGGGAGGGGGTACCCCCTGCGCTCTGCAAGAGCTTGGGGGAGGCCGACTGTGTCGCTGCAGCACCAAATCCCGCGGGGAGGGGGTCGGCCTACAACTACAGGCCCTCGCCGCGGCAGCTAAGGAGAAGCAGCCCGAAACGCATGATGTGCCGCAGCCTAGCCCAGGGACGTCCAGAAAACCGGCCCCGTATCAGTATGCGGGATCACCCGCCATAACGGGCAAAGAGTGACGCTTCACTCGATTGCATCAATCATGGTCGCAGGTAGTGACAGTGGCATGACCCAGTGCCACATTGCCGCCATGAATGCCACACATCCCATCTTCTGCACGATCGTGCCGCCCCACGTCCTCGACAAGCTCGCCCAGGCCGAGGACCCCGCGCTCGCCGGAGCCGCCCGCCGCACCCTCGAAGCGGACGCCGCACAGCGCACCCACCGTCGGCTGACCACGGTTCTCGGCGCCACCGCCCTCGCCCCGCCCGAAGGCGCCGCGGACACGGTTCACCGCACCATCTACGACGCCGAGCACCGCAAGGAGCTGCCCGGCACCAAAGTCCGCGGCGAGGGCGACGAGCCGGGCCAGGACGCGACCGTCAACCGCGCGTACGCGGGCCTCGGGGCGACCTTCGAGCTCCTGATGAAGGCCTTCGGGCGCAACTCGATCGACGGCAACGGACTGCCCCTGATCGCGACCGTCCACTTCGACGAGAAGTACGGGAACGCCTTCTGGGACGGCGATCAGATGGTCTTCGGCGACGGTGACGGCGAGATCTTCCTCGACTTCACCCTGCCCGTGGACGTCCTCGCCCACGAGCTCGCCCACGGCCTGACGCAGTACACGGCCAACTTCACGTACTTCGGCCAGCCGGGCGCACTCAACGAGTCCGTGTCCGACGTCTTCGGTTCCCTCGTCAAGCAGTACGTCAACGACGAGACCGCCGACCGGGCCGACTGGCTGATCGGAGCCGGTCTGCTGGCCGAGCGCGTCACCGGAGTGGCCCTGCGCTCCATGAAGGCGCCCGGAACGGCGTACGACGACGATGTGCTCGGCAAGGACCCGCAGCCGGCGACGATGGACGACTACGTCCGTACGGGCCGGGACAACGGCGGCGTACACATCAACTCCGGCATCCCCAACCACGCCTTCTACCTGCTCGCCACCGCTCTCGGCGGCAAGGCGTGGGAGCGGCCGGGGCAGATCTGGTACGACACGCTGACCTCGGGCGGGCTCCAGGTCGACGCGAGCTTCACCGACTTCGCCCGCGCCACTGTGGCCGCCGCGCAGGCCCGTTTCGGTGACGGGGAGGAGCAGGAGGCTCTGCTGAAGGCGTGGTCCCAGGTGGGGGTGCCTACCGGCTAGTACCTTTCGGCCCGGCCGTATCCGTATTAGAACGGGACCCATGCGTATTCAGGTAAGGCGCACGGGAGGATTCGCCGGTATCGAGCGCCATGCCGAGGTGGAAACCTCGGGACGGCCCGACGCCCGTGAGTGGCAGGCCCTGGCCGAAGCGGCGATGGCCGACGGCCGGGGCACGCCGCCCGTCGGCGTGCCGGACGGATTCAGCTACCAGATCACGGTCGACGGGAAGACCGTCTACTGCGCGGACCCACGACTGACCGACGCACAGAGCCGGCTCATCTCACGGGTCCTCAAAGAAGGCGCGTAGCGGCGACGGCCGGGTCGACAGGACCCGTGCACGCCCATTGACAGGGTTACCGGCGGTACCGAGCATCGCTGCATGACAACGCTGCCGCCTTCACCGCTGCCCCGTTTCCCCGCCGACTTCCTCTGGGGAGTGTCCACTTCGGCGCAGCAGATCGAGGGCGCCGTGGACGAGGACGGGCGCGGGCGCACGACCTGGGACGCCTTTGCCGCCGAGCCCGGGCGCATCAGGGACGGGTCGGACGCCCTCGTCGCGACCGACCACTACCACCGGTACCCCGAGGACGTGGCGCTGCTCAAGGAGCTCGGAGCCGGGGCGTACCGCTTCTCCGTGGCCTGGGCGCGGGTGTTACCGGAGGGTGCCGGGGCGGTCAACAAGGCGGGCCTCGACTTCTACGACCGGCTCGTCGACGAGCTGTGCGCGGCGGGCGTACGGCCCGTGCCGACCCTCTTCCACTGGGACACCCCGCTGGCGCTGGAGGAGCGCGGTGGCTGGCTCCGGCGGGACACGGCCCGGCGGTTCGCGGAGTACGCCGATGTGGTGGCCGCCAGGCTCGGCGACCGCGTGGACCGCTGGATCACGCTGAACGAGCCCGCCGAACTGACCCTGCTGGGGTACGGGCTGGGCGAGCACGCCCCCGGCAAGCGGCTGCTCTTCGACGCGCTGCCCGCCGCCCACCACCAGCTCCTCGGGCACGGTCTCGCCGTACAGGCGCTGCGTGCGAGGGGCGCGGACAGTATCGGGATCGCCAACTCGCACGGGCCGACGTGGGCGGTTTCCGGGTCCGGCCCGGACAAGAGCGCGGCGGACTTCTACGACCTGCTGCTCAACCGGCTGTTCGCCGACCCGCTGCTGCTGGGGCGGTATCCGGAGGGGATCGCCGAGATGCTGCCGGGCCCTGTGGCGGACGACTTGGACGTCATCTCCCAGCGGCTGGACTGGTACGGGGTCAACTACTACCAGCCGACGCTTGTCGGGGCTCCTGACGGGGACCTGCCGCGCGACTTCGCCGGCATCGAGGTACCGCCGGACATGCCCTTCTCGATACGGGAGATCGAGGGCTACCCGCGGACCGCCTTCGGCTGGCCGGTCGTCCCCGACGCCCTGACCGAGCTGCTGACGTCCTTCCGCGAGCGGTACGGCGACCGGCTTCCCCCGGTGGTCATCACCGAGAACGGCTGCTCGTACGACGGCCTGGACGACCAGGAGCGGATCACGTACATCGACGGCCATCTGCGGGCGCTGCACCGGGCGATGGAGGCGGGCGTCGACGTACGCGGCTACTTCGTGTGGTCGCTGATGGACAACTTCGAGTGGGCCGAGGGGAACGCCCAGCGCTTCGGCCTCGTGCACATCGACTACGAGACGCTGGCCCGTACGCCGAAGGCGTCGTTCCACTGGCTGCGGGACGCGTTGCGCGGGCAACGGGCGTGACGACGACAGCTTCGGCGGACGAGGGCGCCGAAGCGTCTCCTTCGGTCTCTTCGGCCTTTGCCGAGCCCACCGTCCCGGTCGGGCGCGGCTGGACGGCGTCGCTGTCCCTCGCGAACGGGGCGATCTGGGTCGGCTGGTACGGGCCCCTCCAGATCCTCCTCGCCCTCCAGGCGGCGGAGCTCGCCCCGGCCGGTACCTCGAAGGAGACCGTGCTGGCCTGGGTCACGGGCATGGGGGCGGCCGTTTCGCTGGTCGCCAATCCGGTGTTCGGGGCACTGTCGGACCGTACGGCTTCACGATTCGGCCGCCGTACGCCGTGGATCGTGGCCGGGGTGCTGGGCGGGGCGGCGGCGCTCGTGCTGCTTTCGGCCGCCCGCAGCGTCGGCGTCATGGCGCTCGGCTGGTGCCTGGTCCAGCTCGCGCTCAACGCCGCCTTCGCCGCCGTCACGGCCGCCGTACCCGACCGGGTGCCGCACGGGCAGCGCGGCGCCGTCGGAGGGTGGCTGGGTGCGGCGCAGGTCCTCGGCGTGGTGGCCGGAACGGGGCTTGCGACCGTGGCGGGCGGGATTACGGCGGGGTATGTGGCGTGCGCGGTGTTCACGGTGCTGGGCGTCCTGCCGTACGTACTGCGCCACAGGGATGTGGTCCTCCCGGAACGGCAGCCATTCACGTGGCGGCCCTTCCTGCGCGGCTTCTGGATCTCGCCGCGCCGCCATCCCGATCTGGGCTGGGCCTGGCTGACCCGCTTCCTGATCAACCTCGGCAACGCGATCGCGCTGCTCTACCTGCTCTACTACCTGCGCGACGAGCTGAAGTACGGCAACCCGGAGGACGGCGTCCTCATCCTGACCGCCGTCAACGGGGCGCTGCTGCTGGCGACGGTCGTCGTGGGCGGGGTGTGGTCGGACCGTACGGGCCGCCGCAAGCCGTTCGTACTGTGGGCGGGCGTCCTGATGGCGGCGGCCACAGCCATGCTGGCGGGCTGGCAGACGTGGACGGGCGCGCTGGTCGCGGCGGCGCTGCTGGGCGTCGGCTTCGGCGTCTTCACGTCGGTCGACTTCGCGCTGATGACGGACGTACTGCCGGCCGCCGCACACCGCGGCAAGGACCTGGGCATCATCAACATCGCAAACGCCCTCCCCCAGGTCGCGGCCCCGGCGGTGGCCGCCCCGATCGTCACGCACCTGGGCGGCTACACGACGCTGTACCTGGTGGCGGCGGGCGTGGGGCTTGTGGGCGCGGTGCTGGTCGTACGCATCAGGGGCGTCGACTAGGGCGTCCCGGTCTCAAGGACCGGCTTGAGGGACCGGGCTCAGAAGCCGAGCTTGCGCAGCTGCTTCGGGTCCCTCTGCCAGTCCTTCGCGACCTTCACGTGCAGGTCGAGGAAGACCGGCGTACCCAGCAGCGCCTCGATGTGCTTGCGCGACTTCATGCCGACATCCTTCAGGCGGGCGCCCTTCGGGCCGATGATGATGCCCTTCTGGCTGGGGCGCTCGATGTAGACGTTCGCGTGGATGTCGAGGAGCGGCCTGTCGGCCGGGCGGTCCTCGCGCGGCAGCATCTCCTCGACGACGACCGCGATGGAGTGCGGCAGCTCGTCCCGTACGCCTTCGAGCGCGGCCTCGCGGATCAGCTCCGCGACCATCACCATCTCGGGCTCGTCGGTGAGGTCGCCCTCCGGGTAGAGCGGCGGGCTCTCCGGCAGCATCGGGGCGATGAGGTCGGCGAGCAGGGAGACCTGCTTGTCGCCGACGGCCGAGACCGGCACGATCTCGGCCCACTCCATGCCGAGCTCCTTGCCGAGCTGGTCGATGGCGATGAGCTGCTCGGCGAGCTGCTTGGAGTCGACGAGGTCCGTCTTCGTGACGATCGCGATCTTCGGCGTCTTCTTGATGCCGGCCAGTTCCTTGGCGATGAACTTGTCACCAGGGCCGAGCTTCTGGTCGGCGGGCAGGCAGAAGCCGATCACGTCGACCTCGGCCCAAGTGGTGCGCACCACGTCGTTGAGCCGCTCGCCCAGCAGGGTGCGCGGCTTGTGGAGGCCCGGGGTGTCGACCAGGATCAGCTGGGCGTCGGGGCGGTGCACGATGCCGCGCACGGTGTGGCGCGTGGTCTGCGGACGGCTGGAGGTGATGGCCACCTTCTGGCCGACCAGAGCGTTCGTCAGGGTGGACTTGCCCGCGTTGGGGCGACCTACGAAGCAGGCGAAGCCGGCCCGGTGGGGGGCCTCGGAAGACTGGGTGCGAGCGCTCATGCGTGCCATTCTCCCCGATGTACGCCCCCTGCCCGACCAGAGCAGGCCGACGCCGGCCGGGGCTCCGCCCCAGACCCCGGTCCTCAAACGCCGGAGGGGCTGAAATTTGCGGCACCTTCAGCCCGTCCGGCGTCCGCTTCAGCCCGTCCGGCGTCCGCCGCAGGCAAACCGCAGCGCGCCCGTCAGCTGGCCTCAGCCAGCAGTCACCGTCGCCCTGAGAGCACCGTCCGGCCCCGCCACCAGCACCCGCGTCCCCGCCCCGCCCAGGTCCCGTACCGCCGCGCGGTCCTCCTCCGATGCCGTCTCCGCCGCAGTGACCACCGCCGCCGCCTCCAGCGACTGCGCGCCGCTCGCGACCGCCATCGCGACAGCGGTCCGCAGCGCGCTCAGCTTGAGGGTGTCGAGATCCACCGTCCCGGCGACGTACGTCCGGCCGGTCTCGTCCCGTACGGCCGCCCCCTCCGGCACACCGTTACGGGCCCGCGCGCTGCGCGCCAGGGTGATGATCTTGCGGTCCTCGGGATCGAGCTCAGGCGTCGTCATGTGCCCGAGCATAAAGAGCGCGCAGCGGTCAGCCCGCGACCGGGTACATCGAGCCGCGGCGCCCCTCCGGCGAGGCCAGCCACTCCAGCTTGGCCGCCGTGTCCGCCTCGGCGAGCGGGGTGTGCAGCACGATCGCCAGGTCCGGGCGGGCCGGGACGCGCAGCTGGGTCGACTCCACCACCAGCGTGCCGACCACGGGGTGCTCCATCTCCTTGCGGACCTGGCCGCCGGGCGCGACGTCCCGCCGTTCCCAGAGTTCCGTGAACTCCGGCGACAGCTCCTTCGCCTCCTCCACGACCGCCCTGAATCCGTCGTCGCCGGGGCGCTCGGAGCAGGCCGCACGGTACTGGGCTACGACATGGGCCGCGTTCTGTTCCCAGCTCTTCGCCCGGGAGCGGTAGACGGGGTCGGTGAAGAAGGCGATGAGGCAGTTCTCGACGCCGCCCGGCCGCATGCCGAGCACCATCCGGGCCGCGTCGTTGTACATGACCGCGTTCCAGTACGCGTCCATGACGTGCGCGGGGTACGGCATCCAGGTATCGATCAGCCGCCCCAGCCCGTCGCACATATGCGCGTTGCGCGGATCGACCTCGGGCGCGGGCGGGTTGAGCCCGGCCAGTACGTACAGATGGCGGCGCTCCGCGCTGCTCAGCCGCAGCACCCGCCCGACCGAGTCGAGAACCTGCGGCGAGACCGTGATGTCCCTGCCCTGCTCCAGCCACTGGTACCAGGAGACCCCGACGCCCGCGAGTACCGCGACCTCCTCACGGCGCAGTCCGGGCGTACGCCGCCGGGCCCCGCCGCCCGGAAGCCCCGCCTCCGCCGGGCTGACGCGGGCACGCCTGCTCCGCAGGAACTCACGCAGTTCGCCGAGGCGATGCGCCTTCAGATCGAGCGGCTGTGTAGCCACGTACTCGTACTCCCCCCGTCCGACTGCCTGGTGGTGGCACCAACAGGATAAGTTCCCGCTCCCCACGGCTATTCCGGCGGCCCGAGGGTGTTGACCATGGCAATCGACGCATCCCTCCCTTCCGCTCCGACCACCGCGCCACCACGACTCTCCGGTCGCGCGAAGCTGATCCTTTTCGTGCTGTGCGCCGCCCAGTTCATGGTGGCCCTCGACTTCTCCGTACTGAATGTCGCGCTGCCCGTCCTCGGCAAGGACCTCGGCATGAGCCAGTCCGCGCTGCAGTGGGCGGTCACCGCTTTCGCCCTCCCCTCCGGCGGATTCCTGCTGCTCTTCGGCCGGATCGCCGATCTGTACGGGCGGCGGAAGCTGTTCCTCGGCGGTCTTGCCGTCTTCGGCGCTGCCTCGCTGCTGGCCACCTTCGCCTGGGACCCGGCGTCGTTCCTGACCGGGCGGGCGCTGCAGGGTCTGGGCGCGGCCGCGATCGTGCCGACCGGCATGTCGCTGCTGACCACCACCTTCCCCGAAGGCCCGCAGCGCGACCGGGCGTTGGGCATCAGCGGCACCCTGCTCTCGCTGGGCTTCACCGTCGGCATGGTGCTCGGGGGCGTGATGACGGACACCCTCGGCTGGCGCTCGACGATGGGTCTGCTGGCCGTCGCCGCCGTCATCGTGCTCGTACTGGCGCCGGGCCTGCTGACCGAGTCCATCCCCCATCGCCCTGAAGGCATGGGAGGTGCCCCCGTCTCCGAGCAGCCCCGCCTGGACATCCCCGGCGCGGTCACCGTCACCGGCGGCCTGCTCGCACTGATCTACGCCCTGTCGACGGCGGCCGAGCGCGGCTTCGGCGGCGCGGACGTCCTGGTGACGCTGATCGTCGGCATCGCCCTACTGGCCGCGTTCGTGTACGTCGAGTCCCGTTCCGCCGAGCCTCTGGTCTCGCTGCCGATGCTGCGGCGCCGGACGGTGGCCTGGGGCAATCTGGGCGGTCTGGTGACGTTCGCGATGATGAGCACCGTCGTCTTCGTACTGACCCTGTATCTCCAGGAGGTACTGAAGCTCTCCGCCTTCCGGACGGGCCTCGTCTTCGGCGTCCAGGGTGCGCTGTCGGCCGTCGCCGGTGGCTACGCCGCCAAGTTCATCGGCCGCTTCGGCGCGCGCCGCGTGCTTGTCGGCTCGCTGCTGGGCCAGGGCCTGTTCGTCGCCGCCCTGCTGGCCGTGGGCACCGAATCGGGCGCCCTGCTCGCGACCGCGGCTGTCTCGCTGGCGAGCATGTGCCACCTGGGCGCGATCATCTCGTACGGGCTGATCGTGACGTCCGGCGTCCCGGACGAGGAGCAGGGCCTGGCGACCGGCCTGGTCACCACCACCCAGCAGGTCGGCCTCACGATCGGCATTCCGCTGCTCGGTGTGCTGGCGACGACGCAGGGCGATCTCTTCGGCGGTGTACGCACGGTCCTCGCCGTGGACGCGACGATCGTGCTGGCGGCGGCGCTGCTGATCGCGGTGGGGCTCCGTAACCGGCGGGCCTGACCGGGTGGTTCAGGCCGGTCGAGCGGCAGGCGCTCCGCTGGTTCAGGGCCGGTCGAGCCGCAGGCGCTCCGCCTTCGGGAGGCCGGCCACCACCAGGTCGTACGAGTCCTCGATCAGCTCCCGGACCATACGGTCCGGGAGCGATCCGCCGACATTGACCGTGTTCCAGTGGCGTTTGTTCATGTGATAGCCGGGGGCGATCTCCGGGTGCTCCTCGCGGAGTTGCACCGCGATCTCCGGCTCGCACTTGAGGTTCACGGCGAGAGGCTCGGCGTCCAGCGAGCTCAGCGCGAAGAGCTTCCCGAGGACCTTGAAGACGGACGTCTCCGGGCCGAAGGGGAACTCCTCGGTCGCCGCGTTGAATTCCAGACAGAACGCCCTGAGCTCCTGCGGTGTCATGCTGCTGCCTTCTCCTCCGGCTCCACAAGCACGGTCACGATCTTGTTCCTGCGGCCGGCCGGGGACTCCGCGGTGAGGCGCAGAGAGCGCCCGTCGGGGAGGGCCACGGTCGCGGACGCGCCCGCGATCGGCACACGGCCGAGCGCCTTGGCGAGCAGGCCGCCGACCGTTTCCACGTCCTCGTCGTCGAACTCGTCGAAGCCGAAGAGCTCGCCGAGGTCCCCGATGTCGAGCCTGGCGGTCACCCGGTAGCAGCCGTCGTCCAGCTCCTCCACGGGCGGCAGTTCACGGTCGTACTCGTCGGTGATCTCGCCGACGATCTCTTCGAGGATGTCCTCGATGGTGACGATGCCCGCCGTGCCGCCGTACTCGTCGATGACGACGGCGACATGGTTGCGCTCCTGCTGCATCTCGCGCAGCAGGTCGCCCGCGTTCTTCGTGTCGGGGACGAAGACGGCGGGGCGCATCGCGGTGGAGACCAGGTCGGACTCCGACTCACGGTTGATGTGGGTCTTCCTGACCAGGTCCTTGAGATAGACGATGCCGACGATGTCGTCCTCGTTCTCGCCGGTCACCGGGATGCGGGAGAAGCCGGAGCGCAGGGCGAGGGTGAGGGTCTGGCGGATCGTCTTGAAGCGCTCGATGGAGATCAGGTCGGTCCTGGGGACCATGACTTCGCGTACGAGCGTGTCGCCGAGCTCGAAGACGGAGTGCACCATGCGGCGCTCGTCGTCCTCGATCAGGGACTCCTGCTCGGCCAGGTCGACCATCGCCCGCAGTTCGGCCTCACTGGCGAAGGGGCCTTTGCGGAAGCCCTTGCCGGGGGTCATCGCATTGCCGATGAGGATCAGCAGCTGCGGGATCGGGCCCATCACGCGGGCGAGCGGGAGCAGTACGTACGCGGACGCCGTCGCCGTGTTGATCGGGTGCTGGCGGCCGATGGTGCGCGGCGAGACGCCCACGGCGACGTACGACACGAGGACCATCACCCCGATGGCGACGGTCAGCGCCTCCCACGTCTCGTCGAACTCCTGCAGACAGACGTACGTCACGAGGACGCCGGCAGCCATTTCGCAGGCGACCCGCATCAGCAGGGCGACGTTGAGGTAGCGGGTCGGGTCGGAGGCGACCTGGGCCAGCTTGGCGCTGCCGCGCCGGCCGGACCGTACGGCCTCGGCGGCCCGGAAGCTGGAGACGCGGGCGAGGCCCGCCTCCGCGCAGGCGGCCAGCCAGGCGACGACAACCAGCAGGACCGCGCCGATGATCAGTTGCGCGGTCATGAAACTGTCGGTGCGGGCGACGGACCTGTGATGCCCTTCTCCGACCTCCAGCCGTCGACGATCGCCGCCTGAAGTCCGAACATCTCGGCCTTCTCGTCCGGCTCCTCGTGGTCGTAACCGAGAAGATGCAGCACGCCATGGACGGTCAGGAGCTGGAGCTCCTCGTCCATGGAGTGCTGCGTCTCGGCGTCCTCACCCTGCTTCTGGGCGACCTCCGGGCAGAGCACGATGTCGCCGAGGAGCCCCTGCGGGGGCTCCGCGGCGTCATCGTCCCGTGACGGCGGACGGAGCTCGTCCATCGGGAAGGACATGACATCGGTCGGACCCGGGAGGTCCATCCACTGCATGTGGAGCTGCTCCATGGCGGCCGTGTCCACGACGATCACCGAGAGTTCGGAGAGCGGGTGGATCCGCATCCGGGTGAGTGCGTAGCGGGCGATGTCGAGGATCGCCTGCTCGTCGACCTCGGTTCCGGACTCGTTGTTGACGTCGATCGACATGGTGCTGGGTTACTCCCGCTTTAAAATGTCACGACCCGTTGCGGTCGTCGTACTGCTCGTACGCGTCGACGATACGGCCGACGAGCTTGTGCCGGACGACATCCTGCGACGTGAGCCGGGAGAAGTGCACATCGTCGACGCCGTCCAGGATGTCCACGACCTGGCGCAGACCGCTCTTCGTCGCGCCCGGCAGGTCGACCTGCGTGACGTCACCCGTGACGACGATCTTCGAGTCGAAGCCGAGCCTCGTCAGGAACATCTTCATCTGTTCGGCGCTGGTGTTCTGCGCCTCGTCCAGGATGATGAACGCGTCGTTGAGTGTGCGGCCTCGCATGTACGCCAGCGGGGCGACCTCGATCGTGCCCGCGGCCATCAGGCGCGGGATCGAGTCGGGGTCGAGCATGTCGTGCAGCGCGTCGTAGAGCGGGCGCAGATACGGGTCGATCTTCTCGTAGAGCGTGCCCGGCAGGAAGCCGAGCCGCTCACCCGCCTCGACGGCGGGCCTGGTCAGGATGATCCGGTTGACCTGCTTGGACTGCAGGGCCTGGACCGCCTTGGCCATGGCGAGATAGGTCTTGCCCGTACCGGCGGGGCCGATGCCGAAGACGATGGTGTGCTTGTCGATGGCGTCGACGTACCGCTTCTGGTTGAGCGTCTTGGGGCGGATGGTCCGACCGCGGCTGGACAGGATGTTCTGGGTGAGCACCTCGGCCGGGGTCTCGGTGTCCAGTTCCCCGGCGGTGCCGTTGGCTGTCGCCCTGAGCATGGCGATCGAGCGTTCCACTGCGTCCTCCGTCATCGGCAGTCCGGTGCGGAGCACCAGCATCATCTCGTCGAACAGGCGCTGGATCAGGGCGACATCGGCTGCGTCACCGGTCGCACTGACCTCATTCCCCCGGACATGTATGTCAACGGCCGGGAATGCCTTCTCGATCACGCGCAACAGGGAGTCGCTGGAACCCAGAACCGTCACCATCGGGTGCCTGGCAGGAACGGTGAACTGGGCGCGGGCCTGCGGTTGTGTGGGTGTCTGAGTCATGGGCCGGCACTGTGGCCTGCACATACCTCCCGTTGCGGGGTTCTCGCTGATCGACAACCTCTCGAATACCAGCGTACGACGGTGCACTGACAACGCCGAGGGCTTTTCGGGCGCGCTCCCGCACTCGGTACCGAGCGGTTACGCAGGCTGCTGTGCAGGCGGTTGTGCAGGCGTTCGCCGGACACCCCCTAAGCGGGCCTGCGGAAGCCGATCGTCGGCACCGCCCTGGGCAGCGGCCACACCCGGGTGGCCGTCGGCAGGAGCCCCTCCAGGAACGCGTACCTGCGCAGCGCCTCCGGGTCCTGCCCGTCGCACGCCTGCACCTGCTGCCACCAGGCGGCGATCTCGGTCCAGCCGGGCGCCGACAGGGAGCCGCCGAATTCCTGCACCGACAGGGCGGCGGTCAGCCCGGCGAAGGCCAGCCGGTCGGCGAGCGGCCAGCCCGCGAGCGTACCGGTGACGAATCCGGCGACGAAGACGTCACCTGCGCCGGTCGGGTCCAGTGCCTCGACGGCGATGGCTGGGACCTCCGCCGTCTCCCCGGTCGCCCCGTCCACGGCGTACGCACCCTCCGCGCCCAGTGTCACGACGGCGACCGGCACCTTCTCGGCCAAGGCGCGGGCGGCCGCGCGCGGGCAGTCGGTGCGGGTGTAGCGCATCGCCTCCTCGGCGTTGGGCAGGAACGCCTCGCAGTGCTCCAGGTCGGCGAGGCCCGACAGCTCCCAGCGGCCCGTTTCGTCCCAGCCCACGTCGGCGAAGATCTTGGCGCCCCGGCCGGCGGCGGAGGCGATCCACTCCTCCGTCCGGCCGGGGGTGAGGGCGGCGATGGCGGCACGCGCGCGGGGCGGGCAGTCGGGGAAGGGCCCGGGCTCGGCGGGCGGCGGGGCCTCGTGGCCGTGGGAGACCATGGTCCGCTCGCCCTCGTACGCCATGGAGACGGTGACCGGCGAGTGCCAGCCAGGGACCGTGCGTGACATCTTCAGGTCGATGCCTTCGCCCTGGGCGAGGGCGTCCCAGCAGTACTCGCCGTAGTGGTCGTCTCCGAAGGCCGCCGCCAGGGACGTACGGAGGCCGAGGCGGGCCAGTGCGGTGGCCATGTTGGCCACGCCGCCGGGGCTGGAACCCATGCCGCGCGCCCAGGATTCGGTGCCGCGCACCGGGGCGCTGTCGAGGCCGGTGAAGATGATGTCGAGGAAGACCGTGCCGGTGAGGAAGACGTCGCAGCAGGGGTCGTCGGGGGCGCGCAGACCGTCCAGAGGATCGAGGTGCGCGGCCTCGTCGCGCTGTCTGCCGTGGTCGGTGCTCGCTGCGTACGTACTCACCGTGCGCTCCCGTGGTGTGGTGCGGATTCAGCCAGTGTGCCCGATACCCACCCACGGGAGCTCGCGGTAATCAGACAGTCACTTCTCGTGTGTCACCAGCGGGGCAGCGCGGGCGCCGTCCAGTCCTCGCGACCCTCGGCCCGGCGCATCGCGGCGGCGTCGTCGCGGTCGCGCATCGCGCCGTACGCCGCTTCGTCGAGCCAGCGGCGATGCAGCCGGTCCAGGGCCTCGCGGTCCAGATCGATGCCGAGGCCGGGGGCGTCGGAGACCTCCAGCCTGCCGTCCTCGAAGGTGTGGCGCCGGGTGATGACGTCCTCCGTCTGCCAGGGGTAGTGACTGTCGCAGGAGTGGTCCAGGTCGGTGACGGTGGCGGCGACCTGAGTCATCGCGGCGAGGCTGATGCCCATGTGGGTGTTGGAGTGCATGGACAGGCCGACGCCGAAGGTCCGGCAGACGGCGGCCAGTTCGCGGGTGTTGCGCAAGCCTCCCCAGTAGTGGTGGTCACAGAGCACCACCTGCACAGCGTCGGTGAGGAATGCCTGGCGGATCTCGGGGAAGGTCGTCACGCACATATTGGTGGCGAGCGGTACGTCCGTACCCGCCGAGACCTCGGCCATGGCAGAGGTGCCCGGCGCGGGATCCTCCAGGTATTCCAGCAGCCCTTCGAGCTCCTTGGCGACCCTGAGCGAAGTCCCGGGAGACCAGGCCCCGTTGGGGTCGAGCCGCAGCGGCTGCCCCGGGAAGGCCTCGGCGAGCGCCCGGACGGCGGCGATCTCCTGCTCGGGCGCGAAGACTCCGCCCTTGAGCTTGAAGGAACGGAAGCCGTGGTCCCGTACGAAGCGCCGCGCCTGCGCGACGATCCCCGCCGGGTCGAGCGCCGCGCCCCAGTCGTCACTCTCGCCCGCACCGCCCGGGTGCGCCGCCCAGCGGTAGAAGAGGTACGCGCTGTACTCGACGTGGTCGCGGACCTTCCCGCCGAGCAGTGCGTGAACGGGCAGCCCGTACGCCTTGCCGAGCGCGTCCAGGCAGGCCACCTCGAAGGCGGACACGACGGACAGCCGCAGCTTGTCGGCGGTCTGTACGCCGCGCAGCCCGCCGACGTCGATGGCGTGCTCCACGCGGGCGTCGTCGACGCCGACCTGCTGGGCGAGCGTGTGGAGTCCGTTCAGATCCGCGACCGAGTGGCCGGGCAGCAGCTCGGCGTACGGGCGGGCCAGTTCCAGATATTTGGTGTCGCCGTACGTCTCACCGACGCCGGTGGTCCCGTCGGCCGTGACGACCTCGACGACCAGGCGTGGCGTGTACGGCTGGTGCACACCCTGGACGTTGAGGAGGGGTGGGTCGGAGATGAGGACGGGGGTCAGCCGGACATCGGTGATGGTCAGGTCCGCCACAAAAGCTCATCTCCATATGTGAACGAAGGCCATGTATGGAGATGCAGAGTAGCGTTCAGAGGTGGCGCTTGGGCAGGGGAACCCGCAACAGGTCGGCGGCCACGGTCAGTTCGCCGTCGAAACCGGCCCTGCGGGCCTGCCGTTCGAAGACTTCCGGGTCGTTGTAGCGCTGCGAGAAGTGGGTCAGCACGAGATGGCGTACGCCCGACTCGCGTGCCACTCGGGCCGCCTGGCCCGCCGTCAGGTGGCCGTGGTCGAGCGCCAGCAGCTCGTCCTCGTCGAGGAAGGTCGACTCGATGACGAGCATGTCGCACCCCTCGGCGAGGGCGAACGCCCCGTCGCACAGCCGGGTGTCCATCACGAAGGCGAACCGCTGCCCCCGGCGCACCTCGCTGACCTGGTCGAGCGTGACCCCGCCCAGCTCTCCCTCGCGCTGGATGCGGCCGACGTCCGGGCCCTTGATGCCGTGCTCGGCGAGCAGCTCAGGCAGCATCCGGCGCCCGTCCGGCTCGACGAGGCGGTAGCCGTACGACTCGACGGGGTGCGAGAGCCTGCGCGCCTCCAGGACGTACGAAGGCGCCGTGGCCACCGGACCGTCGGTGGAGACCGGCACCTGCTCCAGCGGCACCGTCTCGCGGTAGGCCGTGGCGTACCGCAGGCGGTCGAAGAAGCGCTGCCCGCTCGCCGGGTAGTGCGCGGCGACGGGGTGCGGGACCCGGTCGAGGTTGATGCGCTGGATCACGCCGGCGAGGCCTAGCGAGTGGTCGCCGTGGAAGTGCGTGACGCAGATCCGGTTCAGGTCGTGCGCGGCGACACCGGCACGCAGCATCTGGCGCTGGGTGCCCTCGCCGGGATCGAAGAGGATGCCCTCGCCGTCCCAGCGCAGCAGGTAGCCGTTGTGATTGCGGTGGCGGGTGGGGACCTGACTGGCGGTGCCGAGGACCACCAGTTCTCGTACAGACACAGAATTACCTTATCCGGGGGGCCAGTTGAGACCGCGGCCGCCGAGCACATGGGCGTGCGCGTGGAAGACCGTCTGGCCCGCGCCCGTACCCGTGTTGAAGACGACGCGGTAGCCGGTGGCGTCGACCTTGTCGTCGGCGGCGACCTTGCCCGCCTCGATCAGCAGGTCGGCGACAATCTGCGGCTCGGCGGCGGCGAGTGCGGCGGCGTCCCTGTGGTGCACCTTGGGGATGACCAGGACGTGCGTAGGGGCCTGGGGGTTGATGTCGCGGAACGCGACGGTCGTCTCCGTCTCACGGACGACGGTCGCCGGCACCTCCCCCGAGACGATCTTGCAGAACAGGCAGTCCGCCTGCGGTTGTCCCGTTGTGGTCATGGTCCTGGCCTCCTGGGATGCGGCTGAATCAGGATGTACCGATCAAGTATGGCCGCATGCTATCCGTCCTACGGCATGCGCCTCTTGAGCATCGACCTGCTGATCCAGTACGCGAGGAACATCAGCCAGATCGTGGGAGTGACCAGCGCCCCCATCGACCAGTCCGGCAGCCCCGGCACCGCGGCGAGCACCAGCCCCACCGTGCCCAGCCACCCCACGGCGCACGCCATCGTCATCACGGGCGGGCAGCGGCGGGCGAGTTGCAGCATCGGGGTGCGCAGCCGCTGGGGGACGCGGCGGCGTATCCACAGGCCCCAGGCGGCCCAGACCGCCACGAACAGCGGCAGGCCCACGACCATCCCGTCGGTGCCGCTCGCCTGGGTCGCCAGGGCGATGCCCAGGGCCAGTGACCCGATCCAGCGGGCGCTCGCAGCGGTCCGCCAGGCCATGACCTCCAGGTTGTACCGCGCGTCGCGGTCCTCCAGGTCCAGGGTCGCCGCCTCGGCGAAGCCCTCGACCGCCCTGGACCAGGCGCCGCGCCGACGGAAGCGGTGCTTCAGCTCCAGCAGGGCCAGGTTGTGGCGGGCGGTGGCGTCCTCCGGGTCGAGGCGCAGCGCCGTACGATACGCCTCCTCCGCGATCTTGTACTGGCGCAGCTCGTGGGCGGTGATGCCGACCAGGCAGTGCGCGTACGCCGTTTCGGGCGCCAGCGACACGGCATGCCTGGCACAGTCGTACGCCTCCCTGCCGCGCCGCTTGTCGCCCCGGCTGCCGCGCCCGCTGTTGGCCCGGCTCAGCACGGAAGCCAGCGTGGCGTGGCCGCCCCAGTGGCCCGGGTCGAGCCTGATGGCCTCGCGTGCGGAGCGTTCGGCGTCGGCCATCGCGCCGAAGTCGGCGAGCGTGTCGGCCCGTACGATCCAGGAACTCCGGCTCATCGGGTCGCAGCGCAGCGCGTCGTCCACGGCCCGCAGCGCACCGGCCTTGTCGCCGAGGCGGCGCAGACAGCGCGCGAGGAGGTTCAGCGCCTCGGCGTCGTCGGGGTGGCTCGCGATGTGCGGGCCGAGGAGGGCTGCGCACGGGGCGTACCGGCCCAGATCGAAGAGCGTTTCCGCCCGCTCAAGGGTGGCTTCGGCATTCATGAGCGTCGCATCGCCGCTCTCTCGA
Organism: Streptomyces sp. ISL-98; assembly: GCF_018614055.1. Taxonomy (GTDB): domain Bacteria; phylum Actinomycetota; class Actinomycetes; order Streptomycetales; family Streptomycetaceae; genus Streptomyces; species Streptomyces spiramyceticus. Next base: position 182,606 of record NZ_JAGGPB010000004.1, read on the forward strand.
ACCAGATGCTCACAGCTTTCGCTTCTTCTTCAGGTAGGCGAGGAGGTCGTCGTACGTACCTCCGTCGTTGGCGAACATGGCGACATTGCGGGCCGACGCGAACCAGGGGTCGGTGGAGGGGCGGATCTGCCTGGCCGCGCTCAGCAGGTCCTTCATACCGATCATGCGGACTGTGCCGGTGCGGGCCGAGTCGAGCAGCGCGGTCTCGGACGCGGAGTCGCAGACGTGCGCGAGGTCGGCGCCGGAGAAGCCGTCGGTCGCCTTGACGAGCTTGCCCAAGTCGACGGACTCGATGGGCCGTTCGCGCAGGTGGTAGCGGAGGATGGCCTCGCGGGCGGGCTCGTCGGGCGGCAGGACGAGGAGGGTGCGGTCCAGGCGTCCGGGGCGGCGCAGTGCGATGTCCACGTCCCAGGGGACGTTGGTGGCGGCGAGGACGAAGACGCCCTCGTTCTGGCCGTCCACGCCGTCGAGTTCGACGAGCAGCTGGTTGACGGCGTTGCGCAGTCCGCTGTGGTGGGAACGGCTGCGCTTGGCGCCGAGCGCGTCCAGTTCGTCGAGGAAGACGACGCAGGGGGCCTTGCGGCGGGCGGTCTGGAAGACGTCGTGGACGTTCTGCTCGGACTGCCCGATGTACATGTCGAGTACGTCGCTGAGCGAGACGGACATGAACGATGCGCCCAGTTCACCGGCGACGGCGCGGGCGATGAAGGTCTTGCCGCAGCCGGGCGGCCCGTACAGCAGCAGGCCGCCGCGCAGGCTCTTGCCGAAGAGTTTGCGGAGCTCGGGGTTGCGCATGGGGGCGAGGAAGGCGGCTTCGAGCCGGTCCTTGACGTCCTGCATTCCGCCGACGTCGGCGAGCCGCACGGCTCCCGGCGCTTCGATGTCCCAGGCGGAGGCGTCACCGGGGTCGCCACGCCCGTCGGCGGCGAGCGGCGCTTCGAGCCCGGCGCCGTCGCCCCCTTCTGGTGCGACGAAGCGCGGGGGCACGATCCCGCCGACCTCCTGCTCGGCTGCCTGCCAGTCGAAGTCGGGGGTGGGAGGTGTCTGCGGGGGCGGCGGCGTTGTGGGGGCTGCCGCGTTTGTTGGGGCTGCCGCGTTTGTTGGGGCTGCGGGGGCTTTCGGGGCGCCGCCCATCGCCCGCACCATCAGCTCCCGCGCCTGTGCATCGCCCGGGGCGTGCGTCAGTGCGGTCGCCGCCTCCGTCACGGCCGCGTCGCTCTGCCCTGCGGCCAGCAGCAGTTCGGCCAGATGCAGCCGCAGGGGTACGTCGCCGGGGGCGGCCGCGACAGCCGCGCGCAGGCTTTGGATCAAGGGGGACTCGTCGGGCATGGCGACAGCCTACGAAGCGCCCAACGCCCGCTGCCCACCGGCCCGTCGGTCACTTGCCGGGCGGACCGGCGGTGACGGTGGTAGTGACAGTGACCGTCACGGTCGGGCGGTCCGGAGAGGTGGTGGTCGGCGACGCGGCGTTGCAGTTGCCGAGCACGTTGGCCTGGAAGACGGTCCTGCCCGCCACTTTGGCGGTCAGGTCGCCGCGCACGCACCGTCCGTCGCGCTCGTCGGTCACCTTGCCGTCGATGCGGATGTCCTTGCCGTCCTTTGTCTCGCCCTCGCAGGTGACGGTCGCGAAGTCGGGGGCGGAGGGCGTCGACTTGGCGGTGCCCTTGCCGCGCTCCTCGCCGACCGTCGACGTGCAGCTCATCCACTGCACGTCGACGCCGGCGCGCTCCAGGGCACGCGTGCCGGTCTGGTCGGTGGTCATGGCCACGGCCACCGAACTCAGCCCATCGGCTCCTGGTTCGCAGGCCGAGACGCCGACGGCTGACGCAGCGGCGATGCCGAGGGCTGCGAGGGTGCGCCGGTGCCGGAGTCGCGTCAATGCCTGCATGGGCGGCAGCCTGCCACCGGGCCCCCGGCCGGAACAGACGACTTGCGGCCACGTTGGGGTGCAGGAACCCCAACGGGCCGAAGTTGCCGCAATGAGGTCAGGACCAGCGGCCCGTGCGTCCCAGCAGGAGTGCCGCCGCAGCCGTCCCCGCAGTCGACGTACGCAGCACCGTGCTCCCCAGCCGGTACGGCCCCGCCCCCGCCTCCGCGAACACTGCCAACTCCTCCGGAGACACGCCCCCTTCAGGCCCGACCACCAGCACGATCGACCCCTCTGCGGGCAGCGGCACAGTGGCCAGCGCCCCGCTGTCGCAGTCCCGGTCCTCGTGGAGCACGGCCGCGAAATCCGCAGTGGCGAGAAGTGCGCCAACCTGTTTCGTGCTCATCGCGTCCGCGACCTCCGGGAACCGCACCCGGCGCGACTGCTTGCCCGCCTCGCGCGCCGTCGCACGCCACTTGGCGAGCGACTTGAGGCCCCGGTCGCCCCGCCACTGCGTGATGCAGCGCGACGCCTGCCACGGCACGATCGCGTCGACCCCGGTCTCCGTCATGGTCTCGACGGCGACTTCGCCCCTGTCGCCCTTCGGGAGCGCCTGGACGACGGTGATACGGGGGGTGGGTTCGGGCTCCTCGGAGACCGCGTCCATCTGGACCACCAGGCGGTCCTTGCCCTCCGTCTCCCGTACGACACAGTCCGCCCAGCGCCCGAGACCGTCCGTCAGTACGACGTCCTCGCCCGCGCGCAGCCGCTTCACGGATACGGCGTGCCGCCCCTCGGGACCGTCCAGCACGAACCGTCCCCCCGGCCCCGCCGACAGCTTGTCGACCACGAAAACCGGCGCCGTCATGATCCTGCTCCGAGCGCCAGCGTGGCCCGCGCGGCGTCGATCTCGGCGGCCAGGACCTCGACCAGCTGCCCGGCGGGCATCTCACGCGCCAGCCGGTGCCCCTGGCCCGCCCACAGCGCCATGCCCTGCGCGTCGCCCGACTTGGCCGCGGCCTTGCGCAGGCCGGCGGTGATGTGGTGCACCTGGGGGTAGGCGGCGGGGGCGTACGGGCCGTGCTCGCGCATGAAGCGGTTGACGAGGCCTCGGGCGGGGCGGCCGGAGAAGGCCCGGGTGAGTTCCGTACGTACGAACAGCGGGTTCGTCATGGCCTGCTTGTGCAGTGCGTTCGCGCCCGACTCGGGGCAGACCAGGAACGACGTACCGAGCTGCGCCGCCTCCGCGCCCAGCGCCAGTACCGCCGCGATCTGCGCGCCGCGCATCAGGCCGCCCGCCGCGACGATCGGCAGCTGTACGGTCTCGCGGACCTGCGTGACGAGAGACAGCAGGCCGATCCCGTTGCCGTCGCTCTGGGGGTCGTCGCGGTGCGTGCCCTGGTGGCCGCCCGCCTCGATGCCCTGTACGCACACGGCGTCGGCGCCGCTCCACTGCGCGGCCTGGGCCTCTTCGGGCGTGGTGACCGTCACGATCGTGACAGTGCCGGCTTTCGCGAAGGCGTCCAGGACGGAGCGAGTGGGGCAGCCGAAAGTGAAGGAGACGACGGGGACGGGGTCGTCGATGAGGATGGCCAGCTTGGCCTCGTAGCCGTCGTCGGCGCCGTTGTCCGGCTCACCGAGGGGCGTCTGGTACCAGTCGGCCTCGCCGGCGAGCTGGTGGCGGTAGACCTCGATGGAGGCGGGGTCGGCGTTGCCGGGCTGCGGCATGAAGAGATTGACGCCGAAGGGACGGCTCGTCAGCCCCCGCAGCTGCTTGATCTCCTCGTACATGCCGTCCGCGGTTTTGTACCCGGCGGCAAGAAAGCCGAGACCACCGGCCTCGGAGACGGCGGCAACGAGCTGCGGACTGGAGGCACCGCCCGCCATGGGGGCCTGCACGATCGGATAACGGCAGAGATCGGTCAGTGCGGAGGACATGAACGCATAGTTTCATGCCCTCCGCACTGCGCCGAATCCAGCCTTCCGCACGGGCGGGCGACGGGCTCAGCGCCCGTTGCTGCATCTCCCGGGGGCCAACCCCCGGACCCCCGGCCGAGCCGACTCACCGCCCGTTGAAAGCATCCTTCAGGCGCGAGAAGAGACCCTGCTGCCCGGGCTGGAACTGACCCGTGGGCCGTTCCTCCCCGCGCAGCTTCGCGAGCTGGCGCAGCAGGTCCTCCTGCTGCGGGTCCATCTTCGACGGGGTCAGCACCTCGACGTGCACGATCAGGTCGCCGCGGCCGCCGCCCCGCAGGTGCGTGATGCCGCGCCCGTGCAGCGGGATCGACTGGCCGGACTGCGTGCCCGGTCGTACGTCGATCTCCTCCACCCCGTCGAGCGTCTCCAGCGGGCACTTCGTGCCCAGCGCCGCCGCCGTCATGGGGATCGTCACCGTGCAGTGCAGATCGTCGCCGCGCCGCTGGAACACCGCGTGCGGCAGCTCGTGGATCTCGACGTACAGGTCACCGGCGGGGCCGCCGCCCGGGCCGACCTCGCCCTCGCCCGCGAGCTGGATCCGCGTGCCGTTGTCGACACCGGCCGGGATCTTGACCGTGAGCGTGCGACGCGACCGTACGCGGCCGTCGCCGGCGCACTCCGGGCACGGGGTCGGCACGACCGTGCCGAAGCCCTGGCACTGGGGGCAGGGCCGCGAGGTCATGACCTGGCCCAGGAAGGACCGGGTGACCTGCGAGACCTCGCCGCGACCGCGGCACATGTCGCAGGTCTGGGCCGAGGTGCCCGGCGCCGCGCCCTCACCGGAGCAGGTCGTACACACCACGGCGGTGTCGACCTGGATGTCCTTCGTCGTGCCGAAGGCCGCCTCGTTGAGGTCGATCTCCAGCCGGATCATCGCGTCCTGGCCGCGCCGCGTACGCGACCTCGGCCCACGCTGCGACGCCGTACCGAAGAAGGCGTCCATGATGTCCGAGAAGTTCCCGAAGCCGCCCTGGCCGAAGCCGCCGGCTCCGGCGCCCGCCTGCGAGAGGGGGTCGCCGCCGAGGTCGTAGACCTGCTTCTTCTGCGGGTCCGACAACACCTCGTACGCGGCGTTGATCTCCTTGAAGCGCTCTTGCGTCTTGGGATCGGGATTCACGTCCGGGTGGAGCTCACGCGCCAACCGCCGGAATGCCTTCTTGATCTCGTCCTGAGTAGCGTCGCGGCGCACGCCGAGTACGGCGTAGTAGTCCGTGGCCACTTACGACTCCGCCAGGATCTGTCCGACGTAACGTGCCACTGCGCGTACCGCTCCCATCGTTCCGGGGTAGTCCATGCGGGTCGGTCCGACCACGCCGAGTTTGGCGACTGCTTCGTCGCCCGAACCGTAGCCGACTGCGACGACGGACGTGGAGCTCAGCCCTTCATGGGCGTTCTCGTGCCCGATTCGTACGGTCATGCCCGAGTCCTTGGCCTCACCTAGCAGCTTGAGGAGCACGACCTGCTCCTCCAGCGCCTCCAGCACCGGCCGGATGGTGAGGGGAAAATCATGCCCGAAGCGGGTGAGATTGGCGGTGCCGCCGATCATCAGCCGCTCCTCGGTCTCCTCGACCAGGGTCTCCATGAGGGAGGCGAGCACCGTCGTGACGGTTGCCCTGTCCTCCGTCTCGAAGGATTCGGGGAGGTCCTGCACCAGTTGCGGTACGTCCGCGAAGCGGCGCCCCACGACCCGGCTGTTGAGCCGCGCCCGAAGGTCCGCGAGGGACGTCTCGCCGAACGGCGCAGGGCAGTCGATCATGCGCTGCTCAACCCGGCCGGTGTCCGTGATGAGTACGAGCATCACCCGGGCAGGAGCGAGCGAAAGCAGCTCCACGTGCCGCACTGTCGACCGCGTGAGCGAGGGGTACTGCACGACGGCGACCTGCCGGGTCAGCTGCGCGAGCAGCCGGACCGTACGGGCCACGACGTCGTCGAGGTCGACCGCTCCGTCCATGAAGTTCTGGATGGCGCGGCGCTCGGGCGACGACAGGGGCTTGACGCCCGCAAGCTTGTCGACGAACAGGCGGTAACCCTTGTCCGTCGGGATGCGCCCGGCGCTCGTATGAGGCTGCGCGATGAAACCTTCGTCCTCCAGGGCCGCCATGTCGTTGCGCACGGTGGCCGGGGACACGCCGAGCTTGTGCCGCTCGGTGAGCGCCTTGGAGCCGACGGGCTCCTCGGTGCCCACGTAGTCCTGGACGATGGCGCGAAGCACCTCGAGTCTGCGTTCGCTGAGCATCGCGCACACCTCCAGCTGTCGTTCGTCGGTGCCGGCTTTGGCACTCGCCTCGTGGGAGTGCCAGCAAACCCCCGAGCCAGTGTACGGCGGGGAGGTGGGCCCCTAGCAAGGGCGGCCGGTCACGTTATGGTGCGACGGCGCTGTTCAGCGGGCGAGGGGCCCCGGGTTGGGTCTAGCGTCTCGGTATGGACGTCAGTTGGGAAGAGGCAGGCTGGGAGCGGCTCGCCCCGGGGGTGGGCCGACGGCGTTTGCCCGTGTGGGACGCGACGACCGGCCTCGTCGCGGGGTCCGGCGGAGCCCTTCTGATCGACACGGGTTCGACGCTTCGCGAGGGCGCGGAACTGCGCGGCGAGGCGGAGCGGCTGCTGGGCCGGAGAGTGACGCATATCGCCCTCACCCACCCCCATTTCGATCATGTGCTGGGGACGGCGGCGTTCGCGGGGACCGAGGTGTACGGGGCGGTCGGTATCGACGGGGTGCTGACGCGGAGCCGCGACGAGCTGCGGCACGACGCGATGCAGCACGGCGTCGACCGGGCGGCTGCCGCAGAGGCCGTGGACGTACTGGTCGTGCCGCACCACAAGGTCTCCGGCGAATGGACGCTCGACCTGGGCGGCGGCCGCCAGGTGCTGTTGGCGAACGTCGGCCCCGGCCACAGCGGCCACGACCTGGTGGTCCTGGTGCCGGGCAGCCCCGAGGTCGTCTTCTGCGGCGACCTGGTGGAGGAGTCGGGCACCCCGCAGGCGGGCCCGGACGCGCACCCGTCGAGCTGGCCGGGCGCACTGGACCGGCTGCTGTCGCTGGGCGGCGAGGACGCGGTGTACGTACCGGGGCACGGGGCGGTGGTGGACGCGGCGTATGTCCGCGCGCAGCGGGACGAGTTGGCGGCGCGCTTCGGCGTCTCGTGAGACGGACGGTACGGAACTGTCGTCGGCACTATCGTCGGCCGAATGCGCAGCAGACAGTACGGGCCCGATCTGACGCCCCCCTGGAAGAAGACCGCCCCCGCTCCTGAGGTCCCCGCCGAACCGGATCTGGTCGTGGAGGAGGTCACGACAGGGTTCTGCGGAGCGGTGATCCGGTGCGAGGCGGGGACGGTGACCCTGGAGGACCGCTTCGGCAAGCACCGGGTGTTCCCGCTGACCCCGCGCGGCTTCCTGCTGGAGGGCCGGGTCGTCACGCTGGTACGCCCCGCGGCACCCGCGCGGACCGCGACGCGCACGGCGTCGGGCTCGCTCGCCGTACCGGGGGCGAGGGCGAGGGTCGCGCGCGCCGGCCGTATCTACGTCGAAGGGCGCCACGACGCGGAGCTGGTGGAGCGGGTCTGGGGCGACGACCTCCGCATCGAGGGCGTGGTCGTCGAGTACCTGGAGGGCATCGACGACCTCCCCGCGATCGTCACGGACTTCGCCCCGGCCGCCGACGCCCGCCTGGGCATCCTGGTAGACCACCTGGTCCCGGGCTCGAAGGAGTCCCGCATCGCGGCACAGGTGACGGGCGCGGACGTCCTGGTGGTCGGCCACCCCTATATCGACGTCTGGGAGGCGGTGAAACCGTCGTCGGTGGGCATCGCGGCGTGGCCGAAGGTCCCGCACGGTGAGGACTGGAAGACGGGGGTGTGCCGGGCGCTGCGCTGGCCGGAGAACACAGGGGCGGCGTGGCAGCGGATCCTGGCGGGGGTCCGCTCGTACAAGGACCTGGAGCCGGCGCTGCTGGGCCGAGTGGAAGAGCTGATCGACTTCGTAACGGCGCCCGGCGCTTGATCCTGGGGCCAGGGCAGTCTCTTCCCCACCCCGCCCCTCCCCGGCCCTCAAGGGCGTCCGCAAATGTCACAGCCGGGAAGGGGCGGGTAGGGGAACTGCGCCGCAGGCAACCGGCACGGCACAGCGCACCCGCACCCCTCAGCCACTCGGCCTCAGTCCACCAGGTCCCGAACCACCGCATCCGCCAGCAACCGCCCCCGCAAAGTAAGCACCGCCCGCCCCGCTGCGTAAGGAGCACTCGCCAGGAGCCCGTCCCTTACCGCACGCTCCGCCGCGCCCCGCCCCGCAGGGGCCAGCAAGGACAGCGGGCAGCCGTCGCGGAGCCGCAGCTCCAGCAGGATGCGCTCCACGCGCCGATCCTCCGCAGCGAGCACCTCCCGCCCCGCCCCCGGCGACCGCCCCTCCCCCAGCGCCTGCGCATACGCACCGGGGTGCTTGACGTTCCACCAGCGCACCCCGCCCAGATGGCTGTGGGCGCCAGGGCCCGCGCCCCACCAGTCCGCCCCGCGCCAGTACAGCTCGTTGTGCAGGCACCGCGCAGCGTCCGAGGTGGCCCAGTTCGACACCTCGTACCACTCAAAACCCGCCCCGGACAGCGCGGACTCCGTCATCAGGTACCGGTCGGCGTGTACGTCGTCGTCCGTCATCGGCACCTCGCCCCGCCGGATCCGCCGCGCCAGCTGCGTCCCTTCCTCCACGATCAGCGCGTACGCACTGACGTGGTCAGGACCGGCCCCGATGGCCGCGTCGAGCGACGCCTGCCAGTCCGCGTCGCTCTCGCCCGGCGTGCCGTAGATCAGGTCAAGATTCACGTGCTCGAAGCCCGCCGCCCGCGCCTCCGCGACACACGCCTCCGGCCGGCCCGGCGTATGCGTACGGTCCAGAATCTTCAGCACGTGCTGCTTCGCGCTCTGCATCCCGAACGAGACCCGGTTGAAGCCACCGGCCCTCAGCTCCGCCAGATACGCCGGATTGACCGACTCCGGATTCGCCTCCGTGGTGATCTCCGCGTCCTCGGCCAGCCCGAACTCGTCCCGGATCGCTCCCAGCATCCGTACGAGATCGCCCGCAGCGAGCAGCGTCGGCGTACCGCCGCCCACGAACACGGTCCGTACCGGACGGGGGTCGTCGCCCAGCACCTTGCGCGCCAGCCGCACCTCCTCCACCAGCGTGTCGGCGTAGTTGTCGCGCGAGGCCAGCGCACCGCCCGAGCCACGCAGCTCGGTCGCCGTGTATGTGTTGAAGTCGCAGTACCCGCAGCGCGTCGCGCAGTACGGAACGTGCAGGTAGAAGCCGAGCGGTCGCTCCCCCGCACCGGTCAGGGCGTGCGGCGGAAGCGCCCCGTCTTCGGGCATGGGCTCACCATCGGGCAGTACGGAAGGCATACCCCTATTGTCACAGCTGCCGTCAAAGCGCCTGGAGGACCAGCAGCGCCACGTCGTCGTCGGGCGGCACCGGCGAGAAATCGTGCACCTCGCGCATGATCCGCTCGGCAACCCCCTGTGCGCTCAGCCCGACGCACCGCCCGAGCGCCGAGGCAAGCCCGTCCGCGTCGTCGAACATGCGCCGTCCGGAGCGCCGCTCGGTCACGCCGTCCGTGACGCACAGCAGGGTGTCGCCCGTCCGCAGGACGAAGCTCTGACTCTCGTACGTGACGTCCTCGACGACGCCGAGCAGCATCTGCGAGGCGGCGGCGGGCCGCACACTCCCGTCGGGCCGCAGGACGAGCGGCAGCGGATGCCCGGCGCAGGCCAGCGTGCAGCGCACACCGCCGCCTTCCTCCTCGGCCAGCGGCACCAACTCGCCGTACAGGATCGACAGGAACCGCGGCTGAGTGGCCTCCAGCACCGCACCTGGCCCCGAGCCGGTCCCCACTCCTGACCCTGCTCCGGCCACCCCCGCCACCCCGCCCCCGGCGCCCGCCGTCGCCATCCTCGCCGTGGCTTCCGCCGCCTCGACCGCGTCGTCGAGGAGCAGCCGGTTGAGCCGGTCGAGGACCACGCCGACTCCACGGCCCTCGCGGGCGAGCAGCCGCAGCCAGGGCCTGACGAGGCCGGTGACGACCGCGGCCTCCGGCCCGTTGCCCTGTACGTCGCCGAGCGTGAAGGACCAGCTGCCGCTCGCGCCGGGGAACACGTCGTAGAAGTCGCCGCCCGCGACGCCCTGCCCTCGCGGCTCGTACACCAGGGCCTTGGCGATGCCCGGGATGTCCGCCATCTGTCCCGGCAGGAGCGCCCGCTGGAGGACGCGGCTGATGGTGGCCTGCCGGGTGTACTGGCGGGCGGCGGCGACGGCGAGAGCTACGCGGCGTACGAAGTCCTCGATCAGGCCCGTCACTTCGTCGGGCATCCGCATGAGCCCGGAGCGCCCCAGCATCAGCGTCCCGAGCCCCCGCCCGCCCGCGATCAGCCGGTAGGCGACCGCCGCGCCGTCGCCGCCGCCCGGCTCGTCCCCGCCGGGCCACGGCACCGGGACAGGGCCGCCGCGCGCGGTTTCCAGCAGGCGGGGCGGCTCCTTCTCGACGCGCCTGCGCAGCTCCTCCATGCAGTTCTCCCGCTGGTGCCAGACGCGGGCGAGCCGGGGCGCGGCCCCCTCCTCCTCCAGCCACACCGCGCACCAGTCCGCGAGCCTGGGCACCAGCAGCTGTCCGGCGAGGGCGGCGACCATGTCCTCGTCGAACTGGCCGGTGAGCAGGTCGGACGCCTCGGCGAGGAAGGACAGCGCCCCGCGGTTGATCCAGTCGCTGTCGTACTCCCGCGCCGTCCGCCCCTGTACGGGCGCCAGGATCTCGGCGGCGCGCAGCCCGCGCTGGAGCGCCTGGTCGGCTCCTTCGGCGGGCACCGGCAGCGCTCCAGGCGGCCTGCCCTCGATGGAGAGCCGGGCCCAGACGGTCTTGAGGCCGGGGCGGTAGGTGACGCCCCAGCAGTCGGCGAGGGCGGCGACGAGGTGCAGGCCGCGGCCGAATTCGTGGCCGCCGGGGGTGAGCGAGCCCGCCGGTTCGTTCCGTACGACGCGGGCGGGGTGGTGGTCGGAGACTTCGAGCACCAGGGCCGCCGGGTCGTCGTCCCGCGCCTCCTCCAGGTGGCACACCAGCTCGACATTGGTGCCCGCGTGGACGACGGCGTTGGTGACCAGTTCGTTGACGAGGACAACCGCGTCGTCCGCGAGGCGGTCGGTGAAGCCGTCGGCGGGCGGCAGTCCGAGCCCGGTCCAGTCGGCGAGGGCGGCCCGGACGAACCGCCGGGCGGCGGCGGCCGCGAGCGGGTTGCCGGGCAGGCTGGTGCAGGCCGCGGCCCGTGGGTCGGGCAGGCCGTCGGGCAGGTGCGTCGAGCGGTGAGTACTCTCCCGCTGCCTCGGAATGGACCTCACAGTGCGGCTCCCGGCCGGTCTCTCATTACGCCGCTGATGACACGGACAGAGTGACAGACTGGTCTCGCCCATAAGCACCGAGTCACCAAAATGGGCCGTAAATGAGCGACGCGGGCGAGGTCGCAGTGACCCCGCCCGCATCGACTCCCGCAGGTCCGGCCGGATACGGCCGGTTCTCGCCGGTCCCCCGGCTCTCGCTGATTCCCGCTCAGTTCTCGCGCGAACCCGCGTACATCTCTTCGATCAGGTTCTTGTACTCGCGCTCGACGACCGGCCTCTTGAGCTTGAGGCTGGGCGTCAGCTCGCCGTGCTCGATGTCCAGGTCACGCGGCAGCAGCCGGAACTTCTTGATGGTCTGCCAGCGCTGCAGTCCCTCGTTGAGCCGCTTCACATAGCCCTCGATGAGCTGCTCGGTCTGCTTGGCGGACACCACTTCGGCGTACGACTTGCCCTCCAGGCCGTTGTCCTTGGCCCAGCCGAGGATCGTCGGCTCGTCGAGTGCGATCAGGGCGGTGCAGAAGTTTCGGTCGGCTCCGTGCACCAGGATGTTGGAGACGAACGGGCACACCGCCTTGAACTGGCCCTCGACCTCGGCCGGCGCGATGTACTTGCCGCCCGACGTCTTGATCAGGTCCTTCTTGCGGTCGGTGATCCGCAGGTAGCCGTCCGCGGACAGCTCGCCGATGTCCCCGGTGTGCAGCCAGCCGTCCGACTCCAGCACTTCGGCGGTCTTCTCGGGCAGCCCGTGGTAGCCCTCCATGATGCCGGGGCCGCGCAGCAGGATCTCGCCGTCGTCGGCGATGCGCACCTCGGTGCCGGGCAGCGGCTTGCCGACCGTGCCGGTGCGGTAGGCCTCGCCGGGGTTCACGAAGGAGGCGGCGCTGGACTCGGTGAGTCCGTAACCCTCCAGGATGTGGATCCCTGCGCCGGAGAAGAAGAAGCCGATGTCGGGCGCGAGGGCCGCCGAGCCGGACACGCAGGCCCGCAGCCGGCCGCCGAAGGCCTCGCGGATCTTGGCATAGACGAGGGTGTCGGCGACCTTGTGCTTGGCGGACAGGGCGAAGGGCGCGGAGGCCGTGCCCGTACGCCGGAAGTTGTCCTGCGTGACCTTGGCGTACTCGCGGGCGACCTCCGCCGCCCACTGGAAGATCTTGTACTTGGCGCCGCCGCCGGCCCGTGCCTTGGCCGCGACCCCGTTGTATACCTTCTCGAAGATGCGCGGCACGGCGGCCATGTACGTCGGCTGGACCACCGGCAGATTCTCGATGATCTTGTCGACCCGGCCGTCGACGGCGGTGACATGCCCGGCCTCGATCTGCCCGGAGGTCAGCACCTTGCCGAAGACGTGAGCGAGCGGCAGCCAGAGGTACTGCACGTCCGTCGAGGTGATCAGGCCGGTCCCCACCGTGGCCTTCGCCATGTACGACCAGCAGTCGTGCGGCAGCCGTACGCCCTTGGGGCGGCCGGTGGTGCCCGAGGTGTAGATCAGCGTCGCGAGCTGGTCGGCCCTGATCGCGTCTACCCGCTCGCTGACGGCCTGCGGGTGCTTCTCCAGGTACGCCGCCCCGCGCTCCTCCAGGTCGGCGAGCGAGAGGACCCAGCCTTCGGGGTCGCCCTCGGCGGGCTCTGCGCCCGTGGGGTCGATGACCACGACATGAGCGAGGTTCGGCAGGTCGGCCCGCCGCTCACGCGCCTTGGCGAGCTGCTCCGCGTCCTCCGCGATCAGGACCCGGCTCTCGGAGTCGGCGAGGATGTACGCCGACTCCTCGGCGTTGGTGGACGGGTAGACCGTCGTCGTCGCCGCACCGGCGCACATCACGCCGAGGTCGGCGAGGATCCACTCGACGCGGGTGCTGGAGGCGAGGGCGATCCGCTGCTCGGGCTGGACGCCGAGGTCGATGAGCCCGGCGGCGACGGCGTACACCCGCTCGGCCGCCCGGCCCCAGCTCAGTGACTTCCAAGTGTCGGGCCCCTGCCCCGAGGGGGCCGGTACGGGGTACCGATAAGCCTCGGCATCGGGCGTGGCAGCCACGCGCTCAATGAAAAGGGTCGCCACCGACGGCGGCCGGTTCTCGATCAAGGTCTGTGTGTCGCTCACGACGTCCTCCGGGCCTGCGGCTGCTGCACGACTGGCTGGTATTTAACTGGCGAGTAACCTCCGAGTCAGAGTAAAGCGCGAGGCGCCGGGGCGTAAGAGGCTGCGGCACGCGGCTTGATAACGGAACGGACCCGCCGCGTTCGTATACGCGAAAAGCGCCCGTCCGGGGTACGGAGGGCGCTTTTGCGTAAATCTTGGCGCAAACCTGGGGGCTACTTCTTGCCCTTGCCGCCGCCGGACTCGTCGCTGGACAGCACCGCGATGAAGGCCTCCTGTGGGACCTCCACGCTGCCGACCATCTTCATCCGCTTCTTGCCTTCCTTCTGCTTCTCCAGCAGTTTCCGCTTACGGGAGATGTCACCGCCGTAACACTTGGCGAGGACGTCCTTGCGGATCGCGCGGATCGTCTCGCGGGCGATGACCCGGGAGCCGATGGCCGCCTGGATGGGGATCTCGAAGGCCTGTCGCGGGATGAGCTCGCGCAGCTTGGCGACGAGCCGTACGCCGTACGCGTACGCCGCGTCCTTGTGCGTGACGGCGGAGAAGGCGTCGACCCGGTCGCCGTGCAGCAGGATGTCGACCTTGACGAGGGATGCTGCCTGCTCGCCGGTGGGCTCGTAGTCCAGGGAGGCGTAACCGCGCGTCTTGGACTTCAGCTGGTCGAAGAAGTCGAAGACGATCTCCGCGAGGGGGAGGGTGTAGCGGATCTCGACGCGGTCCTCGGAGAGGTAGTCCATGCCGAGGAGCGTGCCGCGGCGGGTCTGACAGAGCTCCATGATGGCGCCGATGAACTCGCTGGGCGCGAGGATCGTGGCCCGTACGACCGGCTCGTACACGTCCGAGATCTTGCCCTCGGGGAACTCGCTCGGGTTGGTGACCGTGTGCTCGCTGCGGTCCTCCATGACGACGCGGTACACCACGTTGGGCGCGGTGGCGATCAGGTCGAGCCCGAACTCGCGCTCCAGGCGCTCGCGGATCACGTCGAGGTGCAGAAGGCCGAGGAAGCCGACGCGGAAGCCGAAGCCCAGCGCGGCGGAGGTCTCCGGCTCGTACACGAGGGCGGCGTCGTTGAGCTGGAGCTTGTCGAGGGCCTCGCGCAGGTCGGGGTACTCGGAGCCGTCCAGCGGATACAGACCCGAGAAGACCATCGGCTTCGGATCCTTGTAACCGCCGAGGGCCTCGGTGGCGCCCTTGTGCAGGGAGGTGATCGTGTCACCGACCTTGGACTGCCGCACGTCCTTCACGCCGGTGATGATGTAGCCGACCTCACCGACGCCGATGCCGTCGGAGGGCGTCATCTCGGGAGAGGAGACGCCGATCTCGAGGAGCTCGTGGGTCGCGTTGGTGGACATCATCCTGATGCGCTCGCGCTTGTTGAGCCCTCCGTCGATGACACGTACGTAGGTGACGACACCGCGGTACGAGTCGTAGACCGAGTCGAAGATCATCGCGCGGGCGGGGGCGTCGGCGTTCCCGACCGGAGCCGGTACGTCCTTGACGACCCGGTCGAGGAGCGCGTCCACGCCGAGGCCGGTCTTCGCCGAGACCTTGAGTACGTCCTCGGGCTGGCAGCCGATGAGGTTCGCCAGCTCCTCGGAGAACTTCTCCGGCTGGGCGGCCGGCAGGTCGATCTTGTTGAGGACGGGAACGATCGTGAGGTTGTTCTCCATCGCCAGGTACAGGTTGGCCAGGGTCTGCGCCTCGATGCCCTGCGCGGCGTCGACCAGGAGGACCGTGCCTTCGCAGGCGGCGAGCGAACGCGAGACCTCGTACGTGAAGTCCACGTGGCCAGGAGTGTCGATCATGTTCAGGATGTGGGTCTTCGCCACGTCCGGGCCCTCGGTGGGCGCCCAGGGCAGACGTACTGCCTGGGACTTGATCGTGATGCCGCGCTCGCGCTCGATGTCCATACGGTCGAGGTACTGGGCGCGCATCTGCCGCTGGTCGACCACACCGGTCAGCTGGAGCATCCGGTCGGCAAGCGTGGACTTGCCGTGGTCGATGTGCGCGATGATGCAGAAATTGCGGATCAGCGCCGGGTCGGTACGGCTCGGCTCGGGCACGTTGGTAGGAGTCGCGGGCACGCAGGGTCTCGTCTCGGGGCGATGATGGATCGATACGTAGGTTCCATGGTCCCACGGACGGGGGGCGGTGCTCGGTTTGGGCCGCCTGGTGGGCCGCTGGTACTCTGAGCAGCTGTGTCTCGTAGCCCTCTAAGCAGCGATGCACTCATCGAAGATCCAACGAACCTGTAAAGGCTCTTTCGTGGCGAACATCAAGTCCCAGATCAAGCGCAACAAGACGAACGAGAAGGCGCGCCTGCGCAACAAGGCCGTCAAGTCTGCGCTCAAGACCTCGATCCGCAAGGCCCGCGAGGCTGTCACTGCGGGTGACCTCGAGAAGGCCACTGTGGCCGTCCGCGAGGCTTCGCAGAAGCTCGACAAGGCAGTCTCCAAGGGTGTCATCCACAAGAACGCCGCCGCCAACAAGAAGTCGGCGCTGGCTCACAAGGTTGCCTCCCTGCAGGGCTGAGCATTCTCTTGACTGATCGCCGGTAAGGACCAAGCGGGCCCTCTCATCCGCTCCTGACCGGCACCTCGCGCCGCACGCGGCCTGCGTTCGCCACGCGGGTGCGGCGCACAGAGCAGCTTTCACAGGCTTCACGCAAAGGCCCCGGTCTTCCGCCCTTCCCCAGGACGGTGACCGGGGCCTTTGTGCTGCCTGCTTACCGGTTACGGGCGGCGCGGGCGACCGCGACCACGGCCTTCTCCAGTGCGTACTCCGGGTCGTCGCCGCCGCCCTTGACGCCCGCGTCGGCCTCGGCGACCGCCCGTAGGGCCAGGGCCACCCCGTCCGGTGTCCAGCCACGCATCTGCTGCCGTACGCGGTCGATCTTCCACGGCGGCATACCGAGCTCACGCGCGAGATCGGCGGGGCGGCCGCCACGGGCCGACGACAGCTTGCCGATGGCCCGTACGCCCTGGGCGAGGGCGCTCGTGATCAGGACGGGAGCGACGCCGGTGGACAACGACCAGCGCAGGGCTTCGAGCGCCTCGGCCGCCCGGCCCTCCACCGCGCGGTCGGCGACCGTAAAGCTGGAGGCTTCTGCGCGGCCCGTGTAGTACCGGCCGACGACGGCCTCGTCGATCGTCCCCTCGACGTCGGCGACGAGCTGCGCGACGGCGCTGGCCAGCTCGCGCAGGTCACTGCCGATGGAGTCGACCAGGGCCTGGCCCGCCTCGGGGGTCGCGGAGCGGCCGAGGGCGCGGAACTCCGACCGTACGAACGACAGGCGCTCGGCGGGTTTGGTGGTCTTGGGACAGGCGACCTCGCGGGCCCCGGCCTTGCGGGCGGCGTCCAGCAGGCCCTTGCCCTTGGCGCCCCCGGCGTGCACCAGGACGAGCGTGATCTCCTCGGCGGGGGCGTCGAGGTAGGACTTCACGTCCTTGATCGTGTCGGCGGAGAGGTCCTGCGCGTTCCGCACGACGACGACCTTGCGCTCGGCGAAGAGCGAGGGGCTGGTCAGCTCGGCGAGGGTGCCGGGCTGGAGCTGGTCGGACGTCAAGTCACGCACATCGGTGTCGGCGTCGGCGGCGCGGGCAGCCGCCACCACCTGCTGGACGGCGCGGTCGAGCAGCAGGTCCTCCTGCCCCACGGCGAGGGTGACGGGGGCGAGCGGGTCGTCGGTTGAATTCTTCCTGGTGGCCATCGCGTTCCAGCATCCCATGTGCCACCGACAGTCCCGAACCTGTTGGAGAATGGGCAGGTGAGCGATGTGAGACACGTGCTGGTACTGCCCGACCGGGACGCCGCCGAGGAGGTGGCCCTGGAGCTCGGCGAGCGCTTCGGGATCGTTGAGGAGCCCCAGCTGATACGGGACGCGCTGGCCGGCGAGGACGATGCCGAGGACGTGCAGTGGCTGGTCGTGGTGGAGGACCCGGACGGGCGTCTCGACACGGCGGCGCTGCACGCGTTCGCAGCGGAGTACGAGGGCTGGCTGGAGGGCCCGGCCACCTGAACGGACGAACCCCCGCACTCAAATACTTCCGCTTCCTCGACGTCCGGTTCCTCGACGTCCGGTTCCTCGCAGCGCGGGTACGCGGTCGAGGGTGATCCCGAAGTGGTCGCGGTAGGCGGCGAGGACCGCGTGGTCGGTGGCCAGAGGCTGCTCACTGCGCTCGCCGTCCACCGTGGTCACGAGCTTGCGGCCGCTGAGGGTGATCCGGCCGCGGCCGTCTTCGGTGAGACGCGAGCAGACGAGGGACTGCGTGAAGTGGGAGGCGGGCGAGGTCCGGTGCCACCAGGCGGCGGCCTCGAAGTCGGAAAGAGCGCGCGGGCGCGGGTCGAGGCGGTATTGCGGCTTGCCGTCCCGCAGTACGTCGAGGTCGCCGTCGGGCCCGTCGACGATGCGGAACGTACCGCCGGGGTCCTGCTGGTCGCCGCGCTCGTCGAGGGCGAGGGGGAAGTGGCTGTGATCGCCGAATCCGACGTCGGCGAGCCAGGCCCCTGCGTCGCCGGTCTCGCCGCTCTCCACCCGGAGCGCGAGATGGTCGTACGGAATGCCGAGCTGCCCGTCGGCACCGAAGACGCGGGCCTGGAGCAGGGTCACACGGAAGCCCAGGGCGCTGAGCAACGCGGCGAAGGCGCCGTTCAGTTCGTAGCAGAAGCCGCCGCGACGGCCCGTCACCACCTTGTCGAACAGTGCCTTGTCGGCAAGCACGATGTCCTCGCCGAGGTGGATCGAGAGGTTCTCGAAGGGGACGGTACGCAAGTGCCGCAGATGCAGGTCGCGCAGGGCCTCGGCACCGGGACGGGCGGGGCGCGCGGCTCCGATGCGGCGGAGGTGGGCGGCGGTCCGCCAGGGCTCTTCCATGACCGAATTCTCGCCCGGGGGTTGGCCGTACCGCCATGGCCATTGGTCCTAGGACCGTTGGCCGAGGCACGCGTCGCGGGACGTCGCTAGCGTGCGGGCATGACGACATGGGAACCGGCGCGCAGCCTTGAACAGCGGAAACAGGACGTACTCGACCGGCTGGAGAAGGACGAGGACGTCTGGGTCGCCACGGCTTCGCCGGACGGCGAGCCCTGCCTCGTACCCCTGTCATTCGTCTGGGACAGGAACACACTGCTGATGTGCACCCGGCGGACCAACCCGACGGCCCGAAACCTGACACCCGCCGGAGAGATACGGCTGACGCTCGGCCACACCAGGGATGTGGTGCACATCGAGGGCTCCGCCGAGCCGGTGGAAGGACGGGACCTCGCGACGGAGTCGGCCGACGCGTTCGCGGCAAAGCTCGGCGGCTGGGATCCCCGCAACGGGAAGTCCTGGGTCTACCTGCGTGTCACACCGAGGGTGGTAAAGGCCTGGCGGGAGGAGAACGAGCTGCCCGACCGGGAGTTGATGCGGGCCGGCGAATGGCTCGTCTGAGGACGGCTCCTGCGGCTTCCCCGGCACGAGCGATCTCACCCACCTGACCGCAACGACGAACGGCGGTGGCCGTCGCGGCCCGTCACCACGTCAGTTACGGCCCCAAGGGCACTGCGCGCAGGCCGGGGCCGGACCCGGTCACCGCGATTGAGCCGTCCGTGTCCGTACGCAGCACCGTGGCGCCCCCGGCGCGTAACGCGGCGAGTGTCCGGGGCGAGGGGTGGCCGTATGGGTTGTCGTGGCCGCAGGAGATCAGTGCCAGGCGGGGGCGGGTGCGGGCGAGGAGGGCGGTGTCCTGGTAGGCCGAGCCGTGGTGGGCGACCTTGAGTACGTCCACCGGCGGGAGTGCCGGGTGGGCTCTCAACAGTGCCTGCTGCGCCGGTGGTTCCAGGTCGCCGGGGAGCAGCAGGGTGAGGTCGCCCGAGCGGACGAGGAGCGTGACGCTGGCGTCGTTCGCCTCTTCGGGTGTCGGGATCGGGAGGGGCGGCGGCCACAGTGCCCGCCACGAGAGTGGTCCGATGCGGCGCCGCTCGCCCGGTGCCGTCCTGAGAACGGGCACCCGGGCTGCGGCCGCTGTGCGCCGTACGAACGCGCTCTGGTCCCGGGGTTCTTGGAGCGTCGTCGTCCGGATCTCCCCCACCGCCCGGCCTCGCAGCACGCCCGGAAGCCCCGCCACATGGTCGGCGTGGAAGTGCGTCAGGAGGATGAGCGGGACGCGGGTGACGCCGAGCGTGCGCAGGCAGCGGTCGACGGGCTTGGGGTCCGGGCCCGCGTCCACGACCACGGCCGTTCCTTCGCCCGCAGCGAGGACGGAGGCGTCGCCCTGCCCGATGTCTTCCCTGTCAAGTTCTGCGTGTTGAGTTTCGTCCGTCGTGAGCCTTGCCCGACGAGCTGCTCGTTCCGGTGGTCCCGGTGGTCATCTGCGCCCCCGGGACCGACTGCCCTCAGTCAGTTGATGTCGTCCAGCTCATGGTGTCCGACTGGGATGTGGCTGAGTCGGTAGTGCTCTGACTCGCGGATCAGGCTGGGCCAATGCATTCCGCAGCTGCCGGTTCTCCGAAGTGAGCTGGTTGACGGCCCGGACGAGATGTTCGACATCGGTCCGGAGTTGGCTCAACTCCTTGGCATCTTCCTGACGAAGCTCCTTCAATTTCACGATCTGCTTTCGCAGGCGAACTTCAGAGTCCGGTATCTGGCCTCGCGTTTTGACCTCCGCATAGAAGTCATTCTTGAGATCCAGGTGGCGCTGGGTGAGTGCGTTGCGTGGGACGCCGGCTTCCTGAGCGAGGGCAACGATCGTCAACGCTCCGTTGGAGTGCTGCGGGGTGCCCTTAAAGATGCGGTCCATGGCCGCGCGGATGCGATCGCGTTCGTCGTGTGCAGGGCTCATGCGGCGCCGTCCTGGAGAGTGATTCGGGTGCGGTGGTGAACATCGGCGAGGTCGCGCAGGCGGCTGGCGTTGCGACGAAGGCGGTCACCGAGTGGGCCGGGGACGTGAGCCGCCTGCTTCTCGAGGTAGTCAGCTCGGTCCAGGATCTTGGTGATGTGCTGGTCGGTGCGGGCGATGTTTCCGCAGGTGGATACGCATCGATCGAGGCTGGGGGTGTCCTTGACGCCGCGATGACACAGGGCCTTGTCACGCTTGTAGACACACATCAGCAAGGTGTTGGGGTTGTCGTAGACGGCCAGCTCGGGGTTGGCAAGGATCTGGCGGGCCTGGCGGATGTTGATGACCGTTCCCTCGTATTGGGCTGCGGTGGCTGCGGCCTTGATGGCTCGCCGGGCGGCCGGTCCGGAGATCCCGATCCCGTCTTCGAGGTCGTCGTGCAGGTCGGCGACGGTGTCGATGGTTGCTCGGGCGGTTTCGACGTCGAGGAGTTCGTGGATGCCGTCGCGGCTGCGGGAGGCATATCCGACGGATACGGAAGTTCGCAGATGGCCATACTGAACGGCCAGGGCGACCAGGCCGCCGGGGCGGCGGGCGATGTGCCAGGCGAGACTGCGACGGAATCGCTCGGTGCCGATCGCGCCGTGCGGGTCCGGCGGTATGACCTCGCTGATCAGACCGTGACTTGTCGCCTCCTCGTTGGCCCAGGAGACGAAGTCCTCCACCCGGTCCGCCATCGTCTGGACGGTCAGTGCTCCGGTGCCAGCACGGGTGCCGCGTAGGTCGTGCGCATGGTGATCGAACAGCAGCGCCCCGTCCGGGACGAAGCGCTCCAGGACACGGATCGCGTTCACCACCGGGGCGATGGCCACCCAGGGAACGTCGCGGAGTTCGCCCTCGGATCGGTGGTTGCCGTCCTCGTCGCGGGCAGTCTTGTAAACAGTGCTCGTGATCAAGTGCCGTCCCGGCTGCCCTTGCTCGTCGGGCTCGGGGTCAGGACAGCATCCACTGCGCAGGCCGACCACCTCACCGGGGCGCATTCCGGTCAAGTAGGCGATGACGATGAAGCAGGCTGATCCCAACTGCCGCATCAGGTAGGCGCCTTCGCTGTAGTCGAGGGCCTCTCGCCAGGTGATGCCGGCCAGCATTCCGGTGACCGGGATGCTGAGAGGGCAGGGACCCGGTTTCTGCCGGGCTGCCTGCCGCCAGCCCAGGCGTCTGGCGGTGTTGTCGACCTGGTTCCGTGACGCGCCAGTCATCGCCGCGATGTAGGTGCCGGCGAGCGCTGTCTCGCCGTACCAATCCGTGGTCGGGATGGGCAGGTCCCCGGCGATCAGCGGCTCCATGAAGGACTTGAGCGAGGCCAGAGAAGCGGGGGTGGTCTGGTTGGCCAGGGCAACCGCGTGGAGGCGATTCCGCTCGGCCCAGGCGGCGAGGATGTCGTCGTTGAAGTCCTCGACCATACGGATCGCCCAGATCAGCAGGGGGCCCATGGTCTGTTCGGCGATTGCCTCGGTTTCGTTCTCCCCGCCCGAAGTGGCCGGCGGTAGATAGTCGTCCACTCCTTCGGTCTCCCAGGGCGGGCAGCCGACCTCGCTGGGCAGGGCGCTGAGCTGGTCAAAGGCCCACAGCCGGGTCAGGGACGACAGCATGATGTGCACCGTGCTGCGGGCGGCCCCGCTGTCACGCAGATGATGGCCGTACTCACGCAGCACCTCCGTGGTGCAGGAACGGAGCTCGGTGGTGCCGCGTTCGGTGAGCCACTCGGCCAGGCGGGCCCAGATTCCGACGGTCTTGCAGGTCGTCGCTGGGCTCTGCCGCGACCTCCAGGACGGACCGCGTTCACGCAGGAACACGGACGTCAACTCCCGGTTGATCAGCGTCCAGGCCAGCAGGCGCATTTCCTCCCGGAAAGCGGCAGGAAACGGGTCCCAGTGGATCGTGCTGTGGGTGACGCCCGGATTGCCGTTCATGGGAAGCAGCGGCCAGGACGGGGCCGAAAAGCAAGCGATCGGTCCTGTGTAGCCGTCAATGATCCGGTGAGCCGGGATGACAGGGGTGGCCGGTCCGGGGACGGCAAGAAGTTGAAGGGTTGCGGTTGCCGTCACTGGTCGAAGTCTCCGTTGAGCAGGTAGCTGATGATTTCGCGGTCGGCTTCAGTGACCTCGGCCAGTGCCTGGGTCCAGACGGCGGCGCCGAGGAGACGCTCACTCTTGAGGTGTTCCAGGCGGGCGTATGCGTCGGCCCAGTCGGTCTGCCACTGGCCGGGGTCCATGACGGATCGCAAGTTGTCCAGGGCATGGTGAAGATGCGCGAGCCGACTGTGATGGACGGGGTGAACGCGGGCGTTCGGGCAGGCCAGACACATGAGGAACGAAGCGCCGCAGCCCCCGTCGGGGCTGGGGAACGGGCTGTTCTCGTAGTCGTGGCAGTCGGCGGTGGCCGTCGGCTGGTCTGCCGGATCGGCCGTCTCGCGTAGTTCGGCGCCGAACACCACCTCGCGGGCCTTGGCCACGACCGCCTCAGCCGCCGCGGCGATCACTGGGACCGCTGCCTCCTGGGCCCGGTGGTCGGTCAGGACGTAGGTGCTGTCATGCGTGCCCTGGCTGTTCTGGCCGGGCTCCCGGCGGTGCACCACGTTCACCGTCCGACGTCCCCTGCGGAACGGTGAGGACGCGAACTCCGCGTCCGCGGCCCAGCTTTTTGCGGAAGATCCGGAGATTCCGAACCGGAAAGGGCCGACGCCGGCTCCCTTCTTCTGGTCCGCCGGAGCATCGGCCGCCGGGAGTTTGCCCGTGCGCCAGACCACCAGGCGGTCCGTGCCGGGGCTGAGGTCGTGGACGGCTGCCCGTGCGAACACGGTGGCCTCCAGGGCCTGAGTGATCAGTCGTCCCGGGGTGCCGGCCCCGTCATCGGTCAGGTTTCGGGTCTCGAAGTACCGTCCGGTGCCCCTCTTGTGCTTCTCGAGTTCGACCCGGTAGATCCGCTTGCCATCCTGACCAGCATCCGGCGTCGCCCGCGGCACCGCGAGACGGTTGATCACCGACAGATTCCACCCGTGCTCGGCCAGCAGCAACACTCCCAGTGCGACCGCTTCCATGCGGGTCAGGAACAGCCGCTGCCAGGTGTTCTCCGGTCTCTCTCCGCCCAGCACCCTGATGTAGCGGTGAATGATCCTGGTGGAGGCGTTCGCCCTGGTGTAGTAGGGGACCGTGCCGGTGCGGGCGAGATGGTCGAGTGCCTCGCCCAGCAGCCAGTCGTCGCCACCTTGAGGGAAGGTTCCCGCCCGCCAGTCGGCCAGGTGCCGAGCGTTCTCCGTGATCCTCAGATGCGCGGTCCGGAACATTCGCCGTGCCGCAGAAGAGATCGCGTCGAACTCGCCGTCCTCGAAGGAGGTCTCCGTCACCTCCGGCTGGGGTATTCGCTTGGAAAGAGCTTCGCGTGCCCCCGCCGTCAGCCGGGGCTCATCCAGCAGCAGACCTCTCACGGCGGTGAGTTCCTTGTAGCCGATCATCTGCGTGTTCCTGCGGCTGAGCTTCCACTCCTTCCAAAGTCCCGCGGTCAGGTCCTCGACGTCCGCTGGTGGGTTCTCGAGCGTGGACAAGTGCGCGGTGAAAGTCTCCAGATGAACCCACACGTGTCTGCTACTGAAGTGAGAGGTCCACCGGCTTGGAACGCAACGGGCAGCGAACAAGCTGGCCAGCGACCGCCGCATCGGATCGGGGACCGGCAAGGTCCGGAAGTCATAGACCGCAACGTTCCCCTCGTCGTCACGATGGTCGACGACCATCCCGTCGGATACGAGAACAGGCGGCTTTCGCTGGGGAGTTGTCGGCAGTGACGCTGAGCGTCCGCGCCGGCTCATGCCACCGCACCCGATGGGACCTGCATCTTCGCGTCGATGTCCTGGATGCCCTCGGCTTCGCGCGCCAGGCGCGCGAACACGTCGTCCATCTCCTGCTCCGACTGCCCTCCCCGCCCGGTCACGGGGGCCGTGGCCAGCAGAGACCGCAGCTGAAGGTCAGCGACCGGGGCCAGATACCGCTCTCGGGTCGTTTCGATGGACGAATGCCCCAACAGGTCCTGAACCATTCGCCACGGATCTCCGTAGAGAAGTCGGTAATCCCGTCGTTCCTCAGGCGTCAGGCCCAATCTCTGGTCCAGCAAGTGGTGCAGAATTACGAGCATGTAGAGGGCGAAGCTGTGCCGGCAGGAATGCAAAGTCGCATAGGGGGCCAGGCTGCGGTGCGGGTCCAGTCGACGCTCCGGCTCCGGATCAAGAACCGCCCGGCACCGATTGTTGGCCGAAGTGAAGACGTTCTCCCACGAATGCGGCTGGAATGGCAGGCCCGTCTCGCTCAGCCACAACCACAACGGCTCGGGGCCTCCAGGACCCTCGGTGTACCAAGTCATCCGCTCTTCAGCGAGCGCGTCCGTCAGCGCGACCCGACCCATGACACCGTCGCGGTCGCACCAGTGAACGATCGGCTTGGGGCCACGAGTCACCTTTGTGACCAGGCGCATGTCCCTCACGCCGTCGTAGCGCCCCTTCGCCTGAGCCTTGCGGATCACCGCCGCCCGAGAGGAGTCCACGTAGCACTCGATGTCGCCGACCACACCCGCCGCAACGTAATAGGTGCGGGCCTTCTTGGAACGTGTGACCGCCGCTGCCAGCCGACCCGTGTAGTAGCGCCCGCCTTCCAGCCGCAACGAGGGCACCTCGAACGTCAGCAGCGAGGCCCCCTCGAGCCGCCGCAGCCCGGACGAGGTCAGCAAGCGCACAAACGCGACGTTGCGGTCTTCCAGCCGCCCCACCCAGCCCGGAGTGCGCAGCCCGTCAGCACCGCATCCGCGCAGCCCCACATCCACCCAGAGCCGGAATGTACGAGGAGTCAGCCAATGCACGTTGCTGGCTTTGACATCCTTCGCCTTATCGTCCGGAACCTCGATGATCTGCCCATAACGACCCGTCACTTGGTGCGTCGGAATAGGGTTTCGCGGTACGAATGCGTTCTCCGGCTTCGCCGCCCACTTATACAAGCTCATCAGCGCAGCAAGGTCGCGGTCCCACTTGTTCGCGCCGACCCGCACAGGGTTGTCTGGCGAGTCCTGACGCCAGTACTGGAAATCGTTCACATCGGATTCCACTGCCTGCGTCCATATCTTCCCGCGCTGCCACAGGAAGTTGAAGAACAGGCAATCGTCCGTGGTGTAGTTCCGCTTCGTCTCTGCCGTGTACCCCCGGAACGGGCTACTGCGGATGTACAGGCTGAGCAGCTCGTCCACTCGGTAGTCCGGCGCCAAGAGGATCGGATCTCCGGGGCGAATCCCTGCGGACTCCTCGCGCTCTGCGAGGTCAGCCCACCCCACCAGCACTGGTCCAGGAGGCACCGTCATCGCCGTCTTCGGCACCCAAAACACACGCCACTTGCTCATCGCGCCACCCTGTCAGACCGGTATCAACACGCCGATCCAATAGGGAAGGTGTGGCACATCGCGTACTTCCAGCCCGGCGGCGGCCAGCCGGTGAGCACTCTGGTGAGTGGCGCCGGCCGCAGGACCGCGAGCAGCAGGATCAGCACGCAGGCGGCGCTCAGCCAGGGGTGGCGCAGAAGCCGACGGGCGGCGAACACGGCCAACGCGGTCACAAAGCCGAGCAGCAGCCCGCCGCGCCAGCCGTCCGGCCAGTCCGCCTCCGCGCCGGGAAGCGCCGCGCCGGTACGGGCGACGGAGGCGATCCACCCGGCCGGCCACCCCGCACACCGCGCCAGTAGCTCGGCGACGGGCATCGCCACCGGGGCGGCGGCCAGCGCCGCGAAGCCGAGCACCGTAGCGGGGGCTACCGCGAACTCGGCGAGCAGATTGCACGGGATCGCCACCAGGCTCACCCGGGCCGCCATCATCGCCACGACGGGCGCGCACACGGCCTGGGCGGCGGCTGCAGCGGCCAGCACTTCGGCGAGCCTCGGCGGCGTACCGCGCCGTTGCAGCGCGTCGCTCCAGCGCGGGGCGATGGTGAGGAGGGCGCCTGTGGCCAGCACGGAGAGCAGGAATCCATAACTCCGGGCCAGCCACGGGTCGTACAGGACGAGCAGCAGTACGGCTGCGGCGAGGGCGGGGATCAGTTGCCTGCGGCGGCCCGTACCGATGGCGAGCAGCGTGATGAGGCCACAGGCCGCGGCCCGCAGCACGCTCGGCTCCGGCCTGCACACGACCACGAAGGCGAGCGTGAGCGCGCCGCCGAGGAGCGCGGTCGTCCGCAGCGAGATGCCCAGGCGCGGGGCGATTCCCCCGCGTTCGGCGCGCAGGGCGGCGCCGGGCGGCCCGATCAGCAGGATCAGGACGATGGTGAGGTTGCTGCCCGACAACCTATGCAGCACAGATGTGTGTGCCTAGCCTCAACTCATGCCGATCGCACCGGAGCACGTGAGTCTCATCTACCCCGGCCCTTTCGACGCCTTCCTCTACGGTCGCGCGAGCCGTGACCCGAAGATGAAAGGCCGCAGCGTGGGCGGTCAGCTGAGCGACGGGCGAGATCTGTGTAAGGCGAACGACTGGCCCATCAAACGAGAATTCCAAGACATCAACCGATCCGCCTCCCGCTACGCCAAGAGGGACCGCGAAGAGTTCGAGGAGATGATCGAGGGCATCGAGGCTGGCGAGTGCCGGATTCTCGTCGCATGGGAAGCGAGCCGCTACTACCGCGATCTTGAGGTGTATCTGCGGCTGCGCAACGTATGCATGGCCGCCGGGGTGCTGCTCTGCTACAACGGCACCGTCTATGACCTTTCAAAGCGGGGCGACCGCAAGGCGACAGCACAAGACGCGCTGCAGGCCGAGGACGAGGCGGAGGGGATCCGCGACCGGAACCTGCGCACTGTCCGGCAGTCCGCGAAAGCGGGCACCCCGCACGGCCGGATCCGGTACGGCTACGCCCGCCGGTACGACCCCGATACCGGTGAGCTGATCGAGCAGTACCCGCACCCCGAGCGGGCGCCGATCGTGGCGGAGATCTTCGAGCGGGTCGCAGCCGGCGAGACTGAGTACTCGATTCTCTTGGATCTCCGCTCGCGCGGCGAGAGGACTCCCGGGAACGCCTGGGATCAGTACCACCTAGTCGACATGCTGCGCAGTCCCACATACGTCGGTCGGCGGGTCCATCAGGGCAAGGATTTCGGCCCGGCGACGTGGCCGGGCATCGTGGACGAGGATCTGTTCAATGCCGTCCAACGCATCGTGAGCAATCCGGCGCGGCTGACAACGAAGGATTGGTCGGTGCGGCATCTGTTGTCGGGGATCGCCCGGTGTGGCGTGTGCGCCAGTGCACCGCATCTGAAGGTCCTTAAGAACCGCAAGTACCTGTCCTATCAGTGCCATCAGCGATTCGACACGGTCATGCGGAAAGAGCTGCTCGACGGGTACGTAGAAACAGCAGTGATCATGTGGCTCGGCTCGCCGGCCGCTGTGGACGCGTTCCGGTCCACCGATTCAGCGAACGCGGCGGAACGGGCACGGACTCGGCGCGATGCGCTGAACGCTCAGCTCACGGAGGCTCGTCAAGCTGCGGGTCGGCTACGGGCCGACGGTAAGCCGGAGTTGTCGATCGTGGCTCTGGCCGGTTTGGAGGCCGACTTGCAGCCGCAGATCGAGGAGTGCGAGCGGGACATGCAAGTGTCCTCGGCGCCTCCGATGCTGCGCGGTCTGGTCGGCCGACCGGACGTGGAGGCAGTGTGGGAGGGGCTCACGATCAGCCAACAGCGCATGATCCTGCGCCTAGTCGTGAATGTCAGGTTGTTCAAGGCTCGGGTTCGCGGTGTGAGGAAGATCGAGCCCGGCCGTATCGGACTGACGTTCATTGGTCAGCCGGGTTTCATCAGTGATTGGCGCCGTGGTCCCGAGCGCGTTCTGCCTGCGTCTGGGGATGCTGTGCCGGAAAGCCGATGACCCGACCTCGATCCTCGCCTGCCGCCGGGGGGTCGAGCAGTCCGGCGTTCTTCATCTGCAGCGTCATTTCCATGGTGTCGCAGATGAGTTGGGCCCGCCGTTCCTCGAATCGTTCCTGCATGGCGACGCATTCCGCTTCGAGGCGGGCAGCCATCGCTTCCTGTTGCGCTTGGATGTCACGGCGCGTTCTCGCGCGCTCGGTGGCCAAAGCCGACTCCAGAGCCACGTACCGCGTGCGTTCGGCATCGGCCGCGCGGGTGGCTGCGGTGAGGCTGGCACGTTCGACGCGAGTGTCGGTGCACCACTTTTTGATGGCGACCAGCGCTATCAGGGTCAGGGCGGTCATGCTCAGGCACGCGCCGCCGAGGCTGCGCGCTAGGTCGTTCTCGGCGACGCCATAGAGGATCACGGCTACCCCGAGGACCAGAACGATTGCGGCGCTTATTGCTGTTGCTCGTGTGCCGGCCGTGAGATCCATCTGCCACCCCGTTACATCCGTGCTGCCGTGCCCCCGTGCTCGTCGTCGGCCGACTCTGCTGCGGAGCCCTCTTCTTGTTGGACCCGCTTTAGTCGCTCGATGGTCCCGAAGAACATCTGACGCGCGATGGGATCAGTGAGGCCGAGCTGATCTGCCATGTCGGACGGTGACGAGGTAGTTGATCGCGACCCTACCTGTGATGACTCAGTTTCGGACAGTGGCGGAGGGAACGGGCGGGAAATGATTCCTGCCGTGTGCAGTAGTTCGTACACACTCACCCCCACAGCTTTCGCCAGTGGTTCGAAGAATCGCGGGTCGGGCAGCGCCTGCCCCAGCAGCATGCGACTGACGGTGGATTCGGTCATGCCCGTATCGCGGGCCAGGCGTGACCTGGAGCCGTGACCGGTGTAGCCGGCGGCCTTCACTGCGGGGGCGACGACTGCGGCGAACCGCTGAGCGCGCGTGGGGGGAGTGTCATTCATAAGGCAACCCTAGCTCCCTAGGTAGGGAGTAGCCAGAAAATCCCTCGCAAGCAAGGGGGCAGGTCTGGCCACCCCCTAGGGCGTCTTCGCAGGCGACGCCACGTGCCGAGTACCCGTCCCAACAAAAAGCAATCTCCCTCCCTCGCAAGCTCCCTTGCGCGGGAGGGATTTTCTATTTAGAGTCTCCCTAGCAAGCAAGAAACCACCCGCTACCTGCACGGGACGAGGTGAGACATGTACCGCCTGCACATCGACAAGCTGAAGGATGCGGCGGCTCGACAGGGTGATACGACCCGCGCCGCCATTTTTCGCCGCACCGGAATCTCCGAGTCCTCCGTCTACCGGATCCTCTCGGGCGAGTCGCAGCCTGACTTGAATTCGGCCCTGCGACTGGCCGTGGCTTACGGCATCGCCGTCGAAGACCTGATGGAACTGGCCAACACCGACAGCGTCGTGGCATGAGCGGCCAGTCACGCGAGGAACGTCGCGCACTGCTCGGCGACGACGTGATCGCCGACATTCAGCGCCAGGTCGCCGCCGCACCGCCCCCGCCGCCGCACGTGATCGCCGAGCTGCGCCGCATCTTGACGCGCCCCGCTGCTCGTACGACGCCGAGGACACCGGCCCGACGCGCCGCCTGACCAACGCAAACGGGGCCCCCGGACCATGCCCGGTCCAGGAACCCCTCGGCACCTCATCCACACGAGAAACGAGGACACCGTGAAGAACACTACCGCTCCCAATACCGCCGCGATCGAGCTGTTCCAGTCCGAGGACGGGAAGCGCTGGCGCCTCGCCGGTACCGACTCCAACGGCGGCCGGTTGTTCGTCCCCGAGCAGGTTGACCCCGCGAAGTGCGCCCGCTGGGTATGGGCGAAGGAAGCCGAACTCGCCGTCGCCGTCGGTGCGCTGAGCCCGATCGGGCGTGCGGCATGAAGCCCGAGGAGCTCCTCTCCGAGGCCCGAAGGGTGTTGTGGGCCGGACTGATCGACAACGGCGACGAGCTCGTGTCGGCGGCCCCGCAGATCTTCATCGACGCCGGGATGCTCGTCCCCTCGGGCGGTGCCGCTGAGCTGGTGCGCCTGCGGGCTCGGGTTGCCGAGCTGGAGGCCGAGCGGCACTCGACGAACGACGCGCTCGCCGAGACCACCATCGCACTTCGGGCGGCCGAGGACGTACGGCCGCAGGTCGCCCAAGTCCGCGCGCTGATCGCCCGGCAGGCCGGCGCTGTCGAGGACCCGCACGACTCGCCGCTGCACCACGAGTACCGGACGCTCCGGAACCTGCCCGAGGTGACGCCGTGATCTGGCTGATCGCCCTGTCCCTCGCCTGGCTCTCCTTCTGGCTCCTCGAACTCGCCCTCGGAGGCACCGATGCCTGACCGTATGCCCGTTGACGGGCCGTATCGCATCTACGTCGACGCACTGCCGACCGGCGCGACCATCGACGTGTCGCACTACCTGGCCACCGTGCTGCTGAACCTCGCGCACGCCGCCGAGGAGGACGGGGAGGGGCTCCTCTCTGAGCTCGTCGACATCGCCGAGCTGGCGCGGTCCGCCGCTCACCAGGGCAGGGACTCGCACGCCGCGCACCAGCGGGACGTACAGGTCGCGGAGTTGCTGGCCGAGGTCGCGGACGACGGGCGGATTCCGGTGTACGGGGCGCAGGTCATGCGTCTCGCGGACCGGCTGCGGTCGATCGCCGCCCCGAAGGCCGCGCCGACGCAGCGTGATGCCGCATGAGCGCCCGCGACGCGACGCTCGCGAAGGCCCGCGAGGCAGTCGCCGCCATGGTCGAGCAGGACACCGGAGGCCAGCGCCCACGGTGGCGGCTCATCATCACCGACAGCGAGTCGCCCACCGGTGTCGCCCTCGTCTGCACCGCCGAGCGCAGCGACGCCCTGCACATGATCCACGACTATCCCGGCGGCCCGATTCGTGACGAGGAGGGCGTCTACGACTGCTGCCCGTGGCCGCAGATCGAGACGTTCTCATCGATCTTCGCGGCGTACCTGGTCGAGCTGCTGAATGCCGACGCCGCCGCGCAGGGCGAGAAGGACACCCCCATGGGCGAGTTCACTCCCCAGCCGTGCGCTACCTGCGAGCACGGCCCGACGGCCCACCAGCGCCTCGGCAGCACCGGCGGCGAGGGATGCCTCTCCTGCCTCAACGACGAGGCCGCCTGGCTCCACGCCTACACGCTGCCCAAGGCAGCTCCCCA
Source organism: Streptomyces sp. ISL-98 (assembly GCF_018614055.1). Classification (GTDB taxonomy): domain Bacteria; phylum Actinomycetota; class Actinomycetes; order Streptomycetales; family Streptomycetaceae; genus Streptomyces; species Streptomyces spiramyceticus. The sequence goes on from NZ_JAGGPB010000004.1 coordinate 213,858, forward strand.
GCTCGACGACATGAGCAACGCCGACGTCTTCACCGAGTCCGAGCTGTACGAGATGGACCGCGACGACGAGTTCCGCCAGGACGCGGAGGACGACGCCTGCAACGCCGCCGAGTACGAGGCGGAAGAGCGAGGCGACGCCTGATGACGACGACACCGATGGTCGGGGCTTCGGCCCCGGCCGCCGGGGGGTGCCCCCGGCGAATCGACGCCATGGCGCACCTGCTGGCCGTCATCAAGCGCGATCGCGGCGAGTGGACCGTCGGACGAGCCAAGCCCGTGTACCGGCATCTGCTGCGCAAGCACATCTACCGCGCCACCATCCGCCGGCACCTCGCGCGCCTTGAGGCCGCAGGCCACCTCACCCGGCACGGCGACGGAACGCCACGCCGCTTCTACACCTACCGCAAGACCGGAGGTAACGCCTGATGGCCACCGCCGTGCAGCCTCAGACCGCCGCCCAGCCCATCACCGAGCCCGGCATCTACCAGATGACCAACGAGGAGTACCACGCCGACCGAGGCAGCCTGTCGTCCAGCGGCGCCCGGAAGCTCCTCCCCCCGTCCTGCCCCGCCCTCTTCCGGCACTCCCAGGACACCCCCCAGGAGCCGAAGAAGACGTTCGATCTCGGCTCCGCCGCGCACAAACTCGTCCTCGGCGAGGGGCCCGACCTCGTACGGATCGACGCCGACAAGTGGACGACCAACGCCGTCAAGGCGGACGTCGCCGCGGTGCGCGCCGAGGGCGGAATCCCCTTGAAGCCCGCCGAGCACGAGCAGGTTCACTCGATGGCTGACGCGCTGCGCCGCCACCCCGTCGCCTCCGTCCTGTTCGATCCGGCACGCGGCCGCCCTGAGCAGTCCTTGTTCTGGCGCGACCCGCTCACCGGTGTGATGCGCCGAGCACGGTTCGACTGGCTGCCCGACGCCCGCAGCGGACGCCTGATCATCCCCGATTACAAGACCTGCCGATCCGCTGAACCGGCCGCCCTCGCACGCGCCGTCGACGAGTTCGGCTACCACCAGCAAGACGACTGGTACCGCGCCGGCGCGAAGGCGCTCGACCTCGCCGACGAGGACGCCGCGTTCGTCTTCGTCTGCCAGGAGAAGACCGCCCCGTACGTCGTGACGGTCGTGGAGATGGACGCCACCGCCCGCCGGATCGGCGCCGCCCGCAACCGCCGGGCCCTGGAGCGCTTCGCCGAGTGCACCGCTACCGGCCGCTGGCCTGGCTACAGCGACGAGATCGCCTACCTCTCCCTGCCCCCGTGGGCCGAGATCCGTGACACCGAGGAGTACCTGTGAACTTCCCCGTAGAGCAGCAGTTCGCCCCGGCGCCCGCCCCGGCCCCCAACTTCGTTGGGCAGGGGACCGCAGTTGAGCAGTCGCGGGCGGTCGCCGAGGTCCAGGCCGCCGTCATCGTCGCCCGCCAGTTCCCCCGGAACGAGGCCCTGGCCATCCAGAAGATGAAGACCGCGTTCCAACAGAAGAACCTGGCCGCGCGCTCGTTCTTCCGCTTCAACCGCGGCGGGTCGAACGTCAACGGAGAGACGATCCAGTTCGCGAAGGAACTGGCTCGCTGCTGGGGCAACATCCATCACGGCCTGGCCGAGCTGCGCCGTGATGACGTGGCGGGCGAGTCGGAAATGCAGGCGTGGGCGTGGGACCTGGAGACCAACGAGCGCTCCTCCACGACGTTCATCGTCCCTCACTCCCGGTGGACGAAGACGAACGGCAGCACGCGCCTGGAGGACCCGCGCGACGTCTACGAGAGCAACTCGAATAACGGTGCGCGACGCCTCCGCGAAATGATTTTCACGGTGCTGCCCTCGTGGTACCGCGAGCAGGCCAAGGAGATCGCCACCAACACGCTGAACAACGGCGAGGGCGACAAGCCTCGCTCGCAGCGCATCGCAGACGCCATCACCTCGTTCGAGGGGCTCGGCGTCACGGTCGACCAGATCGAGACCAAGCTCGGCCGCGACAGCGACAAGTGGACGAACATCGACCTCGGCCAGCTCCAGATCATCTACCAGTCGCTCCAGCGCGGCGAGGTCACCCGCGACGAGGAGTTCCCCCCGCAGCGCGTCACGGTGAGCGAAATCCACCAGCAGGCCACCACCTCCACCCCGGACAGCGAACCGTCTGCGGACACCGGGACGGCGAAGCAGTGGCCGGCGGCCGCGCAGCCCGGATCGGGGGCCCGCCCGTGAAGCTCCACATCCCCGCCCTGCTCCGGCCCCACGGCCGCCACCGCGCCGCCCCCGCCCCGGTGTTCGTCGACCTGCTGCCCGGCACCCGGTGGCTGGTCTGCGACACCACCACCTGCGCCCACCTCACCACCCGCCACCACCCGCAGCCCGACGGCGCCTGGAGGTGCGGCCGCTGCGGCCGCACCAAGGGGGAGCAGTGACCACCCTCGACTGGCACGACGACGGCCTGTGCGCCCAGACCGACCCCGAAGCGTTCTTCCCCGAGCACGGCACCAACCCGCACGCCAAGCAGGTGTGCGACGGATGCCCTGTGAAGAACCTCTGCCTCCAGGACGCCATGGAGGAAGAGGCCGGCCGCGGGGTGGATTACCGGTTCGGCATCCGTGGCGGCCTGGGCCCCCGGCAGCGTTACCGGCTCGCGAAGAAGAGGGCAAGCGCATGACCGCCCTCGACCGGGCCCGCGCGCTGCTCAACCAGCCCGCACCCGACGTCATCCCCGGACAGATGGCCGCTGAAATCCCGCCCGAGCGGCCATGGAACGGGCTCACCGTCCTCGACCTCTGCTGCTGCTCTGGCGGCGCATCAATGGGCTACTGGCTCGCAGGGTTCAACGTCACCGGCGTCGACAACCGCAACCGGCCCCGCTACCCATTCACGTTCGTCCAGGCCGACGCCATCGAGTACGCCCTGGCCCACGGCCACGAGTACGACCTCATCCACGCGTCATGGCCGTGCCAGTACGGAGCCGCAATCACCAAGGGCACGAACGCCCACCTCCGCGACACCTACCCCAACCTCCTGCCGGCTGGCCGCGCCGCAATGCTCGCCACGGGCAGGCCGTACGTCATCGAGAACCCCGAGGCGCGGCCGGACCTGGTGCTGTGCGGGACCCAGTTCGGATTGCCGATCTTGCGGCACCGCCGGTTCGAGGTCCACGGCTGGACCCCCATGGGCATCCCCCACACGAAGCACCGCGGCCGGGTCCGCGGCCACCGGCACGGCAAGAAGTACCCCGGCGACTACCTCGCGATCTACGGCAAGGGTGGCGGGAAGGCCACCGTCCCGGAAGCGCAAGCCGCGCTCGGCATCACGTGGACCGACGTGCACGAGGAACTGACCGAGGCCATCCCGCCCGCGTACACGCAGTTCCTCGGCGAGCAGGCCGCACAGCAACTTGCCGGCGCCGCCGCGTGACTGCCCACCGGCCCCGCCCGCAACCGCCGCCCGGCGGACTCCTCGACTGGCGCGACGCCTCGCACTGGTCGTGGACCGCCAAGCCCTGCCGGTACTGCGGGAAGCCCGCACACCTTCGCGACTCGAAGCACAAGCCCGCGCACAAGACGTGCGCGGAGCAGGCCCTCGCGCAGCAGGCCGCCGACGCGGCCGGCGCCTACCAGAACGGACACCTTTCATGACCACCGAGCCCGATACGACCATCACCGCCGTGGACGGCCGCGACGCCCTGGCGTTCGTCATCGTCCGCCCCGGCAGCACCGAGGGCAGCGTCTCCATCGAGGCCGCCGCCAAGGGCCTCAGCAAGCCCGCCGCCGCCTACGTGCTGCGCAGCGTCGCCGACGGATGGGACGACGAGAACGCCCCCCCGAGCGGCGACGCCGAGTTCCCCGCCACCTGGAACGGCGGCCACTCCCTCGTCGTGGAGTACGGCGACTGCGAGTTGTACGGCCGCTGCCAGTGCGGCAAGGAGTTCGGCATGGTCACGCCGGACAAGTCGCTCGACCGGTTCGCCGGGCCGTGGGAGCTGCACGTCAGGGGGCTGAACAGCTGATGGGCTACTACCACTCCACCTACTTCGCCTACGGCTTCCAGATCACCGACACGCACCCGAACGACCTGGACGACCTCGACACCCAGCTCCAGCGCCACAGGGAGCAGCACGGCGGCGACGTCGGGCACCTCAACGCGGGCGACTACGACCGCGACATGACGTTCCTCGTCACCCACTCCACCGAAGTCACCTTGGGCAAGTTCGAGCACGTCACGCCCCAGACGCATCCCGCCGAGCAGTACGAGGCGTGGAACCGCGAACTCAAGGCCGCCGCCGCAGCGCTCGGAGTCGTCGCCCGTGCCCCCGGGTGGCTCGTCATTCCCGACCTCAGCTGACCCGACCGCGCCTGACCGTCCGGGGCGGCCGGCCCCGAGCCCCGCCCCGGACGCACCACCCGCACCACGACCGAGAGAAGCCGCACATGCCCTGGGTCCGCCTGGACGACCGGTTCCCGTCGCACCGGAAGGTCGCCCTCCTGTCCGACCGCGCGTTCCGGCTGTACGTGTCGGCCCTCTGCTGGTCCTCCGAGAACCTGACCGAAGGCCGCATCACCGACCGCGAATTGCCGATCGTCACCCGCCTCCGTGGTGCGAAGGCCGCGGCGAAGGAGCTGGAGGACGCGCGGCTGTGGGACCGCACCGAGGGCGGCTGGAGCATTCACGACTACCTCGAATACAACCCGGACCGGGCGCGGGTGCAGGAGGACCGGGCAGCGAACGCGGCACGGCAGGCAGCGTTCCGGGAGCGGAAGCGCGCCGAGCGTGAAGCCGCCCGTAACGGCGGGCGTAACCCCCCGAGTAACGGCGTTACGCCTGACGGGAAAGACGGCTCGGAACGCACGACGGCGACACGAACGCGACACGACGGCGACACGACGGAGCGACGAAGCACCCCCGAAGGAAACGCATCTTCGCAGGCCACAGCGTTTCGTAACGGCGTTAGTAACGGCCCCCCGTCCCCGCCCCCTACCCCTTCTTCTCCTACGGAGAAGAAGCAAGCAAGCACGCCCGCACCCCCCGACTCCGACATCCCAGAAGCCGCCCGCCCCCTCGTCCACGGACTCACCAAAGCCGGCGTCTTCGTCCGCTGGCCCTTCAAGGGCAACGACTGGTTCCCCCTCCTGGCCCTCATCACCAAGACCGGCGTGCCCGCCATGGTCGACCACGCCGTCAAGGTCTCCCGCCGAACCGAAGTCGAGTCGGCCAAATACTTCCTCAACGGCTGGGCTGAACTCCCGCCCCTCCCCCCTGCTGGCACTGACCGCCCACCGCTGCGCGCAGTCGCCAACGACGGCTGGACGCCCTACCAGAACCCCGTAGACCCCTCCGTGTACGAGAACGGATTCTGACCATGAGAGAACCGCAGACCGTCGGCAGCCTCGGCCCCAGCGCCTTCGCCAACCTCATGGCAGGCATCGCCCACCGTCCACAGATCCAACCCGGCCCTGTGGACGACGCACCCAACCCAGACGAACCCGGCCACCCCGAATACCACCGCAACCGCCGAGCCGACTGGGCACTCAAGCGCTGGGCCACCACCACCCCGCCCCGCTACCGCCGAGCCGACGCCACCCTCCCCGACGTACAGCAGTGGGCCGACCGCGCCGCCGCCGACCCCGAAACCGCCGGATCACTCCTCCTCACCGGCACCACCGGCACCGGCAAAACCCACGAGGCATACGGCGCACTCCGCCGCATCGCCGCCGCCGGCCCCCACGTCTACGAAATCGTCGCCACCACCGCCGCCGACATGTACGGCCTACTCCGCCCCAAGGGGTCCGACCGCGGCACAGAGGAAGAACTCCGCCGCCTCTGCCGCGTCCCCCTGCTCCTCCTCGACGACCTCGGCTCAGCCAAAGCCTCCGAGTGGACCGAGGAAGTCACCTACCGGCTCATCAACGAGCGGTACAACGCCTGCCGCCCCTCGATCTACACCAGCAACCTCCCCGCCGACTCCCGCGACGAGCACGGCCACCGCCAAGGCCCCGACCTCACCACCGTGCTCGGCGAGCGCATCGTCTCCCGTCTCTCCGAAGACACCCACGTGATCGCCATGACCGGCCGCGACCGCCGACGAGGAGCAGCCGCGTGACCATCCCGCTGGCCGCTATCGCCGTCATCGCCGCCGCACTCGACGACTACCGGCTCACCACCCCCGAAGCCACCGCCACCCCCCACGGAGCCGCCGAACGCGCCGCCAAGTACCTCATCGCCTCCGGATACGCCATCACGCCCGACACCCGCCCCACACAAGCCCCACGACGCACACCCCGCACCCGACAGACCGACCAGAGCTAACAGCCCGGCACACGGCCGCCTATCCGGTTCCACACCACTCCGCGCACAAGGAGCAGCACATGACCGACCGCCCCGCCCGCAACGCCGTGTACAGCGAACTGATGTGGCCTGAGTGGAACGCCACGACCGAGGCCCACGGCGTTGGCAGCGCCGAAGACGCGAACGCCCTGCTCGACGCGCTCGACGCCGAAGCCGCTTTCGCCGCCCTGCCCGCGTGGGAAGCCATGTACGAGCCGGGCAACGTCTCCGACTACCTGATCGGCTACGCCAACAGCGAGGCCGCCGCCAAGGGCGCAGCTATCGCCTGGCTCCAGTCAGAGAGCGACATCAACGTCACCACGATCGAGTGGGTGACGCAGCCGCATGGCGACCAGCACGACCAGTGGTTCGAGCTGATCCAGAACCACGACGACGGCATACACACCGGCACAGGCATCAACGTCCGCCACCGCACCGCAGACCCCTCGTGATCGCCTTCACGCTCTACGTCCTCGTCGTCATAACCGCGGCCAGCACCATCACCGGCCACCCCAACTGGCCCACCTGGTGGCACCAATGAGCCACCGCACCTACCAGACCGCCGCAGCCACCGGGGCCGCCACCCTCGGCCTCTGCTGCACCACGCTCGCCATCAACTCCCGGTGGTGGGAAGCCGGGATGCTCGCCTTCGTCGCCGTGTTCCTCGTCGAAGCCTCCGCCCGCGAGTCCCGCGCCCACCGCGACGCCCTGGCCCGCGAGCGCATGGCCCGCAGCAACGAGCAGGAGGAGCCTCTCCTCGTCCCGTGCTGCTCGTTCTGGACCTCGTCCGCTGGCGCTGTGCACGCGCCCGACTGCCACACCTGGAGCACCCGATGACCGAGCCCCGCCACACCGCGGACACGATCACAGACGATGCCCTCGACCAGCTGTACGACCGCGCTGCCGAGGGCGAACGGCTCCGCCTGGAGCTGGCCAACCAGCGCGAGACGTACGAGGACGCGTGCCAACAGATCGCCGCCATGCACGCCGCAGCCGTCGGCGAAGTGACCGGACCGAACCGGGGCGTCGTCGAGGACGTCGCCGATGTCCGCGAAGCCATGCTGCGCGCTGAGCAGGAGCGGGACGGGGCGTACCGAGAGCGCGCGCACTTTGTCGCCTACCTCGCCAGCCTCTACCCGGCCCACATCGGCCACACCGACCCGGACGCCCCGGACTGGGCCGTCGTCATCGTCCAGACCCCGGCCGGTCAGATGAGCTGGCACGTCACCACGCGCGACATGGACCTCTTCGAGCACGTCCCCCGGTCGTACCCCTCGCTGCCCGGCTGGGACGGCCACACGACCGATCAGAAGTACGAGCGGCTCCGCGCCCTCACCCTGCGCCGCAAGCACTGAGCACGGCGAAGGGGCGTGCCCAGTCCGCCAAGACCCAGCAGGCACGCCCCAACCGGTGCGATCACCGTACCGCCCCCGCGCACCACAGGAGCCCACAGTGACCACCGCCGCCACACACCTCCGCACCATCGCCACCACCTGGACCGACCTCCGCGACGCCCTCGGCGCACCCACCACCATCGGCGCCTTCGGTATCGGCCTCCGCGGCTACCTCAACGCCCTGGAGCAGTACGACCCCGCCGAGGCCGTCGCCCTCCGCGCCCTGGAGCGCGACCCCGGCCAGATCGGCGAGCGGCCCGTCCCGATACAGCTCCGCGTGTACGAGACCATGCGCACCGTGGAGGCCGCCCTCGCCGAGTGCGCCGACGCGATCGCCGCCGAAGCGCAGATCGAGCCCACCCCCTTCGCCACCCGCGACTGGCCGGCCGCGGACCGGGCCCGCCGTGACGCCCGCGCCCGCGCAGACCTCGCGGACCCCCGCCGCTGGCGGTTCCGCGGCACCACCCCCCGCGCCCCGTACACCGCGCTGTGGCTGCTGGCCCGTGTCGAGCACCGCCCCGGCCCGTTCCGGCGCCTCACCGAACCCCAGCAGCGGCACATCGCCAACGTGGCCGCAGGCGCCGTCGGCCGCATCGAGTCGCTCCTCGACCTCACCGACCAGCGCCGCGAACTGACCGGGCAGCACCCATGCGCGTGCGGCGGCACCATCGAGATGTACGGCGGGGCCGGAGCCATCCCGTGCGCGCGGTGCAAGGCCTGCGGGGCCATCTGGACCGAGCAGGGCGTCATCGCCGCGTAGATCGGCCGGGCGGGTCGGCCCACGTGTTCGGGCCGCCGCCTCGCCACTCGATCAGCTCTGGGTCATCGATGCTCGTGTTCGCCTCAGGCAGCCCTGCGCGGCGCAGGAACTCGATCACATCCAGCAGGTGATACGCCACGCCGACGCGCTCACCGTGGATCGTCACCCGCCTGCCGCCATCCGGCGACACGGGTTCCACGACCACGGGCGGTACTCCGGACATGCCTCCAGCCTGGACCCGGACCGGTCCGGATGCATCCGGACAGTGTCCGGGCAGGTCACGGCAGGCCCAGCACCTGATCCGGATTGCACATCCCGCACGCCTCCACGCCCTCCACAGCAAGCAGGCGGCGCGCCTCGTCTCGGTTGACCGCCCGCCATCTCTTGCCGCTGTTCGGGCAGCCCCCGGCGTGGACGGCTACGGGCGGGCGGCCGACACCAATGCCGAGCTGGACGCCCCAGTCCGGTGGTGGCGGCTTGCGCGCCTCCGCCCGCTGCTTGCCGGCCTCCCGCTCTTCGGCTTCCCGGATGGCGTTGCGGATGCGGTCGAGCCACATGGCGTGCCAGGTCTCCAGGGCGCGGAGGCGTAGCAGGTCAGGCGGCAGATCGTACATGCGTTCGAGTCTACGCCGACGGGTGCCCGCTCACTGCCAGTGGCCGCATCACGCCTGGTCAGAAGTACCCCGGTATGGCGCAAAGCTCGTGCGAAGCGCACGGATGCGGCCTACGGTCAAACTATGACGGACAGTGCGCATAGTGCATTGGGTGATGAACTCCCCCGGCTGGTGGGTGCGGCCGCAGTGGAGGGAGCCCGCGCTGAATTCGCCCTGCGGTACCTCTTGGTGGGTCTCCTCGACTCGCAGTACGCGGAGATCGTCGCCGCAGGTGTGCCGGTGGGCACGCTGATTGCCAACTGCAAGACGATCGCCTCCGAACACCTGGGGCTCGACAAGCAGCAGAAGACGAAGGCGGAGGACTTCCTCAGTGACATCGAGGGCTTGATGAAAGCCCGGAATCGCCTCGTTCACAGCATCCTGGCGATTGACCAGTCCGACGTCGCTGGTGAGCAATCCCAGCAGATCACAGCCCTGTACTCGACGTACCAGAAGCCAGGCCGGTCGGAGACCATGTCGGTGGACAAGGCGCGCGAGGTGGCGGAGAAGCTGCGGACCGCTGCGGATGAGTTGCTGATCTGGACGATTTCGACCTTGCCTGCCGCGTCCCAGCAGCAGGTGCACCCCGACTAGCCGATCCGAACCGGCCTCACCCCTATCCAGCCGTTTGCTCCACGGGACGGTTCGGAGGGTCCGGTGATGCCATGACCAGCTGCTTTATCACTCAAGGTTCGATGGCATGCGTTTGGGGTTCGATGGCACAGGACACCCCGCGAGCAGGGGTCAATCGCCCACGTGACTCGCCAGCACCTCACGCCACTCTCGCATCCGCGCCAGCACCTCTGTGAGGTCGCTGATCACCGTGTCGACTTCGGCGACGTCCGTGATCGACCACCAGTCGGGGCCGAAGCCGATGAAGGGGCGACCGGCGGTTCCGTCAGCTCTGGTGTACGCGAGCAGTTCGCAGTCCAGGAGGTCCACCCACTTGCCGTCCGCGTCCTTGACGGTACTGCCCACGCCGTTCGCCGAATGGAGAATCTCTTCGATCATGGGGAGGGGCGGACGGTGCCTGTTCTTGCACCACGGTGGACAAACGATTTGGATCGGGGCTGCTTCCGCAATGTCGCTCACGATCCGACCATCTCGCGCGCTGCAAGCCAGGGCACTGAGCCACGACCACCGCGTCACCCGCACGTATGACTTCGGCCCGCTTCCTGGGAGCGGGCCGAAGTCCTGGCACAGTTACTCGTCGACGCTCTTCTTCGGCCGGTTCTTCCCCGACCCCGAGTAGCCGCGCTCAATGTCCTGCACCGTGGCCAGCGACACCCCGAGCAGCGCGGCGATCTTCCGATACGGGACCGGCGGCTCCTGCCCACGCATGTCCAGCACGACTTGCCGTCGCAGCTCCCGCCACCGAACGCTGCGCCCCGCCTGATCGGCCAGCACTTCACTGATCGCCTTCGCGCGCGACTGGGGATCAGCCATCGCCTCAACTGCATCCATGGCGTCGATCACCCGCTGGGCCTCCTCGGTCACACCCGGCCTCATCTCGTTGGGCGGGCCGCTTGCCTTGAGCGTATGGGGCCCCATACGCTCTGAGGAAGTAGCCCGCACGACTACGCAGAACGGCCCCGGCCGGCGTTCGCAGCGCCACATGGCCGGGGCCAGACCCGCCCCTGAAGCGATCAAAGGAAGCAGGTCCGCCATAGAGCGTACCCACACACACCTCATCGGGGCAGAGCCCGGCACCGCCGACGCCGACAGAGTCCGGGCGATCTTGCGCGCCACCGCCGACCGGCTCGAAAGCATGAACCGCCGCACACGCATGAGCGCCAACTCGCGATTCGTCGAGATCCAGGTCGCCGTCTGGGACTACCACGGCAACTACAGCAGCAGCACCCCCGAGTTCGGCCGCGACATCGTCGCCACGCTCACTGCCGTGCGCGACCTACCCCTGACCGGCACCCGCGCCGAGTACGCCGCCCGCCTGCGCCTCGCCCTCGGGGCGGTGTGTCTCTGATGGCACACGACGAGCAGCCCGACCGCCGCTGACCACCACCCGGCCGGGCCTGACCCCCCTCGGGGCCCGGCCACTCCTCGCTCCTGGAGCTGCACGTGAAGACCCGCATCGAGGTCCGCACCCGCAAGGTCCCGCACACCATCGACGGCAAGACCTCCATGGTCGACGACGAGTACACCGTCCACGTCCCCGTCCCCCCGCGCGACTGGGACCAGGTCGTCCGTACGGGCGTCACCGCGGCCGCCGGACTCATCGTCACCGCGTCCGTCGTCTGGTCGACCGCCAGCATCGGCGACCTCCTCGACCGTGTCGTCATCGCCCCCGCCGCGTACGCCGCGGCCGGCGTCTTCGACCTCGTCTGGATCTCCTGCATGGCGATCGAGTGGCTCGCCCGCTACGACACCCGCCGCGCCCAACTCCCGCGCCGAGCAGGGCACGCCGCCCTTGCCCTGGCCATGGCCGCGGTCGCGATCCACGGATGGCTCGCCGGGCACCTCGCTATCGGCCTCGTCGGAGCCGCCGTCTCCGGGCTCGCCAAGGGACTGTGGACCGTTGTCCTCACCCAGGCCGCCACGCCGCTCGACCACCGTACTCAGCAGTGGGTGGACCAGCAGCGCGCGGAGGCTGGCGGCAGGCTCGCCATGGTCGCCGTACGCCGCCAACTCCAGCGCGCGGAGGGACAGGTGCAGGCAGAGGCCGCCGCGCTCACGACCGGCGCGGACACGGATCCGGAGCCGCAAGCGGACACTGATCCGGACGCAGATGCCGATCCGGACACGGTTGTCCGGCCTCTCCGTCCGTCCGTCCGCGAGGCCGTACGGACGGCCCTCGGCTCCGGATTCGATGACACGGAGCGCGTTCTCGCGTACGTCCGCAAGGTGGCCGACCCGGACGCCCGCCCGGACACCGTGGACCGGTACATCCGCGCCCTCCGCCCCAAGCGGAGCGCCTGATGCTCCTCGACCTGATCGTCTTCCCGATGCTCGCGCTGCTCGCCGCCCTCGGCCTGGTCGCCTGCGCGCGATCCGAGCCGCGCATCCCCGGACTCCTCCCCGCCGTACGCACTGTGGCCCTCATCACCGCGGCTGCCGTCTACATCGCCGCGATCTGGAGCACCTCGTGAACTACGTGACCTACGGCGGCGTCACCGTCGGCCTCCTCCTCCTCTGCCACCACCTCACCATCTGGTGGCCCGGCCCGAAGTCCCTCAAGTCCAAGCCCCTCGACCACGCCGGGAAGCTCTTGCCGTTCCTCCTCGCCTGGACCTACGGCGTCCTCGCCATCCTCGGCGTCGGCGGCCTCGTCGGCTGGATCGCCGACACCACCCTGTGGATCTCCAACTGGCTCGGCGACGCGGCCTTGGTGTGGGGCGTCGGCGGCCAGACCGGACAGTCCGCGACCGGCACCAACTACCTGCCGCTCACCCAGACCGGCAGCGGCATCCTGCTCATCCTGACCGTCGTCATGCTCGCCGCGATGAAGAAGTCCAAGCACGGGCGAGACATCAAGTTCGGGACGTGGTGCGGTATCTGCCTGGGTACGTCGGCGGGGGTCGCCGGGTTTGCTGCGGTGCCGCTCGCGCAGGCCGCGAACTGGGCCGGGACAGCCGTTTATGGGGCGTTCGCGTGAGCAGCCGTGCGGCCGGCGGGTGCGTGCTCACCGTCGTCGTCGGCGGGGCTTTCGCGGTCGTGTTCGCCGCCTCGCCGACGGTCGGGTTGCTCGCCGTCTGGGGTGTCGGCGTGGGGTGTTTGACGCTAGCCGTCAGGCGCCGAGTGTCCGATTCGTCCGCCACTCCCCCACCGGAAGGGGTTGAGGGCTGCGGCGATGTCTATGCGGATGAGCGGCCCGTAGTCGCGAGAGTGGTCCGGAGCCGAGACGGGGTTATGTGCACCATCCACCCAGTACGGGGGGAGGTGAACGAGACGTGATCACACTCTTGTTGGCGCTGCTTCGCTTCGAGCAGCAGGAACTCCCGTACTGCCCCCAGTGCGGCGGCCACTACCCGCCTCACAGCCACTGATCCGCCGTTGTCAGACCCTGCCGTTACGGTGAGAGTTCGAGTTGCTGGCGCTCCTCGGACCGGCCCCGCCCCCTGCACCCGCAGGACGGCGGGGCCGCTGCGTGGGAGGATCCCGCCGTGTACCGCTAATCCACGGTCGATTCGGTCAAGAGGCCGAACTCATTAAGCGTCCAAGCGATGTCGACCCCGTCGAGGAAGTTGACGACCGGACGCAGCGTGGTTAGCTCTTCCCGCTCACCAGCCCGCGAATAGAACACGCCAGCCTTGCCAGCTCCGAGAACCTCGACAACGTCGCCCACGACGACCGAGCCGTCATATTCAACCCATTCGTCTCGCCGCTTACCCGTCAGGGCCGCGCGGGTCGGTCGCTCGGTACCGAAGGCCACGGAGACCTGCCTTACAGGCCCGCTGCTCTGATTGTGAACCCTGATACGCCAGTGTCTGGCCCCTGTTACAGTGCCCGCGACAGGGATCAAGTCGTACTGGAACTTGACCAATTGAGCCTGCTGGCGCCTCCTGGCCTCCAATGCATCGCCGAGATCCTGATGCTCTAGTGCAAGCACGTCCATCTGCCTGTTGATGAACTCTCGCTGCTCAGACAACTGTCGTCGCTGGCTGTTCATCGTCGCCAAGGCGCCGTAGGCCGCCGCCGCAGCGAACATCACCCCTGCCCAAGTTGGGGCGTCTCCCCAATCGATCCCACTCATGAACCGGCAGGTTAGCGGCACGCACCCCTGCGGCCGCGCCCCCCAATACGTCCATAGTTGCTTTCCGGCCGATCTTCCGTCATCCTGACCGCAGATCCGGCGTGCCCGGAAACAGACACTCCAGCCCCCGCCCACACGCGGGGGCTTTTGCGTGCCCGGAGGTGAGCCGCATGGGAGGACAACACGCCCGCGTCACCGACGAAGACCGGAACCAGGTCCGCGCCCTCCACGCGCAGGGCCTCGGCCGCAACGAGATCGCCCGCCAGATCGGCCGCGCACAGCGCACCGTCAGCGTCCTCGCCGCCGAGATGGGCCTCGTCTTCGACGTCACCATGACCGAGGACGCCACCCGCCACCGCGTCGCCCAACTCGCCGAGAAGCGGACCATCCTGGCCGACGCACTCACCGACGACGCCCTGCGGCTCAGCGAGCAGGTGTGGCAGCCCGCCACGATCTACAACTTCGGCGGCAAGGACAACACCTACGAGGCCCGCAAGGTGCCCGAACCGCCGGCCGCCGACAAACGCCAGCTCATGGCCGCCGCCACCAACGCGGCCGCGCAGTCGCTGCGCCTCGTGCCGCCCGAGCTGGAGGCGTCCGGCGTCGAGGCGGCCCGCTCAATGCTCACAGGCCTCGCCGACGGTATCCGCCTCCTCGCCACCACACAGGAGGACGACGGCGAGGAGGGCTGATGCTCGACTCCCTGCCACTGTCCCGAAAGCAGGTCAGGTCAATCGCGGACTCGACCGCGCGCATCAACATCTGGCACGGGGCGATCCGGTCCGGCAAAACCATCGCCTCGCTAGTCGCGTTCCTTATCGCCATCGCGGTCGCACCGTCGTCCGGACTGATCGTCATCGTCGGCAGAAGCTTGCAGACGATCGAACGGAACGTCCTCGACCCGCTCCAGGATGAGGCCCTGTTCGGCCCTGTCGCCCGGCTCGTCGTCCACACCCGGGGCGCCACCACCGCAACCATCCTCGGCCGCACCGTCCACATCATCGGCGCCGCCGACTCCCGCGCGGAAGGCCGCCTCCGCGGCATGACCGCGTGCCTCGCCTACGTCGACGAGGCCACGCTCATACCCCGCGGTTTCTGGAACCAACTCCTCGGCCGCCTGTCCGTGCCCGGCGCCCGGCTTATGGCGACCACCAACCCCGACAACCCCGGCCACTGGCTCCGCAAGGAGTTCATCAACCGAGCTGCCGAACTGGACCTGCGGTCTTGGCAGTTCACCCTCGACGACAACCCGGCCCTCGACCCGAAGTACGTTGCCTCCCTGAAGGCTGAGTACGTCGGGCTCTGGTACCGGAGGTTCATCCTCGGCCACTGGGTCCAGTCCGAAGGCGCCATCTACGAGATGTTCGACGCCGAACACCACGTCGTCGACGAGGTCCCGCCCATCGCGCGCTGGCTGTGCGACGCGATCGACTACGGCACCGTCAACCCCTTCGCTGACCTGCTCATCGGGCTCGGCACGGACAAACGGCTGTACGTCGTCAGCGAGTACCGGCACGACTCTCGGACCGCGCGCCGACAGATGACCGATGCCGAGTACTCCCAGGCCCGCCGCCGCTGGCTCGCCGTTGTTGCACACCCGGGCTCGAACGTGATCGGCATCCGGCCCGAGTGGACGATCGTCGACCCGTCGGCTGCCTCTTTCATCGAGCAACTGCACCGCGACAACACCCCGTCCGTGATGCCCGCTGACAACACCGTGTTGGACGGCATCCGCACGGTGGCCACCCTCCTCAGCGCCGACCGGCTCCGCGTTCACCGCTCGGCGACCGGCCTCATCGACGAGCTCCCCGGCTACTCCTGGGACGACGAAGCGGCCGAGAAGGGCGAGGACAAGCCCATCAAGCTCGATGACCACTCCTGTGACGCGCTGCGGTACGGGGTCCGTACGACTGAGGCCCTGTGGCGGCCGTACATCCCGACTCTGCTGGAGGTGGCTGCCTGATGCCCGCAACCGTGTCCGTGCCCGTGTTCCTGCGCGTCGGTGACGGCGACGAGCACCAAGTCGGCGAGATCGAGATCGAAGTCGTCGACAAGGTCACCCGGCAGACCATCGCCGAGTTCCTGCGCGCCGCCGCCGACGCCTACGAACACCCGGAGCAGGAGGACGCCACCAATGCCCCTGCCCACAACTGACACCGTCTGGCCGCCCACCGACCCCACCGTCCAGGCCGCGCTCGCCGACTGGGACGCCTGGTACTCCGCCGACCCCGACCGGCTCGAATTCCGCTACGCCGGACGCGGCCACCGCGAGGCCGTCGGCCACCCCACAAAGCACCGCGGCGGCGTTGTTGGGCGCCTCGCCCGCTGGTTCTGGGGCCAGCCCACCGCCGACGGCGAGAAGCGCGACAAGCTCCACGTTCCGCTGGCCGGTGATATCGCCCGCACCTCGTCAGAGCTGCTCTTCTCCGAACCCCCTTCGCTGATCGGTGGCAACGACGCGACGCAGCAGCACCTCGACAACCTCGTCGAGGGTGGCCTGCACCCGACGCTGTTGGAGGCCGGCGAGGTGTGCGCGGCCCTCGGCGGCGCCTACCTCCGGGTGGTCTGGGACGAGGACGTCTCGGACCGGCCATGGATCGACGTTGTGGCCGCCGACAGAGCCGCGCCCGAGTTCCGTTACGGCCGACTGGTCGCCGTGACCTTCTGGACTGTGCTGGACAACGAGAGCACCAACGACCGCCGAGTGTTCCGGCACCTGGAGCGCCACGAGAAGGGCCGGATCTACCACGGCCTGTACGAGGGGTCGCTGACTGCGCTCGGCGCCGCCCGGCCGCTCCAGGACCACCCGGATACGGCGCCGCTGGCCGCCGAGGTGGACGCAGATGGCGGTCTCGACACCGGCGCCCTGGACCACCTCACCGCCGCGTACGTGCCCAACGTCCGCCCCGCGCGCGCCTGGCGGCACATCCCCACGGCCGCGTACTGGGGGCAGTCGGACTACCAGGGCATCGAGGGCATCATGGACGCCCTCGACGAGACGTACTCGAGTTGGATGCGGGACGTGCAGAACGGCAAGGGCCGCATCGTCGTCCCCCAGTCCATGCTCGATTCGCTCGGCCCTGGGCAGGGCGCCACCTGGAACGAAGAGCGCCGCATCTACAGCGGGCTCAACATGCTGCCGCGCGCGGGCGACCCCAACCCGCTCACCGTCGTCCAGTTCGAGATCCGCGTCGCCGAGCACCGCGACACCTCCCGCGAGCTGGTCGAGCAGGCCGTGCGCCAGGCCGGTTACTCCGCCTCGACGTTCGGCGAGCACGGCGACGGCACCGCGGTCACCGCGACGGAGATCCGGGCACGGGACCGGCGCAGCCTCAGCACTCGCGGGCGTAAGGCCCTGTACTGGAACCCAGGCGTCGCGAACATCTCTGCGGCGTGGCTAGCTGTGCTGGCCGGGTTCCGGTTCCGGGTGAGCGGCTTGGACGTAACCCCGCCGAAGGTGGAGTTCCAGGACTCGATCAGCGAGGGGCCCGTCGAGCTGGCCACCACGGCCGAGCTACTGCGCCGTGCTGACGCAGCGTCCACCGAGACCCTGGTGCGGTTGATCCATCCCGACTGGGACGATGATCAGGTTACTGCGGAGACCGACCGGATTCTCGGGGAGTCAGGGCGCACCGTCGCCGACCCCTTGAAGATCGGGGAAGAGGGTCCTCTCACCCTGTAAGCACGGCGTGCTCAGACGATTAGGTCTGTGCATCCAACCCTTTCGAACCAATTCGAAAGGAAGAAAGCCAAACGGTAATTCTTGTTATGAAGAGCCGAGGCAATTAGCACACCCAACGTTGCGCATACCGCCAGCTGAGGCAAATCTCCAGGTGTCCACTCCCGATGCTCCAGGGATTTCACCTTTCGCGCGAGACTGTCTGCCTCACCATACGAGATTTCGGCCAGCTTCCCAAAGCCACTGTTAGTGAAGGCACTGAAGCCGTCCGCAGTTACCAAGCGACTCAGCGGCTCCCGGATCCCATCTGCCAACAAGCTAGAAGATGGATTGCTTTGGATCCAGGACTGGAAGCCGGAGGACACCTCTTCCGCATTGGCCAGCAGCAGATCGCGGATCTTACCGGAGTCCGGACCAGAGAAATGACGCCAGGGCTCGACAAGGTTTTGTTGACCCAAGATTGCCAACTCGCCCATCTCCAGATCCGAAAGCTCCGATCGATTCAGCCATCGCGTCCAGAAAAAGTCCACGAGCAATAGATTAATGCCACGGTTGAGGAAATCCTGAACTTCCCATTCTTCGAGCGGAGTCGACACGGCATCTCCTCTGGCCTACGCAGCGGGATTTGAGGAAATCACACGTCGATCCCGTGCGCATGCGCAACGAGGCGAACGGGTTTACCACCGTCGGCACAGCCCCGGTTCGGAGGAAATATGCCGGTGTCCCCAGCGATGGCAGAGGATCTCGCGGCGAAAGTCCGTGAGCTGTACGAGGACGCGGAGTACGCGCTCCTCGGGCACCTCACCCGAGCACTCGCCGAGGACATCGACAGTCCACGGTGGGCAGAGCTCAAGCTCGCCGCAGTCGGCAACCTCCGCGAGGCCGTCGAGACCATCGCCGAGGCGCTCCAGCAGGACGCCAACGGGGCCATCGCAGAGGCCCTGATCGAGGCGTACGGACGCGGTCGTCAGGCTGCGGTCGCCGAGCTCGGGGCTCTGGACATCGGCCGGGAGCTGGCCGCGCGCCGCGCACTGCCCAACGCGTCGGCGGTCGACCGGCTTGCGGCGTCGTACGCCGAGGACACGCGCCCGCTGTACCAGCGCATCACCCGCGCCGTCGTCGACACGTACCGGTCCGTAGTGGCGCGTGCGTCGGCGAGCACGCTTCTTGGCGGCCTGACGCGGCGACAGGCGTCGCAGCGGGCGCTCGATCAGTTCTCGCATCGCGGCGTCACTGGGTTCGTAGACTCTTCCGGCCGCTCCTGGGAGCTCGCTTCGTACGCCGAGATGGCCGTACGGTCCGTCACCGCACGCGCGGCGATCGAGGGCCACATCGACGCCCTGGCCGAGATCCGAGTGGGTCTGGTGATCGTGTCGGACGCGCCGCTCGAATGCCCGCTGTGCGCCCGCTGGGAGGGCGAGATCCTCACCCTCGGCCCGGAGTCCGGCCCGCACACGATCCGCGCTGAGCACAGCGTCCAGCCGTCACAGCTACTCGCCCCGACGCGGACAGTAGCCGTGCACGTCGCCGGATCGCTGCTGGAGGCCAGGGCCGCCGGGCTATTCCATCCCAATTGCAGGCACTCGCTGTCCGCCTACCTCCCCGGAGTGACTACCCGGCCGCCGCACCATGCGACGCCAGGCACGACGTACGAGGACACCCAGCGGCAGCGGGAAATCGAGCGGCACATCCGCCGTTGGAAGCGCCGCCAGGCCGTCGCCCTCGACAAGCAGGCGCGCCGCCAGGCCGGGGTGAAGGTTCGGGCGTGGCAGGCCGTGATGCGTTCCCACGTGGCTGCGCACGACGACCTACGCCGCAAGCCTGCGCGCGAGCAGATCGGGAGCGCTCGCTAATCAGGCCGAGGGGTCGCCTCGGAACCGCCCCTTGATGGTCAGGTAGGCATGCGGTCCGACGACAGTGTCTACCACCGTTGGCCAGCCCTCCCGGCTCCGAAGGACCCGTACGGCGCCACTTTCCAGGACTTCGTACTCGTAGATCACTTCGTGGTCATCAGCGAAGTTCTCATGATTCCGCCCGTAGTCCTCTGGCACTGCGCCGTCAAGGTAGTGCACGTACACAGCCATGTCTTGACGGTACGCCTGCCCCTCACAGCTCGCCTGCGGAGCCCCCGACGGGCTCGCGGCCCACAGCCCCCCGGCACTGCCCGCACGGGCACGCCGGAACCCGAAAAGGGAGAACACCATGCAGCACCCTTTCAAACACCCGCTGGCCACCTTCGCGGCGGGCACCGTCCTCGGCAGGCGCCGCAACGGCTCGCCGATCTACGCCATCGCGGGTGGCAACGGCGAGGGCGAAGGCGCCTCCGGATCCGGCGGACAGTCCGGCTCCGGTGAGACCGGCACGTCCGGACAGGGCGGTGACGGCTCCGGCGGTCAGAGCTCTGACCAGGCCGGACAGCAGTCCGGACAGGCGTCCGGAGACACCACGGACTGGCAAGCCGAGGCCCGCAAGTGGGAGAAGCGCGCCAAGGAGAACAAGACCGCGCAGGACGAGCTCGCCACGCTCAAGGCCGCGAACATGACCGAGCAGGAGAAGGCCGTCAAGGAAGCGGAGAAGGCAGGCCGCACGGCCGCCGCCGCCGAATACGCCCCCCGGCTCGCCGCCACGGAATTCCGCGCGGCCGTCGCAGCCGCAGGCGTAGACCTCGGAGAGGCCGCCGACCTCATCGACACCCGCCAGTTCGTAGGCGCGGACGGCGAGGTCGACCTCAAGGCCATCAAGTCGGCGGTCGCCAAGCTCTCCAGGCTCGCCCCGAAGGGCGCCGGCCGTTCCGGTGCCGACCTCTCTGGCGGCTCTGGCGATCAGCCCCACACCCTCGACAAGCAGATCGAGGAAGCAACGAAGCGTCGCGACTTCGCGACCGTCATCCGACTCAAGCGGCAGAAGGCCGCGCAGACATGACCTAAGGAGCGACCATGGCCGGAATCACCGGGATGGGCACCACGTTCGATCTTCCCAACTACGCGGGCGAGCTGTTCGCCCTGACTCCGGCCGACACTCCGTTCCTGTCCGCCATCGGCGGCCTGACCGGCGGCGGTATGACGACCGGTGTTGAGTTCGAGTGGCAGACGTACGACCTGCGGGACCCGTCGCAGCGCACCCGGGTGGAGGGCGCGACCGCGCCGACCGCCGAGGAGCGCGTGCGGGCGAACGTGCGGAACGTCGCGCAGATCCACCAGGAGAAGGTGTCCGTCTCGTACACCAAGCAGGCCGCGATCGGTCAGCTGGCGACCCCGGGTGCGGCACCGTTCCGGGGCGTGGACGGCTCGAACCCGGTGAACAACGAGCTGGACTGGCAGGTCGCTCAGGCGCTGAAGTCCATCGCCCTGGACGTGAACTACAGCTTCCTCAACGGGGCGTACTCGAACCCGACCACGAACGCGACCGCCCGCAAGACCCGTGGTCTGCTCGCTGCGATCACCAGCAACCGGATCGCGAAGGGCGTCACCACGACCGGCGCGACGTCGGCGACCGACACGATCACCTCGACGGCGCACGGCCTGGCGGACGGCGACAAGATCGTTTTCACCAACACGTCCACGGCGACGGGGGTCGTCGCCGGGCGGATCTACTACGTCGACGCCATCGACGTGAACACCTTCAAGGTGGCCACGTCCTCGGGCGGCGCGGCGATCACCCTGGGCACGGCCACGGGCATCGCGTACACCAACCCGTGGGAGACCGCGCTCACCACGGACCACGTCTCGGACCTGCTCCAGCTCGCCTACGACAACGGCGGCATCTCGGAGCAGGAGACCGCGACGCTCGTCGTCAACAGCGCGCAGCGCCGAGCGGTGACCAAGGCGTTTGCCAGCGCCTACGGCCAGTTCCAGGAGACGTCCCGGACGGTCGGCGGTGTCGCCGTCGACACGATCATCACCGACTTCGGCACCCTCAACGTGATGATGGACCGCCACGCACCGCAGGACACCATCACGGTCGCCTCCCTGGAGCAGTGCCGCCCGGTGTTCCTCAACGTGCCCGGTAAGGGAGTCATGTTCGAGGAGCCGCTCGCCAAGACCGGCGCCTCCGACGAGGTCCAGCTGTACGGCGAGATCGGCCTGGAGTACGGCAACGAGAAGGCCCACGCGGCCATGACCGGGCTGAAGGTGTGACGCCCATGGCCACCACCTATGAGCGAGGCTCAGGCCAGTTCGTCGCCGAGCGGGTACGGCCTGTTGAGGGCAGCGAGGAAGCCCAGCGGTACGAAGCCCTCGCAGAGGATCGGGCGTCTGGTTGGCGCCGCGTCGCTGATGCGCCGGCGGAGCCCGAGGAGGAACATGCCGGACCGCTGGAGCGTCCGGTCAAGAGCGCGTCCAAGGCGGACTGGAAGGCCTACGTGATCAGTCAGGGCATGGACGACGAGGTAGCCGATAAGGCGACCCGCGACGAGCTGGCCGCACTGTACGTAGATGGGGGTGAGTCCTGATGGGTGTGACGAGCACGCTGTCCATGGCCGCGTCGGTGTCCCAGACCAAGGCCCTGGACCTGACCTCGGTTGAGGACTCCCTCGCGTTCCGCAGGGCGGTCAATCTCGGCTCGGGCACGACCGCGGGGAAGGCAGACAAGGTCTTCCACGACCGGCGCACCCTCGCCGCGAGTGCGACAGAGGATCTCGACCTGGCGGGCGTGCTGCTCGATGCCTTCGGGGCCGCCCTGACATTCGTGCGGGTCAAGGGCCTGTACGTCTCCGCGGCCGACGCCAACGTGAACAACGTCGTCGTCGGCGGGGCCGCCACGAACCCGTGGATCGGGTTGCTCACTGCGACGGGAACGCTGACTCTCCGCCCGGGTGCCTCGGTGGGAGCCATGGCCGGGGTCGCGGACGCCACGGCGTACGCGGTGACGGCCGGCACTGGTGACCTGCTGAAGGTGGCTAACTCCGGTGCGGGCACCAGCGTCACGTACGACATCGTCATCATCGGCGCGTCCGCGTAGGGGGTGGCCATGGCCCGGATCTACGCCACCTCGGCGGAGTACGTGACGTACACCGGGCAGACGGCGCCCGCGGACATCGCGGCCCTGCTCGCGCGGGCGTCGCGATTCCTGGACTCGAATGCGTTCCGGCTCTGCTGGTACGAGGCCGACACGGTCACCGGGATGCCGACCAACGCGGTTGTGCTGGCGGCGTTTTCGGATGCGGTCTGCGCTCAGGTGCAGTGGTGGGAGGAGACCGGCGACGAGCTGGGCGTGGCAGGCAATTGGAGCTCGGTGAAGATCGGCTCTGTGGCTCTGTCCGGGGCCAGCTCGTCGGCGGGCGGCTCTGCCGCGGTCGGCGGCCGCGAGATCGCTGGCGCAGCGCTGGAGGCTCTGCGCTCACCCGACCTCACCGCGGATCTGTTCATCCTGGGCCTGGTGGTCACGTGAGGATCCCCGCCTACCTCCTGCGCCATCAGATCGTCGTCGAACCGCTCCTCGGCGACGGACCGTACGGGCCGAAGTACGGAGACCCGGTCACGGTGCGCTGTTTCCTCGACGAGCAGACGCGCACGGTGCGCAACCCTGGCGGCGACGAGGTCACATCCTCGTCGACCGCGTATGTCCGTCTCGAAGCCGACTGCCCGGCCAAGTCCCGCGTCACCCTCCCAACCGGGCGCACCACCACGGTCATCGCCGCGCTTCGCCGTGACGGTGCTGGGCTGGCGACCCCCGACCATCTGGAGGTGCAGCTCCTGTGACGCAGTACGCGCGCATGAACTGGAACGGCGACCGGCTGTGGACTTCCCGCGGCCGGCGCCTCGCCTCGGAGGGTCTGGAGCGGGCGCTGGAGCACACGCTCGGCGAGGCCAGGAAGCTGGTCCCGCTCGACGAGGGCACCCTCGAGCGGTCCGGCCGCGTTGATGTGGACGGCCTCAACGGGTCGATCAGCTTCGACTCGGTCTACGCCGTCCGTCAGCACGAAGAGATGGACTGGAAGCACCTCCCCGGCAGGCAGGCCAAGTACTTGGAGCAGCCGATGAATACGGAGCGCGCCAAGATGCTGGAGCTCATGGCTGTCGGCCTCCGCCGCTGGCTCCGCGGCTAACCTCCCCACCCCTCAAGCCCCGCCCTGCGCGGGGCTTTTCGCATGTCCGGAGGTGCCCGTGGGCTACACCAGCGACCTCCTCGGAGGCCTCGCCACGCTCGTCGAGGACACCGGCCTCGCCATCTACCGGCCCGATGGCATCTACGCCGCCACGGAGACCGGGATCACCTTCACGGTCATGCCGGACGAACCGGACCGGGTCCTGTGCCTGACGGCGTACCCCGTCTCGGACACCGGCCTCACCGACGCCACCACCGGCATCCAGATCCGCATGCGCGCCGGCCGCGACCCACGCGACCTGGACGCGATCGCCGACGCGCTGTTCGACCTGCTCCACAACCGCCGCGGCCTCGTGCTCGGCGGTGTCCATGTGGCCCTGATCTGGCGGCAGTCGCAGGCCCTCATGGGCCAGGACCAGCACGGACGCATGGAGCTCGCCGCCAATTTCTACGCGCGCACGACGCGCCCCTCATCACACCTCTACGAGTAGGAGGCCGTCATGTCGACGCCGACCGAGACCGCTCTTGCCCGCCGCTGGCGGCTGGAGATCAACATGGGCACCGTGGCCGTGCCGGACTGGCAGCTGTGCCCGGCGGTCACGGAGTTCCAGTGGACCGCCGAGCCCAACCACGAGGACAGCACGAGCTACGACTCTGATGGCTGGAAGGAAAACACGAAGACGGCCCAGGAGTGGGAAGTCGAGGCCACGTTCAACCGTAAGGCGACCCCCGACTCCACTGCGTACAGCCCGGTGCATGAAAAGATCCGCACCGCGTGGCTCGCGTACGGCGAGGACCACAAGGTCCACCTGCGGTGGATGGACCGCAACGGCCTGCCGGAGGCGTACGAGGGCTACGGCCTGCCCAACTGGGAGCCCCAGGGCGGCGAGTACACCGACCTCGACCAGGTCCAGGTCACCTTCACCGGCACGGGCGCGCTGACGCCCATCACGAACCCGATTGCCCCGTAATGGCCCGCCAATTCGCAGCCGTTGATGAGCTGCTCGACGACGCCCTGGAGCTCCCCGTCCCTGGCAAGGACAAGACGGTCCGCGTCTACCGCATCGAAGCTCCGTCCGCTGATGACGGGCTCCGTATCCAGCGCCTGATGACCAGCGCGACACGCATGGTGGAGTCGGGCGAGGAGATCGACACCGAGGCCCTCGACGACGCCGAGGAGCTGGACCTCTACCGGACTGCGCTCGGTTCCGCCTACGACGCCCTGCGCACCGAGGTCGACTGGGCCTGGCTCAAGCACACAGCCTTGACCTGCGTGTTCTGGGTCGTGGCCGACACCGAGACCGCCGAGCGTTTCTGGGCGGCGGGTGGTGACCCGGAAAAGGTGGCCCCGGCGCAGAACAGGGCGCAGCGCCGAGCCGGGGCCTCATCGGCTGTGGAGAACAAGACGAAGCGACGGGCCTCTACGAGTGGTACGAGTACCCGCCAGGCCACCGCCCGCAAGCGCAAGGCGGTATCGAAGGACTGACCTGGCCCGCCCTGCTGGAGCAATGGCCGCTGATCGAGGCCGACCTGCACGGCACGTACGGCATCGACATCGGCAGCGGCATCCTCCACGAACGAACGTGGCGCTGGCTGAAGTTGCGCATCCTCGGCCTCCTGTCGGCTGAGACCCGCCTGGCTAGGCACTTCGCACCTCCCGAACCGAAATCCAAGGGGGTGCGCCGTGGGACTTAGGCTCGGTGAACTCGTCGGCTTTCTCCGCACCGACGACTCTGGCTGGCGAAACGGCCTGCGCGAGTCACAACTGCGGTTGGCTGGCTTCACGCGCATGGCCGACGGCCGACTCCGCGACATGCACGGCCGTTTCGTGTCGCAGTCGGACGCCATGGGCCGCACCCTGGGCGCCGGGATCGCCAGGGGCGCACGTACCGCGATCTCGGCGCTCGGCAGGGTCGGCAAGGCCGTGGCAGGGGTGGGCGCTGGGGTGCCGGCCGTCGCCGCCGTGACGACCGCTGTGGGCGGCCTCGCGGCGGGCGCAGCCGCTGCCGGCATCGCTGTGAAGGCCTTCGGCCTCGCGACGGGCCAACAGATGGAAGCCGTACGCAAGGTCGCCGACCTGGCCGCCGCTGCGGAGGAGGCGGCGGCGGAGGGCGGGGAGAAAGCCGCAGCCGCGCAGAAGGCCTACACCGACGCTCTGTCCAAGCTTCCCCCCGCGACGCAGGCCACCGCGAAGGCGTTCATCGGCCTCAAGTCCGACTTCAAGGCCTGGTCCGACAGCCTCTCCGGCACGACCATGCCCGTTTTCACCAAGGGCATCGGGATCCTGCGCGACCTACTGCCGGTCCTCACGCCGTTCGTGAAGGCCGCGGCGAGCGCGTTCTCGGAATTCCTGGACGGCGTGGCTAAGGGCGTCAAGTCGGCTGGGTTCAAGCAGTGGGCGGACGACATGTCCGGCGCTGCGGGCCCGGCGCTGACGAACTTCCTCCAGATCATCAAGAACCTCGCGGTCGGATTCGCGAAGCTCCTCCAGGCCTTCCTCCCCGCCAGCGATGGCGTCACGGGCGGCCTCGTGTCGATGACGGCGGCTTTCTCCAAGTGGGCAGGGAGTCTCAAGGGCTCCGAAGGGTTCGAGCGCTTCATGGCTCTGGCGCGCGAGGCCGGGCAGCTCCTCGGCACCCTCGCCAGGGCCGCCATCAACGTGCTGATCGCCTTCGGACCGCTGATCGGCATCACGTCAATGCTGGCTCTCAAGCTGGCTGAAGTGGTCAACGCCCTGCCTCCGGACGTCCTCAACGGGATCGCGATCGGGATCACCGCGGTCGTCGTCGCCATGAAGCTGTACGCCCTGTGGGGCGGCCTGGTGGCCGTGGCCACGAAGGTGTGGGCGGCTGCTCAGTGGCTGCTGAACAGCGCGTTCCTCGCGAATCCGATCACGTGGATCGTGATCGCGATCATCGCGTTCGTCGCCGCGATCATCTACGCGTACAACGAGTCGGAGACCTTCCGGCGGATCGTCGATACCGCGTGGGCGTGGATCAAGGACGCCGTCCTTGCAGCGGTCGGCCGGATCATGGGCGCGATCGAGTGGTTCCGCGAGATCCCCGGCAAGGTCCGAACCTGGTTCGACCAGGCCAAGCAGTGGTCGATCCGCAAAATGGCGGAGCTCGTCATCTGGCTCCGGGGCCTCCCCTCGCGCGCCTACAACGCCATCAGCGGCCTCGCGGGGAAACTCCGTACGGCTGCTTCCGCGGCGTTCCAGCGCTTCCGTGACGCCGCGACCGCCAAGGTGCTGTCCTTCATCACCTGGGTGCGCGAGCTACCGGGTCGGATCTCGCGCGGGATCGGCTCCCTCGGCTCGCTGCTCTACAACAAGGGCATGGACGTCGTGTCCGGCCTGTGGCGTGGCATTCAGTCCATGGGCGGGTGGATCAAGTCGCAGATCATGGGCTGGGCGCGCTCGGTCATCCCCGGACCGATCGCCAAGGCCCTCGGCATCTCGTCGCCGTCCAAGGTCACCACGGCGCAGGGGCGTTGGATCGCCCGGGGCCTCGTCGAGGGCCTCACCGGCTCGGCAAAGCAAGTCCGGTCGGCATCGCAGCGGCTCGCGGATATCGTGCGCGATCGCCTCGCCCCCGGCCGGCGCCGCTCCAACGCGCTGGGCCGGATCGACAAGGACACACGGGCACTGACCCGCCTGGCAGGGAAGGAGGCGACGCTCGCCACACGGATGAAGACCGCGTCGAAGGCGTATGCCGACCTCATCAAGAGCAGGGACAAGCTGGCCAAGGACGTACGCGAGGGAGTGCTGTCCGGTGCCAACATCACCAGCAACGACGGCGGGCCCGTCACTGGGGACAGCATCCTGTCCGGGCTCATCGGCGACGTCGGCCAGGCCCAGCAGTTCGCCTCGAACCTCGCGGCTCTGAAAAAGAAGGGCGTCAGCGCTGACCTGATCGCTCAGATCGCGCAGGCAGGAGTCGCGGGCGGGTCCGCCGCGGCGCAGGCCCTGGCGACGGCGGACAAGGGCACGATCCGGCAGATCAACGCCCAGCAGCAGCTGCTGAAGACAGCAGCGGAGCAGGCCGGTTCGGTCGCGGGCAACGCCATGTACGGGACCGGCATTTCGGCGGCTCAGGGCCTCATCCAGGGCATGCGGTCGCAGCAGTCCGCGATCGAGAAGCAGATGGTCGCCATCGCCAAGGGCATGTCCAAGGCGATCAAGAAGGCGCTCGGCATCCGATCGCCTTCGAAGGTGATGGCCGACCAGGTCGGGCGTCACATCCCCGCCGGCCTCGTCGCCGGAATCCGCTCCGGACAGTCCGCTGTGGACCGGACGATGTCCGGACTCGTGTCCGTACCGCGCCCCGGACAAACCGGTGTTGCGCCTGGTGGGGGCGTGTCCGGACGCCGATCCGGACAGAGCACGACAACTGTCCGCGTGGTGGTCGAAGGGCCCGAGGCAGTCAAGAAGCTGATCCGCACGATCGTGGCCAGCGACGGCCGCGGCAGCGTGCAGACCGCATTCGGCAAATGAGAGGAGACCAGCCGTGGCGTTCCCGGAAGACCCGCTCGACGCGAAGATCGAGTTGCAGGTGGGCGGCGTGTGGACCGACATCACCGGGGACGTCCTACTGCGCGACATCATCACGCACGACCGCGGCCGCCGGGACCAGGGCAGCCGTACGGACCCGGCCAGTTGCACGCTGACGCTCAACAACAAGGACGGCCGGTACTCACGGCGCAATCCGCTGTCCCCCCACTACGGGCTGATCGGCCGCAACAGCCCCGTGCGGGTCTCGGTATTGGGCCCGGAGTCCTACCTGGCGCTCACCGGCCAGAGCACCGACATCGCGTCCACCCCCGACACCGCAGCCCTCGACATCACGGGGGACATCGACGTACGCGTCGAGCTCTCGGCAGACCTGGGGGAGGTCAACACGCAGATTCTCATCGGGAAGTGGGTGACGACCGGCAATCAGCGGTCGTGGATGCTGCACGTCGACTCGGGAAACTTGTGGTTCCGCTGGTCTACCGACGGCGTGACCTCGTCCGCTGGCGGGCGCACCCTGCCCGCTCTGCCTGGCCGCGCCGCGGTGCGGGCGACGCTGGACGTCGACAACGGGGCAGGAGGGTGCACGGTCCGCCTGTACTGGGCGGAGAGCCTGGACGGGCCGTGGACTCAGGCCGGGGCCGACGTCGTGTCCGGGACGCCGTCGGGCATCTTCAACTCGACGGCACCACTGGAGCTGTCGCCGAGTACGTTCACGGTCACCCCGCCGTGGCTGCCCCCGACCGGGCGTGTTCACCGTGCCGAGGTCCGGTCGGGCATCGGCGGGACCATCGTGGCGAGCCCCGATTTCCATGCCCTGACCCCGGGGACCGCCGCTTTCGCAGACGGCACCGGCAAGACGTGGACGCTCGCGGGCGCCGCAGAGATCACCGATCGCGAGGCCCGCTTCACAGGCGAAATCTCGGAGTGGCCCGGGCGCTGGGAGACCTCCGGCCAGGCCGCGTGGGTGCCCGCCCAGGCGTCAGGGATCCTCCGCCGATACGGGCAGGGCACCAAAGCGTTGGAGTCGACGCTCCGGCGCCGCATCCCTTCCGGAGCCCCAGCTGCGTACTGGCCAATGGAGGAGGACCGCGACGCCACACAGGCCTACTCGCCCATCGCGGGAGTCGCACCCCTCAAGGTCAGCGGTCTCGAATTCGCGGCGGACGACAGCCTGTACGGCTCGAAAGCCCTGCCCACCACCAAAGCCCCCGCCAGCATCGCGGGCCAGATCCCCAAAACTACCGCGACCGGCTGGCACGTCGAGGCCGTCTACAACCTGCCTGCCCTGCCGCCCACGCTGGAGCAGATCCTGCGGGTACAGGTCGCCGGGGCCGGCATGAACAGCGTGGTGGTCCTGGTCAGTGTGTCGGCGGTGCGGGTTGAGATCCGCGACATCGAAGACGCCGTACTTGCCTTCGTGTCGTTCACGGACGCCGACGCGCTGGCCGCCTTCGTGGGGGTCTGGAACAGGCTCCAAGTGTTCACCGCTGTTTCCGGCGGACAGACGTACGTGGCCGCAGCCTGGCGCGACGTCGTCGCCAACAGCTACTCGTACGCGCGGACGGTCTACACCGGCGTCCCCGGCAGAGCCTCGGCGCTCACCGCAGCATGGGGCAGCGCCCTGGACGGCATGACGATCGGACACCTCGCCACCTGGAACGGAGTGGCGGGCACAGTCACTCCGGCCGCCGCCGGCGTCACCACCTACGAGAGCGCCGACAGCGGATTCGCTGGGGAGTCCGCGATCGAGCGCCTGCGGCGGCTGGCAGCCGAGGAGGCTCTTCCGCTGGTCGTGTACGACGGGGACCTGACCCTTGGGGCCGAGCGGATGGGCCCGCAGCGATCGGCAACCATCCTGAGCCTGCTGGAGGAGTGCTCGGAGGCGGACGGCGGAATCCTCTACGAGGACCGCGAGCGGCTCGCCCTGCGATACCGGGACCGATCCAGCCTCTACAACCAGACGCCGGCGCTCGTCTTGGACTACACGGCGCGGGAGGTGGCGCCGCCGCTGGAGCCAGTCGAGGACGACTCTGCGCTGCGCAACGACGAGACAGTGAAACGCATCGGGGGCAGCTCGGCGCGCGTGGTCCTGGAGGAAGGCCCGCTGTCCGTGCAAGACCCGCCAGACGGCGTGGGCCGCTACGACGAGGAGACGAGCCTCAACCTCTACAGCGACGATCAGCCGGAGCAGATCGCCGGGTGGCGCCTGTACCTCGGCACCGTCGATGGAGTCCGCGTCCCGTCGGTCCGCATCCTGCTGCACAAGGCACCGCACCTGATTCCCGACGTCCTGCGGCTGCGCGAGGGCGACCTCCTGCGGATCCTTCACCCGCCGATCTGGGTGGGCGCCGACACCCTCGACCTGATCGTCGAGGGCTACGCGGAGCAGATCGGCGTACGCACGTGGGAGATCAGCTTCAATTGCTCGCCCGGATCACCGTGGACGGTCGGTGTTGTGGATGATCCGGTCCTCGGACGGGCCGACACCGACGGCAGCTCACTTGGCACGGCTGTCTCCAGCGCGGTCGCCGAGCTGGAGGTCCACGCCGATGTGGGGCCTGGGTGGGTGACGGATCCGGCCGAGATGCCGATGGACCTCCGCCTCGGCGGGGAGGTGGTCACGGCAACCGCGGTCACCAACCGCACCGACACCTTCGCGCGTACGGTCGCGAACTCCTGGGGAACCAGCAGTTCGGGGCATCTGTGGACCGAGGTTGGCGGAGTCGCCGCGGACCGCTCAGTCGACGGATCCCGCGGCGCCATCACCCTCAGCGCCCCGATCACCAACGTGCGTTTCCAGGCCACGGTTGGGGACCTCGCCGACTGCGAGGTTCGGTGCCGCATGTCGGCGGGGCAGGTCTCCACCGGGGCGTCGATGGTGCCCGCCGTGCTGCTGCGCTACGTCAACACCTCGACGTACTACCGGGCGCGTCTGCACTTCGGCACGGGTGGCGCCCTGTTCCTGTCCGTGACGCGGGACACCACGCAGATCGGCGGGACTCCGACCCTGCCGTACACGTACACGGCGGGCACGGAGTTCGAAGTCAGGGTCTTGCTGACCGGGCACCGAATCCAGATGCGAGTGTGGCCCGTCGGCACCGAGGAGCCGACGGTGTGGCACCACGACGAAACGATCGTCACGAACACCATCGCCAGCGGTGCAGTCGGCATCACGGCGTCGACGTTCGCGGGCAACACGAACGTCAGCCCGCAGGCGAAGTTCGATCAGTTCGAGGTGGTCAATCCGCAGCGCTTCACGGTCACTCGCGCCGTCAACGGGATCACCAAGGCGCACGCCGCAGGCACCGATATCCGCCTGGCGCAGCCCACCATCGTCGCCCTGTAGGAGGCTCGCATGACCGCTTGGCTCGCCGGTATGCGGATCACCGCAGGGCGGCTCCTGACCCACACGTCGACCATCACCACCGCCGGGCTCGCCGCGGCCGCCGGGTTCAGCGTGAATGACTTCCGGGGCGCCCGTTCCGGCAACACGGTCGTCTTGGACATGTACGTCCAGCGCACAGGCGCCGCCATCGCGCTGGTCGGCGGGCAGCTGCCAGACACGGACATCTGCACAGCCCCTTCCGGATGGCGCCCAGCTGCTGGACCGGTCAACGGTGACTGGGACGACGGGATTTGTACGGGGGGTTTCGTGATCGCCACCAGCGGGCTGTGCACCCTGCGTACGTCGACTGCTGATATTGCGACCAGTAGAAACCTGCGTCTGCACATCAGCTTCATCGTCGAATAACCCGCTCCGACCCTTCCGCCCCGTGCCTTCTGGCCGGGGCATCTCAATGTCGATGTCAAGCAGCCACGGACGCTGTGACTCACGAACGGGCGATTCCACTACTGCTTCCGGGCTACCAGTCATCTCATCGTGCAGCCCTCTGGGCGAACCTCCAGGGGAGTACTCCCTTCTCACCTGGAGGTAACCCATGAGCAAGCCCAGGATTCTCGCTGCGGCCGCGTTCACCGCCATCGCGCTCCTCGGCGGTGCCACGTCCGCTGCCGCTGCCCCCTGGCCCGGGGATGCCATCGTCGAAGGGGTGGCCGCGCACTCGCCCGGCGTCCTCAGCGGCAACATGGCGCAAGTTCCCGTGCACATTCCCGTCAATGTCTGCGGCAACACCGTCAACGTCATCGCCGCGCTCAACCCTGCATTTGGCAACACCTGTGTGAACAACTGAGCAGGTGAGCAGCGCGTCCCCACAGGCGCCTGAGTCCGTGACCTAACTGAATCTCCGCCAACCGCGGACCCACCATCGCCCCGTCGTGTATCCCCTGCGGCGGGGCTTTTCTCATGCCCTGGAGGGCTCATGCAACCCGAGGACATCGCCCACCGTTTTGCGTTCCACGCCGCAACGACGGAGGAGAAGCGCGACGAACACACCAGCGTGCGCCAGGCCTGTCGACGCCTGGCTGACGAGCTGAACGAGCGGCTCCCGGAGGGGCGCGAGAAGGCGCTCGTTGTCACGAAGATCGAAGAGGTCATGTTCTGGGCGAACGCTGCTTTCGCTCGGGCGGGTGCGGAGGATCGCTGATGGCCACTCCACCTACTGCCGACACCTTCGCAGCGCTCCTGCGCGCCGAGGGCCTGACCGTCGTCGAGGTCGGCCGCTGGCAGAACCACAACCGCAACCACAAAGGCCCTTGGGGCCCCGTGCACGGCGTGATGATCCACCACACCGTCACCAAGGGCACCGACGCCACCGTCCGTATCTGCCGCGACGGCTACACCGCCCTGCCCGGCCCGCTGTGCCACGTCGTCATCGACAAGCAGGGCACCATCCACCTTGTCGGATACGGACGCGCCAACCACGCCGGCCTCGGCGACAGCGACGTACTCCAGGCCGTCATCACCGAGACCCCCGCCCTCCCACGGGACGACGAGGCCGACACCGACGGCAACCGGCACTTCTACGGCTTCGAGTGCGAGAACCTCGGCGACGGCCAAGACCCCTGGCCGACCGTCCAACTGGAGGCGATCGAGAAAGCGACGGCGGCGATCTGCCGGTATCACGGTTGGGGCCCTCGCTCTGTCATCGGGCATCTGGAGTGGCAGCCGGGCAAAGTGGATCCCCGCGGCTTCACGATGGACGCGATGCGGGACCAGATCGCGGACCGTCTCGCCGACCCGGTACCGACGCCGCCGGCGGACGCCAAGCCGCCGGCCAAGCCTGCCGCGAAGCCCGTCGTGGACCTGTCCAAGCTTGTGGCCGCGGCCAAGGCCGATCCGCCTCGGCGTGGCACACCGATCTCGTACTACGGGGTCAAGGTCGTCGAGCAGGCCCTCGTTGCCGAAGGGCTTCTGTCCCGGGCGCTCGCTGATGGGCACTTCGGATGGGCTACCCGCACCGCGTACGCGTCCTGGCAGAGGCGCTGCGGCTACAAGGGCGCCGACGCCGACAGCATCCCGGGCCGGTCCTCTCTTTCGAAGCTCGGCGCCCGCCGGGGCTTCACCGTCACCGCCTGATCGGAGATCAACACCATGGCTGCACCTGTTGAGAAGAAGGTCACCGCCGCGACCGCAGGCACGTACGTCGCCTCGACGGGACTCCTTGGAGCACTCGCCGTAGTGCAGGACAACGCGAGGCTTCTGGAGTGGGTGCCGGACAGCGTGACGCTGTTCGTGCTCGCTCTCGTGCCCGCCGCGATCGCGTTCGTTACGGGCTACCGCGCGAGGCACACGCCGCGCTTCGACGTGCGGTGACCCCGCAGGAGTCGACTCAGGTCGCCGTCGAGCTGGAGCGGCTCCGCGGCACAGTCGCCGAGGGCTTCGCCACGTTGAACGGCAGGCTCGATACCACGCTCCAGCGGACCGGGCAGGTGGAGAAAGATGTCGCTGAGTTGGAGAGCCGCGTCGCTGCTCTGGAGCGGGCCCGGTGGCCACTGCCGTCCCTCGCCGCGCTGGTCGCCGTCGCCGGTCTTGTCCTCGCCCTGATCCCACGGTTCTCCGCCTGACGCACCGCGCCCCCTGCTTCTCCCTTAGAGGAGAGCAGGGGGCCCTTCCCTGCGTCCGGAGTCAACGCAGTGCTTCGATGGCGTTCACAATCAGCGCGCGCGCGTCCGCCCCGTACACAGCCATCTCCGTCAGCCGCGCGAACGCACGTAGGTACACGTCCAGTTCGCCAGGCGCAGTGACGGTCACCTTCGCGGCGAGCAGCTCCACATGGATGCGTACATCGTCGAAGACGGTGAACTGTTCGAGCGGCCACATGACCTGTTCCCGGGGCACCGTGGCGGGGATGATGCCCAGCGACATGGACGGCAGGCCCATGCAGGCGATCAGGTAGCCGAGCTGGCTGGCCATCACTTCCGTGTCGCCGACGCGGTGGTTGAGGACCTTCTCCTCGATGAGCGTGGCGAAGCGGTGGTCACCTTCGTTTAGGACGCGGGAACGGCGCATGCGGGCCTCAACGGCATCGCTGACGTCGTCGGGGATGCCGCGGAAGCCCGCGATCGTGCCCATGAGAGCGGTCGCGTAGCCGGGCGTCTGTAGGTACCCCGGGATGACGTGGGAGGCGTACACGCGAAACAGGCGGGTGCGCTCGTACAGGCGCGCGGAGGTCTCTTGCAACTGCCGCATGCCGGTGCGCTGGAGCCGCTTCCAGTGCACGTACATGGAGTCGGCCTGCCGGTTGGCCGCGATGAGATCGGCCGCCTGTCCCTCGGCGCCACAGGCCGTGCACCAGGCCCGGATGTCAGCGTCAGACGGGGCGGTGACGGCGTTCTCGATCCGCGAGGACTTGGCCACGGACCAGTCGCAACGCCTGGCAAGTTGCTTGCCGGTGATACCCGCGTCCAGGCGCAGCTCCCGCAACCGGCCTGCGAGAGCTGCGCGTGCTTCCTGCACGCTGGACGTGGGGAAAGTAGACATGACCGGGCTACTTGACCTCGTACTCGTCGTGGGGGGTGGCGCGTTCCCAGACCTTCTCGAACGCGGCCGCGTGCTGATCAACCACGGCGGGATCGTCGCAGAGTTCCTTGTTGATCCACTCGCCGTCACCGGAGAAGTGGTGGACGCGCATCAGCTGCCCGTCGAAGATCCACAGGTCGCTTCCGGGCAGGAGCAGGTCCCACGCCCGGTGCCGGGGAAGCCAGCGGACCTGTTCGCCTGCCTCCACGTTGGCGCGGGTCTGGTGGTGCTCCCACCGGATGTAGTCGGTGATCGGCTCGGACACGATCCGGGCTCGGCGCACCACGACGCCGCGGGCGACGGCATCCGCGATGTCCTGGTGGAAGGGCCGCCACCACGATGGACGGTCGTCCCAGTCGACGCGCTGGCCGTCCTGCCAGGCCTCGAAGCGTGGGTTGCTGTAGTAGGCGTCCCGCATCTCGAGGTGGACGGCCGACTCCTGGGCGTCGGCGAGGAGTTCACCGAACTCCGGGATCGAGCTCATCGCACGCCTTCCTGATGATCGGGACCATTCGCTTCGGGATCCTGATGACGGTCTCGCCGGGCGGGATCGGCGCCCTGGCCGGAGACAGACCGTCGCACGTCGCGGTCGTCTCGTCGTCGGCCTGGTAGCTCTGGATCAGCAGGTCTGCTGTGTCCGTGTCCACCCATACGGTTGGGCATCCGTCCTCGTCTGTTTCGGGGTCGATCCCGACGAACTGAATGTTCATGATCGGCGGCCTCCCGCGCTAGTTGTTGCAGGGATTTACACACCGTCATGCCTGCGGATCAAGCGGTCAAGAGCGCCTCTCAGCCATGGCCGGGGGTCTTAACTGCTGTGTAATCCGGTGCAACTTCGTAGCGGCGCGGACGTGCTGGTTCCTAGCGTCGGGAGTTACAGCAAGACCCCGGCGAGGTGGAGGCCTCCCGGGGCGTGGCCAACGCTGCTGAGGAGCGCCGACATGGCAGAGACTACGCAGGCCCGCGACACCGACACCAGCGGCTCTTACGCCTGGTGTCACTGGCACAAGGGCCCATCGCTGACGGCAGTCCTCATCGACGCCGTCGAGCAGACTTCCGGTCCGGGCTATGGCCGGTACGCCTGCGCGCCGTGCCGTCAACAGCGCCGCCTCACCCCGGCCGCGGGGCAGGCGACGCCGGGGCGGCCGTCATGACGAGTTGGAAGCAGAGGCGCGTGCACATCCCGGTTTTGTGCTGGGTCCCCAAGCCGGGCACCCCGATGCGTTGCACCCTCCGCGCGGGCCATAGTGGCGACCACTTCCGCGCCTACTCCCGTGAGGCATGGCCGAAGCGCGTGGGTGAGACGCAGTGACCCCACGCTCCGTCATCAAAGAGGCAACCTGGACGCTCGGTGCGGACCGCTCTGAGGGCGCGTCACCGCCGATCCGCGAGATCGAATGCACTACCTGCCAGGACCGGTCCGAGGCCAGCACCGACCAGCTGGAACCGGACAGTTGGGCACTCCGCCACGCAGGCCTGACTCACCACACGGGCTACAGGGAGATCGTCACCGCGTTCCTCCGCGCCACTCCCGGCCCTGGTAAGTGCCAGCGGCCCACCCCATGACTCCTGCCTCGGTCGCCGGGCGCCTGGGGGCGTCGACAGCTGAGGCAGGTTCCCCCCCCCACCTCGAACCGGGAGGGTCCCATGTCCGACGACGGTAAGCGCGCCGGCCAGCCATCCGACAAACCGTGGACGCCCACGCCCCCCTTCGCCGTCCCCGGATGTTCCCGGCAGCCCGGCGCCCACTGACCCCCGCTGCCCTCAGCACCCTGTGCAAGAGGAGGGCAGCGGGCCTGCAAGACCCGCCTCGGCCGATGCATCCGGCCAGGAAACCCCGGCCGAGGCGCGGACGTCCGTCCCATCCAGAAACGGGAGAACACCACCATGAGTATCACCACCGAGGCGCCCGTCACACGGAACGTCTTCGACCTGATCCATCCCGAGGACCTGGTGGCTGTGACCGCCACCGTCCAGCGCAACAACCCCGGCATGGCGATCGACGTCGCCGAGCTGATCACCCTGGAGGCCATCAAGTTCGAGGCCGCCTGCGCCGCGCATCCCCGTGCCCGCCTGCAGCCGTCCCGTGTCGTCGACGAGGGCTGGCACGCGATCATCCTGCACACGCGCGTCAAGGCGTCGCTGGCTGACCGGCTCGGCCTGTTCGTCCACCACGTACCCGAGGCCCCGGACACCAACCGCCACGACCCCGACGCCCTCACCCGCAGTCAGGAAGCCATCACGGCCGCCGGGTACACCCCCGAACCCGCGCTGTGGGTCGCGCCCACCGACACCAGCATTCCTGTTGCAGCGGGGTGCGAGCACTCCGAGGGCGGCGGGGCGTGCACCGGGGACTGCTCCAATTCGGGCCCGAACTAACCGATGCTCTGGTCTGCGTTCCCCTGCGGCCGTACGGTCGTTGGGGAACGGAGAGGGACGAGGCCGATATGCGCGAGTGGGTTGATCCGCGGTACGCAGATGTGGTGGATAGCTACCGGTCACAGAAGGCGCTGGCAGGGCCGCCCCCGAAGAGAAACCGGGGCTGGTCCAGGAGGACCTATGGAGCCCCGTTCGTGATCGTCGTGGACCCGACAACCCGGAAGTCGTACACCCTCGGCCGCTGACACCGCCCCGGCCTGCCTCGCACCCTGGGGGCGCAGGCAAGCCGGGGCTTTCTACTGCCGGACGAGGTCCGCGAGCGGGACGCCGATCGCGTCGGCGATCCGCTGGATACTGCGTCGGCCGAGGCCGGCGCGCTCGGCGAGCTGATCCTGCGAGAGGCCGCGCGCGATTCCAGCGCGGCGCCACCGCTTAAGTACCCGTCGCAGTCCGCGCGGAGCGCGCGGGTAGCCCGACCGGGCTTGGCCTGCTTGCCTCCTGCCGCCGCGAGGGCACCTGACGCGAGCGGGTGGCCGGGTCAGGTTGGCCAGTCGTGGCTGCCGGATGAGTGTCGGCAGCTGCCTCTTTTGCATTTTCCGAGCTGGCCGCCGAACTGGAACTCGGGGCACGGGCAGGCCAGACAGGGGATGCCGCCGTCGGGGTCGGGCTCGGGCTCCCAGCCGTTGTTAGTCAATCGCGTTCGGGCGGTTTCCTGGACGCCGCGTATTTGGTCGTCGAGTCTGCGGAAGTCTGCCTCGTTTTCTTCGAAAGCCTTCTTCTGGGCGTCTGTTAGGTCGTACTGCTGCATGCTGCCTCCCGAGGTGGAGGTGGCGGCGAGAGGTGTTTCGCCCTCACCCCCACGATCGCCCGGCGGGCGCCTGCTCGCATGTCGAGCGCGAGGGGGATGGACCTGCGAACGCTCCCGACGCGTTCGCCCGACGAGCTGCCTCCTCGTCGCTAGAGCAAGAGGGCACTGTGTAAGACCGGTGCCCGGCGGTTGACCCCCGCCCCTGATCCCGCCGGGCACCATCATCGCTCGTTCGCTCGTTCGAATTACGATCGTCATATGACCTTGAAAGTTGGCCTCTGCTTAGGTCACTGTTCGTTAGTCATCGTTAACGGCTGCTGCCCATTCCAGCCGTCGCCACCTCCCCGAACCAACCGATGGTGATGAGTTGAATCAGCAGTCCGACCGAGAGCCCGCTTGCTGTCCCCCGCTCACCCACGACCAGCAGACTCGGTTCGCTTACGCGCAAGATGAGCTGAAAAGCGCGCGCGAGGCCGACCTCGCGGCCCTCGATCAGGTGTCGTTGATCCTGCTCGTCGAGCGGCTACGCGGTGCCCTCGATGACGCTCTCGCTCTCATCAGGGAGACTCACAAGTAACGTCGCCGGCGGCCACCCCGCCTCACCTGGGAAGATCTCTAGGCGTCACATATATCCCCAGGAAAGATTGTCACCGGACACGGCGAGGAGGTGTGTGAGGTCGGTGGCCGCGAACGCATCGTGCAGTTCCGGCGGCACCCTGGACGTGTCGCCTACGACCAGCCCCGGCAGGAGCGCCCGCGCGTCGGGGGCGAGTCCTTCGGTCGCCTCACGCAAACCCGCCCGGAGGTCTCCGGCCGTGCGCTGTACGGCAGTTGGCGGCCCTGTGACCACCGGCAGTCCACCGTCCGACACCCGCAGGACGGCGGCGATACGGTCGCCACCACCGGGCATCGCAGGCGCGAGCCGCCCGGTCAGCCGCAGTTCGGCGGACGGGAGCAGCCGCTGCCACTGGGCCGACGCCGGCCCATGCGCAGGCGCGATCACCAGGACCGGCGTACGGACGGTGGCGGCCACCCGGTCCGGCCCGGATACGCGCGTGACGTCCGCGTCGAACACGACCGACGTCGGCACAGTGTTGGCACCCCGCACCCGAGGCCGGGTCATGCGCGCGTCCGAGGTGACCGTCAGCTCCGCCGTGACCCGGCTGTACTGGTCGGCCAGGCCCGGCACGGGGCCCCGGTGGAGGTCGGCCGTGTGCAGCCCTGCCGATGCCGCTCCCGCAGCCGCGCACAGAAGCGCCGCGGCGACGGCAGTGGCGGTGGCGGTGGCGCTGGCGTCGGCGTTGAGACCGCGCCGCGTGCCGGACGCGCGTGCCGACCGGATCGAGGGGATCGCCAACAGCCCTCCCGCCACGGCCACACATGCCACCACAAAACCCGCCATCCAGCGCCCCGATGCCCCCACCGCCAGCGCCGCCGCACCCCATGCCGCCAGCGCCGGCGGAACCAGACGCAGGTCCGTGGGCCCCTCTTGCCGGGGCTCGGAGGCACCGAGACGGTGGCCGGACGCGGCGTGGACTGCCGGGCGCGTCATGGCCGTACGAGGGACTGGAGATCCGCGAACCGGCGGTCGCCGATCCCGTTCACTTCGCGCAATTCGTCGATGGAGCGAAAGCCGCTGTGCTCGGCCCGGTAGTCCAAGATGTGCTGGGCCAGTACGGGACCGACCCCCGGCAGGGTTTCGAGCTGTTCCGCGGTGGCGGAGTTGAGGCTGACCGGACCAGCCGCGGGGGCGCTGCCGCCCCCAGCCGGTCCGGTGGCTGCCGGTGCTGGTGCGGGGATCCCGACCACCACCTGCTCGCCGTCCGTCAGCACGCGGGCCCGGTTGAGCCCTGCGGTGTCCGTACCGTCCTTGATGCCGCCCGCAGCCCGCAGCGCGTCGGCCACCCGCGATCCGGTCGGCAGCCGGTGGATGCCCGGCTGCCGGACCTTGCCGCTCACATCGACGACGATGCGCCCGTCGGTCTCACCGCCGGGCCCACCAGCGGACGCGGTCGGCGGCCGGCCCGGCGACGGGTCCGGCTCCGGGACCGCCGGGCTCCCGGCCACCACTTCCGGCGGCTGTACGGTCTGTGGCCGCCCCACCCAGAAGTGCTGAGCGGCAAAGCCTGCCGCCACGACGAGAACAACCGCCAACGCGGCCAGCGTGCTCAGCTCGAGCCCGCATCGGGCCTGCACCCAAACCGGTAACCGCTCCCGCACAGCCCCAAATCCGCGCTGCCCAACTGCCCCCGCCCCAAGGGCTGCCTCAGCCTCCCCAGCGTCCACCCGGTCCGGTCCAGTTGGACTGACCGGAGCGGCCGGGCGGCGCGGCTCTTCCCGTAGGCGCTCCGGAGCCGGTGGGCCGTGCAGCATGCCAGGAGACCTCGGCGCCGCACGTGGTGCCGGGGCAAGGAGTGCCTCCGCGCGGCGGCGCAGTGCCGTCGGCGCGGCGGTGTCGTGACCGTGGTTGCGCAGGCGGCGACGGCGGCCGTGCCCATCCCGGGCGCGGACGTCGGAGGCCGGGGCGCGACCCGGGCCACTGGTCGCAGAGCGTGATCGTGAGCGTGATCGAAGAGCCATGCCACGAGACGGTAGGCACATCCGCCCGGACGCGATGATCAAGGCCGAATCCTGTGGGGAACCCGGTGGTTGTGGATAAACCGGCCACCCTCACCAGCGCTCAGCGGGGTGAGACCACGACCCCCAGCAGCCCCGGCCCCGTGTGCGCGCCGATCACCGCCCCCACCTCGCTGACGTGCAATTCCGCCAGCCCCGGGACCCGTTCGCGCAGCCGCTCGGCCAGCTTTTCCGCCCGTTCCGGCGCCGCCAGGTGATGCACCGCGATGTCCACGCTGCGCGTCCCCGCACGGTCGGCCACGATCTCCTCCAGCCGGGCGATCGCCTTGGAGGCCGTACGTACCTTCTCCAGCATCTCGATCCGGCCACCGTTCAGCTCCAGCAGTGGCTTCACCGCGAGCGCCGAGCCGAGCAGCGCCTGGGCCGCGCCGATCCGGCCGCCCCGCCGCAGGTAGTCCAGCGTGTCGACGTAGAAGAACGCCGACGTCCCTGCCGCGCGCTTCTCCGCCTCGGCCACCGCCTCGTCGACCGTGCCGCCCGCATCGACGACCTCCGCCGCCGACAACGCGCAGAAACCGAGAGCCATGGCGACCATTCCGGTGTCCACCACCCGTACCGGCACGGGGGCGTCCTGTGCGGCGAGCACGGCGGCGTCGTACGTGCCGGAGAACTCGGACGACAGATGCAGCGACACGATCGACGTCGCACCGGTCTCCGCCGCCGCACGGTAGGCCGCCGCGAAGACCTCGGGGCTCGGCCTGGACGTCGTCACCGATTTGCGTTTCTGCAGGGCCTGGGCGAGCGTGCGGGCCGAGATTTCGGTGCCCTCTTCGAGGGCCTGATCGCCGATGACGACGGTCAGCGGCACCGCGGTGATGCCGTGCCGCTCCATCGTCTGGTGCGGCAGGTAGGCCGTTGAATCGGTGACGATAGCGACATGGCGGGACATGAGCGGGAGGTTACCCGGCGAGGGCGCCCGACGGCAGTCCGGCCCCTCCCAACGGTCCGCCTGGGATCGCCCTGGATGATCCACCCGACTGATCAATTCCAGAGTGAAACATCCATCTCAGCGGGGTGCCCTCCGGACCTCAACAGGTACTCGCCGTACCTCAACGGGTGCTCTCCGGACGCGCTGCCTTCTGCCACGGGTAGGTCGGCTGCTGCTGAGGGTCGCGCGCGGTGATGGCCTCCGGCCCGGCACCCCAGCCCGCCTGCTCGGCCCCGCCGCCTTCTTTTCCGGCTTCTTTTCCGGCCTTCTCCGCCTTCGCGTCCGCCTCCGGCCAAGTCTGCGCAGACGCCGCCCCGGGCTCCGTCGTCGCCCAGTGCCGCAGCGCGCCCGACTCCACCTCGATCTGCGCGCTCAGCGAGGCCAGGTCATCGTTCGCGAACTGCTGCGCCCGGTCCCGCGCCGCCCACCGCAGTGAGTCCGCCGCGTGCGTCACCCGCTCCGTGCGCTCACGCAGATCCGGCAGCCGCTCCGCGACCCGCGTCTTGTCCGGCTCGCGCTCCAGCCGCTTCAGCTCGTCGTCCAGCTCGTGTCCGTGACCGCTCAGCCGCTGGAACAGGCCGATCGACTCCGACAGGGACGCGTCTTCGGCCACACCCGCCTGCAGCGCCTCCTGCGTGGCCCTCATCGACGTACGCAGAGAAAGCCTCAGCTGTGCCAGCTCGCCCGCCACGCCGGACTGCCCGTAACTCTTGGCCCGCAGGGTGGTGTCCTCGACGGTGCGGCGTGCCTGCGTGATCGTGCGGTCCACGCCGCGCTTGGCCGCGCCGACCGCCTTCACGCCCACGTACACCCCCAGTCCCACGAACGCCACAAAGAGCAGCGTCAGGATCAGGATGACGGCTTCCATGAGGGCCCCTCCGTTGTCGGACCACTCGGGTTCGGTGGTCCCTCAACGGTAAACGGAACGGGCAGGCCGAGGGTTCCATCGGAACCCCCAACCTGCCCGTAGGGGAAAGCACCTACTCACGCCTGCCAGTACCTACCGGCAGCTACGCCGGCACGATGTTGACCAGCTTCGGCGCCCGCACGATCACCTTGCGGATCCCGGCGCCGCCCAGCGCGGCAACGACCGCCGGGTCGGCCAGCGCCAGCTTCTCCAGCTCCTCGTCACCGATCGACGGCGAGATCTCCAGCCGGGCCCTGACCTTGCCCTTGATCTGCACGACGCACGTCACGGTCTCGTCCACGACATACGCCGGATCGACCACCGGGAAGTCCTGGTGCACCACCGAATCGGTGTGCCCCAGCTTGCGCCACAGCTCCTCGGCGATGTGCGGAGCCAGCGGCGCGACCAGCAGCACCAGCCGCTCGGCGACAGAACGCGACAGCGGTCCGCCCGACTTGGTCAGGTGGTTGTTCAGCTCGGTGATCTTGGCGATGGCGGTGTTGAAGCGCAGCCCGGCCATGTCCTGTCCCGCGCCGTCGATCGCCTTGTGCAGCGCACGCAGCGTTGCCTCGTCCGGCTCGGCGTCGGTGACGGTGACCTCACCGGTCGTCTCGTCGACGACATTGCGCCAGACCCGCTGCAGCAGCCGGTACTGGCCCACCACCGCGCGCGTGTCCCACGGCCGCGACACATCCAGCGGGCCCATCGCCATCTCGTACAGGCGCAGGGTGTCCGCGCCGTACTCGGCGGAGATCTCGTCCGGAGTGACGGCGTTCTTCAGGGACTTGCCCATCTTGCCGGACTCACGCTTGACCGGCTCACCCTGGTAGAAGTACTTGCCGTCGATCTCCTCGACCTCGGCCGCCGGCACGTACACGCCGCGCGCGTCGGTGTAGGCGAAGGCCTGGATCATGCCCTGGTTGTACAGCTTGTGGAACGGCTCGGACGACGAGATGTGCCCCAGGTCGAACAGCACCTTGGACCAGAACCGTGCGTACAGCAGGTGCAGTACGGCGTGCTCGGCCCCGCCGACATACAGGTCGACACCGCCGTGCGGCATGCCCTCCCGCGGGCCCATCCAGTACCGCTCGATGTCCGGGTCGACCAGCTTCTCGCTGTTGTGCGGGTCCAGGTAGCGCAGCTCGTACCAGCAGGAACCGGCCCAGTTGGGCATGGTGTTGGTCTCACGCCGGTACCTCT
Organism: Streptomyces sp. ISL-98; assembly: GCF_018614055.1. Classification (GTDB taxonomy): domain Bacteria; phylum Actinomycetota; class Actinomycetes; order Streptomycetales; family Streptomycetaceae; genus Streptomyces; species Streptomyces spiramyceticus. The sequence continues at coordinate 257,698 of NZ_JAGGPB010000004.1, forward strand.
TCGGGCCCGCGCCGTCGCCCAGGTCCAGGGTGACGTTCACCCAGTCCTCGTTGCGCGACAGGGGCGTCTCCGGCTGCGTGTCGGCGTCCTGCGGGTCGAAGGTGCGCGGCGAGTAGTCCTCGACCTCCGGCAGCTCCAGCGGCAGCATCGACTCGGGCAGCGCGTGTGCGATGCCGTCCTCGTCGTAGACGATCGGGAAGGGCTCGCCCCAGTAGCGCTGGCGGCTGAACAGCCAGTCGCGCAGCCGATAATTGACGGTGCCCTCGCCGATGCCGCGCGCGGCCAGCCATTCGGTGATCTTCGCCTTGGCGTCGACGACACCCAGCCCGTCCAGCGAGATGTCGGCGCCGGAGGAGTTCACGATCTTCGCGTCGTACGAGGAGAAGGCGTCGTCCCACTCCGCCGGGTCCGTCCCGCGACCGTCCGACGGCTCGACGACACAGCGCATCGGCAGCTCGAAGGCGCGCGCGAAGGCGAAGTCACGCGAGTCGTGCGCCGGTACGGCCATGATCGCGCCGGTGCCGTAGCCCATCAGCACGTAGTCGGCGATGAAGACGGGGACCTTTTCGCCGCTGACCGGGTTGGTCGCGTACGCACCGGTGAAGACACCGGTCTTGTCCTTGGCCTCGGCCTGCCGCTCGACGTCCGACTTCGACGCGGCCTGGTTGCGGTACGTCTCGACGGCCTCGGCGGGGGTGGCGTGACCGCCGGTCCACACGTCGTGGGTGTCCTCCGGCCAGGCGGCCGGGACGATCTTCTCGACCAGCTCGTGCTCGGGCGCCAGCACCATGTAGGTGGCGCCGAACAGGGTGTCCTGGCGGGTGGTGAAGACGGTGATCGCGTCGGAGTCGCCGACCGGGAAGTCGACCCGCGCGCCTTCGCTGCGCCCGATCCAGTTGCGCTGCTGCAGCTTGATCGCCTCGGGCCAGTCCACGCCGTCCAGGTCGTCCAGCAGGCGGTCCGAGTAGGCGGTGATGCGCATGTTCCACTGGCGCAGCTTGGCCTTGAAGACGGGGAAGTTCCCGCGCTCGGAGCGGCCGTCGGCGGTGACTTCCTCGTTGGCCAGTACGGTGCCCAGGCCCGGCGCCCAGTTCACGGGCGCCTCGGAGGCGTACGCCAGCCGGTACTCGCCCAGGATGTGGGCGCGCTCGTTGGCGCTCAGCTCACTCCAGGGGCGCGTGTCCGGCGTCGTGCGCTCCCCGCTCTCGAACTGGGCCACCAGCTCGTCGATCGGCCGGGCCCGGCCCGCCTCCTTGTCGTACCAGGAGTTGAAGATCTGCAGGAAGATCCACTGGGTCCACTTGTAGTAGTCCGGGTCGATCGTCTCGAAGGAGCGGCGCTTGTCGTGGCCCAGGCCCAGCCGGCGCAGCTGGTCCTTCATGTTCTCGATGTTCGCCTCGGTGGAGACCCGGGGGTGCGTGCCGGTCTGCACGGCGTACTGCTCGGCGGGCAGGCCGAAGGCGTCGAAGCCCAGCGTGTGCAGGACGTTGTGCCCGGTCATGCGCTGGTAGCGGGCGAAGACGTCGGTCGCGATGTAGCCCAGCGGGTGCCCGACGTGCAGGCCCGCACCCGAGGGGTACGGGAACATGTCCATGATGAACTTCTTGGGCTTGGCGGCCATGGCCGCGTCGCCCGACAGGTCCCCAGTGGGATTCGGCGCCTCGTACGTACCCTCGGCGTCCCAGAAGTCCTGCCAGCGTGCCTCGATGTCGGCGGCCATCGCCGCCGTATAGCGGTGCGGAGCTGCCGCCTCGGCACCTGAATTCGTCTCGCTCATGATCCTCAAAGCTCCATCGATCGTCTCTGCCCGCGGCTGCGACATTCAGGCTGCTGACACTCAGCAAACGAAAAATCCCCTCGCACAGGAGGGGACGCCGCGCCGATTCCGACCGGATCTTTCATCCGTCGGTAGTGATCAGCGCGGCTCGCTAAGCAGAAGGCGTACGGCACGCATGGCGTCAGGGTACCGCAGGGCCCGCGAGGGGTGCGCCGAGTATCCACAGGGCGGACGAAGCGGGACTGCGCCGGGCCGGACGGCGCGGGAGCCCGGCCGGGGCCGGGTGGACCTCGGCCTCGCCCCGAGGTTACTCCGCGTATCGGCCCTATCCGGGGCAACGTTCGAGCAAGTTTTCCCACAACCCCCGCACTAAACCTCCAAAGCGCGCACTGCCTGGTATGGGGCGACCTAGCATGCGGCAACGGGACCACTTTGCCGAACCATTCGGAGTCGCCCCCATGAACCCCCACCGCAAGATCCGCTCATCCATCTCACTCCCCGTGTTGAGTCGCCCGGCCCAAGGAGGCCTCACCGCCGCCGCGTTGCTGCTCATACCCCTGATCGCCATAGTCGGCAGCGACAGCCTGCGCGCCGCACTCGACTTCACCACGGGCGTCCTCTCTCTGGTCTCGCTCACCGCCGCCGTCGGCTGGGGCCTGCTGGCCACCGACCGGCTGCTGCTCCAGCCGCGCCACCGCCTCCTCGCGCAGGGCATCCACCGGGCCACGGCCGTCGCCTCGCTCGGTTTCCTCCTGCTACATGTGACGGTCAAGGTCTCGCTCGGGCACGTGGCACTTCTCGGAGCCCTCGTCCCCTTCGGTCTCGGCGTCAGCGGTACGTCCGGACTCATCGGATTCGGCTCGCTCGCCGGAATCCTCATGGTCGTCGCCGCCTCGACCGGTGCGCTGCGCAGCGCCTTCGCCACCCCCGGCCGCATCGCGGGCCGCTGGCGGGCGCTGCACATGGTCGCCTACCCCGCCTGGGGATCGGCCCTGGTGCACGGCCTGTTCGCGGGCCGGCCGGCCGCGGGCTGGGTCGTCACGATGTACGGCCTGTCCCTCACGGCGGTGGTCGCCGCCCTCTCGCTGCGTATGCTCCCGCCCCCGCTCAAGCGGACCGTCGCCGACCGCATCGTGGCCCTGGCCACCTCGGGCTCGCTGGCTCAGGCGCCCGACCCGGCGCCACGTGACGCCGCGCTGTCCCCGCTGCCGGGCGCCGGGGCCGTACCGCCGCAGAAGCCGGAGCGGGCGCCGCGCCAGTCCGAGCAGCTGTTCCGGGACCCGCCGGAGCCCCAGCGCCTCGCGGCCCCGGCGCCGCCCCTGTACGAGGCCGGGCTTCCCCGCTCCCCCGGGCTCAACTCGGCGCCGGACACCGGCATATCGGCCGCGTACCGTGCCGTGTCGGCGGCGTCGGCCGCATCCGCCCCAACCGAGCGGATTCCCCTGGCGGAACAGATCCCCATGACCGAGGAGATCCCGGTCCAGCCGGCGCCTCCCTCGGCCGGCCCGGCACCGTCCCGTTGGCCCACCCCCTCGCCCCCGCCCCCCGCGCAGGCCGTACGCCCCCCGTACGACCCCGACCGTGCGGCGTACGGCCCGGGGGCAGTGCCCGCTCCGGACTACCCGGCGTACAGCCCGGGCGACTACCCCGCCCCTGACACCCCTCCGTACGACCCGGTCGCGGCCCCCGCTTCCGGAGCCCCCTCATACGGCGCCGAGGCCCCGACCGGACCGCTCACCGACCCGCTCACCGGCCCTCTCGACGGCACAGACCCAGCGCCTGGCCCGCTCTACCGGCCGGCCGCCGGGGAGCCCTGGCACGCACCCGCAGGAGAACGACGTTGAATGTCCCCCTTCCCGACGTACCCGAAGTCCGCGTCGTCGGTCTTCCCCAGCTGACCACCGGCTTCGATCTCGTCGAGCGCCTCGACCTCGGCATGCACCTCAAGGTGCACGGCCCGCTGGAGCCGATGGGCGGGGAGCGCCTGGCCGAGCTCGCCGATGCCATATCCCTGCGCGGCCGGGGAGGCGCGGGCTTCCCCTTCGGGAAGAAGCTGCGGGCGGTCGCCCAGGCGTCCATCCGGCGCGGTGTACGGCCGGTCGTCGTCATCAACGGCAGTGAGGGCGAGCCCGCCTGCCGCAAGGACACCGTCCTGCTCAACCGCGCCCCCCACCTCGCCCTGGACGGCGCCCTGCTGGCCGCAGAGGCCCTCGGCGCCCGCACTCTGATCGTCGGCGTCACCCGGAACTCCACCGAGGCCTCCATCCGCGCCGCGTTCGCAGAGCGCGGCCTGTCCGACCGGCGTGGACAGCAACTGCGCGCGCGGATCGTACGGACCCCTGAGCGCATGGTCTCCGGCGAGGCGTCCTCGCTGATCCGCGCCGCGAACGGCGGCCCCGCCCTGCCGCCGGGTCGCCGCGAGCGCGCCTCCGAGACAGGGGTCGGGGGCGCCCCGACGCTGCTGTCCAACACGGAGACGTTCGCGCAGCTGGCCGTGGCCGCCCGCATCGGCGCCCGCCGTTACTGCCACACCGGCCTGGAGAACGAACCGGGCACCGTCATGCTCACCATCTCCGGCGCTGTATCGCGCCCGATGGTCGTCGAGGTGCCGACGGGAGTGCCGCTCCGTTACGTCCTCCAGCTCGCCGGCGCCCCGCCCCTGCCGCAGGGCGTACTGACCGGCGGCTATCACGGCAACTGGATCGACGCGGTCGCCGCGCACGACGCCGTGATCTCCCGCGAGTCCCTCGCCTCGTTCGGCGGCGCCCTTGGCGCGGGCGCGATCCTCCCCATCGGCCCGGAGACCTGCCCGCTGGGTGAGTCGCTGCGCGTCGCGAACTGGCTGGCGGCCGAAACGGCGGGCCAGTGCGGCCCCTGCCGGCTGGGCCTGCCCGCAGCTGCCGGGGGCCTGTCGGACGTACTGAACGGCGGCGGCCAGGCCGCACTGGAGGCCCTGCGCGAGGTCACACAGGCCGTGAAGGGCCGCGGTGCGTGCAAGCACCCGGACGGCTCCGTGCGGTTCTTCGTCTCCACCCTGAATGCCTTCACGGACGATCTGGCGGCGCACGTCCTGGGCGGCGGCTGTGGCCGCGAGACGACCGGCGTACTGCCCCTCCCGGGACCGGGTTACGAGGAAGAGGGCATCCCGAGCGGCGAGAAGCTCGCCGTGGACTGGACGCTCTGCAAGGGCCACGGGCTCTGCGCGGACATCATCCCCGAGCTGATCCGGCTCGGCCCCGACGGCTATCCGGCGCTCGCGGACGCGTCGGTCCCCGTGCATCTGCGGGGCCGCGCACAGCGCGCCGTGCGCCGCTGCCCCGCGCTCGCCCTCCGGATCGAACAGGAGGCTCCCGAGCGGCCGGCACGGCCCGCTCTGCCGATGAGCAACAGGAGGGCTCTGGGCAGCGGCAGGGACTGACGGCTGACGTCGGGGTGGCGGCCGACGGCCGCCACCCCGACGGGTCCCGACGGGAAACGACGGGAAACGACGGGAAACGAAAAGATCCCGTCCGATCGATTCGATCGGACGGGATCTTCTTTCTGTGGAGCTAAGGAGAATTGAACTCCTGACCTCCTGCATGCCATGCAGGCGCTCTACCAACTGAGCTATAGCCCCTTGTTTGCTGCCGTTTGCGGGCTTCCCCGCTGCGGCTTCGCCAACATTACACGGTCCCCCCTGCCCTTCACCAAATCGTTTGCCCGCACACGTGTTCTGTACGCACACGACCGGTACTGTCTGCCTGCGTGACCGTGCCTGTGACCGTGACCGCGCAGACCGCCGCCGCCCGCGACGCTCTCGCCCGGCGGCCCGTACTTGTCGCGGCCTCCGCCTGCCTGCTGTCCTTCCTGATCTTCTGGGCCGCCCAGCGCGCCGCCGGGGTCTCGATGATCGACCTCATGGTCTACCGGGCCGAGGGCGAGACCGTACGAGCTGGTCAGGACCTGTACGCGATGCGGGCCACAGAAGCGAACCTGCCGACCACCTACCCGCCTTTCGCGGCACTGCTGTTCACCCCGCTGACGCTGATAGGCGTCCCGGAGATGCGCGCTCTGGCCACCCTCGGCAACCTCGCACTCCTCGTCGCACTGGTCCATCTCTCCCTGCGCCTGGTGGGCCGCAAGGATCCTGCGACCGCCCTGTGGGCCGCCACGTTCGCCGTCTGGTGCGAGCCGGTATGGACGACCCTGCGGTACGGACAGATCAATCTCCTGCTCGCCGTAGCCGTCCTCTGGGACCTCACCCGCCGCCCTGACCACCGGTGGGCAGGGGCTGGCATCGGCCTCGCCGCTGCGGTGAAACTCACACCCGCACTCTTCGCCGTCTTCCTTCTCATAGCCGGTCTTGTACGGGCACGGGGCACCGTCCGCCGAGCCTGGAACCCCTGGCTCCGGCAAGCGGCGACGGCCACCGCGGTCTTCCTCACCGCCACCCTGGCCACCGCGGCCGTCCTGCCGCACGACTCCCGCCGCTTCTGGACCGCCATGGTCTTCGAAGCGGGCCGCGTGGGTCATGCCGAGGACACCGCCAACCAGTCCCTGCGCGGAGTACTGGCCCGGCTCCTGCACACCGGCGATCCGGCACTGTGGTGGGCGGCGGCCGCCGCCCTGACCGCCGCGGCGGGGATCACCGTCGCGGTGACCTCGGAACTGCGCGGCGAGCGGGCCGGAGCGGTGGTCGCATGCGCGCTGACCGCGCTGCTGATCAGCCCCGTGTCCTGGTCGCACCACTGGGTGTGGTGCGTGCCCGTGGTCCTCTTCCTGGCGGCTCGGGGCAGGAAGCGGCTGGCGGCGGTGATGGCCCTGGTCTTCTGTTCGTACGCACTCTGGTGGGTGCCGCACGGCCCGGGACGGCTCGAACTTTCCCAGAGCGGCGGCCAGATGGCGCTCTCCGCGCTCTACACCCTCACGGCGGCCGCCGCGCTGCTCACGCTGTGGCGAAGGAATAGAAGCGCTTGAGCGTGCAGTGCTCGTCGAGCAGGCGGCCGTAGATCGGCTCGCCCTCCAGCTCGCGGTACGTCTCGATCGGGTCGCCCTTTATGATCAGCGCCCGCGCGCATTCCTCGCACCAGTACTGGTAGTCGGGGTTGATCGGTTCCATGTCCCTGACGATGGGCGTGCCACTGCCGCACCAGTCGCATTTACGCCTGTGTGCACCCATCACTCAGCTCCAGCTGTGGCCGCAGGCCGTGCACACGTACGAGATACCTCCGTTGTCGCCGAGCACCTGGGCGACCGTCGTCCCCCTCCGGCGGTCCGATTCTGCCATGGCTCCGCAAGGGGGTCAGTGACGTGAGCGCAGGAGGCCGGCCACAGAGCCGAAGAGCGACGCGGCAGCCAGCGCGAGGGCACATACCCACAGGGCCTCTCCGTACGCGTGGGCACCCAGCGCATTCAGCCGGTTCAGGAAGAGAGTCCCGAATGTCGCGACGCCCAGCAACTGCCCGAGCTGTGTGACGGTTACGAGCAGCCCGCTGGCATCCGCCGCGTCCTCGGGGCGTACGCGCGCGAGCGCGCCCGTCAGCGTGGGGCTGAACCCCAGGGCCAGGCCGGCCCCGACGCCCGCGAAGGCGGCGTACATCGCGAAGCCTCCGTCGCCGCCGTCCCGCAGCACCAGGCCGACGGCCGCGGACGACACGGCGGTCAGCGCGAATCCGCCCGGGACCATCACCCGTTGCAGCGCGGCGGGCCAGCGCCGCCAGGTCAGCCCGACCACTCCGAAGACCACCGCTGTCGGTGCGAAGGTGAGCCCCGCGCGGAGCGCCGAATAGCCGAGGCCGGCCTGGACGTGCAGGGTCAGGGTGAAGAGGAACCCCGCGTTGACCGCCATCACCACGGCGATCCTCAGGACAGCGAGCCCCATGCCCGGGATCCGCAGCACCCTGGGCGCGATCAGCGGCGCACCTCCGCGCGCGGCCAGCCGCGACTCGTACGCCAGGAAGCCTGCGAACAGCACGACAGCGGCGCCCAGAGACAGCCAGGACCACAGGGGCCAGTCCTGCTCCTGCCCGAGCACGAGAGGCACGGTGAACAGCGACACAGCGGCGGCGAGCAGCAGCAGGCCGGGCAGATCGAGGCCGCGTGTCCGCTCCGGTTCGCCGCGGCCGTCGCGCGGCAGCAGGCGCGCGCCGAGGACCAGCAGCGCGAGGCCGATCGGTACGTTCACCAGGAACACCGGGCGCCAGCTCGTGCCGAAGAGGTCGGCGCTGACCAGCACACCGCCCACCACCTGGCCCGCCGCGGCCCCGGTGGCGAGCACCGCCGAGTACGCGCCGAGGGCCCTGACCCGCGACTCGCCCTCGAAGTTGCGCTGGATCAGGCTGAGCACCTGGGGAATCATCAGCGCCGCGCCCGCGCCCTGGACCAGCCGGAAGGCGATCAACTGCCCGGTGTCCGCGGCCAGTCCGCAGGCCAGCGAGGCGACGGTGAAGACCGCGAGCCCGCCGAGGTAGGCACGGCGGTGGCCGAACAGGTCGCCCAGTCTCGCGCCGGTGATGAGCAGGACGGCGTACGCGACGGTGTATCCGGCTATGACCATCTGCAATCCGGCGCCCGACGCGTCGAGTTCGGTGCGGATCGTCGGGGCGGCGACGTTGACGATGAAGACGTCGAGAAGCGCCATGAACTGCGCGGCGAGCACGACGGCGAGCAGCAGGCCCGCCCGATTGTCAGTGGCACCGGCTTTACTGGCTCCAGTGTTTCTACTGCCCTTGCCGAGTACGGAAGTTGTCATGGCATGGAGCCTGACTCCGATCGGATACGGGTAACGAGAGCCCGCTGATCCTGGTACTGACAGCACCTGGCATCGGCGGGGCGGACCATCGACCATGGGGGTGTGACAACGATGGCAGCACCGACGCAGCGCCGCCGCTCCGAGCTGGCCACGTTCCTGCGCAGCCGACGGGCCAGGGTGACCCCGGCCGACGTGGGGATGCCCCCGGGACTGCGCCGCCGCACGCCCGGGCTGCGCCGCGAGGAGGTCGCGCAGCTCTCCGGCGTGGGGGTCACCTGGTACACCTGGCTGGAGCAGGGCCGCCCGATCAATGCCTCCGCCCAGGTCCTGGACGCCGTGGCGCGTACGCTCCGGCTGGACCGGCCCGAGCGGGAGCATCTCTACCATCTGGCCGAGGTGCCGTACGCCCCGGACCGGGCGGACGACGTGGCGGCCGTCAGCCCGGAAGTGCAGGGCATCATCGACGCCCTGGACCCGCGTCCTGCCGTCGTCTACAACGCCCGGTACGACGTCCTCGCCACCAACGCCGCCTACCGCCACCTCTTCAACGTCGACCTGCACGAGGGGGGCGTACGCAATGTCCTGTGGGTGCTCTTCACCGTGCCCGAGCCTGCCTGCCCACTGGTGTTCCGGGAGGCGGAGCTGCCCCTGATGGTGGCGCAGTTGCGCGGTGCGTACGGACGCCATGTCGGCGAGCCCGACTGGGAATCGTTCGTCCGCCGACTCCGCGCGGCCAGCCCGTACTTCGCCGAACTGTGGGAGAGCGGGGACGTGGTCCCGCCCGGCCCTCGCGTGAAGACCTTCCGGCACACGGCTGTTGGGGAGATACGGATGACCTCGGTGTCGCTCTCCATCAACGGGATGCCGGAGTGCCGGATCGTGGCGTACACCCCGAACGACGAGGAGAGCCGGGAGCGGACCGTTGATCTGTGGGAGAGCCGGTCCTGAAACCGGCCGGTCCTGAACACACGCAGGTCCCGAAACAGCAAGAAATCCCGCCCCCCTGAGGGGACGGGATCTTGATTGTGGAGCTAAGGAGAATTGAACTCCTGACCTCCTGCATGCCATGCAGGCGCTCTACCAACTGAGCTATAGCCCCGCTGTTCTCTGCGCTGTGCGCCGCGAACAAGAAGAACTTTAGCCTGCGACCTGCCGGAAAGTGAAATCCGTCAGTCGTCGTCGCCGAGCACGGGCTCCGGGAGCGTCCCGGCGTTGTGCTCGAGCAGCCGCCAGCCGCGAGCGCCCTCGCCCAGGACGGACCAGCAGCAGTTGGAGAGCCCGCCAAGGCCCTCCCAGTGGTGCGACTCCAGACTCAGGAGCCGGCCGATGGTGGTGCGGATCGTGCCGCCGTGGCTGACGACGACCAGGGTGCCGTTGTCGCCCAGCTTGTCGGCGTGCGCGAGCACGACCGGAGCCGCCCGGTCGGCAACCTCGGTCTCCAGCTCGCCGCCACCGCGCCGCACCGGCTCGCCGCGCTTCCACGCCGCGTACTGCTCGCCGAACTGCCCGATGATCTCGTCGTGCGTCAGGCCCTGCCAGGCGCCCGCGTACGTCTCGCGCAGCGCGGCGTCGTGCGTGACTTCCAGGCCCGTCAGAGCCGCCAGCTCACCGGCCGTGGCGGCCGCCCGCTTGAGGTCGGACGCGATCATCATGTCCGGCTTCAGCGAGGCGAGCAGCCGGGCGGCCCGGCGTGCCTGGGCGACGCCGGTGTCGGTCAGCTCGATGTCGGTGGATCCCTGGAAACGGCGCTCCAGGTTCCACGACGTCTGACCGTGCCGCCACAGGACTATGCGGCGGCCCCGGCGGTTCAGGTTCTCGCTGCCGGTGTCGCTGCCGTTCAGCTCAGGTCTCCGTCCAGATCACCGGCCGCGCGCGACTTCGCGTGCTCTTCGGCCAGGCCGCGGGTCTTGACGGCGTCCTCGGGCAGGGCGATCTCGGGGCAGTCCTTCCAGAGGCGCTCCAGAGCGTAGAAGACACGCTCCTCGCTGTGCTGGACGTGGACGACGATGTCGATGTAGTCGAGGAGCACCCAGCGGGCCTCGCGGTCGCCCTCGCGGCGCACCGGCTTGGCGCCGAGCTCCTTGTTCAGCCGCTCCTCGATCTCGTCGACGATCGACTTGACCTGGCGGTCGCTGGGCGCCGAGGCGACCAGGAAGGCGTCGGTGATGGAGAGCACATCGCTGACGTCGTACGCGATGATGTCGTGCGCGAGCCGGTCGGCGGCCGCCTGGGCGGCGGCGTTGATGAGCTCGATGGAACGGTCCGTGGCGGTCACATGCAGGCTTTCGTCGGCGGTCAGGAGTACCACCAGGGTCTCACGGACCGCCGACAGCGCCGACGGGATTACTTGACCTTGAAATCCTGGCCCAGTACGACCGTCACATCGGCGTTCGCCGCCGCCTTGCCCTTCTTCACCGAGCTCGCCGGCAGACCGAGGGTCTTCGCGGTCTCTTCGGCCGCCGCCCTCTGTGCCGCGTCGCCATAGCTGACCTGCGACGACACGATCGCGGCCGCCTTGCCCGCGTCCACAAAGGCATAGCCGCCGTTGACCAGCCGGATCCTGGCCGCCTCGCCCCCATCCGGGTTCCCGGTCGCGTTCTTGACCCCGACCCGCACCGCGGCACCCTGCTCGGGGCTGCTCACCGAGCCGCCGAGGATGTCCTTCACCACACTGTCCGCCGCGGACTCGCTGAGCTTGCCGTCGGCCTCGACGGGCAGCTGCGCCGTCTTGTAGTCGCCTCCCTTGGCGTGCTCGGCGAGCTTGGCGAGCGAGGCGCCCAGGTCGTTCTCCGGCAGCGAAGGGTCGAGGATCTGCGCGAGCGTGCGGACGGTGGTGGTCGCGGCCTGCGGGTCGTCCGAGATCTTCCGCAGGATGCCCTGCATGACCTGGCCGAACCGCTGGAGCTGCTTGGCCTCCGCCTCGCCGGGCGCCCGGTAGGTGGCGTACGCGACGGCCATCCGGCCGCTCAGCGTCTGCTCCTTGCCCTGCCTCACTACGGGAGACGCGCCCTTCTTGGTGTCGGGCACATCGGTGTCGGTGTCGATCTCGACGTTGCCGACCAGCTCGACGAGGTTCTCCAGGTACGGGGTGTCCAGCCGCCAGGTGCCGCCGATCTTGGTTCCGAGTACGGAACCGATCGCCTCGCGCGTGCCCGTCGAACCGTCGTCGTCGACCGACTTCCCGAGCGTCGTCGTGGTGCCGTCGTCGTTCGCGACGGACAGCGAGTTGGGGAGCAGGACGGTCGTGCCCTGCTTCGTGGTGACGTTGTCGACGAGCAGCGCCGTGGAGGTGCCGCCCTTCTTGGTGTTGTGCATGTGCACCACGATCACGTCGCGCTTCTCCGGGCCCGTGGCGGTGTTCTGCTTGTCGTCCTTGCCGGAAAGGCCGGGCAGCATCCCCGCGTACCAGAGGTACCCGACGCCGCCGGCGACCACCAGCGTCAGGGCGACGACCAGGGAGACGACCCGGTTGCGGCCCCGGCGGCGGGCTTCCTCACGGCGCTCGGTACGGCTCTCGGTGAACTTCAGCCAGTCGATGACGTCTTCGGAGTTCTCGTCCGGTTCCTCGACGAACGAGAACTGCTCTGTCGCGTACTCGGGAGAGGCGCGGCGCTGCTCGGGCACGGGCGGGGCGGCGGGAGCCGGCTCCGGTGCGGGTTCGGGGGCAGCGGCAGGCGCGGCCTGCTGCGGGATCCACTGCTGCTGCTGAAGCTGCTGTTGCTGTTGCCGCTGCTGCCCGGTCTGCTGCTGCCCGGCATACGGGTCGTACGACGGCTGCTGGGCGTACGGGTCATAGCCGTACCCCTGCTGCTGCGCATACGGGTCGTACTGCCCCTGCGTCTCGCCCTGCTGTGTCTGCTGCTGTGTCTGCTGCGCCTGCTGGTACACCGGCCTGCCGTACGCGTCGTAGCCGATGATCTCCGGCTGCTGGGCGTACGGGTCCTGGGCGTACGGGTCGTACGGGTACTGTCGGTCGTTCACCGGTGCCCCTTTCCCTGCTTGTCTGTGCTCCCCGTACGGCCGCGCCCGCCGCTCAGTCGCGGTACAGCGCGCGCTTGTCGATGTAGCGGACCACACCGTCCGGAACGAGATACCAGACAGGTTCGCCCTGCGCGACTCTCGCCCGGCAGTCGGTGGACGAGATCGCCAGGGCCGGCACCTCCACCAGGGAGACGCCTCCCTCGGGCAGTCCGTCGTCCGTCAGGTGGTGACCGGGCCTGGTCACACCGATGAAGTGGGCGAGCGAAAACAGCTCTTCCGCGTCCCGCCACGTGAGGATCTGGGCGAGCGCGTCGGCGCCGGTGATGAAGAACAGGTCCGAGTCGCTGTTGAGCGCGCGCAGGTCCCGCAGCGTGTCGATGGTGTACGTCGGACCGCCGCGGTCGATGTCGATACGGGACACCGAGAACTGCGGGTTGGACGCGGTCGCGATGACCGTCATCAGATAGCGGTCCTCGGCCGGGGACACGTGCTTGTGGGTCTTCTGCCAGGGCTGCCCCGTCGGCACGAAAACCACCTCGTCGAGGTGGAACTGGGCGGCCACCTCACTGGCGGCCACCAGGTGTCCGTGATGGATCGGATCGAACGTACCGCCCATCACGCCGAGTCGGCGCTTGCCCGGACCGCGAGGCACTTCCTGCTCTCCCATGCGTGCAGAGCCTACTGGCCCCGTCTGGCGGCCCTGCCTCAGCGGTCGCGGTTGAAGCGGGTGGTGATCCACAGCAGGAGGAGGAGCACGAAGAGCGCTCCGCCGCCGGTGACGTAGGCGCTGAGGGATTCGTGGTTCCCGCCGTGCTCGCCGCCCTCACCGGAGGCAAGGGTCACGAGGGAGGCGGCAGTGTGGTGGAGGCTCATCTTCGGCAGGACCTATCGGGAGTCGGGAGTCGGAGCGGAGACTTCACGCGACATCGTATGCGGGCGGGCCGGGCACGCTCACGCCGACTCAGTCGTTCACCGATTGTCCTGCTTCAGGAACCGGCCGGGCGGGCCGGACGTCAGCACATACGCTGGGGTCGTCCGGGGGACGGGAAGACTCGTAGACAGGGGGCCACCCATGACCGACGGCAATCACGAGAATGTGCCGAGCCGTAATCGCAAGCGCTTCCCGGGCATCTCGTCCCGGGCGTACGAACATCCCGCAGACCGCTCGGCCCTGGTTGCCCTGCGCAGGCTCACCGGATTCGACACGGTCTTCAAGGCGCTCAGCGGGCTGCTGCCCGAGCGCAGCCTGCGGCTGCTGTTCCTGTCCGACTCGGTGCGGGTGAGCGAAGCCCAGTTCGCGCACCTCAACACCATGCTGCTGGACGCCTGTTACATCCTGGACCTGGAGAAGGTCCCGCCGATGTACGTCACGCAGGACCCGAAGCCCAATGCCATGTGCATCGGCCTCGACGAGCCCATCATCGTGGTCACCACGGGCCTGGTGGAGCTGCTCGACGAGGAGGAGATGCGGGCGGTCGTCGGCCACGAGGTGGGCCACGCCCTGTCCGGGCACTCGGTCTACCGGACGATACTGCTGTTCCTCACCAACCTCGCCCTCAAGGTCGCCTGGATTCCCCTCGGCAACATCGCGATCATGGCGATCGTGACGGCGCTGCGCGAGTGGTTCCGCAAGTCGGAGCTCTCCGCCGACCGGGCCGGGCTGCTGGTCGGCCAGGACCTCAGGGCGTCGATGCGCGGCCTGATGAAGATCGCCGGCGGCAACCACCTGCACGAGATGAACGTGGACGCGTTCCTGGAGCAGGCCGACGAGTACGAGGCCGGGGGCGACCTGCGTGACTCCGTCCTGAAGATTCTCAACGTCCTGCCCCGTACGCACCCCTTCACGACGGTGCGGGCCGCCGAGCTGAAGAAGTGGGCGGAGACCCGCGACTACCAGCGGATCATGGACGGCCACTACCCGCGGCGCGACGAGGACAAGGACACCTCGGTCTCCGACTCCTTCCGGGACTCGGCCACCCACTATGCCGACACGGTGCGCACCAGCAAGGACCCGCTGATGAAGCTCGTGGGCGACATCGCGGGTGGCGCGGGCGACCTGGGCGGCAAGCTGCGCGGCGCGTTCGGAGGCGGAGGCGGAGGCGGAAACGGCAGCAGTGGCGGCAGCGGCAGCTCCGGCGGCGGCAAGGACACCGGCCCCAGCGGTTCTAAGGGGCCCGAGGGCTCGGCATAGCGCTCGGGTCGAGCGCCCCGCACAGGGCCGCCGTGGCCGGGCCCCTCGCGTAGGGGTCGGTGCCCGCGGGACCTTCGGCGGTGGCGCGCTGCCCGGCCGTCACCGGCCGCAGGTGGCTCGCCATCTCGGCCGAGCACGCCTGGGGCCCGGCTTGTGCGTAGGAGACGAGCAGCTCCGCCCGGTGCATCCGCAGATCCTCCCGGTCGAAGCGGAAGTGCAGCTCGCGGCGGACAGTGAAGAGCGAAGCGGCGTCCGCCTGCGGCCGTCCGGCAGCCGAGCCGGACGGCCGCAGTGCGTACACAAAGATGTGGTCGGAGGTCACTTCGAGGTGGTTGGACTCGGTCTCCTCGATGCGCAGGACACCGTGTACGCGTGCCTGCACGCCGACGGCGAGTGCCACCTTCGCCGGGTCGAAGCGGACCAGCCATCCCGTCGCGGCGTGCCGCCCGTCGTCGGCGGGGCGGTCGAAGCTGCGGTCGAACTGATCCAGCTGGTCCGGGTCGAGCAATGCCCGGACCGGGCGTACGGTGCGGCCGCCCAGTACAGCGGGGTCGAGAGAGGACGCGACGAGGTAGTCCTTCACGGTGCTCAGCGCGGCGACGACCTGGCCCTCAGAGAAGTGCGTGGTGCGCCGGGCGGCCGGCAGGTTGATGCCCTCGGCGCCCGTCGCGAACTGCGCGGCCGGGCTGCGCCGGAAGAGCTCTTCCGGCTCGCCGCCCGGCACCCTGCCCTCGGGGGCCAGGGGTATGACCGTCATCCGCATCAACCCCGCGCGCGCGGCGGGCGGTGGCTGGTACGGATGGCGTACGCCCATGTAGAGCGCCGTACCGAAGGCCAGCGCGACCAGCAGGACGAGCAGCAGCGCCTGCTTCGAGCCGCCGCCTCCACGCCCGCCACCGCCGCCGCCATGGCCGCGGGCCTTCCAGACGGGACGGTGGCGCACGGCCCGCTCGTGGTCGGCCATCCGCTCGGTCGCGGAGTACTCCTGGAGGCGGGCAGCCCGCACGAACGATTCGTCGAAGACGACGGACCGGAACTCGTCGTCGCTGCCGCCCGGGAGGCCCTCGGGCGCACCCTCAGGTGGCTCTCCGTGCCCTGCCATACCTTCAGGGTAGGTCGATGGAGGCGAAGGTAAACGCGCTGGTAGGTGACAAGTTCCGACCTGTTCGCACACGCACGGTGATCGGAGCTGCCCACCCGGTCGGAAGGTCCTGCCCACCCGCTCCGAAGGTCAGGGAATGCGCGGCACCGCAGATGCTGCGGGCGCGGAGTACTCGGCGGAGGCCGAGGGGCCACCGGGCATCACCGGTGCGCCGGGCCTGGGGGTCTCACTGGTCGCCGGCGGCACCTGGTCCTGCCGGTCGGAGGACGCCCCCCGGTAGACGGCGCTGAAGGCGAGCGCGACCATCCCGATTCCCATCAGCAGGGCGAGCAGCCAGGCCACGGGCCGGTGCCAGCGCGCATGCCCCCGGTAGGGCCGCAGGGCGCCGCCGTGGCGTCCGTACGGGCCCCTGCTGTCGTATGCGCCGTCGCCGTAGCCATCGTCGTAGCCGTCGTCGTCCGAGGGGCCGTACGCGCCGTCGTGACGGGGGTCGCGCCCGGAGCCGTACTCGGACCCGTACCCGTCGTCGTAGAGGTCGTCGTCCGACGGGCCCTTGCCCGCCCTGGCCCGGGCCGCCTCGGCGTCCGCGCGCGCCTGGGCAGCGGCCAGCAGCCGCTCCACAGCGGTCGGTTCATGAATCTCGGCGGCTCGTACGAAGTCCTCGTCGAACACCACGGAGGCGAAGTCCTCGTCCGCGCCTCCGCGGTCGTCGTCGGGCTCCCAGCCGTCCGGAAACGGCTTGCCCCCCACGTCGTCCGGCACCCGTTCAGCGTAGCCCTGGCGGGTCGGTTTGGGCAGGGAAAAGTGCGAACCGGGAGTGGGTCAGCGTGTGTGGCCGTCGCCCGTCACGATGTACTTCGTCGAGGTCAGCTCGGGCAGCCCCATCGGGCCACGGGCGTGCAGCTTCTGCGTGGAGATGCCGATTTCGGCGCCGAAACCGAACTGGCCGCCGTCCGTGAAACGCGTGGACGCGTTGACCGCGACCGTCGTCGAGTCCACCAGCTGCGTGAAGCTGCGGGCCGCCGCCTGCGACGTCGTGACGATCACCTCGGTGTGGCCGGAGGTCCACTGCCGGATGTGCTCGACGGCGCCGTCCAGCGAGTCGACGACGGCGGCCGCGATGTCGTACGACAGGTACTCGGTCTCCCAGTCCTCCGTCGTGGCCGGCACGACGGTGGCCTTGGACGCGCCGGCGTACGCCGCCACCCGCTCGTCCGCGTGCACCGTGACGCCCGCGTCGGCGAGCGCGTCCAGGGCGCGCGGCAGGAAGGCGTCGGCGATGTCCTGGTGGACGAGGAGGGTCTCGGCGGCGTTGCAGACGCTGGGCCGCTGGGCCTTGGAGTTGATCAGGATGTCGACGGCCATGTCGATGTCGGCGCGGGCGTCGACGTAGACGTGGCAGTTTCCGGTGCCGGTCTCGATGACGGGGACGGTGGATTCCTCGACGACCGTACGGATCAGGGAGGCGCCGCCGCGCGGGATCAGGACGTCGACCAGGCCGCGGGCCCGCATGAGCTCCCGTACCGAATCGCGGGACTCCCCCGGCACGAGCTGTACGGCGTCGGCGGGCAGCCCGGCCGCGGCGACGGCGTCGCGCAGGACGCCGACGAGCGCGGTGTTGGAGGCGTACGCCGACGACGAGCCGCGCAGCAGCACTGCGTTGCCGGACTTGAGGCAGAGCGCGGCGGCGTCCACGGTGACGTTCGGGCGGGCCTCGTAGATGATCCCGACGACGCCGAGCGGCACACGGACCTGGCGGAGGTCGATGCCGTTGGGCAGGGTGGAGCCGCGTACGACCTCGCCGACCGGGTCGGGCAGCGCGGCCACGTCCCGTACGTCGGAGGCGATGGCGGCGACCCGCTCCGGGGTCAGGGTGAGCCGGTCGATCACCGTCTCGCTGGTGCCCGCGGCGCGGGCCTTGGCGATGTCCTGGGCGTTGGCCTCGACGATCTCGGCCGTCCTGGCGACCAGCGCTTCGGCGATCGCGAGCAGTGCGGAGTCCTTGGCGGAGCGCGGGAGTGGCGCGATCTCGGCAGCGGCGGTGCGGGCCCGCCGGGCGGTCCGGAGGACCGGGGACTCGGGTGACTGCGGGGCGGAATCGGCGAGGGGAGAGTGCGAGGTCATGCCCGCAGGGTAATGCGCCCGCCGCGGGCGTTCATGGTCAATCCCGCTCCGCGAGACGCCGCGCCCACCTCACGATCACAGCCGGCCCGCCTCACGACCGCAGCACCGATGACAGCAATCAGTACGGATGAACGCCGACGGGGGCCGCGGGCGGCGGGCCGTACCCCTCGGCGATCCGCTGGTGGTACGTGTCCCGGTCGATGACCTCCAGGCCCACGATCTCCCACGGCGGCAGCTTCGCCGTCGACCGGTGCTCGCCCCACAGGCGCAGCGCGACCGCCGCCGCGTCGTGCAGGTCCCGGGCCTCTTCCCAGTACCGGATCTCCGCGTGATCATTGGCGTATCTGCTGGTCAGCAGGAAAGGATGGTCGTGGGCAAGCTGTTCGAGACCTCGCCTGACCTCCTTCAGCGGCGCCTCGGCACCCGAGACGCTGAGGGTGATGTGCCAGAGCCTGGACACTTCACGGTTGTCGCGGATCTCCCGGCCGGGAGCCGGCCTCTGCTCCGACTCCGTCTTCGGGGCGTCGTCGAAGTCCGCCCCTGCCCCGACACTCGTCAGGGCTCGCTCGGCCGTCCCTCGGGGCAGCGCCCCCGGACGCGCTCGTCTCACCGGCGGCCTCCTGTAATGCGTTGTCGTGCTGTACTCCCCAGCAAAGTTGACCAGTCCTGGGCCGGGCGCGTGACGGTTTTGGGGAAGGTATCTGCCGCGAGACCGGACTTTCAGCCGTTTCAGGGGGCGAGAAGAACCAGATCGTCCCTGTGTACGACCTCGCGCTCGTACGTCGGCCCGAGCTCTTTCGCCAGGTCACGGGTGGAGCGGCCGAGCAGTTGCGGGAGCTCCTTGGCGTCGTAGTTGACGAGCCCCCGGGCGACGGCCCGGCCCGCGGTGTCGCGCAGCTCCACGGGGTCGCCCGCGCTGAACTCCCCCTCGACCCCGGCGATCCCGGCGGGCAGCAGCGACGTACGCCGCTCGACCACGGCCCGTACGGCCCCGTCGTCGAGGATGAGCGCGCCCTGCGGGGTGGAGGCGTGGGCCAGCCACAGCAAGCGGTCGGCGCTGCGGCGGCCGGTGGGGTGGAAGTGGGTGCCCGTGTCACGGCCGGCGAGGGCGTCGGCGGCGTGGCTGGCGGAGGTGAGGACGACGGGGATGCCGGCCGCCGCGGCGATACGCGCCGCCTCGACCTTGGTGACCATGCCGCCGGTGCCCACGCCCGCCTTGCCGGCGCTGCCGATGGAGACGTGAGCGATGTCCTCGGGGCTGCGGACGTCGTCGATCCGTGAGGTGCCGGGGGTGCTGGGGTCGCCGTCGTAGAGCCCGTCGACGTCCGAGAGCAGGACCAGCAGGTCGGCCCGTACGAGGTGGGCGACGAGGGCGGCGAGCCTGTCGTTGTCGCCGAAGCGGATCTCGTCCGTAGCGACGGTGTCGTTCTCGTTGACGACCGGGACCGCGCCCATGGCGATCAACTGGTCCAGGGTCCGGTAGGCGTTGCGGTAGTGGGCACGGCGGCTGGTGTCGTCCGTGGTCAGCAGCACCTGGCCGACGCGTACGCCGTAGCGCGCGAAGGAGGCGGTGTAGCGGGCGACGAGCAGGCCCTGGCCGACGCTGGCGGCGGCCTGCTGCCTGGCGAGGTCCTTGGGGCGGCGGGCGAGCCCGAGCGGCGCGAGTCCGGCAGCGATGGCACCGCTCGACACCAGCACGATCTCCTTCTCGCCGCCGCTGCGCGTCTTGGCGAGGACGTCGACGAGGGCGTCGACGCGGTCGGCGTCGAGGCCGCCCGATGCGGTGGTGAGTGAGGAGGATCCGATCTTGACGACGATCCTGCGGGCTTCCGCTACGCCCTGCCTTGCCACTGACACGTACAGACCCCACTTTTTGCTCGCCCGGTTCTCCCCGCAATGTACGTGAGCAGGTCCGGATGCCGCCTCCGCATTCCGCGGCCTGGACGGCCGACGGGCGGGGCGCCGGACCGCCCGAGCCTGCCGACGGGCTCCGGATCGCAGATGTCGCCCTACACGAAGGCGAATCCGGGATGGGCGCGCACCTCGTCGAGATTCGCCGGACTGCCCGCGTACGTGAGCTTGTCGAGCACCGTGACCGACACATCGGCGGGCCCCTGCGGGCCGAGGACCGTACGGACGTAGTGCGAGCCGATGAAACCGCGATCTGCATCTTGCTGTGATCGCCGCGTACGAGCCGGTGGGCCGAGGGGTTGCGGGGGCCCGGGCTCACGTGGAGGGCACGGTCGATGATCTCGCTGCTCGAATCGACCGTGCCCTCCATCAGCTGCTCGGCAGCCGGTGTCCTTCCAGTACCGTTCCTGAGGCTGTTGGCCGGGTGAACGGAACTCGTGAGCGAAGCTACGCACAGCACAACCGTACGCGCCGCTCCCGCACGTAACGTCCCGTCAGGAACGGACCGGCGTACCCCGTACCGTGCCCTTCGCCATCCGGCGCAGTTTGCGGACCACGCGCCGGGCGAAGGACACCTTGGGCCTCGCACCCTTGGGGACGGTGATACGGACCCCGCCCACCCACTCCGCCACCGTCACCGCGAACATCTCGTCGGGTACGCCCGCCGCCTTGTCGCCGAAGTGCGGATACGCGAGGTACGGCTTGCCCGCGGAACCCCTGCGGACGATGTCGGGCACCGCCTTGCTCCGCATGAACTCCAGGTGGTCGGCCAGGAGATCCGCCCGGCCCTCGGCGACGTAATGCATCCGCAGTCGCTCGGGGACCTTCAGCCGGCGCGCGACGCCGGGCGACCAGTACTTGTCCATGAGCGGCTTGGCCAGCTCCATCTTGTGCTGCCGTGTCGCGGTCTTCAGCTTCAGCCAGCGCGGGTCGAACTGCGGCAGCAGGGTGATCACGAACGGACGGATCATCAGCTCGTCGCGCTTCTCCCCCGGCGGGAAGAACTTCGCGATCAGGTCCATCAGGGCGGTCGCCGAGTCGAACCGCATCGCGTAACTGCCGCTCTGTGTGATGTGCTTGCCGTCGTCGCGGCGCACGATGTAGAGGCAGGTGTAGTCGGCGACGATCGAGACCCCGGCGCTGCGAACATACGCTTCGAGGGTGAAGCGCGCGTCCTCGCCGGTGTACAGCTGCTGGTCGAAGCGCATGCTGTGCCGCTCCAACAGCTCGCGCCGGAAGAGCTTCTCCGCGCTGAGCGTGAATTTGATGTTGGACGAGAAGAGGTCCGTACGCTCCAGAGTGCGGCCGAACATGGACTTGGGCGCACCCCGCCCGATGCCTTCGATTTTGCCCAGCACCACGTCCGTGCCATTGCGGTCGGCCATCGCGACCATCCGCTCCAGGGCCTCCCCACCCAGGTAGTCGTCGGCGTCGAGGAAGAAGACATAGCGCCCGCGCGCCATGCTCAGCCCGACGTTGCGCGGCTTGCTGGGGCCCCCGGAGTTCTCCTGGTGGACCACCCTCGTGGCGACCTTGGACTTGGCGGCGAATTCGTCGAGATAGTCTCCGGTCCCGTCGGTCGAGCCGTCGTTGACGGCCACGATCTCTATGCGGTCCGCACCCAGCGTCTGGGCTTCGACCGACTCCAGGCAGGGGATCAGGTACGGCATTGCTTCGTATGCCCCGACGATCACGGTCACGTCGGGGATTTCACTGGCAGCCAGGCCTGTCACATTCTCGTTCATCGACATCCAAGACAGTCGGCACATGGGTGCGGGTTGTTCACCAACCGTACTTTTCCACGTGACGCTCACCACAGCGCACCGCAGAGCGGCCCGGCAAAACGTCTTAAATGACGTTCTACCGGGCCGGTTCTATACCGCTATCTGGTTGTCAGTCAGTGCCGGAGGGTCAGCCCGCCACCGTCGAATCGACGTCGGCCGACTCGCTGCCGGTCAGGTCACCGGTGCTTGAGTCACCGTCGACCGGGTCGCCGGTCGCCTCCGGCGCCGAGTCGCTCGGCTCCGCCGCGGCGGCCAGCTCGACGCCCATGCGCTGCGCGACACCCTGGTTGCGGGCCTCGGACTTGTCCGCCAGGGCCCGTACGGCGTCGTTGAACTGGACGATGGACGCGGGCTCGTCGGGACCGAGGAGGTACGCCTTCAGCTCACGCCGTGCGTCCGCCAGCAGATCGGCGCTCTCGCCGCCCGTGATGGCGGCGAGCAGCTCGTCGAGCTGGGCCGCACTGTTCGAGAGGATCACGGCGGCCCGTACAGCGGTGTTCTGCTGCTTGAACTCCTCGACGCCCAGCTCCGCGGAGTCGGTCACCGCGTACGGCTTGCCGCTCGCGATGAAGTCCGACACGACGCTGGAGATGTCCGAGACCATGCCGTCCGACTCGTTGAAGCAGTCGTACAGACGCGGCTCGGCACCGGTGATGACCCGGTGCTCCCACCAGCCGAAGGAACGCCAGTACGCCGCGTTCCACTCGTCCTTGAGCTGCGCCAGCTCCGCCTCGCGGGCCGGGTCGGCCAGCGCGTCGCGGGACGTCTCGGCCTCGTCCTTGCCGGTCGGCTTCGCCTTGCCCCTGCCCTTGGCACCGAGCTCGCCCAGGCGTGCCTCGATACGGGCCAGTTCGGCAGTCGCCGCGCTCTGCTCCGCCTGGAGCTCCGCCGCGTCCTTCGCCCAGCGGGCGTCGGTGGCGCGCTCGGCGGCCGCCGCCTCCACCATCGCGGTGATACGGGCGTGTACGGCCTTGGCCTGGGGGCTGCGGGTGCCGGTGAAGGGGTGCGGCTTGTACAGCACCCTTACGGGCTCCTGGGCCTCCAGGAGGCGCCTGACGATGTTCTCGCCGGCCAGCAGGATCGAGGTGTTGCCCGGGTTGTCGTCCCAGCCCTCCCAAGTGGGGGCGTACAGGACGGTCGGGACCGGGTTCTTCGGCGTACCGGTCCAGGTCTGGATGGGGGCGAGCTGGGGGCGGCCCACCTCCACGATGTCCTCGTCGCGTACGCCGACGTCGGCGAGGGCGTAGCGGTCGCGGCCTGCCCGGCCAGCGCTCCACACCTCGTCGTACACCTTGCTGAAGGGGTTGATGCTCGCGACCTTGTCGCTGTCGCCGTGGCCGATGAAGACGTGCTTCATGGTGGGGACGCGCAGCATGTGGATGTTCTTGCCGACGTTGGCGGCGTAGAGCGCGACACGGACCGTGGAGAGGTCCATGTTCATCAGATGCGTGGCGCTCGGGACGCAGAGAACCGGCACGGAGGTCGGGCCGAGCTGGCCCACGATGTGGCGCTCGCGCAGGACGATCAGCGGCCTGCCCTCGACCTGCTTCATCGTGTCGAGCCACATGTTGACCTGGTACGCCGAGTCCCGGGAGCCGGAGAAGTACAGGACCGTGGTCGGCCGGTACTCGCGCAGCCACTCGTCGACGCCCTGGAGGACGGTGTCCACGGCCGGTACCCGGCGGTTCCGCCGCAGGTACGGCAGCAGCGCGGCGACGTAGCCGATCGCCAGGGCGACGGTGAGGCCGAGGCCGACGTAACCGAAGACGTCCTTGCCGCTCTGGACCGCGATCAGGACGCCCGTGAAGCCGAAGATGTCGAGGTGCAGCATCTTCTCGGCGGATCGGTTCAGCAGCCGCCGCGGCGGGGCCGACGGGATGCGCAGCATGCCGAGGTCGATGTTGCGGGTGACCACCGGCATCTTGCGGCGCAGCCGGACCAGCGTCACAAGCGCGCCGTGCGGGGCCTGGAGGCCGTAGAACAGCAGAAGGGAGGCGATCGTCAAGTAGAAGATCGTCTGCTCGGCGAGCTGCATGCGGGCGAGCAACAGGATCAGCAGCAGCTGGCGTACCAGGAAGCGGATCGACAGACCCGCGCGCACCTTGCCGAGGCGATTGATCAGGTAGCTACCACGCTGGTGCAGATGCTGGTCCGCGACATACGTCGCGGCGACGGCGGCCGCGAAGATCCAGAGGTTCGGGATCAGGGCGGCGAGCATGATGCACGGATACCCGAGCCCGATGACTGCGGCGGCGGCCAGCTCGGATCCGCTGCCCACACGGGCGAGACGGATGGCGGTCGAAATCACGAAGAACCTGCTCCAGAGGGTGCCGGCTATTTACGGTGCTAATTACGGTGCAAATGTGAAGCCGAGCTCCACGAACTCGGGCCTCTGCAGGTCGCTGCTGGCGACTACAGAGGCCCGAATCAGTCAAGGATTGTCAAGGAGTATTACACATCTGCCTGACGGTCCAGGACGGCGGCCAGCGCCTGCTCGAAGCCGGAAGCCTCGGAGGCCCCACGGGTCGGGTCGACCTGCCGTACGTCGATGACGTGACCCGTCAGCTCGGAGAGCAGTACGTCCAGCGACGTACGGGCCACGGCTTCGGAGGACAGCAGCGAGCCCGCGGGCTCGTCGCCGAACGCCTTGGTGCGCATGGGGGTCGCCGTGCGCTCCGGGTTGACGCAGTTGACGCGTACGCCGTCGCCCGCCCACTCGTCCGCGAGGGCCTGGGTGAGGTTCACCATGGCGGCCTTCGTGGAGGAGTAGAGGCTGTACTCGGCGCGGCCGCGGGTGTAGCTGCTGGACGTGTAGAGCAGCAGCTGGCCCTTGGTCTCGGCGAGGTACTTGTGCGAGGCGCGGGCGATCTGGACGGGGGCCAGGTAGTTGACGTTCAGCGCTTCCTGGATGGTCGTGTTGTCCGTCTCGGCGAGCTTGCCGATGCGGAGCACGCCCGCCGTGTTGATCACGTAGTCGATACGGCCGGTCTCCGAGTACGCCTTCGACAGGGCGTCGTCGACGTGCTCGGGGTTCTCGACGTGCGTACCGGTGGTGGAGCGGCCCAGTGCGTACACCTTGGCGCCGTACTGCTCGGCGAGGGTCGCGATGTCCGCGCCGATGCCGTACGAGCCGCCGAAGACGACCAACGTCTTGCCGGCGAGGAGCTCGCGGTACGCGGCCTCGTCGGCCTGCTGCGGGGCTGCGGTGGAGGCGAGCTGGAACAGCTTGTCGGCGATGAAGACGTCGACGGGCTGCGTCACCTTCATGTTGTACTCGTCGCCCGCGACGACGTAGATCGGCACGTCCGGCAGGTACTTCAGTACGACCGAGCAGTCGTCGGTGGCCTGGAAGTTCGGGTCACCGGCCGCGACCTCGTACGCCTTGCGGATGGTCGACAGCTTGAAGGCCTGCGGGGTCTGGCCGCGGCGCAGCCGGGACCGGTCCGGGACCTCGGTGATGAACTCGCCGTCGCCGCCGTGCGTACGCGTCACGATGATCGTGTCCGCGGACGGGATGGCGACGTCGACCGCGTCGTAGCGCTCCAGCGCGTCGACGCAGTCCTGGATCACACGCTGTGACAGGAGGGGCCGCACGGCGTCGTGGAAGAGGACGTTGCGGTCCTCGCCGTCGAGGAGGCCCTCGCCGAGCGCGGAGATGGCGCGCTCGGTGGTCTCGTTGCGCGTCGTACCGCCCTCGATGATCTTCGTGACCTTGGTGAGACCGGCCTTGGCGACGATCTTCTCGACGTCGGGAACGTAACCCGGCGCCATCAACACGATGATGTCGTCGATGCCTTCTGCCTGCTCGAAGATCGACAGCGTGTGCTCGATGACCGCCTTGCCTGCGATCTTCAGCAGCTGCTTGGGGATCGACAGACCCACACGCTGACCGGTACCACCGGCGAGCACGACTGCTGTGGTTCGGGGCTTCGCTATGGGCTGCACAGACACAGACGACCTACCTTGCGAGGGCTGGGAGACAGGCTGATGGTCGCACTCTCCGTGACCGTCTCGCAAGGTGGACGTCGTTCTGCCGACATCTGTGCGAAACCGCAGGTGTGCGTGGGGTACATGCGGGGGTTGGTGGCCGCTGCGCACTGCACGGTGACAGATGCCACAGGCGCCGGCGGCGCGGTTCCCCTCCCCGCCCCTTCCCGGCAGCCGCAAAATGTCACAGCCGGGAAGGGGCGGGGAGGGGAGAAGCCCCGCAGGGCCCACCGCCTAGAAGGGGTCGAACTCGTCGTACTCGCGCTGTGCGTCGTCGCGCGCCGCCTCGCGGTCCCTGCGGCGTGTCGCCGCCGGGCGCGGGGCTTCGAGGCGGTGGTCCTCGCCGCGACGGCCGAGCATCTCCGCGCCCGCCATCATCGTCGGCTCCCAGTCGAAGACGACCGCGTTCTCCTCTTCACCGATCGCGACCGCGTCACCCGCACGCGCACCGGCCTTCATCAGCCTGTCCTCGACACCGAGGCGGCTGAGGCGGTCCGCGAGGTAACCCACGGCCTCGTCGTTGCTGAAGTCGGTCTGGCGCACCCAGCGCTCCGGCTTCTCGCCGCGCACGCGGAAGACGCCGTCCTCCTCCGTGACTGTGAAGCCCGCGTCGTCGACGGCCTTCGGGCGGATGACGATGCGGGTCGCCTCCTCCTTCGGCTTCGCCGCACGCGCCTTGGCGACGACCTCGGCGAGCGCGAAGGACAGCTCCTTGAGGCCAGTACGCGCGACCGCGGACACCTCGAAGACGCGGTAGCCGCGCGCCTCCAGGTCCGGGCGGATCATGTCCGCGAGGTCCTGACCGTCCGGGATGTCGATCTTGTTGAGGACCACCACACGCGGCCGGTCGCCCAGGCCGCCGTACTGCGCCAGCTCCTCCTCGATGACATCGAGGTCGGTCAGCGGGTCACGGTCGGACTCCAGCGTCGCCGTGTCCAGTACGTGCACGAGCACCGAGCAGCGCTCCACGTGCCGCAGGAACTCCAGGCCCAGGCCACGGCCCTGGCTCGCGCCCGGGATCAGGCCGGGGACGTCCGCGATCGTGTAGACGGTCGAGCCCGCCGTGACGACGCCGAGGTTCGGTACGAGCGTGGTGAAGGGGTAGTCCGCGATCTTCGGCTTGGCCGCGCTCAGCACCGAGATCAGCGAGGACTTGCCGGCGCTCGGGTAGCCGACCAGCGCCACGTCGGCGACGGTCTTGAGCTCCAGGACGATGTCGCCGCCCTTGCCCGGCTCACCGAGCAGCGCGAAGCCGGGCGCCTTGCGGCGGGCCGAGGCCAGCGCCGCGTTGCCGAGGCCGCCGCGGCCGCCCTCACCGGCGACGTAGGTGGTGCCGTGGCCGACCATGTCGGCCAGGACGTTGCCGTCCTTGTCGAGGACGACGGTGCCGTCGGGAACCGGCAGGACCAGGTCCTGGCCGTCCTTGCCGGAGCGGTTGTCGCCCGCGCCGGGCTGGCCGTTGGTGGCCTTGCGGTGGGGGCTGTGGTGATAGTCGAGCAGCGTGGTCACGGACTGGTCGACGACGAGGGTGACGTCGCCGCCACGCCCGCCGTTGCCGCCGTCCGGACCGCCCAGCGGCTTGAACTTCTCACGGTGTACGGAGGCGCAGCCGTGGCCTCCGTTACCCGCGGCGACATGCAGTTCGACGCGGTCCACGAAGGTGGTCATGGGTGGGTCCTCCAGTACATACGGAAATGTCTACATACGTAACGCGCCAAGGGCGGCCGCGCTTCCCCGTCACCCGGGAAAGCGCGTCCGCCCTCGGAAAGTGCTGTGCGTACCGCTCGACGAAAGCCGGAATTACTCGGCGATCGGAACGATGTTCACAACCTTGCGGCCACGGTGCGTGCCGAACTCGACCGCACCTGCGGCGAGAGCGAACAGCGTGTCGTCGCCACCACGGCCGACGCCCGTGCCCGGGTGGAAGTGGGTGCCGCGCTGGCGGACCAGGATCTCACCGGCGTTGACGGCCTGACCGCCGAAGCGCTTCACGCCGAGCCGCTGGGCATTGGAATCGCGACCGTTCCGAGTGGACGATGCGCCCTTCTTGTGTGCCATGTCTCAGTCCCTTTACTTCGCAGCCGTGGGGATACCGGTGACCTTGATCGCCGTGTACTGCTGGCGGTGACCCTGGCGACGGCGGTAGCCGGTCTTGTTCTTGTACCGAAGGATGTCGATCTTGGCACCCTTGTGGTGGTCCACGACCTCGGCGGTGACCTTGATGCCGGCCAGGACCCACGGGTCGCTGGTGACGGAGTCGCCGTCGACCACGAGCAGGGTCGAGAGCTCGACCGTGTCGCCAACATTGGCCGTGGGAATCTTGTCAACCTCAACGATGTCGTCGACAGCAACCTTGTGCTGGCGACCACCGCTGCGCACGATGGCGTACACGCGGATCTCTCTTTCGCTCGGAACGGGACCCCTGATGCCAGCCGCTCGCACGGGCCGGGGCCCGCGACGAATCCGAATGGACGAGCGGCCTCTAACAGCACACCTGAGGAGTGCTGGAAGGGAGATGCTCAGGAGATGGCGTGCATAAAAACACGCCGACGGTCAAGAGTACGGGCCCCCGGCAGGGAGGGTCAAACCGGGTCCGCCGGGTCACTCCCCCACGAGGTCACTCCCCCGCGGCCGTCTCCAGCATCCGGTCCACCACCCGGGCGGCGGCGCGGCCGTCCGAGGGCTCGCAGAAGTCCTTCACGAACCGCTCGTACTTCTCCTTGTACTCCGCCGACACCGAATCGATGTTCCTGATCGCGTCGACCAGGTCCTCGGACGTCTTGAGCAGCGGCCCCGGAGCGCGCTCCGTGAAGTCGAAGTAGAAGCCGCGCAGTGTGTCCCTGTAGTGCTCCAGGTCGTAGGTGAAGAAGAGCATCGGGCGGCCCGAGTGCGCGAAGTCGAACAGCACCGACGAGTAGTCGGTGATCAGGACGTCGGCGATCAGATACAGGTCGGCAATGTCGGGGTACGCCGCCACGTCGTAGACGAAGCCCTGCCCGGCGCCGGGGATGCTGTCCAGGACCTTGTTGTGCTTGCGGTAGAGGAAGACGTGGTCGTCGCCGAGCGCCTTTTCGGCCGCCGTCAGGTCGACCTGCTGGTCGAGCTTGAAGCGCTTGCCGCCGTAGCGCTGGTCGTCGCGCCAGGTCGGGGCATACAGCACGACCTTCTTCCCGTCCGGAATCCCCAGCTGCTCGCGCACGCGCGCCGCCGCCTTCACTCGGTCCTCGGCGTGGAAGACGTCGTTGCGCGGGTAACCGGCCTCCAGCACCTCGCACTTGAGCTGGAAGGCGTGGGTCATGATCGGGGTCGTGAACGCGTTCGGCGACACGAACATGCTGAACTGCCGCGAGCGCTGGGGCAGGCTGGCGATGTAGGCGAGGTTCGCCTTCGGGGTGCCCAGCAGGTCCGCGCCGATGCGCTTGAGCGGCGTACCGTGCCACGTCTGTACGACGATCTGGCCCTCACGGCGCGTGAACCAGTCGTTGATGCCGACATTGGTCACGACGTACCGGCTGCGCGCCAGCGCCTCGTACCACTCCTGGCTGCCCCACGCGACGCCGCGCACCCCGGCGGGCAGGACCGCCTGCTGGTCGGCGACGACGGCGATGTGCTCCACGTCGGCGCCGCGCCGCACCAGCTCCTGGTACACGGCCCGGGGCGAGTCGGAGAACTGCTTGCCGCCGAAGCTGTTGTAGAGCACGGCCTCGCGCAGCGGGAGCTGCTGCTGCGCCGGGTAGTGGACGTCGCGGAGCTGCCGCTGCCGGTAGCCGCCGCGCACCTGCGGGCTCAGCGCCGATCCCGAGCGCAGGAAGAAGCGGTCGAAGAAGCGCCGGTCCACGGTGTACTTGCGGTGCTCGCCCTTGTGGGCGAGGGGCAGCGCGGCGACGAGGTCGGGGCGGATCGTCACCGGGATGTCGTTGGCGTGGTCCCACTCGCTCGCGGCGCGGAAGGCGAAGTACCAGCGCCCGCTGCGCAGCGGAAGCGTCCCGTCGTACGTCGGCATCGCGTCCGGCGCGACGAGCGCGGAGAACCGGCCGTCGGCGACCGTGAGGGGAAGCGCCTTGTCCTCGTGGCGCGTGCCGTGCCTGAGGATGAGCCGCATCGGCTCCTCGCTGCCGGAGCCACTGCCCGAGCCGCTGCCCGAGTACGAGCCTTCGAGGGCGAGTTCACCGTCCGCGGTCCAGTGCATCCGGTCGACCACCGGCTGTACGACCCTGGCCTGGAGGAAGAAGGTGCCGGCCCCATCCGTGTGCGCGGCCAGCTCCTGGCCGCCGCCCAGCGGGTACGTACCGGTCCGCATCGCATCGGCGACGGTGGCGCGGCGGGTGGTGCCGTCGGCGAAGACCACGGAGGCCCGGAAGTTCTGCACCTTCTTGGGCCGCACGCCGTCGACGGGCAGATCCGCGAAGGGGATGCACGCCGTGGTCCGCGCCCAGCCGTCCCCGTAACTGCCCTCCTGAGCCTCCAGCGGGTACTCGTGGACCGTCTTGGAGGCGGCGTGCGTGACGCGCAGCGCTGCGGGCCGCCTCGCCTCGGGGGTCTTCGGCCGGGACCGCAGCGTCACCGCCACACCGTCCCGTACGGCCTCATGGGCCTCGACCTCCACCGGGACCACATCCACGGTGAGCTGGAAGCGGCCGCTCTTGAAGCCCGCCACCACCCGTACACCGCCGTCGAAGACCTGCACCTGGCTGTGCCCCGCGCGGCCCGCGTCGCTCTTGCGCACCCGCCCGACGGAGAGCCCGCCGGGCCGGGGTATGCCGATGCCGAGGGCCCAGGTGCCCGGCTGCCAGCGGCCGCGGGAGCGCAGCCGCCTGGGGTCGATGACGATCTCGAAGCCCGCCCAGTCGTAGCAGTGCAGGCCGCCCTTGGCGGATGCGGTGGCGCGGGGCTCCAGGACCGTTTTCAGCTTGAGCGGGACGCTGCCTCCGCCGCCCTCCCCGCGGAGTCCGGCGATGCGGAGGGAGCGCTTGCCGGTCGCGGCCGGGGCGTTGGGCACGTACGCGTAACCGCGGAGGATCAGGCGGCCGTCCTGCCACACCATGTCGGTCAGCTTGCTGCGCATGGGCAGTTCACGCCGGCTGAGGTTGCGCGCCTGCGGCGGCAGTGGGCCCAGTTCCACACCCGGCAGTTCGATCCGGGCCTGTCTGAGGCCCTTGACCCGGTAGACCCCCGGGTTCTGTCTCTCGTACCGCAGGGCCTCGACGAGCTCCTCCGCGCGGCCCTGCGCGGCCAGGTGCCACTGGATCCGGCTGACCGGCGGGAACTTCGCCACCTTCCTGGGATCGGCCTTCGCCATGAATTCCTTCGCCTCGGCGAGGAATGCGGCACGGTCCGCGGCGGAAGCTTCCGGGAAGTACTTCATGTTCCGGCTCAGCTGGGCGGGGACGGTACCGACAGAGGTGGAGGCCATGGGCGACGAGCCTTTCAGGGAAAACTGGAGGTAAACCCCAGGGAAAGAAATCGCAGACAAGACTCCTCAGGCAGGTGAAAGGTTGCATCGGCCTCTTGGGCGGACACATCGACAGCAGACACGCGGACAGCTGACACATGAACAGCCGTGTGGGCTGCCCCGGAAGTGAATCCGGGACAGCCCACACGGCTGTGTTGCGCTGGACGCGACCGAAGGTCAGTCCTCGGTCGGAGCCGAGACGGACGGCGCCGACTGCTCCGCCGCCGCGGTCTTCTTGGAAGCCGACGCCTTCTTGGCCGTCGTCTTCTTCGCCGTGGTCTTCTTGGCGGCCGTCTTCTTCGCGGCGGTCGCCTTGGTGGCGGTCGCCGCCTTCTTGGTGGTGGCCTTCTTGGCGGTCTTACGAACCGCCTTCTTGGCCGGGGCCGCGACCTCGGCTTCGGAGCCGACTTCAGCGGCCTCCGCCTTGGCCACCGGCTCCTCGGCCTTGGCCTCAGCCTTGACCTCGGCCTTGGCCTCCGGGGCCTCGGGCGCGGTCTCGACCACGAGCACGGCCGCTTCCTCCGCGCCCTTCGGCGAACCTGCGGGCGCGGTGGCCTTGCGGGTCGCACGACGGCGCGCACGCGGCGGAGCCGCCGCTGCGGGCGCCTCGGCCACCGGGGCCTCGACCACGGGCTCCGCGGCCTTCGGCTCCTCGACCACCGGGGCCGGGGCTGCGACCTGCGCCTCCTCGACGACGACCGGCTCGACGACGACAGCCTCGGCCGACGCCTCGGCGGCCTTCGGCGCACCGGCCGGGGCCGTCGCCTTCCGGGTCGCACGACGGCGCGTACGGACCGGGACGGCCTCCGGCTGCGGCTCGGCCGCAGGCTCCGTCACCGCTTCGGGCTCCGGTGCGGCCTCGGGCTCCGGCACACTCACCGGCTCCTGAACCTGGACCGGGACGGCCGCCTTGGGCGCACCGGCCGGAGCCGTCGCCTTGCGCGACGCCCTGCGGCGCGAACGCCCGCGTCCCGCAGCCGCCTCGGCCTCCGCCGGGCTGCTGTACAGCTCCTCGTCCGGTACGAACTCGGGCTCGGCGAGCGCCACGGGCGCGGCCGCCTCGGCAGCCACCTCGGCCTCGGTCTCGACCTCTGCCTCGATCAGCTCGACGTGCTCGTGCTCCGGCTCCGCCGCACCGCCACGGCCGCGCTTCTTGGCGCGCTTGCCACCGCCACCGGCGGTGGTCGGCTGCTCCATGTGCACGATCACGCCGCGCCCGTTGCAGTGGACGCAGGTCTCGGAGAAGGACTCCAGCAGACCCTGGCCCACCCGCTTACGGGTCATCTGGACCAGGCCCAGCGACGTGACCTCGGCGACCTGGTGCTTCGTACGGTCGCGTCCCAGGCACT
This sequence comes from Streptomyces sp. ISL-98, assembly GCF_018614055.1. Taxonomy (GTDB): domain Bacteria; phylum Actinomycetota; class Actinomycetes; order Streptomycetales; family Streptomycetaceae; genus Streptomyces; species Streptomyces spiramyceticus. Next base: position 290,086 of record NZ_JAGGPB010000004.1, read on the forward strand.
CCAGCAGGCGCCGCAGCACCAGATCGCGGTTGGACTCCAGGACCATGTCGATGAAGTCGATGACGACGATGCCGCCCAGGTCGCGCAGCCGCAGCTGGCGCACGATCTCCTCGGCCGCCTCCAGGTTGTTCCTGGTGACGGTCTCTTCGAGGTTGCCGCCCTGACCGGTGAACTTGCCGGTGTTGACGTCGACGACGACCATCGCCTCGGTCTTGTCGATGACCAGCGAGCCGCCGCTCGGCAGGTAGACCTTGCGGTCCAGTGCCTTCATCAGCTGCTCGTCGATCCGGTACGTCGCGAAGACGTCGACCTCGGAGGTCCAGCGCGAGATCCGGTCCGTCAGGTCGGGGGCGACGTGCGCGACGTAACCGTGGATGGTGTCCCACGCGTCGTTGCCGCTGACGATGACCTTCGAGAAGTCCTCGTTGAAGATGTCCCGGACCACGCGGACGGTCATGTCCGGCTCGCCGTAGAGCAGAGTCGGGGCGCTGGTCGCGCCGGTGCTCTTGGACTTCTTCTGGATGTCTTCCCACTGCTGCTGCAGACGCTCGACGTCGCGGCGCAGCTCGTCCTCGCTCGCACCCTCGGCGGCGGTACGGACGATGACGCCCGCGTCCTCGGGGACGATCTTCTTGAGGATGGTCTTCAGACGCGCGCGCTCGGTGTCGGGCAGCTTGCGGCTGATGCCGGTCATCGAGCCCTCGGGCACGTAGACCAGGTAGCGGCCGGGCAGCGAGACCTGGCTGGTGAGGCGGGCGCCCTTGTGGCCGATCGGGTCCTTCGTGACCTGCACGAGGACCGACTGGCCGGACTTCAGGGCACTTTCGATGCGGCGGGGGCCGTGGCCCATGCCCAGCGCGTCGAAGTTGACCTCACCGGCGTACAGGACGGCGTTGCGGCCCTTGCCGATGTCGACGAAGGCTGCCTCCATCGACGGCAGTACGTTCTGGACCTTGCCCAGGTAGACGTTGCCGACGTACGAGGTCGCCTGCTCCTTGTTGACGTAGTGCTCGACGAGGATGTTGTCCTCGAGCACACCGATCTGCGTGCGGTCGCCGTTCTGACGGACGACCATCACACGCTCGACGGCCTCGCGGCGTGCCAGGAACTCGGCCTCGGTGATGATCGGGACGCGTCGGCGGCCCTGCTCACGACCTTCGCGGCGGCGCTGCTTCTTCGCCTCCATACGGGTCGAGCCCTTGATGGACTGGACCTCGTCGAAGCCGGTGCCGGGCTCGCGCTCGGCCTCCTTCTTGCGCGGCTCGCGGACCTTGACGACCGTACGCTCCGGGTCGTCGACGCCGTTCTCGGCAGCCTCCGTACCCGCGTCACCACTACGGCGGCGACGGCGACGACGGCGACGGCTGGACGCGGAACCCGCACCCGCCTGCTCGTCCTCGTCCTCCTCGGCCCGCTCTTCCTCTTCGGCCTCGCGCTCGGCGACAGCCTCGGCCGCCTCCTCCGTCTCCTCAGCGCGCTCGTCCTCGTCGGAGGGCTCGCCACGACGACGGCGACGGCCACCACGGCGACGGCGACGGGCCCTGCGGTCCTCGGCCTCCTCCGACTCGTCGGTTTCGGCCGGCTCGGCCTCCTCCTCGACCTCGGGCGCGGTCTCGACGACACGCTCGGCGCGCTCCGGGCGCTCTTCCTCGGCGGCCTCACCACGACGGCGGCGACGGCGGCCGCGCGCCGGGCCCTGAGGGGCGGGCGGGGCCTCGACGACCGTCTCCTCCGCCTCCTCTTCCTCTACGATGTCCTCGATGTACTCGGGCTCCTTCGCCCGGGCGGCAGCGGCAGCCGCAGCCGTCTCCGGGGTCTGGAACATCGGCTCGGTGAAGACCGGGGCCTGGAACACGGCGACAGCGGGACGCGCCGCACGGCGGCGCGAACGCGCCGGCTCCTCGGCGGCGGGCTCGGCGGCCTTCGGGGCGGCAGCCTTCGGGGCGGCAGCCTTCGGCGCAGCGACCTTCGGGGCAGCGGCCTCGGCGGTCACGGCAGCCTCGTCGGCCGCCTTGCGACCGGCGCGACGACGCGGCGTACGGCCACGCGGTGCCTCCTCCGCCTCGGCGGCGGGAGCCACGGGCTCGGCCGGGGCGGCCTCCTCGGCGGCGGGCTCTTCGGCCTTGGGCGCACCGGCGGGCGCGGTGGCCTTGCGCGTCGCACGACGGCGACCACGGCCACGCGGCGCCTCCTCGGCGACGGCCTCGGGCGCTTCGGCAACCTCGGCGACCTCGGACACGGCGACGGGCACCTCGGCCTCGGCCTCGATTTCGGCCTCGGCGGGCTTCGGCGCACCGGCAGGCGCGGTCGCCTTACGGGTGGCACGGCGACGCGTACGAGCCGGCGGAGCCACCTCGGCGCTCTCGTCTGCGGCTACGACCTCGGCCGGAGCCTGGACTTCGACCTCTGCCTCGGGCGCGGCCTCGGCTTCAGCGGCCTTGGGCGCACCGGCGGGCGCAGTGGCCTTACGGGTCGCACGGCGACGCGTACGAGCCGGCGGTGCGGTCTCCTCGGCGGCAGCGCTCTCGTCGGCGGCAGCCACAGGGGCCGCAGCCGTCTCTTCCGCCTCCTGCACCTCGGCCTCTGTACTCTCGGCGGGCTGGGGCGCCCCGGCGGGCGCGGTCGCCTTACGGGTGGCGCGGCGACGCGGGCGCGCGGGCGGCGTCGGCTCAGTGGTCTCGTTGATGTCGCTGGTGTCGCTCACAGCACTCTCTCCGGCCGGTATGGCCGGAGCCGCGGCCTCTGTACTCTCGGCGGGCTGGGCGGTCACTGCGGCCTTCGTGTCACCGGACGGAGGTCCGGCAGGACGCGAAGCCGCGCGGCGCCGACGACGCGGCGGCAGCGTGTCGCTGGGCGAATGGTTGTTGTCAGTGTCCCCGGCGGTACGCGCGGTACCTTCCGAGGGCTCAGTGGAACTGATCGGCTCAAGCATTGCGGGCGGTTCTCCCGTCACGCTCCCGGGCGCCACACCTGATTCCGGTCCGGTCCGGTCCGCGCGATGAGCGCAGTACCGCCGTCCGGGGCGCGGGCGCCGCACGGGAGCTGTTGTCTAGCTCGCCGGTTCCGTACGCGTTGTACGCACGGCCTGGCGAAAGTCTTCTGGTCAGTGCGCTGCCCGACCCAGGTGGCTCCCGAGTACCAGGGCTGCGCTACGACGACCGTCCTACGCGGAACCTGCACCATCCGGCGCCGTCGCGGCGGTCAGTCCGGCGGCCATGGGTGGGGCGGCCGTGACTGCCTCGCGGTCGGGCGCGAGCGGGTCGGTCACCGTGCCGGACTCCTCGTCGAAGAGCCCCTGCGCCAGCCTGGTCACCGCTGCGGGGACCGGCGGCGCCAGGTCGGCCACAGCTCGGAGACCGGACAGGACGTCGTCGGGTCGAACGGCGGGTGTCAAATGCCGAACAACCAGCCGCAGTATCGCACAGGGCCCGTCCCCCGGCCTATCGGCCGCTGGACGGATGGCCTGCAGATCTGCCACGGCACTCCGTGCGTCGAAGGTCCGCATGCCGTTTTTCGCGCGGCGCTGGACCTCGACGCTCTCGGCTGCGAGGAAGGCCTCGACGGCCTTCTCCGCGTCCTCGGGAGCGACGCCGTCGAGGCGCATCTCCCATACGGAGGCCTGCAGCCGGTCGGCGAGACCCGACGTACGGGCCTCGACGGCGTCGGTGACGTCGAGCCCGGCCGGCAGCGACTCATTGAGCAGCTCGCGCAGCTCGTCGGGGTCGCGCGTGGCAGTCAGCGCGATTTCGAGGTACTCGGCCTCGCTGCCCGTGCCGGTGGGTGCGGCATTGGCGTACGAGACCTTCGGGTGCGGGGTGAAGCCTGCCGAGTAGGCCATGGGCACCTCGGCGCGGCGCAGCGCCCGCTCGAATGCGCGCTGGAAGTCGCGGTGACTGGTGAACCGGAGGCGGCCGCGCTTGGTGTAGCGCAGTCGGATGCGCTGCACCGCCGGTGCGGGCGGCGGGCCTTCGGGCTGTCGCTTGCCCAGTGGTTCTTCTCCTCGTGCGGGGCGGCGCGCTCTCCGCGCGCCACCCTCCGGCGTGGGATGTCCCCTCGCGTCCCGACCGCCCGGCTCACCCCTGCCTGCGCAGGGAGATCACGGACGCGGGTGCCGCGCTGGGGGCAGTCGTCTTACTACCCAGAGTACGCGCAGCAGCCGCAACCAGTTCCCCGCCCTGGTCCGGCCCCGGTGGCGAGCGGCTCGGGCGCAAGCCTTTTCCCCACCCCGCCCCTTCCCAGACCTGGGGCTCCGCCCCAGACCCCGGTCCTCAAACTCCCCCAAGGACTACGTCCAGGGGGGACCCCCAGGCTGAAAGATCAGTCCGACCGGGGGGCTGGGGGCTTGCCACCAGTCCGGGAAGGGGCGGGGAAGGGACCAAGCCCCCGCAAGGCCCGCCCCACTCAGGGCCGAGCCGCCCCCGGACCCTGCGCCGGATCCACGCCCGGACCGACGCTCGGCGGCGCACTCGCGTCCCCGCCGCCCACACCCCGCGGCTCAGCCGCCCACGTATCTCCCGGGCCCCCGACAACCGCCCGCCACGCATCCCGCCGAGCCCGCCGCACCGTTTCCCGCGCGGAGCGCAGCGCGCCGCGCGCCGCCCGGCCCGCTTCGAGGGACGCCCGCTTCACCGGCGCCCAGATCGTGTCGCGGACCCAGTGCCCCACCGGGGTACAAACGCCGAGCCACACCGACCGCACCGGCCGCCCGACCAGATTCCACCCGAGCCACTTCAGTACGCGCCCGACGGCCCGCGAGATGTACCCGGCGATGCGCCACGCGTGCCCGAACGCGGCGGCCAGCTCGCGCCCGACCGGCACCACGACCCGGCGCCAAACCCAGGCCACGGGCGTCACGAGCAGCGTCATGACGCACCACGCCAACGCCGTCCACAGCGCGCGCCCCACCGGCGCGAGCACGTACTGCCACAGCGCCACCCACGGCCACACGAACACCGCCTTGCCCAGCCAGGCGAGCACCCGCCCGATCCCAATTGCCAGCCACGCGACCGCTCGTCCGATCCCAACCGCAACCCACGCGAGCGCGCGTCCCACCGGGGTGAGCACCTGCGCGTACAGCCAGGCCAGCGGCGTCACGACGAAGGTCATGACCAGCCAGGTAACCGCCACGCCCACGATGCGCCCGAGCCAGGCCAGACCGTGCCCGACGGGCGTCAGCAGCCAGCGGTACACCCACACCGCCGGCACCACGATCCCGTACCGCACCACCGGCACCACGACGTACTTCCAGAGCACGATCCACGGCAGGACCAGCACCGCGTAGGCGACGTACGCGAGCGCCTTCCCGACGGGGACGAGGACGTTCTCGTACAGCCACAACAGCGGTACCACCAGCAGCACTTGGCCCAGCCGGCCCAGCCCCCGCCCTGTCGCCTTCGCGCAGACGACCAGCAGGTCCCAGACCATCCGCACGGGAACGACCAGGACCAGCACGACGATCCGCACCGGGATCCTGATGACGGCCGTCAGGCAGCCTTCCGCCTGCTCGGGCCCCTGCCGGACAGGCTCGTGCCGGGCAGGCTCGTGCCGCGCCGGCGGCTGCTTTTCGAAATCCATGTCGGTCTCTCCCCGTGTTCTCCCCAGCAAGGACGCATCAGTCCGCCGTCCGGATCCACCATCAGGGCTTTCCTTGCCGTGCGTTGTGCCAGGTCCGGTGCAAGTGCAAGTGCAAGTACACGCGAAGGCCCGGCCCCGGGAGCTCCCGGGGCCGGGCCTTCACCTCACAACTACTTGACGACCGTCAGCGGCAGCAGCTTCTTGCCCGTCGGGCCGATCTGGATCTGCGTGTCCATCTGCGGGCAGACGCCACAGTCGAAGCACGGCGTCCAGCGGCAGTCCTCGACCTCGGTCTCGTCGAGCGAGTCCTGCCAGTCCTCCCAGAGCCAGTCCTTGTCGAGACCGGAGTCCAGGTGGTCCCAGGGCAGGACTTCCTCGTACGTGCGCTCACGCGTCGTGTACCAGTCGACGTCCACGCCGAAGTCCGGCAGCGTCTTCGCGGCGGCGTCCATCCACCTGTCGTACGAGAAGTGCTCGCGCCAGCCGTCGAAGCGGCCGCCGCCCTCGTAGACCGCGCGGATGACCGAACCGATGCGCCGGTCACCGCGCGAGAGCAGGCCCTCGACGATGCCGGGCTTGCCGTCGTGGTAGCGGAAACCGATCGAGCGGCCGTACTTCTTGTCGCCGCGGATCTTGTCGCGCAGCTTCTCCAGCCGCGCGTCCGTCTCCTCCGCCGACAGCTGCGGCGCCCACTGGAACGGGGTGTGCGGCTTCGGCACGAATCCGCCGATGGAGACGGTGCAGCGGATGTCGTTCTGGCCGGACACCTTGCGGCCCTCGGCGATGACCTTGACGGCCATGTCGCCGATCTGGAGGACGTCCTCGTCGGTCTCGGTCGGCAGGCCGCACATGAAGTACAGCTTCACCTGGCGCCAGCCGTTGCCGTACGCCGTGGAGACCGTCCGGATGAGGTCCTCTTCCGAGACCATCTTGTTGATGACCTTGCGGATGCGCTCGGATCCGCCCTCGGGCGCGAACGTCAGACCCGAGCGACGGCCGTTGCGCGTCAGCTCGTTGGCGAGGTCGATGTTGAACGCGTCCACGCGGGTCGACGGCAGCGAAAGACCGATCTTGTCTTCCTCGTACCGGTCGGCCAGGCCCTTCGCGACGTCGGCGATCTCGGTGTGGTCCGCGGACGACAGCGAGAGCAGGCCGACCTCCTCGAAGCCCGTCGCCTTGAGACCCTTCTCGACCATGTCGCCGATGCCGGTGATGCTTCGCTCCCGCACGGGGCGCGTGATCATGCCGGCCTGGCAGAAACGGCAGCCGCGGGTGCAGCCGCGGAAGATCTCGACGGACATCCGCTCGTGGACGGTCTCGGCGAGGGGGACGAGGGGCTGCTTGGGGTACGGCCACTCGTCGAGGTCCATGACGGTGTGCTTGGAGACGCGCCACGGCACGCCCGACTTGTTCGGTACGACGCGGCCGATACGTCCGTCCGGCAGGTACTCGACGTCGTAGAAGCGCGGGACGTAGACGCCGCCGGTCTTGGACAGCCGGAACAGCACCTCGTCGCGGCCGCCGGGACGGCCTTCGGCCTTCCATGCGCGGACGATCTCGGTGATCTCCAGGACGGCCTGCTCGCCGTCGCCGATCACGGCGCAGTCGATGAAGTCCGCGATGGGCTCGGGGTTGAAGGCGGCATGTCCGCCCGCGAGCACGATCGGGTCGTCGAGCGTGCGGTCCTTGGACTCCAGCGGGATGCCCGCCAGGTCCAAGGCGGTGAGCATGTTGGTGTAGCCGAGCTCGGTGGAGAAGGAGAGACCGAAGACGTCGAAGGCCTTCACCGGCCGGTGCGCGTCCACCGTGAACTGCGGGACCTTGTGCTCACGCATGAGCTCCTCAAGGTCCGGCCACACGCTGTAGGTGCGCTCGGCGAGGACGCCGTCACGCTCGTTCAGTACCTCGTAAAGGATCATGACGCCCTGGTTGGGCAGCCCGACCTCGTACGCGTCCGGGTACATCAGGGCCCAGCGCACATCGCAGGCGTCCCAGTCCTTGACGGTGGAGTTGAGCTCTCCACCGACGTACTGGATGGGCTTCTGCACATGCGGCAGGAGGGCTTCCAGGCGTGGGAAGACCGACTCGACAGGCATCGTGGTGTCTCTCGTGAGCGGGCAAAGGGGTGACCATCAAGCGTACCCCGGTGGTCACCCCCTCAGATCCGCCCGCGGATCCACCCTCGGGCCAGCCTCGGACCCGCCTCAAACGGCCCGCAGATCCGCGCGCAGTTCCTGCCGCGAAGCCCGCTCCCACACCTCCGGCAGCTCCCGCTCGCGCGCGGCGGCGTCCGCCTCCTCCTGTCCGTACATAAGTCCCCAGGTGAACGCCGTCTCGCCCGCCGCGTGCGCCTGTACCGCCAGGTTTCGCAGGGCGTCGCGGGCCACGACGCTGTCCTGGTGATCGCCCAGTACGGTCTGGACGGCCTTCATGCGCTTCGCGAAACGTTTCGCCGGCTTGCCCAGCGCCGGGCAGGCCGCCTCCGCCGCATACCGGGCGCGCTTGGCGGCCTTGCGGGCCTCGTGCATGGCCAGGTCGCGGTCGTGGCCGGGCGGGACCGACAGTGCGTGCTCCACGCGGGCGGCCAGGCGGGCGTAGTCCCGGAGGACCGCCTTGGGGATCAGCTTCGCGGCCGGTCGCGCCGCAGCCGGGAGAAGCGGCGGGTCGGCCAGCAGGGCGTGCAGGGTCGTGAGCAGGTCCAGGTGGCGCCGGCTGTCGAGTACGGCGATGCTCTTGCGGCGCGATCCGGTGCGGCGGGACACGGACCGCAGGCGGCCGCGCACCGGGCCGAGGAGGAGGGGCCTGGGGAGGGCGGCGATGCGGGTCTGGAGGCGGTCGTTCAGGACCTCGTGGTCGCGGTCGACGCCCAGCTCCCCGGCCAGCCACTTGAGTTCCTCGGCGATCGGGTCGGTGACGGTCCGGTCGAGGACTTTCTTGTACGTACGCAATGCGCTGCGCAGGCGGCGGGTGGCGACGCGCAGCTGGTGCACGGAGTCGGGCAGGTCGCGCCGTACAGCGGGGTCGTACGCGACGATGGCGTCGACCTGCTCGCGGAGGTACGCGAGGACATGGTCGCCCGCGGTGTCGGGCGCGGTCTTCCGCTGCTTCTTCTCCTTCTCCGGCTTCGGCCCTGGCGCCGTGTCCGCCAGGGCCCTGGCCAGCTTGGACGCCGAGGATGCCCGGCGCACGCCCGCCTTGCGGAGTCTCTTCTCCACGGCGTCGAGGAAGGCGGGGTCGCCGCCGTCGGCGAGTTCGACCTCGATCTCGGTCCAGCGGGCCGTGCCGCCGTCCCCGTCGAGCCGCTCCGCGGTGACGGAGTCGACGCTGACCTCGGCGAGCAGTTCACCGCGCGCGTCGAGGAGGTGGCGGACGTCGCGGGAGGAGAGGAGCCGTACGACGGGGACGACGAGGTCGTCGCGGGTGCGGGAGCGGATCAGGCCCGCCAGCGAGCGCGGGATCGCGTCGGCCAGCGGGGCGCGGATCTCGTCGCGTACGTCCGGGGAGACCGGAAGCTTGAGGTGCCAGCCGGCGTCGTCGCCGCCGGTGCGGCGGCGCAGGGTGATGGAGTCGGCGGCGAGCCGCAGGTCGTGCGTGTCGTAGTAGACGGCGTCGAGTTCCGCGACGCCCTTGTCCGGAACGGACGAGACCCCGGCCACCCTGGTCAGGTCGGGCAACGGGGTCTCGCCGGTGGCCCGGGCCTCGGCATCGGCTTCGTACTTCCGCTCGATCTCGCGCTTAGTGTCCGCCATGTACCGAATCTAGACGCGAATCGGGCATCCGTGCAGGGGGCAGGGGCCGGGACCTACGCCGACAGCGGGCGCTGCACTCTGATCGACTGGAGCAGTCCGATCGCGACCCAGACCGCGAACATCGACGACCCGCCGTACGAGACGAACGGCAGCGGCAGGCCCGCCACCGGCATGATGCCCAGCGTCATGCCGATGTTCTCGAAGGACTGGAAGGCGAACCAGGCGATGATGCCGCCGGCGACGATCGTGCCGTAGAGCTCGGTCGTCTCGCGCGCGATGCGGCACGCACGCCACAGCACCACGCCCAGCAGCAGCAGGATCAGCCCGGCGCCGACGAAGCCGAGCTCTTCGCCGGCGACGGTGAAGACGAAGTCGGTCTGCTGTTCGGGGACGAACTGTCCCGTGGTCTGGCTGCCCTTGAAGAGGCCGGTGCCTGTGAGGCCGCCGGAGCCGATCGCGATGCGCGCCTGGTTGGTGTTGTAGCCGACGCCCGCCGGGTCGAGTTCCGGGTTGGCGAAGGCGGCGAAGCGGTTGATCTGGTACTCGTCGAGCAGGCCGAGCTGCCAGACGAGGACCGCGCCGAACCCGCCCGTGCCGAGCAGGCCGAGCACCCAGCGGTTGGACGCGCCGGAGGCGAGCAGCACGCCGAGGATGATCACCGCGATGACCATGACCGAGCCGAGGTCGGGCATGAGCATGATGACGACGATCGGTACGACGGAGAGGCCGAGCGCCTTGACGACCGTGCGGTGGTCCGGATGCAGCTGGTCGCCCGCGTCGACGCGGGCCGCGAGCAGCATCGCCATGACCAGGATGATCGTGATCTTGGTGAACTCGGAGGGCTGGAGGGAGAATCCGCCGCCGAGCACGATCCACGCGTGCGCGCCGTTGACAGTCGCGCCGAGCGGGGTGAGTACGGCCAGGACCAGCACCACGGACAGGCCGTACAGGACGGGGACCGCGCCGCGCAGGGTGCGGTGTCCCAGCCAGATGGTGCCGATCATCAGGGCGAGACCGATACCGGTGTTGAGGATGTGCCTGACGAGGAAGTACGACGGGTCGCCGTGGTTGAGCGAGTCGCGGCCGCGGGTCGCGGACCAGACGAGCAGCGCGCCGAGGACGGACAGCGCGAGCGCCGACCAGAGCAGCGGCCAGTCGAGCCTGCGCAGCATGGAGTCGCGGGCGGTGAGCCTGGCGAGTGCGCCGCGGTCGGGGGTGTACCGCTGGACGGAGAAACCGTGAGGGCCGGCCATCAGTCGCCACTCCTGCCGATAGCGATCTGCTTGTCCGCGGCCGGGTCCTTGGGCTTCTCGGGTACGTACGGCCTGATCTCCGGGGCGTCGATGGAGCCGTCCGTATCGATCTTCGGGAGGGCCTTCTGCGGCTTGGGGAGCAGGGCCTTCTTCGGGTTGATCTCGCCGTCGTCACTGACGCCGTAGAGGGCGTCGTAGATGTTGCGTACGGCGGGGCCGGAGGCGCCGGAGCCCGTACCACCCTGGGAGATCGTCATGACGATCGTGTAGTCGTCGGTGTAGGTCGCGAACCACGAGGTGGTCTGCTTGCCGTAGACCTGGGCGGTGCCGGTCTTGGCCCGCATCGGGATCTTGTCCTGCGGCCAGCCGCCGAACCGCCAGGCGGCGGTGCCGCCGGGCTCGACGACGGAGCGCAGGCCCTTGTCGAGGTCTCGAATGGTTTCGGCGTCGACCGGCAGCTTGCTGTGGGCCTTGGGCTTGATCTCCTCGATCCTCTTGCCGTCGGGGCTGATCACGGCCTTGCCGATGGTGGGGTTGTAGAGGGTGCCGCCGTTGCTGATGGCGGAGTAGGCGGTGGCCAGCTGAATGGGGGTGATGAGAACGTCGCCCTGGCCGATGGCGAAGTTGATGCTGTCAAAGGCCTTCAGCTGGTTGCCTTCGAGGCAGCTCTCGTAGGCAATCTTCTCGACGTAGGTGCCGCCCTTCTTGCCCTGCTTGCACCAGGCGTCCTTGTTGGCTTCCCAGAAGTTCTGCTTCCACTTGCGGTCGGGGATGCGGCCCTTGACCTCATTCGGCAGGTCGATGCCGGTCTCGCCACCGAATCCGAAGTCATGGGCGGTCCGGTAGAACCAGTCGTGGGCGTTCTTCTTCGGCTTTATGCCGCCGTCACGCTTCCACTCCTCGTGGCCGAGACGGTAGAAGACGGTGTTGCAGGAGAACTTGAGGGCGTCACCGAGGGAGATGGGGCCGTGCCCCTTGGACTCGAAGTTCGCGAAGCTCCGGTTGCCCATGCTGTAGGAACTGCTGCAGTTGTAGCGGTTGTCGAAGGGGTGGCCGGCCCGCACGGCCGCGCTCGCCGACACCACCTTGAAGACTGAGCCGGCGGGTGCCTGGCCCTGGATGGACCGGTTGAGCAGCGGGTAGTTGGAGTTCTTGTCGGTGAGCCTGGCGTACTCCTTGCCGGAGATGCCGCCGATCCAGGCGTTGGGGTCGTAGTCGGGCTGGGAGGCCATCGAGACGACGCGGCCGGTCTTGGACTCCATGACGACGACGGCGCCCGCGTCGGCCTCGTACTTGCGGCCGGTGATCTTGTCGGTCTCCTTCCGGACGGTTTTCATCGCCTGGTGGAGCTCGTACTCGGCGACGGCCTGGACCCGGGCGTCGAGGCTGGTGACGACGCTGGAGCCGGGCTCCGCCGGGTCGTTCTCCGCCTCGCCCATGACGCGGCCGAGGTTGTCGACCTCGTAGCGGGTGACGCCGGCCTTGCCGCGCAGTTCCTTGTCGTACGTACGCTCAAGTCCGGAGCGGCCGACCATGTCGGAGCGCAGGTACGGCGACGGGCCGTCCTTCGCCTTCTCGATCTCCTCGTCGGTGACCGGCGAGAGGTAGCCGAGGACCTGGGCGGTCTTGGCCTTGCCCGGGGCGGTGTAGCGGCGTACGGCGGTGGGCTCTGCGGTGATGCCGGGGAAGTCCTCGGCGCGCTCGCGGATCTGGAGGGCCTGCTTGGTGGTGGCCTCGTCGGTGACGGGGATCGGCTGGTAGGGCGAGCCGTTCCAGCAGGGCTGGGGGGTCTTGGAGTCGCAGAGCCTGACCTTGTACGCGACGTCCTTCGGCTTCATGCCGAGGACTTGGGCGAGGCGGGCCAGTACGGCCTTGCCGTCGTCCTTCATCTTCATCAGCTCGGTGCGGCTGGCGGAGACGACGAGGCGGGTCTCGTTGTCGGCGAGCGGCACGCCGCGGGCGTCGAGGATCGAGCCGCGGACGGCGGGCTGGACGACCTGCTGGACGCCGTTGCTGGCGGCTTCGGCGGTGTACTCGTCGCCGTTGCGGATCTGGATGTACCAGAGGCGGCCGCCGAGGGTCAGGAGGAGCGAGAAGACGAGGACCTGGATGATGATGAGCCGGATCTGGACCCGGGGGGTCCGGCCGGTCTCGGGGATGTTACTCACGTGGCCCCCCACAGAATGTCCGGCCGGGGGCCTGGGGCCCCCCGGAGAAACGCAGCCTCACAGGCGCTTGACCCCCTTGATACGTCCGGCCTTTGCCGCCCGCGAGCGTGCGGCCCTGATGCGCAGTCCGCCGCCCTGGCTGCCGATGCGCAGCCCGGTGCCCGAGGAGAGCCAGCCGGTGGCGACGTCATTGCCCTGGCTGCTCTGGGTGTCGGCGAGCGGATCGTTCTCCGCGCGTCTCGCCAGCGCCATGACCAGCGGCACCACGAACGGGGCGAGCAGCAGGTCGTACAGCGCGGAGGTGAACAGCAGCCAGCCGATGCCCACATGGCGGGCCGCGGTGTCGCCGACGAGGGCGCCCACTCCGGCGTACAGCATGGTGGAGGCGAGGGCGGCCACGACGACCGCGACCATCGGGCCCGAGGCGGACCTGAGCTGGCCGCTCTCCGGCTTGGCGAGGCCCGCGAGGTAGCCGATGACGCACAGGACGAGGGCGTAGCGGCCGACGGCGTGGTCGGCGGGCGGGGCCAGGTCGGCGAGGAGGCCCGCGCCGAAACCGATGAGGGCGCCGCTGACATGGCCGTACACGAAGGCGAGTCCGAGGACGGTGAGGAGCATTATGTCCGGGACGGCGCCGGGGAGTTGGAGCCTGGCGAGGACGCTGACCTGGACGACCAGGGCGACGACCACCAGGGTGGTCGAGAGCAGCATCCGGTTGAAGCGCATGAAGTTCAGCTCCTACTGGGTGCCGTCGGCGGGGGGCGCCGAGGGGGTGACCGTGACGGTGACCGTGGGTGTGGGCTTGGGGCCGGCGGGCTTGGCCGGCAGCACCGTGTCGCGCGGGTCCTGGCGGGGCGCTTCGACGACGACGCCGACGATGTCGAGCTTGCTGAAGCCGACGTACGGGCGGACGTAGACGGTGCGGGTGAGGTCGCCGCCGGACGGGTCGACGCGGGTGACCTGGCCGACGGGGACGCCCGGCACGAACGGCTTGGACGCCTGCGAGCCGAAGGTGACGAGGCGGTCGCCGGCCTTGACCTTGGCCTTGCCGTTGAGCATCTGCACGGCGAGCGGGCGGTCGCCGTGGCCGGTGGCGAAGCCGAGTTCGTCGGTCTTCTCCAGGCGGGTGCCGACGGTGAAGTCGGGGTCGTTGGCGAGCAGCACGGTCGCGGTGTCCGGGCCCACGGTGGTGATGCGGCCGACGAGTCCGTCGCCGTTGAGTACGGTCATGTCCCGCTTGAGGCCGTCGTTGCGGCCGGCGTCGATGGTGACGGTCCAGGAGAAGCCCTGGGCCGCTCCTATCGCGATGACCTCGGCGCCCTTGATGCCGTACCGGCCGGCGCCCGCTGTCTTGAGCATCTTGTCGAGCTGGCGTACGCGGCTGCGGTTGCGGTCGTCGCTGCCGAGCTTCTGCTTCAGTGCGGCGTTCTCGCGCTCAAGGACGGCGAGGCGGTCGTGCCGCTCACCGGAGTCCCTTATGGCGCCAACGGCGTTGCCGATCGGGTCGACAGCTGCGGCGACCCCGTTCTCCACCGGTCCGAAGACGGTGGCGGCGGCTTGCCTCGCGCCGTCTACCGGTGACTCCTCGCCGCCGCGGATATCCACCGTAATCAGTGCGAATGCGATGGCGATCAGCAGCACCAGGAGCAGCCGGCTCTCTCGTGTGTCCCTCACGTGCGGCGGCCGTGCCTTCCTCGTCGGAATACCTATGCCTGTATATCAACGATCCGCCGCACGAGTTGGGAGGCCTCGTACGGCGGATTCATTGAGCCGGTCATCTGCGGGGCTGGGCGTCCAGTACCTGCTGGAGCGCCTCGAACTCCTCGACGCACTTGCCGGACCCGAGCGCGACGGAGTCCAGCGGGTCCTCGGCGATGTGGATCGGCATGCCGGTCTCGCGGCGCAGCCGCTCGTCGAGGCCGCGGAGCAGTGCGCCGCCGCCGGTGAGGACGATGCCGCGGTCCATGACGTCGCCGGAGAGCTCGGGCGGGCACTTGTCGAGCGTGGTCTTCACCGCGTCGACGATCGCGTTGACCGGCTCCTCGATGGCCTTGCGGACCTCGGCGGCGGAGATGACGACGGTCTTGGGCAGGCCCGAGACGAGGTCACGGCCGCGGATCTCGGTGTGCTCGTCCTTGTCGAGGTCGTACGCCGAACCGATGGTGATCTTGATCTGCTCGGCGGTGCGCTCGCCGAGGAGGAGGGAGTACTCCTTCTTGATGTGCTGGATGATCGCGTTGTCCAGCTCGTCGCCGGCGACCCGGATGGACTGTGCTGTGACGATTCCTCCGAGCGAAATGACGGCGACCTCGGTGGTGCCGCCACCGATGTCCACGACCATGTTGCCGGTGGCCTCGTGGACCGGCAGGCCCGAGCCGATGGCCGCGGCCATGGGCTCCTCGATGATGTGCACCTGGCGGGCGCCGGCCTGCGTGGACGCCTCGATGACGGCGCGGCGCTCGACTCCGGTGATGCCGGAGGGTACGCAGACGACGACGCGGGGGCGGGCCAGGTAGCGGCGCTTGTGGATCTTCAGGATGAAGTAGCGGAGCATCCGCTCCGTGATCTCGAAGTCGGCGATGACGCCGTCCTTCAGCGGTCGCACGGCCACGATGTTGCCGGGCGTACGGCCGATCATCTTCTTCGCCTCGGAACCGACCGCGAGAATTCCGCCCGTGTTGGTGTTGATGGCGACGACGGAGGGCTCGTTGAGCACGATCCCGCGACCCCTGACGTACACCAGCGTGTTGGCAGTCCCGAGGTCGATAGCCATGTCACGGCCGATGAACGACATTGAGTTCCCCTTGTTCCCCATGAGGATGCGTCGGGCCTTCCCAAGCGGAGCGGTTGGCTTTTAGGACGGCGAAGTGAGTGGTGTGGGCGTGAGGCTTCATCGTAGTGCCGCCTGCACGGACACAGCGCGAGGGTCCTTCGCCATTGTGAGCGGAACACGTACCCG
Source organism: Streptomyces sp. ISL-98 (assembly GCF_018614055.1). Lineage (GTDB taxonomy): Bacteria > Actinomycetota > Actinomycetes > Streptomycetales > Streptomycetaceae > Streptomyces > Streptomyces spiramyceticus. The sequence goes on from NZ_JAGGPB010000004.1 coordinate 305,789, forward strand.
CCCCAGTAATGGTGACGTCGTGTCTGAGGGATGCGTTCCCTGCATCATCGTGCATATGCCGAGGGGCGACCGAATTACTTCGGTCGCCCCAGACCATGAGCTCTATATGGCTGACGTTATGTCAGGAAATGCCGGGGAAGAAAAGCTTCAGCTCTCGCTCTGCGGACTCCTCGGAGTCCGAGGCGTGGACGAGGTTCTCACGGACAATAGTCCCGAAATCACCACGAATGCTGCCAGGCGCGGCGGCAATCGGGTCAGTGGGGCCCGCCAACTGGCGTACGCCGTCGATGACGCGCTCGCCCTCGACGACGAGCGCGACGACCGGTCCCGAAGACATGAACTCGACGAGCGGCTCGTAGAAGGGGCGCCCGACGTGCTCGCCGTAGTGCTGCTCAAGGATCACCCGGTCCAGGCTGCGCATCTCCAGCGCGGTGATGGTCCAGTTCGCCTTGCGCTCGATGCGGCTGATGATCTCGCCGATCAGGCCGCGGCGTACGGCGTCGGGCTTGAGCAGGACGAGCGTGCGCTGGCTCACGGTGCGGGCTCCTTCAAAACGTGGGTGCGGAAGTGCGAGAAGGCTACCCTGCGTGTCCGGTGACCGGTCACGCAGCGTCAGGCCCGGCGGATGCCTCCGCCTGCGCGGCCCATTTCGCCTTCGCCTCGTCGATCTGGCGGCCGTAGTGGATCGACGCCCACCACAGGCCCGCGAAGACCGCGCCCAGGAAGAACATCGTCGGGACCACGAAGCCGCTGCCGATCAGCCCGATCTGGAGCGCCCAGCCGAGCTGGACCGCGCCGGGGCGGCCGAGCATCCCGCAGAGCAGGACGGACAGCAGCATCCCGGCGCCGCAGACCGTCCAGACCGTGGTCATCGAGATGTCGTCGGACTTCATGGCGACCAGGCCGGCGAAGCCTATGACGAAAACTTCGCTGATCAGCGTGGATGCACAGAGCGTACGCACAAGAACTCAGCCCCTCCCGAGAAGCAGCCGGGCCTCGCCGACCGTGATCACAGAACCGGTCACCAGCACGCCGCCGCCCGAGAACTCGCCCTCCGCCTCCGCGAGGGTGATCGCCTCCTCCAGTGCGTCGTCGAGGCGCGGCTCGACCTGGACCCGGTCCTCGCCGAAGACCTCCACGGCGATCGCGGCCAGCTCGTCCACGTCCATCGCACGGCCCGTGGAGTTGGAGGTGACGACCACCTCGGCGAAGATCGGCTCGAAGGCTTCGAGAAGCCCCCGCACGTCCTTGTCGCCGCTCGTGCCGACGACCCCGATCAGGCGGCTGAAGCTGAACGCCTCGGTGACGGCGTCGGCCGCCGCCCGCGCGCCCGCCGGGTTGTGCGCCGCGTCCAGGACGACGGTGGGGCTGCGGCGTACGACCTCCAGGCGGCCCGGTGACGTGACCGAGGCGAAGGCCTTGCGGACCGTTTCGTTGTCGAGCGTGCGCGCCTGCTCCGCGCCGATGCCGAAGAACGCCTCGACGGCCGCCAGCGCGACCGCCGCGTTGTGCGCCTGGTGCGCGCCGTGCAGCGGCAGGAAGATCTCTTCGTACTCACCGCCGAGACCGCGCAGCGTCATCAGCTGGCCGCCGACCGCGACCTCGCGGGCGACGACGCCGAACTCCATGCCTTCGCGGGCCACCGTCGCGTCGACCTCGACGGCCTTCTTGAGCATCACCTGGGCCGCGTCGACCGGCTGCTGCGCCAGGATGACCGTGGCACCCTGCTTGATGATTCCGGCCTTCTCGACGGCGATCTCGCCGGCCGTGGCGCCGAGCCGCTCCACGTGGTCCAGGTCGATGGGAGTGACGACGGCGACCGACGCGTCGATCACATTCGTCGCATCCCAGCTGCCGCCCATGCCGACCTCGACGACGGCCACATCCACCGGTGCGTCCGCGAAGGCGGCGTACGCCATGCCTGTCAGCGTCTCGAAGAACGACAGGCGGTGCTCCTGCATGCCGTCGGTCATCTCGACGTACGGCTGGATGTCCTTGTACGTCTCGATGAAGCGCTCGGGGTCGATCGGGGCGCCGTCCAGGCTGATGCGCTCGGTGATCGACTGCACGTGCGGGCTGGTGTACCGCCCGGTGCGCAGCTCGAAGGCGCCGAGCAGCGCCTCGATCATGCGGGCGGTGCTGGTCTTGCCGTTGGTGCCGGTGATGTGGATCGAGGGGTACGCGCGCTGGGGCTCGCCCAGCAGGTCCATCAGCGCGGCGATGCGCACCAGCGACGGATCGAGCTTGGTCTCGGGCCAGCGGCCCATGAGCTCCTGCTCGACCGCGCGCAGCGCCTTGTCCACCTCCGGGTCCTTGGGGCGGCCGGCGGCGCCGTCGCCCTGCGGCGGGGCGCCTTGGGTGCGCAGGGTGCGGCTGCCTGCCTCGATCACCGCGAGGTCGGGATCGCGGCCGGTCTCGGCCTGGACGATCTCTTCGAAGGCGTCGGGGGCGTCGGGGGCATCACTGTCGTCGTGCGGGGGGAGCTGGCTCACGGGACCAGTCTACGGAGCACCACTGACAGGAGCTGCGCCCCCGTACGCCGATGGGGCCCGGCGCACTGCGCGGGGCCCCATCGGCGTACGTACGTACCCGTCCGTACCGGCTGTACCGTCCGTACCGGCCGTGGCCTACTTCTCCGGCAGCGCCGCCAGCTGCGCGGTGATCCGCTCGATGTCGGCCTCGGCCTTGGCGAGCCGCGTGCGGATCTTGTCCACGACGTTGTCCGGAGCCTTCGCGAGGAACGCTTCGTTGCCGAGCTTGCCCGTCGCCTGGCCCTTCTCCTTCTCGGCCGCCGCGAGGTCCTTCGCCAGGCGCTTGCGCTCCGCCTCGACGTCGATCGTGCCGGACAGGTCGAGCGCGACCCTGGCACCGGCGACCGGCAGCGACGCGGTGGCGTGGAAGTCCTCGCCGGCCGGCTGGAGGCGCAGCAGCTGGCGGATGGCCGCCTCGTGCGGGGCCAGCGCCGTACCGGTCAGGGTGAGCTCGGCCGGAACCTTCTGGCCGGGCTGGAGGCCCTGGTCGGAGCGGAAGCGGCGGACCTCGGTGACGACCTGCTGGACGAGCGCGATCTCCTTCTCGGCCGCCTCGTCGCGGAAGCCGGAGTCGTTCGGCCAGTCGGCGATGACCAGCGACTCCTTGCCCGTGAGCGTGGTCCACAGCGTCTCGGTGACGAAGGGGACGACCGGGTGCAGCAGCCGCAGCGTGACGTCGAGGACCTCGCCGAGGACACGGCCGGAGACCTTGGCAGCCTCCCCGCCCGCGAAGAACGTCGTCTTCGACAGCTCGACGTACCAGTCGAAGACCTCGTCCCACGCGAAGTGGAAGAGCGAGTCCGAGAGCTTCGCGAACTGGTAGTCCTCGTAGTACGCGTCGACCTCGGCGACCGTCGCGTTGAGCCGCGACAGAATCCACCGGTCGGCCGCCGACAGCTGCTCGGCGGGCGGCAGTTCACCCTCCACCGTCGCGCCGTTCATCAGCGCGAAGCGGGTGGCGTTCCAGATCTTGTTGGCGAAGTTGCGGGACCCCTGGACCCAGTCCTCGCCGATCGGCACGTCGACGCCGGGGTTCGCACCACGCGCGAGCGTGAAACGGACCGCGTCGGAGCCGTAAGTGTCCATCCAGTCCAGCGGGTTGACCGCGTTGCCGAAGGACTTCGACATCTTCTTGCCGAACTGGTCGCGGACCATGCCGTGCAGGGCGATGGTGTGGAACGGCGGGGTGCCGTCCATGGCGTACAGGCCGAACATCATCATCCGGGCGACCCAGAAGAAGAGGATGTCGTAGCCGGTGACCAGCACGGAGTTCGGGTAGAACTTCTCGACGCTCGGCGTCTGTTCGGGCCAGCCGAGCGTGGAGAACGGCCACAGGCCGGAGGAGAACCAGGTGTCCAGGACATCCGTGTCCTGGTGCCAGCCCTCGCCGGTCGGCGCCTCGTCGTCGGGACCGACGCAGACGACCTCACCATTCGGGCCGTACCAGACCGGGATCCGGTGGCCCCACCACAGCTGACGCGAGATGCACCAGTCATGGAGGTTGTCGACCCAGCCGAAGTAGCGGGGCTCCATCTCCTTCGGGTGGATCTTGACGCGGCCGTCGCGGACGGCGTCGCCGGCCTCCTTCGCCAGCGGGCCGACCTTGACCCACCACTGCAGGGACAGGCGCGGCTCGATGGTCGTCTTGCAGCGGGAGCAGTGCCCGACGGAGTGGACGTACGGACGCTTCTCGGCGACGATCCGGCCGTCGGCGCGCAGGGCGGCGACGATGGCGCTGCGCGCTTCGAGACGGTCGAGGCCCTGGAACGGCCCGTGCGCGGTGATGACGGCCCGCTCGTCCATCACGGCCAGGTTGGGCAGCCCGTGCCGCTGGCCGATCTCGAAGTCGTTCGGGTCGTGGGCCGGGGTGACCTTGACGGCACCCGTGCCGAACTCGGGGTCGACGTGCTCGTCGGCGACGACCGGGATACGGCGGCCGGTGAGCGGCAGCTCGATCTCGGTCCCGACGAGGTGGGCGTACCGCTCGTCGTCGGGGTGGACGGCGACGGCGGTGTCACCGAGCATCGTCTCGGCGCGGGTCGTCGCGACGACGATCTCGGTTTCGCCCGAGCCGTACCGGATGGAGACGAGCTCGCCGTCGTCCTCCTGGTACTCGACCTCGATGTCGGAGATGGCCGTCAGGCAGCGCGGGCACCAGTTGATGATGCGCTCGGCGCGGTAGATCAGCTCGTCGTCGTACAGCTTCTTGAAGATCGTCTGGACGGCCTTGGACAGGCCCTCGTCCATGGTGAACCGCTCGCGCGACCAGGCGACACCGTCGCCGAGGCGCTTCATCTGCCCGGAGATCTGGCCCCCGGACTCGTCCTTCCACTGCCAGACGCGTTCGACGAACGCCTCGCGCCCCAGGTCGTGGCGGGACTTGCCCTCCTTGGCGAGCTCGCGCTCGACGACGTTCTGGGTGGCGATACCGGCGTGGTCCATGCCGGGCTGCCACAGCGTCTCGTACCCCTGCATGCGCTTACGGCGCGTAAGGGCATCGATCAGGGTGTGCTCGAAGGCGTGCCCCAGGTGGAGGCTGCCGGTGACGTTGGGCGGCGGGATGACGACGGTGAACGGCTCTTTGTCGCTCTTCTCGTCGGCTTCGAAGTAACCGCGTTCTACCCAGCGCTCGTACAGCTTCCCCTCTACTTCGGCCGGCGCGTACTGGGTCGGCAGTTCGGGGGTGGCTGCTGGCTGCTGCTGAGAGTTCTCGGTCACGGGCTCAGTTTACGGGCGTCACAGCCCCGTACCGAAACCGGATTGTTGGTAACGGTGAGCCCCCCGCCGTCCCATGATGATGACGGTTCCGTCAGGATGTTCGGAACGCATAAGCATCTGGAGGGGAACCCAGTAATGAGTTACAACCAGCCGGGCCCGTACGGCGGGCAGCAGCCTCAGCAGCCCGGCCCCTACGGCCAGCAGCCGCCGCAGGGCCAGCCGAACCCGTACGGACAGCAGCCCCCGCAGGGCCAGCCCGGCTACGGCTACCCGCAGCAGGCCCCGCCGCCCCAGGGCTATGGCTACCCCCAGCAGGCCCAGCAGCCGCCCTACGGCCACCCCCAACAGCCGGGCCCCTACGGCCAGCAGCCCCAGTACCCGGGCGGCATGGTCCCGCCCCCGCCGGGCGCCCCGAAGAAGAAGACGGGCCTGATCGTGGGCGCGGTGATTGTGGCGCTGGCGGTTGTGGGTGGTGGTGTCTGGTACTTCACCGCAGGTGCCGGCGGTTCCGACCTCGCGGACGACGGCCCGCACAAGCTGACGACTCCGGCGACGGTGCTCGGCGGCGAGTACAAGCGCCTGGGCAAGGGGTCCGGCGAGTCCGAGACGACCCCGAAGGACGAGAAGGAACTCGCCGCCCTGGGGATCAAGAACGGGCACCCCACCGGGGCCAGTTACTCGACCGCGGACTTGAGCAAGTTCGACCCCACTGACCCCACAGCGCTCGAGGACATGAAGACGGCCAAGTCCCTGAATGTCTTCGGGACCTGGGGCGAGATCAGCGACCCCGAGAACACCTTGGACCTCCAATTCGCCAAGATGAAGGAAGAGTCCCAGAAGAACGCAGGGAAGCCGAACGCCACCAAGCTGATCGGTGACCCCGAGGAAGTCTCCCCGGACGGCTTCGACAGCGGCATCATGAAGTGCCAGAACTTCGAGGGCAAGGACGCCGCCACCGGGCAGAACCGGACGAGCGTGATGTGCCTGTGGGCCGACTACAGCACGTTCGCGCTGGTCATGGCCGATGACAGGGCGAAGCCCCCGACCATGGACGAAACGGCCGATCTCGCCGCCAAGCTCCGGGCGGAAATCCGCATCAAGCAGTAGTGGCTGCCCCCAACGCAAAGGGGCGCCCCGCCAGTTGGACTGGCCGGGCGCCCCTTCGGCGTTCGTACGTCGCAACCGCTACGCGCTCTTCTCGTGGCGGCCGTCGTTCTTGATGATGCGCGGCTCTCGCGGGACCAGCGTCGGGTTCACGTTGTTGTGGACCACGTCCGCCGTGATGACGACACGCGCCACGTCCTTGCGGGACGGGACCTCGTACATCACCGACATCAGGACCTCCTCCATGATCGCGCGCAAGCCCCGCGCGCCCGTCTGGCGGAGGATCGCCTGGTCCGCGATCGCTTCCAGCGCCTCGCGCTCGAATTCCAGCTCCACGCCGTCGAGTTCGAAGAGGCGCTCGTACTGCTTCACCAGCGCGTTGCGCGGCTCGATCAGGATCTGGAGGAGCGCTTCGCGGTCCAGGTTGTGGACCGAGGTCAGCACCGGGAGGCGGCCGATGAACTCGGGGATCATCCCGAACTTCACCAGGTCCTCCGGCATGACCTCCTGGAACTGGTCGCTCGCCGCGATCTCCCGCTTGGAGCGGATCGTCGCGCCGAAGCCGATGCCCTTCGCGCCCGCACGCGACTCGATGATCTTCTCCAGACCGGAGAACGCGCCGCCCACGATGAACAGCACGTTCGTCGTGTCGATCTGGATGAACTCCTGGTGCGGGTGCTTGCGGCCGCCCTGCGGCGGGACCGACGCCGTCGTGCCCTCGAGGATCTTCAGGAGCGCTTGCTGTACGCCCTCGCCCGACACGTCGCGCGTGATCGACGGGTTCTCGCTCTTGCGGGCGACCTTGTCGATCTCGTCGATGTAGATGATCCCGGTCTCGGCCTTCTTGACGTCGTAGTCGGCGGCCTGGATCAGTTTCAGGAGGATGTTCTCCACGTCCTCGCCGACATAACCCGCCTCCGTCAGCGCCGTCGCGTCGGCGATGGCGAACGGGACGTTGAGCATCCGGGCGAGTGTCTGGGCCAGCAGCGTCTTGCCGGAGCCCGTGGGGCCCAGCAGGAGGATGTTGGACTTGGCCAGTTCGATCGCGTCGTCGCGGCCCGCGCCGCCGCCGTTCTCGCCGGCCTGGACGCGCTTGTAGTGGTTGTACACCGCTACCGAGAGGGCCTTCTTGGCCGGCTCCTGGCCGACTACGTACCCTTCGAGGAATTCGTAGATCTCCCGCGGCTTGGGGAGTTCCTCCCACCGCACCTCGGAGGTCTCTGCGAGCTCCTCCTCGATGATCTCGTTGCAGAGGTCGATGCACTCGTCGCAGATGTACACACCGGGACCTGCGATGAGCTTCTTCACCTGCTTCTGGCTCTTCCCGCAGAACGAGCACTTGAGCAGGTCGCCGCCATCACCGATGCGTGCCACGAGGTGCTTCCCCTTCGCCTGGGAGACGCCACGTTCAGCGTCTCCTGGTGCCTCATATCCGACGGTACCTTGCCTGGCCCCCCGTTCGGGCCCCCCTTGGCACGGTTCACATTGACGTGCTCTGTGCCAAGGGGCTGGCTGCCACGCGTCAAACGGCCATGGCCGGCACGTTCTTGCGCGTGGACACGATCTGGTCGATCAGGCCGTAACCGAGAGCGTCTTCGGCGGTGAGGATCTTGTCGCGCTCGATGTCGTCGCGGATCTTCTCGATCGGGGTGGTGGAGTGCTTCGCCAGCATCTCCTCCAGCTGCGAGCGCATCCGGAGGATCTCCCGGGCCGCGATCTCCAGGTCGGAGAGCTGCTCACGGCCGGTCTGCGAAGACGGCTGGTGGATCAGGACACGCGCGTTCGGCAGCGCCATCCGCTTGCCCGGCGTACCGGCGGCGAGCAGCACGGCCGCGGCGGAGGCCGCCTGGCCCATGCAGACCGTCTGGATGTCCGGCTTCACGAACTGCATCGTGTCGTAGATGGCCGTGAGGGCCGTGAACGAGCCGCCGGGGCTGTTGATGTAGATCGAGATGTCGCGGTCCGGGTCCATCGACTCCAGGCACAGCAGCTGCGCCATGACGTCGTTGGCGGAGGCGTCGTCGATCTGCACGCCGAGGAAGATCACGCGCTCCTCGAAGAGCTTCGCGTACGGGTCGTACTCGCGCACGCCCTGCGAAGTGCGCTCGACGAAGCGCGGGACGATGTAGCGGTTGTCCACCTGCGGGCCGGTGTAGAGGCCGTTCGCGGAGAAGTTGTTCATGTGGGTGTTCACCATCCTGGTGGCGTTCGGTGGGCTGGGGAGGCTCGGCTGGGGGGGATCAGGCCCCGGTGCCGCCGCCGCCCGGAACGCCCGAGGCAGTGGCCATGATCGAGTCGATGAGGCCGTACTCGACGGCCTCCTCCGCGGTGTACCAGCGGTCGCGGTCACCGTCACGGATGATCGTCTCGACGGTCTGGCCGGAGTGCCTGGCGGTGATCTCGGCCATGCGCTTCTTCGTACGGAGCAGCTGCTCGGCCTGGATCTTGATGTCGGAGGCGGTACCGCCCAGGCCGGCCGAGCCCTGGTGCATCAGGATGTCGGTGTTGGGGAGCGCGAAGCGCTTGCCCGCGGTGCCACCGGTCAGCAGGAACTGGCCCATCGAGGCCGCCATGCCCATGCCGATGGTGACGACGTCGTTCGGGATGTACTGCATGGTGTCGTAGACCGCCATGCCCGCCGTCACCGAGCCGCCGGGGCTGTTGATGTACAGGAAGATGTCCTTGTCCGGATCCGCGGCAAGGAGCAGCAGCTGCGCGGTGATCTTGTTGGCGATGTCATCGTCGACCTGCTGGCCGAGGAAGATGATCCGCTCGCCGAGCAGCCGGTTGTAGACCTGGTCGCCGAGGCCTCCACCGATGGACGGCTCACCCGCGGCGTAGGGCATCAGATTCGTCACGTTTACACCTGCTCGTCTCTGACGGCTCCGGCCGTCTCAGCGTCTTTGTACCGAAGGGCGGGGACTCCCCACTCTCCTCTTCATGGACCCTAACGCGCAGGTGGGACAACGCCATCCCGGTTCCCGAACTGTTCGCTGGGAGCGCAAGGTACGGGCCCGTACCCACGTACGACAGCGGGCCCGGACGCATGACGCGTCCGGGCCCGTTGCAGGAGATCAGGCTGAAGCTCAGGCCTCAGTCTTGTCCTCGCCCTCGGAGGACTTGTCCTCGCCCTCGGCGACGGCCTCGACCGTCTCGACGGCGGTCTCGACCTCGTCCTCGTCCTCGAGCTCGACTGCCTCACCGTTGGTGTCGACGACCTTGGCGGCCTCGACGACCACCGCGAGCGCCTTGCCGCGGGCGACCTCGCCGACGAGCATCGGCACCTGGCCACCCTCGACGACGGCCTGGGCGAACTGGTCGGGGCTCATGCCGGAGGACTGCGCACGCCGCATGAGGTGCTCGGTGAGCTCCTCCTGGTTGACGTTCAGCTTCTCCTTGTTGACGAGCTCATCGAGGATGAACTGCGTCTTGATGCCCTTGACGGCCTGCTCGCTGAGCTCGGCGTCGAACTCCTCGGCCGTCTTGCCCTGGATCTCGAGGTACTTCTCGATGTCCAGGCCCATCTGGCCGAGCTGGTGGTGCTCCAGGTTGTGCTTGCGGGTCTTGACCTCGTCCGCGAGAAGCTTCTCGGGGATCGGGACCTCGACCAGCTCGAGCAGCTTGTCGAGGACACGCTCCTGAGCCTGCGTGGCCTGGTCGTACTGCTTCATGTTCTCGAGGCGCTTGCGGCTGTCGGCCTTGAGCTCGTCCAGCGTGTCGAACTCGCTCGCCATCTGCGCGAAGTCGTCGTCCAGCTCGGGCAGCTCACGGGCGGCGACCGCGGTGACCTTGACGGTGACCTCGGCTTCCTTGCCCTCGGCGCTGCCGCCCTTGAGCGAGGAGGTGAAGGTGGCCTCGCCACCGGCCTCCAGGCCGGCCACGGCCTCGTCGATGCCGTCGAGAAGCTCGCCGGAACCGATGGTGTACGAAACACCCTCGGCGACGCCGTCCTCGAGGACCTCGCCCTCGACCTTGGCCTCGAGGTCGATCGTCACGACGTCGCCCTCGGCGGCGGCACGCTCGACCGGGTTCGTGGAGGCGAAGCGCGCGCGCAGCTCCTCCACGGCCTTGTCGACGTCCTCGTCGGTGACCTCGACCGCGTCGACCTCGACCTCGATGCCGGAGTAGTCCGGGATCTCGATCGTCGGGCGGATGTCCACCTCGGCGGTGAACGACAGCAGCTCGCCGTCCTTCAGCTCGGTGATGTCGACGTCGGGCTGGCCGAGAACGTTCAGCTCACCCTCGTTGACAGCCTCGGTGTAGAACTTCGGAAGGGCGTCGTTGACGGCCTCCTCCAGCACAGCACCACGGCCGAACCGCTGGTCGATGACTCGGTTCGGGATCTTGCCCTTACGGAAGCCCTTCACCGTGACCTGCTGGTTGATCTTCTTGTACGCCGCGTCGAGGCTGTCCTTGAGCTCCTCGAAGGGCACCTCAATGCTGAGCCGAACCCGGGTCGGGTTCAGGGTCTCCACGGCGCTCTTCACGGTTCGGTCTCCTTGGTGGCTGACATCTGGGGTTCTGCTGGGCCGCGCGGGAGGCGGCTTCGCCGATCGGGCCCGGCACATCAGACACACGGGCACGCAGATTGCATAGTAACGGCAAGGAGGAAGACTCCCACAACGCGATCATGAATCGGGATCGGGTGGGATCAGGCAAGATCGTGCTGGTAATGGTCGGGGTGGCCGGATTCGAACCGACGACCTTCCGCTCCCAAAGCGGACGCGCTACCAAGCTGCGCCACACCCCGTCGGTGCGACACGTAGGGTACATGCCCGCAGAGAGTGCGGCCGCAGGTTTACCGAGGGCGTTAGCGGGTGTGCACCGGCGGCCCCGGACCCGCTACGATGCTTCTCGTGCCGCGGTCACCTGACCTGCGGTGCGACATGTGCGGGCGTAGCTCAATGGTAGAGCCCTAGTCTTCCAAACTAGCTACGCGGGTTCGATTCCCGTCGCCCGCTCCACGGCCTCCGGCCCGGCTCGGTGATTACGTCACCAGGCCGGGCCGGAGGTTTTTTTGCGCTCCAGAAGCTGTGGAAGCCGCTCAAGCGCTAGAAGCTGATCTGGTTGATGGTGTCCGCTATCGAGTCCAGGAAGCGATTGATCGACGGCGCCATCCCGGTGGACGCGAGGAAGAAGCCGAAGAGCACGGCCACCACCGCTGGTCCCGCCTTGATCGAGCCCCCTCGGATCAACACCACGAGGACGATCGCCAACAGAAGCACCACAGACAGTGAAATGGCCACAACTGATCACACCCTTGGTCGGTCCGCCTTGCCGGCCCGGGAGCGAACGACCCGGCGCACTCCCGCAGGCACCATCGTGCCACCAACTCACCAGTGGTGGCTGCCGGGTGACGGAACGTCCGTGGCCGGTTCGCGCCGCGGTGGCCCCCAGCGCGCACAACCCGGCGCGGGCGCCGCACATGCGCGCGGCCAAATCGCCACCGGAGCGCCTCCTGAGCGCCACTGAATTGATCCGCCACGCGCGGGAGTTAATACGTCGTGATCGTTTCCGCTCCCACACATATTGTTCGCAGGAAATTCGAATAGCCGGGCAGTGCACATCCGATGGGGTCGATATAGGCCCAATGAACAGGACATATCACCAGAGTCGCCCGATGGCGGTATGCACCATTTAAGTGGGATGAATTGGGCCATACGAGGGCGAACATGTGAGTCACGTCATAAGAGCGCATCACTATGTCGACTTCCCGTGAGCGGGGTACCCGAGCGAATAGGAGATCGTCGAGAACGACGTTTTACGAAATCCATCGGGCGACGCTAGGGTGCCTCAGATGTTTCACGCTCCGCACGGATATCAGAGGGCCCCGCTCCCCCCGGCCCGGGAGTTGGAGCCCGAAGCCCCCCCTGCACGGACCGGCGCGACCACCCCGCGGTCCGGGGCCGAAGCTGCTCCCGCATCCTCCGCTCCGGCAGCGAAGCAGCGCGACGCCTTCTTCGACAACGCCAAGTACCTGGCGATCGTTTTCGTGGCGATGGCACACATGTGGGAACCGGTGATGGACGGCAGCCGTGCCACCCGGGCGCTGTACATCGTGGTCTACAGCTTCCACATGCCTGCGTTCATCATCATCTCCGGCTACTTCTCGCGTGGCTTCGACATGAGCCCCAAGAAGATCCAGCGGCTGGTGACGGGCGTCGCCGTACCGTACGTAATCTTCGAGACCGCCTACACCTTCTTCAAGCGGTGGGCCGACGACCCGGACCAGTCGATCAGTCTGCTCGACCCCTGGTACCTGACCTGGTTCCTGATCGCCCTGTTCTGCTGGCGGATCACCACCCCGCTGTGGCGCGTGATCAGGTACCCGCTGCCGGTCGCGCTCGGTATCGCTGTGCTCGCCTCCGTGACCCCCAATATCGGAGACGACCTCAACCTCCAGCGCGTACTGCAGTTCCTGCCGTTCTTCGTGCTGGGTCTGCTGCTCAAGCCGGAGCACTTCCAGATGGTGCGGCGCCGCGAGGTCAGGCTGCTGGCGATCCCCGTCGTCCTGTGCACGCTGGTCTTCGCCTACTGGGCGGCCCCGCGGGTCGGGCTCGGGTGGTTCTACCACAGCAGCGCCTCGCAGCAGATCGGCGCACCGTGGTGGGCCGGGGTCGTCATGACCTTCGCCCTCTTCGGCTGCTCGCTGGTGCTGACCGCCTGCTTCCTGTCCTGGGTCCCGCGCCGCAAGATGTGGTTCACGGTGCTCGGCGCCGGCACCCTCGGCGGCTATCTGCTGCACGGCTTCCTGGTGAAGGGCGCCGGTTACGCGGAACTCTTCGAGACCTACCCGTCGCTCTCGACCCCGCTCGGCGAGATCTTCGTGACGGTCGTGATGGCCGTCGCGGTCACGCTGCTCTGCACCCCGCCGGTGCGGCGGCTGTTCCGCTTCGCGATGGAGCCGGAGATGAACTGGGCCTTCCGCCGCGACGCGGTCGAGGTCGCCAGGCAGCGCGAGCACCGTCCCCAGCCGGCCGGGAAGAGCTCCTAGGCCAGCCCCAGGAGGCGGCGTACCTCTGCATATTTGAGCGTGAGCCGGGCCCTGGTCGCCTCGTCGAGTACGGCGAGACGGCCGGGGTCCGCGTTGTGTGCGAGGTCCGCCTCCTTGACCAGCAGTGCGCCGGGGGTCGCGAGAATGCGGGCGGTGTACGTACGCAGGTCCTCCCCCGGGCGCTTGGTGACGGCCAGCACCATGTCTTTCACGGACTGCGGAAGTTCGGCCCGATCCAGCCAGGCGCGGGACAGCGCGTCGTCCTCCACGGAGTCGTGCAGCCAGCCCGCCGCGATCTGCTCGTCGGTGCCGCCCCGGGCCCGTACCCCCTCGGCGACCGCCTGAAGGTGCTCGGCGTACGGGCGCCCCGCCTTGTCGGTCTGCGCGGCGTGGGCCTCGCGGGCGATGGCTTCGACCTCGGCCAGGCTCAGATGCGTCATGGGTGCAGTCAAGCACCCCGTCATGCGGCGGTGGCGGCCTCGGCGAAGGAAGGGGCGGTGAGTGTGGTCATCCGGGCGGCGATCTGGGCCGCGGAGGCGCGCGGCAGGGTGCCGGCGATCTCGCCGTCGGCGAGGAAGAGGACGCGGTCGGCGTACGCCGCGGCGGCCGGGTCGTGCGTGACCATGACGACCGTCGCGCCGAGGCCGTCCACGGCGTTGCGCAGGAGGCCGAGGATCTCGGCGGCGGTGGTGGTGTCGAGGGCGCCGGTCGGCTCGTCCGCGAAGACGACGTCGGGCCGGGTGACGAGGGCCCGGGCGATCGCCACGCGCTGCTGCTGGCCGCCGGAGAGCTGGCCGGGACGGCGCTTGCCCTTGTCGCCGAGGCCGACCTGGGCGAGGACGTCTGCGGCGTGGCGGCGGTCAGGGCGGGCGCCGGCGAGGCGCATCGGCAGCAGGACGTTCTGCTCGACGGTCAGGGAGGGCAGCAGGTTGAACGCCTGGAAGACGAACCCGAGGCGGGAGCGGCGCAGTGCGGTGAGCTTGTTCTCGCTCATGCCGGTGATCTCGGTGCCGCCGAGGCGTACCGAACCGGAGGACGGCTGGTCCAGGCCCGCCGCGCACTGCAGGAACGTCGACTTGCCGGAGCCGGAGGGGCCCATGACGGCGGTGAAACTGCCGCGCGCCAGGGCGAGGTCGATGCCGCGCAGGGCGTGCACTGCGGAGGCGCCTCGACCGTACTGGCGGCGTACGCCGCGGAGTTCGACGGCCCAGTCCCCCGTGCCGGCTGTGCTGCCCACCGGCTTGTGCCCGTCGCTCTTCTTCGTGCGCAGTCCCATGGGTGGCCGCCTTTCCCGCTCGCGTTTTCCGGTTCGTCGTTCTACGTCTTCGAACCTACGGAGGGAGGGGCGGGGCAGACCATGGCGGCTGCTGGCGGAAGGGGGGTGGGGGAAACCCCCGGTCAGCGGGCTGGTTGACGGAGGCTCCTGCAGGGTGGGGCGATGCGCTGGGGGCATCCGGGGGTGGGTGGCGAAGGGCTTTTTCCCCTACCCGCCCCTTCCCGATACTGGGGGCAGGCCCCCAGACCCCTGGGCTTGGGGAAGGGTTAGGGCGAGGCGCGGGCCCGGTGCGGGGCGGTGACTTCGAGAGGCTGGTCCTGCCTCGGCGGTCCGGAGCGGCGGCTTCGTGGCGTCGGGGCGGTCGGAGCTTTCGGGGCCCGCCCCAAAGCCCGCAGGCCGTTCGGTCGCAGACCGCAGACCATAGACCGCCGGGCTGTAGACCGTCGGGCGCTCGGGTGCAGACCGACGGGCCGACTTGATCGACGGGCACAGGCCGACGGGCACAAAGGCCGACGGGCACAGGCCCCTCGGCCTCCGGGCATCTGGGTCCCCGGCCCCAAACACCGCGCCCCTACTACGCCTCGTGGCAGATCAGCAGCAGCGCCCTGTCGTCGTTCACGTCCTTTGCCACTGCTTCGATCAGGTGCCATGCCGCGCCGCCGAAGCCTGAGGCGACGTACCTGTCCGCCTCGCCCGTCAGGCGGTCTATGCCTTCCGCGATGTCCCGGCCCGACGTCTCCACCAGGCCGTCCGTGAACAGCATCAGTACGTCGCCGGGGCGCAATGAGCCTTTTACCGGGTCGAATTGCGCGCCGTCGTACACGCCCAGCAGCGGGCCCTCGCCCGACTGCTCCTCCCAGCGGCCGTTGCCCGCGTGGAGTTGGAGCGCGGGCAGGTGGCCTGCCGAGAAGAGTTCGTAGTCGCCGGAGTCCAGGTCCAGGACCAGGTGGATGGATGTCGCGAAGCCCTCGTCCCAGTTCTGGCGGAGGAGGTACGCGTTCGCCGCCGGGAGGAAGGCGTGCGGTGGCAGGGAGCCCAGCAGGCCGCCGAAAGCGCCTGACAGGAGCAGGGCCCGGGAGCCCGCGTCCATGCCCTTGCCCGAGACGTCGGTCAGGACCACTTCCAGCGTGCGGTCGCCGTTCGTGCGCGCCGCGACCACGAAGTCGCCGGAGAAGGACTGGCCGCCCGCCGGCCGCAGCGCCATCTCGCGGTGCCAGTTCTTGGGGAGGCGCGGCAGCGCGCTCTGGACCCGGATGCGTTCGCGCAGGTCGAAGAGCATCGTGCCGCCGCGCCGCCAGGGGACGCCGACCCGGGCCCGGAACTGGGCGATCACCAGGCCGAAGAAACCGCACGCCGCGACCGTCAGGACCGTGCCGGGGGTGACCCTCGCCGGGCCCTGCGTGTACGGGCCCAGCACGATCGACTCGACGATCAGCGCGGTGGCGGCCGCGGCGTAGAGCCCGAGCAGGCTCGCCGGACGCAGCAGCAGGCCACCCGCGACGATCGGGAGGACGAGGGCGGACGGCGCGCACCACACGGGCGTCGCGATCGTGCCGCAGGCGATCGCCGGGACGGTGAGCAGCAGGCCCGCCAGTGCGATCCAGTCGGACCCGTCGCCCCGGAAGTAGTCGACGCCGGATTTGCGCAGCGCGATGCGGGCCCGGTGCGCCGATTTGCGCGTCCGGGCCGTGTACGAATCTGCTCCTACTCCACGTGCCATTGCGGTGGACCCTATCCATCCTCGTCGCTGCTCCGCAGGGGGACCCCTGTGACATTGTGTTCGAAATTGAGTCGCCCGATTGCCGGGGGCCTGGTAGGCATGGCATATGACCACCGAACTGCGCGTGTTGCGGCCCGGCGAATGGGACGACTGGTTCGAGGCGGTGGAACTCGCTTTCGGGGGCGTAGCGGCGAGTCCGGAGGAGCGCGAGCTCGACCGCGCGGTGACCGAACCGGACCGGAGCCTGGCGGTCTGTGACGGGGATCAGTACGTCGGTACGGCGACGGCGTTCTCGTTCCGGCTGTCCGTGCCGGGCGGCGCCGTCGTGCCGGCCGCGGGCGTAAGCATGGTGAGCGTCGCGACGACGCACCGGCGGCGCGGGATCCTCACCGCGATGATGCGGCGCCAGCTTGACGACGTACGGGCAGGGGACGAGCCGCTCGCGCTGCTGACCGCGTCGGAGCCGGCGATCTACGGACGATTCGGTTACGGCGCCGCCACGCAGCAGATGTCGGCGGAGATCGACACCGCGCGGGTACGGCTCTCGGTGCCGCCGGGGACGGACGACGTACGGCTCCGGTTCGCGAAGCCGGTCGATGCGCGGGACGTGTGCGAGGCCCTGTACGCACAACAGGTCGCGGTCCGGCCGGGGATGCTCGCGCGCAGGCCGCACTGGGAGGGCGTGCCGCTGCTCGACCCGGTGAGCGAGCGCGAGGGTGCTTCGCCGCTGCGGTGCGTGCTGGCCGACCTGGACGGGGAGACGGTGGGGTACGCCCGGTTCCACGTCAAGCCGGAGTGGGACGCGGCGGGGGCGAAGGGCACCGTCGTGCTGCGCGACCTGGAGGCGGTCGACCCGGCGGCGTACGCGGCGCTGTGGCGCTTCCTCTTCGACATCGACCTCACATCGCGAATCCGGGCGCGCAATAGGCCCGTTGACGATCCCTGGCAGCACCTCGTCTCGGACATCCGGCGGTGCGACGTACGGCTGCGGGATTCGCTGTATGTGCGGCTCGTGGACGTCGGGGCGGCGCTGGAGGCGCGTACGTATCAGGCGCCTGTGGATGTGGTGTTCGAGGTCGCGGACGCGTTCTGCCCCTGGAACGAGGGGCGTTGGCGGCTGAGGTGCGACGACAAGGGCGGCGCGTCGTGCAAGCGTACGGACGATGCGGCGGATCTCGCGCTGTCCGTACGGGAGTTGGGCGCGGCGTATCTCGGCGGCGTCAGCCTGGCCGCGCTGGCGGGCGCGGGGCGGGTGCGGGAGCTGCGGCCGGGGGCGTTGGGGGAGGCGTCGGTTGCGTTCGGGGCGGCCGTCGCACCCTTCCTGCCCCACGGCTTCTGAGCGGCGGCGCTGCGCGCCCGGCCGGTCAGCGGTGCTGGCAGGCCGGGCACCAGAAGAGGTTGCGGGCGGCGAGACCGGCGGTGCGGATCTCGCCGCCACAGATGTGGCAGGGCAGGTTGGCCCTGCGGTAGACGTAGACCTCGCCGCCGTGGTCGTCGACGCGCGGCGGGCGGCCCATCTCTTCCGGGGTGTGTTCGGGGCGGACCGTATCGATCCGGTTGTTGCGTACGCCCTCCCGCATGAGGTCCGCGAGATCCGCCCACATCGCGTCCCACTCGCGGTGGGTGAGGTCCTTGCCCGCGCGGTACGGGTCGATGCCGTGCCGGAAGAGGACCTCGGCGCGGTAGACATTGCCGACGCCCGCGATGATCTTCTGGTCCATGAGCAGGGCAGCGATCGTGGTGCGGCTCTTCGAGATCCGCCGCCACGCCTTGTCCGGGTCGTCGCCGTTCCGCAGCGGGTCCGGTCCCAGGCGGTCGTGTATCGCACGCTTCTCGGGCTCGGTGATCAGGGCGCAGGTGGTGGGGCCGCGCAGATCGGCGTAGTGGTCGTCGTTGAGGAGGCGCAGGCGGACGGTGTCCGTGGGCGGGGGCGCCGGAGTCGTACCGAAGCCGAGCTTGCCGAAGAGGCCGAGGTGGATGTGGATCCAGTCGGCATCGTCGAAGCCGAGGAAGAGGTGCTTGCCGTGGGCGTCGACGCCGTCGAGGACCTGGCCGTCCAGGAGGGCCGCGCTGTCGGAGAACTTGCCCTGCGGGCTGCTCACGCGCACGGGCCACCCGGCGAAGCGCGCCAGGTGGTCCTCGGCGAGGCGGTGGATAGTGTGCCCCTCGGGCATGGTCCAGGTCTCCTGCGGGTTGAGTGTCCGGTGCGGCGCGGTGATTTTCTCCCCTGCCCCTTCCCCAAGCTCTCAACTTCGTTCGAGCAGGGGAGACCCCATTCTTCCCGAAACTGGGGGCAGGCCCCCAGACCCCCGGGTACGGGGTTACCCCTGGCGGTGCGCCGGCTTCGCGGCGCGGGACGAGCCCCACGCCGCTTCGCAAACCGGTTTGCGGGAGGGGACGTGCAGGGGCGCTCCCCGCAGGGTGTCGAACACAGTTTGGGCGGCGTACAAACCACTCCCCCGCCCGTTCGGCACCCGAGGAGACGCCCCGGCGCGGCACCGACCCCAAAGCCACCGCACCACGCCCCGCCCCGGCGGACGGGGTCCGACGCAGGCCCCAAGGGCCGAACGGCGCGAGCGCGGCATCCAAAAAGGGGCCGCCCCTGCGCGGCACCGGCCTCGAAGCCACCGCACCGCACCCCACCCGACGGACGGCGGGCGGGGTGCGGCTCGGGTTACGGCTGCTGCGGGTGGTGAGAGGGGATCGGGGGGAGGTTGCCGGTCTGCTCGTATGCCGCCAGCATGTCGATGCGGCGCTGGTGGCGCTCTTCGTTGGAGTACGGAGTGGCGAGGAAGATCTCCACGAACTTCGTGGCCTCCTCCTCCGTGTGCATCCGGCCACCGATGGAGATGACGTTCGCGTCGTTGTGCTCCCGGCCGAGCGCGGCCGTCTGCTCGCTCCAGGCCAGCACCGCCCGTACGCCCTTGACCTTGTTCGCGGCGATCTGCTCGCCGTTGCCCGAGCCACCGATCACGATGCCGAGGCTGTCCGGGTCCGCCGCCGTCTTCTCCGCGGCGCGCAGGCAGAACGGCGGGTAGTCGTCCACGGCGTCGTAGATGTGGGGACCACAGTCGACGGGCTCGTGGCCGTGGGCCTTCAGCCACTCGACGAGGTGGTTCTTGAGTTCGTATCCGGCATGGTCGGAACCGAGGTACACGCGCATGGGACGAGTGTGGCACGGGGGACGCCCGGCCGCCGTCGCCGGGGTCCGGTCGGGGTCGCGTTCCGGGTCGGGTCCGCCGCCGGTTCCGCGTCGCCTCCGCACTCGGAAATTCGCTCGCTGTACAACGATCCGGAGTCGGCTCTTCCGTCCAGAGACATGTCGCGTTTGAATGCGTGGGCTCGTGACCCGAGTGACCCGAGAAGCTAAGGATTGTGCATGAACGCGCAGCCGACCCTTGCGAAGGCAGGCGAGAACCCCGTAGAACCCGGGAATTCGCAGCCCTCCGACGGTCTCCAGGCCGGTCTCAAAAACCGCCATTTGTCCATGATCGCCATCGGCGGCGTCATCGGCGCCGGCCTCTTCGTCGGATCGAGCGGCGGCATCGCAGCCGCCGGTCCCGCGATTCTGCTGTCGTACGCACTCGTCGGCGCGCTGGTCGTCTTCGTGATGCGGATGCTCGGCGAGATGTCCGCGGCGAACCCGACGTCCGGATCCTTCTCGGCGTACGCGGACCGAGCGCTCGGGCGCTGGGCCGGGTTCTCGATCGGCTGGCTCTACTGGTTCTTCTGGGTCGTGGTGCTGGCGGTCGAGGCGACCGCGGGCGCGAAGATCCTGGAGGGCTGGATACCGGCCGTACCGCAGTGGGGCTGGGCACTGATCGTGATGGTCGTGCTGACCGCCACGAACCTCGCTTCGGTCGCTTCGTACGGCGAATTCGAGTTCTGGTTCGCCGGGATCAAGGTCGTCGCGATCGGCGGCTTCGTCATCATCGGTCTGCTCGCTGTCTTCGGCGTGCTGCCGGGCTCGGACAACCCGGGGGCGGGCTTCGCGCATCTGACGGACAGCGGTGGATTCTTCCCCGAGGGGCCGGGCGCGATCCTGACCGGCGTACTGATGGTCGTCTTCTCCTTCATGGGCAGCGAGATCGTCACGCTGGCGGCCGGTGAGTCGGCGGACCCGCAGCGGGCCGTGACCAAGGCGACCAACAGCGTGATCTGGCGTATCGGTGTCTTCTACCTCGGTTCGATCTTCGTCGTGCTGACGCTGCTGCCGTGGAACGACAAGTCGATCGTCAAGGACGGCTCGTACGTCGCCGCGCTGAACTCGATCGGTATCCCGCACGCGGGTCAGATCATGAACGTCATCGTGCTGACGGCGGTTCTGTCGTGCCTGAACTCCGGCCTCTACACCGCCTCGCGCATGGCGTTCTCGCTCGGCAAGCGCGGTGACGCGCCGAAGGCGTTCGCCCGTACGAACGCGCAGGGCGTCCCGCGCGCCGCGATCCTGTCGTCGGTCGCCTTCGGCTTCGTCGCCGTCTTCTTCAACTACAAGTGGCCGGACACGGTGTTCGCGTTCCTGCTGAACTCGTCGGGTGCGGTTGCGCTGTTCGTGTGGCTGGTCATCTGCTTCACGCAGCTGCGGATGCGCGGGATCATCCTGCGCGAGGCGCCGGAGAAGCTCATCGTGAAGATGTGGCTCTTCCCGTACCTGACGTGGGCGACGGCCGGTGTGATCACGTTTGTGATCGTCTACATGGCGTACGACGACGCGGCGCGCGAGCAGGTGCTGCTGTCGCTGCTGGTCGCGGCGGTCGTGGTCGGTATCGCCCTGGTCCGCGAGAAGCTCCGCCGGGACAAGGAGCAGCAGGATCAGAGTGGTGTGAAGGATTCGGCCACCGTGTCGTAAATACGCAGGGCTTCGGTCCGGGTGCCGGCGGCGTACCAGATGTTGAGCTGGTACGACTTGCCGCCGGCATTGAAGCCGAGCTGACGGGCCCGCCAGGGCTCGCCGCCCTGCGTGAACAGGTACTCCCAGACGATGGCGGGCCGCTGCTGGAAGGTGGTGCGCTCCAGGCGCACCTTGCTGTAGCCGGGGACGTCCTGGGAGTCCCGTTCGAACTGCTGCCATTGGGCGAGGAGATCGCCGCCGCGTACGAGTGCGTACGAGGCGGCGATTTCTTGTTGTCCGGCGGGCGAGTGGTAGTGGACGTTGGACGGGCTTTTGGCGCTACGGGTCCACGCCTTGGGCGGCGCCCAGGCGAACCCGGTCTCGCTGCGGGTGCCGGGCGGCGCGGTGGGGGGCCGGGAAGTCCCGGCAACGGTGGGGGCGGAGGTCGAGGCCGGGGCGGGCGTACGTGTCGTCCTCCCGACCGGGTCGCCGCCACGGTCGCGGGCGATCAGGACCATGACGGTGGCGACGACCGCAGCGGCGGCGAGTACGGCCGCGACGAGTGCGTGGCTCGTGGGCTTACGGAAGCGGGGCGGGCGCGGGACGGCCGGGGCGGCGGCGGTAACGGTGGCCTGGGCGGCGTTACGACTCCCCGCAGGCGTACGCCCCGAATCCGCGCCCGGCACGGGCAGCCCCCCAGGGGACTCCGCCAGGCCACGCCGCGGCGAATCAAGGGGCTCCTGCGGGGGCTCCGCCAAGCCGCGCGGCGTGTCCGGGGCCTCGGACGCGCCGCGCGGCAGCACGTCCAGGGCCTCCGCCACGCCGCGAGGCGGCCCTTCCTGGAGCTCCGACCCGCCACGCCCCGGCGCAGCCGCCTCTGCCGACTCGATCGCCTCCAGCGCCGCATGCAAGGCGTTCAGGTCCGGGCGCAGTGCCGGGTCCTTGACCAGTAGTGCTGCCAGTACCGGGGTCAACTGGCCCGCCTCTGGCGGGAGTACGGGCTCCTCGTACAGCACCGCGTGCAGTGTTGCCAGGGTCGTCGGGCGGGAGAAGGGGGAATGGCCCGCCACCGCCGCGCACAGTGTCGCGCCCAGGGACCACAGGTCCGACGGCGGGCCCTGGGGGCGGCCGCCCACCCGCTCGGGGGCCATGTAGTCGGGTGAGCCGACCAGCATCCCCGCCATCGTCAGCGCCTTCGTGTCCTGGATCGCCGCGATGCCGAAGTCCGTCAGGACCACCCTGCCCGCCCGGCCGAGCAGCACATTGCCCGGCTTGATGTCGCGGTGCAGGACTCCTACCGTGTGGACTTCTCTCAGCGCCGCCACCAGGCCCATGCCGATTCTCGCCGCCTCCTGCGGGGACAACGGGCCTTCTTCTGCCAGGGTTTGTTCCAGGGAACGCGAGTCGACGAGCTCCATCACGATCCACAGGCGGTCGTTCTCCTCCGCCACGTCGTACACCCTGACCACATTGGGGTGGTCGATCCTGGCGGTCGCGCGCGCCTCGCGCAGTGTGCGTTCGCGGCGGATCCTGCTGTCCTCCGCGTCGAGGCCGTCCATCCGCATTTCCTTTACGGCGACACGGCGGTCCAGGATTTCGTCGAACGCACGCCACACACGCCCCATTCCCCCCTGGCCTATTGTTTCGCCCAGGCGATAACGCCCGGCGACCAATAAACCCGGGGTGCCCGGCATTCCCGGCGGCACCGGCTTCCCCGTTGACCCGGACTTCCTCGATATTCCCGGCATTGGAGTCCTCCCCCTCAGCACCCGCTGCGGCCAGGACAGAAGCGTGAACTTCCCACTATCACAGCATAGTTGCGTGAAATCTTGTGGTACCTCTTCAAGTAGCGAAACGCCCTGCACGGCAAGGGGGATGGGAAATGCACGCATCGAAGACCAAAACCGCTGGATCAATGACGGCGACCGCCATGGCGGCCGTGCTGTTTTTGCCGTTCAGCGCATCGGCCGCGGACGAACCCGCGCCCGGCAGCAGCAAAGGGGGAAAGCCAGGTCCGGCAGCCGCTGCCCAAGCCGACGTGAAGGTCACCACCGAGCTGCCCGAACGCATCACGGTCGACAACACGTCGGAGAAGACGGAGCTGTCCGCGAAGGTGCTCAACCAGGGGAAGAAGGACACCGGTCCGATCACCATGGCCGTCGTCGGCTTCGACGGTATGCGGATAACCGCCGTTGAGGGCTGTTCACCGATTCCCGGGAACCGGCTGCCCAAGGGTTCCAACAGCGGTTTCGCCTGCGTCATCGACAACGTCGCGGCGGGCAAGGACCGTTCGTACGCCGTCACCGCGACCTTCGACCTCCAGAAGACCGGCAAGATCTGCCTGCCCGTGACGAAGGGAAGCAGCAAGGAGCTGCTGTGGCAGCAGGGGCCCGTCGCCTTCGGCGCGTCCCACCCGACACCGAACGCCCCCGACACCCCTCTCCTCCTCGGCACCGACAACACGCCGTTCGGTCCCGGCGGCCGGTCGTCCGAGCCCGCCGAAGACCTGCCGTCGACCGGCCCGTACGACGGCACGCTGCCGCTGGGCCTGGCCGGAGTACTGCTGCTCGCCGCGGGCGGCGCCGGGGCGTGGTGGTCGACTCGCAGCCGGGCCGACGCCAAGTAGAAGACGCCGGCAGAAGAGGCCGAGCAGAACGCGCGAAGGCCCGCGCCTGCCTTGCAGGTGCGGGCCTCTCGTCGTGCTTACGGCCGGGCTCAGCCCCGGTCGCCCACCAGCTTCCACGCCGCCGGCAGCGCCCCCATCGCCAGCGCCGCCTTCAGCGCGTCGCCGATCAGGAACGGAACCAGGCCGGCCGCCACCGCCGCGCTCAGCGACATGCCGGTCGACAGCGCCAGGTACGGCACGCCCACGGCGTAGATGACCGCCGAGCCCAGCACCATCGTCCCGGCCGTGCGCAGCACCGAGCGGTCACCGCCGCGGCGGGCCAGCGCACCGACCACCGTGGCGGCCAGCAGCATGCCGAGGATGTAGCCGAAGGACGCGCCGCCCGCGCCCGACGTGCCGCCCGCGAACCACGGCATCCCGGCCATGCCGATCACGGCGTACACCGCGAGGGAGAGGAAGCCGCGGCGGGCGCCGACGGCCGTGCCGACCAGCAGGGCCGCGAAGGTCTGGCCGGTGACCGGAACCGGGGAGCCGGGGACGGGCACCGCGATCTGGGCCGCTATGCCGGTGAGCGCCGCGCCGCCGAGCACCAGGGCCGCGTCGCGGGCGAAGGCACGCGTGGCGGTGGAGGCGGAAGGCAGCAGGTCGGCGAGGACCGCTCCGGAACGGACGGGGGCGGCAGCAGTGCTCATCGGGACTCCGCAGGTTGCAGGTTCGGGTTGAGGAAGGACTGGACTGAAGGTGGAGGTGGAGGCAGGGAAGGACAACGTGACGTTAGCTCAGGAGTTAACGCGCGATCACCATCAGCCGCCGACAAAGTGGCGGTTGACCGTTTGGTGGGGTTCACACAAAGAGGCAGAGGCAATCCTGAGAATGCGTGATGCGCGTCACTGAGGTCACAGGAGTGCACGGCCATTTTGCGGATAAGGGGCATGCTCGGCGAGACTGTGGGGTCTTCATAAATGATCCGCTGAAGTTCCTAGAGTTGCGAGCAGCATGCACGACGATCCGGCCGAGCCCCTTGCCCATGGGCTGAAGCGGCGACACCTCACGATGCTCGGCCTCGGCGGAGTGATCGGTGCCGGGCTTTTCGTCGGCTCGGGTGCCGGTATCGCGGTCGCGGGACCCGGCATTGTCATCTCGTATCTGATCGCGGGCGCACTCGCGATGCTGGTGATGCGGATGCTCGGCGAGATGTCCGCCGCCATGCCCGCGTCCGGTTCCTTCTCGGTGCACGCGGAGCGTGCGCTCGGGCGCTGGGCCGGGTTCAGCGTCGGCTGGCTGTACTGGTTCCTGCTCGTCGTGGTGCTCGCCGTGGAGGCGACCGCCGCCGCGCAGATCGCGCACGGCTGGGTGCCCGATGTCGCGCAGTGGACCTGGGTGCTGATCTTCATGGTGGTCTTCACCGGGGCCAACCTTGCCGCCGTGAAGAACTTCGGTGAGTTCGAATTCTGGTTCGCCGCTCTCAAGGTCGGCGCGATTGTGCTGTTCCTGGGGCTGGGGGTACTGGCCGTCTTCGGAGTGCTGCCCGACACCTCCCCGGTCGGTTTCACCAACCTCACCGGGCAGGGCGGTTTTCTCCCCCACGGCTGGGAAGGCGTCGTCTCCGGCGTACTCACCGTCGTCTTCGCCTTCGGCGGCCTGGAGGTCGTCACGATCGCCGCCGCCGAGACCGACGATCCGGCCCGCAACGTGGCCCGCGCGGTGCGCGCTGCGGTGTGGCGCATCCTCTTCTTCTACGTCGGTTCGATGCTGGTCATCGTGACCGTGCTGCCCTGGACCGCGCAGAAGGCGGGATTCAGTCCGTACGTCGCCGTGCTGGACGCCATCGGCATCCCGTCCGCCGGGCAGATCATGAACATCGTGGTGTTCGTGGCACTGCTGTCCGCGCTCAACGCCAATCTGTACGGGTCCTCGCGCATGATCTTCTCGCTGGCCGAGCGCGGCGAGGCGCCGAAGGGCCTGCTCAAGGTGTCGGGCGGCGAGGGCGGCGGCGTACCGCGCCGTGCGGTGCTCGCCTCCGTGGCCTTCGGGTTCGTCTCCGTACTCCTCAATCTCAAGTGGCCCGACAGCGTCTTCCTCTACATGCTCAACGCCGTCGGCGCGGTGCTGCTGTTCGTGTGGGGCCTGATCGTCGCCTCGCAGTTGCGCCTGCGGCGGCGCATCGAGCGCGAGTCGCCGGAGCTGCTCGTCCTCAAGATGTGGGGCTTCCCCTGGCTGAGCTGGGTCACCCTGGCCGGGCTCGTCGGCGTACTGCTGCTGATGCTCACCGACGATGCCGCGCGGCCTCAGTTGCTGTGGTCGGCGGCGGCCACCGGCGCGGTGCTGCTGGTGGCAGTCGTGAGGGAATGGTGTTCGAAGCGTGCGTGATCGTTCACCATGTGTGAACGTAGTGTCCGTATAGCGGTCAGGTGTTCCCTGTGAGCGGGGCATTTCTTCAGACTGTGGGCTCTGCTCCCCCGTCTCAGCTACTGAACAGGGCATGCCCATGTCTCGGTCTTCCGCGCCGACGCCCATCGAGGACGCCGCCGCCGTCGAGCCCGTAGAGAACAACGGCGAGAACAGAGTCGAGAACACAGTCGACTCGCCGCTCACTCACGGACTCAAGCAACGCCATCTGTCGATGATCGCCCTCGGCGGTGTCATCGGCGCGGGACTCTTCGTCGGGTCGGGTGCCGGCATCGCCGCCGCCGGTCCTTCGATCGTCGTCTCCTATGCGATATCCGGGCTGCTCGTCATGCTCGTGATGCGCATGCTCGGCGAGATGTCCGCGGCCAACCCGGCCTCCGGCTCCTTCTCCGTGCACGCCGAGCGGGCGATCGGCCCGTGGGCGGGCTTCACCGCCGGCTGGTCCTTCTGGTTCCTGCTCTGCGTGGCCGTCGGCCTCGAAGGCATCGGCGCCGCGAAGATCATGGTCGCGTGGATGCCGGACACACCCGAGTGGGCCTGGGTCGCCCTCTTCATGCTGGTCTTCTGCGGTACGAACCTGGCCGCCGTGAAGAACTTCGGCGAGTTCGAGTTCTGGTTCGCCGCCCTCAAGGTCGGCGCGATCGCGCTCTTCCTGGGCATCGGCGCCCTCGCGATCCTGGGCCTCCTGCCCGGCTCCGACGCCCCCGCCCCCGGCACCGCCAACCTCACCGGCGCGGGCGGCTTCCTACCGAACGGCTCCGAGGGCCTGATCGTCGGTCTGCTCGCTTCGGTCTTCGCGTACGGCGGCCTGGAGACGGTCACCATCGCCGCGGCCGAGTCCGAGAGCCCGGTCAAGGGCGTCGCCAGCGCCGTGCGTACGGCGATGTGGCGCATCGCGATCTTCTACATCGGCTCCATGGCGGTCATCGTCACCCTCGTCCCGTGGAACGACAAGGCGGTCGTCACCAAGGGCCCGTACGTCGCCACCCTCGACCACCTGGGCATCCCCGCCGCCGGCCAGATCATGAACGTGGTCGTGCTGGTAGCCCTGCTCTCCGCGATGAACGCCAACGTCTACGGCGCCTCCCGCATGGCCTGCTCGCTGGTCGCCCGCGGCCAGGGTCCGAAGGCGCTGGGCCAGGTCTTCGGCGGCGTCCCGCGCATCGCCGTACTGGTGTCCTCCGTCTTCGGCTTCGGCTGCGTGCTGCTCAGCTACTGGCGGCCGAACGACATCTTCCAGTGGCTGCTCAACATGATCGGCGCGGTGATCCTGGTCGTCTGGATCTTCATCGCCGTCTCCCAGCTGCTGCTGCGCCGCCGCACCGAGCGCGAGGCGCCCGAGACGCTGGTCGTGAAGATGTGGGCCTACCCGGTCCTGACCTGGGTCGCGCTCGCCGGCATGGCCGCCATCTTCGTCCTGATGGCCCGTGAGGAGGGCACCCGTCTGCAGCTGTACTGGACGGGCGGTCTGACCGTGGCCCTCGCGATCGCCGGTTTCGCACTCCAGCGGTCCCGGTCCGCCAAGGCCGTCACGAACACGGAAGATTGAGCGAGATCAGCGCGGTGTCCTTCCCGCTGATGCGCACCTCGCTCACCGCCGCGTTGCGCAACTGCGGGAAGACCCTCCGGTAGTCCCTCAGCGGAATGCCGAGCAGCTCGCAGAGCACGAGCCGCAGCAGGGTGTTGTGGGCAACCACCAGTACCCGCTCCCCCTCGTGCTCCCGGGCGATACGGCGCATTGCATCGGACCCCCTGGCCGCCACGGCCCGGGGGTCCTCCGCGTCCGGAAAGGCGTTCGCGACCGGATCGGCGCGGAAGGCCTCGGCCAACTCGGGCTTCTCGGCGGCGAATTCGCCGAGCGTACGACCCTCCATCACGCCGTAGTGGCACTCTCGCAGCTCGTGGTCACGGTGCGCTGCGAGCCCGAGCGCACGGCATGCGGGTTCGGCGGTCTCGATGGCCCGCAGCACCGTGGACGTCCACACCGCGTCGACGGGATGCCTGGCCACCCACTCCCCCAGCGCCTCGGCCTGCCTGCGGCCGATCTCGGTCAGGGCTACGTCGCTGGTCCCGGCGTAGCGGTTCTCGGCGTGCCAGACGGTCTGGCCGTGACGGGCAAGCAGCAGCGTCGTACTCGTACTCGCATTCGTACTCACGAGGATGTCTCCAGACGGGCCAGGGCGTGCGCCGCGACGGGCTCCGGAAGCCAGCCGCGCCGCTCCAGTTCCCCGACGATACGGGCGTACGGCTCCGCGAAGGCCGCCGTGCGCTCCGGGCGTGGCTGGAGCACCTCGCGGATGCGGACCATGGCCTCCGCCGCCCCGGCCAGGTCGCCCGTGCCCCCCGCCCCGTGCGCGGCCAGGACCGCCATGCCGAGCGCCGGTTCGGTCTGTTCGGGGATACGGGCCGGGCGGCCCAGGATGTCGGCGCGCAGCCGGTTCCAGTACGCGCTGCGCGCCGCGCCTCCGGTGAAGGTCAGCGGGCCTTCGACGGGCGCTCCCAGATAGTGGAGGTAGTCCAGGCACAGCCGTTCGGCGTAACCGACGCCCTGGAGCAGCGCCGCCCACCGGTCGCCTTCCGACGTACCGCCGTCGAGTACGAACGCGGTGGCGTCCGGGGCGCGGAAGGGGAAGCGTTCGCCGTGCGAGGCCAGCGGGTAGGCGAGCGCGACGGACGGCTCGTGGTGGGCTGCGAGGCGGTCGAGGCGGGCCGGGTCGGCGCCGGGGAAGGCGGCGGTGAGGGCGCCGGCGCCGACGCTGGAGGCGCCGCCGGGGAGCCACTTGCCGTCCGGGGAGCGGTGGTTGTAGACGATGCCGGAGCTGTCGTGGACCGGGTCGGCGGCAACGCCCTTGAGGACGAGGGTGGTGCCGAGTACGGAGTTCCAGGAGCCGATGCGCAGGGCGCCGGAGGCGATCTGGGCGGCGCAGCCGTCGGTCATTCCGGCGACGACGAGGGTGCCCGCGGGGATGCCGGTCTCGCGGGAGGCGGCGTCGGCGACCTTGCCCAGGCGGGTTCCGGGGCGTACGACCTCGGGGAACAGGTCCGGGGCCAGGCCGAGCATTTCCATCGCCTCGGCGGGCCAGGTGTCGCGTTCCAGGTCGTAGCCCGTCTTGAGGGCGTGGCTGGAGTCGGTGGCGACCGGGCCGCCGGTGAGCCGGGCGGTCACCGTGTCGGCCTGGTGGGCGAGGCGTACGGGCGGCCCGGTTCCATCGCGCCGCCGGGTCAGCCAGAGGGCCTTCGCCAGGCCCCAGCTCGGCGGCACACCGGCCTCGTCGGCCTCGGGTGCGGCACGCCCGTCGTCGTACATCAGACCGGGTGTCAGCGGATGGCCGTACGTGTCGGTGAGCAGCACGGTGCCGGAAGTGGAGCAGACTGCGAGGGCATGGAGTCTGCGTGCCTGTACGCCGGTGAGGGCGGCGCGGGCGGCGGTGCAGACGGCCGCCCACCAGTCGGACGGTTCCTGCTCGTGGCGCACACCGCTGCGCCGGCCGGTCAGCGGGGCGGAGCCGCTGCCCAGGATGTGTCCGTGGGTGGTGGCGACCATCGCCCGGACGCTCTGCGTACCCAGGTCGATGCCCATCCATGCCGTGTCGTCGGACCGCACACGATCCTCCCGCGCATATCGTCTTCATCTGTGAAGTTCTCACTGTGCACCGAGATATTCCGTTGCGCGAGGGATTGACGCGCAAGTTCCCCTGTTCCAAGCTCTGTTAACCAGTCGGCTGATCCTGTTACGGAGGTCGGGATGGACATGCGCGTACACGACCGGCGGCGGTTCCTCGCTCTTACGGCGGCCGCTTCCGCCACTCCGCTGCTGAGCGCCTGCGGTACGGGCTTCGGCGGCGACGAGAGCACGAAGGGCGGCGGATCGGCGGCGGACGACGTCACCGGCTCCTTCGACTGGAAGAAGGCCAAGGGCAAGACGGTCAAGGCGCTGCTGAACAAGCACCCGTACACGGATGCGCTGATCGCCGACCTGAAGTCCTTCACGGCGAAGACCGGCATCAAGGTCGAGTACGACGTCTTCCCCGAGGACAACTACTTCGACAAGCTGACCGTCGACCTCTCCAGCGGCCGCGCGTCGTACGACATCTTCATGCTCGGCGCGTACATGGTCTGGCAGTACGGGCCGCCCGGCTGGCTGGAGGATCTCGGCCCGTGGATGAGCAACTCCTCAGCGACGGGCGGCGAGTGGGACCAGGGTGACTTCTTCCCCAATCTCCTCCAGGCCGACCAGTGGTCGCTCAAGGCGGGCGCCCCGCTCGGGCAGGGCGGGCAGTACGCGCTGCCGTGGGGCTGGGAGACGAACGTCGTCGCGTACAACACCGAGGTCTTCAAGAAGCTTGGGCTGAAGCCCGCCGAGACCTTCGACGAGCTCCGTGAGATCTCCGGCGCCATCAAACGCAAGGCGCCGGGGGCGGGCTACGACGGGATGTACGGCGTGGCGGTGCGCGGCTCGCGGAGCTGGGCGACGATCCACCCCGGTTTCATGACCATGTACTCGCGCTACGGGCTCAAGGACTTCACCGTCGACGGCGGCAGGATCACGCCCGCCATGAACAGCCCGGAGGCCATCTCCTTCACCCAGGACTGGGCCGAGATGATCAAGAAGGGCGGCCCGCCGTCCTGGACGTCGTACACCTGGTACCAGTGCTCCAGCGACCTCGGCGCGAAGAAGGCCGGGATGCTCTTCGACGCCGATACGGCCGCGTACTTCCAAGCGGTGAAGGGCGCGTCGCCCGCCTCCGGGAAGATCGCCTTCCACCCGGGGCCGAAGGGGCCGGACGGGTCGCTCGCCACGAACATGTGGATCTGGTCGCTCGGCATGAACGCCAAGAGCAAGAACAAGCACGCGGCCTGGCTGTTCCTCCAGTGGGCGACCGGCAAGGAGCATCTGCGCAAGGCGGCGATCGAGGGCAACCACATCGACCCGGTGCGCAAGTCGGTCAGTCAGGACGCGGCGTACAAGGACAAGATGAAGGACCTGGAGGGCTTCATCGAGACCTTCGAGACGGTCGTCGACCAGACGAAGATCCAGTTCACGCCGCAGGAACAGTTCTTCGACGCGACGACCAGCTGGGCGGCGTCGCTCCAGGAGATCTACGGCGGCAAGAGCGCCAAGTCCGTGCTGAACGGCCTGGCCAACGACCTGGCGCCGAAGGTTGGGTGACGCTTCATGTATACGTCCCTCAAGGAGACCGACCACGGGGCGGCCTCACACGAGGGGGGTGGGCCGCCGGCGCGGGCCGTACCGCGCTGGCGGCGTTCGCTGCGGCCGTATCTGCTGATCGTGCCCGCGCTGCTGCTCACCGGCGGGATCCTGTACCCCTTCGGGCTCGGCCTCTTCTACACGTTCTTCGACTTCGCGGCGAGCAAGCCGCAGCCCGACATGGTCGGCCTGGAGAACTACCGGCGCATCTTCACCGAGACGTCGTTCTGGAACTCGGCGTGGGTGACGGTGCTGTACGCCGTGGGCGCGGCGGCCGTCGAGACGGTGCTCGGGGTCGCGGTGGCGCTGCTGCTGCACCGCTCGACGCTGGTCGGGCGCGTACTGGAGAAGATCCTCATCCTGCCGCTGATGATCGCGCCCGTGATCGCCGCGATCATGTGGAAGCTGATGCTCCAGCCGAGTGTCGGCGTCATCAACTACCTGCTGAAGCCCTTCGGGCTCGGGGGCGTGCAGTGGACGGACACCCCGGCCGGCGCGCTGCTCTCGTCGATCGCGGTGGATGTGTGGGTCTATACGCCGTTCGTGGCGATCCTGGCGCTGGCCGGACTGCGGTCGCTGCCCGTGTCGCCGTTCGAGGCGGCGGCGGTGGACGGGGCCGGGTGGTGGTTCACGTTCCGGAAGCTGACGCTGCCGATGCTTTGGCCGTACGTCCTGGTGGCGGTGATCTTCCGGTTCATGGACTCGCTGAAGGTCTTCGACATCATCTATGCCCTGACGGAGGGCGGGCCGGGTGACTCGACCGTGGTGCTCCAGATCCGGGCGTACCTGGAGGCGATCCGCTTCCAGCGGTACTCGTTCGGGATCAGCTACATGATCGTGCTGTGGGCGGTGGTCTACCTGGTGACGATGGTGCTGGTCCGGTATCTCGGCACGATCCAGAACCGGGCGGCGGAGGTACCGAAATGAAACGCAGGATGCTGGCGATCGCAGCCGACGGTGCGTTGATTCTCTACTTCGTCTTCGCGCTCTTTCCGATCGCCTGGATGATCATTCTGTCGCTGAAGCCGGCCAACGAGCTGTTCAGTACGTACTTCTCCTTCTCGCCGACCTTCGATTCGTACAAGACCGTGCTCGGAGCGGGCAACGACGAGGGTGTGCCCTTCCTCCGTTTCTTCGTCAACAGCCTGGTCGTGTCGCTGGGGGCCGTCGCGCTGTCGCTGGTGATCGGGCTGCCTGCCGCCTATGCCGCGGCCCGGTGGCGGTTCCGGGGCTCGGAGAACCTCATGTTCACCCTGCTGTCCTTCCGGTTCGCGCCCGAACTCACCGTGATCATCCCGCTGTTCGTGCTCTACCAGAAGTTCGGACTCTTCGACACGTACGTCGGCATGATCTGGGTGCTCCAGCTCGTCACGCTGCCGCTGATCGTCTGGATCATGCGCTCGTACTTCTCCGACCTCTCCCCGGAGCTGGAACAGGCCGCGCTGCTCGACGGCTACACGAGGAAACAGGCCTTCTTCAAGGTCGCGCTGCCCCTGGTCAAGCCGGGCATCGCCGCGGTCTCGCTGCTCGCCTTCATCTTCGCCTGGAACAACTTCGTCTTCCCCCTGATCCTCACTTCCTCCGAGGCGCAGACGGTCACCGTCGGCGCCCTGTCCTTCCTCGGCGGCGACCGCCCCAAGTACAACCTGACAGCTGCCGCGGCGCTGGTCTCCGTGATCCCGCCGCTCCTCCTCGCCCTCACCATCCAGCGCTATCTGGTGCGCGGGCTCTCCTTCGGGGCGGTGAAGTCCTGATGACAGCAGCCATCTCGCTGCGCGGGATCCACAAGACGTACGGCAAAAACACCGCACTCGACGGCCTGGAACTCGACGTCGAGGAGGGCGAGTTCTTCTGCCTGCTCGGCCCGTCGGGTGCCGGGAAGACCACGACGCTGAAGACCGTCGCCGGCCTGGAGGAGCCCCAGTCCGGGACGGTGTGGCTCGACGGCACGGACATGACGGGCGTCGAGCCGTACGACCGGGGCGTCGCGATGTGCTTCGAGTCGTACGCCCTCTACCCGCACCGCAGCGCGTACGACAACCTCGCGTCCCCGCTGCGCTCTCCCAAGTACAAGCTCCCCGCAGCCGAGGCGCGCAAGCGGATCGGTTCCATCGCCGAACTCCTCGGCATCGACGGCCTCCTCGACCGCCCCGTCGGCCAGCTCTCCAACGGGCAGCGCCAGCGCGTCGCCCTCGGCCGGGTCCTGGTGCGCCCGGCCCGCGCCTTCCTCCTCGACGAGCCGCTGTCCCACCTCGACGCCAAGCTCCGGCAGGCGATGCGCGCCGAGCTGAAGGCCATCGGCGCCGTCCGGCGCACCACCACCCTGTACGTCACGCACGACTCGGTGGAGGCGCTGGCACTCGGTGACCGGATCGGGGTGATCAGGGAGGGCAGGATCGTCCAGACGGGCGTACGCGAGGAGATCTGGCACCAGCCGTACGACACCTTCGTCGCCCGCTCCTTCGGCAAACCCCGCATCAACCTGCTGCCGGGCACGGTCACCCGCGACGGCTCCTTCCTGTCGGAGGACGGCTTCTTCGAGGTGCCGCTGACGGTACGGTCCGCCGCACCCGGCACGCCTGTACAGATCGGGGTCAGACCGCGCGACCTGACGCTCGGCGGATCCGGTCTCGGGCCCGGCAGCATCGAACTGGCGGGCACCGTCTACATCACCGAAGTCCTGGGCCGCGCCACCGAGGTCACCGTCCGCCTCGGCGAGCAGCACCTGTCCCTGGTCGTGCCGCGCGCGGACGCCGCCGGGCTGCGGCCGGATGCGCCGGTGAGGCTGTCCGTACGGCCTGAGAGCCTGCTGCTGTTCGAGGCCGACGGGCCGGACCGACCAGGACGAAGGATCACCGAATGAACAGCGACCAGCAGCGCGGCCCCGCACCCCGCCAGGCAGCCATCGCCGAACAGGTGCTCGCGGCGGGCTCGGCGACCGCCGCCGAGCTGGCCGAGCGCTTCGACGTCAGCCTGATGACCATCCACCGGGACCTCGACGAGCTCGAACGGCAGGGCCTGGTCCGGAAGTTCAGGGGCGGGGTCACCGCCCAGCCGTCCGGCGTCTTCGAATCGAACGTCGCGTACCGCCTCAAGACGATGCGCGCCGAGAAGGCCGCTGTCGCCGAGCACGCGCTGAAGCTCATAGAGCCCGGCATGGCCGTGATGCTCGACGACTCCACCTCGACCCTGGAGATAGCGCGCCGGCTCGGCCCGATCACTCCGCTGACCGTGGTCACGAACTTCCTCGAAGCGCTGACCCTGCTGTCGAGTGAGCGCGGCATCCACCTGATGGCGCTCGGCGGCGACTACGACCCCCTTCACTCTTCCTTCCTGGGCGTCTCCTGCATGGAGGCCGTACAGCTCCTCCAGGTCGACATCTGCTTCACGTCGACGTCCGCGGTCTCCGGCGGCTTCGCCTACCACCAGGAGCAGCACATCGTCTCCGTCAAGCGGGCCATGCTCGACTCCGCCGCGAAGAACGTGCTGCTGCTCGACCACTCCAAGCTCGGCCGCGTCGCACTCCACCGCCTCGCCCCGCTGTCCCGCTTCGACCTGGTGCTGGTCGACGACGGGGCGTCGGCGGAACTGCTGCGCGACCTCGACGAACACAAAGTCCCGTACGAGGTGTGCGCGACGGCGACGGGAGGGCCCGGCAATGACCGAATTGGCGCTGCGTGAGCTGCGCAAGACCTATGCCTCCCGGGGCAGACCCCAGGTCCGGGCCGTACGCGGCATCGACCTGGAGCTGCACTCCGGTGAGCTGCTCGGCCTGCTCGGCCCGTCCGGCTGCGGCAAGTCCACCACCCTGCGCATGATCGCGGGCCTGGAGCCGGTGACCGGCGGGGACATCCTCGTCGGCGGCTCCTCGGTGGTGACCGTCCCGGCCCAGCAGCGCAACATCGGGGTCGCCTTCGAGAATTACGCCCTCTACCCGCCGCTGACGGTCGCCGACAACCTGGGCTTCGGGCTCGCCGCGCGCCGCAGGCCGCGCAAGGAAGTGGCCTCGCGCGTACGGGACATGGCCGAGCGGATCGGCCTGACCGACATCCTCGACGCCAGGCCGGGCGGGCTTTCGAGCGGCCAGAAGCAGCGGGTGGCGCTGGCCCGCGCGCTGATCCGCGAGCCCGACGTACTGCTGCTCGACGAGCCCCTGTCCCATCTGGACGCGGCGCAGCGCGACACGACGCGGCGCGAACTCAAACGCATCCAGAAGGACCTGGGGCACACCACCATCCTGGTCACGCACGACCAGGAGGAGGCGCTGTCGCTCGCCGACCGGATCGCGGTGATGAAGGACGGCGTGATCCAGCAGCTCGGTACGCCGTACGAGATCTACGACAGCCCGGCGAACCTCTTCGTCGCCGACTTCGTCGGGGAGCCCGCGATCAACCTGCTGCCAGGTGTCGTCGAGGACGACGGGCGGGTGCGGCTCTCGGACGACGTACGGCTGGCAGTTCCGGCGGGGGTACGGCTGGAGGCCGGGCGCGAGGTCGTCCTCGGCATAAGGCCCGAGGACCTGCGCCTGGCGGAGGACGGGGCGCCCGGCGTGCCGGCCCGGGTCAGCGCGCACGAGCCCTTGCTCGAAGCGGGGATCGCCACCCTCGCCCTCGACGGGGTGGCCGAGCCCCTCGTCGTACAGACCGGTCCCGAGGTACGCCTCGACCGGGACGAGACCGTGCGGGTGACCGCAGACCCGCAGCTCACGCACGTCTTCGACGCCGAGACAGGAGATGCCCTGCGATGAAAGTCCTGGCCGCCGGTGACCACTTCGTCCTCAACCCACTGATCGGCGACGCCCTGGCCTCCGCCATGACCGGCACGCCCGTCGAACTGACCGAGCTCACCCTCCCCTGGCCGCTGGAACCTTTCGGCAAGGTCGCCGAGGTCGACGAGGCCAGCAACTCGGAGGACGAGCTGATCAAGGCGCTCCAGGGCGTCGAGGTGTGCGTGACCCAGATGGCGCCGTTCACGGAGCGGGTGCTCGACTCCGCTCCCGACCTGCGGCTCGTCGTCGTCTGCCGCGGCGGCCCGGTCAACGTCAACGTCGAGGCGGCCCGCAAGCGCGGCGTGAAGGTGTGCTTCGCGCCGGGACGGAACGCCGCCGCGACGGCCGAGTTCACGGTCGGGATGATGCTGGCCGCGATGCGCCGCATCCCGGAGACCCACGACTCGCTCGCCCGGCAGGGCCTCTGGGACGGCTCGTACTACACGTACGAGCGGTGCGGGCCCGAGCTCGAAGACACCCGCGTCGGCCTGATCGGTTACGGCGCCGTGGGCAGCCGGGTCGCGCGGGTGCTGTGCGCGTTCGGTGCGGAGGTGGAGGTGTACGACCCGTATGTGCGCGGCGATGTGCACGGCCTACGGGTCGCCTCGCTCGACGAGCTGCTGTCGCGGTCGCGGGTGGTGACGCTGCATGCGCGCCTGACGGAGGAGACGCGGGGTCTGATCGGCGCCCGGGAGCTCGCTCTGATGCCGCGCTCGTCCGTACTGGTCAACGTGGCGCGAGGCGGTCTGGTCGACACGGATGCGCTGTGCGACGCGCTGGACAGCGGTCAGTTGGCGGCGGCCGCCCTGGACACGTACGAGCAGGAGCCGCTGCCCGCCGGGGCGCGGCTGCGGGGCGTGCCGGGTGTCGTCATGACGCCGCACCTGGGCGGCGCGAGCCGCCAGGTCGCCGAGAAAGCGGCGCGCATCGCGGCGGCCGAGGTGGCCAGGTACGCCGCAGGAACCCCACTCGCGCACTGCCTGACCTGAGGAGGCCGGACCGGGATGTACGTCGGTATCGATGTGGGCACGTCCATGGTGAAGGCGGCCGCGTTCGACGCGCACGGGCGGCAGATCGCCGTCCAGGCGCGACCGGTCGCGCTCGACATCCGCGACGGGTTCGTCGAGCAGGACATGGACGAGGTGTACGCGGCGGTCGTGGACGTCCTGGCGGCGCTGACGGCGGGGCTGGACGGCCCTGTCGAGCTGGCCGGGCTCACGGGGCAGGGCGACGGGGTGTGGCTGGTGGACGAGGAGGGCCGTCCGGTGCGGCCCGCGATCTCGTGGATGGACGGCCGGGCGCACGAACTCCTCAGCCAGTGGATGGAGTCGGGCGTCTTTACGTCGGTGTTCCGGCGTACGGGCAGTGCGATGTTCCCGGGGTGTCCGGGACCTGTGCTGGGGTGGCTGGACCGGCACGAGCCGAAGGCGCTGGACGCGGCCGCCACCGCCCTGTACTGCAAGGACATGGTCTTCCGGCGCCTTACGGGGGTGCGGGCCACGGACGTGTCGGACGCGTCCATGCCGTTCCTGGACCCGCGGACGCGGACGTACGACGACGAGACCCTGGCTCTGCTGGGCCTCGGCCACCGGCGGGGCCTGCTGCCCCCGGTCAGCGACCCGGTCGCGGTGGGCGAGACGGACGGCCCCGGTCTGCCGCCCGGCACCCGGATCGCGGACGGCCCGTACGACCTGCCCGCGTGCGCGCTCGGGGCGGGGGTGACGCGGCCCGGCGACGGACTGCTCATCATCGGCACCTGCCTGGCCTCGCTCGTCGCGACGGACGTACTCGACCTGGAGGGCGAACCGGCCGGCCTCTACATCTCGACCGACGGCCCCGGCCAGTGGCTGCGCGCCATGCCGGCCATGGTCGGCACGGCGGCGCTCGACTGGGTGCTGAACACAACGGGCGTACAGCACGCGGACGTCGACGCGCTGCTGGACGCGACGCCGCCGGGGTCGAACGGGGTTGAGGTCCTCCCCTACTTCGCACCCTCGGGCGAACGCGCCCCGTTCGTGGAACCGCGTCTGCGGGCGGAGCTCACGGGGGTGTCCCTGGAGACCACGAAGGGCGACCTGGTCCGCGCCACGTGCGAGGGCATCGCGTACGCCGCGCGCCACTGCCTGGAGGCGGCGGGCCTCACGGGCGACCTGGCGGTGTGCGGTGGCGGTACGCGCTCCCCGGCGTGGATGCGCCTGTTCGCCGATGTACTGGGCCGCCCGCTGCGCGTGGTCGAGGGCGAGGTGGGCGCGCGGGGCGCGGTTCTGGCGGCGGCGGAACGGTACGGGGTGCCGCTGGACGTGGCGGCATGGACGCAGCCGACGACGGTGGTGGAGCCGGACGGGGCGCGGGCGGAGCGCTACGGGGTGGGCTACGCGAAGCACTTGGCGGAGCTGGCGCATGCGAGGACGCGGGCGCGTGCGCGGGCGCATCGGTGACCGGCGCCTTTTCCCCTACCCTTCCCCAAGCTCTCAACTTCGTTCGAGCAGGGGAGACCCCATTCTTCCCGCTTTGCTGATCTCTCAGCCTGGGCGTCCACCCTGCACGTAGTCCTTGGGGGAGTTGAGGACCGGGGTCCGGGCGGAGCCCCCGCCGGCGGCAGCCGCACATGTCACAGCCGGGAAGGGGCGGGGTGGGGGAACAAGCCGTCCGCCCCCACCCCGGTGCGCCGGGTGAACCCCGCGTGGCCACCGATCGGCCACTGCGTGAAAGGGGCGCGCACGCGCCACCCGAACCCGTCCGGCCTCGCCTATCGTGCATGCGCCGCCCACTCATATCCGCCTCAGCCAGGGAGAGTTACATGCCCGCACAGCCAAGACGCCGCTCCGTACTCCTCGCCGCCGGCGCCGCAACCGCCGCATCCGCACTGCCCGTCGCAGGCGCCTCCGCCGCACCCCGGCAACAACCACAACGCAACCGCCCCGTCGTCATCGGCCACCGCGGCGCAGCCGGCTGGCGTCCCGAGCACACGGCCGCCTCGTACACGCACGCCGTCCAGACCGGCGCCGACTGGATCGAGCCCGATCTCGTACCGACCAAGGACCACGTCCTCGTCGTACGACACGAGAACGAGATATCCGGGACCACGGACGTAGCGCAGCACCCCGAATTCGCCGCCCGTCGCACGACGAAGACCGTGGACGGCCGCTCCGTCACCGGCTGGTTCACGGAGGACTTCACGCTCGCCGAGCTCAAGACGCTGCGTGCCGTGGAGCGCCTGCCGCTCGTAAGAAACAGGAACACAGCCTTCGACGGCCGGCTCGACATCATGACATTCCAGGAAGTCGTCGACCTGGCAAGGAAGTTGTCGAAGCGGTACGGGCGCACGATCGCCGTGTTCCCCGAAACGAAGCACCCCACCTACTTCCGTTCGATCGGCCTCCCCCTCGAACCGGAACTCGTCCGCGTCATCCGCCGCAACCACCTCGACGCCCACGAGTGCATCGTCCAGTCCTTCGAGCCGTCGAGCCTGACCCGGATCGCGGAGGCCCGCCTGCGCCTCCCCCTCTGGCAGGCGCTCGGCACCACCGGCGGGCCGTACGGCCACCCGGCGACGTACAAGGAAATGATGACGCCGGCAGGTCTGCGCCGGATCGCGGAGTACGCCGACTGGATCGGCCCGGACAAGTCCTCCGTCGTCGCCCCTTCGCCGCTGCTCGCGGACGCGCACGCCGCGGGGCTGGAGGTCGGGGCGTACACCTTCCGCTGCGAGAACCAGTTCCTGCCCGCCCAGTTCCGGCGCGGCACCGCGCCCAACGACTTCGGTGACGCGTTCGCGGAGTACGCCCTGCATTTCGGGCTCGGGGTGGACGCAGTCGTGACGGACTTCCCGGACCTC
This sequence comes from Streptomyces sp. ISL-98, assembly GCF_018614055.1. Classification (GTDB taxonomy): domain Bacteria; phylum Actinomycetota; class Actinomycetes; order Streptomycetales; family Streptomycetaceae; genus Streptomyces; species Streptomyces spiramyceticus. The sequence goes on from NZ_JAGGPB010000004.1 coordinate 345,813, forward strand.
GCGGTGATCGCCAGGGACGCGGCCGCGGGGTAGGACCCGGAGCGGGTCCTAGGACCAACGCCTGATCAACTCCGACCCCTCCTGCTGCTAGCCTGCACTTGCACATCAGTCGCAATAAGCAGTCGGAGGGCTCGGATCATGGCCATTTACACACTTCCTGAACTTCCTTACGACTACGCGGCCCTCGAACCCGTCATCAACCCGCAGATCATCGAGCTGCACCACGACAAGCACCACGCGGCCTACGTGAAGGGCGCGAACGACACCCTTGAGCAGCTCGAAGAGGCGCGCGACAAGGAGTCCTGGGGTGCCATCAACGGCCTGGAGAAGAATCTCGCTTTTCATCTCTCCGGCCACATCCTGCACTCCATCTACTGGCACAACATGACCGGCGACGGCGGCGGCGAGCCCCTGGCGGAGGACGGCGTGGGCGAGCTCGCGGACGCGATCGCCGAGTCGTTCGGGTCCTTCGCCAAGTTCAAGGCCCAGCTGACCAAGGCCTCCGCGACCACCCAGGGCTCCGGCTGGGGCGTTCTCGCGTACGAGCCGGTCAGCGGCCGCCTCATCGTCGAGCAGATCTACGACCACCAGGGGAATGTGGGCCAGGGGTCGGTCCCGATCCTGGTCTTCGACGCCTGGGAGCACGCCTTCTACCTTCAGTACAAGAACCAGAAGGTGGACTTCATCGAGGCGATGTGGAAGGTCGTCAACTGGCAGGACGTCGCGAAGCGTTACGCCTCGGCGAAGGTGCGCGCGAACAACCTGCTGCTCGTCCCGTAGCGCTGCGGGACCGCACACGCCCTGCCTCGTGATCGTCTTCTCAACTTTCACCGGGGCGGGTGGTTAAAAACAGGAGGCCCCCGCGAGGACGTGACTCGCGGGGGCCAACTGTCTGTTTCTGCGCGTTTCGTTCTGCCGTTGCCCGCCCGGGCGGGCATATGCTCGCGAGCTCCTGACGCGAGAGGGCAGCATGGCGAACAACAAGCCGTACTACTGCGAGACCTGCGACTCGACGGAGCAGCACCGGCAACTGAGCAGCTCGGAGAAGACCTGGCTCAAGGGCCAGATCCACGCGAGGAACGTCGACGCGTACATCATGTGTGTGAGAGAGGGCTGCCGGAACCTGCGCACGGGCTGGGACAAGCGCCCTTTCACCCCGCCGCTCCGCGTCCCGCCGCACCACTAGGGCACGGCCCTCCGCCACCCCGTCAGTCGAAGATCGGGCCCTCGGTGCGCGTGCGCTTGATCTCGTAGAAGCCCGGGGTCGACGCCACCAGCAGCGTGCCGTCCCAGAGGCGGGCCGCCGCGTCACCCTTGGGGGCCGGGGTGACTACCGGGCCGAAGAAGGCGACCTCGTCGCCGTTCGCGCCGGGGACCGATATGACCGGAGTGCCCACCTCCTGGCCGACCTTGTCTATGCCCACCTTGTGCGAGGCGCGCACCTCCGCGTCGTACGTGTCCTTGTCGGCGTACTCGATCAGGTCGGCGGGGAGGTCCGCGTCGGCCAGCGCGCCGGCTATCGCCTCGAGGGTCGAGCCCTCGCCCTTGTTGTGGAACCGGGTGCCGAGCGCGGTGTAGAGCTTGCCGACGACCTCGTCCCCGTGCAGCTGCTGGGCCGCGGTCACCACGCGCACCGGGCGCCAGCCCTTGGGGCCGAGCAGTTCGCGGTACTGCTCGGGCAGCTCGTCGAGCTTGTCCTCGTTCAGTACGGCCAGGCTCATGACGTGCCAGCGGACCTCGATGTCACGGACCTTCTCGACCTCCAGCATCCAGCGCGAAGTCATCCAGGCCCAAGGGCAGAGCGGGTCGAACCAGAAATCGGCCGTGGTGGTGGTCTGCGTCTCGGTCCGGGCGTTCTCGGGCATGTCTCTCCTCATGAGGAAGCGTGCGCAACTTGTCCGTGGCAACGCCGCTGCTTGATCGGCGCATTCCCGCGATGCCGGGTGTCAGTGCCGCATGGGAGGATCGGAACGTTCGGACGAGACACGAAGGAGTGCCCGTGCCCGGTGAGAATCTGTCCCGCGACGAGGCCCGCGAGCGGGCCGAGCTGCTGTCCGTCGACGGGTACGAAGTAGCCCTCGACCTGCGATCGGCTGTCGGGGAAGCCGGGGAGGGGGCGCGCACTTTCCGTTCGGTGACGACGATCCGCTTCCAGTGCGCGCGGGCCGGCGCGGCCACCTTCGTTGATCTGCTGGCGGATTCAGTGACGACCGTCACACTGAACGGCGAGCTGCTGGATCCGGCCGCCGTCTTCGACGGTTCCCGGGTCGCAGTGGCCGGACTGGCCGCCGGTTCGAATGTGCTCGTCGTGGACGCGCAGTGTGCGTACAGCCGGACGGGCGAGGGCATGCACCGCTTCGTCGATCCGGAGGACGGCGAGGTCTATCTGTACACGCAGTACGAGCCGGCCGATGCGCGCCGCGTCTTCGCGAACTTCGAACAGCCGGACCTGAAGGCACCGTTCCGGTTCGAGGTCACCACGCCTGAGGGCTGGACCGCGTGGAGCAACGGCGTGGGCGTGCTGGTGGACGGGGTGTGGCGGTTCGCCGAGACCAGGCCCATTTCGACCTATATCACCGCTTTCGTCGCCGGGCCGTACCACTACGAGACCGATGTGTACCGGCGGACGTTCGGTGACGGCACGGAGCTTGAGATTCCGCTCGGCGCCATGTGCCGCAAGGGGCTCGCCCGGCACTTCGACGCCGACGACATCTTCACGGTCACGAAGCAGGGGCTCGACTTCTTCCACGACAACTTCGACTACCCGTACCCCTTCGGGAAGTACGACCAGGCCTTCGTGCCCGAGTACAACATCGGCGCCATGGAGAACCCGGGCTGCGTGACCTTCCGCGAGGAATTCATCTTCCGCGGCAAGGTGACGCAGGCGTCGTACGAGCGCCGGGCCAACGTCATCCTGCACGAGATGGCGCACATGTGGTTCGGCGACCTCGTCACCATGGAGTGGTGGGACGACCTGTGGCTGAAGGAGTCGTTCGCGGACTTCATGGGGTCGTATTCGATGGTGGAGGCGACGCGCTTCACCAATGGGTGGATCACCTTCGCCAACAACCGCAAGGCGTGGGCGTACCGGGCCGACCAGCTTCCTTCCACCCATCCGATCACGGCCGACATCCACGACCTGGAAGACGCGAAGCTCAACTTCGACGGGATTACGTACGCCAAGGGTGCGTCCGTACTGAAGCAGCTCGTCGCGTACGCCGGGAAGGACGCCTTCATGGAGGGCGCCCGTCGGTACTTCAAGCGGCACGCATACGGGAACACCCGGCTCGATGATCTGCTGACGGTGCTGGAGGAGACCTCGGGACGCGATCTGGCCACATGGTCGCGGGCGTGGCTCCAGACGGCTGGGGTCAACTCCCTTACTCCGCAGGTTATTTATGACGCTGCCGGGCGGATCACCGAGCTGGCGGTGCTCCAGGAGGCGGCGCCCAGTCACCCCGAGCTGCGGCCGCACCGGGTGGCGGTGGGGCTGTACCGGCGCGAGAGCGTGGGCGGGGCGCTGGTGCGGTATGCGCGGGCGGAGGTCGATGTCGCCGGGCCGCGTACCGTCGTGGCGGAGCTCGCGGGCAGCGAGAAGCCGGAGCTGGTGCTCGTCAACGACGACGACCTCACGTACTGCAAGATCCGCTTCGATGCCGAGTCGCTCGCCACGCTGCGTGCGCACCTCGGTGAGCTGACGGATCCGCTGGCGCGGGCGCTGTGCTGGTCGGCACTGTGGAACATGACGCGGGACGCGCTGATGCCGGCCCGGGACTTCGTTGATCTGGTCTTGCGGTTCGCCGGGCGCGAGAGCGACATCGGGGTGCTCCAGATGCTGCACGCGTGGTCGCGGTCGGCCCTTACGCACTACGCCGCTCCCGAGTGGCGCGAGGAGGGCGGGCGAGCGCTCGCGGAGGGTGCGCTGCGGGAGCTGCGGCTCGCCGAGCCCGGAAGCGAGAACCAGCTCACGTGGGCGCGGTTCTTTGCCGCGACCGCCACCGAGCCGGCCGACTTCCAGCTGCTCCAGGGGCTCCTGGACGGCAGCGCGAAGATCGACGGCCTTGACGTCGACCAGGAGCTGCGCTGGGCGTTCCTGAGTCCGCTCGCTTCGCACGGCGTGGCGGACGAGGCCGTGATCAACGCGGAGCTGGCGCGCGACGACACGGCGTCAGGCAAGCGGCACCAGGTGCGGTGCCTTGCGTCGCGTCCTTCGGCGGCGGTCAAGGCGCAGGCGTGGGCGGCGGTCGTCGAGTCGGACGCACTGTCGAACGCGCTGGTTGTGGCCACGATCGACGGCTTTGTGCAGGCGGGGCAGCGGGAGCTGATCGCGCCGTACGCGTCGAAGTACTTCGACGCGATCGAGCGGGTCTGGGCCGAGCGGTCGATCCAGATCGGGATGGACGTGGTGTCCGGGCTGTTCCCGGGACTCCAGGACAACCAGGGCACGCTGGACGCGACGGACGCATGGCTGACCGCCCACAAGGACGCGGCGCCGGCGTTGCGGCGGCTGGTGCTGGAGGCGCGGGACGACTTGGCGCGGACGCTGCGCGGACAGGAGTGCGACAGGGCAGCGGCGGCCGCCTGAACCCTGGGCACCGCTTGAGCACCGGCACCGCTGCGGACTCGTGACGGAGCGCCTCCCGGGGGCGGAATCAGGGACTTCGTTCCCCCGCCCCCGGGGCGAGCCCCGGGGGGCGTTCGACTGTTTGGCGGGTTGCCTTTTCGGCAGTCGAACGCCCGTACTTTAGTGCGGGGTTGTCCTGAATTGTCGACGAGCGTGTAACAGCGGTTAGAGAGCGGGGGCCGGGCGGGAACGCCCGGGACATGAACCACGACACCCCCGTCTCCCCCCGCCCCCTCAGCCACCTCACCGACGCCCAGCGGCGCGTGCTGTCCGCAGCGCAGCTGCGTGCGCATGGCGTCACCGCCGCCAAGACCGCCGCGCAGTGCCGCCCCGGCGGGCCCTGGCAGCAGATCCTCCCCGGTGTGTTCGTGCTCCACCCGGGGCCGCCCACCAGCGAAGAGCGGCTGCACGCCGCCCTGCTGTACGCGGGGCGGCCGGCCGTCGCCCCCCTTGTGCCGGCGCAGGCCAGGACCGAGGGCGAGGTGACGTCGTACGGCGACGTCATGGTCACCGGGCTGGCCGCCCTCGCCCTGTACCGGTTCTCCTCCGCTCCCCCGCTCCTCTCCCTCGACCGCATCGACGTACTCGTGCCCCGCACGCGCCGCCTCCGGTCCACCGGGTGCGCACGGCTCGTGCGGGCGCACGCCATGCCCGCGACCCACCAGGTCGGCGGCGTACCCGTCGCCCCGGTCGCCCGCGCCCTCGCGGACGCCGTCGCGCAGCTCAGCGACGCGGATGCCGTACGGCGGCTGCTCACCGAGGCCGTGCGCGGTTCGCATTGCGAACCTGCTGCGGTGGTACGGGAGTTGACCCTCGCCCGGCTGCTGTCGCGGCCGCACGTCGTCGACGCCGTGGACTCGCTGCTCGCCGAGGGGCGGGCCATCGCCGAGGACCGGCTCTATGCCATGGTGCGCGAGCACGGACTGCCCGACCCGCTGTGGAACGTCGATCTGCGGCTGCCCGGCGGACCGCACCTCGGCGGCGTGGACATCTACTGGCCCGAGCAGGCCGTGGCCGTGGAGCTTGACACGCGGGCGCCCCGCCAGGACGAGGACGCAATGGGGTCTCCCCTGCTCGAGCGAAGCCGAGAGCTTGGGGAATGGTCCGAGTACGCCCGTAAGCGCGAGCACCTGGAGCGGCTCGGCATCACCGTCGTACACATCACGCCGAAGAAGCTGCGGGAGTCGCTGGAGCAGCAGGCGACCGTCGTGCGTACGGCGCTGATGGCGTCGGCGGACCGCGAGCCGTCCGCTTATGTGGTGGTTCTGCCTCGTTAGCGCTTCTTGAGGACCAACTCGGTGTTCCGGGCGTTCGCCGGGCCTGCCAGGGTCTGCCGGGCGCCCGGCGCGTTGAACGACAGTTCGCGGTACAGCGCCGCCAGGCCGGTCTGGGACAGGTCGGTGAAGTCCGTACGGTGCGGGGCGGCCGACTCGATGAGCGTCGTGAAGAGAGACAGCGTGCCGTCGTGGTTGTCGACCAGCTCGATGATGCGGGCGAGCTGGGGGAACTCGATGTGCGAGGCCGTGGAGATCTCCCAGAACGTGCCGTGCGGGAGGATCTCGTTGCGGTGGCTGTGCCCGTTGATCCAGGCGATCACGTTGCGGTTCTGCTTGAAGAGCGCGACCAGCTTGTCGCCGCCGCCGTCGTCGAAGGTCCAGCTGTTGTGGTGGCTGAAGACGATGACGTGGTCGTCCTCGTGGGCGAGCAAGGTGCGCTTCAGCCACGCCAGTTGGGTGGTGCCGATCGAGCCTGCGAAGTGGCCGCCCTGGTCGGTCGTGTCGAGGCTGATGCCCAGTACGCCGTCGGCGATGCGGAAGGAGTAGTAGAGGGTTTTGGAGTCGGCGTTCTCCTGGGTGTAGCCGTGGCCGGGTGCGCCGGGCGCGCCCGCGTACGCCGGGTTGAGGTGTGCCTGTACGTACTCGCGCGGGGTGAAGGGTGCGCGGGACGGGTCGGGCGTGATCGGGCGCATGCGGCGGGTCTCGCGGCGCAGGAGGTCCTTGAAGTAGCTGCCCCGGGGGTCGTTGCCCTTCTTCAGTACGGATTCCAGGGCGGCGGCGTCTGCCGTCGGGAGGGAGAGCAGTTTGCGGCTGCCCACCGCGAAGTCGGCGAGGAATCCGGTGGCGTCGGCGTTCGCGAAACAGCCGCTGGGCAGGTCGTCGTGGTTGCCGACGGTCGAATACCAGGGGATGCGCAGACCGGGGCTGTTCACGGGGCGGATCGCGGCGGCCAGGTAGCCCTCGACGCGGGGGAAGCCGCGCTTCTTGTCGGCGTCGCGCAGGGCGTCGTCCGGGTGCCAGTACAGGGGCAGGCCGGAGTCCTGGACGCCTTCGTAGCGCGTCGCGTCGCCGGTGTTGGGGGTGATGCGGCCGCCGCTCATCGTGCGCAGGAACCAGTCGAGTTCGGCCTTGGAGTTGTTGTCGGTGTTGTCACCGGTCGTCATGGCGAAGCCGAGGCGGGCCCCGGTGACCGGGCCGCCGCGCAGGGCGTTGACGCGCTCGACGAGGGCCACGGCGCCGTGCACCGTGAGGGCCTCCTGCGGGCGCCACGCCCCGGCGGCCTGTGCGCGCAGGTACTCCGTACGGACAGGGTGCTGTACGTCGGTGAGGTGGAGGTCCGTCAGCTGTACGAAGGAGGCGAGCGCGGTGCGGCGGTCGGCGCGGCCGGAGCGGGCGGCGGCGAGTTCGGAGCGTACGACGCGCTGCCAGCCGGGGCCGGGGCCGAGGCGGCGGTAGCCGGACCCGGAGGTGCGGGGGGTAGCGACCGTACGCAGCGAAGTGCCGGTCCAGGTAGGGGTGACGGGGGCGGGGAGGCGGGCGGGGGTGGGCGAGGCGGTGGGTGCGGCTGCCGGCGCGGCGGCCACGGCGGGGGGCTCGGCGGGGGCGGCTGCGCCGTGCTCCTGGCGGAAGGTGAGGCCCAGGCCGGCCGAGACGCCGACCGCCCCGGTGGCGGCGAGGAACGAACGGCGGTCGAGGGCGGCTTCGGCTGCGGAGCGTAGGCGTGACATGGTGCGGTCTCCCCGGGGTGCGAACGCATCGGCCGGGCGGAGGTGAAATCCGCCGCCCACCTGGATGGTTGGCATCGGGGATGGCCTGTGCGTTAACGGCTTCGCAACGCGCAGCGCCGATCACCGGACAGGGATCACCCGCTGTGCGGGGTGCGCGCGAAACGCCATCCGCCCCTCCCCGGGCGGCACGGCTGCGCTCACTCCGCGTTCACCTTTCGGGGAAGGGGGGTGGGTGCGGTGCCACTGGGGGCAGGCCCCCAGACCCCCGGACGGGCTGATCTTTGAGCCTGGGGGTCCCCCTGGACGTAGTCCTTGGGGGAGTTTGAGGACCGGGGTCTGGGGCGGAGCCCCAGCTTCGGGAAAGGGGCGGGTAGGGGAAAGCGCCGCAGGCACCCCGCACCGGCGCACCGCACCGCCCCCCTCAGCCCCCGCCCCGCACCCCGACCCGCCCCACCGCCGGCCTCGTGCGCCACAGTTCGATGCCCGCGTCGACCAGCTCCACGCGGTCCAGCGCCGCCACGCCCGTCAGCGGGTGCCACGCCGCGAGGTCCGTGGAGCCGTTCGTCTCGTGGCGGAGTTCGCCGCCCGTGACCCGGCCCTCGTACACGATCCGCAGGCCCTGGAAGTCGGCGAACTTGCCCAGCCGGCGCGGATATCGGCGCCTGACGGAGTCGACGCCGAGGAGCCGCACCGGTTCGACCGTGTACCCGGTCTCCTCCTCGGCCTCCCGCACCACCGTGTCGTACGGGTCCTCGCCGTGGTCCATGCCTCCGCCCGGCAGCGTCCAGCGTTTCGCACCGTCGGGTGCCACCCAGCGGGCCAGCAGGACCTGCTCGTCCCGGACGCACACGGCGTAGGCCGCCACCCTGAGCTCTTGGTTCATTGGCTGAGGTTACGCCCGCCCGGTATATGGCGGTTCAGGTCCTGTGGCGCATACCGCGCAGTGGCGGATGTGCGCCACTGACCCATTGCATAGACGACAACACTCCCCAAACAACCTCCACTTAGGCAAGGCTGAGCGGTCATCCGGCACCGTATTCCGGACTCCAGGTCCTGACCCGGCCCGGACCCTTTCTTTCAAACTTTCAGACAGCAGGGATGCCCATGACCCTCGAATCCCCCACCTCGATACCCGGGGCGAGACCCGCGGCCCGCATCGCGCTCGCCGCCGGCCTGGTCGCCGCGCTGTGCGCGGCCGCACCGGTATCCGCCGTCGCGGCCGCCGCCGACGACCCGTGGGTCACGCCGCCGGTCGCCAAGTCCGCCGCCGCGAAGCTCGGTTCCGCCGACGCGGAGGTGCTCGCCGAGGCGCAGGCCGACGGCACGAAGAACGTCACGCTGATGGTCGCGACCGCGCCCGGCGCGACCGAGCGCGTCGCGCAGCAGCTCGACGCCGTACAGGGCGGCGTGGTCGGCCGTACGGACGACAAGCTCGGCTACGTACGCGCCACCCTGCCCACCGGCAAGGCGGACGCGGCCATCAAGGCCGCCTCGAAGCTCACCGACGTACACGGCATCGACCTCAAGCAGGTCATCGAGCTGGACGACCCGACCCCGGCGGCGGACCGCGCCAAGGGTGCGGCCGCCGGCGCCGAGGGCACGTACTCGGGCCCCGGGAAGCAGACGCCCGCGAAGAACCCGTACAACCCGTCCCACGAGACCGGTGCCGTGGAGTTCGTGAAGGAGAACCCGAAGGCCGACGGCCGCGGGATCACCATCGGCATCCTCGACTCGGGTGTCGACCTCGGCCACCCGGCGCTCCAGAAGACCACCACCGGCGAGCGCAAGATCGTCGACTGGGTGACGGCCACCGACCCGGTCGCCGACGGCGACGGGACCTGGCGCCGGATGACGGCCGCCGTGAGCGGCCCGACCTTCACGATCGCGGACCGTACGTGGTCGGCTCCCGAAGGCAGCTACAAGTTCAACCTCTTCCGCGAGGACGCCACCAAGGGTGGCGACATGGCGGGCGACCTGAACCGCGACGGTGACACCACCGACGTCTGGGGCGTGCTGTACGACGCCGCGTCCGGCACGGTCCGCGTCGACCTCGACAACGACGCCGACTTCGGCGACGAAGAGGCGATGAAGCCGTACAAGGACAAGCACCAGGTCCGGTACTTCGGCAAGGACGACCCGGCGACCGAGGTCGTCGAGCAGATCCCGTTCGTCGCCGAGATCCGCAAGGACGTCGTCTACAACGCGGCCGGCGCGAAGGCCGACTACGTCAACATCGGCATCATCGAGGGCTCGCACGGCACGCACGTCGCCGGCATCACCGCCGCCAACAGCCTCTTCGGCGGCCGGATGAACGGCGCCGCCCCCGGCGCCAAGCTGGTCTCCTCGCGCGCCTGCACCTGGAGCGGCGGCTGCACCAACGTCGCGCTCACCGAGGGCATGATCGACCTCGTCACCAAGCGCGGTGTCGACATCGTCAACATGTCGATCGGCGGCCTGCCCGCGCTGAACGACGGCAACAACGCGCGTGCCGAGCTCTACACGCGCCTCATCGACACGTACGGCGTGCAGCTGGTCGTCTCGGCCGGCAACAGCGGCCCCGGCACCAACACCATCGGTGACCCGGCCCTCGCCGACAAGGTCATCTCGGTCGGCGCGGCCATCTCCAAGGAGACCTGGGCCGCCAACTACGGCTCGGCCGTGGAGAAGCGGTACGCCATGATGCCGTTCTCCTCGCGCGGCCCGCGCGAGGACGGTGGCTTCACGCCGACCATCACCGCGCCCGGCGCGTCCATCAACACCACCCAGACCTGGGCGCCCGGCGGCCCGGTCGCCGAGGCGGGCTACCGGCTCCCGGCCGGCTACTCGATGCTGCAGGGCACGTCGATGTCCTCGCCGCAGGCGGCGGGCGCGAGCGCGCTGCTGCTCTCCGCGGCCAAGCAGGAGAAGATCGAGCTCACCCCGGTGAAGCTGCGCACCGCGCTGACCAGCACCGCCAACCGGATCAGCGGCGAGCAGGCGCACGAGCAGGGCTCCGGCCTGATCGACATCGTGGACGCCTGGGACGCCATCGAAGACGGCGCCACGGCACACGACTACACGGTCAAGGCTCCGGTCGACACCGCGATCGACTACGCGCTCAAGACCCCGGGCTTCGGCACCGGGCTGTACGACCGCGAAGGCGGCCTCAAGGCCGGTCAGAAGAAGACGTACGACGTGACCATCACGCGTACGAGCGGCCCGGACCGTGCGATCGAGCACGAGCTGGACTGGAAGTACAACGACGGCACGTTCCGGCTGCTCGGCGACGACGAGGTCGACCTGCCGCTGAACAAGCCGGTCACCGTCAAGGTGCAGGCGAGGCCCGGTTCGACCGGTCTGCACAGCGCCGTCCTGGAAGCGGACGACGAGCGCACCGAGGGTGTCGACAAGCAGATCCTCGCGACCGTGGTCGCCGCCAAGGATCTGGTGAAGCCGTCGTACACCTTCTCGGACTCCGGCTCGGTGCAGCGCAACAACCCGACGTCGTACTTCATCACCGTCCCCGAGGGCGCGAAGTCCCTGGAGGTCGCGCTCGGCGGTCTCGCGAAGGACAGCCAGACCCGGTTCATCAGCATTCACCCGTACGGTGTGCCGTCCGACCCGACGTCGACGATCAACTGCTACGCGAACTACACCAACCCGGCCAACACCTGCCGCCCGGACCAGCGTTCGTACGCGAACCCGCAGGCCGGTGTGTGGGAGGTCGAGGTCGAGTCGCGTCGTACGTCGCCGCTGCTCGACAACCCGTACAAGCTGGACGTCACGGTGCTCGGCGCCGCCTTCGACCCGGCTGTGAAGACCATCCCGGAGGCCAAGGTCGGTACCCCGGCCGCGGTGGACTGGAAGGTCACCAACGGCTTCGCCGCGATCGACGGCAAGCTGACGGGCGGCTCGCTGGGCTCGTCGAAGGACGCGCGTCCTTCGATCAAGAAGGGCGAGAAGCACACCACCACGGTCACCGTCGGTGAGGGCGTCGAGCGCCTCGACGTCGCCATCGGCGGGGTCTCCGACCAGAGCGCCGACCTCGACCTCACCGTCCTCAAGGACGGGGTGCAGGTCGGCCAGGCCGCGGACGGCGACTCGGAGGAGGCCGTCAGCCTCAGCAAGCCCGCAGCCGGTACGTACACCATCGAGGTCGACGGTTACGCGGTCGGCGACGCCGGGACCGAGTACAACTACCGCGACGTGTACTTCGCGCCGTCGCTCGGCTCGGTCAAGGTCGACGACTCGCAGGTCGTGAAGCTGGCCAACGGCGCTTCCGCGCAGGTCAAGGCGGAGGTCGTGGTGGCCGGTGCGGCCCCCGAGGGCCGGGCCTTCTTCGGCCAGGTGCAGCTGGTGAACGCGCGCGGCACCGCCGCGGGCGTCGGCAGCGTCCAGATCGAGAAGGTCACGCCGTAACGGCTTGACCTCCAGGTCTGCAGGGAAGAGGGGCGGGTGCTCGCACGAGCATCCGCCCTTCTGCTTGCGGACACGTCGGGCCGCACGTCGCCGGGCAGCGGTACTGAGTCGTACGCAACACCGGCCCCCAAACCGAGACGATGCTCACCCACGAGACCCGCGGCGCCCCAGGCCGCCCACGGTCCGTCGTCCGCTGGGGCTGGGCAGCTGCACACCGTCCGTCGTCCGAGGGCCGGACAATGGATTGGACAAGGCGGCCGGGGGCACGCGCATGATGGAGTGCGCCACCCCTGGCCAGCCGTTACGTACGAAGGAGTCCCCGTGAAGGTCGGAATCGTCGGAGCCACCGGTCAGGTCGGCACAGTCATGCGCAAGATCCTGGCCGAGCGGGAATTCCCGGCCGACGAGCTGCGTCTCTTCGCCTCCGCCCGGTCCGCGGGCTCCACGATCGAGTGGCAGGGCAGGAACATCACTGTCGAGGACGCGTCGACGGCCGACTACACCGGCCTGGACATCGTGCTCTTCTCGGCCGGCGGTGCGACCTCCAAGGCACTGGCCGAGAAGGTCGCCTCCCAGGGCGCCGTCGTGATCGACAACTCCTCGGCCTGGCGCCGCGACCCCGAGGTGCCGCTGGTCGTCTCCGAGGTCAACCCGCACGCCGTCGCGGACCGCCCCAAGGGCATCATCGCCAACCCGAACTGCACCACGATGGCCGCGATGCCGGTCCTCAAGCCGCTGCACGCCGAGGCCGGTCTGACCGCGATGGTCGCCACCACCTACCAGGCCGTGTCCGGCTCGGGTCTCGCCGGTGTGGCCGAGCTCGACGGCCAGGTCAAGAAGGTCGTCGACCACGCCGCCGAGCTCACCCACGGCGGCGACGCCGTGGACTTCCCCGAGCCCGGTGTCTACAAGCGCCCCATCGCCTTCAATGTGCTGCCGCTGGCCGGCAGCATCGTCGACGACGGCTCGCACGAGACCGACGAGGAGCAGAAGCTCCGCAACGAGTCCCGCAAGATCCTTGAGATCCCGGAGCTCAAGGTCTCCGGCACCTGCGTGCGCGTCCCGGTCTTCTCCGGCCACTCGCTCCAGGTCAACGTCCGTTTCGAGCGTCCGCTGAGCGTGGAGCGCGCGTACGAGCTGCTCGGCGGCGCCCCGGGCGTGGCCCTGTCCGAGATCCCGACGCCGCTCCAGGCCGCGGGCAAGGACGTGTCGTACGTCGGCCGCATCCGCCTCGACGAGACCGCCGAGAACGGCCTCTCGCTGTTCCTGTCCGGCGACAACCTCCGCAAGGGTGCGGCGCTCAACGCCGTGCAGATCGCGGAGCTGGTCGCGGCCGAGCTCAAGGCCGACCGGGCCTGACCTTTCCGGCGCCTGTGACGGCGGGGCGGGACTCTGCGGTACGGAGTCCCGCCCCGCCGTCATGCTCGCGAGGCGCCTCAGAGCGCCAGGTGCCGACGCAGCGCTGCGTCGACCTCAGCCATGCGCTGGGCAGGCACCACGCCGATGCGGTGTCGCACCCGCTCCACGGCAACCGCGCGGACTTGCTCGCACTGGGCCTTGGAGTCCTTCGCAAGGTTGCATTCCGCGGCCTGCAGCAAGACTTGGAACGGGAAGACCCGGGCGGTGTTCGAGGCCATCGGAACGACGGTGACCACGCCTCTGCCCATACGCTGCACACTCTGGTTGGCGGCGTCATTCGACACGATCACCGAGGGACGAGCCTTGTTGGCCTCGCTGCCGCGCACCGGCTCGTAGTCGATCAAGTAGATCTCACCTCTGCGCATCGGTCAGCCCGTCCCCGACGGTCCGGTCCCAGAACGCCGCGTCCTCGCTCGCGTCCCACTCGTCGAAAGCGGCCGCGTAGTCCGACTCCAGTTGAGAGTTGCGCAGCAGCTCGATCGCCGCATGTATCACCGCGGACCGGGACTGCGCCTCCGTCTTGGCCGCGTACGCGTCGACGAAGGTCACGTCCTCCTGCGGCAGGCTCACACTGATCTTCATACCCTCAATACTACCCGGGTAGGACATGCCTTGCCACCCGCTCCCAGTCAGCTGCGAGCATACTCAGCAGCCATTACATGAACGGCGTGGAAGGATGACGAAAAACGTCACATACCGAGGAGATGACCGGGTGCCTGGCACGAATCTGACCCGCGAAGAGGCGCAGCAGCGGGCGAGCCTGCTCACCATTGACGCGTACGAGATCGATCTCGACCTGAGCGGCGCGCAGGAGGGCGGCACCTACCGGTCCGCGACCACTGTGCGGTTCAACTCCGCCCAGGCGGGGGCGGAGACCTTCATCGACCTGGTGGCGCCCGCCGTGCACCAGGTCGTCCTGAACGGCAAGTCGCTGGACGTCGCCGCGGTCTTCCGGGACTCCCGGATCGCGCTGAAGCACCTTCACGAGGGCCCGAACGAGCTGCAGGTCGTCGCCGACTGCGCGTACACCAACACGGGCGAGGGCCTGCACCGGTTCGTCGACCCGGTGGACCAGCAGGCGTACCTGTACACCCAGTTCGAGGTGCCGGACGCGCGGCGGGTCTTCGCCTCGTTCGAGCAGCCGGACCTGAAGGCGACGTTCCAGTTCACGGTGAAGGCGCCCGAGGGCTGGACCGTCATTTCGAACTCGCCGACGCCCGAGGCGAAGGACAACGTCTGGCGCTTCGAGCCGACGCCGCGCATTTCGACGTACATCACCGCGCTGGTCGTCGGCCCGTACCACGCGGTGCACAGCTCGTACGAGAAGGACGGGCAGAGCGTCCCGCTCGGCATCTACTGCCGCCCCTCCCTCGCCGAGTTCCTCGACGCGGACGAGATCTTCGACGTGACGCGGCAGGGCTTCGACTGGTTCCAGGAGAAGTTCGACTACGCGTACCCCTTCGCGAAGTACGACCAGCTCTTCGTGCCGGAGTTCAACGCGGGCGCGATGGAGAACGCGGGCGCGGTCACCATCCGCGACCAGTACATCTTCCGCTCGCGGACGACCGACGCGGCGTACGAGCGGCGGGCCGAGACGATCCTGCACGAGCTGGCCCACATGTGGTTCGGCGACCTCGTCACCATGGAGTGGTGGAACGACCTGTGGCTGAACGAGTCGTTCGCCACCTACACGTCGGTCGCCTGCCAGGCGTACGCGCCGGGCTCGAAGTGGCCGCACTCGTGGACGACGTTCGCGAACGCGGAGAAGACCTGGGCGTACCGCCAGGACCAGCTCCCGTCCACGCACCCGATCATGGCCGAGATCCGTGACCTGGACGACGTGCTGGTCAACTTCGACGGCATTACGTACGCCAAGGGCGCTTCCGTACTGAAGCAGCTCGTGGCGTACGTCGGGCAGGACGAGTTCTTCCGGGGCGTGCAGGCGTACTTCAAGGCGCACGCCTTCGGCAACACGCGCCTGTCCGACCTGCTGGGCGCGCTGGAGAAGACGTCGGGCCGCGACCTGAAGACGTGGTCGAAGGCGTGGCTGGAGACGGCCGGCATCAACGTCCTGCGCCCGGAGATCGAGACGGACGCGGACGGCCATGTCACGTCCTTCGCCGTACGCCAGGAAGCGCCGCCGCTGCCCACGGGCGCCAAGGGCACCTCCACGCTGCGTCCGCACCGGATCGCGATCGGCTGTTACGACCTGGACGACGCCGGCAAGCTGGTCCGTACGAGCCGCATCGAGCTGGACATCGAGGCGGCCGAGCTGACCGAGGTCCCGTTCCCGGCGAACACCCGCCGCCCGGCGGTGATCCTCCTCAACGACGACGACCTGTCGTACGCGAAGGTGCGCCTGGACGCCGAGTCGCTGTCCACCGTCACCGCGCACATCGGTGACTTCACCGAGTCGCTGCCGCGGGCGCTGTGCTGGTCGGCCGCGTGGGACATGACCCGGGACGGCGAGCTCGCCACCCGCGACTACCTTGCGCTGGTCCTGTCGGGCATCAGCAAGGAGTCGGACATCGGCGTCGTCCAGTCGCTGCACCGCCAGGCGAAGCTGGCACTGGAGCTGTACGCGGCTCCGGAGTGGCGCGAGACGGGGCTGGCGCGGTGGACGGAGGCGACGCTGGAGCACCTGCGGGCCGCCGAGCCGGGCAGTGACCAGCAGCTGGCGTGGGCGCGGGCGTTCGCGGCGACGGCCCGCACCGACGAACAGCTGAACCTGGCCCAGGGCCTGCTGGACGGCACGGAGACCATCGAGGGTCTGGCGATGGACGCCGACATGCGCTGGGCGTTCGTGCAGCGGCTCGCGGCGACGGGACGTGCGGACGAGAAGGCGATCTCGGCGGAGCTGGAGCGCGACAGGACGTCCCAGGGCGAACTGCACGCCACGGCCGCGCGGGCGGCGCGGCCGACCGCGGAGGCGAAGGCGGAGGCGTGGGCGTCGGTCGTGGAGTCCGACAAGCTCCCGAACTCCACGCAGGAGGCGGTCATCGGCGGCTTCGTCCAGACCGACCAGCGTGAGCTGCTCGCACCGTACGCGGAGAAGTTCTTCGCGGCGGTCGAGGGCATCTGGGAGTCGCGCAGCTACGAGATGGCGCAGCAGATCGCGGTCGGCCTGTACCCGGCCATCCAGGTCTCGCAGGAGACGCTGGACGCGACGGACGCATGGCTGGCCTCGGCGGGCCCGAACGCGGCGCTGCGCCGCCTGATCTCGGAGTCCCGGTCGGGCATCGAGCGAGCACTGAAGGCACAGGCGGCGGACGCGGCGGCAGCTTAGGCATCGCCCTGTGGGGCTTGTTCCCCACGCCGAAACGCCGGACGGGCTGGAAAATCCAGCCCGTCCGGCGTTTCTCCCCCGGTCCCCCCTGGTCTTACGTTGAAACCGCCCGGCGGGCAGGCGCTGTGCCGCTCCGCCCGCCGAGCGGGGGTCTACAGGGCGGCGCCGCCGCCCAAGTCCTCGTACCGTGCACGCAGTTCCGCCGCGCCCTGCTCCGTGAGCTCACCGTGCAGCCGCATCCGCGCCACACCGCCGTCGGGGAAGGCATCGAGCCGGACATGGGTGGCGACGGCCTGCGCCGGAAGCTTGAACCGGTGCAGCGTGTCGGGCTGGAGCTTCGTACGCGGGATGATCTCGAACCACTCGCCCGTGTCACCGTTGCGCCCGCTCAGCGCGATCCAGCCGGCCGAGTTGCCCTTGAGGTACGCCGTGTCGATCTCGACGGCACGGATCGCGCCCTGCGCGACGAGCCGGAAGCGCACCCAGTCATTGGTGTCGCGGACACGGCGACGGCGGTTCTCCCAGCCGTCGTCCATCTTGCAGGAGGTCCCGGGCAGGATGATCTGCGCCGGTGACGAGTAGAACTTGTCCGAAGCGTCCTCGTACGTACCGCCGTTGAGGATCGAGATGAGGTCGATCGTGCCGAGGAGACCGAGCCACTCGGGGTCGGGCACGACCTCGCCGTGGACACGCAGCCGGGCGACCCCGCCGTCGGGGTGCTGGCACAGCCGCACATGGGTGAAGCGCCGCTCGCAGGCGATCTCGAACCCGTTGGCGGCGTGACCGCGCACAGGCGTCAGCGGGACGATCTCCTCCCACTTCACGTCGTCGCCGAGCAGCTGCTCGGGACTGGGCGAGCCCTCCACGGACGCGGCCTGCACGCTCACCCGCTGCGGGTAGTTGCCACGGAAGTGAGCGGTGTCGACGATGATCCCGCGAATGACACCAGCCGCGCCGAGCCGCACGATGGCCCAGTCGTGGTCGTCGGGCGCGGGGAACGGCTGCGTTCCGTCGACGCCACGGCGGCGGCGGGTCTCCCAGCCGTCCATGATCTTGCCCTTGTGACCGAAGTGCTCCGGGTCGAAGACCGCGCGCTCGCGGACCAGGAGGTTCTCGCGCTCGGCGAAGAACTCGTCATTGGCGGCGATGACGCCCGCACCCAGACGCCGGTCGGCCAGATCGACGAGCTCGGTGAAGGGAAAGTCCCCGCCCCGGTAGTCGGCGTACGGGTCGCCCCCCGTGTAGGGAGCGGCGTCGTTGGCGTGCGGGTCTTCGGGGTGCGCGTCGGTCGTCGTCATGCCCTGACTTTCACAGGCCTGACCGGTCAGGTCCATCGAAAGTTTCTGGACAGCCTTTGAAGCAAACCCGAACGATCAGGTCCAAGTCCGGTCCCTCACCCCACCCGCGCCGCCGCCACCTCCCGCAGCGCCGCCAGTACCCGCGCCACCGCGGGCCCCGCCTCCGCCCCGCGGCGTACGGCCGCCACCACGTGGCGTTGCGGCTGGTCCGCGCTGAGTACGCGCATCACCACGCCCGTACGACGCTCCCCCGCCGCCATCCTCGGCACCAGGGCAACGCCCATCCCCGCCTCCACCATGGCCAGGATCGCCGTCCAGCCGGCGGCGCTGTGGGCCTGTTCGGGCACGAAGCCCGCCGCCTCGCAGGCGTGCCGGGTGATCTCGGACCACGGGCCGCTCCCGCCGAAGATCCACGCCTCGCCGGAGAGGTCCGCAAGCCGCAGACCCGGCGCGGCCGCGAGCGGGTGCCCGGCCGGGAGTGCCACGTCCAGCGGGTCGGCCAGCAGCGGGAAGCGGGCGAGCTTCGGGTCGCGGGCGGTCGGGGCGTGCGCCGCCAGCGACAGGGCGAGGTCGACGTCCCCGCCCGCCAGCAGCTCGTACGCCTCGGCGGCCTCCGCCTCCCTGACCCGCACCTCCAGCGCCGGATGTGTCGTACGGAGCCGCTGCACCGCCGGGACCACCAGCGCGGGCACGGCCGTCGAGAACGCCCCGACGCGCACCTCCCCCGCCTCCCCCTGCACGTACCCCGTCAACTCGGCGTCCGCCCGCTCCAGTTGAGCGAAGACCGCCTCCGCGTGCCGCAGGACCAGGTGGGCCGCGTCGGTCAGGCGCACCCGCCGCCCGTGCGCCTCCAGCAGAGGTACGCCGAGCTGCTTGGCGAGGTTGGACAGCTGCTGCGAAACGGCCGACGGCGTCATCATCAACGCCTCGGCCGTCGCGGTCACGGTTCCCCGGTCGCGCAGGGTGCGCAGGATCCGCAGCTTCTTGATGTCCCACTCGATCATGGGGCGCAACATATCCCGCCCCTGGCCCTACTTGCCCCGCCCCGCCCCCAGCATCACTCCGCCGAGAATCAGCACCATGCACACAACCCCCATCACGCCGGTCGCCTCGCCGAGCAGAGCGAAGGAGAGCAGCGCCACGCACACCGGCTGGAGGTAGTACACAACCCCCGCTCGCGCCGCGCCGATCAGGGCGATCGCCTTGTTCCAGGCGAAGAAGGCGACCGCGGAGGAGAAGACGCCGACGTACAGCAGCGGTCCGACCGTTCCCGTCGTCGGCTCGAAGCCGCCCTGGACGGCGAGGCTGACGGCGTACGCCGGGAGCAGCATCAGCGCGCCGAGCACGAACGTACTGAAGAGGAAGGCGAGTCCGCCCAGCCCGTCGGGCTTGCGGCGCAGCAGCGCGCTGTACGAGCCGAAGGAGAGGGCGGCGGCGAGCATCCACAGGTCGCCGGTGGCGAAGTCCATGGCGAGCGAGCCCTTGCTGACCAGGAGCAGCACTCCGGCGCAGGCGACGAGCATGCCGAGGGTGCGGCGGGCGCCGAGGCGCCGGCCGCCGAGGCGTTCGTAGAGTGCCATCAGGACCGGCGAGGCGGCCATGATCATGCCCATGTTGCCTGCGGAGGTGGACAGTCCGGCCTGGTTGACGAGGGTGTTGTAGACGGTGACGCCGAGCAGCGAGGCCAGCGTGACGAAGCCCAGGTGGCGGCGGAGCAGGGCCCGTTGGCGCCAGGCCTCGCGGGCCGCGAAGGGGGCCACGGCGACGATGGCCACGATCCAGCGCCAGAAGGCGGCCTGCACGGGGGGTACGGAGTCGTGGAGGGCGCGGGATGTGACGAAGCTTCCCGACCAGACGACCGTAGCGACGGCGGCGAGGACGAGGCCGAGCGCGGAGGCCTGCTTCAGCCCCTTCGCCCTCCCCACTGCCGACTCGCCGCTGATGCTGATGCCGGCACGGACGCGGTCCAGGACTGCCACTGATATCCCTCTTCCCTCTCCCCGTTCGGGGATCTTGGTTACGGGATCTACCGTCGCACCGACGCACCAGTCAGGTCCATCGAATGTTTCGAACCATTCCCTTCAGGTGAGCTGAAAGATCGGGGCCTGACGGTCATCTGCCCCACCAGCGTCGCGCCGAGCGCGATCACCATTCCGATCACCTGCACCGGCGTCAGCGCCTGCCCCAGCGCCGCCCATCCGATGACCGCGGCCGTCAGCGGCGACAGCGGGCCGAGAAAGGTGACGGAGGTCGCCGTCAGCCGCCCGATGCCGCGGAACCAGAGCCAGTAGGCGACCGCGGTGTTGACCAGCGCGAGGTAGAGGTAACCCGCCACCGCACGCCCGTCGAGCGCGGGCGGCGCACCCTCCACCAGGAGCGCGACGGGCGCGATCAACAGCCCGCCCGCAGTGAGCTGCCAGCCCGTCATGACCAGCGGGCCCACGCCGTCGGGCCGGCCCCAGCGCTTGGTGAGGACGGTGCCCGCGGCCATCGAGGCGGAGGAGGTGAGGGCGGCCACCACCCCGATCATGTCCAGCGCCGCCGTGGCGCGCAGTACGACCAGGCTGACGCCCAGCGCCGCCGCGATCCCGGTGAGCAGGGTGCGTACGGTCGGCTTCTCGCTGAGCAGGAGCATCGCGAGCCCGGCCACCCACAGCGGCGCGAGCGAGCCGAAGACCGCCGCCATGCCGCCGGGGAGGCGGTAGGCAGAGAGGAAGAGCAGCGGGAAGAACGCCCCGATGTTCAGCGCTCCGAGGGCGGCCGCCTTCCACCACCAGGCGCCGCGCGGCAGGGTCCGGCCGATCGCGAGCAGCATGAGCCCGGCGGGGAGTGCGCGTATGAGGCCGGTGAACAGCGGCCGGTCGGGCGGCAGGAACTCGGTGGTGACGGCGTACGTGGAACCCCACGAGATGGGTGCGAGCGCGGTCAGGGCGATTGTTCCGGCGCGGTTCATGGCAACCCCCAGGAGTAGCTTGGTCCAAAGTAGCTTACTCGTAAGCTACTTTCCGTCAAGCAACTTTCTTGCGGTCGACCGAACCTCTGCAGATACTGCGGGCATGACGACCAAGGCGACCAAGGACCCCGTCGACGCCATCACCGCCCAGTGGGCCGAGGTGCGACCCGAGCTCGACACCGCCCCGATGGCCGTCTTCGGCCGCATCTACCGGATCGCGCGCGCCATGGGCGACCGCATCGAGAAGGCGTACGCGCAATTCGGCATCTCGCGCGGCGAGTTCGACGTCCTCGCCACGCTGCGCCGCTCCGGCGAGCCGTACACACTCTCACCGCGCCAGCTCTCCGCGACGCTGATGCTGACCACCGGAGGGATGACGGGCCGCCTCGACAAGCTGGAGCGGGCCGGACTGCTGGTCCGCAGCCCTGATCCGCACGACCGGCGCGGCCTGCGCGTGACGCTCTCGGAGCGCGGCCTCGCGATCGTCGACCAGGCGGTGGTCACCGGTCTGGAGCTGCAGAGCGAGGCGCTGGAAGGGCTCGGCGAGGAGCAGGCGGAGCAGCTCTCGGAGCTGCTGCGACAGCTGCTGGCGGGCACGGCCGAAGGGTAGGAAAACGCACCGAAGGCGCCCCCGCTGCCGTATGTACGGAGCAGGGGCGCCCTCAGAAAGCTGTGCCTGGCGGCAGAGCCCGGACCCGGACGCGGGTCAGCGGCTCTGCTTCCTGGACTTGTCCAGCACCATGACGAGACCCGCGATCACCAGGAACAGGCCGATCGGTGCCGCGACATACAGGCCGAGGGTCTCGGCCACACTCAGGCCCGGACCCGGGTCGTCACCGTCGTCGGGGGTGACCGCGAGCGCGGGGGACGACATGAGCAGCATCATCAGCGTCGTACCGGCCGCGACGGCTCCGGCGCGCAGGGTGTTCTTCTTGTCCACGGTGCCAACGTAGCGAATGCCTACGAGGGCCGCGCGCCCGGGGGTGCCATACGCAGTGCCGCACGGATTCCCGCAGGCGATCCCACAGGCACTCCCCCCGAGGCCCTGAACACGTCGATCAGCCTGTGCACCCGCGGCGAGGCAGCCAGGTCCTCCAGGGTTACGGGATGTCCCTCGGCGTCGGCGACGGGCAGCCGCCAGTTGGGGTACTGGTCCCAGGTGCCCGGCAGATTCTGCGGGCGCCGGTCGCCCACCGCGTCCGGCAGCCAGATGCCGACCATCCGGGCCGGGGTGCTCAGCAGGAAGCGGTAGACGGCGCGGATCTCGCCCTCCTCGTCGCCCGCGCCCTCCGGCAGCAGCCCCAGCCGCGCCAGGTACGCCAGCCATTCGGCGACCTCCGCCGTACCCTCGGCGTGCTCCTCCTCCAGGGGCCGGGTGAGCAGGCCCAGGCGGTGGCGCAGCGCGACATGGCCGCCGGTGAGGCGGGCGGCGGTGGACGGCAGGTCGTGCGTGGTGGCGGTGGCCACGCAGTGCTCGCGCCAGTTCTGCGGGGGGAGGGGCTCGCCCGTATCGGCCCAGTCGCGTTCGAACCACAGCACCGAGGTGCCGGAGACTCCGCGCTCGTCGAGGGCGTCGCGCACACCGGGCTCGACGGTGCCGAGGTCCTCCCCTATGACGACGGCGCCGGCCAGGTGTGCCTCCAGCGCGAGGACGGCGAGCATCGCCTCCGCGTCGTAGCGGACGTACGTCCCCTCCGTGGGCTCGCGGCCCTCCGGAACCCACCACAACCGGAAGAGCCCCATCACGTGGTCGATGCGCAGGGCGCCGGCATGGCGCAGGAGCCCGCGCAGCAGGCCTCGGAACGGGGCGTACGCCGCTTCGGCGAGGACGTCCGGGCGCCACGGCGGCAGGCCCCAGTCCTGGCCGCGCGCGTTGAAGGCGTCCGGCGGGGCGCCGACCGACATGCCCCGGGCGAAGGCGTGCTGCTGCGCCCAGGCGTCGGCGCCGCCGGGATGCACGCCGACGGCCAGGTCGTGCACGACGCCGACAGGCATACCGGCGTCACGGGCGGCGCGCTGGGCGGAGGCCAGCTGGGAGTCGGTGAGCCAGGCCAGCCAGCAGTGCAGATCGACCCGGTTGTACAGGTCGGAGCGGGCGTGCCGGACCTCGGCGGCGCGCGGGTCGTCGCGCAGCCCGGCGGGCCAGGTGTGCCAGTCCGAGCCGTGCACCTCGGCGAGCGCGCACCAGGTCGCGTGGTCCTCCAGGGCGGCGCCCTGCTCGGCGAGGAAATCGCAGAAGGCGGCGCGGCGGCCGGGGCCGAGCGGCACCTTCCGTACGGCCTCCAGGGCTTCCTTCTTCAGCTCCCACACGGCGTCGCGGTCGATCAGCGCGCCCTTGTTCAGGACGGAGTCGCGCAGCGCGGCGGCCTGTTCGAGCAGGTCTTCGATGCGCGCGCGGTCGCCTGCCGGGACATGCGCGAACTCGGGCACGTCCTCGACCCGCAGGTGTACGGGATCGGGGAAGCGGCGCGAGGACGGACGGTAGGGCGAGGGGTCCGTCGGCGTACCGGGGACGGCCGCGTGCAGCGGATTGATCTGTACGAATCCGACGCCGAGGGAGCGTCCCGACCAGGCGGCCAGTTCGGCGAGGTCTCCGAGGTCGCCCATGCCCCAGGAGCGCCGGGACAGCAGGGAGTAGAGCTGGACGAGCAGCCCGTAGGAGCGGCCGGGTGGCTGCGGGACGCGGTCGGGGGCGACGACGAGGGTGGCGGCCCCCTCGGCCCCGTCCGGCGTGCGCACGCTCAACCGGTGCACGCCGAGCGGCAGTTGACCCCACCCCTCCTCGCCCCGGGGCGGGGTCTGCCACTCCACTGGCCACTCCACGGTCTCGCCCTGCTCCGTTTCGACGCGGAGCAGGGCGCCGTCGGGGAGGCCGGTCAGGGCCGGTGGCGGCAGTGGGCCTGCGGGGCCCGCCCAGGTCACCACCGTCGCGGGCAGCAGACGGTGTGCGGCGGCCGTCCCGTGGGCGTCGAGGGCTGCCCGTACCGCCTCGGGTGTTCCCGCGTCCACGCCGAGGGCCGCGAGCACGGCCACAACGGTGTCGTCGGGGACCTGGAGGGTGCGGTTCGCCGATGGCTGGTAGGACGTGGCGACGCCGTGCAGGGCGGCGAGGCGGGCAAGGCCCATTCAGACCCCCGTGGGCTCCATGCCCGATGCTGTGCCGTGGGCAGTCGGTTCGCTGGTCAGGGGTGCGGCGTCGGCCATCGGGGGCTCGCTGGTGAGCGGGGCGGCGTCGGCCATCGGAGGCTCGCTGGTCAGCGGCGGCTCGGTGGTGAGCAGCGGCTCCGCATAGTCGTATGAGGCGTAGTCGTATCCGGCGTGCATCGCGTCGTATGCCGTGGTCGGGCCCGGCACCTGTTTGGACAGGGCGGAAAGGAGAAGCTGTGCTGCGGCCACAGGGGCCTCCCTACGGTGGTCTACGTGGACACAGCAGCCCTACCCAGTGGGCGCGGCCGCAGACGTATACATTCCCCGAACGTGTCCCGGGTCACAATCCGTTCCCCCTTGGGAAATTGACAGCTCGGCGGCCGGGTGGTGGGCTCGGTGCCCACACTGGGATGTCTGAGGCGACTGGGGAGACGGCTGTGCAGCTCGGGCGCAGGAGAGGCGCGACCGCTGTCGCGGTCGCCGTAATAGGCGGTCTGCTCGGCGGTGCGCACGGTGCGTTCGCCGCCCCGTCCGACCCAGGCCCCGGTACCCCCGCCACCACCTTGCCGGACCGCGAGAGCGATGCCGCGCTGCCACCCGTTTGGCCGCGTCCGCAGTCGATGCGGGCGGCGGGGCCGGCGGTCCCCGTGGGCGACGACGCGGTGCTCGTAGCGGGGCGCGGATCCGATTCGTACGCCGTGGAGGCGCTCGAAGCGGTGCTGCGCGGGGCGGGCGTGAAGACGCTGTACAGCGTCAAGGAGGGCGAGCCGGTGCCCGCGCGCGGCCTCGTCGTGAAGGCGGGCGGAACCGGCGCGCAGGACGCGCTGCGTGCCCTGCGCGCCACCGCACGTGACGACCTGCCGTCCGGCGGCTACAGGATCGCCGTCGGCAGCGTCGACGGCCGGGACACGGTCGCGCTCGACGGGATCGGCGACGACGGTCTCTTCCACGCCGCGCAGACCCTGCGGCAGCTCGTCACAGCCGCCAAGGACGGGCAGGGCGGGCAGGAGATCGCCGGGGCCATGGTCCGCGACTGGCCGGGGACGGCCGTACGCGGGATGACCGAGGGTTTCTACGGGCAGCCGTGGACGCCCGAACAGCGCCTCGCGCAGATCGACTTCATGGCCCGCACCAAGCAGAACCGTTATCTCTACGCGCCCGGCGACGACCCGTACCGCCAGGCACGCTGGCGCGACCCCTACCCGGCGGACCAGCGCGCCGCCTTCCGGGCGCTCGCCGAACGGGCCCGGCGCAGCCATGTGACGCTGGGCTGGGCCGTGGCTCCCGGGCAGGCGATGTGCATGTCGTCGGACGACGACATCAAGGCGCTCAACCGCAAGTTCGACGCGATGTGGGCGCTCGGGGTGCGGTCCTTCCAGCTCCAGTTCCAGGACGTCAGCTACAGCGAGTGGCACTGCGGCCAGGACTCCGACACGTTCGGCTCGGGCCCCCGTGCGGCGGCGAAGGCGCACGCCCGCGTGGCCAACGCCGTGGCGAAGCATCTGACTGAGCGGCACCCGGGGGCGGAGCCGCTGTCCGTGATGCCGACGGAGTTCTACCAGGAGGGCAACACCGCGTACCGGCAGGCCCTGGCCGCCCAGCTGGACGACGGGGTGCAGGTCGCGTGGACGGGTGTCGGCGTCGTACCGAAGACGATCACCGGGCGTGAACTGGCGGGCGCGCGCACCGCGTTCAGGCGTCCGCTGGTCACCATGGACAACTACCCCGTCAACGATTACGCGCAGGACCGCATATTCCTCGGCCCCTATACGGGCCGTGAGCCTGCCGTCGCGACCGGCTCGGCGGCTCTCCTCGCCAACGCCATGGAACAGGCCTCCGCCTCCCGCATCCCCCTCTTCACGGCCGCCGACTACGCCTGGAACCCCCGGGGTTACCAGCCGCAGGAGTCCTGGCAGGCCGCGATCGACGACCTGGCGGGCGCCGACGCACCCGCCCGCGAGGCGATGCGGGCGCTGGCCGGCAATGACGCCTCCTCCGTACTGGGCGGCGAGGAATCGGCGTATCTGCGTCCGCTGATCCACGACTTCTGGCGTGCGCGTACGTCCACGGACCAGGGCGTGCGGGACGCGGCGGCCAAGAGGCTGCGCGCCGCCTTCACCGTGATGCGGGAGGCGCCGCAGCGGCTCCGGTCGTCGGCGGGCGGTGCGTTCGACGACGAGGTACGGCCGTGGATCGAGCAGCTGGCGCGGTACGGCACGGCGGGCGAGCTCTCCGTCGACCTGCTCCAGGCGCAGGCGCGCGGCGACGGCCGGGCCGCCTGGCGGGCGTCACTCGACCTGGACGAGCTGCGCGGCTCCCTCAAGGCGAGCCCGGCCACCGTCGGCAAGGGCGTGCTCGACCCGTTCCTCACGCAGGTGCGCAAGGAGGCGGACGCCTGGACCGGCGCCGACCGCAAGGGCGGAAGCGTCTCCGGGGGCCCGGGCTCGTACACCGTGCAGCTCGGCCGGCCGCGTCCCATCGAGGCGCTGACCGCCATGACGGAGCCCGGTAAGGGCGAGGGCGCGGCCGTCGAGGCGCACGTCCCCGGTCAGGGCTGGCGGCGCATCGGCACGCTGCACGGCAGCGGCTGGACGCAGGCGGACGCCGAGGATGCGCGCGCGGATGCGATACGCGTGTCCTGGCAGGAGTCCCGGAAGGGCGCCGATGCGCCCGCCGTCCACCACCTCGTGCCCTGGTTCGCGGACGAGCCGCGTGCGGAGCTGCGGCTCAAGCGCACCGAGACGGACGCGGAGATCGGCGGCAGGCCGCAGCGCGTCGAGGCACGGCTGACCGGCCAGCGCCCCGGGGATGTGCGGGCCCGGCTGACGGCCGAGCCGCCCAAGGGCATAGCGGTGAGGGCGCCGCGGACGACGACGGTGCCGCGCGGCTCCCGCGCCACCGTCCCCGTCGAGATCAGCGTGGACAAGTCGGTGCCTGCGGGCGAGTACAAGGTGCCGGTCGCCTTCGACGGCCAGGAGAGCGTCCTGACGGTGCGGGCGTTCCCGCGCACGGGGGGCCCGGACCTGATCCGCGGCGAGGGCGCGAGGGTCTCGTCGTCCGGCGACGAGACCGCCGACTTCCCGGCCCCGGCCGCCGCCGACGGCGACCCGGCAACCCGCTGGACCTCGCCGGTCGGCCCTTCCGCGTGGTGGCAGGCCGAGCTGGCGGAGCCGGTGCGGCTCGGCCAGGTCGTACTGCACTGGCAGGAGGCGTACGCGAAGAAGTACCGCGTCCAGGTGTCGGAGGACGGCCGTACATGGCGCACGGCGGCAACCGTCAGGGACGGGCAGGGCGGGCGCGAGTCGGTGCGGATGGATGCGAAGGGGGCGCGCTTCGTGCGGGTGCAGTGCGACGAGCGGGCGCTGCCGTTCGGTTACTCGCTGTTCGGGGTGGAGGCGTACGCGGTGGATGCGCCCTCGGAGTGACGCGCTCGGTGGTCGGGGTGCCTGCGGGGCGGGTAGGGGAACCGGCCCCGCAGGGACCGCACCCCAACGCACGCCCCGCACCGCAAAAGCCCGGACCGTCAGGCGGAAATGCCGTCGATCCGGGCCAGCGCATCATCCGCGCCGAACGGCTGCAAGTACGGCAGCCAGCGCGGATCCCTGTGCCCGGTCCCGATGATCCGCCAGGCGAGCCCGGACGGCGGGGCGGGCTGATGGCGCAGCCGCCAGCCGAGCTCCATCAGGTGCCGGTCGGCCTTGACGTGATTGCAGCGGCGGCAGGCCGCCACCACGTTCTCCCAGGCGTGCTGTCCGCCTCGGCTGCGCGGAATGACGTGGTCGACGCTGGTTGCGACGCCACCGCAGTACATACAGCGCCCGCCGTCCCTGGCGAAGAGCGCACGGCGGGTGAGAGGGACGGGCCCCCGGTAGGGGACCCGCACGAACCGTTTGAGCCGCACGACACTGGGTGCCGGGACGGCGCGGGTCGCGCTGTGCATGAAGGCGCCGGATTCCTCGAGGCAGAGAGCCTTGTTCTCCAGGACGAGGACGAGCGCGCGGCGGAGCGGTACGACGCCGAGCGGCTCGTACGACGCATTGAGGACCAGGACATGCGGCACGGATGCCTCCTATTACGCCGGCGGCGCGTGGCTCGCGCCGGGACGATCTGCTCTCAGTCTCCCCTCATGCCTGGTCGAAACGCCACCACGTCCAGGTAACGGGCTCGGAGTGTTTTCGACCACATCACCTTCATGCCCTGGTGAGGCTTGTCTCTCCCTCGAACAGAGCACCGGACTAGGCGGGATGCCCCGTTAGTGTGGTTGGTCTGCTGTCGTCCGTGCCTGGAGGTTCTTGCCGTGTTCTGGTCCGCCCTGTCGGCCACCGACCCGACGACCGAGCCCGTCACCCTGGACGAGGCCACGCAGCAGGCGAACAACGCCGCCGGCTGGGTGGAGGAGAACTGGTCCGCCTGGCTGAGTGTGGGCCTGCGCATTCTGCTGATCGTGGTGATCGCCGTCGTACTCCGTACGGTCATTCGCCGCGCCCTCACCAGGCTGATAGCGCGCATGAACCGCAGTGCCCAGGCGGTCGAGGGCACCGCGCTCGGCGGCCTCCTGGTGAACGCCGAGCGGCGCCGCCAGCGCTCCGAGGCGATCGGGTCCGTCCTGCGGTCCGTCGCGTCGTTCCTGATCCTCGGTACGGCCGCCCTGATGGTGCTGGGCGCCCTCAACATCGATCTGGCGCCGCTCCTCGCATCGGCGGGTGTCGCGGGTGTGGCGCTCGGTTTCGGTGCGCGCAACCTCGTCACCGACTTCCTCTCCGGCGTCTTCATGATCCTTGAGGACCAGTACGGCGTCGGGGACAGCATCGACGCGGGCGTCGCGTCGGGCGAGGTCATCGAGGTCGGCCTGCGGGTGACCAAGCTGCGCGGCGACAACGGCGAGATCTGGTACGTCCGCAACGGCGAGATCAAGCGGATCGGCAACCTCAGCCAGGGCTGGGCCACGGCCGGAGTCGACGTACAGGTACGCCCCTCCGAGGACCTGGACCGCGTACGCAAGGTGATCGCCGAGACGGCCGACCAGTTCGCCAAGGACGAGCCGTGGAACGAGCTGCTGTGGGGTCCGGTCGAGGTCCTCGGCCTGGACTCGGTGCTGCTCGACTCGATGGTCGTGCGGGTCTCCGCGAAGACGATGCCGGGCAAGGCGCTCGGGGTGGAGCGGGAACTGCGCTGGCGGATCAAGCAGGCGTTCGACCGGGCGGGCATCCGGATCGTCGGCGGCCCCGTGGGAGCCGGGCCGGAGGCCGCTGCTGCCGATCCGACGGCGGGCATGGCGGCGCCGTCCGCCTACGCCTCGGCGACCTCCCCGCAGTCGGTCTCGGCGTCCCCGATCCCGCCGCCCACGAATCTCGCGAAGTAACTCCCGCTGAGGCCCTTGACGCCTGCCTTACGGGCGTCCTACCTTCCTCCCACCGAATAGGAAACTTTCCTAACAATGATCTCCGGGAAAGTGTCGGTAGCTGAAAGGTGGGTGCGTTGCCATGGCCGGGACACCGGGTACGCCGGGAACACCGCGCGTACTGCGCGCGATGAACGACCGTGCCGCGCTCGACCTGCTCCTTGAGCACGGCGCCCTCTCCCGCACGAAGATCGGCAAGCTCACCGGGCTCTCCAAGCCGACCGCCTCCCAGCTGCTGGCCCGCCTGGAGTCCGCGGGCCTCGTCGTCGCCACCGGTACGAGCGAGGGGCGGCCGGGACCCAACGCCCAGCTGTACGCCGTCAACGCCCGCGCCGCCCATGTCGCCGCGCTCGACGTGACACCGGAGCGGATTCTGGCCGCCGTCGCCGACGTGACGGGCGAGACCGTCGGGCAGTTCGCGCTGCCCACGCCCGGCCGCCGCGCCGCCGAGTCCGTCGTCGTCCAAGTGACCGAGGCCCTCGACGGAGCAGTGAAGGCCGCCGGGCTCGTGCGGTCCGACGTCCACCGGGTCGTCGTCGCGACACCGGGCGCCTTCGACCCCGGCACCGGACGCCTGCGGTACGCGTCCCACCTGCCCGGCTGGCACTCCCCCACGCTCCTCGACGAGCTGGCGGCCGCGCTGCCCATGCCCGTCGAGTACGAGAACGACGTGAACCTGGCCGCGGTCGCCGAGCAGCGTCTGGGCGCGGCGCGCGGGCACCAGGACTTCGTACTCCTGTGGAACGAGGGCGGGCTCGGCGCCGCGCTGGTGATCAACGGGCAGCTGCACCGGGGCTGGACCGGCGGCGCCGGCGAGGTCGGCTTCATGCCGGTGCCCGGCACTCCGCTCGTACGCCGGGTGACCAAGGCGAACTCCGGCGGCTTCCAGGAGCTCGCGGGCGGGCAGGCCGTACCGCGGCTGGCCCGGGAGCTCGACATCCCGGTGCCGGCGGCCGATTCGTACACCGAGGAGGCCGTCGCGCTGCTCGCCGAGGCGTCCCTGGCCGGCAGCGGCCCGTACCGGGATCTCCTCCAGGCCTTCGCGACCGGGCTCGCGACCGGCCTCGCCTCGATGGTCGCGCTCCTCGACCCCGAACTGATCGTGCTGTCCGGCGGCGTTCTCGTCGCGGGCGGCGAACCGCTGCGCGCATTGGTCCAGTCGGAGCTCGCCGAACTGGCGGCGCCCCGGCCTCGGCTCGTCATCGGATCCGTACAGGAACAGCCGGTGCTGCGCGGGGCGCTGGAGAGCGCCCTCGCGACCACCCGGGACGAGGTCTTCGACACCTCCCGCTAGTCCCTTCTCTCTACCGCCCGACCCCCGTCCCTGCCCCTGGGAGCTTTGTCATGCGCAGAACCAGCCGTACCAGCCGTCTCATCACCTCAGCCGTCGCGGTCGCTGCGATATCCGTGCTCGCCTCCGCGTGTACGGGCCAGTCGGCGTCCGAGGCGAACGACGACCCGAACGCGAACACCACGATCACCTTCTGGCACGGCTGGAGCGCCCCGGCCGAGGTGAAGGCGATCCGGGCGAACGTCGACCGTTTCGAGGCACAGCACAAGAACATCAAGGTCAACGTCGTCGGCAACATCAACGACGACAAGCTCAACCAGGCGCTGCGCGCGGGTGGTTCGAAGGGCCCGGACGTCGTCTCGTCCTTCACGACGTCGAATGTCGGCAAGTTCTGCTCGTCGGGCGCCTTCGCCGATCTCAAGCCCTTCATCGAGAAGTCGAAGCTCGACCTGGAGAAGACCTTCCCGAAGGTGACGCTGGACTACACGCAGTTCGAGGGCAAGCGGTGCGCGATGCCGCTGCTCGCCGACGCGTACGGCCTCTACTACAACAAGGACGCCTTCAAGAAGGCCGGCATCGCGTCCCCGCCGAAGACCATGTCCGAGCTGACGGAGACGGCGAAGAAGCTCACGAAGACCAAGGGCGACAGCTACGAGCAGCTCGGCTTCATGCCGAACTTCCACGGCTTCGAGACGACCACCGAGCACTACATGGGCAGTTGGGACCAGAAGTACTTCGACGAGAGCGGCAAGTCCAACATCGCCAAGGATCCGGCCTTCGCCGCCATGTTCACGCAGCAGAAGAAACTGATCGACGAGCTCGGCGGCTTCGAGAAGCTGGAGAAGTACCGGGGCACGTTCGGTGACGAGTGGGGCGCCAAGCACCCGTTCCACACCGGCCAGGTCGCGATGCAGATGGACGGCGAGTGGCGGCTCGGCATGGCGGAGGACGCCAAGGTGCCGTTCGAGATCGGCGTCGCGCCGATGCCCGTCGCCGACGACGAGGCCGACAGCTACGGCAAGGGCTTCCTGTCCGGCACGATCATGGGCATCGCCCCGGCCGGCAAGAAGCAGAACGCGGCCTGGGAGCTGATCAAGTTCATGACCACGGACACGAAGGCGGTCGTGGAGTTCGCCAACGCGATCCGCAATGTGCCGTCCACCTTCGACGCCCTGAAGTCGCCCGGCCTCAAGCTCGACCCGCGCTTCAAGACCTTCCTGGACATCGCGCAGCACCCGAAGTCGAACACCCCGGCGGGTGCGGTGAATGGTGCGACGTACCTGAACACGCTCCAGGACTTCGGGTACCAGTACGAAAAGGGCGCGGTGAAGGACCTGAAGGCCGGCCTGGAGAAGACGGCTCAGCAGATCGACACCGACATCGCGAAGGCGAAGTAGCCCTCCGATGAGCACGAACACGCTCCGCTCGAAGCGCCGCAGGTCGGCCCTTCGAACGGCGGCCTTCATGTCGCCGTGGCTCGTCGGCTTCAGCGTCTTCTTCGCATACCCGCTGCTGTCGACCGTCTACTTCTCGTTCATGAAATACGACGGTTTCGGTGTCCCCGCCTTCAACGGACTCGACAACTGGACGTATGTCTTCAGCGACTACCCGATGTTCTGGCCGTCGCTGGGCAACACGCTGTGGCTGGTCCTGGTCATGGTCACCTGCCGGGTCGTCTTCGGCCTCGGCATCGGCCTGCTCATCACCAGGATCAAGACGGGTACGGGCATCTTCCGCACCCTCTTCTACCTTCCCTTCCTGGCGCCGCCCGTCGCCGCGACGCTCGCCTTCGTCTTCCTTCTCAACCCCGGGACCGGGCCGGTCAATTCGATCCTCGGTGACATGGGCCTGCCCGCCCCCGGCTGGTTCAACGACGCGTCCTGGTCGAAGCCGGCGCTCACCGTGCTCGCGGTGTGGGGCATCGGCGACCTGATGGTCATCTTCATGGCCGCACTGCTCGACGTACCGAAGGAGCAGTACGAGGCGGCGGAACTGGACGGCGCGTCCGGGCTGCAGCGCTTTCGCTTCGTCACGCTGCCGAACATCGCGCCGATCGTGATGTTCTCGGTCGTGACCGGCGTGATCCAGACCATGCAGTACTACACACAGCCGCTGGTCGCGGGGAAGGTCGCCTCCGGCATCATCGGCGGCTCGGGCCAGCAGTTCGAGCCGGGTTACCCCGACAAGTCGACGCTCACACTCCCCCAGCTCGTGTACAACCTCGGCTTCCAGCGCTTCGACTACGGGGCCGCCTGCGTCGTCGCGCTTGTTCTGTTCGCCCTGGCCATGGCCTTCACCGCACTTCTGATGCGGCGGCGCGGCGGCCTGATCCAGGCAGGGGAATGATGACGGTGACTGTGACTGAGCCTGTGAATGAACCGGTGAACACCGCCTCCACGAACACCACCCTCACGCCGGCCGAGCGCACCGCACGCCGCAAAGCGCTGCTGCACTGGATCGCCGTGCACTCGCTGGGTGTCGCGGCCGCGCTCTTCTTCGTGCTGCCGTTCGTCTTCGTCGTACTGACATCGCTGATGAACGACCAGCAGGCGCTGACCCGCGACCTCACCCCGAACACCTGGGAGTGGGGCAACTACGCCAAGGTCTTTGACACACCCGGCTTCCTGACCTGGTGGCGGAACACCCTGCTGTACGCCGGAGTCGGCACCGTACTCACGGTCGTCTCCTCGGTCCCGGTGGCGTACGCCCTGGCCAAGTTCCGCTTCCGCGGCCGCAATCTGTCGCTGATGCTCGTCATCTCGATGATGATGCTGCCGCCGCAGGTCGTCATCATCCCGATGTACCTCTTCTGGGCGAAGCAGCTGGACCTGTCCGGCACGCTGTGGCCGCTGATCATCCCGATGGCCTTTGGCGACGCCTTCTCCATCTTCCTGCTGCGGCAGTTCCTGCTGACCATCCCGAACGAGTACCTGGATGCGGCGAAAGTCGACGGCTGCGGCGAATTCCGCACCCTCATACGGGTGGTACTGCCGATGGCCAAGCCGGGCATAGCGGCCGTCGCACTGTTCCAGTTCTTCTATGCCTGGAACGACTACTTCGGCCCCCAGATCTACGCCTCGGAGAACCCCGGCGCCTGGACGCTGTCGTACGGGCTGGAGTCCTTCAAGGGCGCGCACCACACCGACTGGAATCTGACCATGGCCGCGACCGTACTGGTCATGGCCCCCGTGATCCTCGTGTTCTTCTTCGCGCAGAAGGCGTTCGTCGAGGGTGTCACGCTGACCGGAGTAAAGGGCTGAGACGACATATGAAACTCGCAGTAGTGGGTGGCGGATCCACCTACACACCTGAGTTGATCGACGGCTTCGCACGGCTTCGGGACACACTGCCGGTCGAAGAGCTGTTCCTCGTCGATCCGGCCGCCGAGCGGCTCGACCTGGTGGGCGGCCTGGCGCGGCGGATCTTCGCCAAGCAGGGCCACCCGGGCCGCATCACGACGACCTCCGACCTGGACGCGGGCGTCGCCGACGCCGACGCGGTGCTGCTCCAGCTGCGCGTCGGCGGACAGGCGGCACGGAAGCAGGACGAGACCTGGCCGCTGGAGTGCGGCTGCATCGGGCAGGAGACGACGGGCGCCGGGGGCCTGGCGAAGGCACTGCGGACCGTGCCGGTGGTGCTCGACATCGCGGAGCGGGTACGGCGTACCAACCCGGACGCATGGATCATCGACTTCACCAACCCGGTGGGGATCGTGACGCGGGCGCTGCTCCAGGCGGGTCACAAGGCCGTCGGCCTGTGCAATGTCGCGATCGGTTTCCAGCGGAAGTTCGCGAAACTGCTCGATGTGGCACCGGCGGATGTGCACCTGGACCATGTCGGGCTGAACCACCTGACGTGGGAGACGGCTGTACGGCTCGGGGGCCCCGAGGGCGAGAACGTCCTGCCCAGGCTGCTGGCCGAGCACGGTGACGCGATCGCCGACGATCTGCACATGCCGCGCGCGATCGTCGACCGGCTCGGCGTCGTCCCCTCGTACTACCTGCGCTACTTCTACGCGCACGACGAGGTCGTACGGGAGCTGAGGACCAAGCCGTCCCGGGCCGCCGAGGTGGCCGGTATGGAGCGGGAGCTGCTGGCCATGTACGGCGACCCGGCGCTGGACGAGAAGCCCGCCCTGCTCGCCGAGCGCGGCGGCGCGTTCTACTCGGAGGCCGCGGTGGATCTGGCGGCGTCCCTGCTGGGAAACAACAGCGGGCCCGAAGGGCCATCCGTTGAGGGTGGTGGCGGGCGACGGGTGGGCGGAGGCTCGACGTACCAGGTCGTCAACACGTACAACAACGGCACGCTGCCGTTCCTCGCCGACGACGCGGTGATCGAGGTCCAGGCGCGGGTGGACAAGACGGGGGCGACGCCGCTGGCCGTGCCCGCACTCGATCCGATGTACGCGGGGCTCATCGCGCATGTGACGGCGTACGAGGAACTGGCGCTGGAGGCCGCGCTGCACGGCGGGCGGGACCGAGTGTTCAAGGCGCTGCTCTCGCATCCGCTGATCGGCCAGTACGAACACGCCGAGGCGCTCACCGAGCGGCTGATCGCTCACAACCGGGAGCACCTGGCGTGGGCGTGATCGCTTCGGTCCTGGCCATCGACGCCGGGAACAGCAAGACGGACGTGGCCGTGATCGCCGCCGACGGATCGCTTCTCTCCACGGCGCGCGGGGGCGGCTTCCAGCCGCCGGTGGTCGGGGTCGAACCGGCCGTCGACGTCCTCGCGGACGCGGTCGGACGGGCGCTGGCCGAGGCGGGGGCCGAGCGCGTGGAGCACGTATCCGCCTGCCTGGCCAATGCGGATCTCCCGGTCGAGGAGCGGGAGTTGGAGGCGGCGGTCCACGGGCGCGGGTGGGGGCGTACGACCGAGGTGCGCAACGACACCTTCGCGATACTGCGCGCGGGCGTGGACGAGCCGCGGGGTGTCGCGGTGGTGTGCGGTGCGGGCATCAACTGCGTCGGCATGCTCCCGGACGGCCGCACCGCCCGCTTCCCCGCGATCGGCCGGATCTCCGGCGACTGGGGCGGCGGCGGGGGCCTGGCGGAGGAGGCGCTGTGGTGCGCGGCGCGGGCGGAGGACGGGCGGGGCGAGGCGACCGCGCTGGCGCGGGCGCTTCCGGCGCACTTCGGGCTGCCGTCGATGTACGCGCTGATCGAGGCGTTGCACCTTGGCCGGATCGAGCCGGTGCGCCGGCACGAGCTCACCCCGGTGCTCTTCGCGACGGCCGGGGCGGGTGACGCGGTCGCCCGGGCGTTGGTGGACCGGCTGGCGGACGAGGTTGTGGCCATGTCGACGGTTGCGCTCGGGCGGCTCGGCCTGCTGGAGGAGGAGGCGCCGGTGCTGCTCGGCGGGAGCGTTCTCGCGGCGCGGCATCCGCAACTGGACGACCGCATCGCGACGTTGCTCGCGGTGCGGGCCCCTAAGGCGGCGCCGCGCGTGGTAACGGCACCGCCGGTGTTGGGAGCGGGCCTGCTGGGCCTGGACCACGTATCGGCCCCGCCCGGGGCACACGCGAGGCTGCGGGCGCAGTACGAGGCGTAGGGCGGGTGCGCGTGCCAGTGCCAGTGCCGGTGCCGGTGCCGGTGCCTGCGGCGCTGTTCCCCTGCCCGCATCCGCATCATGCCGCGCACCCGAACGGGAACCGAACGGATCTCTCCTGCGTATTCATGAGGGGGAGATCGGCGTTCGGAGGGTTCCGCAGGGGCAAGATCCAGTCAATCTTGGTGTGGATGACGGCCACTGCGGCCATACTGAGCTCCGTCAGTGACCGAGGGGGAGGTCAAGTGGCACACCCGCCGAACGTGCGCGAGGCACAGCCACCCGCACGAACCACCGCGTGGGCAGAAGGCGTGGACCGGCTGCGCACCGGCGCGACCACCGAGCCCGGCCGACTCCGGATCATCGGCGCACTCGTCGCCGCGCTCGTCATCGCGTTCGGGGCGGCAACGGCCTGGGAGATCTCGGACCGCGCGGCCGCCGCCGACGCCGTGGTGACCCGCAGCCAGCCCCTGAGCGCCGACGCGGCCAGCATCTACCGCTCCCTCGCCGACGCCGATTCGGCCGCGGCGAGCGGCTTCCTCGCGGGGGCTCAGGAACCGCAGGACGTGCGCGAGCGGTACGAGAAGGACATCGCGACCGCGTCGGGGCTGCTGGTGAAGGCCGCCGCCAATACGGACAGTTCCAGCCCGTCCGGGCGTGAAATCGTCACCCTCAACGAGCAGCTCCCCCGCTACACGGGCCTGATCGAGCGCGCCCGCGCCAACAACCGCCTCGGCCTGCCTCTCGGCGGCGCGTATCTCCGCTATGCGAACGAGCGGATGACGAAAACGCTGCTCCCTGCCGCCGAGAGGCTGTACGAGGCGGAGACCAAGCGCCTCGGAGCGGACTACGACGAGGCACGCGCGTGGCCGTTCATCGGGCTCGGCGTCGGCCTCGTAGCGCTCGGTGGCCTGTTCTGGTCGCAGCGGCGCAACTACCGGCGTACGAACCGGGTGTTCAACCACGGCCTGCTGGCCGCCAGCATCGCGTCCGCCGTCGTGCTGCTGTGGCTCGGTGTCGGGCACGCCGTCGCGAGTGCCGGCCTGAAGGACGCCAAGACGCACGGCCAGGAGTCCCTCGAAGTCCTCAACGACGCACGCATCAACTCGCTCAAGGCCCGCGCCAACGAGAATCTCACCCTGGTCGCGCGTGGTGCCGTACTGGCCGCGGACGGCAAGCAGGACCTGTACGAATCCGAGTACACACAGGGCATGAAGGTCCTCGGCCGGGCGCTCGGTGACGCGCGCAAGCTCGCCGACGACCCCGAGGGCAGCGCCCCCGTGGCGGACGCCGCCGTCAAGGCCAAGGAGTGGCGCAAGCGCCACGGCACCGCACGCGGCACCGACGACAAGGGTGACTACGAGGGAGCCCTGAAGCAGATCATCGGCGACAAGGGCTCCACCGGCGAATGCTTCAGCGGCGTCGACGCGGCGCTGGAGAAGGCGCTCGCCCACGAGCAGAAAGAGTTCACGCAGGCCGCCGAGGACGGGCGGGGCTTCCTGACCGGGCTGCCGCTGGGCGCCGCGGTGCTGGCGGTGCTCGGCGCCGCGGGCGCGGTGCTCGGCATCGGGCGCAGGCTTTCGGAGTACAGGTGAGACGGGCGGGAGGAGGCGCGGTGACCAGCACAGGCGGCGAAACGGGCAGCAGGCCGGACCGGCGGATCCCTGTCGGCAGGCTGCGCGGCTGGGGTGGAGTGGCCGCGATGGCCGCCGCCTGCGCGCTGACGGCCGCGGTGACACTGCTGCCGCTCTCACACAGCGGCGGCGACGACGACAGCGACGGCAGCGACAAAGTGGCGGGCCAGGGAGTGGGCCGGGCCGTGACCGCGCAGCGGGCGGACTCCTGCGACACCCCCGAGGCGAGCCTGACCCCGTCGGGAGCCGAAGGTCCGGCGATCGAGAAGATCAAGGAGCGGGGCAAGCTGATCGCGGGAGTCGACCAGAACAGCTTCCGCTGGGGCTACCGCAATCCGGCCACCGGTGACCTCGAAGGCTTCGACATCGACCTCGTGCGCGCCGTGGCCGAGAGCATCCTCGGCGACCCCGACAAGGTCATCTACCGCGCCATACCCACCAATCAGCGCATCCTCGCCCTCCAGGAGGAGAAGGTCGACGTCGTCGTCAGGACGATGACGGTCAACTGCACCCGCCTGAAGGACGTCGCCTTCTCCACGGCGTACTTCCAGGCCGGCCAGCAGGTGCTCGCCCCCAAGGAATCGCCGATCACGGGCTACGACAAGTCCCTCGCAGGCAAGAAGGTCTGTACGGCGAAGGGCTCCACGGCGTACGACGCGCTCGTCAAGAAGTCGTACGGCGCCGACTTCAAGGACCGCACCGTGTCCAACCAGCTGGACTGCCTGGTGCGGCTCCAGCTCGGCGAGGTCGACGCGGTGGTGACGGACAACGCTCTGGCGGCGGGCCAGGCGGCACAGGACCCGGCGGTCGAGCTCAAGGGAGAACCGTTCACGCAGGAGTACTACGGCATCGCCACGAAGCTCGGCAGCGACGATCTGGTGCGCCGGCTGAACCAGGTGCTCGTCGACTACCGCGAGGGCGGCGACGACAGCCCGTGGATGAAGGCTTACGCCAAATGGCTGAAGGACGACCTTCCGGGCATAACCAAGCCACCGGCGCCCAAATACCGGGACAATTAGCGGCAGTAGCAAGGGAATCAACAGCGGACGACCGGATGACGGAAGACCGGATTGCGGAAGAGCGGAGAGGTGATCAATGGGCGTGGCGGCGGGATCCTTCCCCAGTCCCGGCGAGGCGGGAGTGCCCCATCGCCCGGTGATGGACCGGGACGAGGTCGACCGTGCGCTGGCGCGGCTGGAGGCGGAGCACGAGGCGATCGAGACCTCGCTCCTCGCCCTCCAGGACCACGCGGGCCGCAGACTCCTCGAAGGCGCCGAGCTGACGGGTGCCACCAAGGACCGCTGGGCAGCCACCGAGCAGGCCATCACGCTGCTGTGGTCGTACTTCGACGCGTACGCCGCCGCCCTGCACGGCGCCCGTGAGCTGCGGGCGCGGCGGCGCTGGCCGAACCGGGACGACCTGGTCGAGCTGACCGACGTACTGCGCGGCGAGAGCGTGACCGTCGCCGGCGGTGCGTCCGGACAGCACGCGCCCGCGATCACCGGTCCCGCCAAGCTCTCCGAGCGGTTCACCCTGGCGGAGCTGGTGTCCCGGATGAACGATCTGTACGCCCAGTCGCTGGACATGGTCGTCACGGCCGACGCTGTGTGGTCGGCGCTGCCCGCCCGTATAGACCTCCTCGCGGCGGAGCTGGGGCGCACGCGTTCGCTGGCGTACTCCGTCGGTGTACGGCCCGGTGAGCACCCGGCGGGCGACGAGCTGGAGTCGATCACCCATGAGCTGACGACGCTACGCGCCCAGGTGGTGTCGGACCCACTGGCCTTCTGGCGTCCGGGTCTCGGCAGTTCGGCGCCGGGCGGCGGCCGCCCCGACACCGACCGCTACGACCGGGCGGCCCGCGCGCTGGAGGAGATCCGGCGCGAGATCGAGGCGGTGCTGACCGTACGGCAGGACGCCGAGCAGCGGCTGGTGCGGCTGCGCGACGTGCTGTCGCGTGCGGACCGCACGCTCACCGAGGCCCGGTCGGCGCGCGGAGAGGTCCTGGCGAAGATCGCCGCCTCCGAGGTGCCGGCGGTCGGCGGCCCGTCCACCGTGCTCCAGGAGCAGCTGGTGCTCGCGGCCGACTACCGCAGGCACGCCCAGTGGCACCGGCTCTCGCCGCTCCTGGAGTCCCTGGAGCGCGAGGCCGAGGACGAGCTGATGCGGGCGCGTGAGTCGTTGACGGCGGTCACGGCGCCTCTGGCGGTCCGCGCCGAGCTGCGCGGGCGCCTCGATGCGTACAAGGCGAAGGTCGCCCGACACGGCCTGGCGGAGGACCCCGTGCTGATCGAGCGGTACGACGCGGCCCGCCGCATGCTGTGGAGCGCGCCGTGCGATCTGCGCGTCGCCGAGCAGGCGGTGCTGCGCTATCAGCAGGCCGCGGCGGAGGTCCTCGTCCCGCGGCAGCAGTCCGGTCCCACGGACCACAGGGGGAACACATCATGAGCACGTGTCAGCGCCCCGGCTGCGAGGGGTCGTACGAAGACATGGGCGGCGGTGAGATGTACTGCGACACCTGCGGTCTCGCGCCCGTCGTGT
The DNA here is from genome assembly GCF_018614055.1 of Streptomyces sp. ISL-98. Classification (GTDB taxonomy): domain Bacteria; phylum Actinomycetota; class Actinomycetes; order Streptomycetales; family Streptomycetaceae; genus Streptomyces; species Streptomyces spiramyceticus. Next base: position 386,353 of record NZ_JAGGPB010000004.1, read on the forward strand.
CGCCGAACGGAAACCTGTCGTCTCCGCCTACCGGGATCGCGGCCGGCGGCAGGAGCAACAAGGGCAGCCAGAGCAACCAGGGCGCCCGGGGCAGCAACAGCACATCCTCACGCAGCGGTTCGGGGGCGTCCTCCCGGAGCTCCTCCCGCTCGTCACGGTCCTCCACTTCGCGCCGCTCGGTCTCCGGCCGCCTCTCCCGGTCCCTGTCGGGCGCCTCCGCCTCCCGGTCGGTCTCGGTCCGCAGTTCCGGTTCGTCGTCGGGGGCGTCCGGGCGCAACCGGCTGGGCGCGGGTCTTGTCTCCATACCGGACGTGCCGCGTCCCGACCCGCAGACCGCGGTGATGAAGAACCCGGAGGTCCCGGAGCGGAAGCGGTTCTGCTCGCGCTCCGACTGCGGGGCGCCGGTGGGGCGTTCGCGCGGTGAGCGGCCGGGCCGTACGGAAGGGTTCTGCACGAAGTGCGGGCACCCGTACTCCTTCGTGCCCAAGCTGGGCGCGGGCGACATCGTGCACGGCCAGTACGAGGTCATGGGCTGCCTGGCGCACGGCGGTCTCGGCTGGGTCTATCTCGCGGTCGACCGCGCCGTCTCCGACCGCTGGGTGGTCCTGAAGGGCCTGCTCGACACCGGCGACCAGGACGCGATGGCGGCGGCGATCTCGGAGCGGCGCTTCCTCGCCGAGATCGAGCACTCCAACATCGTCCGCATCTACAACTTCGTCGAGCACCTCGACCAGCGCACCGGTTCCATGGACGGCTACATCGTCATGGAGTACGTCGGCGGCAAGTCGCTCAAGGAGATCGCCAATGAGCGGCGCAGCGAGGCGGGCAAGCGGGATCCGCTGCCGGTCGAGCAGGCGTGTGCGTACGGCATCGAGGCGCTGGAGGCGCTGGGCCACCTGCACAGCAGGAACCTCCTCTACTGCGACTTCAAGGTCGACAACGCCATCCAGCAGCAGGACCAGCTGAAGCTCATCGACATGGGCGCGGTCCGCAGGATGGACGACGAGGAGAGCGCGATCTACGGCACGGTGGGCTATCAGGCCCCCGAGGTCGCCGAGGTGGGCCCGTCCGTCGCCTCCGACCTCTACACGGTGGCGCGCACGCTCGCCGTGCTGACCTTCGACTTCCAGGGCTACACGAACGTCTTCGTGGCCAGCCTGCCCGACCCCGAGCACATCGAGGTCTTCCGCACGTACGAGTCCTTCTACCGCCTCCTGGTCCGGGCCACCGACCCGGATCCGGCACGGCGGTTCGCGTCGGCGACGGAGATGGCGGAGCAGCTGACGGGCGTACTGCGGGAGGTGGTGGCTCTCCAGACGGGCCGCCCGCGCCCGTCCCTGTCGACCCTCTTCGGCCCCGAACTGCGGGTCACGGACACGCAGCTGTTCGCGGAACTGACGGGCGACGTGTCGCAGCTGGGCGGCCGGACGCTCCCGGAGGGACGGCGAGCACGCCGCGCGGCGGCGAAGGCGGTGGCCTCGGGCGGTGCTGGAGCGGGCGCCGCTCCCGGGCCGGTCCCGGTCGGCGCGGGCGCGTCGGCTGTCCCGGCGCAGGTCACGGGAGTAAGGCCGCTGCCCGGCGCGGCCGAGGGGTACGTCGGCGCGGAGCCGACGCACCGCAGCGGCGGCAGAGGCGCAGGCACAGGCACAGGCACCCCGCGCAGCAACGGCCCCGGCGGAGCTGGTGGTTACGGCGCAGGAGGCGCGGCGTACGGCGGAGGCGGGGCACCCGGCGGCGCATACCCGGGAGCGGGCTCGCAGCCCGGCGGATACCCGGCGCCCGGGGCACCCGCGGGCGGGCACGGTGGGGCCGGGGCACCCGGCGGCTGGGCCTCCGCAGCGGGCTCGCAGTTCGGGGCCTACGCCGGTCCGGGTGCCGGTACGTACACCGGTCCGGGGGCGTCGTCGCACGGTGGCGGGGGCGCTGCCGTTGCGTATGCCGCTACCCAGACCGCCGTTCCGGCACCCCGCGTCCCGCCGGGCGTAACGGCGGAGGCCTCCTACCTCGCGCCGCTCAAGGCGCGGGCCACTTCGCTCGCGCTGCCCGTGCCGCGCGTCGACCCGAACGACCCCAACGCCGGGTTCCTCGCGGGCCTGATGGCCTCCGCACCCGCCGAGCTGATCGCCGCGCTCCAGTCCGCGCCCGGTGACTCCGTCGAGCGGCGGCTGCGCGAGCTGCGTGCCCGGCTGGAGATGGGCGAACTGATCACCGCCGCCGATGCGTTGCAGGCGTTGGAGGTGCAGCACCCGGACGACTGGCGGGTCGTCTGGTACCGGGGCATCGCCTCCCTCGCCACAGGGGACAACGAGAACGCCGCGCTGTCCTTCGACGCGATCTACGACGCGTTCCCCGGCGAGGCCGCCCCCAAGCTCGCCCTCGCGGTCTGCGCCGAAGTCCTCGGCCAGCTGGACAACGCCGCCGAGTACTACCGACTCGTATGGACGACAGACCCGAGTTACGTGAGTGCGGCCTTCGGCCTTGCCCGCGTGCAGCTCGCCGCGGGCGACCGGCCCGGCGCCGTACGCACGCTGGAGTCCGTACCGGAGGCGTCGATCCACTACACGGCGGCCCGTGTCGCCGCTGTACGGGCACGCCTGCGGCGCCGCGCCGTGCAGGACCCGCTGATCGACGATCTGACGGCGGCCGCCACCCAGGTGGAGGCCCTGCAGAGCGTCGGTCTCGACGCCGTACGCCGTGAGCAGTTGTCCACAGAGGTGCTGGGCACAGCCCTCGACTGGGTACTCTCCGGTGGGCGCGGGGCTAGCCCCGCGCAGACCGCGCTGCTCGGCAGCCAACTGGACGAGCGCGGCCTGCGCTTCGGTCTGGAACGCTCGTACCGGGTGCTAGCCCGGCTCGCCCAGCGCGGCGAGGAGAGGATCGACCTGGTGGAACGGGCCAACCGTTTCCGCCCCCGGACCTGGGTGTGAATGATGTCGCAGATGCACCAGCAGCCTGCTGGGTCGGCCGCCTGTCCCGGCTGCGAGGAGCCGCTGGAGCCGGGTGACCTGTTCTGCGGTGCGTGCGGGTACGACCTGTCGGCCGTCCCGCCGATGCCGCAGGACCAGCCCACGGTGGCCATTTCGGTGGGGCCGCGCGCGGCAGCGGCGGGCAGCGCGGAGCTGTCCCCCGCCGCCGTACGGTATGACGACCCGCCCCAAGCCGCCCCTGCGGACGGCGACTTCGCCCTCCCCGCACCAGCAGCGGCACCGGTCCCCCCACCCGCGGCGGCGCCGGTCCCCCCACCCGCGCAGGCGCCCGTGGTCCCCGTACAGCCCGTCGACCCCCGCACCGCCGTGCCCGTGCCCGAGCCGACACCCCCGGCAGGAACGCCCGCCGCCAAGGTGTGCGTCGCCTGCCGCAGCGGCCGGATCGACGAGGACGGCTACTGCGAGAACTGCGGCCACGCCCAGCCCCGCGAGCGCGACCACATGGAGCAGGAGCTGGACGCCGTCGCGGCGGTCAGCGACCGGGGTCTGCGCCACCACCGGAACGAGGACTCCTTCGCGGTCTCCTCGGCGGCCCTGCCCGACGGGTCGCCGGCCGTCGTCGCGATCGTCTGCGACGGCGTGTCCTCGGCGACCCGCCCCGACGAGGCCTCGGCGGCCGCCGCGAGCGCCGCCAACGAGGCGCTCCTCGAATCCCTGCCGCGCGGCACTCACCCGCAGCAGGCGATGCACGAGGCGATCGTCGCGGCGGCCGAGTCGGTCAACTCCCTTGCCGTGGAACCCGGTCACACCAAGGAGCACGACCCCGACCACCACACGAACGCGCCCGCCTGCACCCTGGTCGGCGCGATCGTCGCGAGCGGACTGCTCGTCATCGGCTGGGTCGGCGACAGCCGCGTCTACTGGGTGCCCGACGACCGCACCGCACCGCCCGCCCGGCTCACCGAGGACGACTCGTGGGCGGCCCAGATGGTGGCTGCGGGCCTGATGAACGAGGCGGAGGCGTACGCCGACGAGCGCGCCCACGCGATCACCGGCTGGCTCGGCGCGGACGCGTACGAACTGGAGCCGCACACCGCCGCCTTCAAGCCGGACCGGCCGGGCGTGGTCGTCGTATGCACCGACGGCCTGTGGAACTACGCGGAGGCGGCACAGGAGATGGCGCGGGTCGCACCGGCCGACGCCGCCGACCGGCCGCTGCACTGCGCCCAGGTACTGGTGGGGCACGCACTCGACGGCGGGGGCCACGACAACGTAACAGTGGCGGTGCTGCCGTTCCCCGTACCGCCGCAAGGGGCAGGATCGGCCTACGGCACGGCGTAAGGCCCCTGTTCCCCTTCCTTCTGGAGTCCCGAGGAGCCAATTCGATGGCCAACTTCTCCAAGTCCCATGTGCCGCAATTCTCCGTCGACGTGTATCAGAACGAGTACCTGCCGGAGGGCGGTCGCGAGGTCAACGCGATCGTCACGGTCACCTCCACCGGGGGCGGTACGAGCGGCGCCTCGCTGCTCGCCGGGGCCGGCTCCTCGCCCGCGCACATACCGGGGCAGGGGCCGAGCGCGGCCGTTGTGATCATGGTCGACTGTTCGGGGTCGATGGACTACCCGCCGACCAAGATGCGCAACGCGCGGGACGCCACGGCAGCCGCCATCGACACCCTGCGCGACGGTGTCGCGTTCGCGGTGGTCGGCGGTACGCACATCGCCACGGAGGTCTACCCGGGCAACGGCGGCCTCGCGACCGCCGATCACCGGACCAGGGCCGAGGCCAAGGAGGCCCTGCGCAAGCTGAGCGCGGGCGGCGGCACGGCGATCGGCACGTGGCTGCGGCTGACGGACCGGCTGCTCGGCGCGGCCGAAGTCTCCATCCGGCACGGCATTCTGCTGACCGACGGGCGTAACGAGCACGAGAGCCCCGAGGACCTGCGGGCCGCGATCGACTCCTGCGTGGGGCGCTTCACCTGCGACGCCCGTGGCGTGGGTACGGACTGGGAGGTCAAGGAGGTCACCGGCATCGCATCGGCGCTGCTCGGCACGGCCGACATCGTCGCCGACCCGACGGGCCTGGCCGCGGACTTCACTCACATGATGGAGAACGCGATGGGCAAGGAGGTCGCGGACGTGGCGCTGCGGCTGTGGACGCCCGTCGGCGTGGAGATCAAGTTCGTCAAGCAGGTGGCGCCGGCGGTCGAGGACCTGACCGGCCGCCGCACCGAGGTGCCCCCGCGCGCGGGCGACTACCCGACGGGCTCGTGGGGCGACGAGTCGCGCGACTACCACGTGTGCGTGCAGGTCCCCGAGGCCGGCATCGGCCAGGAGATGCTGGCGGCCCGCGTCTCGCTCATCCTTCCCGACCCGTCGGGGGGTACGCCGCGAACGCTCTCCCAGGGTCTCGTACGGGCGGTGTGGACGGACGACATGGTCGCATCCACCTCTATAAACCCCCAGGTCGCGCACTACACGGGCCAGGCGGAACTGGCGCAAGTCATCCAACAGGGTCTTGATGCACGCAAGTCGGGCGACTTCGACGGGGCGACCGCGAAACTCGGCCGCGCGGTGCAGCTGGCGGCCGCTTCGGGGAACGCCGACACTGCGAAACTCCTTTCGAAGGTGGTGGACGTCGTCGACGCGACGACGGGTACTGTGCGACTCAAGGCGAAGGTCGCGGAGGCGGACGAGATGACCCTCGAGACGCGCTCCACCAAGACAGTTCGCGTGAAGAAATAACCAAGAAGCGACGAGAAGTACCGATTTGCGGCCTGCGGGCCGGACGAGAGAGGGGGAAGCGCCGACATGCCGACCTGCCCGAACGGACACCAGTCGGGTTCCGAAGACTGGTGCGAGGTCTGCGGCCATCGCATGGCCGGCGCCGTGCCGCCGCCTCCCCCGCCGCCGCCCGCCCCTGGTTACGGCTACCCGCAGGGCGCCCCGCCCCCCGGCTACCCGGGCCAGGACGCCACCCAGCAGGCGGAGATCTGCCCGCAGTGCCGGACGCCGCGCGAGGCGATGGCGCCGTTCTGCGAGGAGTGCCGCTGGAACTTCCTCACGAACACGGCAACCTCGTACACGCCGGTCGCCCCGCAGAACTCGGGCCAGGGCCCCGGGCCCGGCGGCCTCAACCTGCCGCCTGGTTTCCAGGCGCAGCAGCCCCCTCAGCCCCAGCACCCCCAGCCTCCGCAGCGGCAGGCGCCGCCGCAGGGGCCTCCTCCGCCGCCGCCCGCGCAGCCGCAGCAGACGCAGCAGCCTCGTGACCCGTACGAGTACCAGAGCTCGCGGCCGTCGCAGATCAACCGCCCCGCCGAGCCGCTGGCGCCCGAGCAGTCGGGGCACCAGGCCCCGCCGAGCCCGTTCCAGCAGCAGCCGGACACCTTCCAGCGGTCCGACGTCTTCCAGCAGCCCGCCGCTCCGTCGCCCCCGGCGTTCCAGCAGCAGGCGCCGCCGCCCGCGCCGCCGCAACAGCAACAGCCGCCGCAGCAGCAGCCGCAGGGCAATGGCAACGACGACTGGATGCTGCCCCCGCCGTCGCAACAGCAGCAACAGCAACAACCGCAGCACCAGCAGCAGATGCCCCAGCAGCACAGCCAGCCGACGGCTCCCGCGAGCTGGACGGCGACCGTGGGCCCCGACCGTGAGTACTTCATGGCGATGATGCAGCGCAGCGGCCCCGACGCGGCGGGCCTCAACCTGCCCGCGTACTCGCCCGAGCAGCAGCGCAGGCTCACCGGCAACCAGATCACCATCGGCCGCCGCCGCCACAGCACGGGCGAAGCCCCCGACATCGATCTGGCGGTACCGCCGGAGGACCCGGGCGTCTCGCACCAGCACGCGGTACTGGTCCAGCAGCCCGACGGCTCCTGGGCGGTGGTCGACCAGAACTCGACCAACGGCACGACGGTGAACGGCGCGGAGGAACCGATCCAGCCCTACGTCCCGATCCCGCTCCAGGACGGCGACCGGGTGCATGTCGGCGCCTGGACGACGATCACGGTGCGCCGGGGCTGAGGACCTTCCTCCAGGGGGTCTGGGGGCTTGCCCCCAGACCCCCTATCGCGTCGCACCACCCACCAGCGGCCACGCATACGGCCCCTGCGGGTCGTCCAGCCACGCCCACTCCCCCTCACCAGTGACCGTCACCCCGAACCGCTCCCGCTCCGGCCGCCGCTCCCGGTGCCACAGGGCGAGCGCCTCGTACGGGTCGAGGCTGCCCGCGGTCAGGCTCAGCATGAACTGGAAGAGGTCGTTCTCCATCGCCCTGCGCGGCAGTCCCCCCGCATACCTGGGAGCAGGCCCCGGCGAGCCGCCCCGCAGCGGGACGAAGTAGGCGGGCGTGTGCAGGAAGTGCCCCTCGGCGTGCGCGTCGTCCTGTACCACCAGCGCGATCAGCCCGGTCGCCAGCGGCGCCAGGATCCGCGCCCCGGGCCGGCACTGGGACAGCCAGTCACGCGGTACGGACGGCAGCGCGCACGTCGCGACGATCCTGTCGAAGGGCGCACGCGCGGGGCAGCCGCGCGCGCCGTCACCAGTCACCACCACCGGGTCGTAACCGGCCGCCTCCAGATGCTTGCGCGCCGACTCGGTGATCTCCGGGTCGAGGTCGACGGTGGTCACCAGCTCCCCGCCGAGCCGGTGGGCGAGGAGTGCCGCGTTGTAGCCGGTGCCCGCGCCGATCTCCAGTACGGCGTGCCCGCCCCGTACGTCCAGCTCTGTCAGCATTTTGGCCATCAGGGACGGCTGGCTGCTGGAGGAGATCAGCTCGCCGTCGCGCACGCGAGTGGCCAGGGGCGTGTCCTCGTACACCCCGCGCAGCCAGCGCGCCCGCCGTTCCGGATCGGGGTCCTCGCCCCACAGCCGCTCGTAGCCGGTCGCGCCGCCGACGAAGTAGTACGGCACGAAAAGGTGGCGCGGGACCTCCGTGAAGGCCGCGCGCCAGGCAGGGTCCTCCAGAACCCCGGCGGCCACCAGCTCCTGCACGAGCGCCGCGCGGGCCTCGGCGTACATGTCGACGTCAGCGCCCATAGGCCCACTGTCGCGCGGCGTGCGGCAGGAAGCGAGTACCAGTCCGGCCGATGGTCCTAGGCCGAAGGTCTTCGGCCGCCCGTCTGAGACCATGGACCCGTGAAAGAGATTCCGCGAGGCACGCTTCAGGAGCAGACCTTCTACGAGCGGGTCGGCGGCGAGGAGACCTTCCGGCGCCTGGTGCACCGCTTCTACCAGGGGGTCGCGGAGGATCCGCTGCTGCGGCCCATGTACCCGGAGGAGGATCTGGGCCCCGCCGAGGAGAGGCTTGCCCTCTTCCTGATGCAGTACTGGGGCGGCCCGCGTACGTACAGCGACGAGCGCGGCCATCCCCGCCTGCGGATGCGGCACGCGCCGTTCACCGTCGACAAGGCGGCTCACGACGCCTGGCTGAAGCACATGCGCGAGGCCGTCGAGGGGCTCGGCCTCTCCGAGGAGCACGAGCAGGAGCTGTGGGGGTACCTGACGTACGCCGCGGCTTCAATGGTGAACGCGGCAGACTGACGCGGGTGCGTGGGGGCTTGCGGGGGCTTGTTTTCTCCGACCCGCAGGCAACCCGCACCGCACCGCCGCCGAGCTAGACCGGCGCCACCGAAAGCGCCCCGAGCCCCGCCCGCCGCACAGCGATCGACCCGTACGGCGTACGAAGCCGAAGCCACGGCCCGGCCGCCAGCAAAGCGAGCGGCTCCGCACCGGCACCCTCACCGCCGCCGGCGGCCGAGGACACCCCGGCCCGCACCGGCCGCAAAAACCCCAGCGCCTGAGCCGCGTGCACCGCACGCAACGGCAGCCCGGACCCGCCCAGCTGCCGCGACCAGATCTCGTCCGCGAGCGCGTCGAGCCCCGCCCGGGTCCGCCGCTCCGGAGCCAACTCCTCGCTGCGAGCGCGGAATTCGCGGACCGCGGCAGCAGCCGCGCCCCGCAGATCATCCGCCGCCAGCTCGGCGACCCGCTTCCAGCCACCCTGCGGCGGCAGCACCCCGGCCCACGGCTTACCGGTCACCGCCGGCGGCACAGACACCAGCCCGCCCTGCTCGTCGATGCCCTCCAGGAGCTGCCCGGCCGACACGGTCGTGTCCAGTTCGACGGGCGCGGCGATCTCCACCGTACGGACGGCGAGCACGCCGCCCCCGAAGGGCGGCTGCCCGAAGACGGCCAGCGCCGATCCGTGCCCCTGCAGCCGTACGACCGCGGTCTTGTCCCAGTGGATCAGCCGGGCCAGGAAGGCGACGAGATCCGCCGCCTCCCCGGCATCGGCCGGCGCGAGACGCTGTGCCGTCATGCGGCCACGGCCTCCTGCTGACGATCCTGACCGTCGTCCAGGTACGCCTGGAGGAAGCGCTTCTCCTCCGCCGAGATACGACGGGGCCGCGCCGCTTCCAGGTCGTACGGCACGACGACGGTCGAGGCCCGTACGTACACGGTGTCCTCGTCCTTGATCTCGTACGCGATCGTCAGGGACGCCGCGCCTATCTTCGTGACCCAGGACTCGATGGTCACCGGCTCGTGCCGGTGGACCAGCGGCAGCTTGTAGTCGATCTCGTGCCGGGCCACGACGGACCCGCCGGAGAACGACGGCGAGCCGTCCCCCGGCGCCAGCCGGAACATGAAGTCGATCCGCGCTTCCTCCAGGTATCGGAGGAACACGACGTTGTTGACGTGCCCGAAGGCATCCATGTCCGACCAGCGCAGGGGGCAGGAGTAGATGTGCCGGCTCACATCAGCCCCGGGTGAGCTTCTTGTACGTCGCGCGGTGCGGGCGAGTCGCGTCCGCACCGAGGCGCTCGACCTTGTTCTTCTCGTACGACTCGAAGTTGCCCTCGAACCAGTACCACTTGGACTCGCCCTCGTAGGCGAGGATGTGCGTCGCCACTCGGTCGAGGAACCAGCGGTCGTGGGAGATGACCACGGCCGCACCGGGGAACTCGAGCAGCGCGTTCTCCAGGGACGACAGTGTCTCGACGTCGAGGTCGTTGGTCGGCTCGTCGAGGAGGAGCAGGTTGCCGCCCTCCTTGAGGGTCAGCGCCAGGTTGAGGCGGTTGCGCTCACCGCCCGACAGGACACCGGCCGGCTTCTGCTGGTCGGGGCCCTTGAAGCCGAAGGCGGAGACGTAGGCCCGCGAGGGCACCTCGACCTGACCGACATTGATGTAGTCCAGCTCGTCCGACACGACCGCCCAGAGGGTCTTCTTGGGGTCGATGTTGGCGCGGCTCTGGTCGACGTACGAGATCTTGACCGTCTCGCCGATCTTGACCTGGCCGGCGTCCGGCGTCTCCAGGCCCTGAAGCATCTTGAAGAGCGTGGTCTTGCCGGCGCCGTTGGGGCCGATGATGCCCACGATGCCGTTGCGCGGCAGCGTGAAGCTCAGGTCATCGATCAGAACCTTCTCGCCGAACGCCTTCGACAGGTTCTCGACCTCGACGACGATCGAACCGAGACGCGGGCCCGGCGGAATCTGGATCTCCTCGAAGTCCAGCTTCCGCATCTTGTCCGCCTCGGCGGCCATTTCCTCGTAACGGGCAAGACGCGCCTTGGACTTGGTCTGCCGCCCCTTGGCGTTCGACCGCACCCACTCCAGCTCGTCCTTGAGCCGCTTCTGCCGCTTCTCGTCCTTACGGCCCTCGACCTTGAGGCGGGCCTGCTTCTTCTCCAGATACGTGGAGTAGTTGCCCTCATAGGCGATGGCACGGCCGCGGTCGAGCTCAAGGATCCACTCGGCGACGTTGTTCAAGAAGTACCGGTCGTGAGTGACGGCGATGACGCAGCCCGCGTACTTCGAGAGGTGCTGCTCCAGCCAGTTCACCGACTCGGCGTCGAGGTGGTTGGTGGGCTCGTCGAGGAGGAGCAGGTCGGGGGCCTCGATCAGCAGCTTGCAGAGCGCGACGCGGCGCTTCTCGCCACCGGAGAGGTTGGTGACGGGCCAGTCGCCGGGCGGGCAGCCCAGCGCGTCCATGGCCTGCTCCAGCTGACCGTCGAGGTCCCAGGCGTTGGAGTGGTCCAGGTCCTCCTGGAGCTTGCCCATCTCGTCCATCAGGGCGTCCGAGTAGTCGGTCGCCATGAGCTCGGCGACCTCGTTGAAGCGCTGGAGCTTGCCCATGATCTCGGCGGCGCCGTCCTGGACGTTCTCCAGGACCGTCTTGGACTCGTCGAGCTTCGGCTCCTGCATGAGGATGCCGACGCTGTATCCGGGCGACAGGAACGCGTCACCGTTGGACGGCTGCTCCAGGCCGGCCATGATCTTCAGCACCGTGGACTTACCGGCACCGTTGGGACCCACCACACCGATTTTCGCGCCGGGCAGGAAGCTCAGCGTGACGTCGTCAAGGATGACCTTGTCGCCGTGCGCCTTGCGCGTCTTGCGCATCGTGTAGATGTACTCAGCCAAGAGAAACCGTCCGGCAATCGATGTGTGGGCAGATACACCCCATCTTGCCTGACGTCCATCCCCTGACGGAAACGGGTATGCCAACGGCCCCGGTGCGCCAAAGGGCAACCGGGGCCGCTGTCACCGCTCGGTCACCGAGCGCTGCCGTACTGCACCTGTCCCTACTCGTCGTCCGAAGGTGCCTTCTTCTTGCGGAGCAGGAAGACCGCGGCGCCGCCGGCCACGACGAACGCGATCGCCACGCCCGCGATCATCGGCGTCGCGTCGGAGCTCCCGGTCTCGGCGAGGTCCAGGCCTTCGTCGACGGGGATGTCACCGGCCGTGGCCGGGCTGGGGCGGTTTTGGGGCTGGCCCATGGTGCCGGTGGTCGCGGCGACGGAGGTCTTGCAGTCGAGGACGCCCTTGAAGTTCTTGCTGAAGCCGCCCGGGCCCTTGATCGTGAAGTCGTACGCCTGGTCCTCCTGGACCGGGATGGTCACGGTGCGCGACTGGCCGGCTCCGATGGTGTGCTTGAAGCTCATGAGCTCGAAGCTGAACGGCTCGTCGCCCTTGTTGCTCGCGGTGATGTCCACGCCGCCCTCGGCGCAGTTCTTCCTGGCGGAGAGTGCCGGGACGGCGCCCTTCTTGGCCCACGTGGCCGTGGCACCGGCCGAGACGGTGGACTCGCTGGAGCCGGCCAGGATCTGCGTCTGGCTCTGCGTGACGCCCGAGAAGGCGCGGCCGACCGGCACCGAGGTGGTGGCCTGAACCGTCAGCGAGGACGAGCCGTCGGCGGCGTCGGCGGGGACGTCGAAGTACAGCTCGCTGCCGTTGACGGCAGTGGTGACGGGCTCGCCGTCCTTGCCGACGATCTTGACACCGTCGGCGCTGCCGGAGGTGATGGCGGGCGGGGCCACGGTGACGCGGTCCGCGTTGGTACGGACGGTGACCGGGCCGAGCTTCTTTCCTGCCTTGCCGGAGACCGCGTTCGGCTCCAGCGTCAGGGACGCGGCGGGCTCGGCGGCGCCGCGCGCGTTCTTCTCCAGGAAGTCGGCGAGCTTCTCGGCCTTGGGGTCGACCGCGTCGACCTTGACGTGGTCGGAGTACCGCCAGATCGCGACCTGGGTGCCCGCCGCGGCCGTCTGCTCGGTGAGCGAGTCGACCCCGGCCCGCGCGGCCAGCGCACTCAGGTCGTCCACCTGGGGGTACGAGTGCTCCAGGATCCAGCGGATCTTGCCGGCGTCCCGGTTGCCGCCGAGCGAGGTCTGGTCCCAGGAGGTCTCCAGGTACTTCGCCTGCCCCTGCGTCGGGCGGTGGATGTCGATGCAGTACGTCTTGAGCGTGCCCCCGCCGTCGACGGTCATCTCGAACAGGCCGGCGGAGATCTGCTGGTCACCGCCGTCCGCGTGGATGACGGCCTTGTCGTAGGTGGTCAGCCCGTCGAGCGTGGCTGCCGCCCCGCCCTGGTGCTGCGGTGCCTCTTCCGCTGCGGCGGGACCCGCAGCGGCTATCGCACCGGCCGCGACGAGGCCCGAAGCCACGACCGCGGCGGCGAGACGGGCGGAGCCCCGCCGCCGTACAGGGCGTCCGGAAGACGCAGAGCGCGCAGAAAATGCCGAGAGCGCAGAAAACACAGAATTCCCCTTCGGGCGAGGCTCCTTCGCATGGGTGATGCGAGCGTGGGGGAGCGCCTCGCCGGCAGACTCAAGTGCCCCGTGAGTATCCGGGAATCCTAGGGACGCGTGGGACGGCAGCCGCCTGTCATGCCGTCACATAACCATTCCGACTCGGAATTGTTATCGCCAACAGCCCTCTGAGCTGGGCCTGTCGACAAATCACCGTAGGAATCGGCCGGTCGTGAGGGTCAGGTCACGTCAGGGCACCGGTGTCCTCGGGCGGTTCTCCAGCAGGGCCGGATCCCCCTTCACCACCCGCCTGAAGGCCGAAGTCCCGCGCGTCATGTCGTGCCCCACAGTCAGGGCCTCGATGTCCGCGGAGAACCTTCGTTGACCGTCTTTCTCCTCGTCCCGCACCCTCAATCGCCCATATACGACCAGTGGTTCACCGACCGAGAGCGACCCGGCAAGGTTCGTCGCGAGCGCCCGCCGCGCCCACACCGTGTAGAAGCTGGAGTGCCCGTCCGCCCAGCTCTCCTTCTGCCGGTCCCAGTACCGCGCCGTCACCGCGAACCGGAACCGCGCCACCCCGCCCGCCGCCGAGTCCCGGTAGTCCACGCCCGTCGCGACATTGCCCACCAACGTCACCCAGGTGTCACTCATGCCGTCCGCCCCCGTCCGTCATCCGCCGGTCATCCATCCATGAGGCTCCAGCGCCTCGATCGATCTGATCCCATGCTGGACCGGACGCGCCGTGCACGCTGGAGCCTGTGGGCTACCTCCCGGTTGTGGACAACCCCGTCACCGCCACGTACTGCTCCCGCACCTCCCGGTACCGCATCAGCTCCGCCGACACCGGATCCAGTACGCGCGCCCGCCCGCACCCGGCGGCCGCCTCCCGCAGCCGCCGCCCGGCCTCCTGCCCGTACCGCCGCGCAGGCCCCCTGGCCGCCACCGAGCAGGACCACTCCACCACCGGGCCGCCGATGATCCCGGCCAGCATCACCAGAACGGGTGGCAGCAGACCCGGCTCCAGTACGCCGACGATCTGGCCCACCAGCCACAGCCCGCCGAAGATCTGAAGCAGCGTCATCGAAGCCTGTGCGAGCACCGCGAGCGGCCACCACGCGGGCCTGGGCGGCCTGTCGCGCGGCAGGCCGGCCTGTACCGCCAGTACGTCCAGTTCCTCCGGCAGCCCCGCCGCGCCGCGCACCGCCGCCTCCCGTACCGCCTGCGCCCAGGGTGCGGGCAACCCGGCCGCCGCCTCGTCCGCCACCTTGCGTACGGCCTGCTCGACGCGCTGCCTGGCGGTGACCTCCTCGTCGGCCGGGGTCTGCCGGCCTGCCGGATCAGTGCCGGCCCCCGGCTCGCGCCTCGCCTCGTACCAGCGCCACAGCTTCAGCCACGGCGTCCCGCACGCCGTCCCCGCGTTCCTGGTCCATTCGCGCTCCGCCGCCTCGGCCACCGCCGTCGCGCCCACGGCCTGCGCGAGCCGTTCCGTGAAGTGGGCGCGGGCCCGCTCGTCGAGCTCGGGGCGCCGTCCGTCGGCGACGTAGACCGGGCGCAGCCGGGCCGCCGCCGCGCTCACGTCGGCGGACAGGCGCCGCGCCGGTGCGGTGCGCTCCTGTACGAACTGGCCGAGCATCTCGCGCAGTTCCCCCACGCCGTGCCCGGTCAGGGCCGACAGCGACAGCACCGTGGCGCCGGGCTCGCCGTGCTCGCCCACCGCCATGCCGTCCTCGTCCAGCAGCCTGCGCAGGTCGTCGAGCACCTGGTCGGCGGCGTCCCCCGGCAGCCGGTCCACCTGGTTGAGCACCACGAAGGTGATCTCCGCGTGTCCGGCGAGCGGCCGCAGATAGCGCTCGTGGAGCACGACATCGGCGTACTTCTCCGGATCGACGACCCAGATCACCGCGTCGACCAGCTTGAGCACCCGGTCCACCTGGTCGCGGTGGGCGGTCATCGCCGAGTCGTGATCGGGGAGATCGACGAGCACGAGCCCGTCCAGCGCCTCGTCGCGCTCACGGCCGAGCGCGGGCCTGCGGCGCAGCCGTCCCGGGATGCCGATGCGGTCCAGCAGCCCGGCCGCGCCGTCCGTCCAGCTGCACGCGATGGGGGCGGAGGTGGTCGGCCTGCGCAGGCCCGTGTCGGAGATCTGCACACCGGCGAGCGCGTTGAAGAGCGTCGACTTGCCGCTGCCCGTGGCGCCCGCGATGGCGACGACGGTGTGCCGCGCCGAGAGCCGCTGCCGGGCCGCGGCCTCGTCGAGCACCCGGCCGGCCTCGTCGAGGGTGCCGCCTTCGATGCGGGTACGGGAGAGCCCCACCAGCTCGCGCAGGGCGTCGAGGCGTCCGCGCAGTACGCCGCCGTACGTGTCACCGCCCGGCAGTTCGTCGTACGCCTCGGGGGTCTCGGGCGCGTCGGGCCCGGAATCGTCGGACGAGACGGCCGCTTCCGCGACACGCCGTGCGATCAGCCCGTCGTCCCAACGCCCTTCGCCACCGTCATCACTCTCACTCTCATCACGTTCATCACGCTCGTCACCGTGATCGGTCCGGTCAGTAACAGCGGTCACCGGGAGTCACTTCTCCTTCTGCAGTACGGAGAGCGCGGCGATCAGCTCGGCCTGCGGCTCCGGAGTAACTTCGAGGGCGTCGAGCGGCGCGAGCCTGAAGTCCCGTTCGGCATTCAGTACGCCGTCGATGTACGTCGTGAGCAGTGCCCCGCCCTTGTCGCGCAGCCGCGTTGCGCTGATCGCACCGATCCGCTCGGCCAGCCGTTCCCCGGCGCTGCGCGTCCGCCGCCCGCCCAGCAGGGTGGCCGCGAGGAGCGACGCGACGGTCTCGGGGTCGGGGGCGGGTGGCCGCTCCATGTCCCGTACCTCTTCCTCGGCCAGCTCTTCGAGCACCCGGCGCCAGCGCCGCACGGCCATCCCGATCCGCTCGCCCGCCTCCATGTCGGTGGCGCCGATCGCCACCCCGCCCGCCGCGGGCTCGCGCGCCCACGCCTCGTGGACGTGCTCCTCGGCGGCGGCCACGGCGCACTCCAGGAGCGCGGTGAGGCTCCCGGTGAGCGAGTCGAGGAGCTCGCGGGCGTTGCTGTCCAGCGGGTAGCCGCGCCAGCGCGTGAGGGCGTCTCCGGCCAGTACAGCGCCGCTCTGGAGCCTTCGACGTACCCGAGCGCCCTCCTTCTCGTACGCCCCCTCCACAGCCGTCGTGAGCCGCACAGAAGCGGCGTACTGCGCGGCGACGGCCGAGGCGAGCTCGGGCATCCGGGTGTTGAGGGAATCGAAGACCCCCGAGGCGGTACGGCCCACCGCCTGCTGTCTGGCCGCCGGGTCGTGCACCCGGTGCGCCAGCCAGGCGCGCAGCGGCGCGACGGCGGTGGACGGCAGGAGCCCGCTGCCGCCGCCGGCGGATTCGGGCAGCTCGGGGATGGTGAACCGGGGCACGTCACCGAGCCCGGCCTTGGTGAGCAGCGCCCCGTACTGCTGCGACACCTCGGCGACGACCTGGTGGGGCACCCGGTCGAGGACGGTGACGAGGGTGGCGTCGTACTCCTTTGCGGTACGGAGCAGATGCCACGGGACGGCGTCGGCGTACCGGCAAGCGGTGGTCACCATCACCCACACGTCGGCGGCGCAGATCAGTTCGGCGGCCAGTTCGCGATTGCGCGCAACGAGGGAATCGATGTCGGGCGCGTCGAGCAGCGCGAGCCCGCGCGGCAGCGTCGCCACGGTCTCCACCCGCAGCGCACGCCCCTCGGCCTCGGCCCGCGCCCAGTCGGCCCGCTGAGCCCTCTTCTCGCCGCCCGGAGGCACCGATACGCGCGTGAGCTGCGGCAGCACACGCAATTCCGAGAACCACTGCTGATCGTCCGGATGGCATACGAGCACGGGCGTCCGCGTCGTTGGCCGCAGCACGCCGGCTTCGCTGACGCGCCTGCCCACCAGGGAGTTGACGAGCGTCGACTTGCCGGAGCCGGTGGACCCGCCGATGACGGCGAGCAGCGGTGCCTCGGGCTGTTTGAGCCGGGGCACCAGATAGTCGTCGAGCTGCGCCAGCAGCTCGACCCGCGCCTGCCGCGCACGCGGAGCCCCCGGAAGAGGGAGCGGCAGGCGCACGGCGGCGACACGGTCGCGCAGGGCGGAGAGTGCGTCGATCAGCTGAGGCCGTGCGTCCAAGGTCACCACATGCGAAGAATGCCCAATTTTGCCGTCTTTTAGAAGCCTAAAGGGATCTCTGCGCGCCGATTGTCGGCCAGGGACAGACGGGACGAGTGGGGCGCAGGCATAACGAGTGCACAACACCCGGGACGCCAGGCGTCAAAAGCGGTGCACGATTCGCACTCGCCTGCGATTATCGGGAGCGCTTCACTGAACCTCCACATCGTGTCACGCAGCTGAAGCAACCGGCCCAAGGCGATCGGAGCCCTATCCTTGTCCCCGGCAAGGTCCAGGACCTCCCAGCCCGGGGCCCCGGACCACCGAGGCCACGATCTGGCCCCCGTAGCTCAGTGGATAGAGCAGGCGCCTTCTAAGCGCTTGGCCGCAGGTTCGAGTCCTGCCGGGGGCGCCAACGCCCAGCCCTCCCTCGGGGAGGGCTTTTTTGCTGGTCAGCCGAGGTCTTCCAGCTCACACTCAAGAGCCGGACCGCCCCCCGGCAACGGCGGGGAGGGTCCGGCGATGTCCGGCTGTCACCGGGTTTCTGCGGGTCGCTCTGTCGAATACGTGTCGAAGTTTTCCCGGGCGGCTCAGGGATCTCCGGGCAGGTCGGGAAGATCTCCCCCGGCCTCGATGCGCCTCTGATGATCCTTGAGTTGTCCGGAGATGCACCGGGCGTACGTGGCGAGGAGCACGGGCACGCTGTTGCCCGCCCATTCGGCCACCTGAGCCGGCGGGACCCCGTGGTTGAGCCACGTCGTCAGACACGTGTGCCGCAGGTCGTAGACGCGCCTGCCGAGCGGTGACGCGAATTCCTCCGGCGTGAGGACTTCCTTACGAGCGCTCCGCCAGGCGCGCCGGAAGACCGAGCCGGACAGCATGTCGCCCTTCTCCCCTGGGAAAAGAAGGTCGCCGGGCTTCAGGCTCTCCGCCCTGATGTGTTCGCGCAGGATCCTTGTCAGGGCCGGGCGGCACGGGACGACCCGAGTGTCATCAGCGGCCCTGCCCTTGAGCCCGCGTTCTTCGTGCACTTCCCCGGTGTCCGTCCACTGCTTCCCCACCTCAGGCTGTGCGGTGTGGAACAGCAGCTCACCCCACTGGTCCTCTTCGCCCTCACCCGGCAGCCGTGCGTCCAGGACGCGCATGGCGACGACTTCTTCCGGGCGACAGCCGGCGTAGTAGATGGTGGCGAGGAAGGCCTGCAGCCGTCGTCCACCGCGGGGGCGATGCCCGACCCATCCGAGCAGCCGCGCTGCATGGTCCGGGTTGATGAGGGATCGTTTGTCGACCGCCGACGAAGTCTTCGGCACTGTCCCCCTCCCCTTCGGAAGTGGGTTCGCGCGCAGGATCTTGCGCTTGATCGCGTACTCCATGGTGACGTTCAGGATGCGACGGTTTCGCTTGACGGAGGACGCGGCAGCAGTCGAGCCATCGAGCAAGGTCGCGAGGGATTCCAAGGTCTTTTCGACCTTGGCTGAGTCCTCCCAAGCGGCCATGGACAGGGTGTTGCGCCGCACCCACCTCAGGATCGTGAGCACTTCCGGCGGGGCCTGCTGGCGACGGTTCGAGTTGAAAGCGAACTCCCGCAGCGCCGTGCGGATCTCGACTGGATCGAAGCTGTTCGGTGGAGGCGTTCGCAGCAGGGCAATCGTCGTTGTCATGAGCGCCTTGGCCACGTTCTTACGGTTGTTCCCGGAGGTGCGTCGCCATTGAGCATCGGTGAACTCGATCGCGAAGTCGTACCAGTTCACCGCGCTCGCACCGGATTGATGGGACACCGGACGCCCTGCGGTCTGGCTGAACGCCTCTCCCCGCCGGGTCGCGGAAACCAGGTCCGATCGGAAGGAGTCAGCCAGGGCATACGTCGCGAACGTCTCGCGGAACGGCTTGCCAGCAACCACCCATCGGACGGTGTACGAGGTCTTCCGCCTCCCCTTGTAGGTAAGGATCTTGTAGACCTTGACGTCGTAAGTGGTCTCCATCAGGCACCGTCCTCACGATCGTCGAGCCAGTGATCCAGCTCGCTGCGGCGGATCCTCAGATCGCCGTTCGGCAGCTTGATGCAGCGGGGAGCGCGTCGCTTCTGCCGCCAGTCGTAGAAGGTCGAACGCGAGATCTTCAACTCCTCACAGGCTTCGGCAAGAGTGAGCAGCCCTCGGGAACGAAGTGCAGTCGTCACCTAGCCGCCCTCCCCCGCCGCCATGGCTTCGCGGGCGGTTTCTCGGTTGATGCGGATGTCTTCTGCGATGGAGGCGGCGAGGGCGGATTCGCCGGGGGTGTGGCCGTGGCCGGCGTAGCGCCAGTGAGCGAGGACGAGCGTTGTCTGGGGGTCGGGCAGGCCGAGGGCTTCCCGTTGTTCGGCGGCGCGGTAGTCGGCGCGGATCTGTCGGCGCTCGCCGAAGGTCGAGGAGTAGCGGCGGGATTTGGTGAGGAAGTGGCCTCGGAAGCCGAGCATGTGCGCCCAGGCCCACAGCTTGCGGTCGGGGTATGCCGGGTCGAGGTTCCAGCAGGCGCGGATGAGGCGGCGGGCGTGGTCGGGTACCTGGTGTTGGTCGAGTTCGGCCAGCTCCCCGATGCGGCGGTCCAGGGTGCCGGTGGTCTCGGCTGCTTTGGTGGCGTATTTGGCGACGTAGGAGGCCACGGCCTGTTCGGTGATGTCGCCCGCGTCGTCGAATGCCTTGATGGGGCGGATGTCGAGTTGCTTGCCCCAGCGCAGCGTCCGGGACGGGTGGTCGTTGGTGGCGGGGATGGTGGCGGTGACGTAGGGGTGGGCGGCGGCGGCTTCGATGCAGTGGGTGAGGAGTTCTTGGGTGGCCCACCGCGGGGGTTCGGTTTCGGGTCCGTCGGGTCCGTCGATGCGGATGACGGCGTGGAAGTGGATCGCCCCCCGCTTTTGGAACTCCGCGACTTTGTTGAAGGACAACCGGGCAGCCTCTTTGAACGCCTTTTGGGTGAGTCCGGCGCTGGCGGCGATCTCGCGGCGGAGCCGGTTGATGAAGCGGTGCCAAAGCTCCCCGGCGTGGTTGTTGAACAGCACCGCGCCCGCGTAGTCGTAGGTGGCGGGGTCGAGCGCCGTGCCGAGGGCGGGATCGTTCTCGGTGTGGCGTGTGCCGCAGCGGCAGCGGCCGGTGTCGGGGCGGTTGTGGACCGGTCCGAAGGAGGGCGCGGTCAGGGTCACGAAGACGCGCGGCCGGGTGCGGACGGTCGCGGGGATGTTCATGGTGTCGTCGCCGGCCAGTCCGGCGCGGACGAGGCGGTAGGCGTCCCCGGCGTAGAGGTAGGCGCAGGGCTCGCAGCGGGATGCGCGGCGGTTTCCGCAGGCGATCCGCAGCCGGCCACCGGGCTCAGCGGCGGTGGAGTAGGCGTGCAGGGTCTCGCCGGTGGTCTTGTCGCGGGTGAGGGACCAGCCGGTGAGGTGGATGGGTTGTGAGCAGCCGCCGGTCTTGTGGATCTGTTGTTGCCAGCGGTCGAAGTCGGGGGCCGAAGCCACCCTGAGCAGGTCGCCCAGGGTGGTCGGGTCGAGCGTGTCAGCCACGGGCCGCCTCCAGAGCCGAAGCGAGGACCGTGGACGCGAGCAGGCTGGCGGGCGGGATCCACAGGCCGCGTGCGCCGGGCCAGGGCAGAGGGGCGGCGAGGGCAGTGACGTTCGTCAGGTGCCAGTGCCAGCGTCCGCGTGCGGACCACAGCGTGCAGTACCCGTCATCCGCATGGCAGCCGTCCAGGAGCGCCACGGCGACGATGGCGCCCTTGGGCTGCGAACGGCGCAGGAACGCCCGGGTCATGGGGAGGTCTTGGGCGTTGGGGTCGATGGTCTGCCCGGCGTGGATCAGCACCGGGCCCCCGTGATCGGTGGGCCAGGGCCGGTTCTCGACCCGCTTGGTGCCGTAGGCGATGCAGCTCGCCCAGGGCTGCCACAACGTCAGCGCTCGCACTTCTTCGGAGGTCTCGGTCATGCCGTCGCCTCCCGGTCCAGGGCGGTGCCGGTGATGGTTTCGACGAGTGCGGAGATGAGGACTTCGGCGACGGGCGGGGTGACGGCGTTGCCGTACTGGCGGACGCGGTCACGTTTGTTGCCGTGGACGATGTAGGTGTCGGGGAAGGCCATGGCGCGGCCGATTTCGCAGGGCTCCAGCATCCGGAACCGCACATCGGCCAGGTCGACGCTGGAGGCGACTTCCGCCAGCGACCACCTGTCCCGTGTGGTGACCGTGCCGACTGGTTCCTGGACGGGGCGGGCGGTGCCATTGCTGTAGTACGGGATCAGGAGGGTCTGGCCGGTGACGAGGCCGTGGTGATTGCCGGACGCGGTGACCGTGCCGACCGGCTCTTTGATCGAGTGAGCGGCGTTCTTCGCCCCTCCGCCGCGCAGGCTGATGTGGAATGGCGGGATCGCCAGCCCGGTCTCGTTGCGGGCGGTCTGCGTCCGTAACGGATCCCGGACGGAGGTGGCGACCTTGCCGTCACGGCCCTCGGTGGGGACGAGGAGGGGCGGCACGGCCAGGCCGTCGGTTTCGCGGGTGGTGCGGGTCGGCATCGGCCGGTCGATCGGCGATGCGTCGTTGCGCCAGGTTCCGCCGGCGGGCACCGTCATGGGACGCGCGTACTTCGCGATGCCCACCCGGATGCGTTCCATCGTGGCGTCGGCCAGCGGTTCGCTGCGGTCGGCGATGCGGGTGCCCTGGAGTGACCAGTCGATGGCGGCGGAGGCGGAGATCACGTCGGGTTCGACGATGGCGTTGCGGCACTTCACGTGGGGGCACCGGTAGTAGTACTGGCCGTATTTCCCGTACGCGCCCATGTCCGTGCCGGGCTTCTTGAACACCTGCAAGGCGGTCACGCGCATCTCGCAGGTCGTGCACCAGGCTGTGGGGCGCAGCCACTTGTTCCAGTCGGGGGTGCGGCCCAGGCTGGTGTGCCAGTAGGCGACGAACAGCCGGTTGCGGGACTGCGGAGCGCGCAACGACCGGGCGGCGGTGACGTGCATGGAGTTCAGGGCGATGACGCGGGTCTCGTAGCCCTCGGCACGGATCTCTGTGATCCAGCGGTTCCACTGGTCCCACTTGCGGCACTCGATGACGTTCTCCACGACACCGGCCAGCACCGGGCGTCCGCGCAGGTTCATGGCGCGCAGGTAGCGCGGGACTTCCTCCATGAGGGCGCGGGCGCGCTTGGTCTCGGGGTCCGGCTGCTCTTCCCAGAACAGGACGCCTTGGGTGGAGTGGTCGAAGTCGCGGCGCTTGCCACGTGCGTTGGACCACGGCGGGCACGACGGGGACGCCCAGAAGATGTCCGCGCGCGGGAACTTGGTGATGTCCGCGCGGGCCACGTCGCCTTCGAAGTGGTCGACGCCGGGGAAGTTCGCCGCGTGCGAAGCGACCGCCTGGGGGTTGTGGTTGGCGGCGAAGATGAGCTGGGTTCCGGGGACCTTGGTCAGTCCCTCGCTGGAGCCGCCGACCCCGGCGAACTCGTCGTAGACGCTCAGCACGACGCACCCGCCTTCACCGAAGCCGGCCGGGTGGTGACGAGCCAGCGGGGGGCGTGGCCGGTGCCGTGGCAGGCCGGGCACAGAACAGGGATGACGTGGCGGGTGCCGTCGGCGTGTCGGGTGCCGGTGGTGATGGCGACGATCGGGAAGCCGTCGCAGTCCGGGCAGATCCGGAAACCGTGGTCGTGCATGATGGTTGTTCCTTCCTTGATGCAGTCGGGGAGGGGCTTGGCCGTCCGGGCGGCGGACACTTGGCGGTTGAGGCCGCCCGGAGGGTCGGTCAGCGCTGGTGCATCAGCGAGCGGATCACCACGGCGAGCACGGCCAGGGATCCGGCGGTCAGGGCGACGGCCAGGAACATCGAGGTGAGCACCGCACCGAGCACCACCACTCCGCCGACGGCGACAAGCGGGTTGGACTTGACCAGGTCCACAACGGCACCGGTGGCGGATGCGGGGGCGGCAGCCGACCGGGGCGCGGGAGCGGTGTCCTGCTGCGGGAGCGGGGCCATGGTGTGGCTGGTCACGGTGTAGGTGTCCGGGGTCGGGTATTTGGGCTTGAACATGGCGGATCTTCCTTTCGGGTCACTTGGTGGTGTCGTTGATGACGTCGACGCCGGTGCGGGTGCTGGAGTCGATCGCGGGGCCGAGGAACGTGCCCTGGAGGTAGAAGCCCAGGAGGACCAGGACCACGACGAGCCAGGGGCGGATGTGGAGGGTCTTGACCGCGAACCACGCGACCAGGGCCAGGACGAAGACGAACGGCAGGGAGACGGTCACCGGTGCTGTCCTTTCAGGCGAGTTGGGAGGCGATGGCCTCAGCCATCGGGACCGGGACACCGAGGCGGGCGCGCAGAGTGTCGGCGTCGATGCGGTTGCCGGTTGTGGAGTGGTGCGCGGCGGCGACCTTGCGGGCGTGCTCCAGCAGTGGGGCAGGCACCGCAACGGCGGGCGGCGGGGCCGGGGCAGGCTCAAGCTCAGGTGCTGAGATCGCCTCAGCGGGCTCAGGCTCGGGTGCCAGGAACGGCGTGGCAGGCTCTTCGCGGTCGATCTCGACTGCCGGGGCGGCAGGCTCATCGGCCGGTCGGGCGGATGGGGTGTGGACGAGGAGGGTGCCGCCGAGGAAGGCCAGCGCGGGCCAGCCGGCGACCAGGATCCGCAGCCACGCCGGAACGTCGTTGAGGTCGAGCAGCCCGGCGGTGGCGACGTTGGCACCCAGGGATGCGACGAGGGCGACGGTGAACCAGGTCCACGCGGCACGGGTCGGGTCTCCTGCCGTACGCAGGTTGCGCAGGCGCCGCCAGGCAGCGACGAGCAGCAGGTCGACGCTGACGGGGTAGGCCCAGGCTTTCCAGCCGTCCTGTCCGGCGGCTTCGGCGATGTCGTGGAGGTGGGCGAAGGACAGGGCACCGGCGATCACGGCCTGTACGAGCACGGCATCCATGCGGATCGTGGGGCGCATCGCGGTTCTCCTTCCTTGAGGGTTTGGGGCCAGGGCCGGGCGGGGCTCACAGGTCCGTCCGCCCGGCCGTGGCGGGTGCTAGTCGGTGAGGGCCTGGCCGGTGCCGAAGCAGGTCAGGCAGAGAGCTTCCTGCCGGTCGTCGCTCTCGCGCTTGGTGCGGCCACCGACCTTGAAGGCTTCGGAGACCTGTCCGGCCCTCTTGCAGTCCGGGCACGGGGGCGGCTTCTTAGCGGCGGTCCGCCGGCCGGTGGGCTTGCGCGTGGCGGCCACGGGTCAGCGCTCCGGGGGGCGGTTGTCGGGGACGACGCGGCTGGTCTCGCCCGGCTCAAGCACCGGCTGAACGTGCTGGCGGTCGAAGGTCTCGGCTTCAGCCTCCGTCGCGAAGCTGCCCAGGTGACCGGGGTCCTCGGGGGTGCCGAGTTCGATGAGGTAGCGGGACATGTGGTGCCTCCTTCAGGCATGGCGGGGGTAGGGACACGGCGCGAGAGGGTCACGCCAACCGGTGTGAGGTGGTGCGAGGTACTACGGGCCGACGGCCGGTGCCGGTACCGAAGCCGCGACGGGCGGCGACGACACCTGGGGCCGGAACGGGGCGAGGGCCGGGATATCCGGAGTCAGGTGGGCAAACTCGGCACAGAGGGCGGCGACTTGGCCCAGCTTCTTGTGCGGGGTGCGGATGCGGGACCAGCCACCGGATGCGTCCCCGGCAATGGCGGTGCCAGGCCGGTCGGCGGTGATGGCGGTCGCGGCGTGGACGGCCAGGTCGTTGATGTCGCCCAGGCCCATTTCGGCGGTCTGCTTGTCGTTGCAGCGGTGCACCACACGGCCGGTGAGCTGAGCACGCAGGGCGGTGGCGCCCTTGCCGAGTTCCGAGCCGAAGCGCTGCCCGCAGATCTCCAGGTAGATGCCGACCGCACGGGCGAGCTGAGCCAGCCGCACAAGCTGGGTGACCATGCGGTCCCGGCGGGCGCTGTCGACCCTGGAGGCCACCAGGAACAGTTCCGCGATCTCATCCAGCAGGACCACGATGGGGACCGGGCGCAGGTGCTTGGGCAGGCCCCAGATGTCGGAGGTGATGTCTTCCAGCGGGGTGTCCGCCGTGATGCCCTGGTGCAGGCACAGCAGGTCGAACCGGTCTTCCATCTCTTCCACGAGCGCGTCCAGCAGCCCGTCCGCCTGATCCGGAGTGGTCGCCAGGGCGGAGAAGCGCGGGGCGAAGGGGCCTTGCTCCACACCGCGCTTGCAGTCGATCCCGACAAGGGCCACGTTCTGCGGCGCGAGTCCGGCGACCAGGCAGCGCTGGTACATCGACTTGCCGGACTTGTTCGCGCCCAGCGTCAGCTCATGTGGGATGTCCTGGTAGTCGCGTACATACGGCAGGCCGTCTTCTCGCAGACCGACCACGACGGACAGCGGACCGGCGGCCAGGCGGCGCGGCATTCGCACCCGTCCGAGGATGTCGAAGCCGGTCATGCGCAGCTCGATGATGCCGGGCTGGATCTCGGAGACATGGACCGAGTGGACCGCCCAGGCATGGCGCAGGCGTTCCGCCGAAGCCTCCACATGCTCCGGTGCCAGGCCAGCAGCCAAGCGCATCCGCAGCCGCAGGCCCGTGGCGGTCGGGTAGATCCCGCGAATCCTGGGGATGCCAGGGCGGAGCACGTCGGCGCCGGCCACCTTGTTGGCGAACACCCGCCACCACGCCGGGGACACCGTCAGCTCACACGCTTCCAGCGTCTGACGGTAGGAGGAGAAGACCCGGCACAGCGCGGCCGGAAGGCCGAACAGGGCCCAGTAGAGGGAAGGGGCCTTGGCCCGAGCGACCAGAGCGAAGAGCCACAACGCGCCTATGGCTAACAGCAGCTCGGTCATGGCGATCAGCCCTTGCCATTGGACGCAGCCGGGACCTGCTGAGCCATCACAGCGCTCGCACGGAAGCTGATCCCGTGACCGAAGTCGTTCTCCCACGGACGGGCCACGAGGCCGGGCAGCGCTACCGGCATACCGGGGAACAGGTCCGGCTGGACACCGTCCTCAGCGACCACGATGGTCACCGCGTCGGGACGGCCATCCACGATCACGGCCACGTTCACGTTGAACAGGGTCTTGCCTGACTGCTTGTCGACCGCGATCTCGCCGGTCTCCCGGTTCTTCACCTTCGGCTCGGGGGCCTGGATCAGCATCACTGTCATCACTGCGGTGTCCACGGGGATCTGACGCATGATGGAACTCCCTTTCAGGGGTTGGGGAGCGGCGGACTGCTTGGCGGTAGGGCCGCCGCTCCTCGCTTGACAGGCGATCAACCTGTCCAGGTTCTCTTGTGTTACCTAGATTACTGTAGAGAAGTGGAAGCGCAAGCCTCTGGGGAAGATTTCTTTAGGTCACTTAGGTAACCTGGTCACGTGACTGTGAGCCCAGATGATCCGCGCACCGCCTATGTGCAAATCGCCGACGACCTACGCCGGAAGATCGCCACTGGCGTGCTCAAGGCTGGGCAGAAGCTAGAGGGCAACGCCAAGATGGCCGAGCGCTACGGCGTTGTTTCGATGACGGTTCGGCACGCTCTGGACATCCTGCGAGACGAAGGGTTGATCGTCAGCCAGCAGGGGCGTGGAACGTTCGTCGCGAGTGATCCGCCCGACGGTGGTTCCGAGCAGGACAGACAGATGGTCGGCGAACTTGCCGAGATCAAAGCCGCATTGGACGTCATCAACTCGCGGCTCGATCGTCTCGAAGGTCAGGCGCGCGAGCGCTCCTGACGGAGGAAGATAGCCGCTCCACCCGCTGGCTCGCTTCACTTAACTTCTTTCGGATCTCGTGCAGCTCGACCAATAAGCGTGCCCTGTCCGCGACCCTCACGTCAGTCTCCCCCTTCCAGTTGTCGTGATCAGCCGAGCTTCATTCGACCAGCGAGGAGCCGTACTTCCTCCGCACGCGAGTGCCTGTCGCTGGACCGTAGATCGTCCACGAGATTCCGCGCGATCGGTCGATTGCGAACGTGCTGAGGAGCGATAGCGTCAGCGCGCAAGATCGCGTCAGCCGCAGGACCGACCTTGCCGTTCATCATCTGCCCGGCAGCGGTGCAGACCCAGAAATGGGATTGCCGCTCGCCAGAGGCGATGTGGACAACGTCGACGAGCTCGGCGCGCGACACCACATCACGCGGGTGCCCAAGTTCCAGGCTGACCTCGACCGAATGGATTTCTGCATTCACCGCATTGAACTGCGTCTGAAAAACGTTGCCGTCGGCGGGCAGATCGGTAGCCACGCGCCGAGCTTCAGCCAAGTGTGATTCAGCTTCCGTGCGGTCCCACAGGCGAGACCAGGCCACCGCCGCGCGCAGATGCATTGCGCCCCACAGCGATCGGACAGGCGCGTCGGCCGAAGCCATGTGAGGCTCCAGGTCGTCCAGGGCGCGCACAGCCATGTCTCGCGCCGCACCCAGCTCACCCTCATGAAGCCAGACCCCGCACAGATCCCATCGGGCAGCAGCTCGAAGAATGGGCGACTCTGCACGCTCGGCAGCTACTAGCTCGCGCTGTACGGCGCTCCAACCCAGATCGTGATGCCCAAGGAGGTTCGAGGAGACCCGCGCCATGTGGCTCGACCGCAACATCAGGGCCTCAGCCCTACGCGCATCGTCACCCTCGGCAGCGTCACAGAGGACCACCAAGTCGCGAAGGATCTGCGGGAGGACATCTCCGAGCGCGGTGAACTTGGCGTCCTGCCTCAGCCTCTCGGCAGCCTCCACACGCGCAATGAGATCGTCCAGCGTTGGAAGGGTGGTCGCACCGATGAGTACGGCTCCGCCGGGCATGGTCGCCTGTTGCAGGGCAAGCCGCAGCCCAGGAATCGCAGCGTGGCCTGAGTCGAGTTCCGCAGTCTCGTGCCGGTATGGCTGGCCCGTCAGCTCGATCACTTCTACGCCGAGTACTTCAGCGAGCTGACCGAGGACGCTCATCCGGTCGAGAGGGAGGCGGCCTGTTTCGATCTTCGAGACCCAGCTCACGGAGCGATCAACAGCAGCGGCCAGCCGCGCTTGGTCCCAGCCCATTCGTCGTCGTGCCCGCGCTACCCGCTGCCCTGTGCTTAGATCGGCCCCCATCATGGGCTCCTTTCGACACTACGAAGGTACCCGTGCTCAGGTGAGCCACTGTCAGTAAAAGTGACAGCGCCCGCACGAACAGCCAGTGTCCGATGGTCAGTTACGGCCCGCCGGGTGGCGCGGACAGAGTTTCCCTACTTCATCAAGTAGCTCGCTTCGCTCGCCGCCCGCCCACGGTTCGGGCAGCGAGCCGATCCACTGCCAGCCCATCCGCCGCAGCCCAGCCCAGCCACACGGGACGGCTTCCTCCCCTTCCCGCAATGCGTCTGAGCGGCTCCCGGAAGGCAGCAACAACACCAGGGCACTGGCACCGGGTACCGCAGTGGAAGCTCGGGAGAACACCACAGTTGACGCTTGAGGCGTCTGCTTTCCCGGCCTCCTGAACAGTGATGCTGTCTGATGCAGGGATCAGAGGTGCCGCACGGAGTGCGGCGGCGTCGGCCGGGCGCCGACGCGCCGCCCTCCATGCCTACGTCACCGGGCCGCGCGTCGTCGCCCGCCCGCGCCCACAAGGGGGGCGAAATGCCAGGCCGGTGGTGGGGACGGTCGGCTCCACGGCTTTACCCACCTCCCCGGTTCGGGTCCCGCGTCGAGCAAGACCAGGGGGCCACTCGTTCAAATTCCGGGCAGGATCACAGCCTGCCCGAGTTGCTGGCCAGCGTATGGCCCCCTGATCATGCTCGACCCCAAACCGGGCAGGACACCGGCCAAACCCGTGGATCCGACCTCAGCGCGGTGTACGGCGCGCCCGATCGGCTGGCTCCCTACGAGTCGATAAGCAACGCGATCACAGCTACCGCAACAGCAGCCACCGCCAAGGCTGCGTTGATCACGGAGAGAACACGGGTTGCGTGCTCGGAACGCTCTGCAGCCCGACGATTCAGCTCGTTGAGGTAGAGGCTCGTACTCTCCGTCAGGTTCTCAGCTTGCTGGTCGTGTCGCGTGACCAGTTCGGCGTCGGACAACTTGCGGAACTCTTCCAGCGTGAGGCCCATGGCTCTCCTCATGTCCGGACATCAGGTGACGACAGTGTGACGGCATCGCCAGCGGATGCCGCGGTGAACAGCGGGGTGTCGCGGGCTTGCAACCCCGAGAGCTGAACCCTGGGCCGTCTATGGGCCGTCCGAGGTTGATCGGCAACAGCCAGCAATGACCAACGACGACTAGTCGGACGCGGCTCGCCGCCGTGTCTAGTGCCGTGACCGCGTAGGT
>NZ_JAGGPB010000049.1 GCF_018614055.1 Streptomyces sp. ISL-98
CGGTCAGTGCCTCGCGCAGTGCGGGATCGGCGGCGACCAGAACGGCCTTGTACGTGGGAGCTGACACCACTTGTCGCTCAGAGCGGGGAACGCCCGGTTTCGCCGGAGGGGGATGTCGCTGAGTTTTGGCAACACCCGCAGGCTTGCGGTGGGAGCATCAAAGTGCTCTGCATGGTGAGGGGGCGATGGTGCCACCGAAGTCCAAGGTCGATCTGTACGCGGCGATCCGCCGTGATGCTCGGGCAGGGATGTCCTGCCGGGCGTTGATGCGAGAGCACGGCGTGGGATTCCGCACGGCCAAGGCAGCGTTGGATTCGGTGTGGCCGGAGCCTCGGAAGAAGCCGCAGCCTCGTTCCTGGAAGGCCACGTCCACGCTCTCAGGGTGCTGGGCGGAGTCCCGATGGGCAAGGTCCGCTATGACAACCTCAAGGCCGCGGTCGCCCGGGTGCTGGCTCGCGCCGACGAGTGCAGAACGAGCGGTGGACCGCATTCCGGTCCCACTACGGTATCGACGCTGCCTACTGCCAGCCAGGAATCGAGGGAGCCCACGAGAAAGGCGGCGTCGAGGGACGGATCGGCTGGTTCCGCCGCAACCACATGGTCCCGGTTCCCGAGGTCAAGTCACTCGCCGAGCTGAACGCGGTGGTCGAGGAGTGGGACTTGGAGGACGAGGCTCGCAGGATGCATCGATGAATTGGGCTATATGGAACTGGACGGTCGGGGCGCCGAGCTGCTGTTCCAGGTTCTGACCGAGCGGTAGGAGAAGAACAGCGTCGCCATCGCCTCGAACGAATCGTTCGGAGGCTGGACCAAGACCTTCACTGACCCGCGGCTGTGCGCGGCCATCGTGAACCGGCTCACCTTCGGCGGCAACATCCTCGAGACCGGCACCGAGTCCTACCGGCTCGCCACCACCCGGGCCCGAGCCGCCGAGCAAGCCTCAGCCACCAGCTGACCTGGCAGCTGACCCGCAAGCATCCTCGCACCGAAAGCTGGACGAAGTCCGATCCTGACCTGGAACGATGCCAGACATGACTTCCCAGCCGCAGTCCCATGCAGAAGACGAGATTCACCGCGTCGAGCAGACAGTCGAAGACGTTCGTGAAGCCAGCCGACTTGTTGCTGCGCGGTATCCAGAGGCGATCGGCGCGGTGCTGGGCGGATCCGCTGCACGAGGCCAGTCCACTCCCAGCAGCGACCTCGATGTCACGGTCCTCCTCCCTGATCACGGGACGAGACGTCGTGAGGTGCTTCGTCACGATGAGCGTTTGGCTGAAGTCTTCCTCAACAGCCGTGCCGACCTGCGGACGGCCTTCGCAGAAAGCCGCACCACGCGCCGGGCAACGGCTCTCTTTCTCTTCGCTGAATCCATCGTTCTCTACGACCCGGACGGCCATGTCGAGGAACTTCGCCGGGAGGCGACGGCCCTGTTGGCAGCAGGGCCAGATCCCCTGACCAGTCGCGAATGCGAAGCCCAACGAGCCCTGCTCACGGACCTCTTGGACGATCTCGCCGACACTGGCCCCAACACCGAACCTCACGAACAAGCTGGTCATCGCAGACCGCATCCTGCGCGAAGCCGCACACCTACTCACCGCGCACTACCGCGCTTGGAACGGAGCCGGAAAGTGGTTGCCCAGACGCCTGAGAGCCGCTGATGCCGTCCTCGGCCAGAAGCTACTCGACGGACATCTAGCCCTCGCCAGGCACGCTGACCCGGGACCGTTGGCGGCCTCAGTCATCCATCTGCTGGACCTGACAGGCGGCCCCCTCCGCGAGGGCTATGTCGACCGCTGACTCTGCGGCAACCCGCGTGGCGAACGCAGGCCGCGTGCGATGACGGCGCCAGCTTGGCCGTGGTTGGCATTTGACGATGCATCGTCGCGGGCCCTGTCGGCGCTCCACAAACATCAAGGGTGCGCCGGGCGCCGGTCAGAGCTCCGCGCCATTCGCTCAGCCGATCAGCCTGCTAAGTAGGCCTCCGGCTGCGTCTTGGTCAGGACTCTCTGCGGCCGGAATCTCGCGTTGGTCGGAAATGCCCCCGATTCGATTCACGCCGGGGTTGGAAATCCTCGAATTTTGCTCAGGCAACGAGCTCGGCATTTCATGTCCGACATGCTCTGGCTGGTCATTCCCGGAAGCGGTTTGAACGATGCTGCCTCTGTTCTCTTCGTCCTCGGCGGTGGCTGGGCCAATGCTGCCGAGGACTGCTGCGGCAGCCATGGCGGTTACGGTCAGGAGCTTGCGGATGCGCATGTGGGGCGTTCTCCGTTCGAGCGCGGAACATTGGACAGGCCAATATCATCATCAATTGTTAAATTGAAGCCCAATGCGCCCATCTGTGGGCGAGCCGTCCCATAAAGCAAGTGGACCGCGGCGGGGGAGTGCCGGCCGCTGTGCTCGTGCTGGGGTACTGCGGCATCCGGTGGGGTCGACTCGGCGGTGAAGGCTGCGGCAGCGATGGCCGCCTCCCACGGGATGACGCGAAACATCTCGCGGGAGTACTCGGCCCGTGGCGTGAGCACGTTCAGGAGCCGGTTCACATGTGCGCCACACCCGTTCCGGTTCTCCTTCTTGCCGGTCTCCTTGTCGACGAAGAACATCAGCCACACGGCTGGGTCGCGGAACGGGTAGAGCCGGGTGGTCTGCGTTGCGCTGCAGAACGCTCCGGGCGCGGGCGGGTTCTTGCGGGCCCTGCTCACTTTTCCTCCAGGTACGCGGTGATGCGGGCGGCAGTCGGGTCGAGGTAGTGGCGCTGGGCCGTGCCGTACGACGCCTGGGTCCGCGAACAGGAGCAGGCCGGCTCACGGTCCAACCCGGGACTCAGCCCGCTGAGCGCAGCTCCGCAGCATCGGTCCAGCCGCCTCGGCGCCTGACGCGCCGTACGTCGTTGAGCGCCGTTTGCACCCCTCGAAAAGGAGACTCACCTGGCCGGCTACATAGAAGACCGCTGGATCAAGAAGAAGAAGGACCCGGTCACCGGGGAAAAGGGAGAGAACCGCCCGCTACGGCAAGGGGAAGCGATACAAGGTCGCTGGCATACCCGGCGTCCGGGACCGCTCCTTCGACACCCTGGAGGATGCCAAGGCGTGGCTTCGCCGAACAGCCACGGACGAGGAGCGGGGCGAGTTCGTGGACCCGCGCGACGGATCCATCGCGCTGGCCGACTACATCGATCAGCACTGGGCGCCGGGCAGAGTGGGTGTTCCGAAGACTCAGGACAACCAGGAACGGAGAGCGCGCCTTCACATCATTCCGTATCTGGGCCAACTTGCGCTCAGGAACATCACGGCGGCGGATCTGCGTGCGTACATAGCTAAGTTGGGGGCTATTGCCTCCTCGGTCGAATACCAGCGCGGCATCCTGTCCGAGTTGTCCTTCATTCTGGAGGCGGCCGTCGATGACAAGCGGCTCGCCAGGAACCCCATGCACGCGAAGTCCGTGCGGTGGCCCAAGGCACATCAGGAGTGCCGCGAGGCTTGGCTGTTGGAGACGGCGCTGCGAGTCCGCGACGTCATAAGCTCACGAAGCCGGATAGCCGTCCTACTCGGTCTGGGCTGCGGGCTCCGTCAGGGCGAGGTGTTCGGATTGAGCCCGGAGGACATCGACTACCGCGAGAGGCGTGCTTCACGTCCGCCGCCAAGTCCAGTCGTTCAAGGGGAGGCGGTACTTCACTCTTCCGAAGGGAGGGAAGACCCGCGTTGTCGATATGCCCTCCTCGGTGGCCGAGGAGCTGAAGCGCCATGTCGAGGCGCTTCCGCCTGTGGAGGTGGAGCTCCCGTGGGAGAAGCCGGAGGGACAGCGGAGGAAGTACTCCCTGCTGCTCACCACACGATTCGGCAACGCCATTGCCGTAGTTGCGTGGAACACCAACACCTGGAAGCCTGCGCTGGCCGAGCGCTGGCATCATTCCACCGCGCCCCATAGGGGCAAAACCTTGGCAGTGGCAGGCGGCGCCGAGGGACAGGTTTCATGTGCTGCGGCACACCTACGCCTCGACCATGCTGGAGGCCGGGGAGTCCGTGGTGACTCTGGCGCGATGATTCGGGCACTCTTCGCCAGCTGTCACGCTTGGTTACTACGCCCACTTCATGCCGGACGCTGGGAGTAAGGGGCGCACCGTCATTGACGGACTGCTCGGGAGGCAGGGGGATCGGCCTGCCAGTCGAAACTCCCCAGATTCTCCCCAGGGCTGATCGTGGTCGACTCCCGACGCGGTGCGCCGGGCACGCGAGCTGCGGTTGCTCTGACCTGTTCACGGCTCCGCCGGTCCGTGGTCACCGGCCGCGCGGTAGCAGGCTCGCCCGTGGCGGGTGAGGCACCGGACGGGCTCCTGAGCTGCGATGGAGGCGGCGGCCGGCCGGCGGCGGTCGCTGCCCGGCCGACGCCCACCGGCGTCCCGGGCCGACTCGGCGAGGTGGACACCGTGGCACACTGGCGGGCGCTGATCGTCCTGGGGACGGCCCAGTTTCTGATGGTCCTGGACACGTCCGTCATGAACGTCTCCATCAGCCAACTGGTCGAGGACTTCGACACGGAGGTCACCGCCGTCCAGGCCGTCATCACGCTGTACGCGCTGGTCATGGCGGCTTTCATGATCATCGGGGG
Source organism: Streptomyces sp. ISL-98 (assembly GCF_018614055.1). Lineage (GTDB taxonomy): Bacteria > Actinomycetota > Actinomycetes > Streptomycetales > Streptomycetaceae > Streptomyces > Streptomyces spiramyceticus. The sequence goes on from NZ_JAGGPB010000049.1 coordinate 4,609, forward strand.
CAGGTTCGGAGACATCCTCGGACGACGGCGTCTTTTCTTCCTCGGCCTCGTCGTCTACGGCACGGGGTCGGCCCTGACCGCCGTGGCTCCCACCCTGTGGGTCCTCGCGCTGGGCTGGTCGGTCATCGAAGGACTCGGAGCCGCGATGGTGCTGCCGGCCATGGCGGCACTCGTCGCCGAGTCCTACCGCGGGCGGGACCGGGCCGTCGCCTACGGCGTCATCGGCGGACTGGCCGGTGCGGGGATCGCGGTCGGCCCGCTGCTGGGTGGCTGGGTGACGACGTACCTGACCTGGCGGCTGGTCTTCGCCGGTGAGGTCGTGGTCGTCGCGGCCGTCCTGTGCTTCCACCGGGTCATCACGGAAGCCCCCCGGACCGGTCCGCGCTCCCGGCTGGACGTCGTCGGCGCCGTGCTCTCGGCGGCCGGTCTGGGGCTGGGCGTGTTCGGTGTGCTGCAGAGCAGCACCTGGGGATGGGTACAGCCCCGCAATCCGCCCTTCACGGTGCTGGGCTTCGCGCCGACGTTGTTCGTCATCGGCGCCGGGGTTGCCGTGCTGGCCGTCTTCGTGCACTGGGAGCGACGCCGGGACGCCCATGGCTCCACCCCGCTGGTGCACCTGTCCTTGCTGCGCAAACCCGCACTGCGATCGGGCTTGATGGCGTTGCTGAGCCAGAACCTCATCCTGCTGGGACTGTTCTTCACCATCCCGCTGTATTTGCAGGTGGTTCAGGGTTTCGACGCGTTCCAGACGGGCCTGAGGCTGCTTCCGGTCTCCGTCACCATGCTCGCGGCCTCTCTGTGTGCCGCCCGGCTGGGACGCGTGGCGGGGCCGCGCCGGGTGGTCCGGCTGGCCCTGGTGACCCTGGCCGCGTCCGTCGTGTGGCTGTTGGCCACCATCGACCCGGAAATCGACGACGCTCAGTTCGCCGGCGCCATGGCCCTGCTCGGCGTGGGAATGGGCCTGCTCGCCTCGCAGCTGGGCAATGTCGTCCAGTCCAGCGTGGGCGAGGAGGAACGCAGCGAGGTCGGCGGGCTGCAGTACACGGCACAGAACCTGGGCTCCGCACTGGGCACGGCGCTCATCGGTTCGCTGCTCATCGGGGCGCTGGCCCACGCCTTCACCACGCACGTGGAGGACAACCCGCGGCTGTCGGACGAAGCACGCCGGCAAACCAGTGTGGCCCTCGAATCCGGGGTCAGCTTCGTTCCCACCGAGCGGGTGCGCTCGGCGGCCGAGCGCGCAGGGCTGCCGCCGTCCGAGGTCGACGCCGTTGCAGACTCCTACGCGTCGGCGCAGCTGGACGGCCTGAAGGCGGCGATCCTCGCCACGGGGGGTGTCACTCTCGCCAGCTTCCTGGTCACACGCCACCTGCCGACCGGGCAGACGAGCCGTACGAAGCAACCCGACACTGGTGCTGAGGCCGACACGCTCGGCCCGACGCACTGAGCGGAAGGGAAGGCCGCGATGTCCAGTACGGGGAGCACCACGCCCCGAGCGACGCCCCATGCCGAACGCCGGGCCCACGCCGACTACACCGGTGGCGTCTACGGATCCATGCTCGCCGCCTCCGTGGTCGTGGGCGCCGGCACTCTGGGCTCCTTTCCGCGCCTGGAACTGGTGCTGCTGCTGTTGCTCACCGGCGTGGTCTTCTGGATCGCGCACGTGCACGCCCAGTTGTTCGGCGCGCGCCTGGCGGAGCGCACCCTGGACCGCCGGACCGTGCTGCACGTGTGCCGCGACGAGTGGCCGATCGTCAAGGCCGCAGTCCCCCCGGCCGTCGCCGTGGCCGTCAGCCCCCTGCTGGGCCTCGATGTGCCAGGTGCCTTGTGGCTCGCGCTCTCGGTGGCCGTGGCCGGGCAGGTGGGCTGGTCGGCGGCCGCGGCACGACGTGCCGGCGCTTCGTGGCACCTGGTGGCCGTCGCAGCCTCGGTGAATCTCCTGCTCGGCCTGCTGATCATCTTGTTCAAGATCTTCCTGACACATTGACACCGGAAAATCGGCTGCCCACGGGAGAGCTGCTCATGCGCTACGAGATCCGCGTCGAAGGACACATGTCGGAGCCGCTGATCAGCGCCTTTCCGGAGCTGGAGCACGTAGTGATGTCCGGTCAGACCGTCCTGTTCGGGTACGTCGTCGACGAGGCGCACCTGTGCGGGCTGCTGGCCCGCTGCCAGTCACTGGGACTGCGAGTCCAGGAGATGCGTCAGTTGCCGGAGTGACTCGTCGTACGAGGGCAGTGTTACGCCGGTTCGCGCATGGAGCGCCGTGGGGCGGGACGGGCGACGATGCGGGAGGCGTGACGACGGACACGGGACGCGTGACGACGGGTGACGTCAGAGGCTCGCGGCGTGGATCCTGCCCGAGCGGGCCGCGGCGCGCAGCGCCTCGAAGTCCCGTTCGTTCCGGTCGGCGTATGCCTGGGCGAATCCGGTCAGTGCGCGGTCGAAGCGGTCGCTCCCGCCCAGGTAGGCGGCTATGGCGACGGGGTCACCGGAGCGGGCATGAGCCCGCGCCAGGCATGCCCCGCACAGCTGCGCGAACAGGCGGAGCAGGCCCGGGTCCATGGTGTCCGGGCGCGCGATGCCCTTCCAGTCCCGCAGCTGACGAACGTAGAAGTCCCGGCCGTGCCCGTCGAGGCCGACCACGTGCGTCCAGCCCAGGAAGATGTCGCTGGTGGTCTGGATCAGCCGCTGACCCGCCACCACCCGGCGGCCCTGATTGTCGTAGCGGTCGCTGTCCGTGTGATCGGCGAGCACCGACTCCTGAGCCTCCTTGGCCTGGAGCAGGAGGGGGTCGTCGTCGTCCCTGCCGAGCAGGAGCAGGATCCAGCAGCGCGTTCCGACGCTGCCGACGCCCACCACCTTCCGGGCCATGTCGACCAAGTGGTACCGGCGCAACAGGTGCCGGTGCTCGGACGACAGCGTCCGCGCGTACCCGTCCAGGACAGTTTCGAGCTGTTCCTGTTCGTCTTCGGGGGCGGTCACCAGATCCCGGAGCGGAGTGACCAGCGGTCGGTCCGGTGCGATCCGCCGCCCCTCGGCCGTGACGTGGGTGAGTTGCGCGAACGCCTGGAGGTGGGTGCGCGTACGGGCTCGCGCCGTCGCCTCGGCGGTGCGGCGCCTGGCCCTCTTGTCCATGGACGAGGCGAGCAGTTCCCGCAAGCGGTCGGCGTCGTCCTGTGCGTACCAGATGTCCAGGGTGCGCATGCCGGCGAACTCCCGCATCCGCTGCCGGTATGCCATCACACATGCCCCCACCGCGACGCTCTGTTCCTTGGCCGAGAAGCCGTTGGCCCGGCCCGCGATCGCGAAGCTGGCCGCCAGCCGCTTGACGTCCCATTCGAACGGCCCGGCCAGGGTCTCGTCGAAGTCGTTGATGTCGAAGACCAGATGACGCTCGGGCGAGGCCAGCAGTCGGAAGTTGAGCAGGTGAGCGTCTCCGCAGAGCTGCACCGTCAGGCCGGTGTCCGGCAGGGGGCCGAGGTCCGCCGCCATGATCGCTGCCGCGCCCCGGTAGAAGCGGAACGGGGACTCGAGCATGCGGCCGTAGCGGATGGGCACCAACTCGGGCAGCCGCGCGACCGATTGCCGCTCGATCACCGCCACGGGGTCGGGCCGTTCCGTCTCCGCTTCGAGCCGGCCATGGCCCGAACGTGAGGCACGCGTGCGCGCGTTCCTGCCGTACGCCGCCCTCTCGGCCGGTGACGGCCAAGCCCTGATTGCGCTCGGTGCGACCATGGTGCAAACCTCCCGGACCGCTGTCCTCGTGCCGAAGGCCCCTACTCCGGCGGCGGCTCACGGCCCTGTCGCCGCAGCCCCGCCCGTACGGCGCCCGCGAGGACCCGCGCGGCGACGCCCACGAGCATCAGGCCGCCGGCCATCTGAAGCATCGTCAGTACTCGCCCCGTCTGGGAACGGGCGGTGATGTCGCCGAATCCGACGGTGGAGAACGTGGTCAGTGTGAAGTACAAGGCGTCCGTCCTGGTCAGCGGTTCGCTGAAGGAACCCGGGGTGGAACGCTCCAACAGGTAGTAGGCGCCGGCGAAGAGCACCAGATACAGCGCCAGCGTGGCAGCCAGGGCCTCAACGGCCTTCAGACGGGGATAGGGCGAGTGCACGATGGCCCGCGCCTCCCACAGGAAGACCAGGACGACCGCCAGCAGGCCGCCCGCGAGCAAGGCCGAGCCGGCGCCTGTCCTGCGTTCGTCCAAGGGCAGCAGGTAGTACGCGGTCACAAGGCCCGCCGCGACGCACACCGTTCGTGCGACGGCCAAGACCGCCGCCCACCGCCCCGGGCCCGGCCACCCGTGATGCGGAGCCCGGCCGAGACTGCCGGGTTCCGCATCACGGGCAGCCGCTGGATCGTTCATGTCGCGTCTCTTCGTCCGTTTCCGCGGCGTGTCGGCGCACGTCTCCAGGTACCCACCTCACCGCTCCGGCGGTGCGCGCGGATCACCCGCCGGGGGTGACCCTGTGGCAGACGGCGGGCAGGACGCTTGCCCGGTGGAACGCCCACGCACTGCCACGTCGGCGGCCACGCTCGTGCCGGGTGTGCTGGTGCTGGTCTGGCCGGGGGAGACCCTGCACGCGCCGGCCGGCCGCACAGCAAGCGTGGCCCACCGGCATCGCCATCGGGGCAGGCGCCCTGGCACTCGTTGAGCGGACGGGCCGCGGCCCTCCGCCTCACCCGCCTCGGGTGAGGCCGCGAATCCTTGCCGGAGACAAGCTGGTAACGGCACAGAACGGCTGCCGGGCGAATGCCCGGGACGGAGGTAAGCCATGAGTGAGCAGGTGTACCTCGCGTACGACTATCCGCTGCTGAGCGTTTTCTGGACCATGTTCATGTTCTTCCTGTGGATCGCGTGGTTCGTCCTGCTCTTCCGGATCGTCACCGACATCTTCCGCGACGACACCCTGGGCGGCTGGGGCAAGACCGGCTGGCTGGTCTTCGTCCTCGTCCTCCCCTTCCTGGGCGTCTTCGTCTACGTGATCACCCGAGGCAAGACCATGGGCCGTCGGGAGGTGGCGCAGGCGCGCGCCCGGCAGGAAGCCTTCGACAGCTACATCCGGGAGACGGCCAAGGCCGGCCATCGCGGGCCCAACAGCGTCGACGAACTCGCCAGGCTGTCCGAGATCCGCGCCCGCGGCGACATAACGGACGAGGAGTTCCGCCGGGCGAAAGAACTCGTCCTGAGCGGCTCCGGCCCGTCGGAACGGGCAGGCAGCGGCACGTCCACCTCCGCTCCCTGAGGGCACCGCACGAGAGCGAATCGAGGCAGCATCATGACCCACACACAGACCCCGCAGACCGCGACGGGCAGGAGCCAGTGGGCCGGAGGCCTGACGGTATTCGCGGCAGTCATGCTCATGATCGCAGGCGTCCTCGACATCTGCCGGGGCATCATGGCGATCGCCGAGGACGAAGTCTTCGTCACGACACGCGACTACATCTTCGAGTTCGACCTCACCAGCTGGGGCTGGATCCACCTCGTCCTGGGTGCCGTCGCCGTACTCGTGAGCTTCGGACTGTTCACCGCCGCGACGTGGGCGCGTGTCTCCGGGGTGATCATCGGCGGACTCGTCCTCGTAGCCAACTTCCTCTCCCTGCCGTACTACCCGGCCTGGTCGATCGTGATGATCATTGCGTCCGGGTTCATCATCTGGGCCCTGTGTGTGGTGCGGCCGGACGACCTGTGATCCAGACCCGGTCCCGGCCATGAACTCGCGGTGAAAACCCCAAGCCGAGACTCCGGGGGAGAACGCCACATGGGCCGACACAGCGCTGCGGCAGGCGAGCCAGGAGGCCGCTCTGCGGCAGCCGGCAGTGAAGCGGGTGCCGGATGGGCGCGCCTGGCACTGCTCGCCCTGCTGGCAAGCGTGCTCGTGGCGCTCGTCGCCGCCGGCCTGCGGAGCGTGCTCTGGGTGCTGGCCGGCCTCGCCGGGCTGGCCCTCGCCGCCGTCGGAGTGTGGTGGGCCCTGGCCCACACCGGTGTGGTGAGGGTGGCGGGAGTGGCCCTGTCCGTGATTGCACCGGTCACGATCCTGACCCTGTACGCAGCCTCCGGCATGCTCGGGCCGGCCCTTTGTTCCGTGGCCCTCTGGATGCTGGCGGTCGTGGCGGCCCGGAATGCCATGGCACAGGGACACGTCTCTTCCCGCCGCGAACCTGCGCCTGCCGAGGCCCCCCACCACCCCTGGATCCTCATGAATCCGCGCTCCGGAGGCGGGAAGGTGGAACGCTTCCGCTTGGCGGACAAGGCGCGGGCAGCGGGCGCCCGAGTCGTCCTGCTCGGCGCCGACGGGCGAGACGCCGCCGAACTGGCCCGCCAGGCCGTGGCCGAGGGAGCCGACCTGCTGGCCGTAGCGGGCGGAGACGGCACCCAGGCCCTGGTGGCCGAGGTGGCGGCGCGACACGACCTGCCCTTCCTGGTGATTCCCGCCGGCACCCGCAACCACTTCGCCCTCGACCTCGGCCTCGAGCGCGACGATCCGGCGACGAGCCTCGATGCGCTCACAGACGGCCTCGAACTCCGCGTCGACCTCGGATTCGCCGCCGACCGGGTGTTCGTCAACAACGCCTCGTTCGGAACGTACGCGGCCGTTGTCGGCGATCCCGCCTACCGCGGCGAGAAGGTGCACACAACCTTGCAGTCGCTGCCCGGCCTCCTCACCGGCCCGGACGCGCCCAGGCTGCGGATGCGGGCCGGCGCCACGCACGCCGATGGGCTGCAGACGCTGCTCATCAGCAACAACCCCTACCTGCGACCCGCCGACCTGGCCCACCCCGGGCGCAGGGAGCGGCTGGACTCAGGCCTGCTCGGCGTGCTGTGCGTGCGGGTCGACAACACGGCCCAGGCAGCGCGGATGGTACGCGGCTCCCGTTCCGGTAACGTCCTGCGGCTCACCGCGGAGAATGTGGTCGTCGAAGCGGACACGGACACTGTCCCGGCCGGCATCGACGGCGAACACGTGCTGCTACGGACACCCGTAGTGTGCCGGATCGCCCCCGGAGCGCTGCGCGTCCGCCTGCCGCGCAACCGCCCACGTGCACCCCTGAACAGACCGGCTGCCGACTGGCCACGCGTCGCGCGGCTCGCATTGGGCCCGCCGGCTCCGGGCGGGCAGCGGCTGTAGTTGCGGTGATGGCCTGGCCGGTGGGGCCGAAGGTCACCGTGGAGCCGAGATCCGGATCGGCTTCAACGGGTGCTTCCCTCTCGGGATGGCGGATGAGGAACGGCGTGGTGGCCAGCGGGCGTTGAGGGGGGACCCCCGTGCCGCACGGCCGGCAGGATGTACTCAAGCCGCTCGGGCCCGAGGACCCACGGGAGATATCCGGCTACCGCATCGCCGCCAAGATCGGTGAGGGCGGCATGGGGGCGGTGTATTTCACGCGGACGCGAGGCGGGCAGCCGGTGGCGCTCAAGCTGATCCGGCGGGAGTTCGCCCAGAACCCGGATTTCCGGGCGCGGTTCGAGGCGGAGGTGCAGGCGGCGCGGCGGGTGTCCGGCTATCACATCGTGCCGGTCGTGGACCACGACATGGGGTCCGAGGAGCCGTGGATCGCCAGCGCATATGTGCCCGGGGTCCCGCTGGACGAGGCGTTGTCCGTCTACGGGCCGTTGCCTCTGCCCGCTGTGTTCCAGCTGATCGGTTGTGTGGCGCATGCGTTGGGGATCGTGCACGCGGCGTCGGTGATCCACCGTGACCTCAAGCCGAGCAACATCCTGCTCGGGTCGCAGGGCCCGTGGGTCATCGACTTCGGCATTGCGCGGGCGACGGACACTACTCAGCTCACGCAGACCGGCGGGTTCGTCGGCACTCCCCAATTCATGTCCCCCGAGCACGCGTTGGGACAGACGGTCACGCCCGCCACGGACATCTTCGCGCTCGGTCTGATCGCGGCGATGGTGGCAACCGGCCGCCATCCCTACGGTGACGGTTCGGGCTTCTCCATCGCGGCCACGATCGCCAACACCGAGCAGCGGCCGCCGGATCTGAGCGGCTACCCGGACGCCCTGCGCCCGCTCCTGGAGGCCTGCCTCAAGGCCGCCCCTGCCGGGTGCCCTCGCGGACTGGTGCGTGCAGGCGTCGGGGCGGGCGCTGCGGGACTTCGGGGGCTGGCTGCCCGCGCCGCTGGCCCAGGAGATCGCGCGGCGCGAGCTTGCGGCGGAGCACCCGCCGGAGCCGGAGAAGCCTGCGGAGCCTTCCGCACCGCCGGGCGCCGCGTTCACGATGAGCAAGCCGCAGGACACCGCGATTCCGGCCCCGCACGCGGCGACGTACATCCCGACCCAGGCCGCCACTCCTCAAGCACCCCAGGCCCACGCCGCCTACGCGCCCACCCAGGCGGCGCCTGCGCCTGCGCATGGGGCACCGCACGTCGCGGCGCAGGGACAGCAGCCATGGCCGTACGCTCCGCAGACCCCGCAGCCGCGGTCCGGGCCGAAGCCCGGCGTCGTCATCGGGGCGCTGGCAGCCGGCCTGCTGGTGGTGGCGGGCGGCGGTTGGGCCGTTGCCGACGGCTTGGGGTGGCTCGGGGCGGACCGCGGTGCCGGTGAGCCGAGCGAGGAGGCGGCAACGCAGTACGAGAGGGTGGTCGAGGCGAACACGGTCACCTTCGGTACTGGAGGCACCGCAGAGGAACCCCTGAACCTGGCGCTCGACCTCGACAAGGACATCCCCGTCCGGGACCAGGCCAGCCGCATCGGGGAATTCACGACCTCCGCGAACCGACTGACCCTCTACTACGGGGACTTCGGCAAGGCCGAGGGAGCCACCCCCGCGCAGTGCTAGAAGGGGCTCGTCGACCACGAACTGACCGGCCCCTTCGATGCTGTTGATCTCAACGGCGAGAGCGCCCTCCTGGTCAAGGGCGACACCCTGTGCGTGAAGACCAGCGCCGACCATCTGGCGGTTCTGAAGATCACCGACGTGAAGTCTTTCAGCTGAGTCTTTTTCTTCCCTGGGGATGTAGGGCGAGGGCCGGGTCCAAGGAGCCTGTCGCTGCCGCCGGTGGCAGAACGGTTCGCCGGTAGTGGCTTGTCCGTACGCCCGGGCCCGGCCGGTCCGACCCCAACCAGTCCGCCTCACCCACCTGTTGGTACGATCAGCGCACAATTTGAACCCGTTCAAAAAGAGGGAACAGATCATGCCTGAGCCGACCGTGCCCGACCGAACCGACACACCCGCCGTCGCCCTGGGCCCCACTGCACTCGTCCTCGGCGCCGTCTCCGTCGTGTTCGCGTACGTCATGTTCCCCTGGGCGATCATCGCCGGAGCCCTCGCCGTCACCCTCGGCGCAGCGGGCATCCACAACGCCCGGCACGGCATCGGCCGCCTGTGGACCGCCATCGCTGGAACCACCCTCGGCGGTCTCGGATTCACCGGCGCCACCACTTTCCTCTGGGCGCTCGGCGCCTGACGAAAGACAGCGAGCCCACCAACTTGGTCGGGCATCGTCGGCGGGGGTCGCCGCGGCTCGGGAAGACGGGGGCTGTTCGGACGGGACCGGCAACGTCAAGGCTGGATGGCAAGAACCGGCCCTCGCGCCGATTCGATGACAAGCGGCTGACTTCCATGGAACTGGCTCAACACGATACGAAGGGCCCCTTCTCCTCAGCTACTTCGGCTGTGGGGGAGGGGGCCCTTCGTCGTTACACGGGCACTGGGCCCATGCGGCTGTTGGGCGGCAGGTCAGCAGGGGCGGACGTAAATGGATCACTGCTCCCCTTGTCGAGCGCATGATCTCTATGCTGACGACATGGTTGATATACCTCTTTCAGCGCTGGAAGTCGCGATGGTCCAAACGGGCGCCCGAGCCGTGGACACCCTGCGGGACACCGCGGCCTTCGCACAGGGACTGGAACGGCTGGGCTACCACCGGATCTGGTACGCCGAGCATCACCACTCGCCCGCGATCGGCGCGTTCCCACCAGTCGTGTTGACCGCGCACTCTGCCGCTTCGACCTCGGTCATCCGTCTCGGTTCGGGCGGAGTACTGGCCCCCAACCACGCACCGATCACGCTGGCGGAGCAGTTCGGAACGCTGGCCGCCTTGCACCAGGACCGCATCGACCTGGGCATCGGCCGCGGTCCTGGCACCTTTGACGAGGCCACCGCGCGGGCACTTCGCCGCGGAGCCGGACCGGCGACGGATGCGGAGTACCAAGGCGACGTAGCCGCGATCCTGTCCTTTCTGGTCGACGAGGTCGCACTCGGCCCGCTGCCGGAGCCGTGGCTGCTGGCCTCCAGCACCGCAGGTGCCGCTCTCGCCGCGGGACTCGGCCTGCCGATCGCCATCGCACACCACATCCGGCCGGACAACACCTTTGCGGCCCTGGAACGTTACCGGGCGGCGTTCACCCCGTCCCGTTGGTGCGAGCAACCTCGGGTGCTGCTGTGCGTGGAGGCGGTGTGTGCCGCGACGGAAGAAGAAGCTGCGTGGCGAGTCGGGCCGATGGACGTCGTAAAGGCCGGGCTCCTCAAAGGATTGAGTGACATGCCCTTCCCCACGCCCGCGGAGGCGGCCACCCACCCGTTCACGGCCGAGGAGCGACAGGCGCTGGCCGCCTTCCGTGCACAGCAAGCCGTCGGGACACCCAAGACTGTCGTGGACCGGCTTACGCAACTGGCTGGTGAGACCGGAGCAGACGAACTGATGCTGACCACACCCGTCTACGACCTTCGCGACCGCATTCGCTCCTACGAACTCATCAAGAAATACTCCGAGGCCACGCCAGCACCGTAGGAACAACGCAGGGAAGGATTTCGGTGCCCGCACGTCGCAGGCACTCCTCGCCAGTACCCACCTGTATCTCTAACGCGGTGATGGCCAGGCTGCCCGGCGGGTCCTGGACCGGGCCGCGGAATCTGTCACCGACGTCCAGGAGGGCATGCAGGCCCCCGCGGCACTCAGCCGACGGGACGGGCGAAGCGAGTGACGGATCGCGGACCGGCCTGGGCAGTCGGCTGGGGGGCGGCGGGCCGGCTGGTTCGGGGTGACGGCGGGGCCAGCCCGGCGGGCTTGTTTCTGCTCGCCAGCGTGAACAGCAATGGACCCGGGCCGCTGACAGGCTTCGTGGATGTCGTCGCGTCGTTCCCGCAACCCGACGACTACCGGGCCTTCCACGCGAGGGAAGAGGACTGCCACCTTGATCGCCGCGCCCAACAGGAGCGCGAGCGGCGGGAGCGGGAGGAGACTAAGCGGCGGCAGAAGGCCGCGCCGTGGGCGTGTTCGACGTGCGGCCCTGACGTCTCCCCGAGCGGAGAGGGCTGGGAGTCCAAATCGCGTGGGCGGCGACTGAGACATCTGCACCTACGCCGAGGAGGTGAGCGTCAGAAGACCGAGGCGTCCTTGAGGAGTCGCAGGCGAAGGCGGAAGCGGATGGTGGCGTAAGGAGACGGCCTCTTCGGATTTCTCCGCCGCTGACAGGAGTACCGGGGCACCGCACGCGCGCCGCTGGCTGGTTGGCGGCGTTCGGGTGATGTGGGGCATGCCGGGGGGCTGGGCTGGGTACGTCCGCGTGGGCTGGTACGGCTATGGAATGGAGAATGCGGCATGCAAGCGAGTGTGGGCGACAGGATTTTGATGCACGGGCGGATCGTCGGTCAGCACGACCGGACGGCGGAGGTCATCGAGGTCCTGGGAGAGAACGGGAGTCCGCCCTACCGGGTCCGGTTCGAGGACGGCCACGAGACCCTCATGAGTCCCGGCCCGGACACCGTCGTACGGCACTTCGCCGCCGACGAATAGGCCCCGCGTTTTCAGATGGCACATGTGCCGGGGCACCGGATGTCGGCGTATACGCGGGCTCACCCCAGGTGCTGCGGGTTCGCGTCGTACGCGTGTGATGCCGGAGGTGGCCCAGCATTGTTGAGGATCTTTGAAATGACTCTGGCCACAGTTCCGTGAAAAACAGCGGACGATCGTGCGAAGGCGCCAGGTCTCGGCGAAAGCCGGGGTGGCCTGAGGCGACGGCCCTCCGGCATGACCGACCGTGAACGGCCCCGGGCGTCCGGCGGTCAGGGCCTTCGGCGTACCCGCTGCTGTATAACCGGGCCATGATCTATCACGTTGTGACGCTCGGTGATTGGAAGGCCCTTCCCGACCGACCTTACGCACCCGCTTCTCTCGCGGAGGACGGTTTCGTCCATTGCTCCCCCGATGAGGAGACCACTCTGGCTGTCGTCAACACCTTCTATCGGACCGCGCCGAGGCCGTTGATCGTGCTGCTCCTCGACGAAGGCCGTCTCGCCGCCAGGGTGGAATGGGAGGAGGCGGTTCCCGCCCCGCCGCCCGGAGCCGCCAAGGGCACTTTGTTCCCCCACGTGTTCGGGCCCGTCAACCGCGACGCCGTCGAGCGAATCCTGGAGATCCACTGGGATGAGGAAGGCCGGGCGAGAGGGTTGAAGGACGTGAGCTGAGAATCGCGGCGCACGGCGACGATCAGAGATCGGCAAAGGCTCGGGCGAGGTCGCAGGCCCGGGTGATGTCCGGGTAGGCGAGCCGCCCCTTCAACAGCCGCCGCTTGCCATGGCTTTCGGCGAGGGCCTCACGGGGCCGCATGACCCATGAGGTGATCTTGCGGGGCCTGGGGATGCCGGCCCGGACCGGCTCGGCGTGCCCGCACGCAGGGGCGGCGAGGCGCTTGCGGCCGACCGGGTGGCTGTGGGGCGGTACGGGATCGCCGCAGATGTGCGTGCCAGACCCCGCGAAACCGGCCTGATCCGCCGGGACAAGCTCTAGCGGCCGACGTCCCGCACGCCGGACACTGGTGCCGCCACGGGCCACGGGGGGAGGCGGTATGACGGAGCCGAGAGCCGCGTCGGGGAGGCGTACGGAGCTGGACGCGATCCGCACGCTGGTCGTCATCGGGCTCGTCTTCTTCCACTCGGCGCTGGTCTTCGCCACGGACGACGACTTCTACGTCAAGAACCGCGACACCACCGACGCGATCCTGATCATCGCCGGGCTCGGTGTGGTGTGGGCAATGCCGATGCTGTTCTTCGTCGCGGGCCTCGGCTCCTGGTACTCGCTGCGCCGCCGCGGCCCCGCCGGCTTCGCCACGGAACGGCTGCTGCGGCTCGGCGTACCTCTGTTGTTCGCGACGGCTGTGATGCTGCCGGTGCCGCAGTGGCTGCGGGAGCGGGCCGCGGGTCCCGGCTACGACGAGTCGTATCCGCGCTTCCTGCCCCGCTTCTTCGATGTACACCTGGATCTGTCCTCGTTCCCCTTCGTCGTGCAGGGCGAGTACTTCGAGACGGGGCATCTGTGGTTCGTGGTGCTGCTGATCACGTTCTCGCTGTTGCTTGTGCCGATGGCCCGGTGGGTTCCCGTGGCACACGCCCACCGGATCCGTGACGGTCTCGCCAGGGCGTCCGAGCGGCGCGGCGTGGTGCTGCTTCCGGCCGTGCCGCTCGCGGTGATGAGTGCGCTGCTCGGCCTCGAGGAGGACTACGGAGGCTGGCACCGGTGGGCGTACCTGCTGTTCTTCCTGTACGGATTCGTTCTGGCCACCGACGACCGCCTCCGGGCGGCGATGCGCCGTGACGCGGTGGTGGCGGCGGTGCTCGGGCCGCTGCTTTTTGCCGCCTGCGCGCCCGGGTTCATGGCCGAGGACGATCCCTTCACGGACCCGACCGCTCTCGCGATGGTCTCTCGCACGCTGTACGGCGCGGCGGGCTGGTGCTGGATCGTGGGGATCGTCGGGCTGCTCGACCGGCGTCGGCGGCCCGTGTCGGCGGCCGGTGACGGGGCCGATGTCGGCAGGCTCCGACGGCTGTTCGGCTATCTGGCTGTCGGCGCACTGCCGTTGTACGTGCTGCACCAGCCGATCGTCGTGGCGGTCGCGTACGGCGTGGTCGGCCTTGGTGCCACGATCCCGGTCAAGTACACCCTGATCGTGGCGGCTTCGCTGTGTCTGACCCTGGCCGCGTACGAACTGCTCGTGCGGCGCACAAGGTTGACGCGTTTCCTGTTCGGGATGCGCCCGGAGCGGTCCGGTTCGACCTGGCCCTGCTGTCCCACGTGATCCACCAACTGCCTGACCGTGTCCGGGTCGCACGCGAACTGGCCCGAACCCTTCTGCCCAGCGGAGCAACCGTCGTCCGGACGACGTTCCGGGAACGGCTGGATGCTCTGGTCTACGACTACGCCCCTGGACGCTCGGCGCGATCCCGTCCGGAGCGACCCCGGGGTACCTGGCCGAGGCCCTGTCCCGCCGCCTCGCCCGCCGGATCACCCGCGAAGACCTCGGACTTGGTTCGCCAGCCGGTGGCGAGAATGAAAGTATCGGGCTGACGCTGGACTTCGATCCGATCGAGACGCTCACCGCCATTGGCGAGGCCGACGTGAACCGCCGCCGATTCCTGGCCGCCTCCGCCTACTCCATGGCCGCCGCGGCCCTGCCCCTGGAGACCGTCCAGGAAGCCGCCGCCCGCACCCGCACCATCAGCGGCGGCGCCGTCGCCGGGCACGCCGACGTCGCCGCGGTCCGCGACATGGTGAAGCTCTTCATGGACATGGACGAACGCCACGGCGGGCAGCACGGCCGCTCCGCGTTCGTGCAGTACCTCGTCACCGACATTGCCGGGCTGTGCCGGGGCCGCTTCGCCAGCGACGAGGTTCGCGCCGAGGTGCTCTCGGTAGCCTCGGCCGACGCCCACCTCGCGGGCTGGAAGGCATACGACAGCGGGCAACAAGGCCTGGCACAGCGGTACTACATACAGTCCCTCGCGCTCGCGCGGGCAGCGGGCATACTCGGTCAGGAAGGCTTCGTGATGCGCACGATGTCCCAGCAGGGCATGAAGCTGCACCGGGCCGAGCACTGCCTGGCCCTCGCAGAGACCGGATGGGACCGCGCCAAAGGTCGGGTCGACGCCCAGGTCGAGGCGCTGTTCGCCGTCACGCACGCGCACGCACTTGCCGAGACCGGCCAGAGGCAGCGGGCCCGCGCCGACGTCGACCGCGCCCACGCCGCGCTCGCCGCCGGGGTGCGGGCCGGGGACGAGGTCCCGTTCTGGGCCCTGGTGTGGGTCCCGCCAGCGGCCACCGTCCACTCCCGCACGGCGAAGGTGTTCGAGACCCTCGGCGACCGGAAGAACGCCGCGCGGCAGTACGCCACCGCCGCCGCGAGCCAGCCGGGGACGACGTACGCGCGGATCATCGCGCTCGACCTGGTCGCCCAGGCCGAACACCAGGCCAAGCAGGGCAGCATCGAGCAGGCGTGCACCACCTGGGGCCGGGCGATCGACACCATGGCCGGGGTGAAGTCCGCCCGTACCCTCAAGGCTGTCCGGACCCTGCGCTCCGACCTTCGCCCGTACCGGGCCCGTGGCGTACAGGTAGCGGCCGAGCTCGACGAGCGCGGCCGCGACTTCCTCGCACACCACCCCTGATCTCAGGGTCGGATTGACATCCTCCGCCCCGTGAACGGGGCAGAATCCCATCCGGCCCCGGGGAACAATGGAACAGCGGTTGGCGCTAGGGGCTAATCTTGCCGTCTAGCACAGCGTCCAACGGCTCTGCCGAGGTTCGGCAAAGCTCGGTTGAGCTGGTCGCCGCAGGGCTACGGTCCGGCCGTGCCGGTGGAATTTCTGACGCCGCCGTCGACCACCTGCGGGCCCTGCCGCCCGAGGAGCGGGAGCATGACGTCCTGGACGAGGACGTGGCCCGGGTCTCCCCGCTGAAGCACGCCAACCTCAACTGCCTGGGCCGCTACAGCTTCGCCGCCCGCTCGCCACGCGGGGGTTTGCGCCCACTGCGTGACCCGGCGACCGTCCACCTCGACGGGGACGACGAGGGCACCGGCGAATGACGCGGCGTTAGGGCGCGTATCGGGTCGTGATCAATGAGCATCGCAGCTTCCGGGGCGGGTGCCCGTCTGAGGTACGGGGCCCGGCGATCTGCGGCTGCGCCGTGTGGACGCGAGTGACCAAAAGCGATGCCGCAGGCAGGCAGCGGCGGGGCCCGAGGGCCCCGGCTGTGTGCCCGCCGGACGGTGTGTCAGACCACGGCGAGCCGGTCCACCAGCAGCTCCACCCTCTGCGCGGCGTCCTCCGGCGGCAGCCGTCCCGCCCGGGTCAGGGTCGCCTGCCCGTGCAGGGCGGCCCAGAACACCTCGGTGAACAGCGCCGGATGGACGCCGTCCCCGGCGACCTCACCGAGGTTCTCCAGCAGAGCAGCGAAGGCGTCCTTCAGTGGCCCTGGGGTGTCTTCCTGTGCGAACGCGAGACCGCCGTCGAGCTGGAACAGGGCGTCGTAGACGGCCGGGTTGCGTGCGGCGAAGTCGAGGTAGGTGCGGGCGAGGGCGCGCACCCGGTCGCGCGGGCCGTCCGCAGCGGAGGCTGCGGCCCGCACAGCCGCGGCCATCTCGGTGGCGCCCTGGAGGGCGACGGCGCCGATGATCTCGCGTTTGCCGCGGAAGTGGCTGTAGAGGACGGGCTGGCTGTATTCGATGCGTTCGGCGAGCCGACGGGTGGTGACCGCGTCCCAGCCCTGTTGCTCGGCGAGTTCGCGGGCCGTTGCCACGATGAGTCGCTCGCGCTCCGCCCGTTCGCGCTGCTTGCGTTCCTGTACCGACATGATTCGATCCTAGCATCGCTAGACAATCGAGCGGCAGCAGTACTAGCGTTGCCTCATCATCTAGCGGCGCTAGATCCCAGGAGGGGTCATCATGCTCAACGCACTCGAGGTGTTCACCACCGTGGTCGTCGGCCTGATGGTGGGGGTGGAGTTCTCCGTCGCCTTCGTCATTAACCCGATCCTCAACGCACTCCCCGAGGACAGTGGCCAGCTCGGCCATGCCCACGGGGGCCGGATGCTCGGCGCAGTGATGCCGGTCTGGTACATCAGCTCGCTCGTCCTCGCCGCAGTCTGGGCCATCGCCGGATGGCACCACCAAGGCGCCGGCCTCGTCGTCACCGCCGGCGCGCTGCTGGCCCTCAGCGTGATCATGTCGCTCCTGCTGCTCGTCCCGATCAACAACCGGAACAAGACGTGGACCCCTGACAACCGGCCCGCCGACTGGAAGCAGCAGATGAACCGCTGGGACCGCTTCCACTACGTCCGCGTCGCCGTCATCATCGCCGCCTTCACCCTGCTCGTCGCCGCCCTCACCTGACACCAAAGCCGCCCCGACATGCGCTGGTTCGCCCCTGTATGTCGACGGCTTTCGCCCCGTCGGGGTGAGCCCGACAGGGCTTCGGATTACTGACCCTGCGGGCCTACGCCGCGCCGGTGGCGCACAATCCCCACTCCCCGGGCGGCAGCTGGCCACCGAAATGCCGACATTCGGGAAATGTAGCTGCCGCTCAGATCCCACAACTCCGATCCCGACAAACTACGCCCCTCGATCAGCCGCGTCCGCGCGGCCTGATCAGGCCCCACACGACTCGGCAAGCTCCACGAAGCTCACCAAGCTGACGAAGACTCGCAAGGAGAAGAACAATGTCGCTGAAGAAGATCAACACCGTCCTGGCCGCCGCCTTCATCCTCTTCATCCTCTGGTTCGGGGTGGAGTTCATCCTGAGCCCGGAGACGACGGCGCCGGGCTTCGGCCTGCCGAGCTGGCCGTCCGGCGACGGCGACGGCTTCCTGATCATCAAGGGAATCCGCGACGTTGTCTTGGCCCTGGTCCTGGGCATCCTGCTGGTGACCGGCCACCGCCGGGCGCTGGGCTGGGTGCTGCTGGTGGAGGCCCTCGCCGCGTACGGCGACATGGCCACCGTGCTGGCCCACCACGGCTCCGTGGCCACCGCGCTCTGCGTCCACGGCCTGACGGCGACACTGATGGTGGTCAACGGTCTGCTGATAATGCGCGAGACCCGCAAGGTCGCGGCCGCACCGGCTACGCCCGCCCAGCAGCAGGACACGAGGACAGCCCACAAGCAAAGCGGCTGACCTGGAGCAAGGCATTCTTCAGCCGCCGGTCGCTGCTGCGCACCGCCATCCGCAAGTACCGGAACAACCGGCCCCGCTACGCCCAACAGGTAGCTGAGACAGCCGATCGCGGCGTCGAGGTGGTCAGGCTCCGCAGTCCGCGCGAAGTCCGCCGCTGGAAGAGGGAACTGATGAAAGGGCCGGCGGAGAGCCGCTCACACGGAGCGACTCGGCACACCACCGGGCCTTGACCAACACCCGTGCCGGCGGAACGCCAGCGTAAGGAAGTACCACCAGCCTACAAGGCCCCGTCCGTGACCCGACAGCTGCTCAAGGAACACCATTGTGATCCCCCGCAACCGGCCAGTGCTCAATGAGGCCGACATCGCCCAGCAGGCCGGCGTGCCTGTTGCCACTTGGCAGCGACGCGATGCCCCCGCCTTTCGTCAGCGTGTAGCAAGCGTCTTTCCTCGCAGCCGCATCCTGATCTATGACCTCGCTCAAGCTCGTGCCTACCTCGCGGGCAGACCCATTCCCGTGCTGCCCGCCGGAGAACATCCCGACGACCTCCTCAACGACGAAGAGACGGCCGCCGTACTCGGCGTTACGGCCAGCACCGTCCGCGCCTACGCGTGGCTCGGTCTGCTCGCACGCCGTAGCCGCTAGGCAGCCTTTCTTCTGGTCTGGATGCTCAGGGTGGCAAGGTGCCCCAGCGCCTCCTGCTCGGACCAAGACACCTCGTCCTCATGAGCCGCAACGTGTGTGACCAAGCGGTTGAGCTGCTGGTTCGTCGCATTGCCGGTCATCGCGGAGAACGTCGCCTTCTGCGCCCCGGGGGCCGTCACCGAGGGCAGAGAAGAAGGTAGTCCGCTTCTGGTCGGGGAGGGCTTCCAGCACCTTGATGGCGCGGGCGACGGGTTCCCCGACGACCCAGGGCGCCGGCCGTGTCGCGTTCGCCCTCGAAGGCAAGGCTGTGGACCTTCCAGCGGTAGGGGCCGCCCGCCACCCGCCGCCCGCCGCCCCACCGGATCCCGCACCCGGCGAGCGGCCAGCCGGCCCGTCGCTCGCCGGGTGCGGACCGCGCCGGGGGCCGCGAACGCCGAGCTCCGGGACGGGACGTGGCACGTACCTGAAGGTACGTACTTGATCAAGAACCGGCGGCCAGGGATTCTGGTGGAGGCGCGCCAAGTCCCTCGTCCGTTTCCGACTCTGCCCCCGCGGTCAGGTGGTCCCGTCCCCAGGCTGAGAGCAGTTCCAGCAGTTCGTAGAGCCGACGGCCCTGCACGGTCAGCGAGTACTCGACCCGGGGCGGCACCTCGTCGTAGTCCTCCCGGTGCACGATCCCGTCCGCCCGGAGCTGCCGAAGCTGCTGGGTCAGCACCTTCTCACTGATGCCGGTGACCAGTCGCCTGGTCTCCCCGAAACGGCGCGGACCGTCGGCGAGCGCCCACATGATGAACGACTTCCACTTGCCCTCGAACACCCCGACGGCCACGCCCATGCCGCACGTGTGCGGATCGGTCACCGTCACGACCTCGGAGTTCCCCATGTCTGCTTCCCCCGTCACCGTTCTCGGCCTGGGCCCGATGGGCCGGGCCCTGGCGTCCTCGTTCTTGGCCGCTGGCCATCCCACAACCGTGTGGAACCGTACCCCGGGCCGGGCGGACGGCCTGGTGGAGAGCGGCGGCGTCGAGGCCGCGACCGCCGGTGAGGCGATCGCGGCGAGCGACCTCGTGGTGATCTGCGTGCTGGACTACGACGCCGTCCACGCCGTCACCGCCCCGCACACCGCCGCGCTCAAGGGCCGCACCCTGGCCAACCTCACCGCTGGCACTCCCGACGACGCCCGCGCCACCGCCGAGTGGGCGGCCTCGCACGGCATCAACTACCTCGACGGGGCAATCATGGTTCCGACCTACCTCGTCGGCGGCCCGTCCACCCTGGTCCTCCACAGCGGCCCGGCCGACCTGTACGAACTCCACCGGTACACCCTCCAGGCCGTCGGCGGCACCTGCGTGCACCTGGGCACGGACCCGGGGCGTGCGGGGGCGCACGACGTCGCGCTGCTCGACATCTTCTGGACGGCACTGACCGGCGTCGTCCACGCCTTCGCCCTCGCCAGGGCCGAGGGCGTCACCGCCTCCGATCTTGCCCCCTACGCCAAGGGAGTTGCCGGTCTCCTGCCCGACGTGATCGACGCCTTCGCCGAGCAGGTCGACACAGGCAGCTATCCCGCCGGGGGCTCCAACCTCCGTTCGGCGGCGGCCATCATGTCCCACGTCCTCGACGCCTCCCGCAGTCGGGGCGTCGACAGCACAGTTATCTCCGCCGCCCACGACATCGCCCGCCGGGGCATGGCGGCCGGCTACGCGGACGACTCCTACGCCCACGTCGCCGAACTCCTCCGCGGCTGAACCGGCCCGTCCCGGCCGGGACGGGCGGGCGCGGACGTTGGTTATCCGACGGCCGCCGTTTCGCCCGCGCCATGCGCGGGCCGTGCTCACGGCCACGGGCGGTTGAGTTGCGCGCCTGCCAACTCAACCGCTCATGACCTGCAATTTCCCATGGGCAAGGCACCGTAGTCACCAGTGAAACAAGCTACTTGGCACCTAGCCCGTCGGAAGCATGGCAGTCGTCAGCCCTCCCCGTGGCGGAGCGCCTTGCTCGCCTCGGCAGACGGCGCCGACAAGGACGACGTGGGACCCCCACTCCAGCGATGTTGTGCGCCTGATCGCGTGTGTCGGCGAGCGGCGTGACGTCGAGAAAAGGGCTGGTCCGATTGCGCTCGGCGAGTCAAGATCCTGTGGTGCGCCATGCCTACGAGGACGCCGAACTGCTGAACCTGGTCCGCCGCTACGTTACGCCCGGCCGCCGCTACCTGAAGCTCAGCGGTAGCTTGCTGCGCCTGGAAGAACCCGAGTACGACCGATTCGCGCGAAGTCTTGCCGAGGACGCCGAGCTCATCACCGCGCACGAGCTCGTCACTCTTCTTGAGGGCGGGTGGCGTGAGCGAAGGACCGCCGCATGGCTCATCGCTGTCTCGCCGGACCGAGTTCCGCGAGCGTCTCGGGGAGCTCCTGCTGGCCAGCGAGGTCTGCTGTGCGGGCTTGGCATATTGCGTAGCCTTGGCCACCTTCGGCACGCCGGACGACGCTGATCTGTTGACTGCCTACCTTGATCGCTACCTGCCCGCGCCGACCTCGCCTACGACCAGCCCGTGGCTCTGGGCGCCCTTCAGTACATCGACCTGAACCTCGGTGCCAACCAGGCCGCGCACTTTCTGGCTCCAGACGGCCTGTGGCACCAGTGCCTCCAAGGCATATCCGCTAGGCAGTGTGCCGAGGGCTCCGCCACTTACCTGAGCCTGATCCGCGGGCTCTGCGCCTTCACCGACGAGTGCGCCGAGCTACGCCCACCGGGATGACCACAGCACCCTTGCAACCGGCCTGATGCCATGGCGTCATGCATGGTCGCAAGCCTCCGATCCCGGGTGATGGGTGTCGGTGGTGGGTGGCAGGATGGCCGCATGAGTGAGGAGCTGGACGACATACTGGCCGACCCCGCACGGCTGTTGACCGCTGATCGCACGGCGGTGCGCGACCACATCGCCGCTGCGAAGGGCGCGGACGTGGGGCGCGAGGTCTTCCTGCAGGCCGAAGCGATCTTCGGCGACGCGGACGTGGCGCCCGCCGAGTTCGCCTCCTGGCTGCACTTCGCGGCGAAGGCGACCGGCCACGAGGAGTACGCCGAGTGGATCGCGACGGCCGAGCCGGGGATGCCGTGGCGAACAGTGTGGGCTTGGTGGCGGCCGGCCAACTGGTTCATGGCCCACCCGAGCCTGAACGGCGACTATTACCAGGTCCACCGCCGCCTGTACGAGGGCCGGGAGCTCGTCGAGGTGGTCGACCAGCGTGGCCCGCTTTGGCTCGATGCGGAGACGGGCCGGAGGGTGAAGGTCCGGGACGAAGGAGCGCTGACAGAAGCGCCATGGTCACCGGAGGCGCTTGATGCGCCGGAGCTGGACAACTGGGAGCTGAGCGCCCCGGAGAGCTGGGAAGGCGCCGTTGCGTTCGCCGCCGTGGGCGGCAGGATCCGCCATCTCGTCGAGAACACGCACGGCATAGCGGTGCTCGAGACAGACGCGGAGGTGCTGCGGGACTGGCCGCGTGGCGGGATCGACCCCACGTCGTCCGAAGAACCGCCGCCCGGCCTTGAACTGGCGCAGCGGCGGCCGACGGGTCCGCTCACCGCGGCCCGGGTCGACGACGCCTTCGGGGAGCGGCACGTGGTTCGCATACCCGAGAGCGCACTGCCCGAGGGGCTCGAACACCCGGGAAGCAGACAGCACTTGCGGGACATCGGCCTGCCCGCATGGTGGGTGTGCCACGGGGCCGAGTACAAGACCCATTCGGCCGACGCCATGCGGTCCCCGGCCGACGGCGCCCTGCCCGAGGACGGCCTGCTCAGCGGTGTGGCCGCCGCGGACCTGATCGCCTTCGGCGCGTGCGACTACGGCGAGCTGTATCTGCACCGCCACGACGGGTCCGTGCACATCTGGAGCCGACTGGACGGGCCGACGGACCGGGTGCTGGTGCCGCTCGCGCCAGACCTCGATGTCTTCACTCGCATCCTCGAGGCCGTCTACCGCTACAGCAACGCCTGCTGGCACCCCTATCCGGTGGAGGAGGACCAGGAGGCAGTGGCGCGGGTGTTCCTGGATGAGATGGACGAGCTGGCCCCGGGCCTGTTCGACCCGAAGACGCACAGCGGCATGGTGTGGAGCTGGCTCTACGCAGGCATCACCGAACTGGGCGTGGATGGCTTCTAGCGCGTTCCCTGCGTGACCAGGAGCAGACAAGGAAATTCAGACGACTTCCACGCGGCCGGCTGCCACCAGCCGCTGACGGTACCCATCCATCGCGTGGCTGCTGTGACGGGCGCACCCCGGTGGGAGCGCGGAGGGTCCTTCTCCCGCCCCACAGAGGCCCTCTGGGAGCCGTATACCGACCCCGAAGCGGACCGCTACCGCCACAGGTACTGACCCCGCCCGCCCACGTGGGCCAGGGCGACGTCCCGTGGAGGTGCCTGGCCGGCCCGGAGGGCCACGAGTTCTGCGTCCTCGCCCGGTCCTGACGCGGAGCCTTAACGACACCCCGACACATGAGCCCTGTCTGCTCATGCACCATGACCCCGGGTGGGTTGGGCTGCGGCGTCTCGGTCGATTCGGGCGGCGAGAGGCCCCGTGTCGGGGGCGAGATCAGCTCGCTCGCCGACCACAACGCTCAACTCGCCGACCGAAGCGCTACGTCACACCGGCTGGGACTGAGCGTTCCACTTGGCGGGTGAGTGCTTGAGTCGGCGGCTGAGCGTCTCGGTCGGCGAGCGGATGCACTCGGGCAGCCCGAGCAATGCTCCGCACTGTGGCGATCATCCCGAACAAGGACCAACGGAGGCTCGGGGCCGCCGTCTGCGCCAGCAGAGGCGCCAGGTGAACAGCGACTGCCCGCGGTGCCACCGTGCGCGTCGTCATCTCGGGGTGAGCGTCGGCGCCCTGACTTGCGCACGCACCCCCCCCGTGGCTGTGATCCAGCCTCACGCTCTGGCTCGGCTGCCGGGTGCGGAGCCATTCCCAGAGGGGCCACACAGGGTGGAGGCCCCCAGTGACGGGTGGCCTCCACGGACTGCCTATGTCTGTTCAGCTCGTGTAGAAGCGCTTGACCGCCTTCAGGAACTCCTTGCTGCTCAGCTGTCCGTCGTTATCGCTGTCGAGCGTCGCGAAGTAGGCCGACGCCTCGGTCGGCGGCATGCACAGGAAGCCGGCCGCGTGGAGAAACTCGTCCTCGCTGATGGTGCCGTCGTCATCACTGTCGAGGACGGCGAAGAGGGTCTGGCAGACCTCCCCCTTGCCCGGACGGTTCGGGGAACGGAATTCGGGCGAGGTGCGGGTGGTCACATACTCGTCAGCGGTCAGGACCCCGTCGCCGTCGGCGTCGCCCAGAGAGAGGAAGAAGCCCCACTGGGTCTCATTGGCCCGAATCAGGGCCTGGGCCTTGGGGGCATCCTCCGGGACTCCGAGGGTGGCGAGGAGCTTACGTGGCGCACGCAGGAAGTCGGTGAGGTCGACGACTCCGTCGCCGTCGGCGTCCATGCGCCGGAACTCCTCGATGATCGCGTTGTTGCTGGTAGTTGTCATGCCACCACAGCGTGCCAGTCGCAGGTCCCGGCAGAGGGCCCCCGACGCCCGGCTACCCCTCACGAGTGAACGGAGAAGCAGCCGTACGCGTAGACCGTCGGTGCCCTGAAGAGGCGGCCGGTTGTCGGCGATAGCTGCGGACGACGGGAGGGCGACTGGGAGCTGTCTGCCCTGTGGTCATCCGCGCACTTGTCACCGTCGGGGTCCTGCGGTGGCTGGTTGGGCCGCATCTCGTGCACGCTGTACACCCGACGGGCTCTGGCCCGATGACGCTGAGCATCGTGGATGGCGAAGCCCGCCAAGTGAAACGCTCGGTCCCACCGGCCATCGATCGCGACAAGAGCCCACTCCTCGACGCCGACCACGACGCCGTCCGCATCGCCGACGCGCTGCGCGATAGCCCGCACGTCCTGGGCGCCCACGCCGAACCCGGCGAGGACCGCGTCACCTTCACCACGCTGGCGGGCAACGGCTTCGACCTCACCCTGCAGGACGTCGAACCGACTACGGACGACGTCCTGCCCTCCCCGGCGCGCACCGAGGCCCTCGCCGCAGCGATCCTCAACCACCCCGACTCCCACGTCGCCACCCCAGACTCCCCGCGCGAGGACACCACCACCGTCCAGACCCAAGGCGGCATCCGCTACCTCCTGGCCCTGGACTTCGACCCGGACGCCGACGCCGGTGACTACTCCACCCCGGCCGAAGACGTCTCCTACGGCGCTTGAAATGGCCGGCTGAGCGGCAGAGCTGGCTGGCGGGTCAGGCATCACACCCGGGCGCAGTCGAGCCCTGATCACGTTGCGGCCAGGAGGTACCAAGATCCCGGCGCATGGCCGCCTGTGCTTCCTCGGTCGCCGCCAGATAGTCGCGGATATGTTGGCCGAAGTCTGGGTCCTCCCTGGTTGCGCCCGTTGCCACCAGGTCTCGGAGGTCACGAACCTTCCAAAAGGCCTGGTTGGTCTGATCCCCTTTCTTGGGCGCA